>NZ_JXTG01000074.1 GCF_000833605.1 Anoxybacillus ayderensis | reverse complement strand
TGGTTGGATATGTAGTTCGGCACATGATTGATAAATGTTTGAGAGAATTGTGTGATGTCTTCTTTTGTCACGATATTTTCTTTTTGCCACACAAAAATAAATTGCTCATTTTCAACAGCCCAAATTTTCGACTTTTTTGTCATAAAATATTTCTCATCACGTCGGTGATAATGAGCATAAAAAGGTAAAGACAATGTGCCGAGCTTTTCATCCCGATAAACGTTGAAATAAGGTGTAAGAATTGTTGTTAGGTTATGGATATATTTGTTTATATTCATCACAGCCACCTTTTAAAATTTTCTGAATATTATTATATTTAAAAATGTAAAACATTTCAACAGTTTCTTTTTTCTGGTTCATCACCAAAAGATGTACTTGCACCTGCCATTAAAGTATGTTAGTCGTTTCTAACCGAACCCGTAATGCAAAACGCTGGATATTTCTGTATCCATATCCCCGACGTTTGATCAGCTTGATCTTGTTATTCGTTCCTTCCATTTTCCCATTCGAGTAAGGGGATAAAATGCAAGAAACGATTTCTTCTGTTCGCTTGACGAGCGCTTTTGCAATCGCGCGCACAACCGAACAAGGACAAAACGAATACCG
>NZ_JXTG01000073.1 GCF_000833605.1 Anoxybacillus ayderensis | reverse complement strand
CCCGAGTATAAGTCATTGGCATTCGGAGTTTGACTGAGTTCGGTAACCCGATGAGGGCCCCTAGCCCAATCAGTGCTCTACCTCCAAGACTCTTCACTCGAGGCTAGCCCTAAAGCTATTTCGGGGAGAACCAGCTATCTCCAAGTTCGATTGGCATTTCACCCCTACCCACACCTCATCCCCGCACTTTTCAACGTGCGTGAGTTCGGGCCTCCAGTAGGTATTACCCTACCTTCACCCTGGACATGGGTAGATCACCTGGTTTCGGGTCTACGACCTCGTACTATACGCCCTATTCAGACTCGCTTTCGCTGCGGCTCCGTCTTTTCGACTTAACCTCGCACGAGATCGTAACTCGCCGGTTCATTCTACAAAAGGCACGCCATCACCCATAAACGGGCTCTGACTACTTGTAGGCACACGGTTTCAGGTTCTCTTTCACTCCCCTCCCGGGGTGCTTTTCACCTTTCCCTCACGGTACTGGTTCACTATCGGTCACTAGGGAGTATTTAGCCTTGGGAGATGGTCCTCCCTGCTTCCGACGGGATTCCTCGTGTCCCGCCGTACTCAGGATCCACTCAGGAGGGAACGAAGTTTCGACTACAGGG
>NZ_JXTG01000072.1 GCF_000833605.1 Anoxybacillus ayderensis | reverse complement strand
GGTCCCTATCCGTCGCGGGCGTAGGAAATTTGAGAGGAGCTGTCCTTAGTACGAGAGGACCGGGATGGACGCACCGCTGGTGTACCAGTTGTTCCGCCAGGAGCACAGCTGGGTAGCTATGTGCGGAAGGGATAAGCGCTGAAAGCATCTAAGCGTGAAGCCCCCCTCAAGATGAGATTTCCCATCGCGTCAAGCGAGTAAGATCCCTTGAAGATGACAAGGTAGATAGGTCCGAGGTGGAAGCGTGGCGACACGTGCAGCTGACGGATACTAATCGATCGAGGACTTAACTAAGCACATGAGAAAAGCGGAGAACGGTTCTTGACGTAGTCAAGAAAACATCCGACGGAGCCAAAAGCTTTTGACGAAGACGTGCGTGCACGTCGAACGGAAAAAGCGAAGGCGTAGGAGGATGTTAGTTCGAAGCTAGACACAAGAAAAGCGTAGGCGACTACGCAACCCCTGTTATCTAGTTTTGAAGGAATAATCCTTCATCATATTGCTCGGTGACGATGGCGGAGAGGTCACACCCGTTCCCATCCCGAACACGGAAGTTAAGCTCTCCAGCGCCGATGGTAGTTGGCGGGACACCGCCTGCGAGAGTAGGACGTTGCCGGGCAAAGA
>NZ_JXTG01000071.1 GCF_000833605.1 Anoxybacillus ayderensis | reverse complement strand
CCGGCACGGTAGTCACCTACCGCAGGATTTTAAGTCCTGTGCGTCTGCCAATTCCGCCACCCCGGCATAGGCATGTTGGAGCGGAAGACGGGACTCGAACCCGCGACCCCCACCTTGGCAAGGTGGTGTTCTACCACTGAACTACTTCCGCATTATGCGGGTGGAGGGACTTGAACCCCCACGCCAGAGGCGCCAGATCCTAAGTCTGGTGCGTCTGCCAATTCCGCCACACCCGCATCATGGTGAGCCATGGAGGACTCGAACCTCCGACCCTCTGATTAAAAGTCAGATGCTCTACCGACTGAGCTAATGGCTCATTTTCTTTTCTTTGCCCGGCAACGTCCTACTCTCGCAGGCGGTGTCCCGCCAACTACCATCGGCGCTGGAGAGCTTAACTTCCGTGTTCGGGATGGGAACGGGTGTGACCTCTCCGCCATCGTCACCGAGCAATATGATGAAGGATTATTCCTTCAAAACTAGATAACAGGGGTTGCGTAGTCGCCTACGCTTTTCTTGTGTCTAGCTTCGAACTAACATCCTCCTACGCCTTCGCTTTTTCCGTTCGACGTGCACGCACGTCTTCGTCAAAAGCTTTTGGCTCCGTCGGATGTTTTCTTGACTACG
>NZ_JXTG01000070.1 GCF_000833605.1 Anoxybacillus ayderensis | reverse complement strand
CCCCACGATCGACTCCAACGTACGGGCCGCTTTGCGGTAGGAAGAGCACTCTACGGCCAACTCGACCGCCGTTTCCTCGAGGCAAGGGCTGATCGACTGCGCTCCATCAAAGCCCAGTTCGGCATCCAGCAAGAAGGTATACGCCCCCGCCTGCCGATCATAGTAGTAGTTCCGTCGAAACGTCACTTCTCCAAACAGCGTTTGGATCGTGGTCGGCCGTTTGTCTTTCAGCTGATACCGGCGCTTGTCCCGCGCTTCCGCCAGTTGTTGATCAATCTCCTCCAAAAGGGCCGCCAACAAGACAGCGAACACCTTTTGAAGAGTTCTGACTAATTGTTCCTCCAGCTCTTTTAATAAAGGCCATTCTGTGGTAAAATGTTTCATGGACTCTCTCCCTCCTGTTTTATTGATGTTGGTCATCACCATCATAGCAGGGAGAGAGTCCTTTTTGCATGACATTTGCTTTTTTCTACCGCGCTTCGCTTGGTGGCCCCGACGAGCGTCGCGAACAAAAGTTCGCAACCCTCGTCGGGGAATCATTCCTGAATGTCACCCACAAATATTTTACTCACACTTTTGTCACTTTTTGTCATAATTTGTTTTGTTTCTGTTCGTTTTTTTGCAAAACATAAA
>NZ_JXTG01000069.1 GCF_000833605.1 Anoxybacillus ayderensis | reverse complement strand
GGTCCCTATCCGTCGCGGGCGTAGGAAATTTGAGAGGAGCTGTCCTTAGTACGAGAGGACCGGGATGGACGCACCGCTGGTGTACCAGTTGTTCCGCCAGGAGCACAGCTGGGTAGCTATGTGCGGAAGGGATAAGCGCTGAAAGCATCTAAGCGTGAAGCCCCCCTCAAGATGAGATTTCCCATCGCGTCAAGCGAGTAAGATCCCTTGAAGATGACAAGGTAGATAGGTCCGAGGTGGAAGCGTGGCGACACGTGCAGCTGACGGATACTAATCGATCGAGGACTTAACTAAGCACACAAGAAAAGCGGAGAACGGTTCTTGACGTAGTCAAGAAAACATCCGACAGAGCCAAAAGCTTTTGACGAAGACGTGCGTGCACGTCGAACGGAAAAAGCGAAGGCGTAGGAGGATGTTAGTTCGAAGCTAGACACAAGAAAAGCGTAGGCGACTACACAAAACCTGTTATCTAGTTTTGAAGGAATAAAAAAAGCTTGACAACAAAAAATATTCCTTTATAATAACATTTGTCTAAAGCATGTTTGCTCGGTGACGATGGCGGAGAGGTCACACCCGTTCCCATCCCGAACACGGAAGTTAAGCTCTCCAGCGCCGATGGTAGTTGGCGGGACACCGCCTGCGAGAGTAGGACGTTGCCGGGCAAGATG
>NZ_JXTG01000068.1 GCF_000833605.1 Anoxybacillus ayderensis | reverse complement strand
AAACGAAACGGTTCGCAGCTCGAGCTCGTGAACCGGCGCCACTACCTCCATGAAGGGGCGGGAGACGTGTGGGAACGGTTTGAAGAGTGGCTGATGAACGAATATGCCTATGACCCGTGCCGGGACCTTTTGATCATCAACGGCGACGCGGCGTCGTGGATCACAGCCTGCCGGGAGTATTTTGGAAAGCGAGCCTGCTTTCAGCTGGATCGATTTCATGTGGCGCGGGAGCTGCGTCAGTGTCTGTCCGGCCATCCGCGTTGGCGGGAGGTGCGGAAGAAGCTGGCGAAACAAGACGAAGAGGGGCTTCTGGTGGAGCTGAACAGCGCGGTCGGCACGTTGGAGGACGAAGCGAAAGAGAAGCAGATGGCTGCCATGATCCGTCGGATCGAGTCGATGCCGGGATGCATCCGGGACTATCGGGAGTGGCTGTCGGAGCAAGGGGTGGAGACGACCGGCATGCGTCCGATGGGCCACGCCGAGAGCGTGATGAGCCGGTTTGCGCATCGGGTGAAATCCCGCCGCAGCTGGAAAGACCAAGGGCTTCGGGCGTTTCTGAGGGCGATGGCAGCCCGAATCGACGGGATTTGGCGGAGAAATGGGCAGTTGGTGGAGGAAGAAGAGACCCGAACGGCAGCCTCGGCCTCGACGAAGTCCAAGCGGGTTGAACAGGCCAAACGGAAGGCAGGACGG
>NZ_JXTG01000067.1 GCF_000833605.1 Anoxybacillus ayderensis | reverse complement strand
CGTAATGCAAAACGCTGGATATTTCTGTATCCATATCCCCGACGTTTGATCAGCTTGATCTTGTTATTCGTTCCTTCCATTTTCCCATTCGAGTAAGGGGATAAAATGCAAGAAACGATTTCTTCTGTTCGCTTGACGAGCGCTTTTGCAATCGCGCGCACAACCGAACAAGGACAAAACGAATACCGATGAATCCAAGACTCCAAACGTCGTTTCGCCTGTTGCTCGTCTTTGCTTTTGGACACATAACGAAAATGTTGGAGCGATTGGTAGACCGACTTTAAGTAATCGCTTTCATTGCACCATTCTCGTACGATTTGACGTTCTTCCTCCGTCAATTTCTCTGGGCATGTGCTCAATAAACGGCAAACGTAACGAACATTTCCGTGTTTCTTGCCCCCTTTGTCTACATATTTGCGGCAACGATCTAAAGCATCCGTAAACAGCTGAATGACATGGAAATAATCGACCACGTGTGTCGCCTCTGGGCAAACCCCTTGAATGGCTTTTTTCATCGCTGGGGCTAAATCGCTTACGACATACTGAACAGAACGAGACACATGCGCCAACGCACGTCTGATGGCTTCCTCGTTCTTTCCAGCTTCGATGGCATACACTTCTCCCGTCTCGGCATCCATGATCGACACTCCGTAGTCATGCCCTTTTCGAAAGGCAAATTCATCGACACAAACCGCCTTTGGTTGGATAT
>NZ_JXTG01000066.1 GCF_000833605.1 Anoxybacillus ayderensis | reverse complement strand
CTCTATCGCCTGCCGCTCGGCGTGGAGCGCGGGGCTTTCGCCCCGGGCGGCGCCCACCACCATGCGCATCACCAGCCGAATCTCGCGCAGCCCAAAATCGTCGGCCACTTGCTGCTGCGCTCGCGAAGCGGCGATAACCTCCAGGTAGAGCGCGGAGGCAGAGACGTTCTGGACGGACTTCCCGCGCAGCCTCGTGCGACGTGCACTGCGCGGCGTGAAGCTCATCATTTCGGACGCACATGACGGCATCAAGGCGGCTGTGTCGCGGGTGTGGTATCACACGGGCAGAGTGATGAGCTTTCCAAGCAGCGGCATGATTGTTTTCAACCGCTGACGTTCGGGGGCAGGCGAACTTCGGTCACCAGCAGCGTCATGGCGATGGCGAACACCGCGTCCGAGAAGAAAGTCAGCCGTTCGAGCTTCGCGTTTTCGCGATCATTTGCTATCGTCAACCCCCAAGCCACCATCTTCACCACCTGCCCTCATGGAGGCAAGGCTAAGTGTGTGGCGATCAAGGCGGGGCGCCCCTTTCGCTTCAGTATCGGTAGGTGAGTTGCGAGAAGCCTCTCGCTTTCCCAAAACTCGATCCCATGCGAGACGGGATCGCAAGACCTTAGGGTGTCATTCCGCCCTCAACCGTACCCGGCCGCGAGCGGCGCATTTTTCAACAGCCCCGGCCGTTTTCTGAACAGCGGTAATGCGCCGGGTTGTTCTTGCGATCTGCCCGGCATAGGGGAGGGGGGTATATGGC
>NZ_JXTG01000065.1 GCF_000833605.1 Anoxybacillus ayderensis | reverse complement strand
ATTTACCAGATGTTTTGATTCAAAAGGTGCGAAAAGAAGGAGATCGTTGGCTTTTCGAACTTTCTCTACCTGAACAATGCCCGTTATGTCCTGTCTGCTTGAAACGCACGATCAAAATGACAGGAAAAAAGAAGCAATGGATGCATGGCTATGCTCAACGAATCGGGATTTTTTGGATTGAACTCCCTGTCGAGCGCAGACGTTGTGGTACGTGTGGCATGACGTTCAGCACGTCTTATCCAGGAATCTCCCCTCGAAGTGTGGCAACGGACGCTTTTCAGCAATGGGTGGCGCAATCTTGCATTGGGACATCCATTCAGGCAGTAGCTCGGATGCTCAAACTCCCTTACACGACCGTGGAACGTTGGTTTTATACCCATGCCCCTTCCTTCCTATCGACTGATATCCAACCAAAGGCGGTTTGTGTCGATGAATTTGCCTTTCGAAAAGGGCATGACTACGGAGTGTCGATCATGGATGCCGAGCGGGAGAAGTGTATGCCATCGAAGCTGGAAAGAACGAGGAAGCCATCAGACGTGCGTTGGCGCATGTGTCTCGTTCTGTTCAGTATGTCGTAAGCGATTTAGCCCCAGCGATGAAAAAAGCCATTCAAGGGGTTTGCCCAGAGGCGACACACGTGGTCGATTATTTCCATGTCATTCAGCTGTTTACGGATGCTTTAGATCGTTGCCGCAAATATGTAGACAAAGGGGGCAAGAAACACGGAAATGTTCGTTACGTTTGCCGTTTATTGAGCAC
>NZ_JXTG01000064.1 GCF_000833605.1 Anoxybacillus ayderensis | reverse complement strand
ACTCGCCTGCATGAAGCCGGAATCGCTAGTAATCGCGGATCAGCATGCCGCGGTGAATACGTTCCCGGGCCTTGTACACACCGCCCGTCACACCACGAGAGTTTGCAACACCCGAAGTCGGTGAGGTAACCCTTACGGGAGCCAGCCGCCGAAGGTGGGGCAAATGATTGGGGTGAAGTCGTAACAAGGTAGCCGTATCGGAAGGTGCGGCTGGATCACCTCCTTTCTAAGGGATATCATTGATATGATGAAAAAACGCTTTTTCGCTTCGTTTAGTTTTGAGGGAATATCCCTCAACTTGCGCCTGCGTCTACTCACTATAGAGGAGACGAGGTTAAAATTGTTCTTTGAAAACTAGATAACAGGCTGAAAAGTGTGTTTAGTTAAGTTAGAAAGGGCGCACGGTGGATGCCTTGGCACTAGGAGCCGATGAAGGACGGGACAAACACCGATATGCTTCGGGGAGCTGTAAGTAAGCGTTGATCCGGAGATTTCCGAATGGGGGAACCCACTGTCCGTAATGGGACAGTATCCATACGTGAATCCATAGCGTATGGAGGGCATACCCGGGGAACTGAAACATCTAAGTACCCGGAGGAGAAGAAAGCAAAAGCGATTCCCTGAGTAGCGGCGAGCGAAACGGGAACAGCCCAAACCAAGAGGCTTGCCTCTTGGGGTTGTAGGACACTCAATACGGAGTGACAAAGGAACGGAGTAGATGAAGCGGTCTGGAAAGGCCCGCCAGAGGAGGTAACAGCC
>NZ_JXTG01000063.1 GCF_000833605.1 Anoxybacillus ayderensis | reverse complement strand
TAGTAATCGCGGATCAGCATGCCGCGGTGAATACGTTCCCGGGCCTTGTACACACCGCCCGTCACACCACGAGAGTTTGCAACACCCGAAGTCGGTGAGGTAACCCTTACGGGAGCCAGCCGCCGAAGGTGGGGCAAATGATTGGGGTGAAGTCGTAACAAGGTAGCCGTATCGGAAGGTGCGGCTGGATCACCTCCTTTCTAAGGGATATCATTGATATGATGAAAAAACGCTTTTTCGCTTCGTTTAGTTTTGAGGGAATATCCCTCAACTCGCGCCTGCGTCTACTCACTATAGAGAAGACGAGGTTAAAATTGTTCTTTGAAAACTAGATAACAGGCTGAAAAGTGTGTTTAGTTAAGTTAGAAAGGGCGCACGGTGGATGCCTTGGCACTAGGAGCCGATGAAGGACGGGACAAACACCGATATGCTTCGGGGAGCTGTAAGTAAGCGTTGATCCGGAGATTTCCGAATGGGGAAACCCACTGTCCGTAATGGGACAGTATCCATACGTGAATCCATAGCGTATGGAGGGCATACCCGGGGAACTGAAACATCTAAGTACCCGGAGGAGAAGAAAGCAAAAGCGATTCCCTGAGTAGCGGCGAGCGAAACGGGAACAGCCCAAACCAAGAGGCTTGCCTCTTGGGGTTGTAGGACACTCAATACGGAGTGACAAAGGAACGGAGTAGATGAAGCGGTCTGGAAAGGCCCGCCAGAGGAGGTAACAGCCCTGTAGTCGAAACTTCGTTCCCTCCTGAGTGGATCCTGAGTAC
>NZ_JXTG01000061.1 GCF_000833605.1 Anoxybacillus ayderensis | reverse complement strand
ATATTTGCGGCAACGATCTAAAGCATCCGTAAACAGCTGAATGACATGGAAATAATCGACCACGTGTGTCGCCTCTGGGCAAACCCCTTGAATGGCTTTTTTCATCGCTGGGGCTAAATCGCTTACGACATACTGAACAGAACGAGACACATGCGCCAACGCACGTCTGATGGCTTCCTCGTTCTTTCCAGCTTCGATGGCATACACTTCTCCCGTCTCGGCATCCATGATCGACACTCCGTAGTCATGCCCTTTTCGAAAGGCAAATTCATCGACACAAACCGCCTTTGGTTGGATATCATTCGATAGGAAGGAAGGGGCATGGGTATAAAACCAACGTTCCACGGTCGTGTAAGGGAGTTTGAGCATCCGAGCTACTGCCTGAATGGATGTCCCAATGCAAGATTGCGCCACCCATTGCTGAAAAGCGTCCGTTGCCACACTTCGAGGGGAGATTCCTGGATAAGACGTGCTGAACGTCATGCCACACGTACTACAACGTCTGCGCTCGACAGGGAGTTCAATCCAAAAAATCCCGATTCGTTGAGCATAGCCATGCATCCATTGCTTCTTTTTTCCTGTCATTTTGATCGTGCGTTTCAAGCAGACAGGACATAACGGGCATTGTTCAGGTAGAGAAAGTTCGAAAATCCAACGATCTCCTTCTTTTCGCACCTTTTGAATCAAAACATCTGGTAAATCGATGAGTTCTTTGATAAACTGAGAGTACATGCGAATTTTCCTCCAATGGTTTGGTTTGGTCACCTTTACCATACAGGAAAATTCGCATTTTT
>NZ_JXTG01000060.1 GCF_000833605.1 Anoxybacillus ayderensis | reverse complement strand
ATTGCTTCTTTTTTCCTGTCATTTTGATCGTGCGTTTCAAGCAGACAGGACATAACGGGCATTGTTCAGGTAGAGAAAGTTCGAAAATCCAACGATCTCCTTCTTTTCGCACCTTTTGAATCAAAACATCTGGTAAATCGATGAGTTCTTTGATAAACTGAGAGTACATGCGAATTTTCCTCCAATGGTTTGGTTTGGTCACCTTTACCATACAGGAAAATTCGCATTTTTTGTACCCCTATTTTCTATATGCACACCGATCTTAAATGATCAAGTACAACTTGTGGTGAAGAGCCATATCTTTGATAACTAGCTCACTATTATCTAAATAGCTGTTTCTTGCAATTAGGATCGAAAAGATATATCCGTCTTGAATCCCTCTCTCTCTTTTAATTACCACCACATCTCTTTTTTGAAGAGACTTTAGTATTTTGGAGAAGAAGTATATCTTACCTATAAAGCTTTGAACTTTTAGATTGAACATTTTATTTTGTTCTAGTTTAAATTTTGTTATATTCAATATTAAACAACCTTTCACTTTAATATATATATCACTACCGTCGCATAAATGATGTCTGAATTTTCAGTTTTATTTTTTCTGGACTTTAGAGAAAAAACGAAAACACCTAAGCGAGGGTAGTAGACATCCATTTTTTTACTATAACCTATGACTTGTGCAACAACGACTGGCAAACCTTTATGGGACGCTCTTTCCTTCGATTTTTCGTAACCAAATGTGAGCGGATTTCCACAAAGAAGCCTTCAAATAGCGACTAATTTGTAAGTAACTGCGTTCGCTATTCGTGTTCAACTGAGCTAAAACATTCAGACAGTACACTATCATGGCTACG
>NZ_JXTG01000059.1 GCF_000833605.1 Anoxybacillus ayderensis | reverse complement strand
CGAAACCAAGAAGCAGAGCTTCTTCGGCAGAAACAAACCCAGTGGGAAAGCCGTCTGTTTTCGTGCCGGGAAGACGCCGAACAAGCCCTAGCGTCTCTAAAGGCGTCCCTTCGTCTTCGGTTTCATCGAGTCGAGGCGTCGGTCGAAGCGATCGTGCGCCCGAAGAAACGGCGCGGACGTCCGACAAAAGGGGCGAAACCGGACATGGAGACGCTGTATGCCCTTCGCTTGAACGTGGAATTCGACCAAGATGCGTGGGAACAGGCAAGACGGAAAGCGTCCCGGTTTGTCCTTGTCACGACCGTTCCGGAGGAATGGAAAGGTCAACCGATGGACGCGAAAGAGATCTTGAAGTTGTACAAAGGGCAAATCTCGGTGGAAATGAACTTCTCTTTCTTGAAAGACCCGTTCTTTACGGATGAGATTTACGTAAAAAAACCGGAACGGGTCGCGGTATTGGGCTATTTGTTTCTGTTGGCCTTGGCGATTTACCGCGTCTTCCAGCGCCGGGTGCGTCAGTTCATCACTCCGGAACACCCATTAAAGGGGGCGGGAGGCCGGAAACTGACCCGACCGACCGGACAAGCGATTTTTCAATTATTTTGGTATGTCAGAGTCGTCCTGTTGGAACTGCCGGATGGACGAATTCAACGCGCGTTAGGTCAACCGCTCACGTACGAGCAGCGAAGGATTTTGCAAGGATTAGGGATGGACGAGAGCATTTACGTCTAACGGGATAAAGAACGATCAGAGATGGTAAAAAAAGGATGCCATCGCTTTTGGTGTTGGTTTAAAAGTTATTCTAAAAAACTGAATAAAAAATCCTTTTGTTCCGCTCTACCAAGGTGCGAAATATGAG
>NZ_JXTG01000058.1 GCF_000833605.1 Anoxybacillus ayderensis | reverse complement strand
ACAGGAACGTTGCCCTCATTGTGGGGTTGCCACTTCCTGTGTCCACGACAGACGGACAAGAAAAGTACGAGATTTGGCGATTTTCCATCAACCCGTGTACTTGTTCGTGAAGGTAAAGCGCTATCGGTGCTGGAATTGTTCCCAAGTGTTTTCCGCCTCTTTGGAATCGATTCAACCCAATCAACACTACACCAATCGATTTTGTGAGCACTTGTATGAACTTTGTGAAGGCTCTACCATTCAAGAGGTTAGCCGAAAGCACCACATCCCATATACGACATTGGAACGCATCTACTACTGTAAATTTGCAAATTATTTGTTTTGCACATTAGCTAATTATTTCGGATTGGAATATACTTACAAAATCAGAAGCACAGGCTTTACATGGAGCGGCGGACATGTTAGGCTAGTTGCCTAGCGAAACAAGGGCTCCTGCTCGCCTCTTTCGCTAGAAAACATGTCCGCAGAGGCTCCATGTCAAGCCACCAAACGGTTTTTCTGTAAACAGAAGGGAGGAAATTTGCACAATACTCCAGATTTTTGCTGGATTAACGCGCAAAAACCCGTTTGAATTTGCAAAAAAATGGCCATTTTGTTCCGAAATAATGTGCTAATTTACACTACTACTCCATCGCATCGAAAAAAGCAAAAGAGCGCCAAACCGCAACGGAGTCCTCTTGTCAAGAAGGGATGGTGCTTAGCTTAGATGAAATCGCAGTAAAAAAAGGACATCAGTATGAAACCGTATTGATGGATGCCAAAGCCGGATCGGTCATGGGAATGCATGCCGATCGCCAATGTGACTCCGCCATCCAATTGTTGAGCCAGAATGTCCTGTCGAAAGAAAGGGTCCAAACGGTGATTCTTGACATGTGGGAACCTTATCATAAGGCCGTTCGTGCCCTGTTTCCATCTGCTT
>NZ_JXTG01000057.1 GCF_000833605.1 Anoxybacillus ayderensis | reverse complement strand
AGAGGGTCGGAGGTTCGAGTCCTCCATGGCTCACCATGATGCGGGTGTGGCGGAATTGGCAGACGCACCAGACTTAGGATCTGGCGCCTCTGGCGTGGGGGTTCAAGTCCCTCCACCCGCATAATGCGGAAGTAGTTCAGTGGTAGAACACCACCTTGCCAAGGTGGGGGTCGCGGGTTCGAGTCCCGTCTTCCGCTCCAACATGCCTATGCCGGGGTGGCGGAATTGGCAGACGCACAGGACTTAAAATCCTGCGGTAGGTGACTACCGTGCCGGTTCGAGTCCGGCCCTCGGCACTTTATATGCGCCCGTAGCTCAATTGGATAGAGCATCTGACTACGGATCAGAAGGTTAGGGGTTCGAATCCTCTCGGGCGCGCCATGTTTATATCGTAATGAGGACGGGAAGTAGCTCAGCTTGGTAGAGCACATGGTTTGGGACCATGGGGTCGCAGGTTCGAATCCTGTCTTCCCGACCATTTTCAAGGGGCCTTAGCTCAGCTGGGAGAGCGCCTGCTTTGCACGCAGGAGGTCATCGGTTCGATCCCGATAGGCTCCACCAAAAAAGTATTGACAAGAAAAAACGTAAATGTTACATTAAGAAGGTCGCTTCAAAAGCGATGAGATGTTCTTTGAAAACTGAACGAAGCGAAAAGCGTACAAAAGCTAAGGATAACTTTTCTATGGAGAGTTTGATCCTGGCTCAGGACGAACGCTGGCGGCGTGCCTAATACATGCAAGTCGAGCGGACGATTCAAAAGCTTGCTTTTGAATCGTTAGCGGCGGACGGGTGAGTAACACGTGGGCAACCTGCCCTGTAGACGGGGATAACACCGAGAAATCGGTGCTAATACCGGATAACACGAAGAACCGCATGGTTTTTCGTTGAAAGGCGGCGCAAGCTGTCGCTACAGGATGGGCCCGCGGCGCA
>NZ_JXTG01000056.1 GCF_000833605.1 Anoxybacillus ayderensis | reverse complement strand
ATTATTATGCGCCGGTGCCGGAAACCGAGGAGACGCTGGCGCTGATGCGGGCGATCGACGCGGCGTTCCTCGACATGCCATGGTACGGCAGCCGCCAGATGGTGCGGCACTTGCGCCGTGGCGGCCATGACGTTGGTCGGCGCCGGGTGCGGCGACTGATGAGCAAGATGGGCCTGGCGCCGATTTACCAGCGGCCGCGCACGAGCGATCCGCACCCGCAGCACCGGGTCTATCCCTATCTGCTGCGCGAGCTGGCGATCGAACGACCCAACCACGTGTGGTGCGCGGACGTGACCTCCATCCCGATGCGACGGGGCTTCCTCTACCTCGTTGCGATCATGGACTGGGCGACCCGCAAGGTGCTGGCGTGGCGGCTGTCGAACACGATGGATGCGGGCTTCTGCGTCGCGGCGCTTGAGGAGGCTCTGGCCCGCTTCGGGAAGCCTGAAATCTTCAACACCGACCAGGGCAGCCAGTTCACCAGCTTCGCATTCACCAGCGTGCTGCGCGACGCTGAGGTACGCATCAGCATGGACGGCCGGGGCCGGTGGATGGACAATGTCTTCATCGAGCGCCTCTGGCGCTCCCTCAAATACGAGTGCGTGTATCTGCACGCCTTCGAGACCGGATCGGAGCTGAAGGCTGGCCTGGGCCGGTGGATCACCTATTACAACACTCAGCGTCCGCACTCGGGCCTGGCCGGGCGAACCCCGGTGGAGGCCTATCGGCGGATCGGACAATCAGATCATGGGGGGCATGCCCCCCATGATCTGATGATCAAACAGGCGGCGTGAATGACAACCGGGATTAGCTTAACTTAGCCGCAAACCTGTCCAAGAAGGCGGGACCACCTCACCCAGCAACCCTGCCAGTAGGATGCGCGCTATATCAAGCCACCAGGGAATGTTTTCCGTAAGATACGTCAATGACTACAA
>NZ_JXTG01000055.1 GCF_000833605.1 Anoxybacillus ayderensis | reverse complement strand
CATCACCCATAAACGGGCTCTGACTACTTGTAGGCACACGGTTTCAGGTTCTCTTTCACTCCCCTCCCGGGGTGCTTTTCACCTTTCCCTCACGGTACTGGTTCACTATCGGTCACTAGGGAGTATTTAGCCTTGGGAGATGGTCCTCCCTGCTTCCGACGGGATTCCTCGTGTCCCGCCGTACTCAGGATCCACTCAGGAGGGAACGAAGTTTCGACTACAGGGCTGTTACCTCCTCTGGCGGGCCTTTCCAGGCCACTTCATCTACTCCGTTCCTTTGTCACTCCGTATTGAGTGTCCTACAACCCCAAGAGGCAAGCCTCTTGGTTTGGGCTGTTCCCGTTTCGCTCGCCGCTACTCAGGGAATCGCTTTTGCTTTCTTCTCCTCCGGGTACTTAGATGTTTCAGTTCCCCGAGTATGCCCTCCATACGCTATGGATTCACGTATGGATACTGCCCCATTACGGACAGTGGGTTTCCCCATTCGGAAATCTCCGGATCAACGCTTACTTACAGCTCCCCGAAGCATATCGGTGTTTGTCCCGTCCTTCATCGGCTCCTAGTGCCAAGGCATCCACCGTGCGCCCTTTCTAACTTAACTAAACACACTTTTCAGCCTGTTATCTAGTTTTCAAAGAACAATTTCAACCTCGTCTCCTCTATAGTGAGTAGACGCAGGCGCGAGTTGAGGGATATTCCCTCAAAACTAAACGAAGCGAAAAAGCGTTTTTTCATCATATCAATGATATCCCTTAGAAAGGAGGTGATCCAGCCGCACCTTCCGATACGGCTACCTTGTTACGACTTCACCCCAATCATTTGCCCCACCTTCGGCGGCTGGCTCCCGTAAGGGTTACCTCACCGACTTCGGGTGTTGCAAACTCTCGTGGTGTGACGGGCGGTGTGTACAAGGCCCGGGAACGTATTCACCGCGGCATGCTGATCCGCGATTACTA
>NZ_JXTG01000054.1 GCF_000833605.1 Anoxybacillus ayderensis | reverse complement strand
GCCGGAATCGCTAGTAATCGCGGATCAGCATGCCGCGGTGAATACGTTCCCGGGCCTTGTACACACCGCCCGTCACACCACGAGAGTTTGCAACACCCGAAGTCGGTGAGGTAACCCTTACGGGAGCCAGCCGCCGAAGGTGGGGCAAATGATTGGGGTGAAGTCGTAACAAGGTAGCCGTATCGGAAGGTGCGGCTGGATCACCTCCTTTCTAAGGGATATCATTGATATGATGAAAAAACGCTTTTTCGCTTCGTTTAGTTTTGAGGGAATATCCCTCAACTCGCGCCTGCGTCTACAAGTGGCTTCGAGGAAGACAGATTCCTCGGCGCATGGCAGCGAAGATGTAGCTTCAAGAAGAAGCCATGTTCTTTGAAAACTAGATAACAGGCTGAAAAGTGTGTTTAGTTAAGTTAGAAAGGGCGCACGGTGGATGCCTTGGCACTAGGAGCCGATGAAGGACGGGACAAACACCGATATGCTTCGGGGAGCTGTAAGTAAGCGTTGATCCGGAGATTTCCGAATGGGGAAACCCACTGTCCGTAATGGGACAGTATCCATACGTAAATCCATAGCGTATGGAGGGCATACCCGGGGAACTGAAACATCTAAGTACCCGGAGGAGAAGAAAGCAAAAGCGATTCCCTGAGTAGCGGCGAGCGAAACGGGAACAGCCCAAACCAAGAGGCTTGCCTCTTGGGGTTGTAGGACACTCAATACGGAGTGACAAAGGAACGGAGTAGATGAAGCGGGCTGGAAAGGCCCGCCAGAGGAGGTAACAGCCCTGTAGTCGAAACTTCGTTCCCTCCTGAGTGGATCCTGAGTACGGCGGGACACGAGGAATCCCGTCGGAAGCAGGGAGGACCATCTCCCAAGGCTAAATACTCCCTAGTGACCGATAGTGAACCAGTACCGTGAGGGAAAGGTGAAAAGCACCCCGGGAGGGGAGTGAAAGAGAACCTGAAAC
>NZ_JXTG01000053.1 GCF_000833605.1 Anoxybacillus ayderensis | reverse complement strand
CGTAATGCAAAACGCTGGATATTTCTGTATCCATATCCCCGACGTTTGATCAGCTTGATCTTGTTATTCGTTCCTTCCATTTTCCCATTCGAGTAAGGGGATAAAATGCAAGAAACGATTTCTTCTGTTCGCTTGACGAGCGCTTTTGCAATCGCGCGCACAACCGAACAAGGACAAAACGAATACCGATGAATCCAAGACTCCAAACGTCGTTTCGCCTGTTGCTCGTCTTTGCTTTTGGACACATAACGAAAATGTTGGAGCGATTGGTAGACCGACTTTAAGTAATCGCTTTCATTACACCATTCTCGTACGATTTGACGTTCTTCCTCCGTCAATTTCTCTGGGCATGTGCTCAATAAACGGCAAACGTAACGAACATTTCCGTGTTTCTTGCCCCCTTTGTCTAAATATTTGCGGCAACGATCTAAAGCATCCGTAAACAGCTGAATGACATGGAAATAATCGACCACGTGTGTCGCCTCTGGGCAAACCCCTTGAATGGCTTTTTTCATCGCTGGGGCTAAATCGCTTACGACATACTGAACAGAACGAGACACATGCGCCAACGCACGTCTGATGGCTTCCTCGTTCTTTCCAGCTTCGATGGCATACACTTCTCCCGTCTCGGCATCCATGATCGCCACTCCGTAGTCATGCCCTTTTCGAAAGGCAAATTCATCGACACAAACCGCCTTTGGTTGGATATCATTCGATAGGAAGGAAGGGGCATGGGTATAAAACCAACGTTCCACGGTCGTGTAAGGGAGGTTGAGCATCCGAGCTACTGCCTGAATGGATGTCCCAATGCAAGATTGCGCCACCCATTGCTGAAAAGCGTCTGTTGCCACACTTCGAGGGGAGATTCCTGGATAAGACGTGCTGAACGTCATGCCACACGTACCACAACGTCTGCGCTCGACAGGGAGTTCAATCCAAAAAATCCCGATTCGTTGAGCATAGCCATG
>NZ_JXTG01000052.1 GCF_000833605.1 Anoxybacillus ayderensis | reverse complement strand
ACGGGCTCTGACTACTTGTAGGCACACGGTTTCAGGTTCTCTTTCACTCCCCTCCCGGGGTGCTTTTCACCTTTCCCTCACGGTACTGGTTCACTATCGGTCACTAGGGAGTATTTAGCCTTGGGAGATGGTCCTCCCTGCTTCCGACGGGATTCCTCGTGTCCCGCCGTACTCAGGATCCACTCAGGAGGGAACGAAGTTTCGACTACAGGGCTGTTACCTCCTCTGGCGGGCCTTTCCAGACCGCTTCATCTACTCCGTTCCTTTGTCACTCCGTATTGAGTGTCCTACAACCCCAAGAGGCAAGCCTCTTGGTTTGGGCTGTTCCCGTTTCGCTCGCCGCTACTCAGGGAATCGCTTTTGCTTTCTTCTCCTCCGGGTACTTAGATGTTTCAGTTCCCCGGGTATGCCCTCCATACGCTATGTATTCACGTATGGATACTGCCCCATTACGGACAGTGGGTTCCCCCATTCGGAAATCTCCGGATCAACGCTTACTTACAGCTCCCCGAAGCATATCGGTGTTTGTCCCGTCCTTCATCGGCTCCTAGTGCCAAGGCATCCACCGTGCGCCCTTTCTAACTTAACTAAACACACTTTTCAGCCTGTTATCTAGTTTTCAAAGAACAATGCCAACCTCGTCTCCTTTTTAATAGACGTAGGCGAAAATATGAGGGATATTCCCTCAAAACTAAACGAAGCGAAAAAGCGTTTTTTCATCATACGATGTCTAGCTTCGAACGAAAGTTCTCCGCTTTTCTTCTTATCCTTAGAAAGGAGGTGATCCAGCCGCACCTTCCGATACGGCTACCTTGTTACGACTTCACCCCAATCATTTGCCCCACCTTCGGCGGCTGGCTCCCGTAAGGGTTACCTCACCGACTTCGGGTGTTGCAAACTCTCGTGGTGTGACGGGCGGTGTGTACAAGGCCCGGGAACGTATTCACCGCGGCATGCTGATCCGCGATTACTAGCGATTCCGGCTTCATGCAGGCGAGTTGCAGCCTGCAATCCGAACTGAGAGCGGCTTTTTGGGATTGGCTCCCCCTCGCGGGTTCGCGA
>NZ_JXTG01000051.1 GCF_000833605.1 Anoxybacillus ayderensis | reverse complement strand
ATGGAAATGAACTTACAGCGAAGCGAAGAACGATTTCGCGCCATTTTTGAACAAGCGCACGAAGCGATTATTATTTGCGACGATTTCGGAAACATTTTGCGCGCCAATCCAGCCGCAAGCCGAACGTTTGAACTGCCGCTTCACGATCTCGTCCATGCGAACTTATTGCAGTTTATCGATGAAAAAAATAAAAAAGTGCGTCGCGTGTTGTGCCAATTTTTCCGCGACGGACAAATTCGTGATGAACTGACGTTTCATATGCCAAATGGCGAAACAAAACAGCTTGAATTTACATCGAAAAAAGGCGCCATTAACGGCTACCATTTAACGATTTTTCGCAACGTCAGCGAACGAAGAAAAATGGAGAAGCAGTTGCGCGAACAAGAACAAAAGTTTCGTAGCGTATTTAATCACGCGATGGACGGCATCGTGCTCATTGACGATAAACAGCGCATTTTTGATGCGAATCCTGCCGCCTGCCGCATTTTTGCCCTTCAAAAAGAACAGCTAATGAAAAAGAGCTTACATACGTTTATTGCAAGCAACGATTTAAATAAATTTCACATGTGGCTGAGAAATGAAGAAGAAGAAAAAGAGTTTGCGCTCATCGACGGAGAAGGAAAGAAAAAAATTGTGGAATTATCGTTTAAGCCAAACATTATTGAACATGTCGGGTTAATGATGGTGCGCGACATGACCGAGAAAAAAGAAATGGAAGAACAGTTGCGCAAATCAGATACGTTAAACGTCGTCGGGCAACTAGCAGCAGGCATCGCTCATGAAATTCGCAACCCGATGACAGCGTTAAAAGGATTTATTCAACTATTGCAAGGAAGCATCGGCAATGATTGCGAACAATATGATATGTACTTCCACGTCATTATGTCAGAATTAAAGCGCATTGAGTCAATTATTACTGAATTTCTCGTGTTGGCGAAACCGCAAGCCATTCATTATGAACGAGGCGACGTGGTGAAAATTATGCAAGAAACGGTCGATTTATTAAGCGTGCAGGCGACGATGCATAACATTCAAATTAAAGCGACGTATGAACAAGTGCCGCTTATTTATTGCGAACCGAAACAATTAAAACAAGTGTTTATTAAC
>NZ_JXTG01000050.1 GCF_000833605.1 Anoxybacillus ayderensis | reverse complement strand
GACGTGCGTGCACGTCGAACGGAAAAAGCGAAGGCGTAGGAGGATGTTAGTTCGAAGCTAGACACAAGAAAAGCGTAGGCGACTACACAAAACCTGTTATCTAGTTTTGAAGGAATAAAAAAAGCTTGACAACAAAAAATATTCCTTTATAATAACATTTGTCTAAAGCATGTTTGCTCGGTGACGATGGCGGAGAGGTCACACCCGTTCCCATCCCGAACACGGAAGTTAAGCTCTCCAGCGCCGATGGTAGTTGGCGGGACACCGCCTGCGAGAGTAGGACGTTGCCGGGCAAGATGTAATGGAGGATTAGCTCAGCTGGGAGAGCACTTGCCTTACAAGCAAGGGGTCGGCGGTTCGATCCCGTCATCCTCCACCATATGTTATCATCGCGGGGTGGAGCAGCCAGGTAGCTCGTCGGGCTCATAACCCGAAGGTCGCAGGTTCAAATCCTGCCCCCGCAACCAATATTGGTCCCGTAGTGTAGTGGTTAACATGCCTGCCTGTCACGCAGGAGATCGCGGGTTCGAGTCCCGTCGGGACCGCCATTGTATGGCTCGGTAGCGCTCAGTCGGTAGAGCACGTTTGAATCGACTTCTTTGGCAAGGCTACAGCGTACCGCTCGAGCAACATCTTGAGTAAGCAAACGGAGAGCGGGACGAAGGACGTTTTCCATCTGAATAATTTAAGGATATACTATCTATATGGCTCGGTAGCTCAGTCGGTAGAGCAAAGGACTGAAAATCCTTGTGTCGGCGGTTCGATTCCGTCCCGAGCCACCATTTTAAAATATATGGTATCATGCCGGCTTAGCTCAATTGGTAGAGACGAGCAAAGCTTCAACGAATAAGCTACGAGTTGCCTCGACGCATCCATCATCATTGAGTATGCGAGTAGAGGAAGAGGCACAACTGACAAACGATCTAAAAATTTGATGCACTTCATATTTTGCCGGCTTAGCTCAATTGGTAGAGCAACTGACTTGTAATCAGTAGGTTGCGGGTTCAAGTCCTGCAGCCGGCACCAGATTGTTTTGAGCCATTAGCTCAGTAGGTAGAGCATCTGACTTTTAATCAGAGGGTCGGAGGTTCGAGTCCTCCATGGCTCACCATGATGCGGGTGTGGCGGAATTGGCAGACGCACCAGACTTAGGATCTGGCGCCTCTGGCGTGGGGGTTCAAGTCCCTCCACCCGCATAATGCGGAAGTAGTTCAGTGGTAGAACACCACCTTGCCAAGGTGGGGGTCGCGGGTTCGAGTCCCGTCTTCCGCTCCAACATGCCTATGCCGGGGTGGCGGAATTGGCAGACGCACAGGACTTAAAATCCTGCGGTAGGTGACTACCGTGCCGG
>NZ_JXTG01000049.1 GCF_000833605.1 Anoxybacillus ayderensis | reverse complement strand
GTCGCATTAAAATAATTTAACACCTTTAAATAAACCGAATTTTCTGAAATATAATCCAAACACAAAAAAATCCTTTATAATGGTTGGGTGGTAGTAAACCATCCAAATCCAATACAAAGGACAAAACCATGGATAAGTTTACACGAAAAACATCATTTGAACAATGGTTTTCACCGATTAATCGTCCATTATTTGATGACCTAGTGAAAACACATCAATTAAATCACTATACCAAGAAACTTTATATGGCTTCATTTATGAAACTGCTTTTGTATGCCCAACTCCATGAAACCGAGAGTTTACGGGCGTTGAGTGACGCTGTCTTTTTAGAAGAATTACAACGAGCAACGGGATTGGAATCGATTAGTTTTTCACAGTTAGGGAGACGAATCAATACCATCCCAACTGAGTTCTTTCAAACGATTTTTCTCGATTTAGTGGCACAAATTCATCGGAAAACCAATTTCCAAACAAGAAGAAAAGTGACAACGCCTTTGAAAATCATTGATTCGAGTACATTACCGCTTAATTTGACCAATCATAAGTGGGCAGAGTTTCGAAAAACAAAATCAGGAGTAAAGCTTCACTTACGACTTGTTTTTATGGAAAAAGGACTCTCCTATCCAGATAAAGCCGTACTCACGAATGCCAACGAACATGATCGTGGTCAACTAGAAGTATTCGTGGATGACAAAGAATGCATGTACGTGTTTGATCGTGGTTACTTGGATTATAGGCGCTTTGATCAAATGATGGAAGATGGCTATTTCTTTGTGACTCGTTTGCGTAAAAACGCTGTTGTCCGAGTGTTAGAATCCTTTTCGTTACCAGAAGATTCACCCGTATTCTCTGATGAAATGGTTGTCATTGGAACACCACAAAATCGTTCTGAAAACGTGTTTCGCTTACTCAAATTGCAAGATACAAAAGGAAATGAGCTTCATTTACTGACAAATCGGTTTGACATTGACGCAGATGAAATTGCAGAAATCTACCAATCACGTTGGGCAATCGAACTTTTTTTCAAATGGATGAAACAACATCTGAACATTAAAAAGTTTTTTGGTCACAGTGAACAAGCTGTACATAATCAAGTGTACGTAGCCATGATAGTGTACTGTCTGAATGTTTTAGCTCAGTTGAACACGAATAGCGAACGCAGTTACTTACAAATTAGTCGCTATTTGAAGGCTTCTTTGTGGAAATCCGCTCACATTTGGTTACGAAAAATCGAAGGAAAGAGCGTCCCATAAAGGTTTGCCAGTCGTTGTTGCACAAGTCATAGGTTATAGTAAAAAAATGGATGTCTACTACCCTCGCTTAGGTGTTTTCGTTTTTTCTCTAAAGTCCAGAAAAAATAAAACTGAAAATTCAGACATCATTTATGCGACGGTAGTG
>NZ_JXTG01000048.1 GCF_000833605.1 Anoxybacillus ayderensis | reverse complement strand
CATTAGCATTGCATAAATATAGTTAGAATTTTCTGTTAATTATTTTTTGTGAATTTGTGCCAAAAAGACAAAACCTAAAGAAAGGCGGCACTGTCCATTTGGTAAATATATACAGTTAAATCAGAGCGACAACGACAAAAGGGAGATTATGGACTGGCTCGCCCATCAAATTTTCGCAACCAAACATAAGCTGGTTTCCACAGAGCTCTCTTTAACCAACGAGTAATTCGAAGTAGGGATTTCTTACTTTTCATCTCCAATTGAATGAGAACATGTAAGCAATACGTGATAAGGGCTAAGAAAATTTGATTTTGAATAGCTGTTTCACTCATTCCATAAAAGTGCTTAATTTCTACGTGTTGCTTAAGCCATTTGAAAAAGAGTTCAATAGCCCAGCGAGATCGGTAAATACCACTTATCTCTTCTGCTTTTAAATCAAATCGGTTGGTAATTAAACGAAGTAAGTTCCCTTTTGTGTCCATAACTTCTAGTAGACGATAGACATTTTCAGTACGATTTTGTGTGGTACCAATATAGACCATTTTATCGGATAGAACGTGACAATCATCAGGAAGTGAAAATGTATAGACTTCACGAATGACTGCGTTTTTCTTCAGTCTTGAAACGAAGAAATAGCCATCATCTGTCATCCGGTCAAAACGTTCATAGTCCACATAACCGCGGTCAAACACATACATGGCTTCTTTATCATCCACTAGGACTTCGAGTTGATTTCGGTCATGTTCTTTTGCTGTCGTAATCACTGCTTTTTCAGGATAGACGGTGTCTTTATCCATGAAAACGAGCCGTAAGTGTAGCTTTACACCAGCTTTTGTTTTACGGAATTTTGCCCATTTATAATTGGTCAAATTCAACGGGAGTGTACTCGAATCAATGATTTTCAGTGGCATATTCTTTCCGTTTTTATAATGGTACCGTTGAATTTTCCAAACAAGATCCAAGAACAAATTTGCAAGAATTAGTGGGTTGATCTGATTGTTTTTTCGGGATAGCTGAGAGGCACTTATCGATTCAAATCCGAGTGCTTTTTGAAGATCTTCGTCTACAAGTGCATCACTCATTTCCTCTAAGCTCTTAAATTCGAGCAGTTGGGCTACCAATAAAAATTTAATATAGGCTTCTGTTGTCAGCTTTTTTGTGTAATAGTCCTGTTTCAATTCTTTGACTTGTTCGCTAAGTTTTTGAATATTTATGGGTGAAACCCATTTACCAAATGATGAAATTAGTGTATTCTTGTCCATAACAGTTATCCTTTACGATTGGATTTGGACAGGAACCACCTGTACTTCCATTGTAAAGGATTTTTTTGTTTCGAAATCAATAAAAAATTGAACATTCTTAGTATTTTGAATCATCAGATTTAATTACTGCAATGCTAGTG
>NZ_JXTG01000047.1 GCF_000833605.1 Anoxybacillus ayderensis | reverse complement strand
AATATCCTGGAGGAGTATCCGTTACTTTCCATTGCTTATTATCTGAAAGAGTTGTTTCGGGATTTTTATCGAACCGATGGATATAACGAAGCAAAGGAACGCTTGGAAGAATGGATTCAGTTAGCCAAACAGAGCCCTTTTGCTTCTTTTCAGGAAGTAGCCAACACGCTTGAAAGGTGGAAGGAGCCGATTCTTTCCTACTTTTTGTGCCCATATACAAACGCCCGAATCGAGGGAACGAATCACAAGATCAAAAACATCAAACGTCGGGCATATGGCTATCGAAATCTAGAACGGTTCCGATTGCGTGTATTTCTGGAGTGTACAGGGAACACTATAGGTAGTCAGGGTGCTTAAGCGCCCCCTTCTTCCGCTATCGGTATGATAGTTGGTAGAATGGAACCCGTCAAGGAAAGCACTTGACTGTTTCCATTCTACCAACTTCATGGTCTGTATGCGGAAGAAGGATCTTGACTGATGAACCCATTTCATCCAGCTAACATGTTTCTAGGATTGATTGGAAATCACAGAAAATGGTGAAGACCCATTATTAATTAAGAAAGATATTATTAATATTTTAATTATATTTATTTTTCATCTTAATTATTATTAAAATAACACTGTAGTTAAATCTTGACTTCTTATTTGTATAACGCTATAATTAAATCAAATAAATAAAGGAGGGTTTCCTTCATGAAGTTCGCTTCCAAATCTGAAGAAATTAAATTTTATGTACTAGAGTTTCTAGCTGATGGCCAAGAACATTCAAGAGAGGAGATTAAAGAATATGTGATGAAACGAGCCAGTCATAGCGATTTCACAGAAGGAACATTTGCCGGAAGTTTATATGACTTGGCTCAAAGAAAAAAAATCGAATCCGTTAGAAGAGGGGTTTACCGTATAAACGATATAAGAAACCAAGATGCCCATCATAAAGATTATGATCCACAAAAAGAAACTCTGCACGACAAATGCGTTGCAATCTTGAA
Organism: Anoxybacillus ayderensis; assembly: GCF_000833605.1. Lineage (GTDB taxonomy): Bacteria > Bacillota > Bacilli > Bacillales > Anoxybacillaceae > Anoxybacillus > Anoxybacillus ayderensis. The sequence continues at coordinate 542 of NZ_JXTG01000047.1, read as the reverse complement.
TAATACCATTAAAGAATTGCGTCAAACAGCCAATGAGATTGACATCTTGGATGTTAGCCAAGAAGATTTACGCCTAATCACACAAATTAAAGAGGTGATCTCAAGTTTGCAACGGCATATTCAATCATTTGAGAAATAATAAAGTGGTTTTACACAAACAGTCCAAATGTCATTAAAAAAGTTTTCTGGATGGGGGAACGGAAACATGATTCACTTATTTGACACCTTTCACACACGAGAAATGTAACTATTCAGCCACCTCATAAAGTGAGCTGAATATTTTTTGGTTTTCCTGTCTATCATGTGAATACGGATAGACAAGGAGGTGAATCGCATGTTGACGGTACAACAAGCTGTATTTACGGTTGAGAGCTTAATCAGCAAAGTCCAACAACAAAAACAGCTCATTCATCAACTCATTCAAGAAAATGAACATTTGCGTCAAGAAAACAAACAGCTACGCAAAGAAAATGAACAACTGACATATCGCGTTCAAGAGCTGGAAGCACGCACGAAAAAAAACAGCTCTAATAGCCATTTGC
>NZ_JXTG01000046.1 GCF_000833605.1 Anoxybacillus ayderensis | reverse complement strand
CAGCTTGTCGACAAAGTCGACAAGCTGTTTTAATATATAGGTATAAGGGTATAGGAGGGGGAAATCGGATGCTTCAACGTCATCAAGAAGATCGTAGACATGTGGAAACAACGGTAAAGATTGATGACCTTGTTCCTGAGGATCACCTTGTGCGTAAGCTAGAAAAAGCGATTGACTTCTCTTTTATTTACGACATCGTCAAAGATCTATACTCACCTGATCATGGACGACCAAGTATTGATCCGGTTGTGTTGTTCAAAATGTACTTGATCCGTTATATCTTCGGCATTCGTTCGATGCGTGAAACGGTGGAACAAATTCGAACAAACGTGGCCTATCGATGGTTTTTAGGTTTGAGTCTTCATGATCCTGTCCCACATCATTCGACTCCAAGCAAAAACTATGCACGACGTTTTGCAGGTACGGACGTCTTTCAAAAGATTTTTTCAAGAATCTTAGAAGAAGCCTTTCAACACGGGCTGGTGGATCCAAGTGTCGTATTTGTTGATTCTACCCATGTAAAGGCGAGTGCAAACAAAAGAAAATTCAACACCGAAGTGGCAGAAGTCGAAGCGAAAGCATATCAAGAGGAATTGGAAAAAGAGATTGAACGAGATCGGATCGCACACGGAAAATCTCCACTACCGCCAGAAACAGAAAAAAAAAACGAGAAGTGAAGATCAGTAAGACAGACCCTGAGAGTGGGATGTTTGTGAAAAATGAACGCGAACGAGTATTTGCTTACTCCTATCATACGGCTTGCGATCGCCATGGCTGGATCCTTCAATCCTATGTCACAGCGGCAAACGTGCATGATAGTCAAGCCTTTTTCGAACTGTTTGAACGTGTCAAACAGGAAGTGAAGCAGCGCCCAAAAGACGTGTGCATCGATGCAGGATACAAGACGCCAGCCATTGCGAAATACCTACTAGAACAAGGGATTGATCCGATTTGGCCATACACTCGTCCAAAAACGAAAGATGGGTTCTTTCGGAAATCTGAATTTGCATATGACGAACATTTTGATTGTTACCTTTGTCCAAATAACCAAGTGTTATCTTATTCAACAACGAATCGGGAAGGTTATCGGGAATATAAATCCAATCCATCTGTGTGCAAGACTTGTCCTTATCTAGAAAGATGCACAGAAAGCAAAAGCCATACAAAAGTGGTCACACGCCATGTTTGGCAAGATTACTATGAAGAAGCCGAGCATTTACGATATGTGCCGGAGCATCGGGAGTTGTATGAACGAAGAAAAGAGACAATCGAACGAAATTTTGCAGATTTGAAAGAGAAGCATGGTCTGCGCTGGACAAATTACCGTGGATTGGAAAGAAACCAGATGCAGGCGATGCTTGTTTGTGCTGCGATGAATTTAAAGAAATTAGCAAACTACCTATGGAGAATGGGCACCTCTCCTCTTTTTCAATTATGTATGTCGTTATTTTCGTCGGTTCATCAAGGAAAACAAATATCAAAATGGAACAAAATGGTTGTAAAACAACTGTCTTACAACCATTTTGTCAACAGTCTGA
>NZ_JXTG01000045.1 GCF_000833605.1 Anoxybacillus ayderensis | reverse complement strand
GTAACTATTCAGCCACCTCATAAAGTGAGCTGAATATTTTTTGGTTTTCCTGTCTATCATGTGAATACGGATAGACAAGGAGGTGAATCGCATGTTGACGGTACAACAAGCTGTATTTACGGTTGAGAGCTTAATCAGCAAAGTCCAACAACAAAAACAGCTCATTCATCAACTCATTCAAGAAAATGAACATTTGCGTCAAGAAAACAAACAGCTACGCAAAGAAAATGAACAACTGACATATCGCGTTCAAGAGCTGGAAGCACGCACGAAAAAAAACAGCTCTAATAGCCATTTGCCCCCATCTTCTGACCGTTTTGAGAAAAAGCGTTCCTCCCGCGAGCCGTCTGGCAAAAAGCCTGGTGGGCAAGAGGGACATGAGGGAACGACGCTCCGTCAAGTGGAACATCCACATCATCGTGTCGTTCATCGCGTCCATACGTGTCAAGGATGTGGGGCTTCTTTGCGTGACGTAAAACCGCTCAAAGTCGATGTCCGTCAAGTGTTTGATCTGCCTCCCGTGACGATGGAAGTGACACAACATGAGCGCGAAGTGAAATCATGTCCGCATTGCCGATGCGTGCAACAAGCCGAGTTCCCGTCACATGTCACAAACCATGTGCAATATGGTCCACGGCTCACGGCGCTTGTCGTGTATTTGTACAACATGCAAATGATCCCTTATCAACGTTTACGTGACATGATGGAAGAGCTATATCAACATCCGATCAGCACAGGAACGCTTGTCAACATGGTCAAACGGGGACGCGAAGCACTCGAGCCAAACATGGACATCATCGAAGAAGCACTGCTTCCATCGGATATCTTGCATGTCGATGAAACGAGCTTGCGGATCGATGGCAAACAGGCATGGGTTCATGTCGCCTGTACATCCGCATATACATACTTAGCTCCTCACGCTTCTCGTGGAAAGAAAGCGACGGATGAGATCGGGATTCTTCCACAATATAAAGGAACGATGATGCATGATGCGTTCGGTACGTATCCGAGATACACCGAAGCCACACATGCCCTTTGTCATGCCCATCATTTACGTGACTTGAAAGGCTTCATCGAACAAGGGCATACATGGGCAAAACGGTTGACCACGTTTCTATTATCCGCCAAACAAGTGGTCGAACAACATGGTGGCTCCCTCCCAGAAGAAGAAGCGAAACGTTGGGAGCGCGTGTATGATCGCATACTCGCGAAAGCGCAACATTATTTGGAAGGGATGACACCGTTGCCGAAAAAAGCGCTCTCCTTCGTTCGGCGACTTCAAAAACGGAAGGAAGAAGCGTTGCGCTTTTTGCGTGAAGCTCACGTTCCCTTTGACAACAACCAAGCCGAACGAGATCTTCGCATGGTCAAAGTCAAAGAGAACATCTCGGGTACATTTCGTCAGGAAACGTTCGCGCAGTCGTTTTGCATCGCAAGAAGCATCGTTTCCACACTCACGAAACACGAAAAAAACGTGTGGGACTCGTTGTGTCTTCTGTTGACAGGCGAAACGATAGATCGTGTTCTTTCCGCTACCTAGGGCATTTTCTATGACAGAAATGCCCTATTTGTGCTGGGCTACTTTACACACTAGCACTCGGGTGAATAGTTAC
>NZ_JXTG01000044.1 GCF_000833605.1 Anoxybacillus ayderensis | reverse complement strand
CCTGAATCCGTGATGAATTGAAATCGACTTTGATTTTGTTGTAATTTTGATGGATTGATAATCCATAAAACCCTTTTTATGCTTATGACCTATGTCATCTCTATTTCCGAAAATGGAACAAATCTCTTTTTTAGGTATACGAACCAAAAAAATAGACAAAAAAGCCCAGGGAGTGACGTTGGACATCAGTGCTCGAACATTCGTTCGTTATCTTGCCTCTCTCCATTTCTGATAGACGTTCAGTAGGGGCTCGCTATAGCCACTCCTTCGCGTCAGTTTCATCCAGATCTGTCGTGATCGGCGGACGAGTCGACCTGCCATCGTGATCACCGTCTGAATGATCGTCTTGATGCGGCGGCGTTTCACTTTATGATGTAATGGATGTCTCGGATCGCTTAATAGATCTTGTCCAATCAGACGAAGAAGGTTGTACACGAATGCTCCCATGACTAACACGAGCGCATTCGTTTTCATCTTCCCAGATGGAAGTCGCTCTAAATCTAAGTCGCTTTTCAGTTCGCTATGAAACTGTTCGCATGTCGCATGATCATGATACAATGCGAGCACATCACTCATTCGAACATGCTCGTATCCTTCGAGGCGCACCCAGTAGCTTTCGACTTCGTAATCAGGAACGAGCATCAGCTGTCCATTTCGTTCCATCGTTCGTTCCGTCACTTGGGTGACTTGAACGTACGTATACGTGTGTCCATCAATTGCTGCGGTCTGTGGAAGGCATAACTCATACGTTTGTACTCCTTCGGTTTGTCCATCATCGACGCGTCTGCCCTTTTGCGAAGCGATCTGGAACCAAAGTGCTTTCGATTCTCGGCGTAAGTTTCGCTTGATGACAAAGTCCACGTCTTCCTTTAGACATACGTGCACATTCGCTTCCGCATCGTTTCCTGCATCCATGCGGACAAGCAGACGAGACGAGGTCAGCGGACGAGCTCGACGGATGGCGGTAGTTAAAAACGAAGGCATGTTGTCTTGTACATGTTGTTTCCCTGGACGCAGCTCGGCATGAACGATATACCCTTCCTTCCCTGCGTACGCAAACAACGGTGTAAAACCGTCAAATCCTTTATACGTTCGACTCACTCCTTCTTTCTTCGTATCGGAGTTGTCAAATGGGGAAGCATCTATATCAAGGGGAAGCCATGTCGTTTTCCCTTTCGCCCAACAAGGGGACAAGGTAGCGTGTTGTCGAACCAACAGACGCATCGATTCCTCCCAAATGATGGTTTCGGTCATCGGAAGACAAGCGAGCTGATCGAGACGCTGTCGCAACGTTGGGGAGGAAGGTACGTGCTGAATCCCCATCGATGCCGAAAAGATATCGTCCTGACGATACGCTTCGATATGATCGAAATCCGTTTTTCCTGTGGCAAGCAAGCCAATCATCGAGCGAATGACATCGCTATGGGAAATGTGCACTTCTCGACGAACCGTTGGAAGCCGAAGTGCGTTTACCCGTTTATCCAGTTTCGTTCGATGGAGTAAGTAGCCCACGAGAGCAAGCCCAGCACTTGGAGTAATCGCTTCATCTGTCAATACAAACCGAATCGGGAAATCTTTCATCACATTCACCTACTTGATGAAGAATCGTCAACGTCGTTTTCCCTTATCGTATCAACGGTTTGCGACCATTGTAAAGATGTTTTGTCACGGATTCAGG
>NZ_JXTG01000043.1 GCF_000833605.1 Anoxybacillus ayderensis | reverse complement strand
TTCAGACTCGCTTTCGCTACGGCTCCGTCTTTTCGACTTAACCTCGCACGAGATCGTAACTCGCCGGTTCATTCTACAAAAGGCACGCCATCACCCATAAACGGGCTCTGACTACTTGTAGGCACACGGTTTCAGGTTCTCTTTCACTCCCCTCCCGGGGTGCTTTTCACCTTTCCCTCACGGTACTGGTTCACTATCGGTCACTAGGGAGTATTTAGCCTTGGGAGATGGTCCTCCCTGCTTCCGACGGGATTCCTCGTGTCCCGCCGTACTCAGGATCCACTCAGGAGGGAACGAAGTTTCGACTACAGGGCTGTTACCTCCTCTGGCAGGCCTTTCCAGACCACTTCATCTACTCCGTTCCTTTGTCACTCCGTATTGAGTGTCCTACAACCCCAAGAGGCAAGCCTCTTGGTTTGGGCTGTTCCCGTTTCGCTCGCCGCTACTCAGGGAATCGCTTTTGCTTTCTTCTCCTCCGGGTACTTAGATGTTTCAGTTCCCCGGGTATGCCCTCCATACGCTATGTATTCACGTATGGATACTGTCCCATTACGGACAGTGGGTTCCCCCATTCGGAAATCTCCGGATCAACGCTTACTTACAGCTCCCCGAAGCATATCGGTGTTTGTCCCGTCCTTCATCGGCTCCTAGTGCCAAGGCATCCACCGTGCGCCCTTTCTAACTTAACTAAACACACTTTTCAGCCTGTTATCTAGTTTTCAAAGAACATGGCTTCTTCTTGAAGCTACATCTTCGCTGCCATGCGCCGAGGAATTTATCATCTTCGTAATCACTCGCAGACGCAGGCGCAAAACTAACGTGTAAACCTGCTTCATCGCAGCTTTGCGCCGAGGAATCTGTCTTCCTCGAAGCCACTTTTAGACGCAGGCGTAAAAAACATGACCTATCTACAAGAAAATGGTGGAGCCTATCGGGATCGAACCGATGACCTCCTGCGTGCAAAGCAGGCGCTCTCCCAGCTGAGCTAAGGCCCCATGGAATTGTATGGTGGGCCTAAGTGGACTTGAACCACCGACCTCACGCTTATCAGGCGTGCGCTCTAACCAGCTGAGCTATAGGCCCATACATACGAATATTTACTTATTAAGAGGGTGTTCCCTCAAAACTGAACAAAACAGACAGCGGAATTTTATCATATGTTTTTTGTGTTTGTCAACACATACGGAGTTATTCTCCGCTTTTCTTATTGTCTAGCTCCGGCTCCTAGCCCCTCGAGCCGCTTCGGTCCTGCTGTGGCGGCAACAGCCTCCTCGCAGGCCCTCCAGCGCTTGTCGGGGCTAAACAGTCGCCTCCGCTTTTCTTATTGTCTAGCTTCGAACTAACATCCTCCTCCGCGTCCGCTTTCTCCATCGACGTGCAAGCACGTCTCGTCAAAAGCTTGCGCTTCCGTCGGATGTTTCCTTGGCTACGCCAAGAACCGTTCTCCGCTTTTCTCATTATCCTTAGAAAGGAGGTGATCCAGCCGCACCTTCCGATACGGCTACCTTGTTACGACTTCACCCCAATCATTTGCCCCACCTTCGGCGGCTGGCTCCCGTAAGGGTTACCTCACCGACTTCGGGTGTTGCAAACTCTCGTGGTGTGACGGGCGGTGTGTACAAGGCCCGGGAACGTATTCACCGCGGCATGCTGATCCGCGATTACTAGCGATTCCGGCTTCATGCAGGCGAGTTGCAGCCTGCAATCCGAACTGAGAGCGGCTTTTTGGGATTGGCTCCCCCTCGCGGGTTCGCGA
>NZ_JXTG01000042.1 GCF_000833605.1 Anoxybacillus ayderensis | reverse complement strand
AGGGCGTATAGTACGAGGTCGTAGACCCGAAACCAGGTGATCTACCCATGTCCAGGGTGAAGGTAGGGTAATACCTACTGGAGGCCCGAACCCACGCACGTTGAAAAGTGCGGGGATGAGGTGTGGGTAGGGGTGAAATGCCAATCGAACTTGGAGATAGCTGGTTCTCCCCGAAATAGCTTTAGGGCTAGCCTCGAGTGAAGAGTCTTGGAGGTAGAGCACTGATTGGGCTAGGGGCCCTCATCGGGTTACCGAACTCAGTCAAACTCCGAATGCCAATGACTTATACTCGGGAGTCAGACTACGAGTGATAAGATCCGTGGTCAAGAGGGAAACAGCCCAGATCACCAGCTAAGGTCCCAAAGTATACGTTAAGTGGAAAAGGATGTGGAGTTGCTTAGACAACCAGGATGTTGGCTTAGAAGCAGCCACCATTTAAAGAGTGCGTAATAGCTCACTGGTCGAGTGACTCTGCGCCGAAAATGTACCGGGGCTAAACGTATCACCGAAGCTGTGGGACGACTTGCGTCGTCGGTAGGGGAGCGTTCTAAGGGCGTCGAAGCTAGACCGGAAGGACTAGTGGAGCGCTTAGAAGTGAGAATGCCGGTGTGAGTAGCGAAAACAGAGGTGAGAATCCTCTGCACCGAAAGCCTAAGGTTTCCTGAGGAAGGCTCGTCCGCTCAGGGTTAGTCGGGACCTAAGCCGAGGCCGAAAGGCGTAGGCGATGGACAACAGGTTGATATTCCTGTACCACCTCCTCACCGTTTGAGCAATGGGGGGACGCAGGAGGATAGGGTCAGCGCGCGACTGGTTGTGCGCGTCCAAGCAGTTAGGCGCCTCAAGTAGGCAAATCCGCTTGAGTAGGCTGAGCTGTGATGGCGAGGGAAATAAAGTACCGAAGTGCCTGATTCCACACTGCCAAGAAAAGCCTCTAGCGAGGTGAGAGGTGCCCGTACCGCAAACCGACACAGGTAGGCGAGGAGAGAATCCTAAGGTGCGCGGGAGAACTCTCGTTAAGGAACTCGGCAAAATGACCCCGTAACTTCGGGAGAAGGGGTGCTCCCTCGGGTGAATAGCCCAGGGGAGCCGCAGTGAAAAGGCCCAAGCGACTGTTTATCAAAAACACAGGTCTCTGCGAAGCCGTAAGGCGAAGTATAGGGGCTGACACCTGCCCGGTGCTGGAAGGTTAAGGGGAGCGCTTAGCGCAAGCGAAGGTGCGAACCGAAGCCCCAGTAAACGGCGGCCGTAACTATAACGGTCCTAAGGTAGCGAAATTCCTTGTCGGGTAAGTTCCGACCCGCACGAAAGGTGTAACGACTTGGGCACTGTCTCAACGAGAGACCCGGTGAAATCATAGTACCTGTGAAGATGCAGGTTACCCGCGACAGGACGGAAAGACCCCGTGGAGCTTTACTGCAGCCTGATATTGAATGTTGGTGCGACATGTACAGCATAGGTGGGAGACTGAGAAGCCTGGACGCCAGTCTAGGTGGAGTCGCCGTTGGGATACCACCCTTGTCGTACTGAGATTCTAACCCGCACCCCTGATCGGGGTGGGAGACAGTGTCAGGTGGGCAGTTTGACTGGGGCGGTCGCCTCCCAAAGCGTAACGGAGGCGCCCAAAGGTTCCCTCAGAATGGTTGGAAATCATTCGTAGAGTGTAAAGGCAGAAGGGAGCTTGACTGCGAGACCTACAAGTCGAGCAGGGACGAAAGTCGGGCTTAGTGATCCGGTGGTTCCGAATGGAAGGGCCATCGCTCAACGGATAAAAGCTACCCCGGGGATAACAGGCTTATCTCCCCCAAGAGTCCACATCGACGGGGAGGTTTGGCACCTCGATGTCGGCTCATCGCATCCTGGGGCTGTAGTCGGTCCCAAGGGTTGGGCTGTTCGCCCATTAAAGCGGTACGCGAGCTGGGTTCAGAACGTCGTGAGACAGTTCGGTCCCTATCCGTCGCGGGCGTAGGAAATTTGAGAGGAGCTGTCCTTAGTACGAGAGGACCGGGATGGACGCACCGCTGGTGTACCAGTTGT
>NZ_JXTG01000040.1 GCF_000833605.1 Anoxybacillus ayderensis | reverse complement strand
AGTGGCACAACACCAGTGAAGGGTGAAAATGGTACGGTTGTTTTACAGCCGAAAGTAGAGACGAAAGAAAAAGACGGCAAAGTAGTAGAAAAAGTGGCAACTATTTCAACAAATGAAGTTGAAGCGATTGTCAAGGAGCTGTCGAATGAAAATAAACAAGTCGTCGTCTCCCTCGGCTCGCTTCCAAAAGGTGTAGCCACAAAAGTAGATGTGCCAGCTACATTATTTACACAAGCGGCAAATAAACAAGCAGAAGCAACGATTGTGAGCGCCAGTGAACAAGCGACGTACAAATTGCCAGTCAAAGAAGTGCAGGCGTCTCTTGCGACGATTGCCCAGTCACTTGGTGCAGCGGTAGAACAAGTAAGCATCTCGATTGAAATGAAAGTGAACGATGCGCCGTCACTACGTGTGAAACCGTTGTCTGATGCGGTAGAGTTTCATGTCGTGGCGAAAGCAAATGGACAAGAACGCGTCATCGACCGGTTTACTCAATATGTCGAACGCGAAATCGCGTTAAAGCAATCGGTCAACGCTAGTCGTGCCATTGCAGTGCGCGTGAACGATGACGGTTCACTTACCCCAGTACCGACAACGTTTGTTGGCAACAAAGCAGTCATTAAATCGTTGACGAACTCGACGTATGTTGTTGTGGAAGGAACACATACATTTAGTGACATCCAACCACATTGGGCGAAAGGTTATATTGAAACACTCGCGGCGAAACAGCTTGTCAAAGGGATGACGGACAAAACATATCGACCAAATGATCGGATGACGCGCGCGCAATTTGCAGTGTTGCTTGCACGTGCGCTAGGATTGCCGAGCGAAACGTATGACGGTCGCTTTGCTGATGTGAAGGGAACGGAGTGGTTTAACAAGAACGGTGAATTAGCAGCGGCAGTCAAGTTCGGAATCATTCAAGGAAAAACAGCTTATATGTTTGCGCCGAATGAGCCAATCACTCGCGCACAAGCAGCTGTCATGATCGAACGGGCATTGAAACTGTCGTTTGTTGGCTATGATGAGGCAACAAGCGACAAAACGAAAAAAGTGACAGATTTCCGCGATGCAAAACAATTGCCAACATGGGCAAAACAGGCGATTGAAGCAGTATACCAAGCAGGCATCATGCAAGGACGAGATAGTGGAAACTTTGATCCGACAAGCCATGTGACGCGTGCCGAAATGGCGAAGGTGTTAGCTAAAATTGTGGTGCCTGTCACGCCCCGAAGATTGTCGAAGTTTTATAGAGACAGAGAGTCATTGAATGGCTCTCTGTTTCTTTTTTTTCGCATTAAACATGATTTGAAACATATATTATACTTTTGAATGCCTTCATTCCCTTCAAGGAATGGGGCGATTTTTGTTTTAGGAGGGAGTCGAATGCAACCAGCAAAGCGTGTGAACATTGTAAGCTTGAAGCTCATTCGGGAAGGGAGTGTGTTGTACAGGGAGCGGCGTGTTCAGTCTCCAGAGGATGGGTATCAGCTGTTGAAGTGTGCGGATCGGGAGGTGTTTGTCGTCGTTTGTTTGGACACGAAAAATCAGCCGACGGCAATTCTGATATGTGGGGAGTTTGAATGCAAGCCTGAGGTGTTTAAGTCAGCGATTTTGGCAAATGCGGCGTCGGTGTTGGTGGCGCACAATCATCCGCCGACCGACCCGACACCGTCAAGGGAGGACATTGAAGTGACGAGAAGGCTTGTCGAGGCAGGGAGAATTGTCGGGATTGAGCTGTTAGATCATGTCGTCGTTAGCGGTGAGCGATTCGTGTCGTTGAAAGAAAAAGGGTACGTGTGAGGGGGAAATTATGTTGGAATGGTTTATTGCGAAAATGAAACGTGAATTTGGTGTGGAAGTCAGACAGGAGGATGTTGGGGATGAAGCGTAATTTGACTATGAGAAGGTCGATGTGTTTATTCCTCCGAGCACATCAAGAAGCTGAAGAATCCGCTGTTGTTGGAAGCGATCCTATATGTAGTAGGAAGTGAATCCGTCAATCAAACATTGGTGAAACATATAATATGTCAAAATGAATTTTTCGTGTTATCGTGTACAGTTAAATGGTATAATATGTTTAAGAAGTTCCATTTTCGTTGAAAGGAGCGAAAGGCATGGATTTCGTGCGAGTCATAAAGAATAGCAATGATTTAGAAAAATTTATAGATATACCTGAGAAATTAAGAAACAGGAAAGTAGAAGTCATTGTTCTTCCTTATACAGACAAAGAAGAGGCAGAACAAGTAGAAAAAAGAAGCTTGAGGGGGGCGTTGTCAAAATATAAAAATGAGGTTTTGCGAGCTCAAGAAAGCGAGGCCTGGTCTAAAGCCGTGGTGGATAAATATGAAAATCATTGATACAAACATTATCCTAAGATATTTGCTTAATGATCATGATGATTTGTCAGCGAAAGCCGCAACGATTATCGAAAATAACAAGGTATTATTGCCGAATGAGGTAGTAGTTGAAGTCGTTTATGTTCTTGAAAAAGTGTACAAAGTAAAAAACAACGAGATATGTGACACTCTTTTAGAACTGTGTAAATATGATAATATCAACGTCGATGATATCGAAATACTAGAAGAAGCACTCATTTTGTTTGGAAAAAGAAGGTTGGACTTTGTCGATACTCTTTTATACGCCTATAATAAAGTGAAGGGATACCAAGTATATACTTTTGATAAGAAGCTAAACAACATACTTGGGTAAGTGCCAGTCCCGCCCCGAGAACCGCGTGCCTGTGCACTGCAATCGAAAATAATGAAAGAAATAGCGAAGGAGGGATGCAAATGAATCAAGAACTGAAAGATTTGCTTCGCTCGGTGTTAAAGGAAGAACTGCAGCCGATTCGTAAGCAGTTGGAGCGTGTTGAACAAACCCAACAAGAGTTACAGCGTGGTCAGAAAGTATTAGAAGCGGGTGTCGCTCAAGTTCAGCAAGATGTGGCAGAGTTACGAGTAGATCAGCAAGCGTTGCAACAAGACGTAGCGCAACTGCAAGCAGGTCAGCAAAAATTAGAGCATGAGATGAGCGGAATGAAGCAGTCACTTGGAAATATGGAACGGACAGGGGAGAAGATTCTCGAAGAGTTGCGCATATCAAAAAACAACCAGGCATTATTGCTAAATGACTTGACAGGCATAAAAAAATCAATGGATGTGACGGTTGCTTATTTGCAACGTAGATCCGACGTCATGTTTGATAAAATGATCGAACATGAAAAAGAAATTTTAAATTTAAAAACACGTTTACCAAACTAACTCCCAATGGGAGCTATTTTTTTATATGTCGAAGAGTATCACATGTACTGGATGAAGTAACCTCTGTCAAGTAGACAGGAATAAGAAAGCACATTTAAGTTGATTGGCTCTCTATTTTTTTATGTTCTTGCAGGAATTTGCATGTTTTTGTTGAAAGAATCCGTGATGATGAATGAACGGGGGATGAGAGGAATGTTTATTGTGAGATACTGAACCCGTGACAAAACATTTTTACAATAGTCGCAAACCGTTGATACGATAAGGGAAAACGAGATGAACGACTTTTCATTAAGTAGGTGAACATGCGATAAAAAATTTCCTGATTCGGTTTGTGTTGACAGATGAAGCCATTACCCCAAGTGCGGGGGGTGTCCTTGTTGGCTACTTACTCCCTCAAACGAAACTGAATAAACAAGTAAATGCACTTCACTTCTCACCATTCGTCGAGAAGTGCACATTTCCCATAGCGACGTCATTCGCTTGATGATCGGTTTGCTTGTCGCAGAAAAACGGACGTTGATCATATTGAAGCATATCGTCAGGACGGTATGTTTTCGACATCTATGGGCATTCGGCATCCCCAGCGTTGAGACAGCGACTTGATCAGCTCGCTTGTCTTCCGATGACCGAAACGATTCTTTTGGAGGAGTCTCATGCGTCTATTGATTCAACGACAGGTCACCTTATCATCTTGTTGGACGAAAGGGAAGCTATTGGGTGCGGCTCAAAGGATACGAGCATGTTCGAATGAGCGATGTGCTCACGTTGTATCATGATCATGCGACATGCGAACAGTTTCATAGTGAACTCAAGAGCGACTTAGATTTAGAGTTGCTTCCATCTGGGAAGATGAGAACGAATGCGCCCGTGTTGGTGATGGGAGACTTCGTGTACAACCTTCTTCACCTGATCGGACAAGATCTATTAAGCGGTCAGAGACATCCATTACATCACAAATTGAAACGTCGTCGTATCAAGACGATCATTCAGACGGTGATCGCGATGGTATGGCAACTCGTTCGCTGATCACGACAACAATGGATAAAACTGATGCGAAGGAGCGAATACAGTTATACTCCTACTGAACCCGTGGTGCTAGTTGAGCGCTAGCGCTCAACTAGCCCGAGTGTTACAAGCGAATACACCAACAATATGCCATCTAGTGCCACTTCAAACCCTGAAATCGAATTAGCACGAATTTCTGTAATACGATACTGGTCAACGAGGACGGAGAACACTGTTTCTATAACTTTACGTTTTTGTTTGAGCCATTTCTCCCATGATTCAGATGGGCGGTGTTTCTGATTTTTGCGAGATGGAGTCCAAAAAGCGATTTGGTACTCTTCATACAACTTTTTTTGCAATTCGCTGCTGATGAATCCTTTGTCGCCCAAATTATAGCGATGAGGAATTTGAGTCATGACGGTTTCAGCTGCGGTTCGATCGTGACAGGACGCCTCCGTTACCACGTATCCCATAGGTAGTCCTTGGTCTGTCACTTGAAGATGAAACTTAAACCCATAGTACCACTGCTTTTTCGACGCACAAAGTCCGATGTCCGCGATCCCTTGGAATCGTTTGACACGGTACATTCTTGCGGCATGGCACAACTCGATTGGCATGCTATCTACTACCGCATAGGCATGGTGTTGACCACGTTTCGCTAGTTCATGACGAATCCACTTGATCGCAAGGCGCAGCGCTCGGCAACGGCGATTGTATCGAGAACGTTCGAGAAAATGTCTATCAGTGAACAGGTTCCCAGTAACAAAGCGATGCCATGCACGCTCGGAAGAGAAGCCAAGCAACTTTCCTAAAAGATGAATGGCAATGATCACCGCGTCTTCTTGTTTCGCCAAATGACGATTGCGACGTTGAAGATAGAATTGAATTTGTGACAGCTGGGCAGAAACAAA
>NZ_JXTG01000039.1 GCF_000833605.1 Anoxybacillus ayderensis | reverse complement strand
AAATTTTAAAAGGTGGCTGTGATGAATATAAACAAATATATCCATAACCTAACAACAATTCTTACACCTTATTTCAACGTTTATCGGGATGAAAAGCTCGGCACATTGTCTTTACCTTTTTATGCTCATTATCACCGACGTGATGAGAAATATTTTATGACAAAAAAGTCGAAAATTTGGGCTGTTGAAAATGAGCAATTTATTTTTGTGTGGCAAAAAGAAAATATCGTGACAAAAGAAGACATCACACAATTCTCTCAAACATTTATCAATCATGTGCCGAACTACATATCCAACCATCAAGATCATATGTCTACCGTTTTCATCGGGGCAATTGTCGCACCAAATGCATGTGATGAAGCAATAAAGGAGGTGAAACGATTTCGCAAGCTACAATTTATTCGTTTCGGATTACACGGTTGGCTCGAGTGTTATATTGCGATCATCGCTTTAGACTCAAAACAATTATTTACTCACCGAAAAGCTCGGTCGTTTACACATGTTTTCGAAAAACCATTTGAGGAGGATGTGCGTTGAACTTATTAACGTTGTTACTTGTTTGCGGAGTCATTTTAGTCATTGCCTATTTTACATATGGACGCTTTCTCGAAAGACAATTGAAAGTTGATAGCAATCGCAAAACACCAGCGTATGAAATGTATGATGGTATAGATTACGTGCCGGCAAAAAAACCTGTTTTACTTGGACATCATTTCGCTACAATCGCTGGAGGGGGACCAATTGTAGGCCCCATCACTGCTGCCGTGTTCGGTTGGTTTCCTGCTGTTTTATGGATTATGATCGGAGGCATTTTTATTGGCGGTGTTCATGATTATACATCATTGCAAGCTTCGATTCGCCATAAAGCACAATCGATCGGGACGATTATTAAACAATATATGGGAAGTCGCGGACAAGTATTATTTTTAACTTTCTCTATCGCGACACTTATGCTCGTTGTTGGTGTATTTATTATTTTAGTTGCAAATACGTTTGTCGCTGTTCCACAAGCAGCTACAGCATCTGTTTTATTCCTCGGCATTGCGATTATTTTTGGCTTTTTTGTTAATCAAATGCGAATGAACTTATTTGTAGCCAGCGTGCTAGGGGTTATCGCTATGCTCTTATCTGTATGGGTTGGCATTCAATATCCACTTTCGTTAAGCGCAACAACATGGTCACTTATTTTACTAGGTTACGCATACGCTGCATCGGTATTACCTGTCTGGATTTTGTTACAACCACGCGATTATTTAAACTCATTTCTTTTATACGGCATGATTGCTGGGGCTGCTGTCGGCATGATTATCGCTGCACCGACTATTCAGTTTCCAGCGTTTACAGGTTTTTATCACGAAAAACTCGGATTTTTGTTTCCAATTTTGTTCATTACAATCGCTTGCGGTGCTATTTCAGGCTTCCATTCGCTCGTATCATCTGGAACGACCGCAAAACAGCTTGATAATGAGAAAAATGGGAAATTTATCGCCTATGGTGGTATGTTGTTAGAAAGCTTTTTGGCAATCATTTCGGTTGGAACGGTCGCGTATTTAACACAAGCTGACTTTGCGACTCGTATGAGTGAACTTGGTGGGCCAATTGGTACATTTTCTGCTGGTGTTGGTTATTTTATGTCCCATGTCGGCATCCCAGAAGCAACAGCAGTTACATTTACCGCACTTACAGCATCCGCTTTCTTATTAACAACATTAGATTCAGCAACACGGTTAATGCGCTACGCCATTCAAGAACTTGGTGAAGAGCGAACAAACGCATTTAAAAATAATCATGTCGCAACAACAGTTGGTCTGATCGGTGCTGGAGCGCTTGCATTATCAGGAACATGGCAGTCCGTCTGGCCGCTTTTCGGGGCAGCGAATCAAATGCTCGGGGCGCTTGCTTTGCTAGCTGTTTCCGCATGGCTCATGAAAATTGGCGCCAAATCGTTTTATGTTGTCATCCCAATGGTGTTTATGCTCGTTGTAACGATTGCTGCTCTTTGTGTGTTGATGTATCAAAACGCATTAAAACAAAATTGGCTATTAGCTGGCTCTGCTTTCATTCTTTTCGTTTTATGCATTTTCTTAGCCATTGAAGGATGGGGAGCGATGACGAAAACAACGAAAAAAGAAGTCGTTTCTTACCACCGATAAATGAAATGAAGCTAGCGCTTTTATTGCGCTAGCTTCGTTTTCATATATGGTCGCAAAGTTGAAAATGGAATAAGAAATTCGCGAATGCCTGCGGCGTATGGGGCTATTTCATAAAGTCCATAATAAACGACAATACCATCTTTCGTCATATAATAAGGTTGATCATTCGGCATCTTTTGCACAACAGCGATGGCGTTGTCAAAATATAAATCGTTTTCTTTTTTATTTGAGCAATCACTTCGTCTATAATCACTTGTTTGTATTTCGTTCCTTTTTTAAATAAGTCGCTTAGTAACAACGATTTCCCTGTATGGAAATCGAAATTGTTTGGCACTTTCACTGTCATTCCGTGCGCCCCACCTGTATAGCCATATAACGTAACAGGAATGCTTAAAATGCCATGTTGATTGTACGTCACTTCATAATTGCTGACTGCTGCATGCAATCGATATGGAAATCCTTCCTTTTTGCTTATTGCCATATTTTCTCGCGCTTGCTTTTCTACTTCACGCTTTAAATCAAGCGACTCCTTACGCAATAAACGATTGACTTGGCGCTGGAAAGATTGGTTGATCGATCCGGATACGATCGGAATGTTCAAATCGACTTCCATCAGTTCATTTGTATATTTTATTTGCTTCGTTGTCACATGAAGTGGGTGGCTGTACGCTGTCAATATAAATAACATCAACACCATCATCCATATGTTTCGTTGTTTGAACACGATGTTCACCTCGTTTGTTTTACCGAAAGTTTGCGTTAAAACAAACGAATTTATGCATTACTATTATTTTAACATTTGTTTCACTAACTCTCGATTTCGCTCCTTAAACGCTTCGTGATGTGAAGATACCATCGCATACGGATCGGCAGTGGGTTCAATGAAACGTTTCGCACTATTTACCGCATTCGCTGCGTCTTGGAAAGCACCTGTAAGTAAATATAACTTTCCATCATATTTTGAAATATCGCCAGCTGCATATAACCCCGGAACAGAACATTCTCCTTTTGCATTTGTCGCAATATAATATTCGTCAACCATTTGAATGGGTAGTTCACTATTGGCAAGCAATGAGGCATCTCGTTCATATCCATGGCTAATAATGACATCATCTACATCGAGTTCAAACACATCGCCCGTCTCATGATTTGTCAATACCACTCGCTCAATCATTTCATGGTTGGGGCTGGCAACTAATTTTGTAATGGACGTATGGAAAAAGCAAATGGCAGAACTATTTAATAATTGCGTCACTTGCGCCTCATGTCCTTTTAACGATTCATTACGATAAGTGACGTATACTTTTTTCGCAATTGGCACGAGTTCATTTGCCCAATCAATCGCTGTATTCCCCCCACCCGAAATAATCACCGTTTTCTCTTTAAATTGTTTTAACGATTTCACCGTATAGTGTAAATTTGTAATCTCAAACTTTTCTGCTCCTTCAATTTGAAGTTTTTGCGGCTTTAATATGCCACTTCCTACCGCAATAATGATCGTTTTCGATATATGTCGTTGACCAGATGATGTTTGTAAAATGAATATGCCGTCTTCTCTTCGCTGAATCGTTTCAACTTTTTCATTTAATACAACGGTCGGATTAAAGGTAAGCGCTTGTTTAACAAGTTGTTCGCGTAATTTCTCTCCTGTAATCGGAGCATGCCCGCCAACATCCCAAATCATTTTTTCTGGATACACATGCAATTTTCCACCTAACTGCGACTGATATTCAATCAACTTCGTTTTCATTTCTCGCAATCCACTATAAAACGTCGCATACAGCCCTGCTGGTCCACCGCCAATGATCGTCACGTCATACAATTGTTGCTCCATCGTTATCACCCTTAAATTTGATTATCATTCTCATTTAAATATACATCTTTTTTCAAACTTTTACAATGTAAAAAGACAGGCTGATGCCTGCCTATTTTTTACCTGTATAAATAAAAATCGCCTCACGGAAAAATTCCGCCGTTCCTGGTTGTTTCTGATCGTAGTATGCTTTAAATCGTTCATCATCCACATACATTTGTGCCAATCCTGCATGTGCTTCTTTTGAATAATGGTCCCAAAAGTACCCTAACCATTGACGATGTAAATCGGCTGCTTTTTGGGCAAGCTCTCCCGCTGGGTCGCCAGTCAAAAACGCTTCATGCAATACGCGCAATACTTCTTCGCCAAGCTTTGTTACTTCTTCGTATTGTGCTTGCGTCATGTTTTTTACTTTTTCGTTTGCTTTGTTCACCTGTTCCTCCCCATATTTTTCCCGAATTTCTTTGCCATAGTTCCGTTCGTTTTCGTCAATGAGCTGCTGTTTAAACGCCTCAAATTTTTCTTTGTCGCTCATGATGATTCTCCCTTCTTTCGCTAATAGCGTTTTTTCGACATTGGCGATTAACGCTTCTAACCGCCGCCGTTCTGCCAAGAGTTTTTCGCGATGTTGCTTTAACGCCTGTACGTCGTCAAATGACGGGGACATGATGATTTGCTTAATCGTTTCTAAATCCACCCCGAGTTCGCGATAAAACAAAATTTGCTGGAGTTGGTCGACCTCTTTCGCTCCGTATATGCGATAGCCCGAGGCATTCACTCTCGCTGGCTTCAAAAGACCGATTTCATCGTAATAACGTAGCGTTCGGCTCGTCACCCCCGCCAATTTCGCTAACTGTTGCACCGTATATTCCACCCAATCACCTCCTGACAATTTCACTATAAACGTTTACGTAACGTCAATGTAAAGCAAAAAATAAAAAAATCTCGCCATAAAAGCGAGTGTTATTTGACTAATCCATGTTTAGATAGGCACGAACATGCGTCTCATCGACATGAAGAAGAACGATTTCTTCCATGATTAGTTTTTTTATAAACTCGAGTTCTTTTTCAAAGGCTGCTTGAAGCACTGGATCGCCTTTGACGAGCTTATAGGTCGGAAACGGAGATTTATGTGATCGAACCGTTGAAAAGTGGCTCAATTTTAGGTTACCAAATACACCATTTTTATATTTATGTGGTATAATATGGGCGATAATTTATTTTTTGATCTAAAGGAGGATCAGTGTTATGGGTGTTGCAATTCATACACCGAATTGTTCTGTAAGTAAGGGATACTCCAGTGGTTAGGGAGTAGGAGGGGGAGCAAGCTGCAGTGGTCCAGGCGCTAGTGTCTCTGCAAAAAGCAAATATGTAGGTGGAGAAGCGAAAGTATCTGTTGGGGAAGTTGAAGCGCATGCCAAAGCCAATAAAAAGGGGATTTCAATTGGTGGAGAGGCTACACTCCATAAATACTCATCAAGTATCGATATCAAGATCCCATTTACGAAGAAATCAATATCAATCAGTGGTTCTATAGGAGTAGGATCAATTGGAGCAAAATATGATATTAACCCGTGGTGCTAGATAAAATCGAGTAAGCATAAAAATAGCCCTTGCTTGTGGATCTCCTGTAGAATGAAAGTGCTATCCAACATTCGAAAGGAGAATCCCCATGCAAGAGCGCTTTCATTTTACTACAGATCAAGCAAAGATTCAAAAACAATATGCAGCCATTTTCTTTTTTGTTTCTGCCCAGCTGTCACAAATTCAATTCTATCTTCAACGTCGCAATCGTCATTTGGTGAAACAAGAAGACGCAGTGATCATTGCCATTCATCTTTTGGGAAAGCTGCTTGGCTTCTCTTCCGAACGTGCATGGCATCGCTTTGTGACTGGGAACTTGTTTACGGATGGACATTTTCTCGAACGTTCTCGATACAATCGCCGTTGTCGAGCGCTGCGCTTTGCGATCAAATGGATTCGCCATGAGCTAGCCAAACGTGGACAACACCACGCCTATGCGGTAGTAGATAGCATGCCACTCGAATTGTGCCATACCGCAAGAATGTACCGAGTCAAACGATTTCAAGGAATCGCGGACATCGGGCTCTGTGCATCGAAAAAGCAGTGGTACTACGGATTTAAGCTCCATCTTCAGGTGACCAACCAAGGACTACCCATGGGATACGTGGTAACGGAGGCGTCCTGTCACGATCGAACCGCAGCTGAAACCGTCATGACTCAAATTCCTCACCTCTATAACTTGGGTGACAAAGGATTCATCAGTAGCGAATTGCAAAAAAAGTTGTATGAAGAGTACTAAATCGCTTTTTGGACTCCATCTCGCAAAAACCAGAAACACCGCCCATCGGAATCATGGGAGAAATGGCTCAAACAAAAACGTAAAGTGATAGAGACGGTGTTCTCCGTCCTCGTTGACCAGTATCGTATGACAGACATTCGTGCGAATTCGATTGCGGGATTTGAAGTAGCACTAGATGGCATCTTGTTGGCATATTCACTTGTCACACTTGGGCTAGTTGAGCGCTAGCGCTCAACTAGCACCACGGGTACTTGATTATATTTTAAACATATATATACACTAGCGTCGCATTAAAATAATTTAACACCTTTAAATAAACCGAATTTTCTGAAATATAATCCAAACACAAAAAAATCCTTTATAATGGTTGGGTGGTAGTAAACCATCCAAATCCAATACAAAGGACAAAACCATGGATAAGTTTACACGAAAAACATCATTTGAACAATGGTTTTCACCGATTAATCGTCCATTATTTGATGACCTAGTGAAAACACATCAATTAAATCACTATACCAAGAAACTTTATATGGCTTCATTTATGAAACTGCTTTTGTATGCCCAACTCCATGAAACCGAGAGT
>NZ_JXTG01000038.1 GCF_000833605.1 Anoxybacillus ayderensis | reverse complement strand
TCCCTTATCAACGTTTACGTGACATGATGGAAGAGCTATATCAACATCCGATCAGCACAGGAACGCTTGTCAACATGGTCAAACGGGGACGCGAAGCACTCGAGCCAAACATGGACATCATCGAAGAAGCACTGCTTCAATCGGATATCTTGCATGTCGATGAAACGAGCTTGCGGATCGATGGCAAACAGGCATGGGTTCATGTCGCCTGTACATCCGCATATACATACTTAGCTCCTCACGCTTCTCGTGGAAAGAAAGCGACGGATGAGATCGGGATTCTTCCACAATATAAAGGAACGATGATGCATGATGCGTTCGGTACGTATCCGAGATACACCGAAGCCACACATGCCCTTTGTCATGCCCATCATTTACGTGACTTGAAAGGATTCATTGAACAAGGGCATACATGGGCAAAACGGTTGACCACGTTTCTATTATCCGCCAAACAAGTGGTCGAACAACATGGTGGCTCTCTCCTAGAAGAAGAAGCGGAACGTTGGGAGCGCGTGTATGATCACATACTCGCGAAAGCGCAATATCGGTTGGAAGGGATGACACCGTTGCCGAAAAAAGCGCTCTCCTTCGTTCGGCGACTTCAAAAACGGAAGGAAGAAGCGTTGCGCTTTTTGCGTGAAGCTCACGTTCCCTTTGACAACAACCAAGCCGAACGAGATCTTCGCATGGTCAAAGTCAAAGAGAACATCTCGGGTGCATTTCGTCAGGAAACGTTCGCGCAGTCGTTTTGCATCGCAAGAAGCATCGTTTCCACACTCACGAAACACGAAAAAAACGTGTGGGACTCGTTGTGTCTTCTGTTGACAGGCGAAACGATAGATCGTGTTCTTTCCGCTACCTAGGGCATTTTCTATGACAGAAATGCCCTATTTGTGCTGGGCTACTTTACACACTAGCACTCGGGTGAATAGTTACAATTCTTGATTGCTTTTATATTAGATATAGGAACTAGAAGACATGTAATCAGAATAAAAATAAAAATCAGTCTACTCTTCACAAAAACGAACCCTCCTCGTATAGTATGTTTAGAAAGATTTTTAAATCGAATTTCCAGTTCGATATACTCCTTGACAATCGCATATTCTTGGGTGACTTGCCCACGGGGGAGGGGCGCCCCTCCCCCCGTGGGTCGCAAACATATTTCACAAACGTTGGGGTTGGACTTCTCGCGATGTTCATAGATAATGATCTTGAGGATCATCGGGGACACTCTTCTTCCTCCTGTAGCGTTGACTACTTGAAAAGTCTGTCTACCCGACTCCTGTTCGGACGTCTAACCCCAAGTCTCGACGTTGGTTCTCCATGCTGGAAGGAGCAGCTTCCAGGAAGCCCATGGCCCAAGGTGAGTTCTCATACGCGAGGGTGACTGGTCAACAGGCGCGGTCCGAGGACATCCCGAAGAGTCCCAACCCCACGATCCTACTACGATTGGAGGTGATCTCATGAAACTCTACGTCGGCATTGACGTGAGCTCGACGGACTTATACACGCGTATCATGGATCAAGAAGGAAATACTTACGCACAAGTCAAGGTGAACAACCATCTCCTTGGCGCGACCTTCCTTCGCGATCAAATCCTCCTGTGGGTAAACAAGCGCCAACCATCCGAAATTTTCATCGGGATGGAAGCCACTTCGGTCTACAGCTGGCATCCGGCGATGTTTTTCCATCAACAGGAGGAACTGAAGTCTTGGAATGTCAAGGTGTTTACCATCAATCCAAAGCTCATTCGCAAATTTAAAGAAGCTTACACCGACTTGGATAAAACGGACTGTATCGATGCGTGGATCATCACTGATCGGCTTCGCTTTGGTCGCTTGAAAGTGACAGCTGTCATGCAAGAACAGTTTATCGCCCTTCAACAGCTCACGCGCATGCGCTATCATCTCGTCCATCAGCTGACTCGGGAAAAGCAGTACTTCCTTCAACACTTATTTTACAAGTGCAGTTCCTTTACCCAAGAGGTGGACAGCTCCGTTTTCGGACATGCCATCTTAGAGCTTCTTCTCGAGTCGTTTGGCTTAGATGAAATCTCTCAGATGGACGTGCAACAGTTCGCTGACTTCTTGCGCCAAAAAGGACGCAAGCGCTTTGCCGATCCGGAATGCATCGCCAAGTCCATTCAAAAGGCAGTTCGTTCGTCCTATCGGCTTTCCAAGTGTGTCGAGGATTCCACCGACTTGCTTTTAGGGCTGTCGATTCAATCCATTCGCAGCCTTCAAGCGCAAATCAAGGAGCTCGACAAAGCGATTACTCGCCATTTGGAAGGCATTCCAAATACGTTACAAACGATTCCTGACATCGGTCCAGTCTACGCCGCTGGGATCTTAGCCGAAATTGGACAAATCGAGCGATTTGACAACCAAGCCGCCTTAGCGAAGTATGCTGGTCTGACTTGGTCCAAGCACCAATCGGGGCGCTTCCAAGCCGAGGATACTTCCCTCATTCGTTCCGGTAATCGCTATCTCCGTTACTACCTAGTCGAGGCTGCCAACTCGGTACAACGGCATGATGCGACGTTTCGCGCCTATTACCGGAAGAAGTATGAGGAAGTACCCAAGCATCAACATAAACGAGCCCTCGTCCTTACCGCTAGAAAACTCGTGCGTGTGATCGATGCGCTGCTACGCAACGGTCAAATCTACACGCCAAGAAAGGGGGAAGATCGATAAGGGGATCAATCTAACTGATTTTGTATCAAAACCTATTTAATGACATCTTACAAGACTGGGCTTCTTCAGTATTGCCTTTTTTCGGGTCATCGGACAAATGAATTTCCAATTTCGATGATTTTTCACCTTGACATATTACCGCAGGACTTTTTACAACTGTTCCATCTCTTTTATATCATCCTTTTTCTTATCTTTCTTCAATCACCTCCTTCTCAAACATATAAAACCAGATACGTCTTACCCTTTTACAACGATTATACATACGCCAACATTACAATATCATTACAACCGTATTTACAAATTTCATTTAAATTAAACCCATTTGTAATAAACCAAATACCAGGTCTTTTATAAAAGTGTGAGTAAAATATTTGTGGGAGGAAAGAAGACAGGTTCCTAATTTATACAAATCAGGAACCTGTCACATGTGTAAGCAAAATAGATGAAAAATGGGCTCTCCTCCTGTAAGGTAGTAAGTGTGAAAAAAACAACCAAAGAAAGGAGTGGAGCCCATGCAGGATTATACCACAGATGGAGTCACATTGAAAGACATTGAGCAGTCTTTGTTTCGACATATGCAAAAAGAATACGGTCAACTGCTTCAACAGCTGTTGGAGGAGATCGATCACACGTTGGCAGAAAAACGAGATAAAAAACGATACGCGCTCAAAGATAAGCGGATGATACGGATGCAGACGATGTTTGGAGAAGTGAAAATCAAGCGGAACTATTACTTTGATCGAGAAAAGCAGGAGTATATCTGTTTGTTGGATGCCTTTCTTCAGTTTGAGGGGGCACATGGAATCAGTCCACTGTTAGAAGAAACAGCGATTCATCTGGCGGTGACAGGCTCATCGTATCGACAAGCTGCCCAGTCCCTAGAGAAACTCGTGGGATATGCGTGCATGAGCCATGAGACGATTCGCCAGTTGGTTGTCGAGGCAGAAGCCGTTGAACACCGTGAGATGGAGAAAAAAGGTCGGGTGTTTTTCATTGAAGCAGATGGACTATACGTGAAACGCCAACGAAGCCGCATCAAAGGAAAAGAAGAGAAAATCGTGACGATTCACCAAGGATGGGAGAAAAACGGCAAACGAGTGTCTTTGGTGAACCGACGCTACTACGTTCATCAAACGAATGAACCGATTTGGGAAGCCGTAGAAAACTTTTTAATCAAACAATATGGATATGACCCCCTAGAAGATTGGGTCGTCATCAATGGAGATGGCGCGTCATGGATCACGGCTTGTCGTGATTATTTTGGTAAGAGGGGATGCTTTCAGTTGGATCGATTCCACGTGGCACGAGACATTCGCCAATGGTTTCGTCATCATCCAAGATATCGGGCGATTCGGAAAGCACTGGCTTCACAAGATGAAGAAGGGTTGCTTCGGGAGCTGACGAGTGCTGTAGGCACACTGGGAGACGAAGAAAAAGAACGGCAATTGCAGGCGTTTGTTCGTCGGATCGAAGAGCTGCCTGGATGTTTGCGTGACTATCGCATATGGCTACAGGAAAAAGGGATAGAGACGACGAACATGAGAGCGATGGGCAGTGCGGAAGGAACGATGCATGTGTTTGCGAAGCGAAGCAAAAACGGTCGAAGTTGGAGGGATGCAGGCATTGATGCGATGTTGCGAGCCATGGTAGCGATCAAAGATACGTTACCGATTCGTACGCGCGGTGGAGTGATATGCCATGTAGAAGAACGAGAAGAAACGAAGCGAGAAACGATCGTGAAGAAGGCAATGAAACGCATCCCACCTCGAGTGAAAGAAGTGATCCGAGACAACATCCCATATTTCCGTCAGTCTTCAGGAACGCCGATTTATGAGGCATTACAAGCGTTGAAAGGTTTTTAAAACACAGAAATAGGCACATACCTACAGGATGAGAGTGTATAAAAGCGCTTACATAAAACAAGTTCTTACAACCATATATAACCAATAAAATCGGTTGGGAAAAAATCTCCCACAAACTCTTGACTCAAACTTTATAAAACGACATATTGAATTTACATTTTATAAATATTAAGATAATATACAGGAATATTCTGAAGTTATCGAGGGAGTAAAATGGGTTATTGCAAGGTAAATGATGCAACTATTTATTATGAATATATACCTTCTAACAATCCGAATGCGGAAACTATCATCTTTGGACATGGATTAGGATTAGATTCAACTACTTGGAAACTGATTATTCCTTATTTGCAAGACTTTCACCTGTTAACATTTGATTTTCGCGACCATGGTCGGACGAGAAGTACATCTAGCGAAATAAGTTGGGATATATTGTACAAAGATTTTAAAGAATTATTAAATTTTTTGAAAATTAAACACTATCATTACGTCGGTCATGGCTTAGGTGGTCTTTTTGGTGTTGAATTATTTGGTACCTTTGGAGAGAAGGCAAGTTCTTTTTCTCTTTTATCAACACCTTGTTACTATCCAAAAAATGTCGCGCAAAAAGGGATTGAATTTCGCAAAAAAATGCTTTTTTCCCATTTCGACAACTTTGTAGACTTTATGATTCCACAGATTCTTTACGATCGAACAAATAGAAAGTGCCAACTAATTAAAGAGGCTTATTCACGTTCTAATCTAGCAAGGTATATTGACTGGTTAAAGTTTATCGAACAATCCTTATCATTAAAAAAACTAGGGAGGATTACTATCCCAACATTAGTGTTAATTGGAGAATTCGATATAAACTACCCTCCTTCCTTGATTACAATTAATGCTAATTATTTTCCACAATGCAAAATGTATATTATACACGAAGCTTCTAATGTTATATTTGTTGATCAACCGAAGCTTGTGAGCGAACATTTAAGAATTTTTTTCTCAAAAAAACAGACATTTTTCAATCGATCAAAAGAGCGCTCTTGTCTGCCATATTTAGAAGAACTGGATAACCATCTTTGTTCTGATGAAAGCTCGTCTAATCTTCCCTTAACCATCGATTTCTTGCACCAATTTAATATAATGTACAACTTTCAAAAAATCGAAGGGCAATGGAATCGTAGAAAAGCAAAGGAAATCATGAGCTATTTAGCCATGTTCGAAAAAGTGTCAAGAGAAAAATTGATTGAAGTATTTTGGCCAGACGTTCCGCTATCGAAAGCACAAAACCAGTTGCGCGTTTCTTTATGCCATTTAAGGAAAATACTTAGGGATTATTCCTTTATTCTTGAAATCACACCGCAATTTGTACGAATTTCAGAAAACTATCAATGTGATGTAATAGCACTACAACAAAAACTGTACCAATACCAAATGACCAAAAATGTGCATGAACGCTTGTCGATAGCTGTAGACATATTAAGTAACTGGACAAACAATATTTTAGAAGACTTTTATGATGACTGGGCAATAGAATTAAAGCGAAAACTAGAAAATTCTCTATTCTCTCTTTTAGAAGATGCCTATAAACTTTCTATTGAATTAAACGAACCAATTATTGCTTCACAAATAGAGAACATTCTAAAAGAAGACATAGAGGATATGGATATTGATTAACAAGCGTAACACGATAGCAACTAATATACATGCACTTTAAAGTAAGGACTTCTGTATGAACGTCTTTTTCCATGGTTATATTGCTCCTAAATACCCGCATATAACACGAGCAGAAATGACATGAAACGTCTGAAAATCAAAAATAATCACGGTTGGACACCTGGTGTGGTGCCTGTCACGCCCCGAATTTTCCGTTCTTGTTTCTGAAGTGTTCGAGGTGTCCAGCCGTGATCGTTTCATCAGGAAGACGATTCCGAGGCTTTCTGTGCCATTCGTAGTGTCATTTCCACCCTACAAAAACACGGAAAGCCGGTGTGGGAATCGTTACAAAGACTTCTGAGTGGGGAGTCTCTCCAAACGATTCTCCATTCATTTTCGATACCGAAAATGCCCTAGTGGTGCTGGATTCTGAAAATCTCGCTGATATTGGGCTGAGTGAATACTTTTAAACAGAGTAAAGTCGATTTTCCAAATCAATATCATTAAGAAGCATTTGATCGAATGCGTTCTTGTCCGACAAATCCATATTGGAAATCATCATTTTAAAGTGTATGCATATAACACCAAGGGTTCCCTTAATCTATTTCTATCAAAACAGCTTGTTGCACAGGAGGACAATATTTAGCAACAACGTTTCTTTCTGATAAATAATACTTTTTCCCATCAATTAATAATAAGTCCACACCAACGACTTCACAAATTTTCCCTTTATTTGTTAATTGTTTCACTACTGCATCCATTAGGCTCTTTTTATCAAAATATCTCTCATCCAATTCAATTATTATTTTTTTTTGTTTATTAATTACTGTAGATGAGCAAATTCGCTAACATAAATTTACAACCAAACAAAAAAGGAGACATGAACCCGATTCCTTGGTTAGAATAGATGTGCTACCAAACCATTCACAAGGAGGTTCATGTCTCATGAATAGATTAGCACATCACCACGAAATCCACAAGTTTTTCACGATGTTGGGGTTGGCGCTTTATTTTTCAAAACCTGTCATAAAGCACCTTGTTCATATCGTCGATGCGATGATCACGAAAGGCTTTTCGGGAACGGTGACCGATCTTCATCACGAGAGCTTTCATCCGAACCATCGCACGACACTCAGCCATTTTTTCACGAAACTACAGTATTTTTAATTACGAATAAAACCTGAATCCGTAATGGATGGAAATCAACTTCGATTTTGGTGTTAGTTATATGGATGAATAATCTATAAATACCTTTTTGTGATGATTTCCTACACTATTTTCATGTTTAAAAATGAGATAAATTTCTTTTCATAGTGATATAAACCAAAAAAGAGCCAAAAAAGTACAGGGAGTGATGGTTGACTTTTACGTTCGAACATCCGTTTGTTATCTGGCTTCTTTCCATTGTTGATACACATTCAGTAGGAACCCGTGGTGCTAGATAAAATCGAGTAAGCATAAAAATAGCCCTTGCTTGTGGATCTCCTGTAGAATGAAAGTGCGATCCAACATTCGAAAGGAGAATCCCTATGCAAGAGCACTTTCATTTTACTACAGATCAAGCAAAGATTCAAAAACAATATGCAGCCATTTTCTTCTTTGTTTCTGCCCAGCTGTCACAAATTCAATTCTATCTTCAACGTCGCAATCGTCATTTGGCGAAACAAGAAGACGCGGTGATCATTGCCATTCATCTTTTAGGAAAGTTGCTTGGCTTCTCTTCCGAGCGTGCATGGCATCGCTTTGTTACTGGGAACCTGTTCACTGATAGACATTTTCTCGAACGTTCTCGATACAATCGCCGTTGCCGAGCGCTGCGCCTTGCGATCAAGTGGATTCGTCATGAACTAGCGAAACGTGGTCAACACCATGCCTATGCGGTAGTAGATAGCATGCC
>NZ_JXTG01000037.1 GCF_000833605.1 Anoxybacillus ayderensis | reverse complement strand
GTCATGTGGAAGAACGAGAAGAAACGAAACGAGAAGCAATCGTGAAAAAGTCAATGAAACGCGTCTCATCTCGAATGAAAGAAGTGATTCGAGACAATATTCCGTATTTCCGTCAGTCTTCAGGAACGCCGATTTACGAGGCATTACAAGCATTGAAAGGTTTTTAAAAACACGGATATAGGCACATACCTACAGGATGAGAGTGGATAAAAGCGCTTACATAAAATAAGTCCATAAAACCATATATAACCAATAAAATCGGTTGAGAAAAAAATCTCCCACAAACTCTTGACTCAAACGTATCTTTTCATCCGTTGTACAAATGAATCGTGTTATGCTAAAATAAAACTATTGTGATGTGCGTCGTTGGAGGTGTAAAGTATGCATGCGTTTCTTGTTACGCTACTTGTAATTGTTTGTATTGGAATCATTGCAGTTGTTTTATTGCAATCAGGCCGAAGTGCAGGGCTTTCTGGTGCGATTACCGGCGGTGCCGAGCAATTGTTTGGCAAACAGAAAGCACGCGGGATTGATGCGGTGTTGCACCGTGTGACTGTTGTTCTTGCCGTGTTGTTTTTCGTATTAACAGTAGCTGTCACTTATTTTGAACTGTAACAGCGGTCCAGCGATGCGGATCGCTTTTTTCATGGAGAAGGGAGGAATTGTTGTGAAGCTAGTTGCACCACAACCGTTTACGTTTGAAGCAGGTGAACGGGCAGTATTGTTATTGCACGGATTTACAGGAAACTCTGCCGACGTGCGCATGCTCGGTCGTTTTTTACAAGCGAAAGGATATACGTGTCATGCTCCGATTTATAAAGGACATGGTGTGCCGCCAGAAGAGCTCGTTCATACCGGTCCAGAAGATTGGTGGCAAGATGTGATGAACGCTTATGAATATTTAAAACAAAACCATGAAAAAATTGCTGTTGTTGGATTATCACTTGGCGGTGTGTTTTCGTTAAAACTTGGCTATACTGTTCCTGTCGTGGGCATCGTGCCGATGTGCGCCCCGATGTATATTAAAAGCGAGCAGACGATGTATGAAGGAGTTTTAGCGTACGCCCGCGAATATAAAAAGCGAGAAGGAAAAAGCGACGAGCAAATCGAGCGAGAAATGACCGAGTTTGCAAAAACGCCGATGAAAACGCTGAAAGCACTACAACAACTGATCGCTGATGTGCGCGATCATTTAGATTTCATTTATGCGCCTGTTTTTGTCGTGCAAGCGCGTCATGATGACATGATTAACCCAGATAGTGCAAATATTATTTATAACGGCGTCGAATCTCCCGTCAAACAAATCAAATGGTATGAGGAATCCGGACACGTCATTACGCTTGATAAAGAAAAAGAACAACTTCATGAAGACATTTATGCATTTTTAGAATCATTAGATTGGTAATCCTCGAAAGGAGGAAGTAAATGAAGGAAAAATTATTAGCGTTTATGCGCGATGAAGCGTATAAACCGCTTACGGTTCAAGAATTAGAAGAAGCGTTTCATATTACAGACGCCGCTGAGTTTAAAGAACTTGTCAAAACACTTGTGGCGTTAGAAGAAGAGGGGCTGATCGTTCGGACAAGAAGCAATCGCTACGGGCTACCGGAGAAAATGAACTTAATTCGCGGCAAAGTGACAGGTCATGCGAAAGGATTTGCGTTTGTCGTTCCAGAAGATCCAACGCTTGACGACATTTTTATTCCGCCATCAGAGTTGAAAAATGCGATGCACGGTGATACCGTTCTTGTGCGTGTCAACGGACAAGCAACGGGGGCGCGTCAAGAAGGAACGATCGTCCGCATTATTGAGCGTGGCATTACAGAAGTTGTCGGCACGTATACGGAAAGCAAAAACTTCGGCTTTGTCATTCCAGACGATAAAAAGATCGTAAACGATATTTTTATTCCGAAACATGCCGCAAACGGCGCAGTGGAGGGGCATAAAGTTGTCGTCCGCCTCACGACGTATCCGGAAGGACGCATAAGCGCGGAAGGGGAAGTTATTAAAATTTTAGGACATAAAAACGATCCTGGGGTCGATATTTTATCCATTATTCATAAACATGGATTGCCGCTTCAATTCCCTGAAGACGTCCTTGAACATGCGAACAGCATTCCTGATACCATTTCTGAAGAGGAGATAAAAGATCGCCGTGACTTGCGCAATGAGATGATTGTCACGATCGACGGGGAAGATGCAAAAGACTTAGACGATGCGGTGACGGTGACGAAATTAGAAAACGGAAACTACAAACTCGGCGTTCATATTGCCGATGTCAGCCATTATGTGACGGAAGGTTCGCCGATCGACCGTGAAGCATATGAGCGTGGAACGAGCGTTTATTTAGTTGACCGCGTCATTCCGATGATTCCGCATCGGTTGTCAAACGGTATTTGTTCATTAAATCCGAAAGTCGATCGATTAACGTTATCGTGCGAGATGGAAATTAACGATCGTGGCGAAGTTGTTCACCATGAAATTTTCCAAAGTGTCATTCGCACGGCCGAACGCATGACGTATTCCGATGTGAACCGCATTCTCGTTGATAAAGACGAGGCGCTTCGAGAAAAGTATGCTCCGCTTGTGCCGATGTTTGAGTTAATGGCAGAGTTAGCCGATATTTTACGAAACAAGCGCATGAAACGCGGTGCCATTGATTTTGACTTTAAAGAAGCGAAAGTGCTCGTCGATGAAAACGGCAAGCCGTATGACGTCGTTTTGCGTGAGCGTTCTGTTGCGGAGCGATTAATCGAGGAATTTATGCTTGCGGCAAATGAAACGATTGCTGAACATTTTCACTGGATGAACGTGCCGTTTATTTACCGTGTGCATGAAGATCCGAAGCCTGAAAAATTGCAGCGCTTTTTAGAGTTTATTACGAATTTCGGCTATATTGTCAAAGGAACAGGAAACCAAATTCATCCTCGTGCCTTGCAAGAAGTGTTAGAAGCGGTGCGCGGCGAGCCGGAAGAAATGGTCGTGTCAACCGTTATGCTTCGCTCGATGAAGCAAGCGCGCTATGACGCCGAAAGCCTCGGGCATTACGGACTATCAACGGAATTTTATACGCATTTTACGTCGCCGATTCGTCGCTACCCAGACTTAATCGTCCATCGTCTTATTCGCACATATTTAATTCATGGGCAAATCGACGAACAAACGCAACAAAAATGGGCGGAGAAGCTTCCGGAAATTGCGGAACATACGTCGAATATGGAGCGCCGTGCCGTCGAAGCAGAGCGTGAAACAGATGATTTGAAGAAAACCGAGTTTATGGAAGATAAAATCGGCATGGAGTTTGACGGCATTATTAGTTCCGTGACGAATTTTGGACTGTTTGTTGAACTGCCAAATACAGTCGAAGGGCTTGTGCACGTCAGCTATTTAACAGATGATTACTACCATTACGATGAGCAACATTATGCGATGATTGGTGAGCGAACGGGGAAAGTATATCGCATTGGCGATCAAATTACGGTGCGGGTCATTAATGTGAATAAAGAGGAGCGCATTGTCGACTTTGAAATTGTCGGCATGAAAGGTCGGAAAAACAAACAACCGAAAGCAGCTCCTGTCGTCATTGAAGGAAAACGGAAAAAGAAAAAAGAAGAAGAATGGCCAACGAAAAAAACGAAGAAAAAGAAAAAGTTTTATGAAGATATACCAGACATGAAAAAGAAGAAGAAAAAGAAAAAACGATAAGAAAAGCCTCGTCAGTAGAGGCTTTTCCTTTCTTATCATTTTTGTTAAAATATTCGTTGTCTGAAGGGAGGGAAACAAATGCCAAAAGGGGAAGGAAAGCTCATTGCTCAAAATAAAAAAGCCCATCACGATTATTTTATCGAAGAAACGTACGAAGCAGGACTCGTGTTGCAAGGAACGGAAATTAAGTCGATTCGCGCTGGAAAAGTGAATTTGAAAGATTCATTCGCAAAAGTGGAAAAAGGTGAAGTGTTTTTGCATAATATGCATATTAGTCCGTACGAACAAGGTAATCGCTACAATCACGATCCGTTGCGGACGCGCAAATTATTGCTTCACCGCCGTGAAATTAATAAGCTTATCGGTTATACGAAAGAGCAAGGCTATACGCTTGTGCCGTTAAAACTATACATTAAAGATGGCTTTGCGAAATTGTTGTTAGGGGTCGGAAAAGGAAAGAAAAAATACGACAAACGGGAAGATATGAAAAAGAAAGAAGCGCAACGTGAAGTGGAACGTGCATTTCGTGAACGTCAGAAATAATCCAAGAAGTTACAATTGCAAATGAGCGAGAATGTGCTATAATAAATGATGTCAGCCAGTTATAAAAGCTTAAGCTTCCTTCGTACGTTTCTCTTATACGGGGACGTTACGGATTCGACAGGGGTAGATCGAGCTTAAGCTGCGAGCCGA
Source organism: Anoxybacillus ayderensis (assembly GCF_000833605.1). Classification (GTDB taxonomy): domain Bacteria; phylum Bacillota; class Bacilli; order Bacillales; family Anoxybacillaceae; genus Anoxybacillus; species Anoxybacillus ayderensis. Next base: position 4,769 of record NZ_JXTG01000037.1, on the reverse strand, counting down.
GGGGATCGTCCTCGTAAAAACGTCACTTAAAGATAACTGGCAAAGAAAACTACGCTTTAGCTGCTTAATTAACGCGGCTAACTCCTACCGCCATCGTCCATGTGGCGGCCTAGGGGTTCATACCAAGTGGGCTACGCCTAAGTCCGCCGTCTGAGGACGAGGGAAGAGATCAATCAGACTAGCTGCTCGGATGCCTGTCGGTAGGCGGAAGAAGCGGCGAAATAAAAATATACCGACTACGCTCGTAGACGCTTAAGTGGCGATATCTCTGGACGTGGGTTCGACTCCCACCGTCTCCATTTCCAACATTTGAACGGTTCGGATTAGAAATCGTAAAACCCTTGATACGACTGCGTTTGCGGTCGTTTTTTATTTTTCGAAAATCCGATTGAAAACGATAGAATTCGAAAAAATTTTGCACAAATTTTGCACGGCTTTTTTATTTTGCATTGTATAGTTCCCGCATCGTTAGATCGACTTGGCGGGATTCTTTCTGCTCCATTTCATCCATGATGTGCGAATACGTTTGGAGGGTAGTTACAATGTCTTTATGCCCTAGTCGTCTGGAAACATACTTGATGTTCACACCCTTAAACAACAGCATCGAGGCGTGAGTATGTCGTAAGCCATGACAAGTGATTTCTTTAATTTTGGCTTTCTTACATAATTGACGCAACGTCTTGTTTACTGCTGTATTCGTGACAAGTTTGAATTGGATGTTCACAAAAACAAGATTGTGCTCATTTCTCAAACCCGTTTTTAACGCAAATTCTTGTTGCTTCCGTTTCAAATCTTTCAAAATGCTTAATGTATGTTCGTCAATAGTGATTGTTCGTTTTGAAGCATAGTTTTTTGTGTTATCAAATCCATTTTTATATTTATGATCCCACGTTTTATTGATGGCGACAGCCTTATTTTCAAAGTCAACGCAATCCCAAGTTAAACCGATGATTTCTGAAAAGCGCGCGCCGGTAGCCAAAGCAAATAAAATGATGTATCGCGAAATGTATCGCAACTGCAAGTTCTCGGTCGTCACCTTTAACAGCTTGGCCACTTCTTCATAGTTCAAGTATTTGATTTCCTCGTCCTTTGGCGCCACTTTCCCAACAGCCACCGCATTAAATGTCGGGTCTTTATGAATAATCCCATCCGCCAGCGCCTCTTTTAAGCACGCTCGCATATAGGTGTGATGTTTCTTTACCGATGCGGTGGAATGAGTTTCCCCATACTCGTTTAACGCCTTTTGGTACATTTCGCGAGTTAGGTCTTTCAATTTGACGCCAGCAAAGTATTTTTCCACAAATTCCACAGCGCGTCTAATATCGTTGTCGTTATCTACACTCTTTTTACCTTTACGGAAAATCTCGTACCAATTCCGCATATACTCCGAAAACAGCTGATCGCCAGCGTTGATGTCATAGCCTTTGTGCAGTTGCTTCTCCAATTCGGCGGCCGCCAGCTCCGCCTCCTTTTTGGTGCGGAAGCCGCCTTTCGTTTTCGTTTTGTATTGCCCATTTTCTTTGTATGAAACACGATAACGCCAACCGTTTTTCACTTTTTGAATGCTGGCCAAATGTATTCACCCCTTTCTTGGCATCGGTATTACTAAGCGTGCAGGCTGGCTCTTATCATTTTAAGCATTTTGTCGTCCGGTGTTGGTATGATTTAAGATGTTTTTGAGTGAATTTGGTCGATTTGTTGCAAGTAACGGATAATTTCTTGCTGTTCCTCATCCGTTAAGTTGCCGTCAATGAACAACGATCCATCATGTGCGGCAGCGTACTCATGAAGCAGATGAAGACTGCTTGCCGTGTCATCGCTGGAAGCGGTAGCAGTTGTCTCGGCGATCTGCATATGATTGGAGAGTACCTCGTAAAATTGATAGCTGTTCCATTGCTCCATAAAGCGCTCCCAGCGACGTTTCGCAAACAGCGGCTCTACGCCAAATGTTTCGCTCAACATATAGACGATCTCTTTCTCTGTAGTCGGTAACTTCAGCTCGAGCAGCATAAAAGTCGGTACACAAAAATGAAATGCGAAATTCACAGCCTGCGCTTCTTGAAGTTGCACCATTGACTCCGGGAGAATTAATTGGTTCCCAGAGTGTCGCAGTACATGGCATAATTCATGGCCAAAATCTTGCCATTGCCGTTGCCGAGTAAGTCGACGATCGATAATGATGCTGTAAACCCCATTCCGTTCGATAGCTGTACTTCTAATGTCTGCAAAATGCAGCCATATATTTAACTTCGCTGCAATATCAATCATATCAAGCTGATATGGATTAGAGATAGATAAGCTTTTGTATAAGTTACATACATACTGCTCAATCGGTGTGAAATGGTATAGAGAACATTTCATGGAAATCACCTCAATACCATTATAGGAACGTATGTTTGGTTTTGCAAGAGATGGAATATCTTATTTTGAGCATAAAAATTTTTAAACAATAAAATATGCTAATCTTGAAACATAAACAAACTATGTATATATTTTATATTAACGAATGTATTAAGGATGGGATAAAATGATGGCGAGAAGTTGTGATTATGATTATTTTTTAAATACCTTAACCCTAAAAGAAGAAAGTTTAGTGTTTTTATTAGAAACCTTATTAATGAAAAATGATAAAAAAATAAATGATGGTAGAAAAAAAATACTAAGAGAAATGGATTGCTGGCAAGGAAGAGCAGATCTTGTTGTGGCTGAAACTAAAAATGAAAAAATTATTCCTAAAGAGAAAGCCGTTCTTTTATCCAATTTAACTAATGCGCGAGTCATTTCTTTATTACATAAGAAGGCACCGCGTACCTTAAGTTTTTTAGTAAAACGGACAGGATTAACTGAACAAACTTTAAAAAAATCCCTCCGCACGTTATTAAATGAAGAGATTATTGTAGAAAATAGTAATAGAAGTTACCTACTACACCAAGATTTTGAGATACCGAAAGTTATTTTTAATGCTTACGAGGCAAAGCTGCATAATTGGAGAAGAGCTTTGTATCAAGCAACGCAATACTTCGGTTTTGCTAATAATTCATGGGTTGTAATGCCAAGAAAGTATATATCTCCCGCGATAAATAATATCGAATTATTTCGAATTAATGGAGTAGGGTTAATTAGTATTGATGAGAAAGGGGAGTTTGTTATTCATTTAAAAGCTAAAAAAAACCAACCAAGTAAAAAAGCTTTTTACTTAGTTGGTATTGGTAAACTATTCGTACAAAATTACTATACTTGATGTATATTTCTAAACTGTTTTAGAGCTGTATCCCAATTTCCTAAGTGATGACTAGAAGATGAGGTGTCGAATTGGATGGCCATGGACTCTAAAATTTTGTATAGTGCTTTTGCATGATCAATTTGTTTTTGAATTTCATCTAAACGCTCAGAAATATCCAATTTCTTTAAATTGTTAATTCCCTTTTTTAATGCGCTCCAATGCTGCAGATGGCTAATTGATCTCGACCATTCCGTGGAAGGGCTGGAACCGGATAGTACTATGTTATCATATAGTGCTTTACTCAAATAGTCTTCTAAGTCCCCACTATATGTTTTTATAACTTTTGCAATTGAATCTAATTCAGACATTAATATAGAATTAAGAAGTGGTAAAGAAGTATATCTTTCTCGAGGCGGTCTTCCGCCTGACGATGGTAATATTCTTTGTTGTATAGTAAATTTACGCAAACTATTGTGCCAGCCATTACCAATTCCGTAAGCTCCAACTGCTAAGTACAGTAGCCCTACTATATCGGAATATCCTAATATTACTTTATATTCATTAACCTCACCTAAAGAATAAATCATTGTCAATAAATTTATTAATGATGTAACCTCGTCGAATTTTTGATCGTAACCAGTATTATTTCGGGCTACTGTAATGTAAAAACCTTCTGTTTCTAACATTGTTAATTCATTGAGAAATTCGTCTACACTTCTGGATTCATTTAGAGCACTTTCATTAAAAACCAATGAAATAAATAATGGTCTTCCTAATTTTTTTGCTTCAGCAACTGACTCTTCAGCCATACTCAATGATATTTGTGCATATCTATCTGTAAAGTTAGGAATGAGTATAGTCGGTGATACAAGTTGGTGTAGGTCCAACTCCTGTTGAAATATTAAACATTTAGAAACGTATTCATGTATATTACGCAAAGATCTTAAATTAGATAGGGCAAGTTTACCTGGATAGTAACTTAGTGAGTCTAGGTGCTTACTCACGCCATCGATATAAGTTGCATAGTAGAATTGAGGGTCAAGTAATATTTCAGTTGTTGGATAACTCTGTTCAAGCTCTTTTTTTAAAGCAATGATGTTTTCCTTTTTTTCATCGCGCGGACTCAAAATAACACCATCTAATGACTGATCCTCTAAACCTTTATGTATTTTGTTACCTTTTCCGTGCCCTTGTTGAGCAAAAAGCTTCACTTATAACTCCTCCCTTATCTGTGTTAGTTGCTGAATGTAACTATTCACCCGAGTGCTAGTGTGTAAAGTAGCCCAGCACAAATAGGGCATTTCTGTCATAGAAAATGCCCTAGGTAGCGGAAAGAACACGATCTATCGTTTCGCCTGTCAACAGAAGACACAACGAGTCCCACACGTTTTTTTCGTGTTTCGTGAGTGTGGAAACGATGCTTCTTGCGATGCAAAACGACTGCGCGAACGTTTCCTGACGAAATGTACCCGAGATGTTCTCTTTGACTTTGACCATGCGAAGATCTCGTTCGGCTTGGTTGTTGTCAAAGGGAACGTGAGCTTCA
>NZ_JXTG01000036.1 GCF_000833605.1 Anoxybacillus ayderensis | reverse complement strand
AGCGAAACGTGGTCAACACCATGCCTATGCGGTAGTAGATAGCATGCCAATCGAGTTGTGCCATGCCGCAAGAATGTACCGTGTCAAACGATTCCAAGGGATCGCGGACATCGGACTTTGTGCGTCGAAAAAGCAGTGGTACTATGGGTTTAAGTTTCATCTTCAAGTGACAGACCAAGGACTACCTATGGGATACGTGGTAACGGAGGCGTCCTGTCACGATCGAACCGCAGCTGAAACCGTCATGACTCAAATTCCTCATCGCTATAATTTGGGCGACAAAGGATTCATCAGTAGCGAATTGCAAAAAAAGTTGTATGAAGAGTACCAAATCGCTTTTTGGACTCCATCTCGCAAAAATCAGAAACACCGCCCATCTGAATCATGGGAGAAATGGCTCAAACAAAAACGTAAAGTTATAGAAACAGTGTTCTCCGTCCTCGTTGACCAGTATCGTATTACAGAAATTCGTGCTAATTCGATTTCAGGGTTTGAAGTGGCACTAGATGGCATATTGTTGGTGTATTCGCTTGTAACACTCGGGCTAGTTGAGCGCTAGCGCTCAACTAGCACCACGGGTTTAATTGTAATGTTTGGATATAAACATAGTTCTACTTAAATCTTAATTAACATTTCAACTTTTTAATTCATCATAAAAATAGATTGTCAGAAGTTCGATTTTTGGTGTACCCACTCGTTTTGGTATCCTGACGGAATCCATATTTATTTAGTCGGAAGTAGAATCTTTAAATTAAATTTTATATAAATTTCATACATATGGAAAAGCTGAATACCTATTGGAGGTAATAATATGTTGTGTAAAACTGCCGAACACCTGGATTTATATAATAAAGACATAGATATATTAAGTGAAGTAGAACAACTAATGGAGCAGACTTCGCCTAAGTGTGCGGAGGAATTTAGAGATTTGATTGATCATAAAATTTTACCTTTACTACATAAAGTTGAACATCCAGTAGCGGCCGAAAATATTTTTGGAATGTGTATGTCCCACCCGATAGCATATGTTAGATATAAGCTTATTGAAGTAGTTGAAAATTGGATCCCTTACTTTTCTGCGGTAGAAACCATAGTTAATCTTACTCTTGATCCAGATGACTTAGTTTCATTTAGGGCAATGGAGGTCTGTGGAAAATACAGAATTGAAGAAGCTATACCAAACCTTTCAAAAATAATTGGTGATGTAACAGAGAAGTTGCATTTTCCAAACAAACCGGTGGGGTTAGGTGCTCAAAAGGTTTTAGAAACGTTTCTGGATATTTTTGGAACGAAAAGTGAAGAGGAACTTCGAATGTTAAAACATTATTTTCAAACATATGGTGTGTTACCGGGAAACTATGACTTTGAAGAAAAAATTCCGACTGAATTGTTAGAAGAGTTCGAGAGAATTGAAGAGGAAGGAATGGTTTTTATTCCTGGTGGTTTTTTTGAATACGGATTAAATGAAAATGAAGTTCCTTACAAAACATTTAATTGGAATGATAGTGTTCCAAAAATGAAAGTTTGGCTTCCTCCATTTTTTATCGATAAGTATCCCGTTACTAATAAAGAATATGATGAATTTACCGATTTCATTGAAGAAAATGGACATATTTTTTGTCATCCTAATGAACCAGAGGGTAAAGAGCATAGACGTAATACTTACTGGGATCCGCGTTACAAACCTGACCATCCTGTGACTGGTATTGATTTTTATGATGCATTTGCTTTTGCGCGTTGGAAAGGGAAGGAGCTTCCTACTGAATTTCAATGGGAAAAAGCTGCTCGAGGACCCGAGGGATTAATATGGCCATGGGGTAATTCGTTTGATCCTACAAAGGTTAGATATTCGGGAAGTTTGTATGGTACAAACATTGATTCCTTGGACGAGTGGCGAAAAACGATATTAAAAGCTCATCAAGACACCTCACTTGATAGCTATACAATCTCATTAAAAAATCCAACGAACATAAGTTTTTATGGTGTTGTAGATATGGTTGGGAACACTTGGGAGTGGACCAGAAGTGATTTTAAAACTCGTAGAATGTTTCATCCTGTATGGGAAAGTACTCAAACGAAAGCCAACGCATTCGCAGTGCTCAAAGGGGGATCGTTTTACTCTCATCCAGGTTTAATGTTTCCATCGTATAGAGCCAAAGATATCCCATTTTGTCGACACAATGAAATGGGAATAAGATGTGTGAAAAATATTCCTGTTTATTTGATACAGAGAGCATTAAAAAAACCTATAACTAATAAAGCAATATATTAAGGTGTTGGTGATACTATTGACTTTGAATTTTTATAAGTTGGCATTTGGAAATGTTATTACAAATATTTCTGGTATTCTATATACAATTGTAGCAACATCTTTTATTTACGAATATACAAAATCTGCAACTCTTGCAGCAATTGCCGCATTGGTTAGAACTATAGCTAAAATTATTAGTGGGTTGCAACTTCCTTTTTATACAGAAAGATTTGAAATTACTAGACTAATTTCTTCTTTTTATTTATTTCAAGTGCTATTACTAAGTTTTTTTATAGTCTATTTTAAACTAATAGAATTAAACACATTCACAACAACATTTATATATTTATTTGTATTTTTTATTAGTTATATTGAAGGTATCATCTTGCCATGCCGTAATTCATTAGTTCCTAAGGTTGTGACACATACGCAATTATTTAGGGCAAATAATATTATTTCCTTCTTAGAACAAACAGTTAGCTTGTTATCTTGGGGGATGGGCGGGTTACTGGTAGTATACTTTGATAAACTTTGGATCTTAGTTGGTATAACTTTTTCCTATCTGTTTCCAGCCCTCCTCTTTAAATCAATGAATATAAAAATTGATAAGATGAAACATAAAAAGAAGAAAATATTTAGATTAGATGGTTGGAGAGTTGTAAAAAGCAATCCTTTTCTTCTGAAAATGTTGATAGTCGATATTATTGAAGGTATTGCTAGTGGTATATGGATTGGTGGTATTACTCTTGCTTTTGTTAGAGAGGTCTTGCATAAAGGAGAAAATTGGTGGGGATATATTAATACAAGCTATTACCTTGGTACTATTTTGAGTTCCAGTGTTTTAATTATAATTTCTTCTATTATTAAGAAGAAAATTGGTTATTAGTATGTCCTTAGGCTCATTAGGAGTTAGTGTATTTGTTTTTATATTTGGACTTAACAAAATTCCATTAATGTCTCTGGTTTTGGTTTTTGTGTTAGGGTTGTTTTATCAATTAAGAGATTCGGCTCAAAGAACTTTACTACAGCTTCACGTAAAAGATGATGATTTAACCGCATTTTATGGTTTTTATAGTTCAATAAATAGCGTGGTCTTTGGCTTTTCTATTTTCTTGATGGGAACAATATCGGATTTACTGGGTCCTCAAAATATTTATTTACTTGCGTCACTTATGACCTTAGTTAGCTCAATATTAATCTTTGTTGCATTAAAGAATCTAAAAATAGAGTTTAATGTAAACAAAACTATTTAGTTTCCTACACCTCTCTGTTTTTAGAGTTCCTTTATTGATGGTATCCGATATGGAGTGAATCAAAATCCTCATATCATTAATGGTTATATTCAAATATTTGGATTAATTATACAGTTACTTGGGCTAATCCACTTCTATTTTACTTAAATACGATGAAAAACCACGGCTGTTGATTATCCAAAATTAGGCATACTCTTCCCGTATATTCGGGCATACTCAAATAGGACAGCTGCCATCTCGGATTTCCATTCGAGAGGAAGTTGTCCAGAGAAAAAACGACGGACAAACGAAAGAAAAGATGCTTCTCTTCGAGTTCGCGTGACTGCCGTTCGCCTTGTCATGGAAGGGTTTCTTGGCAAAGATGTCGCACAAATGGTTAATCTATGCCGCCAATCGATTGCCCTCTACGTCGCACGCTTTAATGAAGGTGGGCTCGATCATTTACTCGATCGTCCATTTACTCGATCGTCGCTTGCCACCTGGTCGCGTGCCATTTCTGACGGAAGAACAACAACAGGAGATCAGACAACTGGTATGAACCACCACTCCTATGGATGTCGGGTGGGGCATTTCTTCATCATGGAACACACGTACATTATAATCTTACATCCAACAAACATATGGTGTTTCGATGTCACGGGAAGGTATTCGGAAGTTGTTGCATCGTCTTCGCTTGTCATGGACACGCCCGACTGATAAGCTTGTCAAAGGCGATCCAGTGCTTCAAGCGGTTAAAAAAAAACTCGAGTTTATAAAAAAACGAATCACGGAAGAAATCGTTTTGCTTCATGTCGATGAGACGCGTGTTCGTGCCTATCAAGCGCTTCGTACGACATGGGCAGAAGTAGGGAATCAAAAACAAGTACCAAGCTACGGTCACCACGCCCATGTGTCCATTTTTGGTGCCGTCGACGTGCAACAAGGCGATGTCGTGTTTCATCGCGCATCATCCGCCAACGCCGAAACGTTCCTCGACTTTTTGCGCCTGTTAAAAGAGAAATATTCCGATCGATTCATCGTGCTTGTGTTGGACAATGCGCGTATTCATCATGCCAACATGATGCAAGCTCTCCTTCAAAGCGAAGAAGGCGATGCCTTTCATTTTATTTTTCTCCCGCCGTATTCGCCCCATTTGAATCCGATTGAACGGCTGAAAGACGAAGTCATCGCCAACGTCCTGCATAAAGATCAAAAGGACATCGCCCAGTCGATTACTCGGTTTGAACAACATGTCTTACAGCATCCAGATGAGGTGTTACGCCGCATCGGGTGTGCTGCGTGAAACAGAGGTTAAAATGTCAATTTGGATGTATGTAAAAATTTCTAGTGGGAGGAGAATGAGGAGATGAGAAAGTTAGGATTGACAGTTTTATTGTTTCTATTTTTGTTTCCTACTATTGTTCATGGGGAACAGGGAGCTGCAGTCGATGATTTGACATTGACTCCTGAAAATTATGAAAAGTGGCTACAACTTGCAGAACAAAAAGATAAGGAACAAGAAGAATTGATGAAAGAAAGAATAAATATTCTATCAAATCCTGAAGGAGAATTTTATACTATCAATGTTACAATTAATATGCAGGAAAAAGGATATTGGTGTGGTCCAGCTTCTGCGAGACAGAGCTTGAGTTTCCATAAATCGAAATCAGAATCCAGTATACTTTTACCAAGTCAACAGACATTAGCAAGTAAAATAGGGACAACGACTGATGGAAGTTCAACTACAGGGATTGCTAATGCATTAAATAGCTACAAGGACACTTATTCATTGGATAGCTTATACGTGGCAGCTGATATCTCAAATCTTTCCAATCCTTTATATACATTTGAAACCCGAATAAAAAACGATTTGAAAAACCAAACTAATGCGCCCATCTTGTTGGTAGAAACACAGTACTTAACTTACTATAAGGGTAAGCAATTAAGGTACTATGTTACAGTAAGTGGATATTCGTATGAAAAGGCTACTGGCAAAAAAATGATTCGGATAGTTGATCCGAATTACGATACAAATTATTATGGAACACATTGGGAAGCGCTAGGATCTACAACAGAAAATGGAGTATTTCGAGCAGTGTACAATGCAGATTTAAATGGCTCGAATATGGCTATGGCTTATTGAGGGGATATGATGAAAAAGAAAATATATTTTCTATTATTATTTCTTGCTGGGACAGTTTCCATATGTGTTGGGTGTAGTGAAAAGAAATCAGACCTAGCAGAACGTATTACTACGCAATCAAACTTGCTAAAACTGGATGTTCCTTCTCCCAATTGGACGCATGCTGCGAAAGTAGGAGATGAATTATTTGTTGGAGTGAATGGTGATAAAACGAACCGTGCATCGGTGAATGAACTCATTTCTATGAATGTGAAAACAAAAGAACAGCGCGTGTTATTTCGCTCTAAACATTCGGAAGCGATTGTACAGTGGGTGCAGGCAAACAAACATTGGGTTGTTTGGGAGGATTCAACCTCCTTTGGAGATCTTTCAGTCATTTGGGGGATGGATCGGAAAAAAGGGGAAACGTTCCAAATTGCTGAATCTTCTTCTTCTTTCCCCACTGTCTTCGATCCGGTATTAAATGGGGATAATGTTGCTTGGACAGAAAAGGGAGCATCATTTGGGCAAGTGAAGCTTTATCATTTATCGACACGGCAGACGAAAACGATTGGTCGCACAGTATCGCAAGGGCTGTATAACGAGTTCGTCTCACTACGTGATGACAAAGTCGTATGGACCGATTCGGAAAATGGGAAAGGTTATTATTATATTTATGACATTCCTACAGGTACTACGAATAGGTACCAAGCCCCTGCTCCGTTTCCTGCTCATGCAGTTTATGACAATGGGTTGATTTATGCACTCCATTTTCGCGATCTACGATATTTAGATGATCAAAAGTTTGGGTATTTTGATGTGAAAAAGAAAGAGTTTTTTGTGTTTCCTGTTAAGCATGGGATTATTCACTATTTTGATGCTGCAAAAGGGAAAGTAGCGTTTTTGGATGAAAAAGGTCAAGTTTCCATTTATGAGAGACATGATGGAAAATGGAAAACAATAAAGGAGAAAATCGATCCCCATCCGCTTTTTCTCTATTTTGACCAACAAGGACATTTGATATTGAAATATGAGGATACGGAGCATGATCGGCGATGGCTTAATATTATTGAATGGTAAAATGGAACGGTGCCTGTCATCCCCCTGAGTTTTGCGTTGCGTTGTCTTTTTCGATAAATGTAATCCTATAAAAAATTATTTTTCATACAAAGGAATGCAATTCAAATGATTAAAACTGTTGTTTTCGTCTTGGTTAGTTTACTCTTGATTGGTTGCACGGGAACAAAGTCTTTTGAAGGGACGCTTTATAGTATTGGAGAAAATTATTTTATCGTGGACTGTTCCCATGAAGTAAAGAAAAGGAAAAATAATGTAGAGGATATAAGCTATCTTTGTACAGTCCGAATCACAGATCAAACAAAATTCAGTGACGAACATGGCAACAAATTAAGTGTTGACGACTTTACAGAAGAAGTAAAAGTGAAAGTCATTCTTGCCACTCCTCAGACTATAAGTCAAAGGAAAGAAAGTAGAGACATTGAGGCTAGGGAGATTATATTGCTTAATCGATAGAAAAATTGTCCGTTCGGTCACAGATTGGAAGAAAAGGGGACAGTCAAAACAGCGTAGGAGTTTGCCACTCTTTTTCTTTTATCCAGATGATAAAGGAAGTGAGTTATGAAACTATTTTTCAAAAAAGTTTTCCTGTCGATTGTATTGTTTTTCTTGACGCTTTCACTATTCAGTTCATGGTCTTTTGCGTGGGGTGTTTTTCCGATTGCGTTGTTGCTCATTTTGCTTGTTTGTATAGTGACAGAGGGTGTTCTTTTGTTTTTTGATAAGAAATTTCATTCGGCAGTCGTTTTGATTGTGGCAACGCTTGTATCCATTCCGTTTTATCCGTCTGTTGCCTTTGTCGTACCGATTTACATCGGAGCAGTTGGATACGATATCGGAAGAAGATTATTTGCAGAAGGCTAGCTTCATTATTTCTACCATCCCATCTGGGGTGGTTTTTTGTTATACTTGTTTCATCGATACATAGAAAGGATAACGAGTGATGGAACGAGAACATTTGTTGTTGATTGACGGAATGGCGTTATTGTTTCGGTCGTTTTATGCAACAGCGCCGAGATGGATGATGAATAGCCGTGGGGTGCCGACGAATGCGGTATATGGGGTAGTAAAGCATATCGAAGCGGCGACAAATGTGCTTCAACCGACGCATGTCGTTTGTTGTTGGGATATGGGAAGTACGACGTTTCGCACCGAATGGTTTCCGGACTATAAGGCGAATCGCGGAGAGCCACCGCATGAATTAATTCCACAGTTCGATTTGGCGAAAGAAGTCGTCGCGATGTTAGGTATCCCAAATATCGGTGTACTGAATGCCGAAGCGGACGATTGCATCGGCTCGCTTGTGAAACAATATCGTGAGGAGATGCGCATTTCGATTATGACCGGAGATCGCGATTTATTTCAGCTTCTTTCCGAGCATGTCACGGTTTACTTATTGGCAAAAGGAATCGGCAACTACGAAGCGTATACGCTCGACCGTTTTATTGAAGAAACAGGGATTCAGCCACAGCAGCTTATTGATGTGAAAGCGCTTATGGGTGATCCGAGCGACAATTATCCGGGCGTGCGCGGGATCGGGGAAAAACAAGCGGTTAAACTCGTTCAACAATATGGATCAATTGAAGGAATCATCGAAAATTTAGCGAACTTAACAAAAGCGCAACAACAAAAAATAACAACACATCTCGACTTGCTTCATTTATCGCGCAAACTCGCAGCCATTCATTGTAACATTCCGATTCATTTACGGTTGGAAGAGGCAAAATGGGATGGAGAGCAGAAGCAGTTTGCGGAAGTGTTAGAAGTGATTCGGTAAGGTGGGGTAAATCATGTTAGTAGAAGGAACAAGAAGTGGGTTGTTCCATTGTAGACGAAAAAGTCGGACGTTAAACAATAAAAAGGTGCTAAATGTATGTGAAAATTCCCTAAAAACACTAGATTTGAAGTTGTTTCCGATCATTGATGACTTTGAAATCATAGTGACAGTTAAAAGTAACAAGACATGGGGAAAACATCTTTTTTTCTATAGTGCGAAGCAGAATGAAATTCTCACTTCATTTCCATGGTGGGATTTTGTAGATCAATTATTAGTCGGTTGGGATGAACATGATATTCCAAACGGTACAATGGATCGACCTTTCTTTGACCTTGAACAAGGATGGCATATTATCATTTTCGAAAAACGTGACTATATGTATATTTTAGAAGGTAACGAGTATCATTGTGAATACAATAAAATGGTTCATCACCAAAAGATGTACTTGCACCTGCCATTAAAGTATGTTAGTCGTTTCTAACCGAACCCGTAATGCAAAACGCTGGATATTTCTGTATCCATATCCCCGACGTTTGATCAGCTTGATCTTGTTATTCGTTCCTTCCATTTTCCCATTCGAGTAAGGGGATAAAATGCAAGAAACGATTTCTTCTGTTCGCTTGACGAGCGCTTTTGCAATCGCGCGCACAACCGAACAAGGACAAAACGAATACCGATGAATCCAAGACTCCAAACGTCGTTTCGCCTGTTGCTCGT
>NZ_JXTG01000035.1 GCF_000833605.1 Anoxybacillus ayderensis | reverse complement strand
TCCTGTGGCAAGCAAGCCAATCATCGAGCGAATGACATCGCTATGGGAAATGTGCACTTCTCGACGAACCGTTGGAAGCCGAAGTGCGTTTACCCGTTTATCCAGTTTCGTTCGATGGAGTAAGTAGCCCACGAGAGCAAGCCCAGCACTTGGAGTAATCGCTTCATCTGTCAATACAAACCGAATCGGGAAATCTTTCATCACATTCACCTACTTGATGAAGAATCGTCAACGTCGTTTTCCCTTATCGTATCAACGGTTTGCGACCATTGTAAAGATGTTTTGTCACGGATTCAGGAATATATTCGGCCCTGTAGATCTTATTATAACAGTGGGCTATGATTACGCCGAAGATTTGCGGCCATCCATGTGGAAACATGGAAAAGAAAAAAAAGTAGTTCGGATAGCTTCTTACCCGAATTTAGCCTATCAAAAATTTAAACCTGATGTAGATGTGGTAAATAATATTTCAGATTCTTTGGAATACTTACAAAACTCATTAATTGGATGCACTCCAAAAAAACCGCATGATATTAGCGGAGTACGCAAAAGAATTGAAGAACTATTAGAAGACCAAACAGAAAATACAGAAGGTCTACTTGTAAATCAGGTGATGGGAAAGATTAATAAAGTACTTGGTAATGGCACCCTAGTGAGTGATGTTGGTTTCTTCCGTCATTTTGCAGTACTTTTTAGTAAAATTAATAAACCAAACGGATTTATTACTTCTGCAGGTTGCTCTACTTTTGGATTTGGTCTACCAGCAGCGATGGCCGCTAAAATGGCAAACAGAGATGAACTAGTAATATTAGTGTGTGGAGACGGAGGGTTTCATTCCAACAGCCAAGATTTAGAAACAGCAGTTCGTTATAACTTACCAATCGTAATTGTTTTGTTAAATAATAATTCAAATGGGTTAATACGTTTATACCAAAGTCTAGGTCATCAAGAAACTTACCCTCCGGCTGTTAATTTTGGTAAAGTGGACTTTGTCCAACTAGCAAAAGCTAACGGATGTGAGGGATTCTATGCTAGTAATTTAACAGAACTCGAACTGAGTTTAGAAAAAGCCATTAAATTAAATAAACCTGTATTAATTGAGGTACCTATAGTATATCATAATGAGGTAGGAGAGCGTTTCCGTTCTTTAGATGTTGAATGAAGAAAAAATTATTAAATAACTTTTTAGGTTTTAGGTAGTTAAGGAGGAGATATTTTCCTCCTCTTTTCGTATTAAATAGTCTAATTTTTCTTGTTATTTACTATTAACTATATAATTATTTAAAATAATTTACTTTTTTGTAAAGAGAAAAGATTATCTATTAAATTGGAGGGGATTTCAATGAAAGTCAATGTATTGTTAATTGGCCTTAATAAAACTTTCATTTCGTCATTAGAGCGAGCAGACACCGATTACCAAGTTTTTTTGCTAGAAGAGGAAAAATTATTTAAAAATAATCCTTATCATAATAAAATTCTGAAAGAAGTACGTTACGGAGATTACCAACAAAGTGAGGGATTTATGGAACAAGCTATTAGATGGCATAAGGAAGTAGGCTTTGATGTAGTAGTACCTGGGAGTGATTATGCCGTTAGAGGTGCATATAAGTTTGCAGAAAAAATCGGTTTATTGACTCCTGGAGAAAGAGCCGTTAAAGCTTGTACTAACAAGTATGAATTACGGAAAGAATGTAAAAATCTAGGTATACCTCATCCTAATTTTTCTAAAGTAAAAAATATTCATGATGTAAAAGTTTTTTTTAAAGGTTCAAAGATAGTGGTAAAGCCGGCTAACCGTCGGGCATCTGTAGGTGTTATTGGTATAGAAACTATTGAAGATATTGAAAGTGCTTGGAAAGAATGTATAGAAGCCGATGAAAATGTTTTTATAGCTGATCGGGATTTTAATTGGGAATATATAGTTGAAGATTATATTGACGGTTATGAAGTATCTATAGAAACAATCGTGGCAGAAGGAAAGCCAATTTTTCATAATATTACTTATAAAGAAACTACCAAAGGAAAATATTTTGTTGAAATCGGACATACCGTCCCAGCCCCGATATCCCAGGAAGATAGTAACATGTTAATTGCAGCTAAAGAACAATTATTGTCTGGATTAGAAGTAAAAGCTGGACTATTCCATTCGGAATGGAAAATGTCTAGTGAAGGACCTAAGTTAATCGAATGCGCTGCAAGAACTCCAGGGGACTATATCCCCGTTTTAATTGAACAGGCTTATGGTTTTAACATTAATGATGCATTTTTAAAAGTGCTTCAACAAAAAATGGTTTCCCACCCTCCAACCAGAAATCAATATATCACGGCAATTCGTTACTTCAATCCCAAACCCGGTCGTTTAATAAAAATAGAGGGATTAGAGATATTTGATATTTTACCTCAAATAACAAATTATGAGATTAATTTAAAAGTTGGACAAAATATACATCAAATGACTAATAGTTGGTCAAGATTAGGTTATTATAGTATAAAATGCAAGACATTAAATGAATTAAACCAAATTATTAATCAAGTTGAAGAACATGTAAAGTTTATCGTGGAGTGATTGTAGATGAAAGATTCTATAAAAAAGTTAAGCGCGGAGGTTAGAATTGTTCTTTTTGGTGTTCTGCTGATTGGAATTGGTTATTTTATGGCTATTCCTCTCTTAAGCTTGTACTTAAGTAATTATAGAGGACTAAGTGTATTTCAAATTGGATTAGTTTTAACAGTTTTGACAATTTCGCAACAAGGTTTTACTTTTTTTGGAGGAATTTTAAGTGACCGTTTTGGGGTTAAAAACAGTTTAATTTATGGAATGTTGATACGAATTATAGGCTTTTTGACTTTTGCTTTTTCTAATAATTCATGGTTTTTTGTGATTTCTTCAATTTTTGTAGGGATAGGGGGAGCTTTGTTTTTTCCAGCTTCAAAAGCCATTATTGCAACTGTTCCTAATTCCGTTAAATCTGAAGCCTTTGCTTTGCGAAGTATAGCAGTTAATATAGGTGCTTCAATAGGCCCTCTTCTAGGAGGGTTACTTTATAAATTTGAATTTAAAATAGTTTTCCTATGCGCTACTTTAGTCCACTTTATATTTCTACTTCTAGCTCTTAAGTATGTTGACAAGAATCATAATAATATAAATTCAAATATGAAAATAGTTAGTCAGTTAAACAAGGTAATAAAAGATTATAAAATTGTATTTTTAATGCTTATAAATAGTGGATTTTGGGCACTTTATTCACAGGTATATATTACTATCCCATTAGATTTTACCACTAGGTTTAATTCTGATTCACTTGTTAGTTTGCTGTTTTCTATAAATGGTTTTTTAGTAATAATATTACAATACAGAATGGTAAAGTGGATGAATAAAAAATTCAATCAATCATTGATATTGACTTTCGGCATGATACTAATGGCATTTGCATTTTTTAGCCTATCTATTTTTCCTTCGATCTATGCTTTTTTTACTTTCATTATATTTTTTACAATTTCGGAAATACTGATAATACCAACTATTGACGACTTAACCAGTAATATATCCCCACCTGGATTAGCTGGAAGCTACCTAGGTTTTGTTTCCTTAGGTACAGGAATAGGTAGTTTATTTGGGAACTTGATAGGTGGTTCTTTATTTGAACAGTTTAAGTCTATCGATTTAATATGGGTGAATTGGTTGATCTATGCATTATTTTCTATGTTTATAGCCTTATTATTTAAGATTTACCCCATGTCAAAACATGAAAAGTGTGGGTATGACCCAAATAGATTTAAAGTGAACTAAGAGAAAGTAGTGCCCCTTTTTTTCGTTTTTGATGGACTTCTTTTTGTCGATCTCAACCTTAAATCATCCCTTCTCATAGGGTACTTTAAAAATTTATAATTGCATATAAAAAAGAAATTTTGTATATTTATAAAAAAAGAGTTCTATGGTTATATATAAATAATACGATTATGAGGAGATAATTATGCAAATTTATAATGCAGTTACCAGTGATGTTAAAGATATACACGCTTTAATTCAAATATATGCTGAAAAAGGATTAGTTTTACCTCGTTCGTTATTATCAATATATCAGCATTTACAGTGTATGTATGTCGTAAAAGAGAAAAACAAAATAGTTGGAGTTGCTGGATTGCATATTTTGGGTCATGATCTTGGAGAGATACGTTCATTAGTCGTATCACCAGATCATATGGGTAAAGGAATAGGTCGCATGCTAGTAAACCATATTATAAATGAAGCATCTAGACTTGGAGTTAAAAGATTAATATCCTTTACTTATCAGATTGAGTTTTTTAAAAAATGTGGATTTGAAATTGCTGAAAAAGAAACTTTACCTGAAAAAGTATGGATTGACTGTGTGAATTGCCCCAAGCTTGATTGTTGTGATGAAACCGCAATGATTAAATATATTGTATAAATCCAAATTTTACTTTCTATTCTCGTAACTATTCAGCCACATCATAAAGTGAGCTGAATATTTTTTGTATTTCTTGTCTATGATGTGAATATTGATAGACAAGGAGATGAATCGCATGTTGACGGTACAACAAGCTGTATTTACAGTTGAGAGCTTAATCGGCAAAGTCCAACAACAAAAACAGCTCATTACTCACCAACAACAAATCATTGAGCAACTGTTGACAGAAAACAAACAGCTGCGCAAAGAAAATGAACAACTCAAGTACCGCGTTCAAGAGTTGGAAGCACGCACGAAAAAAAACAGCTCCAATAGCCATTTGCCCCCATCTTCTGACCGTTTTGTCCACACCCATTCTTCTGGGGCTTAATGGAGATGATTGTTCACTTCCCCAATCATCTGCGAATGAAAGGAGTCCTAACGATTGTAACCAATTTCCTGTGATCTCCTGTTGACTTCCATCTTTGTTTAATAGTCCAGCAACAACGGTTACGTTATCGATAGCTTGAATTTGATAGTGTATCAGGGATCTCGGCCTCTGCCTATAGGGCGTTTCCTGTCGCTTGCAATACGTTTCCCCATAAATCAAGAGCAAACTGTTTTTTGTCGCTTAGAGAAGGAATGCTCGCAATGGCCGAAGTAACAGTATCTATCGCTTGAGTAAATGAACCGATCAGTGCTTTCGGTTGATTCATGTGCATTCTCCTACAATTTTTGCTCATATATCATATGCAAGTTACATATTGTTGTTAATTGTTAGAAAATTGAATAAAAAAGACAGCATCTTGACCGACGAGGAATGAAGTTGGTAGAATGGATTAAAATTTAAGATGCGCACCTTCGTATATCCTCGATAATATGGTTCGAGAGTCTCTACCGGGACACCGTAAATGACCCGACTACGAAGGCAGTGTTCTATATTGCTAGAATTCTGCCTTCGTTTTTTTTATGAGAGGGTATGAATGCTAGCTTTTTTTATTATATGTAGATGAGGTGATTTCGTTTGAGTCAACAAGAAATGATCGTCGTTTTAGATTTTGGTAGCCAGTACAATCAGTTAATTACGCGTCGCATTCGTGAGTTTGGTGTGTACAGCGAGCTGCATCCACATACGATTACAGCCGAACAAATTCAACAAATGAATGTAAAAGGAATTGTCTTTTCGGGTGGACCAAATAGTGTGTATGATGAACAATCGTTTACGTGCGATCCAGCGCTTTTTCAGTTAGGTATTCCGATTTTAGGTATTTGTTATGGTATGCAGCTGATGACGCATCATATAGGCGGAAAAGTAGAAAAAGCGACGCATCGAGAATATGGAAAGGCAACGATTACGGTGCAGCGTCCGTCGCAATTGTTTAGTGATTTACCGACGGAGCAAATTGTTTGGATGAGTCATGGCGACTTGGTGACAAAAACGCCAGAAGGGTTTACAGTTGACGCGACAAGCCCATCTTGCCCGATTGCCGCGATGAGCGATGAAACGAGAAAGTTTTATGCCGTTCAGTTTCATCCAGAAGTGCGTCATTCAGTATATGGAAATGAACTATTAAAACGATTCGTGTTTGAAATTTGTGAATGCAAAGGCGATTGGACGATGGGAAGCTTTATTGATCACGAAGTGCGCAAAATTCGTGAACTTGTTGGAGATAAAAAAGTGCTTTGTGCGTTAAGCGGCGGTGTCGATTCTTCCGTGGCGGCTGTGCTTGTGCATCGCGCCATCGGCGATCAACTCACATGTATTTTTGTCGATCACGGGCTCCTTCGCAAAGGGGAAGCGGAAAGCGTCATGAAAACATTCCGCGAAGGATTCAATATGAACGTTATTAAAGTGGATGCGCAAGAGCGCTTTTTATCAAAATTAAAAGGGGTAACCGACCCGGAGCAAAAACGAAAAATTATCGGAAATGAATTTATTTACGTTTTTGATGATGAAGCAGCAAAGCTAGATGGCATCGAATTTTTAGTACAAGGTACGTTGTATACTGATA
The DNA here is from genome assembly GCF_000833605.1 of Anoxybacillus ayderensis. GTDB lineage: Bacteria > Bacillota > Bacilli > Bacillales > Anoxybacillaceae > Anoxybacillus > Anoxybacillus ayderensis. The sequence continues at coordinate 2,911 of NZ_JXTG01000035.1, read as the reverse complement.
TTATTGAAAGCGGCACAGCAACAGCCCAAACGATTAAATCTCATCACAATGTCGGTGGTTTACCAGAAGATATGAAGTTTAAATTAATCGAGCCATTGAATACGCTCTTTAAAGATGAAGTGCGAGCGCTCGGTACAGAATTAGGTATTCCAGATGAAATTGTATGGCGTCAACCGTTCCCGGGACCAGGACTTGGTATTCGCGTGTTAGGTGAAGTGACAGAAGAAAAGTTAAATATTGTTCGTGAATCGGATGCCATTTTGCGTGAGGAAATTAAAAAAGCAGGTCTTGATCGTGATATTTGGCAATACTTCACCGTCCTTCCTGACATTCGTAGCGTTGGAGTGATGGGAGATGCACGTACGTACGATTATACGGTCGGTATTCGTGCAGTGACATCAATTGATGGCATGACAGCAGACTGGGCACGTATTCCTTGGGATGTGCTTGAAGTCATTTCAACGCGCATTGTTAATGAAGTGCCTCACGTCAACCGCGTTGTGTATGATATTACAAGCAAACCACCAGCAACGATCGAATGGGAGTAAAAAACGAACAAAAAGTTTTTTTATATAAAAAATGTTCGTTTTTTACCTTGACTTTGTCGGATGTGCTTGATAGAATGTATGTGTAAAATAAATAGAGGATACATCGTATAATCTCGAGAATATGGCTCGAGAGTCTCTACCAAGCTACCGTAAATAGCTTGACTACGATGTGTAATGTGGGGGAGAGGAATCTGCTTGGTTCCTCTCTATGTTCTGTGCATTATGCATCATAGTCAACGCTTCTGGTAGTTTGCTAGAAGCGTTTTTCTTTTTATTAACAACATATGGAGGGACTGAAATTGATTAAGAAGTATTTCCAATTTGATGAGCTTGGTACAAATTATAAGAGAGAGATTATTGCAGGCTTAACGACGTTTTTATCTATGGCTTACATTTTGTTTGTTAATCCGTCTATTTTGTCGTTAAGTGCGGTGCCAGATTTACCAAATGAAATGAGAATGGATCAAGGGGCTGTATTTACCGCGACGGCGATTGCGGCCGCTGTTGGATCGCTATTAATGGGGTTAATAGCACGTTATCCGATTGCGCTTGCCCCGGGGATGGGATTAAATGCTTTCTTTGCTTTTACTGTTGTATTGACGATGGGCATTCCTTGGCAAACAGCATTATCTGGTGTTTTAATGTCTGGACTTATTTTTATTTTACTAACATTAAGTGGTGTACGTGAAAAAATTATTAACTCGATCCCAGAAGACTTAAAATATGCAGTTGGAGCAGGGATTGGATTATTTATTACGTTTATCGGATTCCAAAACGCAGGTATTATTGTAAATAACGATGCAGTTCTCGTAGGATTAGGACATTTGACAAATGGAAATACATTATTGGCGATCTTCGGTGTAATTGTTACTGTTATTTTAATGGTTCGCGGCGTAAACGGTGGAATTTTCATTGGCATGGTCGTTACTGCGATTGTGGGAATGATTGCAGGCTTAATTGATGTGCCAACAAAGGTAGTAGGTTCTGTACCAAGTCTTGCACCTACGTTTGGGGTAGCGTTTGAACATCTCGATCAAATTTTTAATATAAAAATGCTGGCGGTTGTGTTAACATTCTTATTCGTCGATTTCTTTGATACAGCAGGAACGTTAGTTGCTGTGGCGAATCAAGCAGGTTTATTAAAGGAAAATAAATTGCCACGGGCAGGGAAAGCGCTTTTTGCGGATTCTTGTGCAACGGTAGTCGGGGCAATTTTAGGTACGTCAACTACTACATCGTACATTGAGTCATCAGCTGGAGTAGCAGCAGGTGGGCGTACAGGTTTTGCTTCTGTTGTAACAGCCATTTTATTTTTGTTTGCCTTGTTCTTTTCTCCATTACTATCGGTTGTAACAGCACCTGTTACAGCGCCAGCATTAATTATTGTCGGTGTACTTATGGTATCATCTCTTGGAAAAATTGAATGGACTCGTTTTGAAATTGCTGTTCCTTCATTTTTAACGCTAATTGCAATGCCTTTAACATATAGTATTGCAACAGGAATTGCGATCGGGTTTATTTTCTATCCAATTACAATGATTGCAAAAGGGAAAGGGAAAGAAGTTCATCCGATTATGTATGGTTTATTCGTTATTTTCATTCTATACTTTGCATTTTTAGTTGAGTAATTATATATTCATGAGGGTTGTGGGCTTGGATCATAAATTCCAAGCCTTATTTTTTTAAAAAAAAACAGTTGACGAGCAAATTTGTTTTTGATAATATACTTATTGCTGGTTGAAACAAGCAACTTATGAAAAAAGAAAAAGCAAAAAAGTGTTGACGAAGAAAACAGTAAATGTTACATTAAAAAGGTCGCTTCAAAAGCGATGAGATGTTCCTTGAAAACTGAACGAAGCGAAAAGCGTACAAAAGCTAAGGATAACTTTTCTATGGAGAGTTTGATCCTGGCTCAGGACGAACGCTGGCGGCGTGCCTAATACATGCAAGTCGAGCGGACGATTCAAAAGCTTGCTTTTGAATCGTTAGCGGCGGACGGGTGAGTAACACGTGGGCAACCTGCCCTGTAGACGGGGATAACACCGAGAAATCGGTGCTAATACCGGATAACACGGAAGACCGCATGGTCTTTCGTTGAAAGGCGGCGCAAGCTGTCGCTACAGGATGGGCCCGCGGCGCATTAGCTAGTTGGTGAGGTAACGGCTCACCAAGGCGACGATGCGTAGCCGACCTGAGAGGGTGATCGGCCACACTGGGACTGAGACACGGCCCAGACTCCTACGGGAGGCAGCAGTAGGGAATCTTCCGCAATGGACGAAAGTCTGACGGAGCAACGCCGCGTGAGCGAAGAAGGCCTTCGGGTCGTAAAGCTCTGTTGTTAGGGAAGAACAAGTACCGCAGTC
>NZ_JXTG01000034.1 GCF_000833605.1 Anoxybacillus ayderensis | reverse complement strand
ATCACGACAGATCTGGATGAAACTGACGCGAAGGAGTGGCTATAGCGAGCCCCTACTGAACGTCTATCAGAAATGGAGAGAGGCAAGATAACGAACGAATGTTCGAGCACTGATGTCCAACGTCACTCCCTGGGCTTTTTTGTCTATTTTTTTGGTTCGTATACCTAAAAAAGAGATTTGTTCCATTTTCGGAAATAGAGATGACATAGGTCATAAGCATAAAAAGGGTTTTATGGATTATCAATCCATCAAAATTACAACAAAATCAAAGTCGATTTCAATTCATCACGGATTCAGGTGGATGTACCGATGCCATTTCTGTAACATCTAAATAGCCTTCATCGATAGAGGCCCGCTCAAGTAGCGGAGAAACGCGCTGTAAACGTTCAAACACTTGTTGACTGATTGCGCGGTAAAGCGAAAAGTTCGGTTTTCGCACAATAAGAGACGGGCACTTTTTCTTCGCTTCCCATAGCGGCATTGTCGTATAAATGCCAAGCTGCCTTGCGAGATAATTTGCTGCTAGCACAATCCCCCTTCGTTCTTTCGGATCGCCTGCAACAACAACAGGCTTCCCTTTTAACGACGGGTCATACGCCTCTTCGCAACTAGCAAAAAACGAATTACAGTCGATATGAAAAATAATGCGTCCCATTTCGATTCCCCTTCTAGATAAACGCGCCAATGATAGCGGAGACGATAACAACAAGCAAAGGCGGACATTTCCAAATCGCTAGTAAACAAAACGCCGCTAATGCAAGGCAAAAATCCGCCGGGGTTTGAATGGCTTTTGTCCATACTGGATGATACAGCGCCGCAAGCAAAATGCCTACCACCGCCGCGTGAATGCCATGGAATGCCGCTTGAAACCGTGCATGCTGACGAATCCATTCCCAAAACGGAAGCGTCCCGATGACTAATAGAAAAGACGGGAGAAAAATCGCAATCGTTGCGACAATTGCCCCTTTCCATCCGAAGCTTACCATCCCTAAATATGTAGCAAACGTAAACAACGGTCCCGGTACTGCCTGCGCCATTCCGTATCCCGTTAAAAATTGTTCGTTTGTTACCCATCCTTTCGTCACTACTTGCGCTTGTAATAAAGGAAGTACTACATGTCCTCCACCAAAAACAAGCGCCCCTGCGCGATAAAAGCTGTCAAAAAGCGCGACAAGCGGAGAACTCGTCAATTGTGCGACAAGCGGAAGCAGCCCAAGCAGTATAAAAAATATAAGTAAAAAGCTCACTTTTTTTCCTGAAGAAATAGAAATCGACGAAACCGCTGTGGGCGAATGGCTCCGATACAAAAGGCTTCCTAACATCCCAGCAACAATAATGATAACAACTTGTCCTCCAGCGTTTGGAAACAAAAAAGACAAAATAGCCGCCGCAACGGCAATCGTCGCACGCGAACGATCGGAAGCAAACGCCCTTGCCATTCCCCATACGGCATGAGCAACCACCGCTACCGCTACGACGAGCAATCCATGCAGCCAATCGATAGCAATCCCTTTGGAAAAATAGGCAAACAATAAAAGAATCAATGCCGACGGAAGCGTAAATCCTATCCATGCCGCAATCGCCCCGAGCATCCCTGCTTGCAAAAATCCAATGCCAATCCCGACTTGACTGCTCGCCGGTCCAGGAAGTAGCTGACATAACGCAACTAAATCAGCATATGTTTTCTCATCCATCCATTGTTTCCTTTTCACATACTCTTCACGAAAATACCCTAAGTGAGCGACAGGCCCACCGAAAGAAACCAATCCTAACCGCGCCGCTGTTTTCCATACTTCCCAAATCGGGTGTTTCTGGACGATGTATTTTTCAGGATTCAAACTAGCCCCCCCTTCTTAATAAACCTCAACAACTTTTAATAAATCGTTCCGACCACATTCCCTAACTATACAGCCCCCGTTTTTTGTACATAAAGATAATTACGAAGGTTGTCTCCTTCTTCTCGATGTTCTTGCTGGTGTAATAATTACCCCACCACCGTTCCGTTTTTCACAGGTGCGTCCGGTTGTAAAAGCACGACATCGTCTTCTTCCGGAATGCCGCCGAGGACCAATACTTCGGAGGAAAAGCCGGCGATGCGCCGCGGCGGAAAATTGACGACGGCGACGACTTGCCGCCCGATTAACTGTTCCGGTTCGTAGCGCCGCGTAATTTGTGCGGAGGAGCGTTTCACGCCAAGTTCGCCAAAATCAATTTCTAATTTGATTGCCGGTTTGCGCGCTTCCGGAAACGGTTCTGCTTTTACAACTGTACCGATGCGAATCTCTAGTTTAAAAAATCTTCAATCGTTGCCATATACATCCCCACTTCATCCTATTTTTCCTATTTTATCACACTTCTTAACTCGTTTGAAATATGAAAGGTGCAAAACTCCCCCCTTTCCGCTATACTGAACAAGTAGTCTTGTGGCTAGGAGGAAAACGAATGAAATCACTAGTTCTTGCCGAAAAGCCGAGTGTGGCACGAGAAATTGCCCGCGTACTTGGCTGTCGGGAACAACATAAACATTACTTGGAAGGACCGAACTATATTGTCACATGGGCGCTTGGGCATTTAATTGAATTGAAGATGCCAGAGCATTATAACCCAGCATATAAAACGTGGCGGCTAGAAGATTTGCCGATTATTCCGGAAAAAACGGGACTGAACATCATTCGACAAACGAGCCATCAGTTTCGCGCTATCGAAACACTAGCAAAACGCCCAGACATTAAAAACTGCATCATCGCCACCGACGCCGGACGGGAAGGCGAACTCGTTGCACGGTGGATTTTGCAAAAAATTCGTTGGAAAAAACCGTTCCTTCGCCTTTGGATTTCGTCCCAAACCGACCAAGCGATTCGCGATGGGTTTCAACATTTAAAACCGGGGAAACAGTTTGATCGGTTATATGAATCGGCGGTGTGCCGGGCAGAAGCGGATTGGTTGATTGGATTAAATGTGACGAGAGCGTTAACGACCAAATACAATGAACCGCTTTCCGCAGGCCGCGTCCAAACACCGACGCTTGCGATGATCATCGAGCGGGAAAAAGAAATTCAGTCGTTTCAACCGGTGCCATATTGGACGATTCATGCCAACGTCGGGTCTGTTCCTGCTGTTTGGGAGCGTAACGGGGAAAAACGAATTTTTTCGAAAGAACTAGCGGAACAGCTATATGAAACACTAAAAAACAAGCAAGCAACGGTTATTTCTGTTGAACGAAAAACAAAAAAAGAGCAGCAGCCGCTCCCTTACGACTTAACGGAACTGCAGCGGGACGCAAACAAACGATTTGGCTTTTCTGCGAAAAAAACGTTAAGCGTGCTACAACGGCTCTATGAACAGCATAAACTCGTCACGTATCCGCGCACCGACTCGCGCTACTTAACGACCGATATGGAAAACACGATGCTTGAGCGGCTAGAGGCGATGAAATCTGGATACGGAGACGAAATGGCTTCGCTTTTAAAACATAAAGGGAAAGTGATGGCTCAGCGGGTATTTGATAATAAAAAAGTAACCGATCATCACGCGATTATCCCGACGGAAGAGCGGCTGGATGTCGGCAAGCTTTCTGCCGATGAACGAAAACTATATGATTTAATCGCTCGTCGCTTTTTAGCACTTTTCTATCCAGCGTGCGAATATGAAACCGTTCAAGCTGTTTTTGAAATCGACGGCGAAACGTTTATCGCACGCGAAACGCGAGTAGTGAACGCCGGGTTTCGATGCATTCTAGAAAAGCAAGAAGAGAAAATGACTTTCCCTATTTTTAAGAAAGGCCAAACGGTTTCTGTTAGGCTAGAGAAAAAAGAAACGCTAACAGAACCGCCTCTTCGCTGTTCCGAAGCCGACTTGTTGTCACAAATGGAAAAATACGGACTCGGTACGCCAGCGACGCGGGCTGACATTATTGAACGCCTTATCGAAACGGAAACGGTCGAGCGAAAAAACGGGCGGTTTTATCCGACACCGAAAGGAAAACAATTAATTGAACTCGTGAACGAGGAATTAAAATCGCCACAGTTGACCGCAAAGTGGGAAAAAGAATTAGAAGCAATTGCCCGCGGGAATGGTGATCCGAAAACGTTCCTCCAAAACATCCGCAAGCAAACGGAGCGGTTAGTGGCGGAAATCAAACAAAGCGATCGAACGTATCGCGCCCATAATTTAACTGGCTCGATGTGCCCAGAATGCGGGTCGTTTTTAAAAGAACGGGCAACAAAAGAAGGACGTCTGCTTGTATGCGCGAATATGGCCTGCCGATTCCGAAAACGAAAAGATCCAAAACTTTCGCATCGTCGCTGCCCACAATGCAAAAAACGGATGGAAATTCATGAAGGAAAAGCAGGTATCTACTTTCAATGCCGCCCTTGCAATGTTATTGAAAAAGCAGAAGAACAGAAAAAAACAAAACTTGGCCAAAAAGAACGGGCACTACTGAGAAAATATAGTGCCGAGAATGATTCGTTTGGTACAAGCTTAGGAGATTTGTTAAAACAAGCGTTAGATAAGAAAAAAAACTAGAGCCGCTTCTGCATGGAAGTGGCTCATCCTGCGCAACAAGATAATTTTTCGACATCTTGGTCGAACGTTAACGCCGCTAGTTTTAATCCTTCTGCCATCGTTAAGTACGGCGCGAGCGTTTCGCGAAGGTCGTCTATCGTTAAGCCGAGTTTGACCGCGAGTGTCGCTGCATAAATGACTTCTCCCGCATGTTCTGCTACAATGTGGACTCCTAGCAATTTCCCTGTTTTTGCATCTGCCACTAGTTTAAAGACACCGATCGTTTCGTGATTGACAATTGCTCTCGGGACAGCTTCTAACGGCAAAACAGATGTTTTTACTTCGTATCCTTTTTCTTTTGCTTGCTGTTCCGTTAGTCCAACCGTTGCGACCGCCGGAGAACTAAATGTAACCGCTGGGATGGTGTCAAGCTGAGCTTTTTTATTTTGGGCACCAACGGCGTTTGCTGCGGCAATCGTTCCTTCGTATGCGGCGACATAAACAAATTGTGGGCCGAGTGTGACATCTCCCGCTGCGTAAATGCGCGGATTTGTCGTTTGTAAATAGTCATTAACAATAATTTCGCCACGCGAACCCGTTTTCACCCCAGCCGCTTCTAAACGTAACGCTGCAGTATTCGGTGTTCTCCCAGTGGCAATCAGCAATTCGTCCGCTTCGATCACCTGTTTTTTTCCATCGACTTCTATATATATTTTTTTGACGTTTCCGTCTTGTTCGACGCGTTCAAAGGACGCTCCTGTGAGGAGGTGGATGCCTTGAGTCGTGAGCGCTTTTGTCATCGCCTCTGAAACTTCTGGCTCATATGTTTTTAATAGTCGTTGGCTCCGTTGCATCAATGTGACTTCAGAACGGGGTCCTACCAACAAAAAGCGCAAAACATACGCTAAGCAAATTTCGACATAAAAAAAGCCGATTGTTCCTACGCTAAGGAATCATCGGCTTTATTACAGACTGAGGCAATATAATCTTTTTCAATAAGAGATCCTACCGACAAAACACAAATATTATACATTAAGGAATTTATTGAGACGAAAAATAGAGTAAAAAGTCACTTTTTGAATACTTGATAACGAGAAGGCATTAAAATTAATTAATCTTATTTGAATAACCTATGCCTTTTAATTCATTAGAACGCCTTAAGGCGTTCTTGTTGCATTCATGGCAACGATCTGTTGTAGAATTCGTGTAGGGAGACTCGATTTTAAGAATAATACGTTGTTCACATGTCCTTAATGTAAAAACCTTATCAAATCAAGGTTTTTTTAGTCCTAAGTATAGATAAATGCCGTTTGTCGGCAGGACCCTAGTTTTTTCCTAAAAAATCTGAACGTTTTTATAAAACAAAAAAGGACAACTCTAATCGGTCATCCTTCTCTGATATATATTTTGTTAAACACTTTTAGAATTCGACTGAAACAAAGATAGAACTGCAAATAGTGGGAAAATTAGATACAAAGACTTTAATTCAAAATTTTTTAATACCCAAATATCAACGCAACCTATTAAAATTAAACCTACAATATTAAATAAAACAAATGATATTAATTTATTATCAATTTTCTTAGTTATATAAATATTAATAGGTACTACAAAAGCAATAGTAAATAAATAGATTGTTAAAAAGATCATTGTAAACATCATTAGATTTTCAAACATCGTAAAGTGAAGTAACTCCGATTTCAAAGTTCCCTCAATGAATTGAACGCTTAACGTAGTAACTAAAGCTACTATTATCGGCAATAAAAGTATCATTACTTTATAACTTTTTTTCATTTAAGCTACCTCGATTAGTTTTTATAAACCAGTCTAGACTGGTTTATAAAAATAATTATAGAAAAAATTATATAAAATCTCAACCTTATACCCTTTCTATTAACCGAAATGGTCACTTCCATAGACACGAATCATATTTCCGATATAACGATTTTCAGTGTCGCAGCCATAATATTTAACAACTCCACCAACTGGAACACGCATTTTACTCGAACAAGAACCATCCAACACAATTGAATTTACAGGGTTAAATCCCATCTGTGTCATATGATTTTTAAGTACAGGAATATTTACATTTCTGTCATGGGTAACAATCATATAAGCTTTCCCTTTCGCATTATCCCACGCTAAAACAGTACGATTCAAAGCAACATAATAAGCTGTAGAACCCCAACTATCTAAATTATAGTCATTCCCACCTATTACAGCTTTAACATAACCTGCTGGATAATTACCCAAAGCTTCATTTAAATTTTTTACATATCGATAGTCAGCTCTATATCGCCCATCCTGCCAATAAGAAATAAATGTTTTACGAGAAATCTGATTTGATGAAGTCCCATTGTATTGATATTGTTTTGTATCACCCTTCCAAAAGCTAATAGATTTCAATGATGTTGGAGGACTAGTGTAACTACCTTCAAAGAAACCACCATTAATACCAATATGCGGTACATCAATAAGTCGTTTATTAATAATTTCTGGTTTTGCATTCTCAATTTCAGTTGTAATTACAGCGTAATTGTATTTAACATTAGGATTCCCTACATCAGTAACAGTTTTCATAGAAAATGAATAAGACATAATAACACTCCTTTAATTTTAAGTTTGCAGGCGTGTTGATTAACCAATAATATCCATAAAAAACATAGAAAAAAGAGCACCTTTCCTGTAGAATGTAAGTAACAACACAAACAAATCTATATACATGCACTTTAAAGTAATGACTTCTGTATGAACACCCTTTTCCATGGCTATACTGCTCCTAAATACTCATGTGTAAAAGGAGCGGAAATGACATGAAACGTCTTAAAATTACAAATGATCACGGTTGGACGCCTCGAACACTTCGGAAACAAGAACGGAAAATCAAAGATGCTTCGCTTCGCGTTCGGGTGACCGCTGTTCGTCTCGTCATGGAAGGTCATCTTGGCAAAGATGTGGCCAAAATGGTCAATCTGTGCCGTCAATCTGTTGCCCTCTACGTTGCACGTTTTAATGAAGGAGGGCTCGATCATCTACTCGATCGTCGGTTGCCGCCTGGTCGCGTGCCATTTCTGACGGAAGAACAACAACAAGAAATTAGACAACTCGTGTTAACTACTACACCTGCGGATGCTGGCTGGGGCATTGCTTCATCATGGAACACGCGTATTTTACAATCCTACATCCAACATACCTATGGCGTTTCGATGTCACGTGAAGGCATTCGTAAGTTATTGCATCGTCTTCGTTTGTCATGGACACGTCCGACGTATAAGCTTGTGAAAGGGAATCCAGAACATCAAGCTGCTTTTCAAAAGGAACTCGAATTTATAAAAAAAAACTAATCACCGAGAACGTCACTATGTTTTATGTGGACGAAACGCATGTTCGTGCGTATCAAGCGCTTCGTACGACATGGGCAGAAGTAGGAAATCAAAAACAAGTGCCAAGCTATGGTCACCACGCCCACGTTTCTATTTTTGGCGCCGTCGATGTTCAACAAGGCGATGTAGTGTTTCATCGTGCATCATCCGCCAATGCCGAAACCTTCCTCTACTTTCTGCGCCGATTGAAAGAGAAATATGCCGATCGATTCCTCGTGCTTGTGTTAGACAATTCGCGTATTCATCATGCCAAGATGGTACAAGCCTTTCTTGATGGCGAGGAAGGCGATGCTTTTCATTTCATCTTTTTGCCACCGTATTCCCCACAGTTGAACCCGATTGAACGGCTGTGGAAGTGGTTGAAAGATGAAGTGATTGCCAACGTTTTTCACAAGGATCAAAACGATATTGCCCAATCCATTACTCGTTTTGAACAGTACGTTCTACAACACCCGGATGAGGTGTTGCGTCGCATCGGGTGTACTGCGTAAATCAGAGGTTAAAATGTCAATTTGGATGTATATAGGAGGTGCTCTCTATGCACAAGTATACCACACTCCCAAATTTGATGCAAAAAATTGTTTCTGATGAAGATCTCCAGTCGATTACCGAAGCCGTTGGCTACCATGACACTTCGCGGACGTTTACGGTGCGCACGTTGGTTGATTTTTTTCTGCTGGCGGCACTTCACGAATGGAAAAGTTTCCGTCATGGTGCCGATGTGGCGAAAATGTACGGATTGCCGACATTTCATTACTCGACGGTTTCTAAGAAAGCGAAAGAAGTTCCGTACGAGGTGATGAAGCGCTTATTTGCTTTGGTTGTTTCTAAGTGCAATCGCCAAACCCGCCGTTCGCTTCGCTTTCCAAAAGCATTGCGTATAGTAGACTCCACGACCGTCACCGTGGGGAAAAACCGCCTGACATGGGCACCCTATCATGGGGAACGATCCGGAGTGAAAATGCACGTCGCGTATTCCCCTGAGCAACAAATGCCGAGCGACATCGTAGAAACCGTAGGGTTGCGCCACGATGGACCGGTGGGAGAGCGGCTCACAGACGTACAAACGGTTCTTGTCGAAGATCGAGCGTACTTTAAAATTGAACGCCTCGATCGGTTTGTCGAACAGAAGCAACCGTTTGTGATTCGGATGAAAGACAATGTCGAGATCCATCAAAAAAAGAGCCTAAAGCGCCTTTCTTCCTCCTCTTCTTCTATTGTGGCGGATTTTACTTGCCAGTTAGGAACGAAACAATGTCGTTCCAAAAAGCGCCATCGCGTCGTGATCTTTCAGGATGCGAACGGGCATGAAATCCGTGTGGTCACGAACGTCTTAGAGGCATCGGCGGAAAAGATTGCCGAGATGTATCAAGAACGTTGGACAGTGGAAGTGTTTTTCCGATGGATCAAGCAATATCTAAACGTTCCGACCTTATTTGGCACCAACGAGCATGCGGTATACAACCAACTTTTTGCGGCATTTATCGCTTATGTGTTACTGAGATGGCTATATCATCGAACGGAAAAACGGACAACCTCGTCCCTTACCTTTCTTTCGTTTGTCCGTCGTTTTTTCTCTGGGCAACTTCCTCTCGAATGGAAATCCGAGATGGCAGCTGTCTTATTTGAGTATGCCCGAATATATGGGAGTAGTATGCCTAATTTTGGATAATCAACAGCCGTGTTTCTATAATTTTATTTTTTTCTTCCATTCTTAATTCAAAATTTCCTTGAACTTTACTCACCATTTTACCACCGACCTTACTTTGACTTCTATTCCTTGCTCCTGCTTCATTTAATTCTGCTAACATTGTCCGAAAGGACATCGATTGACTCTCTCAGCTTATCTATTTTTCCTTCAAATCGTATTAATAAATAAATCGTAATTGCTACTGGAAACCCGAAATTACCTATGACTTGTACCCATTCAAGCCCTTCTATCATTTCATCACCTCCCTTAATTTATTAATAGCTGTTCTATGTACCTTAGAAATCGCTTGTTGAGTTACTCCTAACTGACTCGCAGCGTCTTTTTCGCTTAATTCCTTTATATACAACAGATATAAGATTTTTTTTTGCTTACAAGTGAGGTTATTAATTGCGTGATGTAACCTAATATTTTCGAAAATTTCTTCTAACTTCGTATCCCACATTTCCTCATAAGTTCGAATATTCTTTTCATCTATTAAAAAATCTCTTAGAGTAGTACCATCATCAAGATTCTTATCGATTGATATATTTATTTGTTCTTTACTTCTAACTTTTTGGTCAAACCTTTTAGCTTCGTAATAAATAGCCTTTTTCAAATAAGCTCTCACCATTAATTGTCTCTCGAACTTCTTATATGCTTCATTTAATTCTATTGCATTTTTTTCACTAGGTTCGCACACATATTTTAGATAAATAATGTTATTTTTTTCATTTTCTAGAAACCTAATAAAATTTTGACTTTCTATGACGTTTTTATTAATTTTCACTCATAAAACCTCGCATTTTATCAAAATTTTTAGAACGTATGTTCTTTTTTGCTTCAAAAAAACTGTCTCTTTTATACAGGGAATTTTTAACAGCTTTTTACAACCTTTTATTTAAATAAATTATATCACTAGTGTGGAAAATATTTACGATTAGACCCTGTGTGACGACGATATTTCGTTTTATTAAGGAATGGCTTTTCCTTCACTTTCGTATCCAGATATACGCCGGTTTCCAGACAATTCCGTTTTTGGGAATGCTCCAAAACTCATCAATTAATGAACATGTAATTATAAAACTAGTTTTCTACCTTTCTGTATTCAATAATTGTTCATAAACCCTCATTAGCATTGCATAAATATAGTTAGAATTTTCTGTTAATTATTTTTTGTGAATTTGTGCCAAAAAGACAAAACCTAAAGAAAGGCGGCACTGTCCATTTGGTAAATATATACAGTTAAATCAGAGCGACAACGACAAAAGGGAGATTATGGACTGGCTCGCCCATCAAATTTTCGCAACCAAACATAAGCTGGTTTCCACAGAGCTCTCTTTAACCAACGAGTAATTCGAAGTAGGGATTTCTTACTTTTCATCTCCAATTGAATGAGAACATGTAAGCAATACGTGATAAGGGCTA
>NZ_JXTG01000033.1 GCF_000833605.1 Anoxybacillus ayderensis | reverse complement strand
CGTTCTTTGTGCTCATGCGCGCACGGAAACCGTGTACTTTACTACGCTTCCGCTTATTTGGTTGATACGTTCTTTTCATATATGACACCTCCCTGAGGAATAACTGTTAAAAGACAGTCTTTCTAATTATAGTGAGAAATTTAGAGAAATGTCAACTACTCCAGGAGTATCTTTTTTTGACTATGTTGTGATTATTGTTGTGGATAAAATTTTTGTCGTTTTTTTCGTATCCACAACATTTATCGACAAGTTTTTCACATCTTATAACCTTGTGGATAAATTTTTTTCACATCTTTTTCGTTTTGTGGATAATCTTTTAAACCCATTGCAACATAAGTATTTATCTGCTATTATATTGTTGTTTTTACTCTGGATAATTCTATAAGTTTTTTCATTATCCACAAAATGTGGATAATGTGTGGACAGTTCCGTCCACATCCTGTGTAAATATTTGTCCACAACCGGTGAAAACTGTCGAAAAAAATTTTTTTTATAGACAAAGTTGTACAAATGTTGAACACCCGCGCGGAGAAGGAGGGAGAGCGGCGTGGAAAATATTTCGGACTTATGGAATAAAGCTTTAGCCGAGATTGAGAAAAAAATTAGCAAACCGAGCTTTGAAACGTGGTTAAAATCGACATCTGCTCATTCGCTAAAAGGCGACATCCTTATTATTACCGTTCCAAACGAATTCACAAAAGATTGGCTCGAATCGCGCTACACACGGCTCATTGAGCAAACGCTCTATGACATTACCGGAGAAGAGTTAAAAATTAAATGCACGATCCCTAATCATCAAACACTAGAGGAATTTGATCTAAAACCATCGAGCAAACCGCGAAAACACGATGACGAACAAACAGAATTTCCACAAAGTATGCTGAATCCAAAGTATACATTCGATACTTTTGTCATTGGATCTGGCAATCGCTTTGCCCACGCTGCATCTTTAGCAGTAGCAGAAGCACCGGCCAAAGCATACAACCCCCTTTTCATTTATGGTGGTGTAGGCCTAGGCAAGACGCACCTCATGCATGCAATCGGCCATTACGTTCTTGAACATAATCCGTCAGCAAAAGTTGTTTATTTATCTTCGGAAAAGTTTACAAATGAATTTATTAATGCCATTCGCGATAATCGTCCAGATGATTTTCGCAACAAATATCGTAACGTGGACGTACTGTTAATAGATGATATTCAATTTCTTGCGGGAAAAGAACAGACGCAAGAGGAGTTTTTCCATACGTTTAATACATTACATGAAGAAAGTAAGCAAATTGTCATATCGAGTGACCGACCTCCAAAAGAAATTCCGACGTTAGAAGATCGCCTTCGTTCTCGTTTTGAGTGGGGATTAATTACGGATATCACTCCTCCTGATTTAGAAACGAGAATTGCCATTTTGCGTAAAAAAGCAAAGGCGGAAGGCTTCGACATCCCGAACGAAGTGATGTTGTACATCGCCAATCAAATCGATTCGAACATTCGTGAATTGGAAGGTGCACTCATTCGCGTCGTTGCTTACTCCTCTTTAATTAACAAAGAAATTAACGCAGATTTAGCAGCAGAAGCATTAAAAGATATCATTCCAAGCTCCAAACCAAGAGTCATTACAATCCAAGACATTCAACGCGTTGTTGGGGAGCATTTCAACTTGAAACTCGAAGATTTTAAGGCAAAGAAACGGACAAAATCGGTTGCATTTCCGCGCCAAATTGCAATGTATCTTTCGCGCGAGCTGACGGATTGCTCACTTCCGAAGATTGGTGAGGAATTTGGAGGGCGTGATCATACGACTGTCATCCATGCTCACGAGAAAATTTCAGCACTCATCCAAACAGACGTTCAATTACAAAAACAGCTGAAAGAAATTATGGAGAAACTGAAATAATGTGAATAACTGCTTTATGTTTGTGCACAGTCTGTCCACATGTGGATAGTCTGTGCTTCCTTTGTTTTATTCACTTATCCACATAATCACAGCGCCTAGTACTATGATTAATAGTTTTTTAAAAAAATATAATAAATAAATTAGGGAGGTTTTCTTTGTGAAAGTTATTATTGATCGCGATCACTTAGTGAGAAGTGTACAAGATGTGATGAAAGCTGTATCATCTCGAACAACGATTCCGATTTTAACTGGAATTAAAATTGTTGCCTCGAAACAAGGCGTTACTTTAACAGGAAGTGATTCGGATATTTCGATCGAATCATTCATTCCAGCTGAGGAAGAAGATCGAGTCATTGTAGACGTCATTACCCAAGGTAGCGTTGTCTTACAAGCACGATTTTTTAGTGAAATTGTTCGTAAGTTACCGAAAGAAACGATAGAAATCGAAGTAAAAGATAAATTCGTCACGACGATCCGATCCGGAAAAACCGAATTTCATTTGAATGGATTAGATCCAGAAGAATATCCACGGCTACCACAAATTCAAGAAGAAAACATGTTTAAAGTACCAGCTGATTTACTAAAACATGTCATTCGCCAAACGGTATTTGCGGTGTCTACCTCAGAAACACGCCCGATCTTAACAGGTGTAAACTGGCGGATTGAAAATAATGAACTGATGTGTACTGCAACAGATAGTCATCGACTAGCAATGCGGAAAGCAAAAGTAGAAACGGAATCAGAAGCGTATTACAACATTGTCATTCCAGGCAAAAGCTTAAACGAGTTAAATAAAATTCTTGAAGAATCAAATGAGCCTGTTCATATTGTCGTAACTGAAAACCAAGTGTTATTTAAAACAAAACATTTATTGTTTTTCTCAAGGTTGTTAGACGGAAACTATCCAGATACATCTCGGCTAATTCCAACAGAAAGCCAAACAGATATGATTGTCAAAACAAAAGAGTTTTTACAAGCAATCGATCGTGCATCGTTGCTAGCACGTGAAGGAAGAAATAACGTTGTTCGTTTATCGACATTGTCTGACAAAGTCGTTGAAATTTCGTCGAACTCACCTGAAATCGGAAAAGTGGTCGAAGAAGTACAATGTGAGCAGGTAGAAGGTGAAGAATTAAAAATTTCTTTCAGCGCAAAATATATGATGGATGCATTAAAAGCGTTAGAAGGGGCGGAAATTAAAATTAGTTTTACTGGTGCCATGCGGCCGTTTGTCATTCGACCACTTCATGACGACTCTATGCTTCAGTTAATTTTGCCTGTACGCACATACTAAAAAAGCTGCTAGAAGATCTAGCAGCTTTCCTTTTCTTCCCCCTTCTTTTTTAGTACAATGGAAAAATGGACACTTTTACAGAAAGTGAGCGGATGATGCATGAAAGAAATAAAAATTTCAACGGAAACAATTACGCTTGGACAATTTTTAAAACTAGCAAACGTCATTTCAACAGGTGGAATGGCGAAATGGTTTTTACAAACAAACGATGTGCTCGTTAATGGTGAACGGGAACAACGCCGCGGTCGGAAGTTGAAAGTAGGAGATGTTGTTCATATTCAAACAATTGGTACATTTACGATTCGTTCGTAAAGGCGGGGGGCACCTTTGTTTTTAGAACAATTAACTTTAAAAAATTATCGGAACTATGAGCAAGGTTGTTGGCAATTTCGAAATAATGTAAACGTCATTTTAGGAGAAAACGCTCAAGGTAAGACGAATATTATGGAATCCATTTACGTCTTGTCGATGGCGAAATCACACCGAACAACAAACGATAAAGATTTAATTCGTTGGGAAGAAGATTATGCTAAAATAGAAGGTAAAGTAGAAAAGAAAAACGGTCAAATTTTTTTACAGTTGATCGTGTCGAAGAGAGGAAAAAAAGCAAAATTAAACTATATTGAACAGGCAAAACTAAGCAGCTACGTTGGCCATATGAACGTTGTCATGTTTGCCCCTGAAGATTTAAACCTTGTCAAAGGGAGCCCACAAATTCGAAGACGCTTTATCGATATGGAAATTGGCCAAGTATCACCTGTTTATATGCACGAGCTCGGACAATATCAAAAAGTGTTGCAACAAAGAAATCAATATTTGAAACTGCTTCAGTCGAAAAAACAGACGGACGAAACGTTTCTTGATGTGCTTACGGAACAGCTTGTGGAGCTCGCTGCAAAAATCACTCTAAAAAGATATGAATTTATTGAATTGTTACAAACGTGGGCAAAACCAATCCATGCTGAAATTAGCCGGGGCAATGAACAATTAGGGATTCATTATTGTCCTTCAGTTGATGTATTAGACGAACAACAATGGTCGAGAATAGTAGAAGTGTATAACGAAAAGTTCGCAAAAATAAAAACAAAAGAAATAGAACGAGGTACAACGCTCATTGGGCCACATCGAGATGATTTATCGTTTACGATTAACGGGAAAGATGTGCAAACGTTCGGTTCACAAGGTCAACAACGAACGACAGCTCTTTCATTGAAACTAGCTGAAATTGATTTAATTTTTTCAGAAATTGGCGAGTACCCTATTCTTTTACTTGATGATGTACTATCAGAGCTTGATGATTTTCGCCAAACGCATTTGTTAAATGCTATCCAAGGCAAAGTACAAACATTTGTAACGACAACGAGCATAGATGGGATCGAGCATCGCGTCATTCGTGAGGCAGATGTGTATGAAGTTGTCTCTGGACAAATGACGAAACGATAGTTTTTCTATAAACCTCGAACGTATTGTTCGAAAAGGAAAGCGTAGGTGATCAATAATGACGATGGAACAAAGAGAACAAGTCGTTTATGATGAAAGCCAAATTCAAGTTCTCGAAGGGTTAGAAGCGGTACGAAAAAGACCAGGGATGTATATCGGATCAACCGGTCCAAAAGGATTACACCATCTCGTTTGGGAAATCGTTGATAACAGCATTGATGAAGCGTTAGCTGGATTTTGTACGGAAATTAACGTCATTGTTGAAGAAGATAACAGCATTACAGTAATCGATAACGGCCGTGGGATTCCTGTTGGCATCCATGAAAAAATGGGGAGACCAGCTGTTGAAGTAATTATGACTGTGTTACACGCCGGTGGAAAATTCGGCGGCGGTGGATATAAAGTGTCTGGCGGTTTACACGGAGTTGGGGCATCTGTTGTAAATGCGTTGTCAGAAGAATTAGAAGTATATGTGCATCGTGATGGGAAAATTCACTATCAAAAATATACGCGCGGCGTGCCTTGTTCTGATTTGCAAGTTGTAGGCGAGACAGATCGGACAGGGACAACCATTCATTTTAAACCAGATCCAGAAATTTTTGTAGAAACGACTGAGTATGATTATGATACGCTCGCACATCGCTTACGAGAGCTTGCTTTTTTAAATAAAGGGATTCGCATTACGCTGGAAGATCGACGTGGCGAAAAGCGGCGCAACGAATATTATTACGAAGGTGGAATTTCTTCATACGTCAAACATTTAAATCGGACGAAAGAAACACTTCACGAGGAACCGATTTACGTTGAGGGAGAAAAAGACGGGATCCAAGTCGAAATCGCCTTGCAATATAACGATGGCTATACGAGTAATATTTATTCATTTGCTAATAACATTCATACGCATGAAGGCGGTACGCATGAATTAGGTTTTAAAACGGCGTTAACGCGAATCATTAATGATTATGGTCGAAAAAACAATATGTTTAAAGAACAAGATGCCAATTTAACAGGAGAAGATGTGCGGGAAGGATTAACAGCAATCATTTCCGTAAAACATCCGTCTCCACAGTTTGAGGGACAAACGAAAACAAAACTCGGAAATAGCGATGCTCGCACCGCGACAGAGTCTATTTTTGCGGAGCAATTTGAAAAGTTTTTACTTGAAAATCCATCAGTCGCCAAAAAAATTGTTGAAAAAGGAATTTTAGCTTCACGGGCACGTCTAGCAGCTAAACGGGCGCGAGAATTGACGAGAAGAAAAAATGCGCTTGAAGTATCAAGTTTGCCTGGGAAATTAGCGGATTGTTCTTCGAAGGATCCATCGATATGCGAACTGTATGTCGTTGAGGGAGATTCAGCGGGTGGTTCTGCAAAACAAGGACGTGATCGTCATTTTCAAGCTATTTTACCGTTGCGTGGAAAAATTATTAACGTTGAAAAATCAAGATTAGATAAAATTTTATCAAACAATGAAGTGCGTGCCATTATTACAGCTCTTGGTACAGGAATTGGAGAAGAGTTTGATATTACAAAAGCTCGTTATCATAAAATTATTATTATGACAGACGCGGATGTCGATGGGGCGCATATTCGTACACTGTTGCTGACATTTTTCTACCGCTATATGCGCGAGGTCATTGAACAAGGTTACGTTTATATCGCTCAGCCACCTTTATATAAAATTCAGCAAGGGAAACGAATTGAGTATGCATATAGTGATCGACAACTTGAGGAAATATTAGGACGTTTACCAGAACAACCAAAACCGATTATTCAACGTTACAAAGGTCTTGGAGAAATGAACCCAGAACAACTTTGGGAAACGACGATGAACCCAGAAACGAGAACGTTGCTAAAAGTGAGTTTGCAAGATGCGATGGAAGCAGACGAAACATTTGAGATTTTAATGGGAGATAAAGTAGAACCACGTAGACAGTTTATCGAAGAAAACGCGAAGTATGTAAAAAATCTTGATATTTAAGTATGTCGGAGAGTGTTTGTTCACCCTCCCCTTGTTTTATTATTTTGTTAAGTAAGGGAGGTTCGTCTATATGTCTGAACGTGTAAAAGAAATAAGTATTAGTCAAGAAATGCGTGCATCGTTTCTCGACTATGCTATGAGCGTCATCGTATCGCGTGCACTTCCTGATGTGCGTGACGGACTAAAGCCGGTACATCGCCGAATTTTATATGCGATGCACGATTTAGGAATGACAGCGGACAAGCCTTACAAAAAGTCCGCACGTATTGTCGGTGAAGTGATCGGGAAGTACCATCCACATGGGGATGCAGCGGTGTACGATACGATGGTGCGGATGGCACAAGATTTTAACTATCGATATATGCTCGTTGATGGTCACGGAAACTTCGGATCAATTGATGGAGATGCCGCAGCAGCTATGCGTTATACAGAAGCAAGAATGTCGAAAATTTCGATGGAGCTGTTGCGGGATATTAACAAAGACACGATTGATTACCAAGATAACTACGACGGATCAGAACGTGAGCCCATTGTGTTGCCAGCTCGTTTTCCGAATTTACTCGTGAATGGATCTTCAGGTATTGCGGTCGGAATGGCGACAAACATTCCGCCGCATCAACTTGGGGAAGTCATTGATGCTTTATTAGAGTTGATGAAAGATCCTGATATGACCATTGCTGAACTAATGGAGTATTTGCCTGGTCCAGACTTCCCAACAGGCGCGCAAATTATCGGAAGAGGCGGTATACGAAAAGCGTATGAAACAGGACGAGGTTCGATTACATTACGCGCGAAAGCAGAGATTGAACAAAAAGAAAACGGAAAAGAAACAATTATTGTCCGAGAATTGCCTTATCAAGTAAATAAAGCAAAGTTGATTGAAAAAATTGCTGAACTTGTACGTGAAAAGAAAATAGAGGGTATTACGGATTTGCGTGATGAATCGGATCGAAGCGGCATGCGTATCGTCATTGAAGTGAGAAGAGATGTGAGCGCCCATGTGGTGCTCAACAATTTATACAAACAAACAGCTTTACAAACAAGCTTTGGTATTAATATGCTTGCCCTTGTTGACGGTCAACCAAAAGTGTTGAACTTAAAACAATGTTTACAACATTATTTAGATCATCAAAAGATTGTCATTCGTCGTCGGACGCAGTTTGAATTAAACAAAGCAGAAGCTCGTGCCCATATTTTAGAAGGGTTACGCATTGCCCTTGATCATTTAGACGAAGTGATTGAGCTTATTCGTCAATCTGCCACAGCGGACGTAGCAAAAGAAGGATTAATGACGAGGTTTCAGTTAAGCGAGAAGCAAGCGCAAGCTATTTTAGATATGCGCCTGCAACGTTTAACGGGATTAGAGCGTGAAAAAATTGAGCAAGAGTACGCTGAATTATTAGGACTTATCGCACGTTTAAAGGCTATTTTAGCTGATGAACAAAAAGTGTTACAAATTATTCGTGATGAGTTGCTTGAAATTAAAGAAAAGTTCAATGATCATCGTCGCACAGAAATTGTAAGCGGTAGTTTAGAAACGATTGATGATGAAGACTTAATTACTCGTGAAAATATTGTTGTTACGCTAACTCACCGGGGATATATTAAGAGACTCCCTGTCTCAACATATCGGAGCCAAAGACGAGGTGGGCGAGGTATTCAAGGAATGAATACGAACGAGGACGATTTCGTTGAACACCTAGTCATTACATCTACACATGATATCGTTTTATTTTTTACAAACAAAGGAAAAGTATATAAGGCAAAAGGATATGAAATCCCAGAATTTAGTCGTACAGCAAAAGGTCTCCCAATTGTTAACTTATTAAACATTGAAAAAGATGAAGTCATTAATACAGTTATTGCTATCGAACAATTTCATGAAGATGCGTTTTTATTTTTCACAACAAAGCAGGGTATTGCTAAACGATCACCGTTATCTTCATTTGCTAACATCCGGAACCACGGTTTAATTGCAATTCATTTGCATGAAGGTGATGAGTTAATATCCGTAAAACTTACAGACGGCCATAAACATATCATCGTCGGAACGAAAAATGGAATGTTGATCCGTTTTCCTGAAACAGATGTTCGCTCGATGGGACGAACAGCTGCAGGTGTGAAGGCGATTACGCTATGTCCGGGTGACGAAGTTGTTGGAATGGAAAGTTTAAACGGTAATGAGGAAATTTTAATTGTAACGAAAAAAGGATATGGAAAACGAACTCCAGCTTCCGAATATCGCATTCAAAGCCGGGGAGGAAAAGGAATAAAAACGTGCAATATTACTGAAAAGAATGGCGACGTCGTGGCCGTGAAAACAGTCACAGGCGAAGAAGATCTCATGTTAATGACTGCAAGTGGTGTAATGATTCGCATAGCAGTTGGAGATATTTCTGTTATGGGACGGAATACACAAGGTGTGAAACTTATTCGTCTAGATGAAGACAATGAGCAAGAGTACGTGGCAACAGTGGCCAAAGTGCCGAAAGAAGAAGAAAAAGAACTATTGCAAGAGGAGTAGAGGGGGTTCCCCCTCTACCGTTCTACAAAGGTGGGGGGAGATGTGTTGTTAGTAAAAACAGCCCAACTGCAAGAGGGATGCATCTTAGCGGAAGATGTCATTGGAAAGTCAAATCGTGTGATCGTTCCGAAAAATACGGTGTTGAACAAAAAAATGTTAACCGTATTACAAAAATTTCTTGTTACCCAAGTGCGTGTGCAATCCGTCCTTGTCGACGGGAGTACATTTCGTCCGAGTGAGATTATTCAAGAGGATGTACCAAAGCCAAAAGCAACAGAGAATAAAGACGTATTGACGCTATATTTGGAAGCTGTTCAGCAATACAAACAGATGTTTCAAAGTTGGCAGTCAGGATTGCCTATTGATATCGGAAAAGTCCGAAAAATGTTTATGCCTTTATTCGAAAAAGTACTAGAAGCGGAAAAAGAATTGCTCTTTCTTCACCATTACTGTACAAAGTCAGAATATTTATTTCATCATGCGGTAACGGTTGGCCTTCTTTCAGGTGTATTGGCTAAAAAGTTACAATATACAAAAGGTGACTATTGCCAAGTAGCCATCGCTGGTTTACTAAGCGATTGTGGCATGGCAAAGGTTGATCCGAAAATACTGACTAAAAGTACAGCCCTCACCCCGGCCGAATATAAAGATATGCGTCAACATACTGTTTATGGGTATAAAATGGTTCAAAAAGTTACAGCGCTACAAGAAGGGGTAAAGCTTGCAATTTTGCAACATCATGAGAGAAATGATGGAAGCGGTTATTTGCTTAATGTGAAAGAAGAGAAAATACACCCTTACAGTAAAATTGTTGCTGTTGCTGATGTATACCATGCGATGATTTCTGAACGTCCTTATCGTAACAAGCAATCTCTTTTTAAAGTGTTCGAACAAATTCATAAAGATTGTTTTGGGAAATTTGATCTTTCCGTTGTTCAAGCGCTAGCATCGCTTTTAATGACCCTTTCGATTGGATCAAAAGTGAAATTATCAAACGAGCAGGTCGGGGAAATTGTCTTTTTCGAGCAAGATTCACCGTCTCATCCGATGATTAAAATAAGTGGGACAAATCAAATTGTTTCACTGAAAGAAGAAAAAGATGTATTTATCGAAGAAATTATAAAATGACAACGGTCATCACTGTTGTCATTTTATTTTTTTATAAAAAACATAAGAAAAAGTGTTGACAATAACAAAGGGCTCTTGTATGATATATCTTGTGCTTGATGTTCCTTGAAAACTGAACAAAACAGCAGCGTAAAAGCTAGAGATAAACTTTCTATGGAGAGTTTGATCCTGGCTCAGGACGAACGCTGGCGGCGTGCCTAATACATGCAAGTCGAGCGGACGATTCAAAAGCTTGCTTTTGAATCGTTAGCGGCGGACGGGTGAGTAACACGTGGGCAACCTGCCCTGTAGACGGGGATAACACCGAGAAATCGGTGCTAATACCGGATAACACGAAATGTCGCATGACGTTTCGTTGAAAGACGGCGCAAGCTGTCGCTACAGGATGGGCCCGCGGCGCATTAGCTAGTTGGTGAGGTAACGGCTCACCAAGGCGACGATGCGTAGCCGACCTGAGAGGGTGATCGGCCACACTGGGACTGAGACACGGCCCAGACTCCTACGGGAGGCAGCAGTAGGGAATCTTCCGCAATGGACGAAAGTCTGACGGAGCAACGCCGCGTGAGCGAAGAAGGCCTTCGGGTCGTAAAGCTCTGTTGTTAGGGAAGAACAAGTAACGTAGTAACTGGCGTTACTGTGACGGTACCTAACGAGAAAGCCACGGCTAACTACGTGCCAGCAGCCGCGGTAATACGTAGGTGGCAAGCGTTGTCCGGAATTATTGGGCGTAAAGCGCGCGCAGGCGGTTCCTTAAGTCTGATGTGAAAGCCCACGGCTCAACCGTGGAGGGTCATTGGAAACTGGGGGACTTGAGTGCAGAAGAGGAGAGCGGAATTCCACGTGTAGCGGTGAAATGCGTAGAGATGTGGAGGAACACCAGTGGCGAAGGCGGCTCTCTGGTCTGTAACTGACGCTGAGGCGCGAAAGCGTG
>NZ_JXTG01000032.1 GCF_000833605.1 Anoxybacillus ayderensis | reverse complement strand
AAGCGGCATGGAAACTTATTTCGTTTTTAACAGGAAAAGAAGGAATGAAAATTTGGACAAGTAAAGGATTTGCGTTGCCAACACGTAAATCGGTCGCATCTGAACTCGGATACGATAAAGATGAATTGCGCGCAGCGCTTGTTGCAGGAGCACCGTATGCGACCGTATGGCAAAACGGTACGAACTTGCCGATTATTATGAACAACTTTAACAACCAGTTTGTGAGCGCCTTTTTAGGTGAACAACCGCTTGCGGAAGCGCTCAAAAAAGCACAAGACATTGCGAATAAAGAAATTGAAGCGAAGTAACGGCTGAGGGGGATTCCCCCTCGCTGTTCCCTTCTTTCAAGTGAAGTGTTGCACAATCTTCACTTGAAAGAGGTGAATAGCAAGACAAAAGGAGATGAAAATATGTTTAGTCGTAAGCGATGGAAAGAAGCAGGAACGGCCTATACGTTATTGTCACCGACGTTATTTGTTCTTCTTTTATTCGTCATCGGTCCGATTTTATTTGCGATTTATTTATCGTTTCATAAAGTGCAGTTATTAGGAGGAGCAAGTTTTCAATTTGTCGGTTTCGACAACTTTACGCGCATATTAGACGATACGCGGGCAAAAATTGCGCTTTGGAATACGGCGAAATATGTGGCGATCGTCGTGCCGACGCAAACGATGTTGGCGCTCGTTTTAGCGGCAACGCTTAATGCGGGGTTAAAGGGAGAAAAGTTTTTCCGCATCGTTTACTTTTTGCCGACGTTAACATCATCGGCTGTTTTGACGCTTATTTTTATGTGGATGTACAACCAAAACGGTCTTGTCAACCACGTGCTTGCGTTTTTCGGCTTGCCGACGTACAACTGGCTTGGCGATCCGTCTGTCGCTTTAAACGCCATTATGATTATGAACATTTGGTCAACGGCACCGTTTTTTATGGTCATTTATTTAGCGGCATTGCAAGACATTCCCGATTCGTTATATGAAGCAGCGGAGCTAGACGGGGCGAACGCTTGGCATAAGTTTTGGTACGTCACTGTTCCGTATTTAAGACCTGTCACATCGTTCGTCGTCATTATGGGGTTAATCGGTACGTTCCAATTGTTCGACCAATCGTACATTTTCTCGGGCGGTTCAGGCGGACCGAACAATGCGACGTTAACGGTTGTTCTTCTTATTTATCAATATGCGTTTAAATCGCTCGGAACGATGGGATATGCGGCTGCGCTTGCGTTTGCGTTAGCGATCGTCATTTTACTTGCGACGTGGTTGCAGCGAAAATTTTCAAAAGAAGAGTCGCTTTACTAAAGGAGGGAAGGTCATGAGAATAGGCAAAGCATTGTTATATACAATTCTCGTCTTATATGCGATCGTGACGATGATTCCGTTTTTATGGGCGCTTTCGTCATCGTTTAAAACGCTTGAAGAAATTGTGAGCGGTTCGATTCGTTTTATTCCGGAAAATTTTACGCTTGATAACTATAAACAAATTTTTATCGAACAAGAGCTATTTCCTCGTTGGTTTATGAATAGCGTCATCATTGCGGTGACGGTGACGATCTTAAACTTAATGTTTAACTCGATGGCAGGCTATGCGCTCGCTCGCCTTCATTTCCGAGGAAAACAGACGATTTTTATGATCATTCTTGCCGTATTAATGATTCCAGCGCAAGTAACGATGATTCCGAACTATTTAATTTTAAAACAGCTCGGTTGGCTGAACTCGTATCAAGGAATGATTGTCCCAGCAATGATTAACGCGACATTCATTTTTATGATGCGTCAATTTTTCATTAACTTCCCGAAAGAGTTAGAAGAAGCCGCGGCGTTAGATGGGTTAAGCCGCATCGGCACATTTTTCCGCATCGTGTTGCCGCTCGCTCGCCCAGCGCTCGCCGCGCAAGCCATTTTCGTTTTTATGGGTTCGTGGAACGACTTTATGCGTCCGCTTATCATTTTATCCGATCCGAACTTGTTCACATTGCCGCTTGGGTTAAATAGCTTTAAAGGACAATACATTAGCTATTGGAACTACATTATGGCGGCATCGATGGTATTTACAATGCCTGTTTTACTCATTTATGCGTTTTTCAACCGTTACTTTATTAAAGGCATTTCATTTACAGGGGGAAAATAACCTCGTGCATGTCGCACGAGGTTATTTTAATCCGCCCCGTATCCGACATCTTTATCTGGATGGGTAAACGGCGCTTTTCCGCTTCGTTTTTCTTCTAATAAGGCGCGGTTTTCGGGCGTATTCCAACCGATGTCGTTCGTCGGATGCACCCATTCATCACCGGCCATGACGCTTGGATCGGTTTCATCGCTCCATTCATTGAGAGGGGAGTGTGGCGAATTGTATTTACTGTCGCCGATGACGACCCCATATTTGTTTATAAATGGCGGCTGCATGCGTATATTTGTCCCTTTAAACGACGGCGCATGAATTTGATGCGGTTGCGTCTCATCGAAAATGGGCGATTCGATTTCTTTATCCATTGTGATCACCTCAATTATTAATGTGGCTTAGTGACGTATAAAATATGTTGCTTTGCGCGACATTACTTGTGAGGGGGAATCAATATGCGCTTTCCAATTGCATCTTTAAATGAACGAGACATCGCCGAAGTGCAACAATTTGAGCGAAAGCTTCGTGAACAAACGGGCGAAGACATCATACTCATTGCGTACAAAAAAGAACAAACATATAGACGAGGTGAACGATCATGAAACGAAAAGTAACACATGATGCCGCGAAGACGAACAACCAAACACCGACGGAAAGCATGCCAAAAGACGAATTTGAAGCGCAATATGCCGGCGGAGAAGATATGAGTCGCGGCGCAAACCGAAATTCAAAAAAAGGACGGCAAGGAAAATGAAAAACAAACAAGCGGGCAAAACGGTTCCGATTCCAAGCGACATATTAAAGGAAGAATTCGGACACGAACAAGGTGACATCAATGCCTATAAAGTGATCGAGCTGTTAGAAGAAGCGAAAAAGGAAAAGAAAAATGGGTGAAGCTACGACATTTTTCCCTAGCTGTTGTACGACCTGTATGACTAAAAGCGCTAGCTCCTCATGCTAGCGCTTTTTTACATCATCTCTAAGCTATCGAATTCCGAACATTCGACAGCTATCTTCTCTAGCAAGGAACATCTCCGAATGATGTCCTTCTCACAACTTAAAGCTTCCTTATAGTTCAAATTATAAACTTCAATAAACGCTTTGTCAATTCGTGTCCATTTCCAAACTATACGTCTCCGCTTTCATTGTCGTTTGGTTAAAGTAAACGATCATCGCCATGTTGCATCGGCGAATACGTTTCGTTTGTAAATAATGCGGCAAGTCGAATGGGATCATTTCGACGACGGTATGTTTAAATAATTCTTTTTCGCTTAGCGAAAGAAGATGCGGTTGTTCGGACAGTTTTTCGTATACGCGCGCGCGTACATGTTTGTCCGTTTTTTCGTCCCACCACGGTTTGCGCGGTTTTTGTTTTTGATTGCGCAAATAGTCGTATTTCATTAACGCCTCGACGATCGGCAAGTCGTTCGTCTGTAACGTTTGTAAAAACGAATAAAGGCGGCGGAATAAATCTTCAAGTTGATGCCCGATGCGCGCCCAACCTTGTTCGTCCCAATACGTGCCGAACGATTGGAAAAAGTCAAACGGTGTATCAAACAAATGGGTGACGATATATTCAATCGTTTCGTCCATGCGATGATCGTTCCAATATTTTTCGAGCACATCTTCCACTTGTTTTAACCGAATGATGTCATCAAACGAAAGCACATTGTTGCGCAAAATTTCATACGGCGCGCGGTCCATAAAGACGTAGCCGTACTCATTTGCCTTGTGGCGAAGCCCTGTGCCGCGCAACATTTTTAAAAAGCCGAGCTGCAACTCTTCTGGGCGAAGTGCAAACACGTCGTTAAACGTTTTGCGAAACGATGTGTAATCTTCTTCTGGAAGCCCGGCAATTAAATCAAGATGTTGCGCAATTTTTCCGCCTTGTTTCACCATCGTGACGGTGCGCGTGAGCTTTTCAAAATTTTGCTTGCGCATGACGAGTTTGTTGACGTCATCGTTTGTCGATTGCACACCAATTTCAAACCGAAACAGCCCTGGGGGCGCTTCTTTATTTAAAAACTCAATGACTTCTGGCCGCATAATGTCAGCCGTAATTTCAAATTGAAACACGACGCCCGGCACATGTTCGTCAATTAAAAATTGAAACATATCCATCGCATAGCTGCGGCTAATGTTAAACGTGCGGTCGACAAATTTAATGACTTTTGCGCCTTGTTTCATTAAATAACGTAAATCTTCCTTTATTTTTTCACGGTCAAAATATCGAACGCCAACTTCAATCGACGATAAACAAAATTGGCAGCTAAACGGACAGCCGCGGCTCGTCTCGACATACGTCACGCGCTTCGACAAATGCGGAATATCTTCAGGAAAGCGAAACGGCGACGGTACGTTTGCTAAGTTGATTTTATTTCTTTGCGGGTTAATGATCGCTTTCCCGTCTCGATGAAACGCAAGCCCTGCGATGTTTGTCACATCTTCGCCACGTTCTAGTGCAGTAAGCAGCTGTTTAAACGTTTCTTCCCCTTCGCCGATGACGATATAATCAAACTCCGGCACGCGCTCAAGCCAATATGAAACATCGTATGACACCTCTGGTCCACCGACGACGATCGTGACGGTTGGATGCACTTTTTTCAACAGCTGAATGACTTCAATCGTCTGTTCGATGTTCCAAATGTAACAGCTAAACCCGACGACATCTGGTTTGCGACGATACAAATCGGTGACGATATTTAACACCGGGTCTTTAATCGTATATTCAACAAGCTCCACATGAAACTCTGGCTGGGCGTACGCTTTTAAATACCGAATCGCTAAGTTCGTATGAATATATTTTGCATTTAACGTTGTACAGATAATATGCACTGCAAACGACTCCTTTATATGTAGGTTGCAACGAACAATTATACCATATCCGAGGGGAAGGAAAAAGGGTGCCCTTTTTGTGAGGACACCCTTTGTATTATGCTGAAATTTGATTTTCCGCCCGTTTCGTTTTGCCGCGGTTCGATACCATAAAGAAAATGAATGCGACAACGACGACGGCATATAAGATGAACCAGATGTTGAAGCCGCCGACGATGAAGCCCATGCCGAGCATACCGGCCGCTAAAATGTAATATGTCATCGGAATGAGCGCTTTGCGAATTAAGCTTCCTTCTTGACCGACAAGACCGACTGTCGCGGAAGCCGCAACGACGTTATGAACACAAATCATATTTCCAGCTGCTCCACCAACAGCTTGCAACGCAACGACGACCGCAGCGCCTGAAGCAGATAAACCGATGCTTTCCGCTGTACCGAATTGGAAAAGCGAGAACATCATGTTGCTGAACGTGTTACTTCCAGCGATAAACGCTCCGAGCGCACCGATGAGCGGCGCAACGATCGGCCATGCGGAACCGACGATGTGCGACACGCCTTCCGCTAATACGAGCGGCATGCTTGCGAGTTCTTCTGTTTTTGAGTTAATAAAAATGTTGATCATCGGCACGGCGAAAATGAGCGCCGAACCTGCGCTTAATGCCGTTTTAAACGAATCGCTAAACGCTTTTTTGTAGCTTGCCGCATCCATTCGATGTAAAACGTATGTGACGAGCGAAACGATTAGGAAAATCGTACCCGGTAAATAAAGCGGTGTCGATTTAATCGCAATGCCGGAGTTAAACAAATTGTCGATTAAAATCGTGACGCTTTCCCCTGTTAAAAACGTTTTTACTTCCGTTACTGTGCGCGTAATGACGAGCAAAATCGCCACTAATACGTATGGGAACCATGCGTTTAAAAGCGAAATGCGCTTTTTCCCTTGCACAATGTTCGTTTGTTCGTTGTTTAAACGACCGATCCATTCTTGTTCCCAATTGTTGCGATGTTCGAAATCAAACGTATCTTTCGGCATAAATAACCCTGCTTTTGCCGCTGGCACGACGATGACGAGACCGATTAATGAACCGAGCAACGACGGAAACTCTGGACCGAGCACGTTCGCGATGATCGCATATGGAACCGTGAAAGCAAAGCCGGCGAGCATCGCAAACTTCCAGACGCGCAATCCTTCACGGAACGAACGGTTTTTGCCGAAAAAGCGCGTAAGCATTCCGACCATAATAAGCGGAATAAACGTTCCGACCATCGCATGAATAATGCCGACGTTTGCGGCAATTTGTAATAAGTAATCTGTAAACTCCATAACGCCAATTGCTTTCATGACTGCTTCTTGGTTCGCAAGACCGGTATTCACTCCGACGAGGATTGGTGTTCCAATCGCTCCGAAAGAAACAGGTGTACTTTGAATAATTAACGCAACTAACACAGCCGCCATCGCTGGAAAGCCGATCGCAACGAGAAGTGGTGCGGCGATCGCAGCTGGTGTACCGAATCCCGCAGCGCCTTCAATAAATGAACCGAACAACCAAGCGATAATGATCGCTTGAATGCGGCGGTCAGGTGAAATGTGAATAAACCCTTGGCGAATCGTTTCGATCGCGCCGCTTTCTTTCACCGTATTTAAAAGCAACACCGCTCCAAATACGATAAACATAATTTCAATCGCAGTTTTTATGCCGTTGACGCTTGCGGCAGCAACGACGTTTACTTTCGTTCCCCAAACGAACAACGCAATCGCGGCTGTGACGACAAGCGCAACAGGCATCGCGCGGCTCGCTGGCCATTTTAACACAACAAGAAATAAGAAAACTGTTAAAATTGGCAATAGTGCGATAAATGATAACATACCGATACTCATATGCATCCCCCTTTGTTCAATATGATGATGTAATTCCTTATCCCCTTATCATAAGGTCATACAATCATCTGATGAGTATATCATAATGTAAGCGCAACCATTTTTCAATATGAATATTTAAAAATTTTTCACAGTTATTTTGTAGAAAAATATGATATGATATTCTATTTGTATGGGGGAGCAAACAAGAAACAATGGGGTGGACAACGTGTACAAACAAATTAAACCGAAAAAATATATGAAGAAGTAGCGGAAGCGATTTTACATATGATTCAAACGGGTCAGTTAAAGCCCGGCGATAAACTCGATTCCGTTCAACAGCTAGCAGAAAATTTCCAAGTTGGACGGGCGGCCATTCGTGAAGCGCTGACCGCGCTTCGGGCGATGGGGCTCATTGAAATGAAACAAGGAGAAGGCACATACGTGCGCGAGTTTGATCCAGCGATGTTATCGTTTCCGATTTCTGCTGCGGTGCTCATGAATAAAGAAGATGTCGCTCATTTATTAGAAGTAAGAAAGCTGCTTGAAGTTGGTGCCGCAGGCGTTGCAGCGAAACGAAGAACAGACGAAGATTTGCGCGCGATGCAAAGCGCCCTTACGCAAATGCGCGAAGCGATTGGCGACGAAGAGCTTGGCGAAAAAGCGGACTTTTTATTTCATATGGCAATTGCCTCAGCAACGAAAAATCCGCTATTAGTGAGTTTAATGAACAACGTCTCAGGCATGATGATGGAGACGATGCGCGAGACGCGCCGCATTTGGCTGTTTGCCAAACAAGCGACGACCGAACAGCTGCTTGAAGATCATATTGCTATTTTTGAGGCGATTCGCGAACAAAACGCCGAACTTGCCCAAGAGCGAATGAAAGACCATTTAGAGCATGTCGAAAAAGTGCTGTCCGACTATATTTCTTCATAACGGAGGGGCTTCCTCCGAACGTACTCATCAGATGACCGGTTGACTAATTTGGCAATTAGATGTAAAGTGAAAAAAAGAAAACGTTTTCTTGGAGAGGGGATCGGGAATGAATGTTACATTATTTGTTACATGTTTAGTCGATTTGTTTCACGTCAACGTCGGAAAAGCGACAGTCGAGCTATTAGAGCGGCTTGGCTGTACGATTCATTTTCCCGAAGCGCAAACGTGCTGTGGACAGCCGGCGTACAATAGCGGCTATGTAAAAGAAGCGAAAGAAGCGATGAAACATATGATTCGCACGTTTGAACATGCCGAATATATCGTCACGCCATCTGGTTCGTGTGCGACGATGTTTAAAGAATATCCGCACATTTTTAAAGGCGACGGTGAATGGGAAGAGCGGGCGAAACGGGTGGCCGATAAAACGTATGAATTGACGCAATTTATCGTCGATGTGCTACAAGTGGAAGATGTCGGGGCGCGGTTAAAAGGAAAAGCGACGTATCATACGTCATGTCATATGACGCGCTTACTTGGCGTGAAAGATGCGCCGCTTGCGCTTTTGCAACATGTGAAAGACCTTGAAGTCGTGCCGCTTCCAAACGCGCACAATTGTTGCGGATTTGGCGGTACGTTTTCTGTCAAAATGGGACCGATTTCGGAACAAATGGTCGATGAAAAAATTCAATGTATCGAACAAGTGGAAGCGGATTATTTAATCGGGGCCGATTGTGGCTGTTTAATGAACATCGGCGGGCGCATCGAGCGAAAAGGCAAGCCGATTCGCGTCATGCACATCGCCGAAGTGTTAAATAGCCGATAAAGGGGGGATTCATATGGCGATGAAAATTAATACGGGACAATTTCACGAGCGAGTGGAAAAAGGCATTCATAATACGTTTATGCGCGGAGCGGTGGCAGGAGCGCAAGAGCGGCTGCGCACGCGCCGATTGGAAGCAGCAGCGGAGCTCGGCAATTGGGAACAATGGCGCGCGCTTGGGGAAGAAATTCGTCAACATACGCTCGAAAACTTAGATTATTATTTAATGCAATTAAGCGAAAATGTAAAAAAGCGCGGAGGGCATGTGTTTTTCGCGCAAACGGCAGAAGAAGCGAACGAATACATTTGCCGCGTCGTTGAAAGCAAGCAAGCGAAAAAAATTGTGAAATCAAAATCGATGGTGACCGAAGAAATTCATATGAACGCCGCCCTTGAAAAACTCGGCTGCGAAGTCATTGAAACGGACCTTGGCGAATACATTTTGCAAGTCGACGACCACGATCCACCATCGCACATCGTCGCGCCTGCGCTTCATAAAAATAAAGAACAAATTCGCGACGTATTTAAAGAAAAGCTGGCGTATACAAAAACAGAAAAGCCAGAAGAATTGGCGCTTCATGCGCGCCATATGCTTCGCCATGAATATATGACGGCAGATGTCGGCATTACCGGATGCAACTTTGCGGTTGCGGAAACAGGTTCGATCACGTTAGTCACGAACGAAGGAAACGCCGATTTAGTGACCGCTTTACCGAAAACACAAATTACGGTCATGGGAATGGAGCGCATCGTACCGACGTTTGAAGAAATGGAAGTGCTCGTCAGCTTGCTTACACGAAGCGCCGTCGGGCAAAAATTGACGAGCTACATTACGGTATTAACAGGTCCGCGCGATGAAGGGGAAGTAGACGGACCGGAAGAATTTCATCTCGTCATTGTCGATAACGGACGTTCCGATATTTTAGGAACGGAATTTCAACCGGTGTTGCAATGTATTCGTTGTGCGGCTTGCGTCAACGTTTGTCCGATATACCGTCATATCGGCGGTCATTCGTACGGTTCGATTTATTCCGGACCGATCGGCGCCGTCTTGTCGCCGCTTCTTGGTGGCTATGACGACTATAAAGAATTGCCGTATGCATCGACGTTATGTGCAGCTTGTACAGAAGCATGTCCGGTCAAAATTCCGCTCCATGAACTGTTGTTAAAACATCGGCAAACGATTGTTGAACGGGAAGGAAAAGCGCCGATTTCGGAAAAGTTAGCGATGAAAGCGTTCGGGCTTGGCGCGGCATCGTCCATGTTGTATAAACTTGGTTCAAAAATTGCACCGACGGCCGTCAATCCGTTTACAGTAAACGACCGCATTTCGAAAGGCCCAGGGCCGTTAAAAGCATGGACCGATATTCGCGAATTTCCAGCGCCAGAAAAAGAACGGTTCCGCGATTGGTTCAAACAAAGGGGGGAAGAGTAATGGAAGCTTTTTTACAACGTTTGTCTTCTCGTCTTGGACGTGATATGCCTGCATTTGTCGAACGTCCGCAATGGAAACATGCGCCGCAACAGACGGTATTTCAAGGGTATAGTCAAGACGAGTTACTTGATGAATTAAAAAAGCAATGTACCCGCATTCATACGACGCTCGTTGAAACGACAACAGATGGGCTCTATCACACGATCGAACAAGTCATTGACGCCCATGGCGGCGGACCGATCGTTGTCGCAAATGATGAGCGATATGAACAAGTCGGTTTATCTTCTTTTTTAAAAAGAGAAGATGTGCACGTATGGGACGTATCGCTCGGACGAGCAAACATCGAAGCGGCGGAAAAAGCGAACATCGGCATCACATTTAGCGACATGACGTTAGCGGAATCCGGAACGGTCGTGTTGCTTAATGATCGCAACCAAGGGCGGACGATTAGCTTTTTACCGAAAACGTACGTGGCGATCATTCCGAAAAGTACAATCGTTCCGCGCATGACGCAAGCGGCGCGCATCATTCGCGAACAAAAACATGTTCCGTCATGCATCAATTTCATTACAGGCCCAAGCAACTCGGCAGACATTGAAATGAATTTAGTCGTTGGGGTACACGGACCGATGAAAGCGACATATATCGTGATTACCGATTGTTGAGCAGCGAATGAGCTGCTCTTTTTTTAAAGATAAGAAAGTATAAAAATTCGGATTTAGGGAGCTGTCTAGCTCCAAGCGCCATCGGCTCGAGTCGCTCCGCCCCACACTGCGGCGGCGACAGCCTCCTCGGTGGGGCTTGTGCGCTCTTCGCCGATAGGCGGGCGCTTTGCGCTTTTCTTAATCCGATCAGATTAGTAAAATTTTCAGAATGTTAAGAAGGAATGAAAACAGATGTAGCGAATATACATGATAAATATGGAGAGGGAGTAACAAGGAGGGAAAGCGATTGAGTTCCAAAGAAAGCATAATGGAGGAATCCGTATTCGTTCAGCTTTCAAAACGAGAGAAAGAAGCGATCGATGAGCGAATGAGTCGGTATGATTTTATGTTGCAACAAGTGACAGATGCGATGATTATTGTGAAAGATGACGGGGCGTTCGTTGACGTCAACGATGCGGCGTGCCGTTTATTCCGTACGCCAAAAGAACAACTGTTGCGAAAAAAATTTCAAGAATATTTATACCTTGTCCCTGAACATATTTTTCAATTTCAAAAGCAAATGTTGCGCAAATTTGGGGCGTACGATGATGAACTCGTCGTCCGTTTAGCCGATGGTGAATTGAAACATGTGCAACTATTTATGCGCCGCCATCAAAAGCAACAATTTGATTTATATATCATCCGCGACATTTCCTCGAAAAAAGCGCTTGAGCGTGAACGAACGATTAACGAAACGTTATTTAAAGATTTGTTTAATCGCGCCGGCGACGGCATCGTTATTTTTGATGGACAAGGTCGCTTCATTGACGCCAATCCTTCCTTTTGTGCGAGCGTCAACGTAAAAAAAGAAGATTTGTTCAAGCTTTCGATGCAAACATTTATTCCGATTGAATATCACGATTTATTTGAGCAACTGTTGCTGACGTTAAAACGAAACGGAACGGTATCAAGCGAGCTTCCGTTTATTTTAGGAGACGGCATGCAAAAGTTGTTTGAGGTGACGTTCACAGCAAACGTACATAGCGGCTTTTTTATGGCGATTATGCGCAACGTGACAGAAAAACGAAACATGGAAATGAACTTACAGCGAAGCGAAGAACGATTTCGCGCCATTTTTGAACAAGCGCACGAAGCGATTATTATTTGCGACGATTTCGGAAACATTTTGCGCGCCAATCCAGCCGCAAGCCGAACGTTTGAACTGCCGCTTCACGATCTCGTCCATGCGAACTTATTGCAGTTTATCGATGAAAAAAATAAAAAAGTGCGTCGCGTGTTGTGCCAATTTTTCCGCGACGGACAAATTCGTGATGAACTGACGTTTCATATGCCAAATGGCGAAACAAAACAGCTTGAATTTACATCGAA
>NZ_JXTG01000031.1 GCF_000833605.1 Anoxybacillus ayderensis | reverse complement strand
GGTACCACCAGTGACTGCGGTACTTGTTCTTCCCTAACAACAGAGCTTTACGCCCCGAAGGCCTTCTTCGCTCCCGCGGCGTTGCTCCGTCAGACTTTCGTCCATTGCGGAAGATTCCCTACTGCTGCCTCCCGTAGGAGTCTGGGCCGTGTCTCAGTCCCAGTGTGGCCGATCACCCTCTCAGGTCGGCTACGCATCGTCGCCTTGGTGAGCCGTTACCTCACCAACTAGCTAATGCGCCGCGGGCCCATCCTGTAGCGACAGCTTGCGCCGCCTTTCAACGAAAAACCATGCGGTCTTTCGTGTTATCCGGTATTAGCACCGATTTCTCGGTGTTATCCCCGTCTACAGGGCAGGTTGCCCACGTGTTACTCACCCGTCCGCCGCTAACGATTCAAAAGCAAGCTTTTGAATCGTCCGCTCGACTTGCATGTATTAGGCACGCCGCCAGCGTTCGTCCTGAGCCAGGATCAAACTCTCCATAGAAAAGTTATCCTTAGCTTTTACGCTGCTGTTTTGTTCAGTTTTCAAGGAACAACAAAGACATTTTCTATAATACTAAATCAACAATCCCTTGTCAACATGTTTTTTCATTTCGACAACGACGTATATCAATATATCATGGATATCTCTATTCGTCAATAAAAAAATAAACGGATATGTCCGTTTATGAAATGACATATTGTTGAATAAAAATGAGTGCTACAACACCAGGAATACCTAAAAAACCTGTAACGGTTACTGTAAATAAATTAATAGGCAAATGGATACCTGATACATCTCCAACAACATTAATTAAAAAAATAAATAAAGCTCCGATAACAAGACGAGCAACTCCTTCACCAATTAGCCGTGTCAAACGTACCGGGATGCCAATAAGCAAAAGAATGACAATAAGACTGACGATCGACACAATAACAACCGTTTCATTCATATTTTTCTCTCCTTCAACTTTTTTATTTTTAAATATATGTTCACCTCTTTTCTGTATGACAAGCCTATACAAAAAGGGAAGGGGTATCATCCCTTCCCAATCGATGCTTTTCGTTTTTTTGCTTCTCGAAGGAGAAATAAATATTTCGCTTCAGCAATTTTTAAATCAAATATGACCTTTTCAGACGGCTCAACACTTTTTTCTATTAATTGCTTCTTATCCATCCACTCATCCCGGTAATGTTGCAATCGTTCAATGAGCTGGTCGTTAAATTGTTTGCGCAGCCACCCTTTTCGTTTCCAAAACACTATAGTTCCCTTCTTCCTTCCAGAGCTTTAGATAAAGTCACCTCATCGGCGTATTCTAGATCGCCACCAACAGGCAATCCGTGGGCAATGCGCGTAATTTTAACACCTGTTGGCTTTAGTAGCCGGGAGATATACATAGCCGTTGCTTCCCCTTCAATATTCGGATTCGTCGCTAAAATCACTTCTTGGACCGTTTCATCTTGAAGACGTCTAAGCAATTCAGCTATTTTAATATCTTCCGGACCAATTCCTTCCATAGGTGAAATAGCTCCATGTAACACATGATACAATCCGTTGTATTCTTTCATTTTTTCCATAGCAATCACATCTTTCGGGTCTTGCACAACACAAATAATCGAACGATCTCGCTTATCGTCTTCACAAATATAACAAGGATCCTTATCTGTAATATGACCACACGATGAACAATACGTTAAATTTCTTTTCGCATTTACAAGTGCTTTTGCAAAATCTAATACGACATCTTCTTTCATATTTAACACAAAAAACGCCAGACGGACGGCCGTTTTCGGCCCGATGCCTGGCAATTTCATAAAGCTGTCGATCAATTTCGATATCGGCTCTGGGTAGTACATAATAGCCTCCTAGAATAATCCCGGTATATTCAATCCTTTTGTAAACTGCCCCATCGTTTCTGCGGTTAACTCATCTACTTTTTTTAACGCATCATTCGTCGCAGCAAGCACTAAATCTTGCAACATGTCGATATCTTCCGGATCAACGACCTCCTCTTTAATTTTCACTTCTAAAATTTGTTTATGACCATTTGCAATAACGGTAACCATTCCACCGCCTGCCGTTCCTTCAACTGTTTTTTCTGCTAATTCTGCTTGTGCTTTCTCCATATCTTTTTGCATCTTTTGCATTTGCTTCATCATCTTTTGCATATTTCCCATTCCACGCATCATTTTCATCATTCCTCCATTATTCTTTAATTTCAATTAAGTTTTCACCAAACCATTTTTTCGCTTCCGAAATGAATGGATCTTCTTGTTCATGTTGTTCATTTCCACTTGTTTGTTGACGAATGAACTGCTCTCGAATTTGAAGCCATTCACTTTCAGGAACAGGAATCGTATCGAGTTTTTTCCCTGTTAATTCAAATAATACTTGTTCTAAATTGTCTTTGACATAGTTACTATTATCAGCAACCATTTTACAATGAATTTCATATTTAAATTTTAACACAAAAGCTGTGCCACTTGCTGCTACAGGTTCACTCTCTTGCAATAATGCCGCATGTGACACTTTATTTTGCTTTTTTAACGTCTCAAGCACATGTGGCCAATTTCCTTTAATAAGAGATAAATGCTGATGTGTTGCTTGGCGAAGCACTTCATGAATGCGTCCTATCGGTATTTTATAATCTGTCCGAATACTTTTTCCTGTTTTTTTCACCGGCTCGCTCGTTTCTGCAGGGGAGAGCTTCACACCGGTTTCTTTCAGTTTCGCTAATTGCTCTTCAAGCTGTCTCACTTTCTCCTCCAA
Source organism: Anoxybacillus ayderensis (assembly GCF_000833605.1). Lineage (GTDB taxonomy): Bacteria > Bacillota > Bacilli > Bacillales > Anoxybacillaceae > Anoxybacillus > Anoxybacillus ayderensis. Next base: position 11,384 of record NZ_JXTG01000031.1, on the reverse strand, counting down.
CGCTGGAGAAATCGAAGTTTTGATTACTCGTTCCTCTTCATAACAAAGCTTCACAATCGCAACTTCCATATGCACGCGCGGATGGTTCGTTAGGCGCATATCTTGTTGACTTTTACTCAACAAATCGATCGCTTCATATATAAGCGATGTTGGAATCACGTCAGAAAGCTCTCGAAATCGTTCATCAACGAGCACACGATGGGTCACATCTTCTAGCTGAGGTGCCGCTTTATATAAAAGCATATCTCGATAATAGTAAATTAAATCTTCGACAAGGCGATTCGGATCTTTCCCTTGTTCCATTAAATGTTGAAAAAGACGCAACGCCTCAACAGTCTTTTTTTCATATATCGCATAAATTAAATCTGCGATTTTTCTTTGTGAAACTGCACCTGTAACCGCTAACACATCCTCAAGCAACACGCGATCTTCACTAAAAGAAATAGCTTGATCGAGCAAACTTAACGCATCACGCATTCCACCATCAGCAGCACGCGCAATCGCAAATAGTGCCTCTTCCTCTACATCTATACCTTCTTCCGCAACAACTGTTTTTAAACGCGACACAATCGACCTCAACTCAATGCGCCGAAAATCAAATCGTTGACATCGAGAAACGATCGTTAAAGGAATTTTATGTGGTTCCGTTGTCGCTAAAATGAAAATCACATGTTTCGGAGGCTCTTCCAACGTTTTTAATAACGCATTAAACGCCCCGATGGACAACATATGCACTTCGTCAATAATATACACTTTATACGGCGCTGACGTTGGGGCAAATTTCACCTTCTCACGAATGTCGCGAATTTCATCCACTCCGTTATTTGATGCTGCGTCAATCTCTAATACATCAGAAATCGAACCGTTCGTAATGCCTAAACAAGTCGGACATTCGTTGCATGGCTCTGCTGTTGGACGATGCTCGCAGTTTACCGCTTTAGCAAAAATTTTAGCTATACTCGTTTTTCCTGTCCCACGTGGACCTGAAAATAAATATGCATGTGAAATCTTTTGTTGAAGCAGGGCATTTTGCAACGTTTTTGTCACGTGTTCTTGACCAACAACATCCTTAAAACTTTGCGGTCGAAAAACACGATATAAAGCTTTATAACTCACGAAACTGCCCTCCTCTTTGCTCATATCTCATTTATTATATCATTAAAAAACGCATGAAAAAAGCACCTGCCTTTTAAGCAAGTGCTTTGATTCAATCTATGTAAATTGCCGTGCACCTTCTGTCGACTAGCTGCCATAGACGTTACTAGAGTAGTTAGCTCAGTTCAGGCACCCCTGCGGCACATGGGAGCGTCCGCTTACTGCTGCTTCCTTCCGGACCTGACAGGGTTCACGGATTCCCATTGCGCAGGACCCAAACGTCAACACCACTTATTCTAGGCAGGCTCTACAGCAAACTAACCTAAAGAAGGAATTCAGCCTCGCTAGAGCGGATTGCGAGTACAGGGCACCGCTACCTCCCCGCTTAGCACGGCAATGCGTTATCACTAACGCAAGTATAAGTATATCTCTTTTTCATACAAATTGCAATGACTACACAATGGAATTTAATTGGAATTTAAACTATTTTTTTCTGCCTTCTTTTGTTGACGTAAACGTCGGAAAAATTCACTTAGCATTTCTCCGCATTGCTCAGCTAATACCCCACTAACGACTTCCACTTGGTGATTAAACCGCGGCTCATGCAATAAATTCATTAACGTTCCTGCACAGCCCCCTTTTGGATCATTTGCACCAAACACAACCCGTTTAATACGCGAAAGAACAATGGCACCAGCGCACATCGCACAAGGTTCTAACGTTACATACAACGTCGTTTGTTCGAGTCGCCACGTACCTAGTTTTCGACATGCTTCATCAATAGCTAAAATCTCTGCATGAGCAATGGATCGTTGATCTCGTTCACGCAAATTGTGAGCCCGCGCAATTACCTCATCATGATATACAAGGACAGCACCGATTGGCACCTCTCCTATTTCCTCTGCCCTTTTTGCTTCTTCAAGCGCTAAACGCATATAATGCTCATCATTTCTCATCTTTAAAACTCCCGTACTTTTTTATCATCATAGAGTATATCAAAATAAAAAAGCAACATACAGACCGATCATTTTATGCTAAAATAAATTTTGTCTGTCTACACGGACGGTTTCACCTGAAGGAGGTTACACAATGTTCCGCGTGCCCTTTATTACTGTTGAAGGTCCAATTGGTGTTGGAAAAACATCTTTAGCAAAGATCATTTCGACCTATTTCCAATATGAATTGTTAAAAGAAATTGTTGATGAGAACCCTTTTTTAGGTAAATTTTATAAAAACATCGAAGAATGGAGTTTCCAAACGGAGATGTTTTTTCTATGCAATCGTTATAAACAACTCGAAGATGTCGAGAAAAAGTTTTTAAACAATGGGAAACCGGTTGTAGCTGACTACCATATTTTCAAAAACTTAATCTTTGCAAAACAAACATTAAAGGGAAAACAATACGAAAAGTATGTGCAAATTTACGACATTTTAACAAACGATATGCCAAAACCAAACGTCGTAATTTATTTACATGCTTCGTTACACACGTTACTCGAGCGCATCGCCATGCGTGGTCGTGAATTCGAAAAAAACATTGATCCTGCCTATTTACAACAACTATCTCATGCTTATGAACAAGCGATGGAACAATTTGAACGAGCCCATCCACACGTTCCCGTATTGCGATTTAACGGAGATGCACTCGATTTCGTCCATCGTGACCAAGACCGATTTTACATTTTAAATGAATTGCAATCTGTTCTTAAAAGGAGCTTAGAACAATGAATTTACGAGAAAAATATCATATCCCAAGCGATGCTGTAATTACCATTGCTGGAACAGTTGGCGTAGGAAAATCAACAATGACAAAGGCGTTAGCTGATGCACTTCAATTTCGCACCTCATTTGAAAAGGTGGACACAAATCCATATTTAGATAAGTTTTATGCCGATTTTAAACGTTGGAGTTTCCATCTCCAAATTTATTTTCTAGCTGAGCGGTTTAAAGAGCAAAAGCGTATTTTCGAGTACGGGGGAGGATTTGTCCAAGATCGTTCGATTTACGAAGATACTGGCATTTTTGCAAAGATGCATTTTGAAAAAGGAACAATGTCAAAAGTCGATTATGAAACATATACAAGTTTATTTGAAGCGATGGTCATGACACCGTATTTTCCTCACCCTGATTTACTGATTTATTTAGAAGGAAGCTTCGAAGAAATTATTAAACGTATTCGTGAACGTGGTCGCCCAATGGAACAACAAACACCAATTGAATATTGGAAAGAAATGTATAAAAGATATGAGAGATGGATTAACAGCTTTAACGCATGTCCTGTTTTGCGAATTAACATTAACGAATACGATATTATTCGTGATGCCGAATCTATTGAACCGATTGTCGCAAAGATTGGATACATGATCGAACAGTACCGGAAGTTGAAAAAATAAGGATGTCCCGACCGTTTTGGGACATCCTTTCTTTTGTTGTATAAAACAAAAATTCGTTACGATATGTAACGAATTGTTCGATAAACAATCTCCATTTTATGCGCTGTGGTTTGTGAACATTCGAATGATGGCGGAGGAGGAGGGATTCGAACCCCCGCGCGCCTTTCGACGCCTCTCGGTTTTCAAGACCGACCCCTTCAGCCAGACTTGGGTACTCCTCCGTATCGACATGTATTAAATTATCATAAACCTTATAGTATGTCAACACTTTTTATAAAAAAAGGGGAGTACGTTCTCCCCTTATGAAATGACGTCTTTTCCTCCCATGTACGGACGAAGAACGTCTGGAATGACAACTGTTCCGTCTTCTTGTTGGTAATTCTCCAAAATCGCTGCGACCGTCCGACCAATAGCTAAACCAGATCCATTTAATGTATGCACATGTTCTGGCTTCGCCTTCGGATCGCGACGGAAACGAATATTCGCACGGCGAGCTTGGAACGCTTCAAAATTACTGCAAGAAGAAATTTCACGATACGTACTGTAACTTGGAAGCCATACTTCAATATCATATTTTTTTGCAGCAGTAAAACCTAAGTCAGCTGTACACATACTCATCACACGATACGGTAGACCTAATAATTGCAAAATGCGCTCTGCATCATTTGTTAACTTTTCGAGTTGTTCATAGGAATCTTCTGGTTTTACAAATTTGACAAGCTCCACCTTATTAAACTGATGCTGACGAATTAATCCGCGCGTATCTCTTCCTGCTGATCCCGCTTCTGAGCGGAAACATGCGCTATAAGCAGCATATTTAATCGGCAAATCGTCCGCTGATAAAATTTCATCACGATGTAAGTTAGTCACAGGAACTTCTGCTGTCGGAATTAAAAAGTAATCTTCACTCTCGATACGGAACGCATCTTCCTCAAACTTCGGAAGCTGTCCTGTTCCTGTCATGCTTGCTCGATTCACAATGTACGGTGGTAAAACTTCTTCATATCCGTGTTGTTCCACATGTACGTCTAACATAAAGTTAATTAACGCACGTTCCAATCGTGCTCCGAGGCCTTTATAAAACACAAATCGACTTCCTGTTACCTTCGCTGCCCGTTCAAAATCTAAAATTCCAAGCCGATCCGCAATTTCCCAATGCGGTTTCGGTTCAAAAGAAAATGAACGTGGCTCTCCCCATTTACGAATTTCTACATTGTCATCTTCTGATTCACCAATCGGCACAGAGTCATGCGGAACGTTTGGAATGGATAAAAGCAACGTCTCAAGCTGTTGTTCCACTTCACGCAATTCATCATCAAGCACTTTAATGCGATCGCCAACTTCACGCATTTCAGCAATGAGATGGTCTGCGTCTTTTTTCTCTCGCTTTAACATCGCAATTTGTTGCGATACATCATTGCGCTTATTTTTCAGTTCCTCCGCTTGCGCAATTAACTCGCGACGACGGCGGTCGAGCTGCTCAAATCGTTCAAAATCAGCTAAATCTTCACCACGATGTTGAAGTTTTTGTTTTACTTCTTCAAAATTAGCACGCAAAAATTTTAAGTCTAACATCGTCATTCCTCCTCTATTTTGTTTAGTAAACAAAAAACTCCCGTCCCAAAAGAAAGGGACGAGAGCATTCCCGCGTTGCCACCCTAGTTGAAGACATGCGTCTCCCACTCGAGAAAGGTAACGGTTCTCACCGGAAATGCTTACTAACTTTACGCGTTCGGCATTTCGCTCCAGGATGGATTCACAAGTCATTCCTGCCGATTTGCACCAACCATCGGCTCTCTGAAAGGAAGAGGGCTTGCTACTAGTTCCTATCATCGCTTTTTCGTTATATCATTTTCTTGGAAATAATGTACTATAAGTTTAAACAAAATGCAACCCGTTTATTCTTTCGTCTCTTTCACCATGTTGATAAAATATTGCGTCATACGATGATCATCTGTTAATTCCGGATGGAACGAACAACCTAAAAACTGTCCTTGTCTTGCCGCGACAATCCGGTCTTCGTATGTCGCAAGTACATCTACATCGCTTCCTACAGACACAATGTGCGGAGCTCGAATAAACACGCCAATAAAGTCATCTGCGACTCCTTTAATAGATAAAGATGCTTCAAAGCTTTCACGCTGGCGACCGAACGAGTTGCGTTCGACTGTAATGTCCATTAAGCCTAGATGCGCTTCATCATAACCAACAATTTTTTTAGCTAAAATGATCAAGCCTGCGCACGTTCCAAACATCGGCTTTCCGTCGCGGGCAAATTGTTTAAGTGGTTCAATAAACCCGTATTTATCCATGAGCCGACGCATTGTCGTGCTTTCTCCACCAGGAATGATGAGGCCATCAATATGTGCTAACTGTTCCGTCTTTTTAATAACGACAGCTTCTGCGTCACAAGCCTCAATCGAACGCACATGTTCACGTACAGCCCCTTGTAATCCTAATACTCCAATTTTCACCATTTTCATTGCTCCTTTACATTACCATCCGCGTTCTTGCATCCGTTGTTCAGGAAGCAACGAAGAAATATCAATGCCTTTCATTGCCCCACCTAATCCTTTTGATAAGTGAGCAATCAATTCGTAATCTTCGTAATGAGTCGTCGCCTCAACGATAGCGCGGGCATATTTTTCAGGGTTTTCTGATTTAAAAATACCTGAACCAACAAATACACCATCAGCACCTAAGTGCATCATCAATGCCGCATCCGCTGGCGTCGCGACACCGCCCGCTGCAAAGTTAACGACAGGAAGACGACCGAGACGTTTGATTTGTAATAGTACTTCAAATGGAGCTCCTAAATTTTTTGCTTCTGTCATTAACTCATCCTCACTCATGCTGACGACTTTACGCACTTGAGCGTTCACTTTACGCATATGGCGAACCGCCTCGACGATGTTTCCTGTTCCAGGTTCACCTTTTGTGCGAAGCATAGATGCACCTTCAGCAATACGACGAGCCGCTTCGCCTAAGTCGCGACAACCACATACGAACGGCACAGTAAATTGACGTTTATCAATGTGGAATTCCTCGTCCGCTGGTGTTAATACTTCGCTCTCGTCAATGTAATCTACACCGAGTGCCTCCAACACACGCGCTTCAACATAATGCCCGATACGCGCCTTCGCCATCACAGGAATAGATACTGCTTTCATGACTTCTTCAATCACAGTCGGATCAGCCATACGTGCAACTCCACCTGCTGCACGAATATCGGCTGGAACGCGTTCGAGCGCCATAACAGCTACTGCACCTGCTGCCTCCGCAATTTTTGCTTGTTCTGCGTTAACGACGTCCATAATGACGCCACCTTTTTGCATTTCCGCCATTCCGCGTTTTACACGTTCTGTACCTATAATCGCCACCGTTCATTCCTCCCATTATGTATATCGTTATTGAGATATTGTACTGAAAAATAAACTACCCGACAACTACTCGTCACTTCAGTACACTATCCATATTCTAGCATACGTTTTTACTAGGTAAAAGTGTAGAAACACTAGCTACATTTTTTTATTTTAACTCAATTTTTCAAAAAATCACAATAAAAATTTTAAAGCCCTCTAAAAAGAGAGCTTTAAAACAATCCTTTAATCGCATTGGCAGCACCATTCCAAATATCACCGAACAACTCACCAATCGCCCGCATTGCTAGGACGAATCCGTTCGCTTTCTCTACCGCCTGTTTTGTCACGATGTCGACTTGTACAGCCTTTTCTCCTTCTTTCGTTAAGTAGCCGTAGTCTGTCCCTTCGTATTTTACATACATATATCCTACTTTTTGACCCTTTTTCACAGGAGCTGTTAACGTTTCTTTTTCAATCACGACAACAGGTTTATATTTTTTTTCTTCCCCTCGCTTCATAACAAGCGACAATGGTTTTTTTGTTGCAACCGCAACTTGTTTTTCCTTACCTTTCTTTACTGCTACTGTTTCATGTTTTTTTGTGATATATCCTTTTGGATATAATTGTTGCACCGTATAGTTGCTAAACGCGTAATCTAACATTTTTCTCGTCTCTTGAAAACGAGACATATGCGTCCCTTTGCCATTCGTTTTCGCATTCATAACAACAGTGATAAATCGCATACCGTTGCGCTCCGCTGTGCCTGTAAAGCAATATCCTGCAAATTCTGTATAACCGGTTTTAATACCATCTACTCCTTCATATGCCGCGACAAGTCCCGGGAGCATCCAGTTCCAGTTATCCATCTTAATTTGATCGTCTGTCCCTTCTCTAAAAAACTTGCGTGGAATACTTGCTGTGTCTAATATTTCTGGGAATTGATGATATAAATGATAAGCTAACGTCGCTACATCACGGGCGGACATGACATTTTCTTCATTATCCCCGCTACCAGCTGGATGCAATCCTCCTAAATCTTTGTTATTTAAGCCGGTTGCATTAACAAACTTATAATCTTTTAATCCTAACTGCTTCGCTTTTTCATTCATCATCTTAACGAAATTCGTCTCTGAACCGCCAACAATTTCCGCAATGGCGACTGTCGCTCCGTTCGCCGAGTAAATCGCCATCGCCTCATATAATTCACGCACCGTATATTTCCCATCTCTTCTCAACGGGACATTCGACAAATCGCGCTTTTGCGAAATTTGATATACATACTCACTAACGGCATACTCTTGATCCCACTTGACGCGTCCTTCATGAATTGCTTCTAGCAACAAGTACTCTGTCATCATTTTTGTCATACTAGCAATTCCTAAAACGGCGTCAATGTTTTTTTGATATAAAATTTTTCCGGTTTCTGCTTCAACTAAAATAGCGGCATCCGCTTCAATATTCAGCACATCCTCTTCCGCTTTTATATTTTGCGGTAAAGTCCCCATAAACAAAAACATTGCTACGATAGAAATGATGAAGCGCTTATACCATGTTTTCACGTCCAAAACCTCCAACTCTATTTTACATAACCGTTATTTTAACATACTCTTGTAAAAAAAAATAGACAGAGGAATCTTCCACCTCTGTCTATATGCGCGCACTTGCTTCTTTAACTACATGAGCGAGTAGTTTGGCGCTTCTTTTGTAATTTGTACATCATGCGGATGGCTTTCTCTTAATCCCGCTCCAGTCATGCGTACAAATTGAGTTTTTTCTCTCAATTCTTCTAAGTTTTTCGTTCCGCAATATCCCATTCCTGCACGCAACCCGCCAACTAGCTGATAAATCGTATCAGCAAGTGGCCCTTTATACGGTACTCGCCCTTCGATACCTTCTGGGACAAATTTTTTATTATCTTCTTGGAAGTAGCGATCCTTGCTTCCTTTTTCCATCGCTCCGACAGATCCCATACCACGATAAACTTTAAACCGTCTACCTTGATAAATTTCTGTTTCCCCTGGGCTTTCAGAAACACCTGCAAGCAAGCTACCAAGCATCACTGCATGCCCTCCAGCCGCCAAAGCTTTTACGATGTCACCAGAATATTTAATTCCTCCATCAGCAATAATTGGAACACCGTATTTTCTCGCTTCCGTTGCACAGTCATAAATAGCCGTAATTTGTGGGACACCGACACCTGCCACAACACGTGTCGTACAAATCGATCCTGGACCAATACCGACTTTAATGATGTTCGCCCCTGCTTCAATCAAATCTCGTGTCGCCTCAGCTGTCGCGACATTTCCGGCAACAATATTTAGTTTCGGATATGTGTCGCGAATTTTCCTTACTGTTTCAAGCACCCCTTTAGAGTGTCCATGAGCCGTATCAACTACAATGACGTCAACATTTGCTTCCACAAGCTTTTTCACCCGCAACATCGTATCCGAGGTAACCCCGACAGCTGCCCCGACAAGAAGACGCCCTTTCTCATCTTTTGCTGCATTCGGGAATTCAATAACTTTTTCGATGTCTTTAATGGTGATAAGTCCTTTCAACACACCTTGATCATCAACGAGAGGGAGTTTTTCAATTTTGTATTTTTGTAAAATTTTTTCCGCTTCTTCTAACGTTGTGCCGACAGGGGCAGTAATTAAGTTTTCTTTCGTCATGACATCAGAAATTTTCATGGAGTAGTCTTGAATAAAGCGTAAGTCACGGTTCGTAATAATGCCGACAAGCTTTTGTTCTTCGGCATTATTGACGATCGGAACACCTGAAATTCGATATTTGCCCATCAAATGCTCCGCATCATACACTTGATGTTCAGGAGTTAAAAAGAAAGGATCCGTAATTACACCGCTTTCTGAACGTTTTACTTTATCGACTTGTTCAGCTTGTTGTTCAATCGACATGTTTTTATGGATAATGCCTAATCCACCTTGACGCGCCATCGCAATCGCCATTTCAGCTTCTGTTACTGTATCCATCCCTGCACTGATGATTGGGATATTGAGCTTTAGGGTTGGGCTTAGTTCAACGCTTAAATCAACATCTCGAGGCAACACTTCTGATTTAGATGGGATTAAAAGGACGTCATCAAATGTCAATCCTTCTTTCGCAAATTTTGTTTCCCACATTGTTTTTCCCCCTCACTTTGGAAATATTAATTAGTAGAGTATCAACTTCGCTTTTTTCTGTCAAGAAAACATAAAAATGTTAGATAATTCGATCAATTATATGAGGAGAGTGTACAATGTGGGAAATATTTTATTCATCAAATTTTGTGCATCAATTTTTACTCGAGCGCTACAAGCGAGCAGGCCGAGAAGATGCTGAAAAGAAAAGCTATGACAATTGTTATCCATTCATGTACTACTTACAACACGGAAAAAAGTTTTATGACAATGCACACGAAGCACCGCTATCCATCAAACCCGTTTTATTATTTTATGGAAATGTTCAGCTTCTTAAAGCATGTTTATTAACAATCCATGCCGACTATCCAGAATCATCATCCGTTCTAGCACACGGAGTATCGACGAGGAAGAGAAAAAAGCAAAACTATGATTTTTTCAAAGACGAAGTAAAAATCCAAAAATACGGGTTGTTTACTTATTTTTCTGAAAAAATGTTTCATGTGAAACACGCCTATGGAGAAAAGTTTTGTATGAGAGAGCTGTTAGAACATGTCGAGGAATTACAACCTTTATTTCAACTGTATTTTAAACATAAAGCTGAACGCGACAAACATCATATTCATGAAGTCGTTGCTCACTACTTGTTGCTTTATAATTTAAGTATGATTTGTCGTTATGAAACGGAATGGTGGTATGATCTCCTTCACAGTTATTCAAGTGATGCGTATCCTTTTATTGTACAATTTTTAAAAGCAACTGAGCGAAAAATACCATCCTACTTATATCACTATTTGTTACATAATGAAAAAGACCAAGACTAAATTTGTCTTGGTCTTTTCTTGCCCGGCAACGTCCTACTCTCGCAGGCGGTGTCCCGCCAACTACCATCGGCGCTGGAGAGCTTAACTTCCGTGTTCGGGATGGGAACGGGTGTGACCTCTCCGCCATCGTCACCGAGCAATCATATAGAAGGATAATTCCTTCAAAACTAGATAACAGGTTAGCCTACGCTTTTCTTGTGTGCTTAGTTAAGTCCTCGATCGATTAGTATCCGTCAGCTGCACGTGTCGCCACGCTTCCACCTCGGACCTATCAACCTTGTCATCTTCAAGGGATCTTACTCGCTTGACGCGATGGGAAATCTCATCTTGAGGGGGGCTTCACGCTTAGATGCTTTCAGCGCTTATCCCTTCCGCACATAGCTACCCAGCTGTGCTCCTGGCGGAACAACTGGTACACCAGCGGTGCGTCCATCCCGGTCCTCTCGTACTAAGGACAGCTCCTCTCAAATTTCCTACGCCCGCGACGGATAGGGACCGAACTGTCTCACGACGTTCTGAACCCAGCTCGCGTACCGCTTTAATGGGCGAACAGCCCAACCCTTGGGACCGACT
>NZ_JXTG01000030.1 GCF_000833605.1 Anoxybacillus ayderensis | reverse complement strand
TTGCTTCTTTTTTCCTGTCATTTTGATCGTGCGTTTCAAGCAGACAGGACATAACGGGCATTGTTCAGGTAGAGAAAGTTCGAAAATCCAACGATCTCCTTCTTTTCGCACCTTTTGAATCAAAACATCTGGTAAATCGATGAGTTCTTTGATAAACTGAGAGTACATGCGAATTTTCCTCCAATGGTTTGGTTTGGTCACCTTTACCATACAGGAAAATTCGCATTTTTTGTACCCCTATTTTCTATATGCACACCGATCTTAAATGATCAAGTACAACTTGTGGTGAAGAGCCTTTTATTTTATAAAAAATTATTATATTGTCAATATTATATTAAATTTTTAATAATTGAAAATTTCTGTTTATAAGTTATAATAAGTATATATACATGCACCTTAAAACCATGACTTCTGTATGAACACCTTTTTTTCATGGCTATACTGCTCCTAAATATTTCTATACAAAAGGAGCGGAATTGGCATGAAACGTTTGAAAATCACAAATGATCACGGTTGGACACCTCGAACACTTCGGAAACAAGAACGGAAAATCAAAGATGCTTCTCTTCGCGTTCGGATGACCGCTGTTCGTCTTGTCATGGAAGGTCACCTCGGTAAAGATGTGGCCAAAATGGTCAACGTATGCCGTCAATCCGTTACCATCTACGTTGCACGTTTTAATGAAGGTGGGCTCGATCATCTACTCGATCGTCGGTTGCCGCCTGGTCGTGTGCCATTTCTTACGGAAGAACAACAACAAGAAATTAGACAACTCGTGTTAACCACCACACCTGTGGATGCTGGCTGGGGCATCGCTTCATCATGGAACACGCGCATTTTACAATCTTACATTCAACAAACCTATGGTGTTTCCATGTCACGGGAAGGCATTCGTAAGTTGTTGCATCGTCTTCGTTTGTCATGGACACGTCCGACTTACAAGCTAGTCAAAGGAGACGCCAAGCGTCAAGCTGCCTTTCAAAAAGAACTTGAATTTATAAAAAAAACTAATTACCGAGAATGTCACGCTGTTTTATGTGGATGAGACACATGTTCGTGCTTATCAAGCGCTACGTACGACATGGGCAGAGGTAGGAAATCAAAAACAAGTGCCAAGCTACGGTCATCATGACCACGTTTCTATTTTTGGCGCCGTCGATGTTCAACAAGGCGATGTGGTGTTTCATCGTGCATCATCCGCCAATGCCGAAACCTTCCTCGACTTTTTGCGCCGATTGAAAGAGAAATATACGGACCGATTCCTCGTGCTTGTGTTAGACAATGCGCGCATTCATCATACCAAGATGGTGCAAGCCTTTCTTGATGGCGAGGAAGGCGATGCTTTTCATTTCATCTTTTTGCCGCCGTATTCTCCACAGTTGAACCCGATCGAACGGTTATGGAAGTGGTTGAAAGATGAGGTGATTGCCAATGTTTTTCACAAGGATCAAAATGACATTGCCCAATCCATTACTCGCTTTGAACAGTACGTTCTACAACACCCGGATGAGGTGTTGCGCCGCATCGGGTGTGCTGTGTGAACCAGAGGTTAAAATTTTAAATTGGATGTATATAGAATAGAAATTTATTCTATCATTTAGCTTGAAAATACCGTTAAAATCATTCATTCAATCCTATTCACTATATCTTCTAGTTCGTGACGACATTACTAAGGATTGAACTGTTACTTCAAATAACCGTGTTCTCAGTAAATTTGTTCTATGAAAGGGTATCATTTTTCACTGTTGTTCAAACTTTAAATTAGAGTGATAACATAATTGTCATTCGCTGCAAAGCATATACTGTTCTTGCGCGACAAACATGTTCAATAAATTAAAATAAATTAAAATAAATTATTTTAACTTAATTTAATATATTTACTGAGGAGGAATATACATGAACTTTACTTTCTTAGAAATTGATCATGTTCAAGTTGCTGCTCCTAAAGGTTGTGAAGAAAAAGCACGTGAGTTTTACGGAAAAATTTTAGGAATGAAAGAGATCCCAAAACCTGAGAACTTACAAAAGCGAGGTGGAGTATGGTTTCAATGTGGGAGTCATCAGCTACATATTGGTGTACAAGATGATTTTCAACCTGCTAAAAAAGCACACCCAGCCTTTCATGTAAAAAATCTTGCTGTATTGCGTGACCACTTAATTGAGAAGGGGATTGCAGTAAAGGAAGATGAACCGCTAGAAGGAGCAAATCGTTTTTATGCCAATGATCCTTTTGGCAACAGACTCGAATTTTTAGAGTGGATTAAATAATAACTGTACTTGAGCAAATTAAGCACCACGTCGCTAATGATAGGATATACAAAACTTCCTAATAACGAAATAAGAAACAAAGAAAATGAAATAATAACCATTTTATTACTTTTCAATTCTCTTCGCTTATTACAATAAAAAGCTCCTAAGCATATAGAACTTAGGAGCTTCCTGCATTTTTATACAATTCCTCCATAACGATATCTTCCAAGGACCTCGCTGTTAAAGACTATACGATATGCTCCCTCTTCGTCACCTAGCTTCTTTGCTAGGTCAGTAGCCATTCTTTTAATAAGAAGGTCATTTTGTGCGAGTTTTTTCATTTTGATGGTGTTGCAAAACTAGAGTAAAAACTCGAAGTTATGCATAAGGATACAACATAACACATGTATATACATGCACCTTAAAACCATGACTTCTGTATGAACACCTTTTTTCATGGCTATACTGCTCCTAAATATTTCTATACAAAAGGAGCGGAATTGTCATGAAACGTTTGAAAATTACAAATGACCACGGCTGGACGCCTCGAACCCTTCGGAAACAAGAACGGAAAATCAAAGATGCTTCCCTTCGTGTTCGGGTGACCGCTGTTCGTCTTGTCATGGAAGGTCACCTCGGTAAAGATGTGGCCAAAATGGTCAATCTGTGTGTGCCGTCAATCCGTTGCCATCTACGTTGCACGGTTTAATCAAGGTGGGCTCGATCATCTACTCGATCGTCGCTTACCACCTGGTCGTGTGCCGTTTCTTACGGAAGAACAACAACAAGAAATTAGACAACTCGTGTTAACTACTACACCTGTGGATGCTGGCTGGGGCATCGCTTCGTCATGGAACACGCGCATTTTACAATCTTACATTCAACAAACCTATGGTGTTTCCATGTCACGGGAAGGGATTCGCAAGTTGTTGCATCGTTTGCGTTTGTCATGGACACGTCCGACTTACAAGCTAGTCAAAGGAGACGCCAAGCGTCAAGCTGCCTTTCAAAAAGAACTTGAATTTATAAAAAAAAAACTAATTACTGAGAATGCCATGCTGTTTTATGTGGATGAGACACATGTTCGTGCTTATCAAGCGCTACGTACGACATGAGCAGAAGTAGGAAATCAAAAACAAGTGCCGAGCTACGGTCACCACGCCCACGTTTCTATTTTTGGCGCCGTCGATGTTCAACAAGGCGATGTGGTATTTCATCGCGCATCATCCGCCAATGCCGAAACGTTCCTCGACTTTTTGCGCCGATTGAAAGAGAAATATACGGACCGATTCCTCGTGCTTGTGTTGGACAATGCGCGTATTCATCATGCCAAGATGGTGCAAGCCTTTCTTGATGGCGAGGAAGGCGATGCTTTTCATTTCATCTTTTTGCCACCGTATTCTCCACAGTTAAATCCGATTGAACGGCTGTGGAAGTGGTTGAAAGATGAAGTGATTGCCAACGTTTTTCACAAGGATCAAAATGACATTGCCCAATCCATTACTCGCTTTGAACAGTACGTCTTACAACACCCGGATGAGGTGTTGAGCCGCATGGGGTGTGCTGTGTGAATCAGAGGTTAAAATGCCAATTTGGATGTATATATCTTTTTTATTGAATATATCTTTTTTATTGATTATATCTATTATTCGTTCCTCGTCGAAATCACCAGTAATGCAAATTACAATTTCTCTATTCAAGGTTTCTAGATAATATTCGATCAATTGTTCTCTATTAAATTTTCTAATAGAATCTCTATTTCCTAATATCTCATTGGATAGAGGGTGTCCTTTAAACAGATTTTTTAGAAGTTTTTGTTGACACACATGCATCCCATTATTATTAAATGATTGAATCTCATTTAATATTACATTTTTTTCCCTTTCGATATCTTCTTGTTTAAAAGCTGGATACTTTATAATATCGATAAGTATTTCAACTAATATCTCAGAATATTCACTAATGACTTTTCCATGTATACAAGTAAATTCTTTTGTGGTAAAAGCGTTTATGAATCCTCCTAAATCTTCTACAATTTGTCGTGTACTAGTTTTATGATATTTTAAATTAGATGTTAACAACATATGTTCTATAAAGTGAGAAATTCCGGACTCTTCTTCTTGTTCAAATTTAGAGCCCATATTCAAAAAACCCCTACTGATACCGTTTTATAATTTGGGTTTTTATTTAAAATGATTCTATTATTATTAATACTAAGCACTCTCATTTTTCTCCCTCTATAAATATTGATATATCAACAGTTGTAGCTGTTGTGGGGTAAAACTCGGATTCGTTATGACGAGAAAAATGATCTTCTCTTTAAGAAAGTAGGTGAGATTGAGCCAATAATGCCCAATTGACTCAATCCCAACAATGACCTTTTTTCTCAAATCTAAAAAACAAGCAAATTCGTATTTTTAAATATCCATGCCAACGATAAGTATTTAATCGGTCACTTGATTAAGTATATGGATTTTGAATATAATTGTTTTTCATAGTCCTCCTTGTTATTCAGTTTAGGAGACAATTTTCCAATTGCCCCCCGAATCATAACAAGAGAACTTTTTTATTCAATTCCGTAAAAAGCTTTTAACAGGAATGCTCCCTCTAACTAATGAAAAATACATTAATTTCTATACAAAATGAATAAATATGTCTATAAATATTTTATACCATTTATAGTTTTATATTGGTTCATCACCACAACATGTACTTGACAAGCGGGGGATTTTCTTGAGCCGCCGTGTACGAAAAATCTGATTTACTGATTTTTCCTTATAAGTACAGAGAAGGCGTGTTCTGAAATAGTCAAGTACAACTTTCGGTGAAGAGCCTTAATATTAACTTAAAAGAAAAATATAACCATTAACTACGGCGTTACATCTCTCAAAACTCCACACGAGAAAATATTTCGCTTGAAAAAAACAAAAAGTTCGTTTATTCTGAATTTTATACAATAACATAATAAGTTCACGCAACAGGTGGTTCACACATGCTGTGAATCTTAAAAGGGAAGTTTGGTGAAAATCCAACACGGTCGCGCCACTGTGATGCAGAGCTGTTTATCATCATCCACTGTTTCATTTGAAATGGGAAGGAGATAAACAGCGATGAAGCTAAGTCAGGAGACCTGCCTGTTGTATGCACTTACGACCTACGCGTCATAGGGAGGAGTGAGGACATATGATGTTGAGGCACTTCACGTATCTCAATACGAGTTAGCTATGCCCTCCTTCTGTTTGGAAGAGGGCTTTTCTGCTTGATTGGGATAAAATAACTGGAGGTGCTTGTATATGTTAATCTACAGTTCGAATGTAGGATATCCACGTATTGGAGAAAAGAGGGAATGGAAAAAAGCATTAGAATCTTTTTGGAATGGGCAAATGAACGAAGAGCAGTTCACAAAAACGATGGAAACGATTCGACTTGATTCGATTCGCAAACAAGTCGAGAAAGGAATTGATCTCATTCCGATCGGAGATTTTTCCTTATACGATCACGTGTTAGATACAGCATTTATGTTCGGATATATTCCAGAGCGATTCAAACAAATAGTTAATCCGCTAGAGCAATATTTTGCGATGGCGCGTGGCACGAACGGACAACATGCCCTTGAAATGACGAAATGGTTTAATACAAATTATCACTACATCGTTCCTGAAATCGGGCAAACGAAGCCGAAATTAGTGGATAATCGCCTATTGAAAGAATACAACCTTGTAAAAGAAACATTCAATTTAGAAACAAAACCTGTATTGCTTGGCCCGATTACATTTCTTTTGCTTTCTAAGCAATACGCGCGACACGAGTGGCGCAAACATCTCGCACAATTAGTTCCTCTTTATGTGGAATTGTTAAAACAACTAGGTGAGGCTGGAGTGTCGTTCGTACAAATGGATGAACCGATTCTCGTTCAAGATATAGACGATGATATCATCAACGCATTTCATCATGTATACAACGTTTTTCACCGCGATATACCGAACATAAATATTATTTTACAAACGTATTTTGCTAGCGTATCTCATTACCGTGAAATTGTTGCTTTGCCTGTCGCAGGCATTGGGCTTGATTTTGTTCATGATGATGGCGAAAACATGGAAGACATAAATACTTACGGATTTCCGAAAGATAAAATATTAGTTGCTGGTATTGTCGACGGCCGAAATGTATGGAAAAGTTCGCTTGTGCAAAAAGCGAAGCTCCTTCATCATTTAGCAGGCGTTTCTGAACAACTGGTCATTCAACCGTCTTGCAGCTTAATACATGTCCCTGTCACAACAAAACATGAACATACGTTACCAACAGAACTTGCTAGTACTTTATCATTTGCCGATGAAAAATTAGATGAAATACGTATGTTGACAGAGTATATGAACGGAAACGTAACGATCGACGAGCTAATCAAATACGATGAACAAACAACCGTTTATTTTTCCAAGTTCCGTCAATCTAAACAAACAGACGATATCACAACCGTTCCATTAAACCGAACATCTTACAGCGAAAGACAAAAAGCACAACGAGCCCATTTGCAGCTTCCACTTTTGCCGACAACGACAATTGGCAGTTTTCCACAAACGAGCGACGTGCGCCAAGCTCGGATGAAATGGAAAAAGGGTGAGTGGAAAGACGAAAGGTACAAATCGTTTATCAAGAAAGAAATTGAAAAATGGATCGATATTCAGGAACAACTACAGCTCGATGTGCTTGTCCATGGCGAATTTGAACGTACAGATATGGTGGAGTTTTTCGGTGAAAAACTACAAGGGATGGCATGCACAACAAACGGTTGGGTGCAATCATATGGATCACGTTGTGTGCGCCCACCTATTATTTTTAGCGATATTGCCTATCAACAACCGATGACCATAGAAGAAACAGTATATGCCCAATCATTAACGACTAAACCTGTGAAAGGAATGTTAACAGGACCAGTAACTATTTTAAACTGGTCGTTCGTTCGCGACGATATTCCACGAAAACATGTGCTGATGCAGCTCGCCCTCGCCATTCGTGAAGAAGTGCTGCAGTTAGAAAAAGAAGGAATACGCATCATTCAAGTCGATGAGCCAGCATTACGGGAAGGATTGCCTTTGAAAACAAAAAAACATGCATCGTATTGGGAAGATGCCGTTATCGCATTTCGTATCACGACCTCATCGGTGAAAGAGGAAACGCAAATTCACACCCATATGTGCTATTCACAGTTTGAACATATGATGCATATCATTGATGAGCTTGATGCGGATGTCATTTCTATTGAATCGTCGCGAAGCCACGGTGAACTTGTTTCTGTATTTGAAACATATGAGTATGAGAAGGGAATCGGATTAGGGGTGTATGACATTCATAGCCCACGCATTCCGACAAAAGAAGAACTAAGCGAACAAATCGAACGGGCACTTCGCGTTCTTCGTCCAGAACAATTTTGGGTCAATCCAGATTGCGGATTAAAAACTCGAAAAGAAGAAGAAACGATTGCCGCACTTCAAGTGATGGTAGAGGCAGCACGCGAATACCGCGAGCGTCTTTTAGCGTACGGAGGGATGAAATCATGGAAGTAAGCGTCGAGCAGTCAAAAACGATTCAAACGCGTCTCGTATTACCTTCTGATACGAACCATCTCGGCACGATTTTTGGCGGTACCGTTTTAGCTTATATTGATGAAATTGCGGCAATATCCGCCATGCGTCATGCACGAAAAGCCGTCGTCACCGTTTCGATTGACAAAGTTGATTTCATTTCGTCCGCGAAAGTTGGCGATATTTTAAAACTCGAAGCATTCGTCTACTCGACCGGTCGCACATCCATGAAAGTATTCGTCAAAGTCGAAACAGAAGATTTATTTACAGGCGAACATCACTTAACAACGACATGCTTTTTAACGATGGTCGCCATCGATCAAAACAAAAAACCGACCCCTGTTCCAAAAGTCATCATTCGCGAACAGGAGGAACAAATCGTACAACTGTATCAGCAAAACAAACGAAACAACAAGGCATAGCATACATTCATATAAAAAACACACGTCCGATTACATGCATCGTAATCCATGACGTGTGTTTTTTAAGCTTTACTCCACCGTTACGGACTTCGCTAAGTTGCGCGGTTTGTCGACGTCGCAGCCACGGTGTAATGCTGCATAGTAAGCAATTAATTGCAATGGCACGACAGACGCAAGCGGTGTGAGCATCGGATGAACGGCTGGGATGACGAAACGGTCGCCTTCCATGTCTAATCCTTTCATCGAAATGATGCACGGATTGGCACCGCGAGCGACAACTTCTTTGACGTTCCCGCGAATGCTTAAGTTGACATGTTCTTGTGTCGCTAGGGCAATCACTGGTGTGCCATTTTCAATTAAAGCGATCGTGCCGTGCTTCAATTCTCCACCTGCAAAGCCTTCTGCTTGAATGTAAGAAATTTCTTTTAACTTTAATGCGCCTTCTAATACGACATAATAGTCAACGGCGCGACCGATGAAGAAGCAGTTGCGTGTTGTCGCTAAATACTCGCGCGCAATTTGTTCCATTTCGTGTTTTGCGTCGCAAAGTGCTTCCATCGCATTCGCAACAATGCCAAGCTCTTTCGTCACATCAACATCTAGCGCCATTCCTTTCGCTTTAGCAGCTACCGCAGCTAACATGGCAAGCACCGCAATTTGTGCTGTATATGCTTTCGTTGATGCAACAGCAATTTCTGGTCCAGCATGAAGAAGAAGCGTATAGTCTGCTTCGCGCGATAATGTTGAACCCGGCACGTTCGTAATCGTTAACGATTTATGGCCAAGTTCTTTCGTACGTACAAGCACTGCACGGCTGTCCGCTGTTTCTCCGCTTTGCGAAATATAAATAAATAACGGTTTTTCCGATAAAAGCGGCATGTTGTAAGAAAACTCGCTTGCGATATGCACTTCGACAGGGATTTTCGCCCAGTTTTCGATCAATTGTTTGCCGACTAAACCAGCATGATAGCTCGTGCCGCATGCGACGATATATAAACGATCGGCTTCATTTACCGCTTGCACGATTTCTTCGTCAATCGCTAGCTCGCCTTGTTCGTTGCGATATTTTTCAATTAAACGGCGAATGACAAGCGGTTGTTCGTCAATCTCTTTTAACATGTAGTAAGGATATGTTCCTTTTTCAATGTCGCTTGCATCCAATTCCGCTACATATGGTGCACGCTCTACTACTTCACCATTTAACTTTTTAATTGTCACACTTTCTTTTGTGACAATGACAATTTCTTTATCCATGAGCTCGACATATTCATTTGTCACTTGTAACATTGCTAATGCGTCGCTGGCGACTACATTAAATCCTTCGCCTAATCCAGCTAAAAGCGGGCTTTTGTTTTTCGCCGCATAAATGACACCATCATTTTCTGCATCAATTAAAGCAATCGCATACGAACCTTTCAATAACGAAAGCGCCTTACGAAACGCTTCTTCTACCGATAATCCGTCGTTTACAAACGTTTCAATTAACTGCACAATGACTTCTGTATCCGTATCACTTTTAAACGACACGTGCGCTAAATAATCACGTTTTAACAACTCGTAGTTTTCAATTACCCCATTGTGCACAAGCGTAAAGCGGCCTGATGCACTTTGGTGTGGATGGGCGTTGACGCGGTTTGGTACGCCATGTGTTGCCCAACGTGTATGACCGATGCCAAGCGGTGCGTCTACATCTTCTGCGACAATCGCACGTAAATCAGCAATCCGACCTTTTTCTTTAAACACATGGACACCTGTGTCGTTCAATAACGCAATCCCTGCAGAGTCATATCCACGATACTCTAACTTTTCTAATCCGTACAATAAAATTTCTTTTGATGGTTGTTCACCAATATAACCAACGATTCCGCACATAACAAGTCCTCCCTAATCATAGGGGCAAGAAGGGGCTCTTGCCCCTTAAATAATTGATGAAATGGCGATGAACGTTCTTTCCTTTGTGCAAAGAGTCGCCTCTTTGTT
Source organism: Anoxybacillus ayderensis (assembly GCF_000833605.1). GTDB lineage: Bacteria > Bacillota > Bacilli > Bacillales > Anoxybacillaceae > Anoxybacillus > Anoxybacillus ayderensis. The sequence goes on along the minus strand of NZ_JXTG01000030.1, from coordinate 7,522 downwards.
TTAAGAAAGAACTTGCGGCTGTCATCGCATCAGCCGGGAGGCATCCGCCGAACACTCGATAAACCTCCTCCTCGTCAACTAAGCTTTTTTCCCGTCCAAAGCTTAGTCCAGGCGCTTTTATACAGTTGTTTTCCGCTATCCTCCTTTCATGTAAGATGTCAAACAACAATAGTTTACAACAACAAAGAGGCAAACGTCAATGTGTATCGCTTACCCCTGTATAAACAAAATATGCATAAATGGAATAAACCGTTCCATTTATGCATATCGTTTACCGAAACAATTATTGTGCGCCAAAGCGTTCACGAATAACAGACGCAATGCGCTCGACGTATTGATCGCAAAGTTCATTTGTTGGCGCTTCTGCCATCACGCGAACGAGCGGCTCCGTACCAGACGGGCGAACGAGAATGCGACCGTTTCCAGCCATCTCTTCTTCTACTTCACGAATGACACGCTGCACTTCTTCGCTTGCGATCGCTTCATGTTTATCTGTGACTTTTACGTTCACTAGTTTTTGTGGATATTTTTTCATTTCCCCCGCTAGCTCAGAAAGCGGCTTTTTCGTCATTTTCATAATGTTGACAAGCTGTAACGCCGTTAGTAGCCCATCGCCTGTCGTATTGTAGTCAAGGAAAATAATATGCCCTGATTGCTCTCCGCCTAAATTGTAGCCGTTCTTTTTCATTTCTTCGACGACATAACGATCACCAACAGCTGTTTGCACACTTTTGATCCCTTGCGCTTCAAGCGCTTTATAAAAACCGAGGTTGCTCATGACGGTTGAGACGACCGTTTGATGTTTCAAGCGACCTTGTTCGTGTAAATATTTTGCGCAAATGTACATAATTTGATCGCCATCAACGATTTGACCGTTTTCATCAACCGCAATTAATCGGTCGCCATCGCCATCGAACGCTAAACCTACATCTGCTCCTTTTTCCTTCACAAACGCAGCCAACGCCTCTGGATGTGTCGAACCGACACCTTCGTTAATGTTTAATCCGTTTGGAGATGCGCCCATCGTAGACACATCGGCATCTAAATCAGCAAATAAATGCGTCGCTAATGACGACGTTGCACCGTGCGCACAGTCAAGTGCAACGTGAATGCCTGAAAAATCTTCGTCCACCGTTTGCTTTAAATATTGTAAATATTTTTGTCCGCCTTCAAAATAGTCGTTTACTTGCCCTAAATCTTTCCCGATCGGGCGCGGCAACGTATCTTGTTCACTATCGAGAAGCGCTTCAATTTCTAACTCTTGTTCATCAGAAAGTTTAAAACCGTCTGGTCCAAAAAACTTAATTCCGTTATCTTGGACAGGGTTATGCGAAGCAGAAATCATCACCCCTGCTTGTGCGCCTAACGCTTTTGTCAAATATGCGACGCCCGGTGTAGAAATAACACCGAGGCGCATCACTTCTGCCCCGATGGAAAGCAGTCCTGCCACTAGCGCTCCTTCAAGCATATGACCAGAAATGCGCGTATCGCGCCCGATTAACACTTTCGGACGTTCTTTATCTTTTGTTAATACGTAGCCACCAAAACGGCCGATTTTAAAAGCTAATTCTGGCGTTAATTCGCTATTGGCAATCCCTCGCACACCGTCTGTTCCGAAATACTTACCCATGCTATCGCTCCTTTTATAGTTACTCATTTCTTGTAATACGAATCGTTGCTTCTTTTTGTGGTAGTCTCCATCGAACGTTTTGAGGTCCATTGACTTCAATTGGAACGTCATGTTCTCCAATGCCTAATTCACTAACATTTAAGTATACCTCAATATCTTTCAACTGAATAGCATTCAGTACACGTTGAGCTCCTAAAGCCGTTAGCGTAATATTTCGATCAGCAGGATCGATAAATTCAGCCTTGTATGCGTCGTTTAGTCCAATGATTTCAATTGGAACTTGATCAAACGTTCTCTCCTTTTCTTGTTCAATTTCAATTAAAATTGTAACTTTTGCTGGATCTACAGCTTTTACTCCTTTTGGTACAGGTACATCGACTTGTAAGGTTGTATTGCCTGTAATATCGCTTAAATCGACTTCAATGCCGCTAATAAATTCGATGTCGTCAATTTTTGCTTTTTGTCCAAAAATTGTGACTTCGCTCGGAATCACTTCCATTTTACTAATGCTTAATCCTTCTCGTAGCGTTCCTTTTCGATCAATTTTTAATGGAACTGTTTTGCTTGGACTTTTAATTGGCACAGTAATATCAACAATAGACGGTTCCACATCAAGAGGCAACACATTTCCTTCTTTATCATACACCGTCACTTTTGATTCTCGCTCAATCGTTTCTTCGACTCCTTTTAAGTCAACACGTGCCTTTACTAACGCAACTTTTTCAATTAACGTTTTTGCCCCTGTCACTTTCACAACATTTGGCTTCACAATTGGCTGCTCCGGTGAATACCCGTCTGCAATTTGTGATTTATTAATGAAATCAACTTCGACCGGGAAATCTTTTGACACACGCTCGTCAATCGTCACAGTAATTGTCGCTGGATCAATCGTAACGCGTAACTTTTCAGAAATATTTCGGTATTTCAAAGGAACTGTATGCTTACCAATCGGCAGTTTAGATAAATCAACATATACTTCAAAATCTCGTTGCAGCTTCGTTGGCGTAACGATGCTTTTCGGCCCCTCAAGCATGACATTCACCGATTGTGGGATACCAGAAACAACAAGGTTTTCTTGATCGTAATATGCGACGACGGGAACGTCCGTCACTGTTTCGACATCGGTTTGACCGACCGTATTTCGTGACGTGCTATTTGATTGTGTTTCAATATTTACCGAAACGTAAATCATAAGCGCCAGCAATAAAGAAAAAATGCGTATAAACCATGGGCTATTCATCCATTTATCCACTTTTTTTCGCCCTCCACTGCCAACGAGATGAGGAAGTTGTCTTCGGTTGAACGAGCTCTTTCGTCAGCAATTCTCGCAATACATCTAACTTTAAGTCGCGGTAAAGCTCCCCATTTTTCGTAACAGAAACCGCTCCCGTTTCCTCGGACACAACGACGGTAATGCTGTCTGTCACTTCACTAATACCTAATGCAGCGCGATGCCTTGTGCCAAGTTCTTTAGAAATAAACGGGCTTTCCGACAACGGTAAATAACAAGATGCCGCAGCAATTTGATTTTTTTGAATAATGACAGCCCCATCGTGAAGCGGGGTATTCGGAATAAAAATGTTAATCAGTAGCTCTGATGAAACATGTGCTTGTAACGGAATGCCAGTTTCAATATAATCGCCCATTCCCGTTTCCCTTTCAATAGAAATAAGAGCTCCAATTCGCCGTTTTGCCATATACTCTGTTGCTTTTACAATCGCTTCGATCATATGCGTTTGTTCTTCCTCTTCAGGCGTTGTGCTTCGCGAAAACAATTTGCCCCTTCCGAGCTGTTCGAGCGCTCGGCGTAGCTCAGGTTGAAAAATGATAATAATGGCTAAAAAACCCCATGTGATCGCTTGATCCATCAACCATTGCAACGTACTTAATCCGATAAAGCTACTTACAATTCGGACAAGAATAATAACAATAATTCCTTTAAGCAGTTGCACGGCCTTTGTACCACGCACAACCATAATAAGTTTATAAATAACGAACCAGACAACAAGAATGTCTACAAACTTAATGAGGTAATTTACAAATGTCGGGAGCTCTCCAAATGGCATTCTTACACTTCCTTCACTCATTCTAATTGCTCTCACATGTAAAAAAGCCATCAATATGGATGGCTATTTCGTTAATGTTTTGGCGATATTGTAACCGACTCTTTTTACATTATACCAAATCCAATCAAATACTTCATTAACTTCTTCAATTTGTCCGGTAACTTCGCCAGCAGAAGCTAAATATTTATGGCCGTTAATGACCGTCACATTGCCGTGCACTTCTCCTTCAATTTTAATATCGCCGTTTCGGACAACAATATCGCCTTCGACAACTTTCCCTTCTGGTACGATGACCGTATGATTTTGAACAATTAAATGTTCTTGTTTAGAAAACGAAAATTCATTATCCTCTTGCCAAACTGCCCATAAGCTGCTCGTGCTTAGCAAAAAGAACAGCGAGGCGGCAGTCAGAAACGGATGATGAGTAAACCATCGTTTCCAACGCACACGCCGTTTTTCACGAGGTAAATTATACATCACTTTTTTAACAAAATCGTCTGAAGGGGTGAAGTGGGAAACATTTTCGACAAACGCCACCGTTTTTTCCAATGCATAAAAATGCTCTCGACATGCTTCACATTGTTGAATATGGCTGCGCAATCGTTGCTCTTCTTCTTTTTGAATGTCTCCGTCTAAGTAATCATGCATCCATTGAACGATTTTTTCAGAGCATGGCATCTGTCTCACTCCTTTTTCATCATAAATGGCCTAAATGTTTACGCAATGCTTCACGACCACGATGAATACGCGTTTTCACTGTACCAATTGGCAAATTTAAAATGTCACTAATTTCTTGTAGTGATAGCTCGTCAATATATTTTAAGACAATGACCGTGCGGTATTTTTCCGGTAGCTTTAAAATCGCTTCTTGTACCATTTGTTGTAGCTCTAAGCTTTCTAATGCATCTTCCGGAGAAGCTCCTTCATCTGCGAGCTGCGAGTACATCGTTAACCCGTCTGTCCCTGATACTTCTGCATCTAAATAAACATCAGGCTTTTTTTTACGCATGCGGTCAATTGATAAATTCGTCGCAATGCGATATAACCAAGAAGAAAACTTCATTGTCGGATCGTATGTATGAATGTTGACATACGCCCGAATAAACGCTTCTTGTGCAGCATCTTCTGCTTCATGACGATTTCCTAACATGCGATAGCACAGTTGATAAATTTTATCTTTGTACATTTCGACGATATCCGCAAACGCGCTTTGATCTCCTTTTTTAATCGCTTTAATGCGTTGTTTAATAAACATGTCCATTCCATATTTACCTCCGCATGGGGGCTACTATTTTATACGAATAACATAAAGCAAAGTTCCATAAATCGCAACGAATATGTTAATATTTTTAAAAAAAAATGGAGAGGGGCATCATGCCACCTCTCATACAAGCTTCTCACCAAACAACGATCCCATTAAAGCAACAGCGGTTGCAGCTGTTTTATTCCGCTCATCTAAAATCGGATTAACTTCAACAAATTCCGCTGAAGTAATGATTTGAGCTTCAGCTAACATTTCCATCGCTAAATGGCTTTCCCGATATGTCAGTCCACCAATTACCGGTGTGCCAACTCCCGGTGCATCATGTGGATCGAGACCATCTAAATCAAGAGACAAGTGGACACCGTCTGTCCGCTCTTTTAAATAAGCGATTGTCTCTTCCATTACTTTTGTCATGCCTAGACGATCGACTTCATGCATCGTATATATTTTAATTCCTTTTTCTTTAATTAATTGTTTTTCCCCTTCATCAAGTGCACGAGCACCGATAATTACAATGTTTTCTGGCTTCACTTTTGGACTATATCCACCGATCATCGTTAAAGCCGGATGGCCAAGCCCTAAACTTGCAGCGAGCGGCATACCGTGAATATTTCCAGAAGGCGACGTTTCCTCCGTATTCAAATCTCCATGCGCATCATACCAAATGACACCTAAGTTTTTATAATGTTTAGCTACTCCTGCAAGCGTCCCGATCGCAATACTATGATCCCCACCAAGTACAAGCGGAAAACGACCTCTTGTTACAACTTCATCGACCGCAGAAGCAAGTTTTTCATTTGCTTCAGCAACCGCTTTCAAATTTCTTAATTTTGGATTCGTCACATCTTGTCCACGCTCAGCACGACCAATTTGAATATCTCCTAAATCTTCAATATCATGATTTAAGCTTTCTAAACGTTCAACTACGCCAGCATAACGAATGGCGCTTGGCCCCATATCAACACCGCGGCGTGTTTGTCCTAAATCCATTGGCACTCCAATAATCGAAATGTTCATCTTGATCTCCTCCCCTCGTTGCATCTGTTGTTTATTGTACATGAGAAGAAACAGTTGGCTCAACTCGACAACTTTTTGAATATTTATTCTATGGAAAACAGAAAAAAACCTTAGGTATTCCCTAAGGTTTCGACAAGATGGAGCCTATCGGGATCGAACCGATGACCTCCTGCGTGCAAAGCAGGCGCTCTCCCAGCTGAGCTAAGGCCCCATGGAGCGGAAGACGGGACTCGAACCCGCGACCCCCACCTTGGCAAGGTGGTGTTCTACCACTGAACTACTTCCGCAAACAGTGAGCCATGGAGGACTCGAACCTCCGACCCTCTGATTAAAAGTCAGATGCTCTACCTACTGAGCTAATGGCTCATTACATCAATGGCTGGGCTAGCTGGATTCGAACCAGCGCATCACGGAGTCAAAGTCCGTTGCCTTACCGCTTGGCTATAGCCCATTGATATAACTTCATGAGTTAACTTCTCAGAATTTACTTCATGAATTAACACCGCAGGATTATTTTGAGAATTTCTGAAGGAAATTCGCGAAATAATCCGACATTGATATGACAAAAATGTATGTAATCATTGCGTGAAAACAAATGGTGGAGGGGGACGGATTCGAACCGCCGAACCCAAAGGGAGCGGATTTACAGTCCGCCGCGTTTAGCCACTTCGCTACCCCTCCGCGGATGGTGCCGGCTGCAGGACTTGAACCCGCAACCTACTGATTACAAGTCAGTTGCTCTACCAATTGAGCTAAGCCGGCATATGGTGGAGGATGACGGGATCGAACCGCCGACCCCTTGCTTGTAAGGCAAGTGCTCTCCCAGCTGAGCTAATCCTCCATAAAAGATGACCCGTACGGGATTCGAACCCGTGTTACCGCCGTGAAAGGGCGGTGTCTTAACCACTTGACCAACGGGCCAACATACGACACACAAGCTTCCAACCGGGCTTGAACCGGTGACCTCTTCCTTACCATGGAAGTGCTCTACCAACTGAGCTATGGAAGCACTGGCTCCGCAGGTAGGATTCGAACCTACGACCGCTCGGTTAACAGCCGAGTGCTCTACCACTGAGCTACTGCGGAATAACATGTTCAACGAGACATACTGCTTAACCAAAGACTAACTATAATTTTACTGCCTCTTCCTCTACCAGCATACTCACTGATGATGGATGCGTCGAGGCAACTCGTAGCTTAATCGACGAAGCATTGCTCGTCACTGAGCTACTGCGGAATAATATATCATCTTGCCCGGCAACGTCCTACTCTCGCAGGCGGTGTCCCGCCAACTACCATCGGCGCTGGAGAGCTTAACTTCCGTGTTCGGGATGGGAACGGGTGTGACCTCTCCGCCATCGTCACCGAGCAAACATGCTTTAGACAAATGTTATTATAAAGGAATATTTTTTGTTGTCAAGCTTTTTTTATTCCTTCAAAACTAGATAACAGGTTTTGTGTAGTCGCCTACGCTTTTCTTGTGTCTAGCTTCGAACTAACATCCTCCTACGCCTTCGCTTTTTCCGTTCGACGTGCACGCACGTC
>NZ_JXTG01000029.1 GCF_000833605.1 Anoxybacillus ayderensis | reverse complement strand
GCACCTCGATGTCGGCTCATCGCATCCTGGGGCTGTAGTCGGTCCCAAGGGTTGGGCTGTTCGCCCATTAAAGCGGTACGCGAGCTGGGTTCAGAACGTCGTGAGACAGTTCGGTCCCTATCCGTCGCGGGCGTAGGAAATTTGAGAGGAGCTGTCCTTAGTACGAGAGGACCGGGATGGACGCACCGCTGGTGTACCAGTTGTTCCGCCAGGAGCACAGCTGGGTAGCTATGTGCGGAAGGGATAAGCGCTGAAAGCATCTAAGCGTGAAGCCCCCCTCAAGATGAGATTTCCCATCGTGTCAAGCGAGTAAGATCCCTTGAAGATGACAAGGTAGATAGGTCCGAGGTGGAAGCGTGGCGACACGTGCAGCTGACGGATACTAATCGATCGAGGACTTAACTAAGCACACAAGAAAAGCAGAAAACGGTTCTTGACGTAGTCAAGAAAACATCTGAACTCCTGTTATCTAGTTTTGAAGGAATAATCCTTCACGCCTAACATGGCGCTATGAAAAAGCATGTTTGCTCGGTGACGATGGCGGAGAGGTCACACCCGTTCCCATCCCGAACACGGAAGTTAAGCTCTCCAGCGCCGATGGTAGTTGGCGGGACACCGCCTGCGAGAGTAGGACGTTGCCGGGCATTATTGTATTTATCGAGAAAATATATTTCTATTTCAATCATCGCGGGGTGGAGCACGAACGAATCCACATCCTAGAAATTACATCAGCGTACCGCTCGAGTTGCTACTTGATTAAACTTACGGAGAGCGGGACGGCCAATAGTTTCAATGTGTTTCACTAAATATATTTCTATTCCAATTATCGCGGGGTGGAGCAGCCAGGTAGCTCGTCGGGCTCATAACCCGAAGGTCGCAGGTTCAAATCCTGCCCCCGCAACCAACGAATGAAACGAAAGCGAAACGATATTAGTTTCGTGTTTTTTTATGCCTTTTTTGCTTTATGCTTTATTTTCGTGTACACTTATATGTGTATCATTTCCTTAGGAGAGCGATCCTAAGGTCTTTTTTGTATGTTGATTTTATTCAATTAGGGGAATGAGCGATGAAAACATATGAATATGTATCACATCATCCTGAAGATACGGTCGCATTAGCGATGAAACTCGCCCAATATATTCAACCAAAAGACGTAATCACGTTAGAGGGCGATTTAGGAGCAGGAAAAACGACATTTACAAAAGGGCTAGCAAAAGGTTTAGGAATCAACCGTAATGTGAGCAGCCCGACTTTTACCATTATCAAACAATATGAAGGACGTATACCTTTGTATCATATGGACGTATACCGTCTAGAGGAAAGCGAAGAAGATTTAGGATTTGATGAATATTTTTTTGGTGATGGTGTAACGGTTGTGGAATGGGCACATATCATTGAACCATATTTGCCAGATGAGCGTTTACATATTACGATTCACCATGCCGATGGAGGAAGCAGGATTATTCGCTTCTCTCCGATCGGCCAACGTTATGAACAGTTATGTAAGGAGATTTTTAGCGATGAAAGTGTTAGCCATTGATACATCAACGTTTGTTATGGGGATTGCTGTCGTTGACGGCCAAGTTGTTAAAGGAGAAATCATTACAAATTTGAAAAAAAATCATTCTATACGAGTGATGCCTGCAATTGAGTCGCTTCTTCAAGAGTGTGATATGAGTCCGAAAGAAATCGAGCGTATCGTTGTTGCAAAAGGTCCTGGATCATATACAGGTGTTCGCATTGGCGTAACGATTGCCAAAACTTTGGCTTGGACACTAAACATTCCACTTGTTGGTGTATCGAGTTTAGAAGTGATGGCAGCAAGCGCAAAATATTTTCAAGGTCTCGTTGTTCCGTTAATGGACGCCCGGCGAGGACAAATTTATACAGGTCTTTACAAAGTCGAAGGAGATTGCGTGCAATCGATCGTAGCTGATCAAGTCATTTTAGCTACAGAGTGGGCAAATGAATTAAAAGCATATAATGAACCGATTTTATTAGTTGGAAACGATAGTTCGCTACATGAAGCAACATTTGTTGAAACGCTAGATCGTGTTCAAGTAGCTCCAGCGACACTTCACAATCCACGTCCAAGTGAGCTCGCGTGGTTAGGAATAAATCGCGAGCCGGAAGACATTCATACATTCGTACCAAACTATATTCGTTTAGCAGAGGCAGAAGCGAATTGGCTTGCTCGTCAGAAAGAAAGGACGGAATGTTAAGTGGACGTTTCCTTCCGTTTCATGACGCTTCAAGATCTTGATCGCATTATAGAAATTGAGCAACTTTCATTTACTCTCCCGTGGAGTCGCTCTTCTTTTTATCAAGAGTTGACAAACAACCCGTATGCTCGTTACATTGTGCTGGAGTATGATGGACAAGTAATTGGCTATTGTGGCATGTGGTTGGTTATGGATGAAGCGCATATTACAAACATTGCAGTGTTGCCCCAGTTTCGTGGTAAAAAACTAGGAGAAGCACTGATGAGACAAGCGATGGCGTTAGCAAGGGAAGAAGGAGCGAAAACGATGACATTAGAAGTGAGGGTGTCGAATGTAGTTGCACAATCATTATATCGGAAGCTCGGTTTTTTAAATGGAGGAATTCGAAAACGATACTATTCGGATAACCAAGAAGATGCTTTAGTAATGTGGGTGAAATTATGAGCGAAAAAGACATATTTGTGCTTGGAATTGAGACAAGCTGTGATGAAACAGCTGCAGCCATTGTGAAAAATGGACGTGAAATTGTAGCTAACGTTGTCGCTTCACAAATGGAAAGCCATCAACGATTTGGAGGAGTCGTTCCTGAAATTGCCTCCCGTCACCATGTTGAGCAAATCACGCTTGTGTTAGAAGAAACGATGAAGCAAGCAAATATGGATGTTAGCGAAATTGATGCGATTGCGGTAACAGAAGGTCCGGGATTAGTTGGAGCGCTATTGATTGGCGTGAACGCTGCGAAAGCATTAGCTTTTGCGCATCGCATTCCTCTTGTTGGCGTGCATCATATTGCAGGACATATTTATGCGAATCAACTTGTACAAGACATGAAATTTCCGCTATTAGCTCTTGTTGTGTCAGGAGGGCATACGGAGCTCATTTATATGAAAGAGCATGGAGTGTTTGAAGTCATTGGTGAGACGCGAGACGATGCGGCTGGGGAAGCGTATGACAAAGTTGCACGCGCGTTACAGCTACCTTATCCGGGAGGGCCTCACATTGATCGTTTGGCGAAACAAGGAAAACCGACTATTGATTTGCCTCGTGCATGGTTGGAAGAAGGTTCGTATGACTTTAGTTTTAGTGGATTAAAATCAGCCGTCATTAATACGTTGCACAATGCAAAACAGCGTGGAGAAACGATTTTGCCCGAAGATATGGCAGCAAGTTTTCAGACAAGTGTTGTCGAAGTATTAGTAGGAAAAACAATACAAGCGGCTGCGCATTACGACGTGAAGCAAATATTGCTAGCTGGTGGGGTCGCAGCAAATGAAGGATTGCGCACACAATTGCAAAAACAAGTTGAGCAACTACCAGAGGTGGAACTTGTCATTCCGCCATTGTCCCTTTGTACAGATAACGCGGCGATGATTGCGGCAGCTGGAACAGTATTATTTCAACAAGGAAAGCGCGCTACTATGGCGTTAAATGCGAACCCAAGTTTACTGTTATAACAGGAGGGTGTCCCGAAAGTGAAGGGGCACTCCTTTTTTATAACTATATACGTGCGAAACAACTTGACGTTATGTGAAGAAAAACTTAGTCACATTTTGTGGATTATGTTATCCACATACGTGTGGATAATGTGGAAAACGTGTACTATATGTTATTTTATCATAACGAGTTAACCACAAAGAAATAGACAAATTTTTTGATGGTTTTGTGGATAATGTGGAAAAGTACGTGAATAACTTATATTTAGGTGTTTTTTCTGTGGATATGTTTGTGTAAAAAGATGAGCTAGTCCACAAATGGAGCTAGCCCATCATTATTGTTGTAAAAGTTCCCATTGTTCGAATAACTCATCAAATTTTTGTTTTAGTTCTGCGATTTTTGCTTGTGTATCTCTGGCTTTCTCGTAGTCGTTATAACAGGAAGGATCATATAGTTGTTGTTCATACGTTGCAATTTGTTGCTCGAGTTGCTCCATCTCTGTCTCTAGCTGCTCTATTTTTCGTTTTCGTTGTCTCTCTAATTTTTTTCGTTCTTTTTCTTCTTCATACGAACGTTTTAGGGACGATGATTCGCCCGTTGTCGTCTCTTGACCGATTTGTCCAAGTTCGAGTAGCTCTGCTTTTTTCGCCACGTAATAATCATAGTCCCCTAAATATTCAATGAGACCTTCTGTGGATAACTCGTATATTTTTGTTGCGATTTTGTTAATAAAATAACGGTCGTGAGAAACGAAAATAATTGTTCCTGGGTATTCAATAAGCGCTTGTTCTAGCACTTCTTTGCTGTCCAAATCTAAATGGTTTGTCGGTTCGTCTAACACTAATACGTTGGCTTTTTTCATCATCAGTTTGGCGAGAGCGAGCCGAGCTTTTTCACCGCCACTTAATGTTTGCACAGGTTTCAATACATCGTCGCCAGAAAATAAAAAGTTTCCGAGAATCGTGCGAATTTCTTTTTCCGTCTTTAATCGATCTTCATCCCATAGTTCATCGATGACACGTTTGTTCGATGTTAATTGAGCTTGTTCTTGATCATAATAGCCAATCTGTACATTTGTTCCGTAGCGGAGCTCCCCATGTTTTGCAGGGAGTTGTTTGATAATCGTTTTTAAAAGAGTCGATTTTCCAATTCCATTTGGCCCAATAAGTGCGATGCTATCACCGCGAGTGACACGGAATGATAGGTTTGTTGCAATGATGTGATCATAACCAATGGCTAAATCGGCAGCTGTTAACACGTCGTTTCCGCTTGGTCGTTCAATTTCGAAGCGAAATGATGCCGATTTTTCATCGCCGAGCGGCTTTTCAATGATATTCATTTTTTCTAATTGTTTTCTTCTGCTTTGTGCTCGCTTTGTCGTCGATGCACGGGCAATATTTCGTTGAATAAAATCTTTTAATTTCGAAATTTCTTCTTGTTGTTTTTCATACAGTTTCAGTTGTTGTTCAAATTGTTCCGCCCGTTGTTGTAAATAACTCGTATAGTTTCCAACGTATTTTTTTATTTTTGTGCGTGATAATTCATACACTTGTGTCACGATTTGGTCAAGAAAATAGCGATCGTGTGAGACGATAAGAATGGCCCCATTATAATTTTTTAAATATTGTTCAAGCCATTGTAATGTTTCCATATCTAAATGGTTTGTTGGTTCGTCTAAAATCAACAAATCTGGTTTAGCTAGAAGCAGTTTGCCGAGCGCTAATCGCGTTCGCTGTCCACCGCTTAACGTAGATATTTTTGTTGTGTAGTCATACTGAGAAAAGCGGAGACCATGAAGAACCGAACGAATATCTGCCTCATATTGATATCCGCCTTTTTCTTTAAATTCCGTTTGTAACCGATCGTATTGTTCGAGTAGACGTCCATAGTCAGCGTCGTGTACGCTCATTTGTTGTTCTAGTTCGCGTAGTTGTTTTTCCATCTGTTGAAGCGGTGCAAAAACATCGAGCATCTCTTCCCAAATGGAACGATGTGCTTGCAAGCCTGTATATTGATCTAAGTAGCCGATTGTCACGTGTTTCGGCTTTATGATTTCACCTGCGTCGTACGACATCTGGCCAGCAATGATTTTTAATAGTGTAGATTTCCCCGCCCCATTTCTTCCAACTAAAGCGATGCGGTCTTTTTCTTGTATTTCGAGTTTAATGTCTGATAAAACTTGCTCAGCACCATACGACTTTGACAGTTGATTTACTTGTAAAATGATCATGATTTCTCACCTCAATCTTCTTTTGATAGTGTAACGTACTTTCTTCATGTTCGGCAATACTAGTGCGTGAATAACAAATTTGACAAAAATAATAATAAAGGGTACAAAGGAAAGACAGAATGAGAAAAATAGTGTATAGTTTAAAAATGGGGAGAACTTTTTAGACGTATATGAGAGAAAAATGAAAGCGCTAACTATTTGTGAAAGGAAATGTGGGGGATTGACTCGTGAATAATGAACAACCAAAAATTCCGCAGGCGACCGCAAAGCGATTACCGTTGTATTATCGTTTTTTGAAAAACTTGCATGCATCAGGAAAGCAGCGTGTATCTTCAGCGGAGTTGAGCGAAGCTGTACAAGTTGATTCAGCAACGATTCGCCGAGATTTTTCATACTTTGGTGCGCTTGGAAAAAAAGGATACGGATATAATGTCAATTATTTGCTGTCATTTTTTCGTAAAACGTTAGACCAAGATGAGACGACAGAAGTGGCGTTATTTGGGGTCGGAAATTTAGGGACTGCATTTTTAAACTACAATTTCAGCAAAAATAATAATACGAAAATTGTGATGGCATTTGATGTCGATCCAGACAAAGTCGGAACGGAAGTAGGAGGAGTTCCTGTTTATCATTTAGATGAGCTGGAAGAAAAGCTCGGGGAGATTACAGTAGCTATTTTAACTGTGCCGGCTCAAGTTGCTCAACCGATTACCGACCGGCTAGTCCAAAAAGGTATTAAAGGAATTTTAAACTTTACGCCTGCTCGCTTGCATGTGCCAGAACACATTCGTGTTCATCATATTGATTTAGCGGTCGAACTGCAGTCACTCGTTTACTTTTTAAAGCATTACGGAAATGAGTAAACCTCCCGTTTATGATCGGGAGGTTTTTTTAAATAAAGAACGAATGGCTGTGCCAAAATCAAACGTAGCGATCATTATGAATAACATCGTTGTTACATCCCAAATGCCATCTTCGGCGCTGTCGACAGCAAAATAAGTAAATAAAATGCCCATTAGAAAGTAAAATAGTGGTTCATATTTCATGAAAACAGCCTCCAAATGACGAATTGCATTTGTTTTGCTTCGCGCATAATCTTCTCGATTTCTTCAGCAAATAATATTTGCATGACAACGACAAATGTGTTCATCAACACGTGTGCTGCAATAGGTACGAGAATGCGTTTTGTTTTCACATATAAGAAGGCGAACACAAACCCCATTGTCGCATACAAGAGCAAATGTTCAAACTCTAAATGAACAACAGCAAATAAAAGTGAGCTGACGAGCGCTGATAAGAAAAAATTGTATTTTTGATACAACGTCCCGAAAATAATTTTCCGAAAGATGATTTCCTCTAAAATTGGTCCGACGACTGATGTAACGAGTATAAGAGCTGGTGTCAATTTGACCATTTCAACGATGCGTCTCGTGTTCTCGGATCCCATTTCGACACCAAATAGGTGCATCTCAATATTAGCTGCAATACTTTGGGCAAAAAGAGCGAGCAAAAAGCCCCCAATTGACCAAAAGATTGACGTTCCTATTGACGCGCGATGACGGTCATACGAGTACGCCATGTCTTCCCTCATAAAATAGAGAACGAAGAGAAGCGCGAGGGAAAAACTAATGACAGCCCAGTATCCCGTGGCGATCGATATGGCTATATCTTTATTTGATGCGTTAATAAATCCGCTATGCGTAAGTAAAGGAACGCCGACTAAACTCGATAGTTGCATAGCGACGTATGTAATGATGACATACCAATATTGCTTTTTCACATGTTCAACCCCTTCGTGCAAATTGTCTAGCTTTAGACGAGCATTTTCTAAGCGTCTGCTTCCTTAGCTGCGCGAATGATCGTCCTCTGCTTTCCAAATTGAATACTTTTTCATTTTATCATATTTTTTGTATGAATTTCGAAAGGAAAGACATAATGTAAAGAGGGAATCATTTAATGAAAAATTTTTAACTTCCTACTTGCAAAATTGAAAAAAGTTCATTAATATAATAAGTGTGTTAGCACTCAATAAGAATGAGTGCTAATAACGGAACGAAAATCTAATTAAGGAGGTCGTTTGCCGTGTTGAAGCCACTAGGTGATCGTATTGTCATTGAATTAATTCAAACTGAAGAAAAAACAGCGAGCGGAATTGTCTTACCAGACACAGCAAAAGAAAAACCACAAGAAGGAAAAGTTGTGGCAGTTGGTTCAGGTCGCGTTCTTGATAATGGTGAGCGCGTAGCTCCAGAGGTAAGCGTTGGTGACCGCATCATCTTCTCAAAATATGCGGGTACAGAAGTAAAATATGATGGAAAAGAATACTTAATTTTGCGTGAAAGTGACATTTTAGCTGTGATTGGTTAATCGTTCGCCTGATAACATATAAAGCACATAAAAATACTTAACTAAAATTTCATCAAGGGGGTAAGATGTATGGCAAAAGAAATTAAATTCAGCGAAGAAGCTCGTCGTGCGATGTTACGAGGTGTAGATAAATTAGCTGATGCAGTAAAAGTAACATTAGGTCCAAAAGGTCGTAACGTTGTATTAGAGAAAAAGTTCGGTTCTCCATTAATTACAAATGACGGTGTAACAATCGCAAAAGAAATTGAATTAGAAGATCCGTTTGAAAATATGGGTGCAAAGCTTGTTGCGGAAGTAGCAAGCAAAACAAATGATGTTGCTGGTGACGGTACAACAACAGCGACTGTATTAGCGCAAGCGATGATTCGCGAAGGGTTGAAAAACGTAACAGCTGGTGCGAACCCAATGGGTATTCGCAAAGGTATTGAAAAAGCTGTTGCAGTTGCGGTAGAAGAATTAAAAGCGATCTCTAAACCAATCGAAGGTAAAGATTCTATCGCTCAAGTTGCAGCTATTTCTGCAGCTGACGAAGAAGTTGGTCAACTTATCGCTGAAGCGATGGAACGTGTTGGTAAAGATGGCGTCATTACATTAGAAGAGTCTAAAGGTTTCACAACAGAATTAGATGTTGTGGAAGGTATGCAATTTGACCGTGGTTATGTATCTCCATACATGGTTACAGACTCTGATAAAATGGAAGTTGTATTGGAAAATCCATACATCTTAATTACAGATAAAAAAGTTTCAAGCATTCAAGAACTTCTTCCTGTATTAGAGCAAGTTGTTCAACAAGGTAAGCCATTGTTAATTATTGCTGAAGATGTAGAAGGCGAAGCGCTTGCAACATTAGTTGTGAACAAACTTCGTGGTACATTCACAGCTGTTGCAGTTAAAGCGCCTGGCTTCGGTGATCGTCGCAAAGCGATGCTTCAAGATATCGCGATCTTAACAGGTGGCGAAGTTATCACAGAAGAGTTAGGTCGCGAGTTAAAATCAACAACAATTGCTTCACTTGGTCGTGCAGCGAAAGTTGTTGTAACAAAAGAACATACAACAATCGTTGATGGCGCTGGTCGTGCCGAAGACATTCAAGCACGCATCAACCAAATTCGTGCACAATTAGAAGAAACAACTTCTGAATTTGACCGTGAAAAATTACAAGAGCGCTTAGCGAAATTAGCTGGTGGCGTTGCGGTAATCAAAGTTGGTGCTGCAACAGAAACAGAATTAAAAGAGCGTAAATTACGCATTGAAGACGCATTAAACGCAACACGTGCGGCAGTTGAAGAAGGTATCGTTGCCGGCGGTGGTACAGCGTTAATGAACGTATACAGCAAAGTTGCAGCCATTGAAGCTGAAGGCGACGAAGCAACTGGTGTGAAAATCGTTCTTCGTGCGATTGAAGAGCCAGTTCGTCAAATCGCGCAAAACGCTGGTTTAGAAGGCTCTGTCATCGTAGAGCGCTTAAAAACAGAAAAACCTGGCATCGGCTTCAACGCAGCAACTGGCGAGTGGGTTGACATGATCGAAGCGGGTATCGTTGACCCAACAAAAGTAACTCGCTCTGCACTTCAAAACGCAGCATCTGTTGCCGCTATGTTCTTAACAACTGAGGCAGTCGTTGCTGACAAACCAGAAGAAAACAAAAACACACCAGGCATGCCAGACATGGGCGGCATGATGTAATAAGACGAGAACTAGTCGCAGAAACAAATATATTCAATCGTAAGGGCTACTTCCTTATAAAAAGGGGGTAGTCCTTTTTGTGTGAAAATCAAATGAACATGAACGAGGATGTACTAACAGACTGTAGATGAGCATTTTTATTAACAATAATTACCATATGAAAAAGGGACAAACGGGGTACTCTCTACGCCACGTGGAGCTGTTTTTTTACGGCATCAATAGGAATATTTTGCTTCGCTGCGCCGTAGATAAATTCTACAAGAATCCGATTCTGCCGCCATGACGAAAGACACACTGGCGCAAACGAAGACCGCCAACGCCTTTTTGATCACAAGAGGGTCTTCTTCGCTCCGAATCGTCAAAACCGCGCCGGTCGAAGCGGATGCCTAAGACACGCCGTGGAGCGCGCCATTGGAACTGCAGGATGGACGAATCCAACGCGCGTTTAGGGCAACCGCCCACGTACGAGCAGCGAAGGATTCTGCAAGGATTAGGGGATGGACGAGAGTATTTACGTCTAAAGGGATAAAGGAACGATCAGAGATGGTAAAAAAAAGATGTCACAACTTTTGGTGTTGGTTGAAAAGTTATTCTAAAAAACTGAATAAAAAATCCTTTTGTTCCGCCCTACCAAGGTGTGAAATATGAGTCGTACGGAACTTCTTTCGCTTTCTTAGAAACCGTCGAGTAATGAAACGTCGGCAATCCATACATCTTCGCCACATCGGCACCATGACGGAAACTTTTCCATTCGTGGAGTGCCGCCAGCAGAAAAAAGTCAACCAACGTACGCACCGTAAACGTCCGAGAGGTGTCTTGGTAGCCAACGGCTTCGATCATCGATTGGAGATCTTCATCAGAAACAATTTTTTGTATCAAATTTGGGAGTGTGGTATGCTTGTTCACAGAGAGCACTTCCTGGGTTTGTTTGTGTAACTGCTTACATTCCACAGGAAAGGTGCTCTTTTTTCTATACTTTTTATGGATATTATTGGTTAATCAACACGCGTGAATTATTTATGTTAATTTCGTCGGGATTTGCACCCTCTACATAGAGAGTTTGGAGTAGATTATAAATTATTTTATTTTTCCTTACTGCAAGAGGTTCGTTACCTCTAATATTTTCATTTACCCATTTGGTAAAGGCATTTTCAGTTCCTGTAGATTGATGAACTCCAATTTTTTTACGCCACACATTACGTTGTGGTAGAAAGGATTCAAAACTTTTACGAAGAATATATTTCTCTATTCCATGTAAGTTCTTTAATCTAGGGTCTAATTGTAGCGTTATTCTCAAAAATTCACGATCCCAATATGGATGGGTTGTCCAAATTCCATGAACTAAACCTATAGTATGAGTAAACTCGTTGGAACCATCGATTGATAGTACATCCCGTTGTATATAATTATCCAACTCTTCTATTGACATGTGGGGATCTAACATACCTCCAAACAAAATATCTGATCCATATCCAGTAAGAATACGGTTAGTAAATGAGCGAGCATGTTGATAAGTTATATATACTGGTGTTAAATATTCAATAAATTCTGCATGTGGGACCTCAGCAGCCCATACTACATGCGGTAGTTTTTCTAAAAATTCTTCTTCCCTGATTAAAAACTCATGATGATCTGTTTGATATCTATCTGCTACAAGTTTAGCGTATTCAAATTCATTTGCCGACTCAGTTCCTATAGAAAATGTATATAGTTTTGTAACCTTAGGAGCAATTAAACTTGTAATAGCGCTGGAATCAATCCCACCCGAAAGAATAACACCTACTGAATCATTTTCTCCTTTCTGAAATTCTACCGCTTTGTCGAGCGTTTCATATAACAAGTGACAAGCCTTTTCTTCTGATATTACTAGCCTTTCAGAAGGCATTCTCCAGTGATGTTCTTTTTTCATCTCAAACGTCCGAAGATTAATCTCAATAATAGATCCGATTGGTACGCGATTAATACCTTTAAAAATTGTTTCAATCATATTTTGTTCAAAAGTTCGATCCTCAAATTTGCGAAGTCCAGGAGAAAGATTCCCACCAAGAATAAGGGCTTTAGCCTCAGTTGCTACATAGATAGAATTTTTGGATATATGGAAATATAAAGGTATTGTCCCGGCGTGATCAGTAACTAAAAGTAAACGATCCCTAAAACGAATAACTGCAGCGAAACGACCATTTACAAGTCGTAAAGCTGTTGTCCCATATAATCTAATTAAATTTAATAATAAATCTACATCTAAATCACTTGAGTTTTTTTCTTCTCCAATTATAGTATTCCAAATAGACTCTCTATTATAAACTTCACCTATCATCCATATGGCTATGTCTTCTTCAATCATATAGGCCGTTTTGACACAATTTTCTTCTCCTCGGATTACACTAGAGTATTCCAAGTTTTCTATCCGTTCAAATCGTGTACTATTGATTCCCTGAACAGCAAAAGGCCATTCAACTACCTCATTATGTCGGTCAGGGCTTACAATCAAACCAAAACCTGTACAACGTACCACAAAAATCCCTTCTTTCTTTAGTTTTTTAGATAGTTAAGTTGTATATTCACCATTTATTCGAACGTAGTCGTAGGAAAGATCACACCCCCAAACGGTCGCTGTATCTTTTCCTAAACCAAGAGATACTCGGATTGTAATTTCCGATCCCTGCAAATATTTTCTAATTTGTTCTAAATCTAGGTCATTTACCGGTTTTCCTTTGTAAACAGGTATAGTACCAAAAAATATCGAAACTTTTTCAGGTGAGATTTCTACTTCTTCCTCACATTTACCAATCGCCATTGCTATACGCCCCCAGTTAGGGTCAGTTCCAAATATAGCTGTTTTTACAAGTGGAGAATTTACGATTTTTTTTCCAACTTTTTTAGCTTGAGCGAAGCTAGATGCTTCCTCTACAATAACTTCAAGTAATTTGGTAGCACCTTCACCATCTCGGGCAATTTCCTTAGCAAGTTCTATAGCCATATTTGTTAACGCTGTTCTAAAATCGTCAAAGTTTACTTTACCTGCTAAACCATTAGCCATAATAGCAACAGTGTCACTTGTACTTGTGTCAGTATCGATACTTACCATATTAAAGGATTTATTTACTGCTTCTTCAAGAAATTCTTTTAACGTATCTGAAGGGATTTTTGCATCTGTTACAAAATAAGCAAGCAAGGTAGCCATGTTTGGTTCAATCATTCCGGATCCTTTAGCTATGCCAACTAATGTAGCACTTCCCACCTTACAAACCCTCATTTTTGGGTAGGTATCAGTGGTCATGATAGCTTCAGCAGCTTTCTCAAACCCCCCCTGAATCATCTGGTTTTTAAGGCCTTTGACCCCTTTCATAATCTTTTCCATTGGTAATTGTCGGCCGATTACACCTGTTGATGAAGGGAGAATATCTTCTGGGGAAATATTTAATTCTTCTCCGATAAGGTGAATTATCTCTTTTACATTTGCAATTCCTTCTTCACCTGTAGCCACATTAGCATTCTTACTATTAATTACAAAACATTGTAATCGTCCATTAGCAACGTTTTTTCTTCCAATTGGGATAGGTGCACCACAAAAACGGCTTTGTGTAAACATAGCAGCAGCCGTAGCGAGTGTCGTAGAATATATAACAGTGAAATCAAGTGTTTCGTCTTTTATTCCTAAATTTTTAGAGCAAGTGTAAAATCCTTTTGGTAAATACATTGACAAAATCTCCTGATTATTATCTTTCAGTGGGTTAATAATTTCCACTTTTAAAATCCCTCCCTCTATAAATGTTGATATATCAACGGTTGTAGCCGTTTCAGGGGTGTCAAAAAAATATTTTTCGACAAAGTTTCTAACATTATTTCTTAAATATGTGTATATCTTACATTGACGGGGTACGCTTCGCGGCCACTACTGGTTAAATTTGGTTGTAGTGGGGGAAGCGTATGGGATGCACCGTGGATCTCTGCATCGCTGATGATGACGAACCCTCCCATGTCTCTTGGCATCCTTGTGCCTACATTCCTTCGTTCGGTCTAGTCATCAGGCAGAGGCCGGCTAAGCTCCTTTAGGGACTCAAGGTCGAATGGATGATATCGCGCCAGCTTCTCCGTGTCATCCTTGTTGTCTAGAGAATCGAGACTATAGGCATCAAGCAGCCGTTTCGAGGCCAAAGATGTCCTGCATCATTCGCTTCGCATCGAACGCTTGGTGCTTCGTACATACAGCGTGCAATACCTTCAATAATTTTCCGCATAACACCACAATCGATTGCTTCTTCCGCAACGGATTATCAGGACGTGTCGTGTAATAGTCGTGCAGCTGCCGAAACGCTTCGTTGTGGCGGATCATCGGCATCATCACGCGGAATAGGAGGGCGCGCAACCGCCTTCTTCCACGCTTCGAGATCCGTTTTTGCCCTTTGTGTTGGCCGGAGGAATGTTCCCGCAGCGTCAGGCCCGCTAATTTGATGAGTTGCCGCGGATCCTGATAATGGGAGAAACTCCCGATCTCTGATAACAGTTCCACGATGGTCGCATCGCCTAAGCCCGGAACGGTCTTCAACCATTCGTACTCGACCGATGTCTGTACGAGTTCGATCAGCTGCTCTGTCAGTGCCTCGATTTCTTCTTCCAGTTGGCGGTACCGGCGGACAAGCGTGGCAATTTCGATACGGGCCATCTGTTGTCCTTCCGTTACGCCAATGGAATGTTGGGCCAATTCCATCAACTTCTTCGCTTTCGGTTTTTGTGGCGATTGTAATCCCTCACTTTGCCGGTAAAGAGCCAGCACCTCTTCTAGCTCTTTTCCTGCCAGATCACTCGGAAATGGCGTATATTCCAGCACCGCGAGCGCCATTTTCCCAAATGACGGGAAGACTTGGGAAAACTCCGGAAAATATCGATCAAGCCAGCGAATCATTTGATTTCGAATCGCTCCCTGTTCTTCCACCAATTTGGAGCGAAATGTCGCTCCAACGCGCAGTTCGGCCTCCATCCCTTTCAGAATGCGCGGATAGCTGAATCGGCCGTCTTTCACTAACCGGGCAATGACGAGCGCGTCTTTCGCATCATGCTTGGTTGGAAGATTGTCGTCCAGCTCTTTGGATCGCTTCACGTGCATCGGGTTTGTCATGACGAGAGGAATGCCCTTCTCGTCAAGAAAGTAAGCGAGATTGAGCCAATAATGTCCCGTTGGCTCGATGCCAACGATCACTTCCGTTTTTTCAAATTCCTCCATCGCTTTCACGATGCACTGGTACAACCATTCCAACCCTTCTCTGGATTGCGGAACGGGAAACGATTTTTTCAGCACCCTCCCTCGCTCATCCACAAAGCAGGCGTAATGCTTCTTTTTCGCGATATCCATGCCAACAACCAGCGTTTGATCGGTGACTTGATTAATCTTCTTGTTTGAGATAGAATTCATGTATAGTCCTCCTTGGTATCCAAATTAGGGGTCAATTCATCCGATTGACACCCCCGAATCATACCAAGAGGGCTTTTTTTATTCAAGTCCCCGAAAAAACTTCTAACAGGAATGCTCCTTAAATATTCTCTAACTTGAAATAATTAATTGGAGTTTTTCCCTAGCTTTTTTTAGATTATCTCTGGCATCGGCTGCATCTTTTCCTAAAGTATAGATATAGCCAATAGTATCTCCATTATTAGTAGGCTTGCGAACAAAATCACCAATTTTTGCATTAAGTATAAATATTTCAACACCTGAAGATTTTAGTACTTCCTCTTTTCCTTTTATTTCTTTTAAAAATCCCGTAGAAGGTGCAGTAATGGCAGACCAAGCTGTACCAATATTACGTTTAGGTAGTAAATCAACTGAATCTCCCATAGCTAATTTTATTACTTCTTTTATAGGGTCAATACCTAAAGAATCTGAAATCATTTTTGAAATAAATCGTCCTCCTAAACGAGGGTTAATTTCTACTACTTTAGGTCCTTCCTTTGTTAATTTAATTTCCGTATGACAAGGACCGTGGAAATATCCTATTGCATTTAATGCAGATTTAACAACATCTATAACTGAATTTCTTGTATTTTCTGGAATTTTATAAGGAAAGCTAAACTCGCATTCAACAAAGTTTGGCCATCCTGTCAATCCTTTAGAAGTAATCCCTAAAACATGACAGTCTCCATTTATTGATATAGTTTCAACACTTACTTCTTCTCCCACCATATATTCTTCAATCAGCACTTTACCTTCACGACGCTGACCACGTTCATTTATTATAATCGAATTTGCAAAGTTAAAAGCTTTTAATAATTGTTCATCATTGAATACACATTCTACACCATAACTGCTAGTTTCTGCTGTCGGCTTAACAACACATGGATAGCCTATATCTTTTGCTGCCTTAAGAGCTTCTGCAAAACTTTTTACAATATGAAATTTTGCAGAGGGAACACTCTTTTCCAGTAGGCATATACGGCTTAAATCTTTATTTCGTGCTATTTGAACTGATTTTGGAGAAGGAGATAGAAAGCCAAAGTAAGTAGCTACCTGCGCTGCAATATCAACATAATAATCTGAGAAAGTTAGTAATCCATGAAATGGGTTTTTTTCATAATAATTTTCAAGAAATTGAATAAGACTTTTAGCATCATTCGTTTCTGTTTCAATATGGAAATCAGCTAAACCAAGTGGATGCTGATTTAAAGGTTTATTTTTAAGATAAAGTTTAAAATCTCGACAAATTAATGTAACCTTATATCCCAGTTCTTTCGCAATTTTACAAGCCTCAAAACCTGTAGAAAAAAACATACTTTCTAGTAATATAAGATGTTTTTGTTGGTATTCCAACATTCGATCTCCCTTCTATACTCATTCCCTAGATTAGTAAAAAATAATATGAAAATTATGTAATTATTAAAATTTAGGTTTTATATATTTCACGAATTACACTTTTATAACAACATTATGAAATTATGGTATATTATTGAATAAACAATCTCATTTTTCCTACATAAACTGAAATATAATATACAACAACACAAATATTTATTCAATATTAAATATTAAAAATAAAAATTATTATGTTTTTAATTTAAATTTTCTGTTAACAATGTTTACTAAAAAGAGTTTTTATGTTATATTTATTAACTGTTATGAATATTATGATAAATCGAGAAAGGAGGAGGAATAATTGGTAGAATTCAAGCCTATGGATGCGGGAATCTCTCCACGCTATGCACAAATTTCAACTTTTATGAGATTACCTCATTCTCGGGACATTAAAAATTATGATGTTGCTATTATTGGGGTTCCTTATGATGGTGGAACTTCATATAGACCTGGGACACGTTTTGGTCCTAGGGAGATACGATCTCATTCTTCGCTCATACGTGGATATAGCTATTATTCAAAAAGCGATTTATTTTCACGTTTAAGGATTGCTGATTATGGAGATATCGATGCAAGCCCCTACAACATAGAATTAACCTATAAATTAATCGAAGATACAATAGAATCCATTTTAAATGAAAATGTTTTTCCAGTTGTAATCGGTGGAGATCATTCTATAAGTTTAGGTATCCTAAGAGCTGTAGCTAAGAAGTATGGTCCGGTTGGATTAGTGCAATTTGATGCACATTCTGATACATATGATGGTGTTTATGGTACCGAATATCATCATGGCACTCCGTTTAAAAGAGCTATTGAAGAGGGACTAATTGATCCATCACGCTCCCTACAAATCGGCATCCGTGGACAATTTGTTTCCTCTACAGACCTTGACTACGCACTGCAGAGTGGAATGAAGATTTTAATGATGGATGATATAAACAAAAAAGGTATTTCAGATGTAATTAAAAATATTGAGGGTCTTGGTAAAGAACCGGTATATGTATCACTAGATATTGATGCAGTGGATCCAGCTTTTGCACCTGGTACTGGTACTCCTGTTCCAGGCGGGTTTGATAGTCGAGAAATAATTCAATTAGTACGTAGTTTAAAACCACTTAACGTAGTAGGATTTGATCTAGTAGAAGTTTCTCCTCCTTATGATAACAATGGAATTACGTCACTATTAGCATCTAATTTAATTTATGAGTTCTTAAATACTGTTTCTTTAGAGAAAAAATCGTAAAGGAGGTATTTAGATGAATAATGCAGTATTATATAATACAAAAAATTCTGTTGCATCAAGTTTACTAAAATATTTATATCACAAGGGAATTCGACATATATTTGGTGTTGTGGGTCGTGAAGCATCATCCATTCTTTTTAATGAACAAGAGGGTATTGATTTTATTTTAACTCGACATGAATTTACCGCTGGAATAATGGCTGATGTACTTGCCAGATTGACTGGTAACCCTCAAGTGTGCTGGTCTACAATTGGCCCAGGGGTAACTAACTTAGCAACGGGCATCTCTTCGGCATGTTTAGACCGATCACCAGTTATTGCATTAGCTGCCCAAGCTGAGACAAATGATGCAATTTATAATCAAACCCATCAGTGCTTAGATAACGTTAGTATTATAAAACCAATGGCAAAATTTGCAGCAGAAATAACAAATCCTGATGATATTATTCCGATACTTGATCAAGCTTTTGAGGCTTCTATGACAGAACAACTGGGTCCCTCTTTTATCAGTATTCCAATTGACATTTTAAAAACGAATGTTTCGGAGAAGGTAATAGATTCAATAAGTAAACGCCCGGTAAAATCACCTAAAAAAGAATATGTTCAAAATGATTGGAAAGAAAATATAGATCAAGTAGTGAAGATGATTAAAGAATCCAATAATCCACTAATTATAGTAGGAAATGCTGTTATTCGCGCTAATTGTGTAGATAAAATCCGAGAATTAAGTGAATCTTTGCAGATTCCAATTGTATCATCTTATACTGCAAAAGGAGTTTTACCAAGTGACCATCCTCTTAATTTTGGGGCAATTAGTGGTTATATGGATGGAATACTAAACTATAATGCTTTAGAAAATATCCTGAATCCGTGATGAATTGAAATCGACTTTGATTTTGTTGTAATTTTGATGGATTGATAATCCATAAAACCCTTTTTATGCTTATGACCTATGTCATCTCTATTTCCGAAAATGGAACAAATCTCTTTTTTAGGTATACGAACCAAAAAAATAGACAAAAAAGCCCAGGGAGTGACGTTGGACATCAGTGCTCGAACATTCGTTCGTTATCTTGCCTCTCTCCATTTCTGATAGACGTTCAGTAGGGGCTCGCTATAGCCACTCCTTCGCGTCAGTTTCATCCAGATCTGTCGTGA
>NZ_JXTG01000028.1 GCF_000833605.1 Anoxybacillus ayderensis | reverse complement strand
CCTGTGGCAAGCAAGCCAATCATCGAGCGAATGACATCGCTATGGGAAATGTGCACTTCTCGACGAACCGTTGGAAGCCGAAGTGCGTTTACCCGTTTATCCAGTTTCGTTCGATGGAGTAAGTAGCCCACGAGAGCAAGCCCAGCACTTGGAGTAATCGCTTCATCTGTCAATACAAACCGAATCGGGAAATCTTTCATCACATTCACCTACTTGATGAAGAATCGTCAACGTCGTTTTCCCTTATCGTATCAACGGTTTGCGACCATTGTAAAGATGTTTTGTCACGGATTCAGGATAATATTTTAGAGGATTTTTTTAT
Organism: Anoxybacillus ayderensis; assembly: GCF_000833605.1. Lineage (GTDB taxonomy): Bacteria > Bacillota > Bacilli > Bacillales > Anoxybacillaceae > Anoxybacillus > Anoxybacillus ayderensis. The sequence continues at coordinate 20,084 of NZ_JXTG01000028.1, read as the reverse complement.
AAATAAATGGAGGGAAAACGATGTCAAAATGTCCATTTCACGCCCTTTTCAATGAATCTGGGGCCATTCAACTATTCCGAAAAAAGCATCAAAAAGAAAAAGAAGATGCAACTCTTCACTTCTCTACACCTTCACATGTTACGACATATTACCGCCAACTTCTTTCAAGCGATCGAAAACAGCAAGTCTCTTTCGTCGGATTAACGGAAGAAGATGTACAACAACTTGCTTCGATTCGCCCACTTTTCGCTAAACATGTCGAACGAATTGTCAATGCGTTTTACGATCAAGTTGGACAAATGCCTCATTTAAAACGCATTATTGACAATCATTCGACGATCGACCGCTTAAAACAAACGTTGCGCGCTTATTTGATGGATATGGTATCTGGAGAGGTTGGCGAACAGTATGTCGTTCGTCGAAAAGTAATCGGCAACGTCCATAACCGTATTGGGTTATTTCCAGAATGGTATTTAGGCGCTTATACGATCATTCAAAATGAAGTGCTTCGCATATTGATGGAAGAATTGCCTCCAACAGAAGCAACGAACGTATATCGTTCTTTCGCTAAACTTTGTTCATTAGATATGCAAATTGCTATTGAAACGTATATTGAGGCGTATACATCCTCGATGATGAAATTAAACGAAATTGCAGAGCTACAACATCGGTTAACAGAATCATCTACAACGCTTGCGTCAAGCGCGGAAGAAACGACTGCTTCCATTTTTGAAGTGCAAAAAAACGTGCAAGATATGTTAAATGAGGTGACAAACATCCAACATCAGTCCGTGCAAATGACTGAACGGGTAGAAAAGGGAAAAGAAGATGTGAAGCAAACATTAACGAAATTAGATGGTGTCGCGAAATTAATTGAAGGAACAAAGTCGTTGACGAATGAGCTAACAGATAGTTCGCGGAAAATCGGAGAAATCGTCAATGCGATTCGTAGCATTTCAAATCAGACAAACATTTTATCGTTAAATGCAAATATTGAAGCAGCGCGTGCTGGTGAACACGGAAAAGGATTTGCGGTCGTCGCAAATGAAGTACGAAAGCTTGCGGCACAAACCGAGCAATCGCTTGATTACATTCAAAATCATATTGATGTCGTGCAACAAACGATTCGAAAGTTTGAACATGCGTTTCAACAAATTGTCGAGGAAACGCGCGCATTCCGTCAAGCGAACGAAAGCATTGTCCATATTTTCGATCAGTCCGTCACCGATGTGAAATCGACAAGTAAAAAAATTGATCAGTTTACTTCACTTATTACACAGTTTCATCAAATGTTTGATGAAATTTCATCAGCCGCATCACAAATTGCTGAAATGGCCGAACAGTTGAACGACTTAAATCAAAAGTTGACAGAAAAATTTAATTCGTAATAGTTAAATGGAGGAAGATGCCGATGAAACACCCACGGCTAAAATACGAGCAACGAACGTTTGTGCATATCGATGAAATGGCAGAAACATTACTTCACGAAGCAAATGAACAACTTGTGCGAATCGATATGGGACTTCTTCCAAACGATGTGCCATCACGAAATTATGCAAAGTTTCGTCTTATGCATTTACAACGTTCATTTGGAGAAAACGTTCCTCTTTCGTTTCGCTCAACATATAATTCTTTATGGAGTCAATTGTACCGTCTCGAGCATCAAGGGGATTATAAACATCCGTATATTCAACAACTTTTGATTCAGTTAAAAAACAATGATTCAAGCTCAACTAAATGAAACAAATTATAGCACGATGATCTCAGCGATGCTCGAGCAGTTAGATGATCGTATTCAACTAGACGACATGCAAAAATATACAGTCCAACTCGTATTATGGGAACTTGTTTCAAATGTCATTCGTTACTCTACGAAAAAAGACGCGAACGTATATATCAGCTGGTCAGATGAAACGGTTGTCATTGAAGTGATCGATCAAGGTGATGGGTTTGAATGGGAAAACCAACTAAACAACCTCCCTCCCCATTTCACGCAACAAGGGGGACGCGGACTTTTTCTCATTCAACAACTCGCCACACATTTCTCATTTGACGAGAAAGGGAAGCGTGCAATCATAACGATTGCACGAAAAAAGGGGGAAAAATATGATTGACATTGTAACATATGATGATAAAATCGTTGTCTCGTTTCAGCAAGATATTAACTTTGAAACATCGCGCGTCATGGAGGAGATGATTCAATCGCGGCCGTGGGATACATCTCATTTACAAATTGACTTATCTGCTGTTCGGTTTATTGATAGCTCTGGCGTTCGGTTGCTTATTAGCTGGCTGTATCCGCTGAAAGATCGAATGCACATTGAAATGATCGGCGTTTCAGCACCGATTAAGCATATATTATCAATTTGTCAATTGGATCAAATAGTAGACGTAAAATAGCGATCTGTTCATAGATCGCTATTTTACATGAATGGAAACAAACGTAATATCGTCATTTCCTTTCGCATATTGTGCTTGTTCATTGATCTTCTCTACCATTTGATCAAACGAATGAGCCATTTGCATCGTATGCGCAAGTTGATTGGCGCATTCTTCACCTAACACTTCGATTAGCCCATCTGTGTAAAGAATAAGATACGTATCATGTTGAAAAGAAATCGTCCCTTTTTTATATGGAGCGTTTGGTATAATACCGATTGGAATGCCTCCTTCTTTTAGAAACATGATTTTTTGATTGGTCATCAATATCGCCGAAGGATGTCCTGCATTCACATATTCTATCACTTTTGTTTTCACATCAATCGTTCCGTAAAAAGCTGTAAAACAATATTTCGTTTCTTTTCCGAACAATTGAAAGGCATGTCGATTTAATTCATGTACAACAGCAAGCGGTTCAGTCACTTTCGTCATTAATCCATGTAATAGCGAACGAATCGACATAGCAACGAGCGCGGATGCAACGCCATGACCCATGACATCAATCACGATAAAAGCATACATATGGGGGCGAACTTGCTGCCAAAAATACAAATCGCCAGACAGTTGTGAGGACGGAATATACGTCCCAACAAAATGAATATGTTCATTATTCATTCGCTCAGGGAGCAAACCTTCTTGAACGAGCCGTGCTAAGTGTAAGTCTTCGTTCATCTTTTTTTGCATCGCCCACATATGTCGATTACTTTCCATATATGCTTCGTTCGTTCGCTTCAGTTGATCCATCGTTTCTTTTTGGCGATACGCCAATTGAACACGAGCAATTAGTTCGACCATGGTGAACGGCTTACGAATGTAGTCAAACGCCCCCGCTGCAAACGCTTCCTCTAATTTTTGCTCATCATCATAACCGGTGACCATTAATACAGGAACGTGTTGTAATTGCTCATGTTGTTTAAAGCGCCGACACCATTCAATCCCGTCCGTTTTCGGCATACAAATATCCATTAAAATGACATCTACCTGTTGCGATAACATATATGCGTATGCTTCATCTGCATCTTCAAACGGATAAATTGAAATATTTTCAATATGCTCAAGCATCGCTTCAATCATTTCCAATGTCGGTCTATAATCATCAATAACAACTACTTTCATCTCCGGTCGCCCTTTTCGTCATATTTTTCTATATTTCATTTATACACGTCACAAGGCCGAAAAGGCTAGCACAAAGATGAAAGTTTTGCAAATTTTTTATTTTCCACGAAAATGCGGACGACGCTTTTCTAAAAAGGCGCGAATGCCCTCCGCATGATCTTCCGTTTGACGCATTTCTGCTTGATATGCTGTTTCCATTTGCAACGTTTTCAACAATTGTTCTTCGCTTAAATGAGCGTACAACTGCTTCGTTGCGATCATTGCAACAATCGGTTTCGCTAACCATTCATTCACTTTTTGCTGAATCGTCTGTTCATCACCAATTTCATCAATGAGTCCCACTTCATATGCTTCTTGTGCACTCATTACTTTTCCTTCCCATATCACTTGTTTTGATTTGACTTCTCCAATTTTCCGTTTTAAAAAGAAATGGCCTCCACCATCTGGAATTAATCCAATACCGATAAAATTCATTGCAACACGTGCTTGTTCATTTGCAATCACATGGTCGCAAGCGAGCGCTAAGCTAAATCCTAATCCTGCAGCAGCGCCATGCACATAACTGATCGTTAGTTTCGGCAATTGATACAGTGTGAGAGCAATTTGTTTAATCGTTTCCATTACTTCTATGAATGAATGTTCATTCGTTGACTGCAACATCGTTTTAATGTCTCCCCCTGCACAAAATCCCTTTCCTCGTCCACGAATGACGACAATATCCGCCTCGCTTTTTTCCACTTCTTTTAACGCTTGTAGCAACTCCGCTAACATTTGTTCGTTTAAAGCGTTCAACGCATTCGGACGATTCAATTCGATTGTTGCGACTCGCTCTTCATATGACAATACGATATGTTCCATTTTTCCCATCTCCCTCTTTCATATGTTCGTTTTTCTCTTTCGACGGATATAAATAAAATCCTGCATTAAAAATATAAAAGACGACATTAACTGCCGCCTTTTTGTTTTGCACACATCACGATCTCATATAGCCGCTTTGTTTGTTCCCGAATTTGTTCGGCACGGCAAATGGCCGAAATGACAGCGATTCCGTCTGCCCCCGCCTCAATGACTTGTTTTGCTGTTTGTTGTGTAATCCCACCGATTGCCACAAGCGGAACGTGTTTTTCATGTGCGCGAATGTGCTTAATCATTGCCAATCCACATGCTTGTTTTGCATCTTTTTTTGAAACAGTTGGGAAAATCGGACCTAAGCCAACATAATCGGCACGAGCAGAAAGCGCTTGTTTCACTTCATTCAAGTTGTGCACAGATACCCCTAAATAGCGATCCCCTATTCGATCACGAACACGTTCAGCTGCCTCGTCTTCTTGTCCGACATGAACCCCATCTGCCTGTAAGGCAAGCGCTAAATCAACATCATCATTTACAATAAAAGGAATGTTGTGAGCAAGACATCGCTCAAACAATTTCTCAGCTAAACGATATTTTTCAACTCCTGTCAGTGCCCCTTTTCCTTTTTCCCGAAACTGAAACATCGTAATGCCACCTTCGATCGCTTCATCAAGCACGGCGAGTGGATCTTTCGTACAATCGACGCTCCCCATCACAAAGTATAAAGATAGTTTTTGTTTCATCATTTTATTCCCCTCGAATGTGTGCGTATTCATCTACTTCTTCTGCGCTCGTTTCGTATAAAGCATTAAGAAATGCAAGCTGAAAAGAACCAGGTGCTTGCGCTTGTTTGGCTGCTTTTTCAGCTGCTACACCGTAATAAGCGAGCGCAGCGACAGATGATTCTACGATGTTTTCTCCTACACTAGCAAATGCGCCTAATACTGCACTTAATAAGCAACCTGTCCCGGTTACTTTCGTCAACATCGCATCGCCGTTTGAAACGATCGTTACGTGTTCTCCATCTGTCACTATATCATTTTTCCCGGTTACAACGACTACACAGTGAAACATACGTGCTACTTTTTTTGCGACGTGCACGAGATCACCTTGAACGTCCCCTGCATCTACCCCTTTTGTACGTACTTGTTCTCCAGCAACGCTTGCGATTTCTGATGCATTTCCACGCAAAATAGAAATGTTTACTTCATTCAATATACGTCTTGCTGTTTCCGTGCGATACGCTGTCGCTCCCGCCCCAACGGGATCAAAAACAACAGGGACGTTTGCTTCATTTGCCGCTTTTCCAGCAATCAACATCGCTTCTACGTCTGTTTCATTTAATGTGCCGATATTCAATACAAGCGCACGTGCCAAGCGCACCATATCAGCTACTTCTTCCTTAGCATACGCCATGACAGGAGATGCGCCTATCGCAAGTAAACCGTTAGCAACAAAATTGGTCACCACCACATTTGTCATATTATGTACAAGTGGTGACTCCTTTCTCACGCGCGTTAACCATTGTCCAACATTCATCGTTCATTCCCCCTATAAAAAAATAAAAACTAGTCGGAAAGAATCGACTAGTTTACATTGACAAAACATAGCCTACTTCCCTCCGCTGGTACAAACCAGATCAGGTTCAAAGGGTTGGAAAACTGATTGCGCGTTTTCCTCTCAGCCATCGCCATCCGGCACCCCTAGTAGTGTGATTCATTTAATTTTTCTTTTATTTTAATACATTTTTTCTCATTATTCAATATAGAACAACTTGCAGAAGCGTTTGGCTGTGAAGTGAATGAACTGCCTGTTAGCATCGTCCTTTCATGGTTTGAACAAAAAGCAGTTGCTACGAAGCTTGATCTAACCATACGCTCATATTAAATCCTTCTTCTGTTACGTATCCATCCACACTCCAAATGCGCTTTTTCGCTTTTTTTGCTTCCCCTTGTGCTTTATACAATTTTTTTGCATATTTTGTATCCGGCTCAAACACATAAGCAACACGTGCCAGCCCTTCTTGTACAATTTTTTCTTGATACAAAGTTCCATCCTCCAACCATATGTACGCAAGCAATCGACCGTAACGATCATACGGTTGTTCTTTCGCACTTAATTCGACCGTCACTTTTTTGTGAAGAAGGACATCTTTAGCAAATTGCTTTGCTTCTTCACCATACGCCTGTTTTTCGCGATACGTTTCTGGCGTGTCAATGTTTAATAGACGAACGGTTACAATCTCTCCATCTTTTTTTATTTTGATTGTATCCCCATCAACAACATATTGTACTGTCGTAACAAACGTCGTTCCTTTATTTTGCTGTACACAACCGTGAATAAGGAAAATGAATACAAAAAGAACAAACCATTTTTTCATCCTCGTATCATCTCACCTTCAAGGTGCGAAATATTTGACTCACATTCCAAAGTCCACTGTTTTCCATCGAACGAAACGATAGTCACACTCGTACCATATACGCGGCTATTTTCCCATAACTGTGCGAGCGGTTGCTGTTTCCAATATACAAGGAGCGTACGAATAACGACGCCATGTGTAACGACAAGAATATGACCTTCTGAATGAGTATCAGCAATATGCTGAATGGCAGCGACAGCTCGACGTTGCACATCAAGAAACGTTTCTCCAACGATCGGATTGTATGCATGTGGTTCATGATAAAAATAATAATGATTTCGTTCATCTGTTTGAGCAATTTCGGCAATCGTTTTTCCTTCCCAATGACCTAAATGAATTTCACGTAATCGTTCATCGAAATACATTGGTACGTCACGTTGTCCTAAAACAATTTGAGCCGTTTCTTTTGTTCGATCGCTCGGGCTACAATACAGAGCCGTAAACGGGACAGTACGTAAGCGTTCCTGTAAAAGTGTCGCATGTTTTCTTCCTGTTTCAGTTAAAGATGAATCTTTCCATCCTTGCATGCGTTGTTGTGCATTCCACTCTGTTTCTGCATGACGAATGACGTATAATTTTAACATGTTAAATTCCCCCTCCAAACGAAAAAAAGTAAGCTATGTTCGCTTACTTTTTCAGTATGCCATATGTTGTGAAAGTTGTGCAAAAAATATAGACTCTAACGATTGCCCATCTTGGCAAAGTGTAGAAACCGAATCATATACGAGCATTTGTCCTTGATGAATAAACGCAACAGCATCTGCAATTTCTTCCACGATCGACAACATATGTGTCGAAAAAAGAATGGCTTTTCCCTTTTCTTTTTCAATCTGAATGAGTCGTTTAAATTCCCATACCCAATACGGATCTAAACCGTTTGTTGGCTCGTCTAAAATAAGCAATGGCGCGTCTGCTAAAAGCGCTTGCGCAAATGCAAGGCGTTGTTGCATTCCTTTTGAATATGTCTTTACTTGCTTATGTTGATCGTTCGTCAACCCAACAAGCTGTAAACATTGTTCGACACGCTCAGCTGTTGCTCCTTGCCATCGTCCGAACAAAGATAACACTTCGTAACCCGTTAAAAGCGGAGGAAATTGCAAATGATCGGGCATAAAGGAAAACCATTTTTTCTCATCTTTTTTTACTTGTTTTCCGTTTACACATATGTCTCCTTTTGTCGGAGTGAGTTGTCCAATTAACATTTTAATAATTGTACTTTTCCCAGCACCGTTACCACCGCATAACGCCAAACATTGTCCTGGCTGAACAGAAAATGAAATGTTTTCTACTTTGTTTTGTTCATTGTATATTTTCGTTAATTGTCTCACCTCAAGCATGACGTTTCCCTCGTTTCATCCATACGTTCGCTAAAAATAATGGCACAATCATCCATACGCATGCGATCGCCACAAATGACAGTTGTCCACTTGTGCTTTCTGCCCATTTTGACCATTCGTATAGTTGCGGTCCAAATAGAGCGCTACTTTTCATCGCCGTTATCGTCCAAACACGCATCAGTTCAACTGGATTACAAATAACAGATAACCCGAATAGTAGGATGGTAAACTGTTTTGGCACAAGCGATAATAATGCCAATGTGAGAAATTCATAAAATAAAACGAAAAATGCCCAAATAAACAGGCTGACACCGAGCGCTTGTAAACGATTAGAAGCAACAAGTCCAATGAATAAAGCGATCGCTAAAAAAATGCTCGTTAATACGATCGTTAATGCAAATGAAAGGAAAAAAAATGTCGACCACGTTCCTCCTGTTGTAAAAAGGACAACACTTGCACTTCCATATCCGAAAGCAATCACTGTCCATAATGATATACAACTACCGGCATATAATCCGAACGTTAACGAACGAGGGGAGATCGGGTATGTTAATATAAGCGATAACCGACCGTCTTCTTTCTCCCCTGCGATAAATAAACTACCTGCTAATAGGGCAACAAGAGGAACAAGTAAAAGAGATAAATTTAATAAAGCTGCCGTCGAACGTGTAAATACCCCCGCTGTCTCGTGTCCGCTACTCGCAATTACGGTTGATGATAAAATCGCAAATAAAATCGCAAAGCTGATGAGCCATTTGCTACGAATCATCATCATCCATTGGTACTTCATCGCCGTATTCATCGTTCAAATCCCCACCGGTGTTGTTTTAGTTGCTCATACGTCCATAACTGTCCTTCCCCTTCTTGTTCCATGTACGCTTTCGCATGTTGCTCATTCGCAAATGAAACGACCCCGTAGTTCATCGGCGTCCAATAATCTGGATGATAAGCATAAACCGCTTTCTCGAGCTCAACCCATTCACCATTTGTCACATCACGAACATATAACTTAGCTATGTCATCGTTGTTTTGCTTACGCATCCACTCAATCATGCAACCAATATCGTCAAATTTATGCACCGTTCCATCTTTCAAAATCGCTTCCGTTGCATACTGCTCCGCTACGATACTCATATTGCAAACAACGCATACATCAATATCCGGATTAATGTCTTCCGGTTCATACGTTTTCTCTCCACTACATGCAACAAGGAAGCATGCAAATAAAAGACTAGCAATTTTTTTCATATTTCATTCTCCTTCCATATACAAACATAAACAAACTGCTTACTAATAAGATGCTTCCAAACAACAATAGTCTCCATGATCGTTCGTTTGTTGCGTTTTTATTGTAATCGACTTCCATAAGCGGAAAACGGTCTTCTCCTTGCGCCTGTGCTTGTGTAAAAAATGACTCCGTTGTATCAAGAAGCGCTAGCGCAGGACTTTGAAAATAAAATTGCACGCTTGGCCATTGTCGTAACAGTCGACTATACATCGAACGAATACGATGCGGGGCATCCCCAATTCCATCATCGTTCAAGTCGTAAAACCGGTAAGTATCCCAATAGTTCCCTTTTTCCCCATCATCAAATGCAATGGGCGCACCTTGAATCAATGCGTCTTCCATATTTCCTAAAAATTTATTTTCAACAACAATCGTATTGTCATTTTCATATAAACTATGCAGAGCACGATAATTTCCAATGAATTCATTTGCTTTTATAGTACAATGACGTCCGTTTTGTAATGATAACGCTGTGCTATTATAAAGTAACGTATTGTTATGCATCACAACATGTTCACTATCATAAATGAGCGCTCCGTATCCACGGTAGTCTAATTGTTTGGCAATCGTATTTTGTTCGATCGTAAATCGTTTTGACATCATCATCATGATTCCATTAATATTTTCCATCAGCACGTTCTCTTTTGCTATTCCATCCTCTGCATACATAAAATGAATCGCATAGCGCGCATTTGTTACTTTATTTTTCTCGATCGTCGTATGTTCAGCTCCATCCAAATACACGCCATCTTGCACACGCGAAATATCATTTTGACGTATAACGACATGTTTTGTCTTCAATAAGTGAATGCCGTTGCCACGTTGAGCAAAGTGAACATCTCGACCACGCATAACATTGTTTACGAGATGAATATTTGTTCCTTTTTCTACGTAAACACCATAATGCACATCTTCAATACGTACGTTTTTCAACGTCACATGTGAACTTTCTTTAATTTGTACACCTGCTCCTTTCCCGTATGCACTTCTACGAATCGTGAGCCCTTCTATGTAAACATGGGGTGCACGAATGGTTACGACATATTCACTTCCATCCCCATCAACTACCGCTCCGGGCTCAGCAATCAAATGAATCGGCTTATGAATAATAATCGGACCTTCGTATACTCCACGTTTGACGACTAATACATCACCGGCATGCGCTTCATCAATGGCCTGTTGCAACTGTTTATGTACTTCAATCGTTTGTCCATATGCAGTTTCTGCAAACAAAAGTGTAACGATCGGTATAAGCAAAAAAAATAAGCTACGCATGTCTATTCATTCCTCGTTCTTATCATTTATACATCTACACTAATGTAAATTTGTGAAGAAAAAAGAAAATATATGTGAACAAAACGTGAAAAGAGGCACTAATGAAGCGCCTCTTTCGATTGATTATGCTGTTCAAGCCATTGTAGTAACTTCTCCGCTTCTAACGATTGACTAAAATAAAACCCTTGCGCAAAATCACAATCCATTTTTTGTAACAAAGATACTTGATCGTCGCGTTCTACCCCTTCGGCAAGTACTTGTAAATCTAAACTTTTCGCTAAATGAATAATCGTATCAACGATTGTAGCATCTTTTGAATTATCCGTGATGTCACGAATGAATGAGCGGTCGATTTTTAATAATGAAACGGGTAAGTTGCGAATGTAAGCAAGCGATGAAAAACCGGTACCGAAATCGTCAATTGCTACTTGAATTCCGATCTGTTTTAACTCTGTTAAAATATGTCTCCCGGTCTCGATATTTTCCATTAGTCCACTTTCTGTGATTTCTAAAATTAAATAGTTTGGTGGAAACTGTGTATCTTGCAAAATATTTTTTACATGCATCACAAATTCTTTTCGATTCAGTAAAAATGGTGATAAGTTCACCGCGAGCTTTAGCGTCGGAAAATGGGTTTGCCATTGTTTTACTTGTCGACACGCTTCTTTTAACACCCATGTTGTAATTTCAAAAATAAATCCATTTTTCTCTGCGATCGGAATAAACTCTAGTGGTGAGATCGCTCCAAGCGTTGGATGCGTCCAGCGCATGAGCGCCTCAACTCCCATAATCGCTTCATTATCTAGCGACACTTTCGGTTGGTAACATAAATAAAATTGATTGTTTAACAACGCAATCGGTAGCTCTTGTTCAATCATTGTTTTTCGATTTTGTTGAGGATGGTAAAAATGATAACCTTTCCCTCTCTCTTTTGCGTAACAGAGCGCTTGATCCGCTTGTTTTAACAGCGTGTCTAAATCCATACCGTCTTGCGGAAAAAACGTCACCCCAACAGAAAGGCTAGATTGAATGACATGCTCTTTATATCGGAATGGTTCTACAAACGATTGAAGCAAATGTTCCAGCCGCGTAACAATCGTTTCTTTATTCACATCGTGTAGCACGATTGCAAACTCATCGCCACCGATGCGAGCAAAAAAGTCTTCTTGTTGCAAATGTTGCTGAATGCGACGAACAGCTTCTTGCAAAAAGAAGTCTCCAGCCTGATACGAAAAGCGATCGTTAATCCATTTAATTTTGTCAAAATCAATATAACATAATGCAAACGGTCGCTTTTGTTGAATCATATGTTGTACATACGATTCAAAATAAAAGCGATTCGGAATGTTGGTTAACGAATCGAAATGTTTTAATTTCGCAAGTGCTTCCTCGCAACATTTCCACTTTGTAATATCTTTTGCAACAACAATGACGTGTTCAATTTCATTTTTTTCATTTAACAACGAGTGGGCATGCATATGAATCCATATAAAATGCCCTTCATCTGTCCGCCAACGACAGTCAATTGTCGTCTCTTTTTCTTTTGTCGCATAAATCGTATGTAACTTTTCCATCAAAAGCGGTATGTCTTCATGATGAACAAAAGAAAATAATTCATGGCTACACACTTCTTCTGTGCACTTCAACACATATTGAGCCGTCGGCGAAACGTACGTAATCTCGCCTTCTGCTGATAAAATAAACGTAAATTCAGATGCAAGTGAAGCGATCGAAGAAGTAAGACGCATATCGATAAACGGTTCATATTGATATGTCGCAACAACCGCCTGTAAGTTTCCTTCTTTGTTATATAAAGCTGTTGCTTGTACATATACATCGTTTTGTCCATTTTTTTGTTTTATGACGGCATACGAAACCGTGCGCCCATTTTCAGCTTCTTGTATAAACTTTTCTAACAGCCCGCGATCAACCTCACGATGATAAAAATGTTGAAAAAAATGTTCATCTGCCCCTAAAATTTTTCCATTTGGGGCAATGACAGCGATTGCTTGCATCATCTTATTCATCCTCTTTGTTGTTAAAGTTCTATCTTCATTTTCACTAAAAACGGTGAAAAAATCAACAACGTTTCTAATATTTCTGAATAATATCCTTTTTTTAGAAAAGCGCACAATCTTACCTTGTGCGCTTCTCCCATAAAATCAATAAGCTTAGTACACTAACAAAAATCGTTGCACCCATATCGGATAAAATCGCGATCCATAACGTTAGCCAACCTGGAATGGTTAATAGTAGCGCCATCGCTTTTAATCCGAGTGCTACTGCAATATTTAAACGAATCGTGCGATTCACTCGTCGAGCGATAGCGATCGCTTCTGGCAATTTCCCTAGATGATCTTGCATCAAAACAACATCCGCTGTTTCGATTGCGCTATCTGTTCCTTTCCCCATAGCAATTCCGACATGCGCATGAGCAAGTGCTGGCGCATCGTTCATTCCATCCCCTACCATCGCTACGATATTGTCTTTCATTAACTGTTTTATTTTTTCCACTTTTTGTTCAGGAACAAGCTGGGCGAATACGTCTGTCACTCCTACTTGCTTTGCTACTTGTTGCGCGGTTTTCTCATGGTCTCCCGTTAACATCACTGTACGACGAATACCGATACGATGTAGCTGCTTCATCACTTCTTTGCTCTCTTCACGCACTTCATCAGCAATACCGAATAAGCCGAGTACATGTTGTTCATCCGCTAGAAAAACGATCGTCTTACCTTCACTTTTTAACTTTTCCGCATCTTTTTGAATTTGTTCGGAAAGATCTTGTTGATCAAACATTCGTTCATTTCCAATACGATAACGCTTCCCATCTATTTTCCCTTCTATTCCACTTCCTGTTCTCGTCTCCATTTGTTCTGGCTGTTTATATGAAATATCATGCTGCTTTGCTTTTTGGACAATCGCTTGTGCGAGTGGATGGGAAGACGCACTTTCTAACGATGCAGCAATACGAAGCAGTTCATTTTCGCCAATATATGCAATGACATCCGTGACATGCGGTTTTCCTTTTGTAATTGTCCCTGTTTTATCAAAAGCAATCGTACGTACACGTCCGAGCGTCTCTAAATGAACGCCCCCTTTCACTAGCACTCCTTTTTTCGCGTTGCGCGCCATACCAGCTAACAATGCGATTGGTGAAGATAAAATAAGGGCGCACGGACAACCGACAATTAAAACGGCTAAACCTTGATATAAGGCATCGTGCCAAGGTACCCCAAACGATAAAGGTGGAATCGTCATCACGAATAACGCAACAACCATAATGAATGGCGTATAGTATTTGGCAAAACGTTGGATGAACAATTCAAGCGGTGTTTTTGTTTCTTGTGCTTCTTGTACGAGATGTAATATTTTGGACAAAGAACTATCTTTATATTGTTTTGTAATTTGGACGTGTAACATCCCTTCGTTATTTACACTTCCGCCATACACACTCATTCCTGTCTCCTTTTCGATCGGCATCGATTCACCTGTAATCGCTGCTTCGTTGACAGAACTTTTCCCTTGAATAACAACGCCGTCTGATGGAATTTTTTCACCGGGACGAACGAGCACAACATCTCCCACTTGTAACGAATCAATCGAAACGACACGCGTTTGCCCGTTACATATGACAATCGCTTCTTTTGGTACTTGTTTCAGCAACATATCAAGGGATCGCCGCGCCCGTTCCATGCCTAATCCTTCTAAATACTCATTTATACCAAATAAAATGGCAACAACCGTCGCTTCTTTCCATTCGCCAATGCCAAACGCTCCAATGAGTGCAATTGTCATTAACGTATCCATATTGAAACGAAAACGAACGATGTTTTTCAGCCCTTTGATAAACGTTTTATATCCACTGAGCGCTGTCGCAATGATATAAATGCTGACGACTTCGTTACCGGTAAATCGTTCAAGTAAAAAGGCCATGACAAAAAGGAAAATAGATGTGCCAACGAGATAAAGAAGAGGATTTCGTTTTCTTTGTGACTGCTCATCTTCTACCATATATGCCCCATCTGTCGCCAAAATCGCACGTACTTTTTCTAAATTCACGCGTTCATTCACACGTAATTTTCCGCTATTGTAGCTTAATGTTGCTCCTTCTCCATATGGAAGCGACTGAATTTGTTCTTCTAATGCTCGAGCGCAATTTGCGCATGTCAACCCTTTCACTTGATACTCCTTCACTTGACTCCCCCCCTAATGATCACGCGCATGACGTATCGTTTGTTCAAGAATGTGCAACACATGCTCATCGTCATACGAATAATATAACGTCGTGCCCTCTCTTCGATATTTCACAAGGCGTAAATTTTTTAAAAAACGGAGCTGATGAGATACGGTCGATTGTAAAAGTGACAATCGATTCGCGATCTCCGTTACTGAAAACTCACCAGATGAAAGTAAATGTAAAATACGAATACGTGTCGGGTCACTTAACGCTTTAAATGTTTGTGATACGATGAAAAGCGTTTCTTCATCTAACGGCTCATATAACTCTTTCACTCGTTCTCCCCTCTTTCAATATATGAATATATGTTCATATAAGTTAATGAAATTGTATAATTTTTCGTAAAAAAAGTCAACATTCGTTTATGAACGTTGACTAAGTAACGCATATAAATCATGTAGCGTGTCGATTTTCAACCGTTGCAAGTCTACAAAAACTCGCTTCCAAATCTCAAATAAACTCATCACATCTCCTTTCGCCGTATGACGATCAATAGGGGATAAATGGTAAAATGATAATGCATCATCGAGTGTTGGAAATGAATAGTGATATATACATTCCATTATTCTCCTCATTTCGATCGCTGTTTGCTGCAAAACGATCCGATAGTTTCGTGATAAAAATTCATTTAAAAATGCAACGTCGTGCTGAATATGATAACCGATTAAAATACTGCCATTTAAAAAAGAAAGGACATGATGAATCTCCTCTTCAAGCGAAGGCGCGCATACCACATCGTCATTTGTTATGCCTGTAAGTGCGACGACGTGCTCTGGAATCGGACGCTTTGGGCGAAAGTGAGAACAATACAAGTCAAACGCTTCACCTTTTTTTGTTTTTAAAGCCGCAAGTGAAAAAATTTCATCTCCTCTTTGAGGGGAAAAACCTGTCGTCTCTGTATCTAATAAAATAAACGTCACGTCAGAAAGCGGCGTTTCGAGCGAATACGTATGTTTCTTTGCTTCTTTCATCATTTTTCGAATCCATGCCTCTTGTTGAAAAGCTGGACCGACCGCTGTTGCTTGATCATACCGAAGGCCAAGCGATAATACGCGGTTAATCCATTGAAACGGTCGCTCCATCAATTACACCCACTTCCTTGCATGACGTTGCATTTTTTTTGCTACTATCATCGCTTTTTTTAATCGTTGTTTTTCTTCTTTTGATAAATGTTGGATCGACAAATCGCTCTCTTCTAACGAACATCGTAAGCGAAAATACAAAAACGTCTGAAGCGCTTTTTCGATACGTTCAAACTGCTGTTGCGAGCAGCCGTGTTCATCATACCAACGCGTTAACCGCTCAAATGTTGAATAAGCATGAACAAATTGTTTTTGAACAGCAACCCATTTCAACACATGATTGAGCTGAACATATCCTCCTTGTTTTATATCAATCATGCCGCTTTTCTCTCCCCAACGTTCGACGTACACCCGTCCAAAAGGTCCAATCGGCACAAAAGGAATACGAACGCTATCAATCATTCGACTGCGCAAAGAAAAAGTCGCCGCAATCTTTTTATATAATGTCGTTTTCAGCTGATTAGCAAGTGCATATTCCCCATAAATCGGACGCATATCAGCTAACATAGATAAATAGCGAATATCATCTATATGTTCGTTTGTTACATATTTTTCAACTTGTTCGTTCCATTCTTCAACTTCCTTTAACCATCTTTCGTTTGTCGCCATCACATAACCGGGACAATATGGATAACCGATTTTGTTTAAATAAAGAACGCCGAGGCGCGCATACTCACGCATATATACATAACAATCGTCTTTTTCGCTATGCAAGCATGAAAAAATCACACCGTTATCTTGATCAGTCCAAACGGTTGGTTCCTTTCGTCCGCTGCTTCCCATCACAAACCAACAAAAAGAAGAAGGTTTTTTGCCGATTCCTTGTCGATCAACTTCTCGTTCAGCTAACAACAACGCTTGTTTCATTAACGCATCGTGACACATACAAAGCGCATCGTATACATCAAATATATCGTAAAAAGAAAATGAAAAAGAAGAGAGGAGAAAAGCAACTTCATCATGAAGTTGCTTTAGTTGTGCTGTATCGCTACATTGTTCCGCCCGAGCGACAATTGAGTTCAAAGCATTCATACGATCACCATTTTCATAACGAACGAGATGAAACAACGGTTGGTGGTTGTTGATAAGTCGGGTCTAAATGTTCTGGATACCCGTATGAACCATGCTCACTAATATCAAGTCCAGAAATTTCTTGATCAGGTGTCACTCGCAAACCGATCGTCTTTTTCAAAGCATATAAGATTATAAACGAAACAACCGCCACATACACTGCTGCACCTAAAACACCAATCGTTTGAACAAGAAGCTGATCCACTCCCCCGCCATAAAACAACCCCGGTTTTCCAATTCCTGTTTTTTCTACAAGGCGTGGCGAAGCGAAAAAGCCAGTTGAAATCGTTCCAACAATGCCGGCTATCCCATGAACAGAAAATGCGTAAATCGGATCGTCAATACCTTTTCGTTCAAAATATACAGACGTCCAAAATGTAAATGACCCCGCAACAGCACCAATAACTGCTGCCGCCCACGGCTCAACGAACGCGCATGCTGCTGTAATCGCAACGAGTGCGGCTAATACGCCGTTGACCATCGCAGGAATATCCGCTTTCCCAACAAGCCATTTTGCTGTCAAAATCGAAGCGATCGCTCCAGCTGCTGCTGCAATATTTGTTGTTAACGCGACATAACCGAAAAATCCATCTGCCGTTCCCATTGTACTTCCTGCATTAAATCCAAACCAGCCAACCCATAAGACGAAGCCACCAATAACGGTATATACTTGGTTATGGCCTGGAATGTAGTTAGGTGTCCCATCTTTGTTGAATTTTCCAATTCGTGGCCCTAGTAGCAACGTTGCGACTAATGCGGCAATCGCGCCTTGTAAATGAACAACTGTTGAACCTGCAAAATCTTGCATTCCCATTTCACCAAGCCAGCCACCTCCCCATACCCAATGACCGATGACAGGGTAAATAGCGACGGTAAAAATCGTTCCGAAAATAAAGTAAACAGATAATTTCGCTCGTTCAGCGAATCCTCCCCACGCAATCGCTAAAGATACCCCAACAAAAGCAAGCTGGAATAAAAATTTTAACTCAAGTGGCACATTCGCCCATGAAAGTGAGGAGAACGTTTCTGTTCCTTCCTTCAAAAACCATCCTTCTGTACCAATGAATCCATTTCCTTTTCCAAATGTAATGGCGAAACCTGCTGCCCAAAATGCAAGTGAGGCAATCGCAAAACTTAATATTTGTTTTCCGGCGACATGACCAGCGTTTTTCATCCGTGTCGAACCAGCTTCTAACAAAGCAAATCCGACTTGCATCCCAATGACTAAAATAGCTCCTAACATGACCCAAAGCGAATCAAGCGCCAAACTCAACTGTACTTCATTCATTCTCATCTCTCCTTTATGTCATTTTTTATAACATTTATGGTTATAATATATTACACAAAGAGATAGAAATGCAACATTTTTTTGAAAATTTTTATTTATACGTTACTTTTTATAACATAGAAAAAAGAGTGCCTCGTTGGAGACACTCTTTATAACTAAATAAGAAACATCGCAACCACTGTCGTTACAGTTAACCCGATAATAACTGGCACAACATTTCGTCTTGCTAATTCAAATGGGCTGACACCGCAGATGGCAGCGTCTTCCCCTTTTCATAAACTGTAATACAGCATATGAAAAAGAGTGGGATGTGTGCGAACGCCTAACCACTTTTACGTCCAATGAAAAAATGAAGTTGGTCAACAAGATACGGTTTATCTATGAACGGATTGCGATTTCCTTGAATACGAAAAATAGCCGCGTTACGATGTTTTTCATACATTGTAACAGGAAACTGTTTATGCCATTGAATAAGCAACGAAATGTTTATTTGATCAATAAACGGTTGTTTGATCGCTCGCGGATAACGAACGAGGAAATACAACATCGCTCGCGCCACCGCCCCTTTTCCGTGTTCAGGCTCAAAATATTCTCCGTATGCTACTCCACAGTCATTTTGAACCATTTCATAAGGGGACTCTGGTTCATAAAATGGAAAATCTGCATAAGGAAAATTCGAACGGATCGAATTACAACGTGGTTCACAAACGAATAAGTGATGCAAATCTCCTTTCATCGGCTCTTTCGCCCCAAACCAAGATTGCGGAACGACATGCTCGGCATTAAATTTGAATTGTCGATCGACCATTTTCATCTTTTGTTCAAGATCGAGTTCACCTTTTTTTGCTTTTTTCACAAGTTGAATAAATTGTTCATATCGCTTTTGAATCGTCTCATAGTCTTGTAAAATAACCGTGCGCGGATCTTTCTTTTTTCCTGAATAAATACTTTTTACTGTTCCATCCGGCTGCAAATCAACCCATGTGTACAAATAGTAATCTTTGCTTAGAAAATAAGGGATGCGGCGTATATGTGTCCGCTTGATTAAATCGTGATATGCTCGAAATAAAAACGTTCCGTCCGTTTGATCATGAATATGCTCATAATATCGTTCAATAATGCGCGCCTCTTCTTTTTCGTTATAATATAAATCGTTTTGCTGATGAATTTTTTGTTGGTTTTGAATTAATTCTTGTAAAATCTCTTCTTGTTTTTCTTCCCAATGCTTCAACTGTTCCGCATGTTGAAGTACAACATCTTCCACCTTTCTTCTCCCCAATCATTTTTTTACTATAATGTATTCATATATGATCCATTATGACGCGGCCATGTCATCTTCTTTCGCTTCATATTATCCATTATAGTTAATATGTGAACACATTAGCATTGCATAAATATAGTTAGAATTTTCTGTTAATTATTTTTTGTGAATTTGTGCCAAAAAGACAAAACCTAAAGAAAGGCGGCACTGTCCATTTGGTAAATATATACAGTTAAATCAGAGCGACAACGACAAAAGGGAGATTATGGACTGGCTCGCCCATCAAATTTTCGCAACCAAACATAAGCTGGTTTCCACAGAGCTCTCTTTAACCAACGAGTAATTCGAAGTAGGGATTTCTTACTTTTCATCTCCAATTGAATGAGAACATGTAAGCAATACGTGATAAGGGCTAA
>NZ_JXTG01000027.1 GCF_000833605.1 Anoxybacillus ayderensis | reverse complement strand
CAAAGACGAGCAACAGGCGAAACGACGTTTGGAGTCTTGGATTCATCGGTATTCGTTTTGTCCTTGTTCGGTTGTGCGCGCGATTGCAAAAGCGCTCGTCAAGCGAACAGAAGAAATCGTTTCTTGCATTTTATCCCCTTACTCGAATGGGAAAATGGAAGGAACGAATAACAAGATCAAGCTGATCAAACGTCGGGGATATGGATACAGAAATATCCAGCGTTTTGCATTACGGGTTCGGTTAGAAACGACTAACATACTTTAATGGCAGGTGCAAGTACATCTTTTGGTGATGAACCTAAATATTAACATTTCAAGACAGAAGAAAGGTGTATTTACTATCGGTTATAACGGTGGATTATACGATGATGTGGTTACAGAGACTTTTTTCAAAGGATTTCGACAATTTATTAATAACTATCATCTTACTCCAGATCATGTAAAACTAAGTATTTATGGATATTTACGTGATCCCCAAGTTCAGGAAAAATGGAAAGATATCAGTGAGTATGTAGAATTTCATGGATTTATTGAACATAAAGCCAGTATTCAAGCACTTTATCAAACAGATGTATTACTATTATTAACACGTGTTGGTCCTCATAATTCTGATTATGATAATTGTATTCCAGGTAAAACGTTTGAGTACTTACGAAGTGGACAACCCATTTTACATGTTGCCCAAAAGGAATGTTTTGTGTCAAATATTATTCGAGAATTTGAACAAGGGGTTAATGCTTTTCAAATCGAGGATGTTATTGAAGCGCTGAATAAGTTATATACAGATTGGAAAGCGGGTCAACTTATAAACCGAGTAGATCCTAGAATTTTATTATTTGAGCGCCGCGAATTGACAAAACAGCTTGCGGATGTTTTAGATCACGTGACGGCCTATCAACACTTGGGAGAGAGGAAGGTGACTGGTGAACAAGTATAATCAAATTCTACAAGATGCGGTATCTTGGCTTAAGGAAGCTCAAGATAGATCAGGCAGTGATGGAATTGCGGGATGGTACGATTTCAGAAAACAGCAATATTCTGCGGCTTACCCCGAGACGACAGGATATATTATAGGAACCCTTTTACGTTACGGACAGGCATATGAGGATGAAGAAGCTATTTCACGTGCAATTAGGGCTGCAAAATGGTTAATCGAGATACAGGATCAAGAAGGTTGGATTCCTGCAGGTTTAATTGATGCAAAACAAGGACCAGCTGTGTTTAATACTGGAATGGTATTACAAGGATTATTAGATGTTTATGTCTATACAGGAGACAGTTATTTTTTAAGTGCTGCATGTAAAGCGGGAGATTGGTTGTTACATCATCAAGAAGAAAACGGTGCTTGGATTGAAACTTCTGCATATACTGACCGTGAGTCACTAGCTTACCATGTTTTAATTGCATGGGTATTGTTTCGTTTAACTGAGATAGTGGATGATCCGCGATACTGCAAAGCTGCAGAAAAGAATGTAGATTGGTGTCTTGAATTACAGTGGGAGAATGGATATTTTGAAAAAAATCATCTTGGACGCTTTCGTTATGCTTTGACGCATACCATTGGATATGTATTGCAAGGTTTGGCAGAAAGCTCGGTTTACTATCGAAAAACAGATTGCCTACATGCAGTAGAGAAAGTGCTTGTACAAATTGATACTTTAACGGACGAGGATGGTTTTTTATCGGGGGAAATTGATAGTTCATGGAAACCGATTCGATCATGGGCCTGTTTGACAGGAAATGCTCAGATTGCGGGTGTAGCTATGAGAATGAGAGTGTTAGGTGCCCGCTCATTTGAACATTTAGCCAAGCGATTGAATCATTTTTGTTGTCAAGTCTACGGAGCATATGCTAGTAAACGACCGGCAGGGTTACATGGATGCCATCCTGTTGTTGAAGATGGCTATATGTTCAGTCGTGTACCTAATTGGGCTGTAAAGTATCTTATCGATAGTCTTATGCTTGAATTAGGGGGAGGGAAATATGACATTTGCCATACATAGAGTTAAAGTAAAGGATTTACTTGCGTTTGCACAAGAGGTGTTACAGAAAGCAGGTTTAGAATTTGAGGATGCAGCAATAACGGCTGATGTACTAGTTGCTGCCGATGTATGCGGTATTAGTTCTCATGGTACGGGATTACTACCAACATATGTGCGTAGGCTTCAGCAAGGAGGGATTCGTGCTGAAGCTAAACCAAAGGAGGTATGGAGAAAAGCAGGTCAACTCCTAGTTGATGCCTATGGAGCAATGGGACCTGTCACGGCTGTACAAGCTGTACACGAGGTTCTGACAAGTGCTAAGCGGTACGGTGCTGGGTTGGTGATGGTGAAAAACAGTAATCATATCGGTATGTTGGGTTATTACAGTAGAATGATTGCCGAGCAAGGTTTGATTGGCATCGTTCTAACGAACTCTGGGCCAAATGTTGCAGCATGGGGTGGTGCTGAGCCAGTACTTGGAAACAACGCTCTGTCTGTATCCGTACCGGGCAGAGACGAACCGTTATTTCTACTTGATATGGCAACAGGAGAAGTCGCGTGCGGACGTGTGCGTTTGGCTGCTCAATCAGGTGAAAAGGAAATCCCAGAAGGATGGATTCTGGATGCTAAAGGTCGTCCAAGCACTGATCCTCAAGATTTTATCAACGGTGGTGTAGTGTTACCGTTTGGTAAGCATAAAGGATTTGGAATTGGTATGTTAGTCGATTTATTGACAGGTGTAATGAGTGGTGGGCTTTTTGCATCAAAAGTGAGAAGACAGCGCGAAGATTATGCCAAAATCGCAGGATCTTCACATACTTTTATTGCTTACGACGTTACCCAGTATATGTCCCTTGAAACATTTATAGAAAGAGTCGAGGAATGGATTCATATCATTAAGTGCACAAAAAAAGCAGATGGGTTTGATGAAATCTTAATTCCAGGTGAACGTGAAATGAGAACAAAACGAATTCGAGAATCTGAGGGTGTGCCATTTGAGGAGAAGCAGCTTGTTCCTCTCATTCAGATTGCAGAAGAATTAGAGATTGAGCATCCTTTCTCATAAAGGAGCATTCCTGTAATGAGGAAAATGAGGTTTGAAACAAAAAAAGTCCCCTTGGTATGATACAGGGTGTCAAGGACTTGACCCCTAACTAATAAACCAAGGAGGACCTGATATGAATTATAACCGAATTCGAAAATTAGGCAAATCACTGAACACACGTTAATCATTGGCGTTGATATCGCGAAACACAAACACGTGGCAAGAGCTCAAGATTACCGGGGATTCGATCTATCGAAGGCCGTTATAGTTGAAAACTCAAGAACAGGGTTTCAAACGTTTTTAAATTGGGTACACACCTTGATGAACCAACATGAAAAAAGAGATGTCATCGTAGGAATGGAGCCAACCGGACACTATTGGCTGAATTTCGCTTACTTCTTACAATCACATGACATCCGATGTGTCACCGTGAACCCGATGCATGTGAAACGAAGTAAAGAGTTGGATGATAATTCTCCGACGAAAAACGACGTGAAAGATGCGAAGGTCATTGCCCAGCTCGTAAAGGATGGTCGATATTCGATCCCGATTCTTCCGGAAGGAGTTTACGCGGAATTACGTGAAGGAATGAAACTTCACGACATGGTGATGCAGGATCTACATGCACTTCAAGCCCAAGTGCACAATTGGCTGGATCGCTATTTTCCGGAGTTTCTTACGGTGTTTAAAGATTGGACCGGAAAAGCAGCGCTGCAGATTTTAAAAATGGGATGTCTTCCAAAAGAAATCGCAAAGATTCCATCCGAACGGCTTCTTTGGGAAGTGAAGAAAGTGGCCAACCGGGCAGTCGGAATGAAGCGAATTGAGCAGTTAAAAGAGGTGGCAAAAGCCTCCATTGGGCTTCAAACGGGCACTCAAATGGCCAAAGAAGAGTTGCGTTATTTACTCGAGAAATACGAGTATTTAACTCATCGTCTAAATGAACTTGAAAAGCAGTTAAGCGAAATGGTTCAAACAATCCCAGGGGCCAAAGAGATGTGTGAGATCAAAGGCATCGGAGAAATGACGGTTGTCGGCTTTTTCGCTGAAGTGGGCGACATCAACCAATATCATCATCCACGCCAAATCATCAAACTGGCGGGGCTGAACCTAAAAAAGAATGAATCCGGTCAACACAGAGGAAAAACGATAACCCATTAACCGGTAAGCAGTCTCTTGTCGCTTTATGTAGTAAACTCATTCGAATCTTATTCGTCATTGGTCGACGTCAAATTTCGTTCAGTGAAGAGAAAATGATACAAGATATTCCACACTTAAAGACATTGCAGGAAGTCGCTTAACCTGAAAACACGTATCAAAGATAGACATCAGAAGCACGGAGAAGTCGGGCGTTATCACACCATACGGGCTTAGACCCAGTAAAGGAGCATATTCCGACCTCCACCTCATGGATAGGCTGAACGAAGGAATGTAGGAGCGAAGGACTCCGTGAGACATGGGAGGGTACACCGCCATGAGACAAGTGGAGATCCATTGGTGCGATCATAAGGAAATGTCCTCCATTTTCAAAAAATTGGATGATGGAGTTTGTTCCACTACATTCTATCTATCCAAAAATTTATAAATATTCAATATATATAAGTTGAAATTTTGTTTTACATCCAGCCGATCACTCGCCACGTTATATCATAGTCGACTTGTATGGAGATAAATGTAGAAACGAAAAAATCGGAAATTCTTTATTGCAACTTATATATATCCTTATTTCTGATGTCTACAAAACGTCTATGTTCATGAAAATCGAAGAAATTCAAAGAAAAAACGAGAAAATCGTTATTTTATAGAGGGAGGGTTATTATGAAAAAATCTATTTTTTCCGATGAAATTTCAGAAGATCTGTCTGAAGCAATTGATTTGGCTGTAAAGTATGATATAGAAGCGTTAGAATTACGTAATGTGTGGAATAAAAGCATTGTTGAAGTTAGTACATCGGAATTAGGTGAAATTAAAGCACGGATGGAAGAAAGTAATTTGTCGGTCTCCTGTATTGCTACGTTTGCCTTCAAGTGCCGCTACGATTCAGACAGTGAATTTCAAGAAAGTATGGATATTATTAAAAGAGGTTTAGAAGCTGCACAATTTCTTAATGCTAGGGTGTTAAGAGTATTTACGTTCTGGAAGCCGAATTTTGAAGTCAGTCTCGAAGAACTTGCAGAGAAAATGCGGCCTGCGGTTGAGTTGTTTCGTAATACAAACGTAATACTGGGAATTGAAAACGGTTCCCGTACTATAGTGGGCTCAACTCGTGATATCGGGGCGCTAATTGATATTATTAATGAGCCGTTTGTAGGTGTGGTTTGGGATCCTGGTAACTGTTTGTTTGGCGAACGTGAGAGCGACCCATTTCCTGAAGGCTATTCCCATATTCGTGGTAAAGTTGCACATCTCCATATTAAGGATGTAAAAGTAACTCCAGAAGGTCCAAGATATGTAGAACTGGGCAAAGGAGATATTGATTTTAGAGAAATTTTGAAACAACTAAAGAGAGACGGGTATGAAGGATATGCTTCGATTGAAACACATTGGCGTCCTAATTTTCATTTTACACGCCAGGAGCTTGATTTGCCTTATGCACATATTTCCCGTGAAGGATACGAAGCTTCTGAAATTTATTTGTCTAAATTCCGGGAGATGTGGCCAGGTGCCTAAATTGGGATTATTTACGAAATTATATCGGAATTATCCATGGCAGCAGGCAGTTAGAGATGCCTGTGATCTTGGATATGATGCACTCGAATGGATGGGGCGCTCTCCTCATTTGAATCTTAATAAAACAGCTGAAATACACGAAATTAAGCAAATGGTAAAGCAGAATGGCTTATCGATTTGTGCTATTGCTTTATATGAATGTAAAGAGATGACAACCAAAGGTTGGACAACAGAAGAAATAGATAAGTTTAAACGTGTCCTTGAAATAGCTAGTTATTGGGAATGCCATCTTCTGCGATTTGGGCCATCTAAGCCATCACCACAGGAAGCGAGAGATGAACATTGGTACAGGGCAACAGAAGTAATGCAGCAGGCATGTGAACTAGCATTATCTTATGGTATTGAAATTGGGCTTGAGATGCATGCAGGGTATCTAATTGAAAGTCCTGAGGCAGTCATTCGTTTAATTAGGTTAATTAATTTACCAAATGTAGGAATTGTTTTTGATCCTGCCAATTTGATATGTGCAGGTCTGGATTATAAAGAAGATGTAATCCTGAAAATTGCTCCTTATTTGCGTCATGTACACATTAAAGATATCAAGCACACTATCAGCGGTTTTCAGCATCAGTTACTAGGACAAGGAGATTTGGATCTTAAAGCCGTACTTAGAGGGCTTCTTATGATCGAGTATGAAGGTACAATTACAGTGGAGTCGCATGTGGCAGGTGATCCACGCTATATTGCCGAACATGAGAGGAAAGTTTTATTGCATACATGGGAGGAATTGGTGTGAAAGTGGTAGTTATGGGATTGGATGGAGCATGTTGGAGATTGTTGGATCCCTGGATAGCCAGTGGGGAATTGCCGCATCTGGCTAAACTACGTCAACGTTCATTATGGGGGGATCTAATCAGTCAGCTACCGCCTGTTACTTGTCCAAACTGGAAATGTTATTCTACTGGTCAAAACCCAGGTAAACTGGGTGTTTATTGGTGGCAGATGATAGACCGAGATAAGAGAAAGATCAAAGTTCCTAATTCCCTATCTTTTCATGGGAAGGATTACTGGGAGTATCTTAGTAAGAATGGAAAGCGCGTTGCTGTTATTAATATGCCGACCACGTTTCCGCCAAGTCCAGTAAACGGGTATTTTATATCGGGTCACCCGATACCTGATGCGGAAAATCAAAATTATACTTATCCGGTAAGCTTAAAGCAAAAGTTATACCAACGGTACAACTATCGGATATATCCTCAATCTAAGGTATGTAGAAAATCAACGCTTGAAACACCTGAAATCCAGGATACGTTGCGTTTGATTGATGTCCGATTTGAAACTGCCTATGATTTATTGGTTGAACATGACCTTGATTTTGTGCATGTAACGACTTTTGATATCAATGTATTGCAGCACTTTTTTTGGTCAGGGGAACAAACATTAGAAGGATGGAAACGGATAGATCAGCACATTCAACGCTTTATGGATTTAGGAGTGGTTTTGATATTGATGTCAGATCATGGAAGTGCACCGATTGATTTTACTTTCAATATTAACGTTTGGCTACAAAAGCATGGTTATCTCCGTATTCATAAAGATAAACTAAAAGATTGGCAATTTGTCTCCCATTCACAACCGGGTAAAGAAGAGTTGATTGATTGGGAAAATTCACAAGCAGTTGCTACTAGTCAAGGTCCAGTTTATATTTTAAAGCATCCGTCACAACCAGATTATGAAAAACTACGCCAAGAATTAATGAGAAAACTGTCAGAAGTAAAAAACCCAGAGACAGGTGAACCAATTGCAGAGCGTGTCTATTTACGTGAGGAGTTGTATCACGGACCGTATCTTGATCAAGCACCTGATTTATTAGTTCAATTTAGGGATGGTTATGATATTAAAGACCGTATGGATGGTACAGAACTATTTACCCAGCCTCAGCATTGGCGTGCAGGCAATGCGCGTAACGGTATGTGGGTACTTTATGATCCAAATGCTTCTTATTCTCCTACCAAGATAGAGGGTGTGAACATCATTGATCTTGCTCCTACAATATTAGAATTGTTTAATTTGTCAAAGCCAGAGAATATGGATGGACAGAGTATTTTTGATAAGTTTTAGAAGGAGGTAAACTATTCATGATTGAGATTTCAGACTTTAAAAATCAAATCCTTAATCGATATGAACACTTTAAGTCTATCGAAAAGGATGAAACAAAGCTCTATAATGTTCAGAGTGAGCGCTTACAACATTTATTGTTGAATGCAATTCGCAATGTACCAGTTTACAAAGAACTAGGGATCACAGAGGAGCAGATTAAATCCAATCCGTATAAAGCTTTGGAAGAATTTCCGCTAATAACTAAACAGAGTATATTAGAGCGTTATAATGATCACGTATCTGACGAAATCGATGTAGATACTTGTTTTTCAACTAAGACTTCAGGTAGCACTGGAGTCCCATTTATTTCAATTAAGGATCAAGTGCACTTGGTGCAAGGGATGAGTAACATTATGAAGATACTAAAGGATCGCGGTTTGGAAGAAGGAACTCGCATACTTAGAATTGCTGGACGTGTGAATGGGTTGAAAGAAAAGACTGTTGAATATGGAGGTGTGTTTCGTATAGCATTTATTGGTATAAATAGCCCTCTTGAATTAATTGATCCTAAAATGATTCGTCAAGTAGTAGAATATCGTCCAGAAGTAATTAGTGGTCATGGTTCTGAAATCTTGCTTCTCTACAAGTTGTTAGAAATACACGATTTATTAGAAGGATTAAGCAAAGTTCGATTAATTATTTGTGGCGGAGAATCCTTATCTAAATCAACACGTACGTTCCTAGAGAAAGCATTCCAAGCACAGGTGGTCGATTGTTATGGGATGCAGGAGATTGGAGATATTGCTTTCCAGTGCCCAGAATATCCTGAATATTACCATATTAACGAAGAGTCTGTATATCTTGAGTTGGTTGGTGCTAATGGGGAAAGATTAACGGAAGGGGAATACGGTGAATTTGTAGCGACAAATCTATTAAATACAACAATGCCATTTATTCGTTATCGTACAGGAGATTTCGGAATGATTTCAAAAGAGAAATGTAAGTGTGGCCGCAAAACGAGGGTTATCAAAATGATAGATGGACGAGAAATGAATCCGATTGAGCTTGGTAATGGTGATTTGTTGAATCCGTATGTACTTAAGCGTCAACTAGAAGATATTAAAGTTGCACAATATCAGATTGTACAAGATAAACCGGGGCAGGTTAGGTTAAATGTGGTGCTCGGACAAAACACAACTGAGCAAGAGGTACGAGATTATGTTGCAAAACTACATGACTGGCTGGGTAAAGAAACTGAAATTATTCTTCGCTTCTGCGAAATTGAAGATATTATAAGTCCAAATGGAAAAGTAAAAGCCTTTTTGTGTCGAGTTCCACAGAAATTAAAGTAAAAAGGTGATATAAAAAATGAGTGAACGTACAAAATTAATAATTATTGGTTTGGATTGTGCAGAACCTGATTTAGTTTTTGACATATGGAAAGGGGAATTCCCAACTCTAGAGAGATTAATGAACACGGGACAGTATTCTCGAATGAAAAGTACAATTCCACCGATTACTGTCCCTGCATGGACAGCTATGGTAACCGGCTTGAACCCAGGGCAGCTCGGGTGTTATGGCTTCCGGAACCGCAAAGATTACAGCTATGATGGATATTCTTTAGCATACTCTAATACTATTAAGGCAAAGAGGGTTTGGGAAATATTAGGGGAGCACGGGTTGAAGTCAATTATACTAGGCGTTCCGCAAACCTACCCTGTTCAACCTGCTCCAAATACTTTGCTTGTAAGTTGTTTTTTGACACCTGATACCGAGCATACATATACGTATCCGCAGTCGTTGAGTCAAGAGATTGCCGGAGTGATAGGAAAGTACCAGTTTGATATTAAAAATTTCCGTTCATCGAATTATGATGAAATTTTACAAAGTGCTTACAATATGCTAGATCAAAGATTTAAACTGGCAGAGCATTTAGTTACAACAAAAGAATGGGATTTTTTTATGATGGTAGATATTGGGTTAGATCGAATTCAGCATGCTTTCTGGAAATTTATGGACAAAAAACATGTGCTGTATGAAGAAAATCCGCAATATGCTGACGTGATCTATAATTACTACCAACGCATTGATAAGCATATTAGTCAGCTTTTAAAAAAGATTCCGGGTAATGCGAGGGTAATGGTAGTTTCTGATCATGGCGCTAAGCGAATGGATGGTGGTATCCGCATTAATGAATGGCTCATTCAAAAGGGGTATTTGAAACTTAAATCATACCCAATTACAAGGACTAGTATTCATAGTGCAGATATTGATTGGGCAAACACGAAGGCATGGGGCGACGGTGGATATTATGGGCGTATTTTTTTAAATGTTCGTGGGCGTGAGCCTGAAGGATCTCTCGCTCCGGAGGAATATGAAGAGTTCCGCAATCGATTAATTGAGGAGTTAACGAACATTAAAGATCCACATGGAAGAGAAATTGGAACTAAAGTCTTTAAGCCGGAGGAAATTTACGGGGAATGCATGAACATTGCACCTGATTTGATTGTCTATTTTGGTGATTTATATTGGCGCTCGATCGGTAGTATCGGAGATAAAGGGATTTGGACTTATGAAAACGACACTGGACCGGATGGTGCTAATCACAGTCAATACGGATTGTTTATCAGTGCGGTTAATCAGGCTGACTTTATGAATAATGACACGGGTGAACGAGAACCTATTGAAATTTATGATATAGCCCCGTCTATTTTGAAACATTTTGGAATTGCTGTACCAACTGAGATGCGGGGAAGGGCTATTTCTCTTTAGCCCTTCCTGAGGTGATTAAAGAGAGGGAATGAAGATGAGGATTCAAAATCGGAAAAGCTTTCTAAAATATGCAGTCGGATTGTTTTTGGCGACTTTTGGGTCTGGAGTATATTTTATCGCATCTACATGGATGCTCTATGATTTGACCGGGGATGCGACTTATACCGGGTTATTTGTGGGAATTGGCTTTTTGCCTGGACTTTTGTTGAATTTGTTTTTTGGTACTATTATAGATCGCTTTAACCGTAAATTATTAGCCATTTTATCCAATCTTGTGGTTACTGCAGCTACTGGAATCTTCCTAGGATTAATGCAGATTGGTATTTTACATGCCTGGACCATTATAGGACTACATATAATTGTTCAACTTTCTGTCTCACTATACAGACCAGCGACTCAGGCATTTTTGGCTGAAATTTTTGATAAAAATGAGCTTCCAAAAGTATACAGCTATACTGGAGCTATTGGAGAAACGGGATCACTGATTGGAGCGACTTTAGGTGGAATAATATTATCGTTTATCAATCCTAAATATGCGATTTTGTTTAACGGGATTGCCTTCCTTGCTTCAGGTATTTTACTTTTTCTAATTCCGCATGTGAATCAAGAGAAAGTCTTGAATTCAAAACTTAAGAAAAGCTCCGTTATAGCAGATTTCATCGACGGATTTCAATATTTAAAGGCACATCCTTTTTTGATTCAATTATTTGTGATAATGTTTGTTGGGCAGTTAGTGTTGCACAGTAGTAATGGTCTACTATCAATCTATGTAGCGGATTTTCTTAAAAAAAGCACTTCTTTATATGGAATTTTGCAGAGTACCTTATCTATCGGTAATATTGTAGGCGGAGTTTTGACAACATGGTTCTTGTTAACTTTTAAAAACAGAATATCCATTTACTCCCTTACGACTGTGTTTATCGGTCTTTTTCTTCTTACTTTCGGGTCATATCTACCACTTGCTTTTACGGGTGTGTTTTTGATTGGTCTGGGTACTACTTGGCTTAGAGTACTGATGCAGTCCATTCAGCAGATTGTTACCGATAAAACCTACCATGGAAGAATGGCTAGTTATCGAATGGTCATTAATCAAGGTTCAGTGGTTGTTGGAGCACCGATTTTAGGGGTAATAGCAGAGAAATATGGTGCAAACGTTTCATATGGTGTCTTGCTGATTCCTGTGTTTATGGTATTATTGTTTGCCGTTTATTTTGCAAAACAAAAACAGTTTGTAAATGTGATTCAATCAATTACTCAGAAAGAAAAAAAACAGAATGCTGGGTAAACAGATGTCAGGGGGAATTTTATGGCTATCCTCATTACTGGTGGAGCAGGATACATTGGAAGCCATACCTGTGTAGAGTTGTTGAATGCAGGATATGAAGTTATTGTACTAGATTCTCTTTCTAATAGCAAAGCTGAATCATTAAAACGTGTAAAAGAAATTACAGGAAAGGAACTTAAATTTTATAAGACCGATTTGCTTAATAGACGTGAACTGGAAATGGTTTTTATAGAAAACCATATTGATGCAGTGATTCATATTGCCGGTCTTAAAGCGGTTAGTGAGTCGATAAAAGTCCCTCTTCGCTACTATCATAATAATATTATTGGTACGTTGATTCTATGTGAGGTTATGCAAAAATATGGCGTTAAGAAAATTGTATTTAGTTCTTCGGCTACGGTCTATGGTGTACCCAAGCGTGTGCCAATTTCCGAAAATTTTCCGCTTAGAGCAACTAATCCCTATGGACGAACAAAATTAATGATTGAAGAGATGTTACGGGATTTGTATGTTGCTGACAATAGTTGGAGCATATCCATTTTACGTTACTTTAATCCTGTTGGGGCTCATCCAAGTCGGCGAATTGGTGAAGATCCTAATAGTGTTCCTAAAAACCTAATGACTAATATTACTCAAGTGGCTGTTGGAAAATTAAAAGAATTAATGGTGTTTGGTAATGATTATCCAACTGTTGATGGGACAGGGGTTCGCGATTATATCCATGTTGTTGATCTCGCAATTGGACATTTAAAAGCACTTGAAAAAGTATTGGAGACAACGGGTGTCGATGTATATAACCTTGGTACAGGAATAGGGTATAGTGTTCTTCAGATTATTTCTATATTTGAAAAAGTAACAGGTGTAAAAATTCCTTATAAAATTGTTGAACGTCGATCAGGAGATGTGGCGATCTGCTATGCAGATCCAACAAAAGCAAAGAAAGAATTAGGATGGGTAGCTAAAAGAGAAATTGAGGAAATGTGTGCAGATTCATGGGGTTGGCAATTAAATAACCCAAACGGTTACGAGTAAAGCTTATTATTAACTGTAAACGAGCAATTACATTACAGTAATTACCATATTATAAAAAACAAACGAAAGTTCCCCTATGCATTTACAGCTATTCGACAGCGCGGCTCTTCGAATCAGTCTTTACGATTCACAGGTAAAGTGGGGATTGGCCCCATACCCGTCAAGTTAGCGGTATAAAATTTTTTAGGATGATACGCATGTTCGAAAAATCAATCAAAGGATGAAGAGAAAACCAAATGCTGGGCATGCCAAATAACCCTCAAGAAGAGGGTTATTTGGCATTTATATCCATAACCCACACTACCATATCCCCAATTTCTTTAAAAGATCCGATACCGTTTCCTCTCCTTTCCTTCGGTCTTTCCTCGCGTGTTTCCTTAACAGAGACAGGAGAGATGGAAGGGAGGTTTCCATCGCTTGGGGATGCAAAAGAAACCGATGCCAATACGATTGGAGGATATTAAGCGCTTTCCATTCACTGATCTCGATTCCCTCCCGTTGATGCCAATACCTTCGGGCTTGGAACAGAAGAGTCTGCGTGACTAAAATGGCAATCAATGTCCCATATAAGTGGCATTCGAATCGTTCCTTCTTCATCTTTTTGACACGGTCAAGGTCAAATAAGGATTTCCAGCCCTTAAATAACAGCTCCACTTGCCAGCGCAGCGAATACAGCTCATAAACTTGTTGCGCATCAAACGATTCTTGTGGTAAATTGGTCAGTAAGATGTGATATTTCTTTTGTTCAAGGGTTTGGCGTGACAGCGCCTTCCCTTTCTTTTTTTCCTTTTTCCGCACGTACGCCAGCCGTTTTTCCCATTCTTCCGCCGTGAGACGGCGAAAAATCAGACGCGGAACATACAGGCGTTGGTGTCCGATATACACGTGTTCCACTTCCACGGCTTCCTCCTCGCCCAATCGATTTCCTATCGATTCCCAATCCCATTCGTGCCACTCCCCGTCCTGTTTGATATAGACTTTGATATCGGAACGCAACCGGGTAATATAATAAGCACCTCGAGCATCGATCTCCGCCAGCGTGGCGAGTGAAAAAAACCCCAGATCCCGAATGCAAAGGTCATTCGGTAAAATCGTGTGCTGGGTATGATAAGCAAAGCGGGCATCGGAATCATTGGCCTGTTGGACGCACAGCTGAAGACAGGTTCCCGATAACAGCTCATACTCAAATTGGATTTTGGCGCCAGATGAAACCGAACCTTGATAGTCCTCATCATAGTCGGCCGGAAGTAAAAAACTGGTAGAGTCTAAGATCCGCAGACGGGTGAAACAAGCGCGATACGTCTCGGTGATGGAAGAGAGTGCCGGACGTTGATGCATCAGGAGAGTAAAAAAGACCTCTTTTAAAAACGCCACGGCACGAGGCGTAAACCGCTGATTCAGTCCTTCATTCGAGAGAGAGCAATCATGCCAGAGCGCCAAATCGGCACACAACCGCTGAAGCGACTGACAGGCGAGCGATCCGTCTCCCCAAGCACATAGCGTCAGAAAGGCTTCCGCTGTTAATGAACGCTGCCGCTGAATGAATCCGACTTTCCGTGCCAGACGGGTCAGTTCTTCAGAGGAGAAGAGTTAACGAATCGTTCTTATCCATGCCTTCATCTTTTTTGCCATCAAAAAATAATCCTTTCCAACGATGATTTTCGTTAGAAAGGATACCATGTTTTTGGCGCTGAAAAAAGATCAAATTCTTAACTTGATGGCTATGGGGATTCTCCCTTTCCACACAGGAGACTGAATATTCAGTCTCCTGTGTGGAGAAAATCAGTCCCCTATCAATTCAAATCCATTTCAGAGAAACCCTACCCCATTTACATTACACAAAATTCTTGACGGTACCACGAGATATGAAGAATTTGAACCATGCAAGAGTTGCCTAAAAAAATGATTAAAATTCCCTCTAGCTTGATAAGAAATAAAATGAGCTTGACGTGAAATCTGGGGAACTTGACGCGGGGAAGAAAAAACTTGTCAGGGAAATTCAAGGATTGTCTTTAATTTAGAGGATTAGATAATTTCGAGCTTGACAAAAAATAAAGGAAACTTGATGTAAACTTCAAAAAACTTGACATAAGATGAAATAAATCTAAAGACTTTTACATTATAAAAATCCCCAACTAATTATTTTCTTAAAACCCCCATTTCTATTTTCGGGAAGTTGCTTTTTAATTTGCTTGCTTAGTTCTTTCTTTCTATTCCAAAAAATTATGGGAATAGCAAATTTAATAACATCCTTGAATTTTGCATTATATCAAGGGTTATAGACTCAATAAAATCATATATGTAAATAATGGGGACGTTGATGAAGTGTGAGTGCGATTCACCTCCTTGTCTATCAGTATTCACATCATAGACAAGGAAAGAAGAAAATATTCAGCTCACTTTATGATGTGGCTGAATAGTTACCGATACTACCCTTAAATCAATTCTATATATCAAAAATTTTAATTCGTTTAGGAAATAACTATTAGCTGGAATAGATAAAAGTGTTAATACAATAATATAAAATGCAATTTTATCTTTTCTTAATAACATTAAAAATAATGTTGTAAAAATTAATAATACTCCCACTCTTAGACCTCTTCCTATTGTTAAAGCCGATGATAAAATCCCCAATATAGCCGGAATAAAATTCCCCACTTACAATAGAACCATAGTGTCAACGAGAGGAGCTATGGTTCATGATTACGAGAGGGGAATTTTTTATGATCAAAGAGATGTATGAAAGGGGAATGAGTATTTCCGATATTGCGAGGGAATTGGGGATCGATCGGAAAACCGTCCGAAAATATATTCACTCCCCCAATCCTCCTTCCAAATCCAAGCGAAAACAAAGAAAAAGCAAGTTAGATCCATTTAAGCCGTATCTTCAAAAACGAATGTTAGAAGATGGGGTGTTTAATAGCGAAAAGTTGTTTTTTGAAATTCGACAACAGGGCTATACGGGAGGAAAGACGATTTTAAAAGACTATATGAAACCTTTCCGAGAGACGGCGAAAAAGAAATACACCGTTCGTTATGAAACGCTTCCTGGCGAACAAATGCAAGTCGATTGGAAAGAAGTTGGGGAGGTCGTGATCGAAGGGAAAAAAGTCAAGTTATCGCTATTTGTGGCCACGTTAGGCTATTCGCGGATGAAATACGCGGTATTTACGACCAGCCAGGATCAGGAACACTTAATGGAATGCCTGATTCAGAGCTTCAAGTACTTTGGCGGGGTTCCGAAGAAGGTGTTATTTGACAATATGAAGACCGTTACAGACGGGCGAGAACAAGGAGTGGTGAAATGGAATCAACGATTTTCCGAATTTGCGAGTTACTATGGATTTATTCCAAAAGTATGCCGGCCTTACCGGGCCCAGACAAAGGGAAAAGTCGAACGAGCCATTCAGTATATTATGGATCACTTCTATGTAGGAACATCGTTTGAAAGCATCGAAGAATTAAATTTCCTTTTACATCGTTGGCTCGATCAAGTGGCGAATCGGAAGCCAAACGCCACTACCGGCATTCCTCCGCAAGAGCGTTGGGCCGAGGAGTCACTCAAGCCTCTTCCGTTGAACGATTACGATACGAGCTATCTTTCCTATCGGAAGGTGCATTGGGATGGCAGTTTCTCCTACAAAGGGGAACAATGGCTCTTATCGGCGGAGTATGCGGGCAAAGAAATTCTGGTGAAGGAGCGATTAAATGGAGATATTCGATTGTACTTTCGAGGGGAGGAGATTTCTCACGTGGACCAACAGAAAAAAGTGATTTCATTCGCCGAAAAAATAAAAAAGAAACAGACGGAAATGGCCGCCACCATTTCGCCTGTTTCGGTGGAAGTGGATACTCGTCCATTGTCCGTTTATGCCGCATTCCTGCGAGGGGAAAGCTCATGAAAGAACGAATACACGAGTATTGCCACCGACTCCATTGCCTGTCATGGCGGAACGATGGTCCGCCATGGCAGAATACGCAGTACTCATAATATACCATATTCGGAGTTTTTATTCCGCTTATTAGAGGCAGAAATCGTCGAAAAACAGGAACGATCGATCCAAACGCTCATCAAGCTGTCCAAACTGCCATATCGCAAGACGATCGATACGTTTGATTTTAACGCACTTCCTTCCGTGGATGAGCGTCGGATTCGAGAGCTGCTTACCTTATCGTTTATTGATCGAAAGGAGAATATTCTTTTTCTCGGTCCGCCGGGGATTGGAAAGACGCATCTGGCTATTTCGATTGGAATGGAGGCGATCGCAAGAGGGTATAAAACGTATTTTATTACCGCCCATGATTTGGTCACTCAGTTAAGAAAAGCCGACCAGGAAGGAAAGTTGGAGAAAAAGCTTCGTGTCTTTGTGAAGCCAACCGTTCTCATTATTGATGAAATGGGGTATCTAAAACTGGACCCGAACAGCGCTCATTACTTATTTCAAGTGATCGCCCGGCGGTACGAGCATGCCCCGATTATCCTCACCTCCAACAAAAGCTTTGGGGAATGGGGAGAAATCGTGGGAGACTCGGTTTTGGCGACAGCGATGTTAGATCGATTACTGCATCATTCCATCATTTTCAACCTAAAGGGGGAAAGCTATCGATTGCGGGAAAAAAGGCTCCAACAAGAAAAACAGAAGGATCAATGAGGTCCTTCTGGGGAATTTTAAACCGGCGATTTTGGGGAAAAAATAATCGGCCTTGACACCTATATACAATTATAAAATTAATGAATTTGAGTTAATATTTTGGACACAACAATAAAGTTAAGTTTTTTCTTGCTTAAGTAAGCAAGTTAATTCCATTTCAATAGTGCTAGTTTGCCATAGAGCCTCTATAACCATGATTCACAGCCAAGAAACTAGCTGGTCAACATTTTTGCTCTATAACAAAAGCTATCATGCCACCTCTCCATGTAAAACAATGAAGTTGGTGCATTAAGCCAACCTAAGTCAGTATAGACTGTCTTCCTTTGTTTATCTTCTATGGCTTGTGGTGTCTTATATCTGAGTTTACTGTGTATTGTGGATAGTTATATCATCCTTTAATAAATTGAAGTAGGGCTAAATTAGATACTTTAAAGTCCATATAGTTACATGATTGGCTTCTTCTTTTTTCAAAATAGCGTATATAGGCAAGATCATATGGACAACCTTTTTTAATTAAATGAGTGCTTGATTTTTTAGAGTGAACGCTATTCTATGAATCTTTCAATGGTATATTGAATACCTAAATTGGTATACAATACTAAACCCGATGGAGTTTTTGAGTGACGTATGCGTTTTCCAAAGCCTTGATTGACCAAATCTGTTGTCATAGAACAAGATTTTTTGGATGAAGATCCATGACAGAAGCAAGATATAACACCAATCATCTTTTTTCGTATGAATATAGGTGATATCGGTGACCTATTTTTCATTAATCATCTTAGTTATGAAATCCCATTTCAGTAGATTTTCACGTTCCACCACACTTGCTGAGCTCGTGTGAGGACGGAATTTCTTTTTAGCAATGGATTGAATCCCTACTTGCTTCATGAAACGTTGAACACGCTTCAAATAAAAAGGTGTTTCGAATAATTTAATATAATTTTCTTGAAGGTTTTATCGATTGGCATTTTTAAATTATCATCGATACCTCTATATTACTTGTTATTGGGAGCACCCCACGCGTGTCAATAACAATTTTATTCAATAGCGCTTTCTTATCTATTACTTTAAAATAATCATGATCCACTAATAAGACAACTACATCAGCTTTCTCAATCGCATCCTCTGTTTTTACAAGTCGGACATTCAATTCTAGTAAATCTTTTGGAAGCTCCTCAATATGTGGCTCAGCTACATATATAGTTTGATCATAAATAGCAGATAATTCTTTTACAATTTTCACCGCTGGGCTTTCTCGCAAATCATCCACGTTTGCCTTAAACGCTAAACCTAGGCATGCAATCGTTGGGTTTTGCAGATTTTTCGTTGCTTCTTTAATTTTTTCAATGACAAAATACGGTTTGGAGTCATTTACCATACGAGCTGTTCGAATAAGTTTTGCTGTTTCAGGAGCTGCATCCACGATAAACCAAGGGTCGACCGCTATGCAGTGTCCTCCTACTCCAGGACCTGGCTGCAAAATATTTACACGTGGATGATGATTTGCTAAATTGATTAACTCCCACACATTAATGTTGAGCTCATCACAAATCATGGACAGTTCATTTGCAAACGCAATATTTACATCACGAAACGCATTCTCTGCTAATTTAGATAGCTCTGCCGTTCTCGCGTTCGTTTCTAATATTTTTCCTTTTACAAAGCTCTTATAAAATCCAACTGTTCTTTTCGTCGATTCCTCATTAATTCCACCGATAATACGATTATTTTCAATTAACTCTTTTAAAATTTTCCCTGGGAGAACTCGTTCTGGACAATGAGAAACAAATATACGGTTTTCACGATTTTCATCGATACTCAAATCTTCTCTCTCTTCTAAAATCCATTCTGCGACTTTCTCCGTTGTTCCAACAGGGCTTGTCGATTCTAAAATAACAATATTTCCTGGTTCTAAGTAAGGAGAAATGGATCTTGTTGCTTGTTCCACATAAGTCAAATCTGGTTTATGATTTTCTTTAAACGGCGTCGGAACAGCAATAATAAAAACATCTGCTTTTTCAGGTATAACAGATGCTTTTAAATTCCCGCTCTCTACCGCTTTTTTGACCATTATATCTAAATCAGGTTCATAAATATGTACTTGCCCATTATTGATTAACTCAACTGCTTTTTCGTTAATATCAACTCCATGAACTTCAAATCCGTTGTTCGCTAACACAGTCGCCGTCGGTAATCCAATATATCCCAACCCAATCACACAAACTTTTTTCATTTTATACATTCCTCTTTTCTTAAATTTTAATAGGCACTATTTGGTTTAATCATGATTTTAATTGTTTTGAGTATAATTTTTAAATCATACAAAATCGAACGTTCACGAATATATTTTAGATCCAGTTCCACCATCTCGTTGAATCCTAAATCATTTCTCCCACTCACCTGCCAAAGTCCCGTACACCCCGGTGTTACAAGCAATCGCTGTTTATCATACTCCGTATACTGCGCTACTTCCCTCGGCAGAGGTGGACGTGGGCCAACAAGACTCATTTCCCCTTTTAATACATTCCATAATTGCGGGAGCTCGTCAATGCTCGTTTTACGAATGAATCTTCCTACCTTCGTCACCCGAGGATCGTTTTTCATTTTAAACATGGCACCAGATACTTCGTTGTACTTCAGAAGTTCCTGTAGTTTTGTTTCGGCATCGGTCACCATCGAGCGAAATTTGTACATATAAAACTGTTTTCCGTCTTTTCCAACTCGTATTTGTTTAAAAAACACTGGACCTTTTGGGTCTTCTATATACATGCACCTTAAAACCATGACTTCTGTATGAACACCTTTTTTCATGGCTATACTGCTCCTAAATATTTCTATACAAAAGGAGCGGAATTGGCATGAAACGTTTGAAAATCACAAATGATCACGGTTGGACGCCTCGAACACTTCGGAAACAAGAACGGAAAATCAAAGATGCTTCCCTTCGCGTTCGGGTGACCGCTGTTCGTCTTGTCATGGAAGGTCATCTCGGTAAAGATGTGGCCAAAATGGTCAACGTATGCCGTCAATCCGTTGCCATCTACGTTGCACGGTTTAATCAAGGTGGGCTCGATCATCTACTCGATCGTCGGTTGCCGCCTGGCCGTGTGCCGTTTCTTACGGAAGAACAACAACAAGAAATTAGACAACTCGTGTTAACCACCACACCTGTGGATGCTGGCTGGGGCATCGCTTCATCATGGAACACGCGCATTTTACAATCTTACATTCAACAAACCTATGGTGTTTCCATGTCACGGGAAGGGATTCGCAAGTTGTTGCATCGTCTTCGTTTGTCATGGACACGTCCGACTTACAAGCTAGTCAAAGGAGACGCCAAGCGTCAAGCTGCCTTTCAAAAAGAACTTGAATTTATAAAAAAAACTAATTACCGAGAATGTCACGCTGTTTTATGTGGATGAGACACATGTTCGTGCTTATCAAGCGCTACGTACGACATGGGCAGAAGTAGGAAATCAAAAACAAGTGCCAAGCTACGGTCATCATGACCACGTTTCTATTTTTGGCGCCGTCGATGTTCAACAAGGCGATGTGGTGTTTCATCGTGCATCATCCGCCAATGCCGAAACGTTCCTTGACTTTTTGCGCCGATTGAAAGAGAAATATACGGACCGATTCATCGTGCTTGTGTTAGACAATGCGCGTATTCATCATGCCAAGATGGTGCAAGCCTTTCTTGATGGCGAGGAAGGCGATGCTTTTCATTTCATCTTTTTGCCACCGTATTCTCCACAGTTAAATCCGATTGAACGGCTGTGGAAGTGGTTGAAAGATGAAGTGATTGCCAACGTTTTTCACAAGGATCAAAATGACATTGCCCAATCCATTACTCGCTTTGAACAGTACGTTCTACAACACCCGGATGAGGTGTTGAGCCGCATCGGGTGTACTGCGTGAACCAGAGGTTAAAATTTTAAATTGGATGTATATATATCTTTAACCGGGAAGTTAGAATATGTATTAACATTTAATGGCTTGGTTCTCTGCTTCCTAACAATTTATATATATAAACCTATGATGCTAGTTGGGCGTCAGTCCGAGTGTGACAAGTGACCAGCCAAATGCCATCAAATGCGATTGTATTTGATAATCTAAAATTGAGCCACTTTTCAACGGTTCGATCACATAAATCTCCGTTTCCGACCTATAAGCTCGTCAAAGGGATCCAGTGCTTCAAGCAGCCTTTGAAAAAGAACTCGAGTTTATAAAAAAAAACTAATCACGGACGAAATCGTTCTTCTTCATGTCGATGAGACGCATGTTCGCGCGTATCAAGCGCTTCGTACGACATGGGCAGAAGTAGGCAACCAAAAACAAGTCCCGAGCTACGGTCACCACGCTCACGTGTCCATTTTTGTCGCAGTCGACGTGCAACAAGGGGACGTCGTATTTCATCGTGCTTCATGACGTTTCTAGACTTTTTACATCTGTTGAAAGAGAAATATGCGAATCGATTCATCGTGCTTGTGTTGGACAACGCGCGTATTCATCATGCCAAGATGGTGCGAGCGTTCCTTGATAGTGAAAAAGGTACTACTTTTCACTTTATCTTTTTGCCACCGTATTCCCCACAGTTAAACCCTATTGAACGGCTATGGAAGTGGCTAAAAGATGAAGTCATTGCCAACGTCTTGCATAGAGATCAAAAAGACATCGCCCAGTCGATTACTCGGTTTGAACAGCACGTCTTACAGCACCCAGATGAGGTGTTACGCCGCATCGGGTGTGCTGCGTGAATCAGAGGTTAAAATGTCAATTTGGATGTATATATCAATTGTTTGGGATTGCACTTACCATTTGCGAATATCCCCTACTTCTTCACTTTCTAGGATCTTGATTCCTTGTTCATTAACTATATCTATATACTTTGCGCTACTTTCAATATAAAAAGCAATATAATTATACTTAATATCCTTATAAGAAAAACTGTTTGTAGATTCTGATGTAGTGTTGCCGTATATAATTTTTACTGTATTTTTATTTAATTGGATATCTTTGGTTCATCACCAAAAGATGTACTTGCACCTGCCATTAAAGTATGTTAGTCGTTTCTAACCGAACCCGTAATGCAAAACGCTGGATATTTCTGTATCCATATCCCCGACGTTTGATCAGCTTGATCTTGTTATTCGTTCCTTCCATTTTCCCATTCGAGTAAGGGGATAAAATGCAAGAAACGATTTCTTCTGTTCGCTTGACGAGCGCTTTTGCAATCGCGCGCACAACCGAACAAGGACAAAACGAATACCGATGAATCCAAGACTCCAAACGTCGTTTCGCCTGTTGCTCGTCTTT
>NZ_JXTG01000026.1 GCF_000833605.1 Anoxybacillus ayderensis | reverse complement strand
CGTAGCCATGATAGT
This sequence comes from Anoxybacillus ayderensis, assembly GCF_000833605.1. Taxonomy (GTDB): domain Bacteria; phylum Bacillota; class Bacilli; order Bacillales; family Anoxybacillaceae; genus Anoxybacillus; species Anoxybacillus ayderensis. The sequence goes on along the minus strand of NZ_JXTG01000026.1, from coordinate 25,286 downwards.
GTACTGTCTGAATGTTTTAGCTCAGTTGAACACGAATAGCGAACGCAGTTACTTACAAATTAGTCGCTATTTGAAGGCTTCTTTGTGGAAATCCGCTCACATTTGGTTACGAAAAATCGAAGGAAAGAGCGTCCCATAAAGGTTTGCCAGTCGTTGTTGCACAAGTCATAGGTTATAGTAAAAAAATGGATGTCTACTACCCTCGCTTAGGTGTTTTCGTTTTTTCTCTAAAGTCCAGAAAAAATAAAACTGAAAATTCAGACATCATTTATGCGACGGTAGTGTTGTCGAACATATAAAATAATTTAGGCATAAAAAAAGGATCGGGAATCCCCAATCCTTTAAGCATATCGTCGAATGAGTGCAGCAAGCTCTGTTTGTAACGTTTGAATATGCTGCTCATGAATAGTAACACGAACAAAAGTCTCATCTAAATCAAGCGCTTCTGCAAACAAACCAGCTAACCCACGCGCTCGTCTGTCCACTTGAATAAGTAATTCACATTCTTGTGGTGTATGTGGGAAAAAAATCATTTCTACTTCATCAAGTTTCCCACGAAATTCACCACTCGTCGGGACAAACTCAAATTCTTGAACAAAAGGGAGGTTTTTACGAACATAATGAGCCACTTCTTTGCATTCTGCTTCTTTTAATCGAAATCCTAAGTTTTCCATCACCCGAAATACTTCGTTCATCATTCGATTAGGTTGAACACGAATATAATCTTCATCTGTCGGATCGACGGCATTTTTAATATCAAGTCCTGTGTGTAACCACACTCTTGTTTTTCCAACTGTAATTGGTGTGTCAAGCGGAAGGGAAAAAGAAAACGGAAACTCTTTCTTTTCTCCAGCACGAATCACAAATGATTGGGCAATTTTCCACTTTTCAATAATGGCTTGCTTCGTTACTTTGCGATCATCTACTTCTTTTGTATATGTAGCGCAAAGAGACAAATATATATCATCAATGTCTTGATCTACATTTCCTCCTGTGACTTCTACAACTCCTGTGATCCGTTCACCAAGTGATAGTTGTGATTCATGCAACTTCGTATCCACCTTAGCAGAACCAATCCCAATACTTGCTAATACTTTATTGAATAGCCCCATAAAACAGCCTCCTTTATTTTTCATTCTATACGTTATACGAACGAAATGAAAAAATGTTTCAAATAAAAAACGACGGAACAACCGTCGCTTTATTCATCAATCAGCTCTTCGTCAATAATACATTTTTCAATCAAGTAATCAAACATAATATCTGCCATTTCTTCAATTTCACGCTCTGTTGGGACAAAGCCCCGCCGAACAAGTTCATTGTAAAAGAACTCCGCAATTTCTTCCGTATCAATAACTACTTCAATTTCTTTCACAATATCGCCCCCTTTGTATTATGTTATGAAAAAGTCATTCATTTATGTCATCCGTTTTTTTATGTATATTTGCCACTATGTACACATACGTTGAAAGTAAAAAGAAACGGAGGACAAGCTTATGGACGAACAAATTGATCAATGGATGGAAACGATCACGAATGGGCTCTTTTGTGGCGTGCTCTTTTTTTGCATTCCTTATTTCATATACGTGTTATGGCAGTGTATGTGAATTTCATTCGCGTCGTTTCCGTCTCGTAAACTTTTTCAACTGCTCGACGATTTGCTCCATCATTTGTTCATACTGTTCATCACCAAACCGTTCGTACAACCATTTATAGTCATTATAAATATCTAATAAACCGTCAATAATCTCTTTTTCTTCTTGTTTTCGACGCAACCGCTCATTTTCAAATTTTCTTGATATCACATGAACTTCACTCCAACGTTGAACATCATAATTAGTAATAGTATATGTACATATAAAAAAGCCGACACAAAACGTCGGCTTTTTTATATCGCATAAGATGCTGGTGCAAAGTCAATATCAAATCCGAGATCTTCAAGCATTTGGAAATCTGCATGTTTTTCTTGTCCGGCTGTCGTTAAATAATCTCCAACAAAGATGGAATTGGCGGCATATAAACCGAGTGGTTGCAAGCTTCGCAAGTTTACCTCTCTCCCTCCGGAAATACGAATTTCTTTCGTTGGATTCATATAACGAAACAGCGCGAGCACTTTCAAACAATAGCGAGGGTTTAATTCTTTTGTCCCTGCTAGCGGCGTTCCATCGATCGCATGAAGAAAATTAACAGGGATTGAGTCTGCGTCTAGTGCTTTTAAGCTTCTCGCCATCGCAATGACATCTTGCTTTGTTTCTTTCATGCCGATAATGACGCCAGAACATGGGGACATTCCTGCTTCTTTGACTGTTTCTACCGTACGTACCCGATCATCGTATGTATGGGAAGTCGTAATGTGCGGGTGATGCTCTTTCGATGTATTAATGTTATGGTTGTATCGATCCACACCTGCTTCTTTCAACCGCAACGCTTGCTCTGGTTTTAATATCCCTAAACAAGCACATACTTTTAAACCGTACATTTCTTTAATTTCTTTCACCGCAGATACAACAATATCGATTTCTTTATCACTCGGACCTCTTCCGCTTGCGACGATACAATATGTTCCTATTTTCGCTTCATACGCTCGTTTTGCCCCTTGTAAAATCGTATCTTTATTTACCATCTTATATGTCGAAATCGAGGCAGTAGATATGGAAGATTGCGAACAATATCCACAATTTTCGGGACACAATCCCGACTTTGCGTTCATAATCATATTTAATTTCACTTTATTTCCGTAATACGTTTGACGAATGCGATAAGCACCTTGTAGTAATAATAATAGTTCATCATCTGGACAATTTAATATCGAGAGCGCTTCATCATCTGTTATTTCCTCCCCTGCTAATACGCGATCCGCGAGCAATAACCAATCCATCGTTCTCCCCCTTTTACTTCTAATTACCAATAATCGTATTCGATCAAGTGATATATGTCAACATTATTTTTATATAAGTTAACAAAAGAAAAAACTAGCGAGAACGTCTCGCTAGCTATACGTTTCTACAATATGTCGAGCAATCCATACCCCACATGCCCCAGCCTGTGCCAGTCCACGCGTAATTCCTGCACCATCTCCTCCAACATATAACCCTGAAATTTCTGTTTCAAAACGTTCAGTTAATTTTGGACGCGCAGAATAAAACTTTGCTTCTACCCCATAAAAGAGCGTATGTTCTGAAGCGATGCCTGGAGTAACTTTGTTCAATGCTTCTGTCATTTCGATTAAACTTTTCATCGTGTTGTATGGAAGAACGAGACCTAAATCCCCAGGAACAGCTTCTTTTAATGTTGGTTCAATAAATCCTTCTTTCATTCGTTTTTCGGTTGAACGTCTTCCCTTTAAAATATCCCCATATTTTTGCACAATAATTCCACCGTTAGATAACGCATTCGCTAAACGAGAAATTTGCTGTGCATATTCGTTCGGCTGATCAAATGGCTCAGAAAATTTATGGGATACAAGAAGAGCAAAGTTTGTATTATTACTTCCTAGCTTAGGATCTTTATATGCATGACCGTTCGCGAGCATAATACCAGAATGATTTTCGACAACAACATGCCCAGACGGATTACTACAAAACGTTCGAACTTGTGTTCCAACAGATGTGTTAAAAATAAACTTCCCTTCATACAAATGTGTATTAATTTCTTCCATTACTACGTTAGACGTTTCGACACGAACACCAATATCCACTTGATTATTGATCATTTTCAACCCGCGACGTTTCAATATGTTCGATAACCAAGCTGACCCATCACGTCCAGGAGCAATGACGACACGACTGGCATATAACATCTCTCCATTTTTCAGTTGAACTCCTTTGACATGATTCGTACCGTCGACTGTTTCCGTTAAAATATCGCTCACTTCGGTTTTAAACATCATATCAATATGCGTTCGTAAATATTCATATATACTCTTTAAAATTTGCAAGTTTTGTTCTGTACCAAGATGGCGAACTTGTGCGCGCAGTAATTTTAACCCAGCTGCATAAGCCCGTCTTTCTATTTCCTTCACTTCATCCGTCAGCGGATTAGTCAGAGACGGAGTAGCACCATGCTTTAAATTAATTTCGTCAACATAACGGATAAGTTGTAACACTGTCGAGGCAGGTAAGTAATCCGTCATCCATCCACCAAATTCGCTCGTAATGTTAAACTTCCCATCTGAATAAGCTCCTGCTCCTCCAAATCCATTTGTAATTGAACAGGCAGGTACACAGCCAGCGTAATCTTTTTTTCCAACTGGCGGTGGGCATTTCTCGATTTTCTTTTGCAAGATGGGACAGTTTCGCTTATAAATATCGTGTCCTTTATCAATGAGCAGCACGCGTGCACCCGGTAATTTTAACGTTAATTCATAACAAGTAAAAATCCCTGTCGGACCAGCTCCAACAACGATCACATCGTAACGATTGTTCATTATTCATCCCTCACCTTTCATTTTCCGAATGTTAATATACTAAATAGGACATAAACAGTCAATAAAAAACGATCTTTTTTTTAAAAAAAAAACAAGAAATGTTCGTGTTTGTTTTGTACAAAAAAAAGAACGGCAATGTACCGTCCTTTTAAAAATAACGTTTCTTCCAAAAAACGAACGCTGTAATACTTGAAAGAGTGAAAGAAATCCCTAACGCAATTAAATATGCATATGGCTTGTCTTGATACGGAATCGGAACGTTCATTCCATAAAAACTTGTCACCATCGTTGGAAAAGAAATAACAATCGTAATGGCAGCTAAAAATTTCATCACAATGTTTAAATTGTTCGAAATGACAGAAGCGAATGCATCCATCATTCCACTTAAAATGCTACTATACACTTCTGTCATTTCAATCGCTTGTTTATTTTCAATAATGACATCTTCTAACAATTCTTGATCGTCTTCATACATCCGTAAATAATTCAAGCGAAGCAGCCGTTCCATCACAATATTGTTCGCTTTTAATGATGTTGTAAAATAAACGAGGCTTTTTTCTAAACTAAGTAAAGAAAACAACTCTTTATTTTGCATCGATTGATGTAGCTGTTTTTCAATTTCACTCGTTTTGCGATTAATTTGTTTTAAATATCTTAAATAATACGTCGAAATCATATATAACATTTGTAAGGCAAAACGCGTTTTCATATACGTATAAAAGTTTTTTACCTTACTTTTCGTAAACTCTTCAAAAATCGGATTTTCTTGGAGACATACAGTAATAAAACATGTATTTGTAATAATCATTCCAATTGGAATGGTTTCATATGTCGGAATGTTCCCTTCATCGTACGTAATAATCGGGATATCAACAATAATTAACACATGATTATCTTCTTTTTCAATACGCGAACGCTCTTCGTCGTCGAGTGCATCTTTAATAGAATCAATCGGAATGTTCAAATGTTCTGCAATGTAGCGAATTTCACTTTCTGTTGGGGAGACGAGATTAACCCAACAGCCATTTTTCAACTCGTGAATTTCTTCTAATTTTCCTTGCTCATTAGATAAATAAATGTTCATCATGGCGTAACCCCCCTATCTTCTCTACAAAAGGGAAGCACCGCTTTTTTGTCGTTGGAGCGTCTGTTTCGTTCGTGAGCAGTACGTCCCAGCGAAAAAAAACGAAACGACTTCCCCTATTATTGCTGGTTCTGGTTCATTTGTACTCGCCCTGCTCATAACGGAAACGTCACTCCTTTCGCTTTTACGTTCATTACGGATTAATAATACATGGTTTGCCACCATTTGTATAGTTCCTTTTTCATTTTTTCTCACAATGAGTGCGCAAAATAGAAAAATATTTCTCTTTATTTTATAATCATGTGTGAAGGACGGTGAATACAATGAACATATACATGTGTGACGAAGCATTTTCATGGTACAAAGAGGAATTACAGTTACAGCGAGGAGACTACGTTCGTTTTTTTGCTCGATACGGTGGATGTAGCACCGTACAAAAAGGTTTTTCTTTAGGAGTGAATAAAGAAAGTCCGATCGACGCTTCAGTGATATTGGAAAAAGAAGGAATTATCTTTTTTATTGAACAAAACGATACGTGGTATTTTGATGACCATGATTTGCATATTGAATTTGACGAAAAACGAAACGAGCCAATATTTACATATAGATAAAAGCGGTTGGCCCGCTTTTATCTTTTTTTTGCCCGTTCATACGCTTCATGCCAATCAGGAAAGTATTTTCTAATTAAAACAGGTTGAAACGTTTCTTTCGCCACGCAAACATGTTTTGAAGTTGCTGTCGCTGCGATTTCATTTGTTGGCGTTAACACTTCATACCCGTAGACAACCCGAATGCCGTCATATGACTCTACCCACGTTTTAATAGTAGCTGTCTCTCCATAGCGTAAAGGCTTTTTATAAGAAATTTGCAAATCAATAACGGGAGACACAATTCCCCTTTTCTCCATATCAGCATATTGAAAACCAAGTTGTTGAATAAAATGAGCTCGTCCGATTTCTAACCAAACTAGGTAATTGGCGTGATAAACAACCCCCATTTGATCTGTTTCTGCGTAGCGCACTTCAATTTCTTTTTGTGAAATCATCATTCGTTCTCACTCTCCGACATAACAATACTTTATTTTCTTATTGTACCATACATAAGAACATGTAAACAGAGCATACAAAAAGCCGCACGTATGCGGCTTTTATCATTCATATCCTCTTTCACGAGCTCTTGCTTCATCTTTGATTTCTGCTCGCATCGCCTCAATTGCTTCTTCACGGCGATGGTTTTTTTCCTTAATTTTTTCACGCTCCTCTGGACTAGCGAACGCCATCGTCTCTTCCGCTTTTTCGATATTCTCAAGCGTATTTTGTACCATGTCTTGTAACTTTTCTACATTGTCACGACGATCATCATAATTTGGTTTCATTTTATCATCCTCCTTGTCAAAGTAAAATGTACACTTTTTATCGTGCACGTTTTTCTTCATGTTATACAAACTTTATTGTTTATTATAATTTTGTTATGTAAACTATATAAGGGCGAATGTTCGCCCTTACTCACCCTTCGTTTGAATGACTTGTGGATGTTGACCAGATTGATCTTGCATTTGCTTTCCTTTATTGCCACCTGCCACTCTTGGCTTCGTCCCGATATGTTGTGGCACAAATGGTTGTTGATTGCTTTTTGGATTACCCATTTTTCATCCCCCTCTCCCTTATAGTATGGCTATATTACTCTGCTTTATGAAGCCAACGTGTTTCCATTTTCTCTTCCAATTTTTCTAATGCCCTTGCATCGTTTAATAGTTGTCGTTTATTTTCCATCACGAGTTCTGCAAATGTCCGTTTTCTTATTTTTCTCATCACTTATTCACCTACTTTTTGTTTTTTTCTATCTTTTCCAAACATAATGACAAATATACAAAAAATAGCCGATCACTCGGCTATTTCCCCCATTTCTCTACATATTGCACCATTTGTTCATACGACATTGGCCCGATTTGCTTTTCACGAATAATGCCTTGTTGGTCGATAATAAACGACGTTGGAATCGGCTGAATATCATATTGCTTCATGACATGTCCGTCAACATCTAGCACAACCGGAAACGTTAAACGATAATCTTTTACAAACTGATTCACTTTCTCTTTCGAATCTCTCACCATTACATTGACGGCTACAATTTCTATTTGTTTTTCATAACGTTCATAAAACGTTTGCATATCCGGCATTTCCGCGCGACAAGGTGGACACCACGTTGCCCAAAAATTCACAATCACTACTTTTCCACGTAATTGTGAAAGTTGAATGACTTTTCCATCAATCGTTTGTAAAGAAAAGTCCGGTGCCTTCATTCCAATATGAATACCGGTTGCGATCGTTTGTCTTTCCGTTATATGTTCCCAAAGCATGTATGCAAAAAAACTAAATAAAATAATAATAGCGAGCCACTTTTTCATCGACATACCGCCCTTCGATTTGTCATCTCAAAAAAAGGCGCATATGCGCGCCTTATCGAATATTTTTATGCTCGTTGCTCATTTTTTTTACTTCAACTTCAGCATATGAAGCAAACTCATTATTGAAGTCGTTTTTTTGTTTTGCGTTATTGTTTCGTTGCGCATTGGCGTTTCCTAATTTTGTTCGTCCCATCGCTTCACCCTCCTTTTTATACATGATGCATAAATAGTATGCGCGAACGGGACGTTTTACACTACGACGATTTGTTATTTAATTTTTGGACGTATTCCTTTACCATGTCAACCGTCACATATTTTCGCTGTGGTACAATTCCATTTTTAGCTAGTTCATTTATTTGTTTTGTTACTTCGTTAATGTTTTGTACAGAAAACGGTTCACCGCGTTGACATAAAGAGACGGCTTCCTCAATATACGCTTCTCGTTTCGCATCTAGCTCGATAAACGTCCGAACGAGTGCATGTTGCCTTTGTGAATGTGCTGTAATCGCTTGGTGAACTTCATTCATTATCCATTCCTCCGATCATATCGTAAATATGTTGTAATTCGTCTATTGGTGCTTTAGCCGTTAATGCGGCAAATAAACCTGTAAAATGCTCATTTAGTTGTTCACGCATATGACAATGAAGTTGCTCAATAATCGTATTCCACTGTTTTGTATAATGCGTAAGCAACCGTTGTTTTTGTTCAGCTACATACGCTGCAATCGGCTCATGTAATTGTTTTTCTAGTTCTTCTTTCATAAAGCGCTTTTCATCTTTTTCAAAAAATGATTTCGCGTTTTTGTACAACGAAAGCGCCTTTTTAAATATATTGCGATCGATTTGCTCAAAAGCGATCGGGAATTGTAACGTTGGAAAACTTGAAAGATCGACTTTTGTTACAATGAGATCATGCACTTGCTTCCATTGGTTTTCTAGCGCCATAAAATGAAGATCGTAACGTTTATTTATAAACGCTTCGATTCGTAAGCTAGTTGCACGCATTTCTTGCGCCAAATCAAATCCAATGGAGTATAAAAACTCATCTAAACATAATTGTAACGCTTTTTTTATATTTGTTTGTCGGTCATGCAAAACAGACGGATTAAACGACTCTTTAAACCAATCTGACAGACGGAAAGAAATACGCTGTTGAATATAATAAACTAACTCGTTCAGTTCTTGTTCGATGGCAAGAACATCATGGTCTGTTTCATATTGTTCAATCATTCGTTCAAGCTGTTGTCGCTCTTGTTGCAAGATGTGCAACTTTTTACGTTTTATCTCATCGCTTTGCTTCGCTTCTGCAATATATTCTGCTAACCGTTTGCGCGCTTGCTTCATTTGCAAACGCGCAGAAGCAATGGCTAATGAGCCGATCTCATGATGGATAAACGGATAAAATGTTTGCTCGAACGTGCTCATTCCTGAATTCGATAACACATGATGATCGAATGTTTTCCCGTTTTTTTCTGCAAGCGCCCATTTACTCGATAATGGAAAAAGACGCGGATGGCGAATACCAAATTGTAAAAGCTGCTCTTTCACATAACGAACGACCGCCTGCAATTCCTCTTCTGTATGAGCTAGATCAGCTGCATTAATGATGAAAAACATTTTATCCAAACTAAACGTATCTTTCACGCGACCAAGCTGAATTAAAAATTCACGATCCGCTTTTGAAAACGCATGGTTATAATATGTGACAAAGAAAATCGCATCAGCATTTTTAATGTAATTAAATGCTACTCCTGTATGACGGGCATTTACAGAATCAGCTCCTGGTGTATCGACAAGAATAATGTTTTCACGAGTAAGCGGACAATCATAATACAATTCAATCCATTCAACAAAACACGATTTCGTTTCATTCGCTACATATTCGTGAAATTGCTGAAATGAGATGACAAGCAATCGCCCTAAATTTTCTTTCATTTGTTCATAACCGCGCACGACAGCTTTCAAAAATGCCCAATGTACCCGTTCTTTTGCATCAATAGCTTCATTACGAATAGCTTTTTTGCTTTCTTCGATCGCCTCTTGTAACGAATGAACTTGCACACCGAAAAAGCGCAAGGAGTGTTGCAAATCGTTTAAAAGCTGTTGCTCCGTTTTTACTTGTACAACAACGGTTCCATGTGGATGCTCGTCTGTCGGGGGAACAATTTTATTTATTGTCGCCGTCGTTGGATGAGGCGAAACAGGTAAGACGTGTTCACCTATTAACGCGTTTGCAAATGAAGATTTTCCTGCACTAAACGCCCCGAATAGAGCAATTGTAAACGTCCGTTGTTGAAGTTGTTGAATTTTTTCGCCCATTTCTTTCGCTAGTTGTTTCATCCCTTCAATCGGGGCAATCATTTGGCTAATGACGCGTAGCTTTTCGATCGTTTGCTCAACCGTCTCACTTGCCATTTGCACCTTTTGAATTGGACGTTCTTCTTGCATCGCTTCATTTTCCTGTGGAACTTCTTCTTTCTTTTGATTGCTTATTCGCATCGTAAACGTCTCGTGAATAAATGGATAAATCGCATCATCGCTTAACGGCGTTGCATGTTCAACGACTTTTTGCAATTGGTGACGCGTATGTTTCCGCTGATGGACAAGTTGTTTCAATTGCTCCCAACGCGCCCGTTCCTTTATCAGCTCATCTAGCTGTTGCTCATATATATTTAACCGTTGTTGCGCCTTCCCTTTTTCAATTATTTGCTCTGCGAGTTGAAGAGCCGCATCGCGATACAACCGTTTTATTTCATTCGCTATATCGTTTGTATACGTTAATACATAATCGCCTGTAACAAGCGGCTGATTTGGCTTTCGTTCAACAATCCATTGTTCTGAAAACGGAACGGTTAATTGTTGAATACGATGTAATAACTCTTGGTCATGAACGTCATGTTGTTGATAAAAACGTTTCAGTAAGTCACGAACATGCCATTCTAGCTGACTTTCGATTTTTTTGCGCAAATCTTCATAAAAAGCACGCAGTCGTTTCCGACGTTCTTCTTCTGTTTTTTGTTTTGTAAATAAAAAACCAACTTTAAAATCAGGTTGACATGCTTCTAAATAGGCACGAGCATGCTCTCGCGTTTCATAAGGCATCACATAAGCGTTATGTAACGTCGTTTCTAACTGCTGTTCAACATGCTGCTTTGCACTGAACCACGTTTTCTTTATATGATCAATCGCTCGTTCCGTTTCTTCCATTTTCTCGAGAAGCATTGTTTCATCCTCAAACGAAAGCGATTGACGAATATGTTGCTCTTCTTCCTCTTGCTGAGCGATGAGCATCTGCATATGATCATCAATCATTTGCTCGACAGCAATACGTATACTTTGCTGAAGTCGCTCCTCTTTTTCGCGAAAAAGCAACTGCAACAACTGTTTTAATTCATCGAACTCATTATGTACATGCTCTTTTTGTTTGAGGGAAGTATAAAACATGCGTTCAAATGTAACTCCCCACTGCTGAAATGCCTCTTCAACAGAACGAGTAAACTGTGAAAACGAAAGCTCTTGTTCACGATGTTTATCAATTTGATTTATAACTAAGTATAACGTTTTCCCGTACTGTGACAACCGTTTTGTAAACTCAAAGTTCAATTCTGCTTGAACATGGTTATAATCCATTACATAAAATATAACATCGGCTAAATGAAGAGCGGACTCTGTTGCCAAACGATGAGCATCATCTGTCGAATCAATTCCCGGCGTATCCATAAGCACAATGCCACTTGGAATAGCGTCTGTTTCATCGCTAATTTCGATCATGTCAATTGTATCACCGTCTCGACAAAACGTTTTTACTTCTTCGTAATCGTAAGGAGCTGCGTATTCAATCGCTTGACCAGACTTATAATATACGCGCGCATACGGTTTCCCCGCTTTTACTTTCACAAGATTTGCACTTGTTGGAATAGGACTAGACGGCAACAGTGAATCACCGATCAATTCATTAATTAAGCTAGACTTTCCGGCAGAAAAATGACCACAAAAAGCGATTGTAAATTCTTGATGATACACTTTTTTAATTAATTGTTTCGTTTTATTTGCCTGCGCAATGTCACCTAACTTCATAAATTCGTCATGAAGTGCAATCAGGCGATATATCCATTGTTGCAATGATTTTGTTTCTGTCATTTCCATAATTACCTATACCCCTTTTAAAAAATCTACCTTCATTTTACTGTAGTTCACAAAAAAAATACATAAAAAATCCCCTGCTTATTAGGGGGATTTTAATAAACGTAACGCCTGTTCCTCCGCACGAATACGAACAGATAAAAGGTACGCGTTACACATTGTGAATATGACAGCTGTCCAATACGCTTGAAACATAATTGGAATAATGATGAATTCTAGCACAACCACAAGGTAATTCGGGTGACGAAACCATCGATATGGACCTTTCTGTACTCGTCCTGCTTTTGGCAATACAATAATTTTTGTATTCCAATACCTTCCAAGTGAAGCGATAACCCAAAGACGGAATAACTGTAATACGACAAATATGTTAAACAAAACAGACCACAATGGTGACGGACGTTTACGAATTCCCTCCAGCAAGAGCGAAACAAAAAATAAACTATGCATACACACGATATACTTATAGTGATTTTGTCCGAATTCTTTTGCTCCCCTCTCTTTCATCCATCTTTCATTTCTTTTTGCCCAATATAACTCAATAAATCGTTGAACAATTAAAAAGAAAAGCATTCTCCATTTCATGCTTCTTCTCCCCATTTTAACAACAAAAGTTCACAACTAAATCCAGGTCCCATCGCCATCATTAAACCATATCCTCGTGGAGTGAGCGACTGTTGCAAAAAGCGTTGTAAAACAGCGAGCACAGTAACAGATGACATGTTTCCGTACTGTTGTAAAACCGCGATCGCATGAGCAAGCTTGTCTCCATCGATATGTAAACCATCTCGATACGCATCAAGCACCTTTTTACCGCCTGGGTGCAAAACAAAATGTTCAATTTCGGAAAGTTTTATTCCGCTTCTTCCTAAAAATAATTTTACGATCTCGCCAATTGATTGACGAATCATCGTCGGAATATGTCGAGAGAACACAACATAAAAACCTTGATCTTTTATATCCCACCCCATAACATCTTCCGTGTTACGCATAAATACTGATTGCATATCAATTACCTGTGGAGCGACACTTTGCTGCTGTACATCATCCCCCACCACACACGCGCAACCTACTCCATCAGCAAATAATGATGTGCCAATAAGATTACTTTTTGATACATCATCCATTTGAAACGTTAGACTGCAAAGTTCCACAGCAAGAACAAGCACTTTCGCTTTCGGATATGCTCGACAGTAATCTACCGCTCGCGCAATGCCAGCTGCTCCACCCGCACATCCGAGCCCCCATATCGGAATGCGTTTCGTGTGTACAGAAAAAGGAAGTTCATTTATGATTCTTGCCTCAATGCTCGGTGTAGCAATTCCCGTCGTTGAAATGAAAAAGATTGCTTCAACGTCTTCAAAAACAATATTTGCACGATGTAAACAGCGCACAATCGCCTCCCTTCCATATCGAACAGCATGCTCAATATACAGCTCATTTTTCTCAGCAAACGAATGAGTCTGCATATACCAATCTAATGGTTGTACAAGCGATCTTGATTGAATATGATCACGTTGAAAAATGGATAATAACCGATCAATATGTTCAGAACGGTGTTGAAACATGCGTTTTATGGCAACCATCACCTCGTTTTGTGAAACGCGGTAAGGAAGTTTAGCTAATTCAACTGCAACGATACTTGGCATCTATGCCCCTCCTTTCGATAAAGATAATATTTTCCTAATAAAGAAATTTTATTCATAACAAACAAAAGAGCTTTCCTCTCAGCAACGGGAGGAAAGCTTTCGACGTTTTGAAAAGAGGGATGTTGTTGTGCACTTTCATTATAACGCAATTTGTTGTTTCGTCACTATGTTTTTTATATATTCGTATCTATGTTTATCGAAAAATGATGTCATCAAAGTGAAAAATTTGTTATGATGAAGAAAAAAGGGGGTCTTTTTATGGCATTAGGCGAGAAAATTACAACGATTTTAAATGGAACGATCGAATCGATTCGATCTGTTATCCCACTATCAATGACAATCGATAAGCCTTCATTGTTTGTCCAACCTTTCACACAAACGTCTATTAGCGTATTGATTGGGATGACCGGAGACTTACGCGGGCGTCTAATCATTGAAGGACATGAAACGATGTTTGGAACCATCGGAGAAACGATGTTTGGTATGCCGTTAGAAGGCGAAATGCTTGAATCATTTACGGGTGAGCTCGGCAATATGATTGCAGGAAACTTGGCCACAGTTGTATCACAAAAAGGAATTACAATTGATATTACTCCTCCAACTGTTCTTGTTGGTCAAACAAAAATTTACGGTTTTGACAAAGCTTTTCGCGTACCGATCCACTTCGAAAGCAACGGGGAATTACAACTTATTTTAACAATTGATAATGAATAAATGAGAAGCTTGCGCTTGTAAGCTTCTTTTTTTATGCCATAGCCATCTTTTTCTAAATATTTCACACTTTTTTCACAACCTCGCAAAATGTGTGTGACAAAAGTCACAGCTACCCCTTATTTTTACGGTTATGATGATGGTAAAGTAACGAATGAACAATTTGTGAAACATCTGAAAAAAGCATTTCATTTCACAAATTGTTTTGTATGATGTAAGTGTATACATTTCTATTTAAGGTTTATTTAGGAAAGGGGGATGAAGATGAAAACTCAATTAAACACAAACACGCCAAAAACAAAAGTAGAGAAAGAACCTGCATTAAAAGGAACTCTTGCTTCTGTTTTGTTTTTGGGATTTTTCCTCATTTTCACGTGGGTAAGCGTATATTTCTTGTTTTTAAATCGCTTATAGAGAGAAAGGAGACGAGACGTTATGCACATGCATAAGTATGAAAAAATTTGGCTGTTTTTCGGCATCGGTTCGTTATTCGTATTTTTAGCTGTCTTAGGAGTCGGTGCATTTGCGCAAGGAACGCAACCACCAAGCTGTTTAACAACGATCGATCCGGAAAAAGTCGATCAAACACCGCCATTTGATAAACCAGGCCTTGTTAAAACAGGAGATAATGAATATCAACTGAACATCGTTGCTTCTGCATTTGCGTATACACCAAACCAAGTCGAAATCCCAAAAGGAGCAAAAGTAACGATTAATGTCGCAACGAAAGATGTCATCCACGGATTTCAAATAGTTGGAACAAATGTAAACATGATGGTTGAGCCTGGTTATGTCAGTAGCTATACACAAACATTTGATAAAGTTGGCGAGTATGTCATTTTATGTAACGAATATTGCGGTGCCGGTCACCACTTAATGACTTCCAAAGTGAAGGTGGTTGAACAATGATGAACGGAACATGGAAAGTCGATGCACGTGATGGCAAATTAGCCATGGCTCATATTTATGTCGCTTTCGTTGCCCTTGCGTTAGGAGGGCTTGCTGGTCTATTGCAAGTGCTTGTGCGCTCCGGAAAATTTGAATTGCCGGCAGGTATTAGCTATTATACGATTTTAACAACGCATGGCGTATTGCTCGGACTCGTTTTAACTACATTCTTTATTATTGGTTTTCAATTCGCTGCTGTAAGTCGTACTGCCGGGACACTTTCTGACCGCGTGCGGTTTTGGGGTTGGGTCGGTTTTTGGCTCATGACAATCGGTACAGCGATTACTGCCTTTTACATTTTAATCGGTGAAGCTTCTGTTTTATATACATTTTATGCTCCACTACAAGCACATGCAGGCTTTTATATCGGTTTAACGCTTGTTGTTGTCGGTAGCTGGATTAGTGGGTTTGCGATGTTCGCTCATTATGCAAAATGGAAAAAAGCTCATCCTGGTCAAGTGAGCCCATTGCTTACATTTATGTCTGTTGTCAACATGATATTATGGCTCATTTGTTCGCTCGGTGTAGCGGCGACTGTATTATTCCAATTTATTCCTTGGTCATTAGGTTATGTCGATCGGATTAACGTACTCGTAAGCCGAACATTGTTCTGGTATTTCGGTCATCCGCTCGTATATTTCTGGCTATTACCGGCATATATGATTTGGTATGCGATTATTCCAAAAATTATTGGTGGAAAAATGTTTTCTGACTCTCTTGCTCGTATGTCATTCATCTTATTTTTAATTCTCTCGATTCCTGTCGGTTTCCACCATCAACTTGTGGAACCAGGAATTGATCCAGTTTGGAAATACTTACAAGTTGTCTTAACGTTTATGGTCGTTATTCCATCATTAATGACTGCGTTCTCAATGTTCGCAACATTTGAAATGTATGGTCGCTCAAAAGGAGCAACAGGATTATTCGGATGGTTACGAAAACTTCCTTGGGGTGATGCGCGTTTCTTTGCACCATTTGTCGGTATGTTATTCTTTATCCCTGCTGGTGCTGGTGGTCTTGTCAACGCATCACACCAATTAAACCAAGTCGTTCATAATACGATTTGGGTAACTGGTCACTTCCACTTAACATTAGCAACAACAGTCGTATTGACATTCTTTGGGGCAGCTTATTGGCTTATCCCGCACTTAACAGGGCGCGTCATGACAAAAGCAATGAATCGTCTAGCGATTATTCAAACGATCGTTTGGTCCATCGGTATGATTTTCATGTCTAGTGCGATGCATTTTGCAGGGTTACTTGGTGCCCCACGCCGTTCAGCATTTTCAACATACGGTGATGCACCACAAGCACTAGAATGGATTCCTTATCAAATCGCTCAAGCGGTTGGTGGAACGATTTTATTCATCGGTATTATTCTCGTGCTCATTATCGTGACAAACTTAGCATTTTTCGCTCCGAAAGGGGAAACAGAGTTCCCTGTTGCAGAAGTTGCTGAGCAGGCTGAACGTACACCGCTTGTGTTCGAAAACTGGACATTGTGGATCGGTATTGCGGTTGTACTTATTTTAATCGCATATACAGTTCCATTTATCGATATGATCCAAAATGCACCTCCTGGATCAAAAGGATTTAAACTTTGGTAAAAAACCGGGCACTCGCCCGGTTTTTTATAATCGATAAATATGTTTATATTTTTCTTCTAAGTAATGGATTAAGTAGGTCGGATTTAGACCTTCCCCGGTTACTTCATGTAAAATATCGAGCGGTTTTTTCATCTTTCCGAATTGGTGAACATGCTTTGTAAGCCATTCTCGAATACGAACAAGTTCTCCATTTTCAAGCAACTGATGAAATGGCAGTTCTTTCTCCATCGTATGTTTAAACTGTGCCGCGTACATATATCCAAGCGCATATGATGGAAAATAACCGAAACTTCCTCCAGCCCAATGCACATCTTGAAGAACTCCTTCCGCATCACGCTCTGGACGAATACCTAAATACGCTTCATATTTTTCGTTCCAAATGTATGGTAAATCTTTCACTTCAATGGCGTCATCAAACAACGCTTTTTCCATTTCATATCGAACAATAATGTGTAATGGATACGTCAGCTCATCAGCTTCAATGCGAATAAGAGACGGTTTCGACTCGTTAATCGCACGATAAAAATCGTCTAATGAAACATGTGAGAAGTGCGAAGCATATTGTTGTAATAAGCTATAATATCGTTTCCAAAATGAATAATGACGAGCAATAAAGTTTTCATAAAATAGCGATTGTGATTCATGAATCCCCATTGACGTTCCGTCGTACAATGGCGTCCCTGCGAGTTCTTTAGAAATATGTTGTTCATAAAGAGCATGACCGCATTCGTGAATTGTACCAAATACAGCTGTTCGGAAATCATTTTCGTCATATTTCGTTGTAATTCGGACGTCCCCATCATTTAATGTGATGGCAAAAGGATGCACAGTTTCATCTAGCCGCCCTGCATCAAAGTCGTAACCTAGCTCTTTTAAAAGCGCTAAACTAAATGCTCTCTGCTTTTCTTTCGGAAATGGTTGAAATAAAAAGCTCGTGTCCGGTTTGTGACGGGACTCGCGAATTTGTTGAACAAGCGGAACAATATGATCACGTAATTTTGAAAATACATCATCTAATAAATCGACTGTTACACCCGGTTCATATAAATCTAATAGCGTATTATATGGGTGTCCGTTTGTTCCCCAATATGTAACGAAACGTTTTGTAAAGTCAACAAGCTGTTTTAAATACGGTTCAAAAAGGGAAAAATCAGATTTTGCTTTCGCTTCTTCCCATACACTTTCCGCTTTGGATTGCAAAATGACAAATTGTTTATATTCATCCGCAGGAATTTTTTTATTGCGTTCATACTCTTTTTGACATTCTGCTAACGTATAACGGGTAACAGGCGATAATTGTTCTTGTACCGACTTAGCGGAAAGTTCCGCAATATATGCGGCCATTTGTTCTGAAGTCGACATGCGAAACACTTCTTGTGACAACATGCCGATTACTTCAGAGCGTTGATCGACCCCTTTTTTCGGTGCCCCTGTACGCAAATCCCAATACATAAGGGAAATGGCTTCTTTATATGCCATCATTTTTTTGACGTATTGTCGAAATTGCTTTTCTACTTCTTGAATATTTGTTTTCATCTTCTTCCCTCCATTCTGTATTTGTTATTCTACAATACTTACAATGATTCCTTTATTTTTGTTGTACATCTGTCGGTAATACACGTTTGATCGCCTCGATCACTTGCATCGGTTCATCATCTGTTACAAAAATACATACGATTCCTTGATCATCTCGTTGACGAATAAGGCGCCCGACCCCTTGTCGCAGTCGTAAAATCATATACGGAACATCGACTTCCCAAAACGGATTGTCCGTTTCCTTTCGCTTCGCCTGAAAAACAGGGTCATTTGGAGGGTAAGGAAGCGCCCAAATAATCACGTTGCTTAATGAAGGACCTGGAATGTCTAATCCTTCCCATAAATGTTGGGCACATAAAATCGTTTCTTCTTCGTTTTGAAAACGAGAAACAAGCTCGCTAATTTCTTGATCCCCTTCAAATAAGAAAGTAAATTGTTCTTCACGTTGGGCGCGAGCTTTAAATTCATTCAATTGTTCACGCGTTGGGAACAATACGAGAGCACGCCCATTCGTTTCGCGTATTTTTTCTAAGGCATACGCATATTTCTCTTCAAATATACGTTCGCTCTTTTCAAATATTGGCATGTAAATTTTCATTTGTTCATCGTAGTCAAATGGGGAATCGACATGAAACGATATATATTCGTCGATTCCTAGGCTTTTTGCCATATAATCAAATGATTTTTCATTAGATAGTGTGGCAGACGAAAAAATAAATGGCATACGTTTAGAAAATACTTTTTCACGCAACACCTCTTGTACCGTTCTTGGCATAATGACAAGCGTATTGCCATCTAGCGACGATTCAAGCCATGTAATTGCATCCCGATTATGAATAAATAAGTGTAAGGAGTGATGAATTTGATCTAGGTACTCATCCACAACTTTTAATTGATACTGGTCAATTGTGTACGTCTCACTTTCAAAGACGAGTTCATTGCCAATTTGCTCAACTTTTGTTTGTAAAGTTTGTGCAAGTTGCAAAAGAGATGGAGTAAACGTTAATTCTTGACGATTCGATCCCGATACAGCTTTCGCATGATTCATTAATTCATCAAAAAAACGTACACTAAGTTCTAATGTATCTTCAATTAAATAAGCTAATTGTTCACGAATATCATTTTCTAATAAACGAGAAAGCAACGTCTCTAACGTCGTTTCTTTCATACGATACGTTAACGCTTTTTGCGCCGCAAACTCTAATAAATGCCCTTCGTCAAAAATGACACAGCTCGCTTCAGGCAAAAGAGGAAGCTGCCCCTCACGTTTCCGCGCTTCATACGTCCAAATATGTTCCATATAAAAATCGTGCGAACAAATAATTAAGTCCGCTGCTTTGCGATAATGATCGCGCGATAACGTTTGACCACAGCGATGACGTTTTTCGCACGCTAAACAGTCTTGAAACGGATCCCAAGCAATTTTTGACCATTGTTCATCACTTAAATGAGCGTAATCTTTCCGATCACCGTAATGATAAAACGTTTGAAGTGGAGCATGATCATGAACAAATGGAGGCAATTCATCAAAAATTTGCTCGTACAATTCCTCTTCTTCCGTCATTAATACTTCGTCCAATTTGTTTAAACATAAATATTGATCGGGCGATTTGGCTAATCGAACATCAATATCCATGTTTAAGACGCGCGAAATTTTCGCGATATCTCCTTCTTTTTTTACAAGCTGTTCAATTAACGTTTCATCTGCGCAAGCAATAATCGCAGGCTTTCCGATATAACGTGCATAGCAAATAGCATAAAGTAAATATACGATCGTTTTTCCTGTTCCTACACCGGCTTCAGCAAACATCACTTTTTTCTCTTTAAATGCTCGCTCAAGTTGAAATGCCATAAAAATTTGTTCATCGCGCAATTCAAACCCAGCTTCAGGTAAAATGTCGTAAAAGACGTCCCCAATCCATTCGTTCAATTTATCAAAAAAGTTTTCGTTTTTGCTTAATGTAAACGGATATTTGCTCATATTTTTTAGCCCCTCCATCAATTTAAACGAAGTACACAAACATTAATTATCGATCAAAAAAAGAAAGAAGTCAATGAAGTTGAAAAGAAAAAGCTGTCAGCGAGACAGCTTTTCATACGAACGTGGCGGACGAGATCCCCAAAATTGGTAATATTGTGTTTCAATAAAACCGTTGAACAATTTCCGTCGTTTTGTTGCTCGTCGACCATACAATTGCTCAAATTGGCGGTGAGATGTTAACATATAAATCGACCACGTATCGAGAGCTGCAAATGTTTTTCCCATTTCTCGATACAATTGTTCCACTTCTTCTTTTTCCCCTAATCGCTCACTATAAGGCGGGTTGCCGACGATGACGCCGTATTCATCTTTCGTCCGAAAATCTTTTACTTGCATTTGTTTAAATGTAATTAAATCTGCTAATCCAGCCTCTTGTGCATTTATTTTCGCCATATCGACCATGCGATGATCAATATCAAATCCAACAATATGCAACGGTTGGTCATAACGCGCTACATCTTCCGCCTCTTCTCTCGCTTCGTCCCATAAGCGAGATGGGATCCAATTCCATTGCTCGCATACAAACTCGCGATTAAATCCCGGTGCGATATTTTGCCCGATTAACGCAGCTTCAATTGCGATCGTCCCCGATCCACAAAACGGATCAACAAACGGACGATCTGGCGTCCAATTCGTTAATTGAACGAGCGCTGCCGCTAATGTTTCCTTTAATGGCGCTTCCCCTTGCTTGACTCGATATCCTCTTTTATGCAATCCTGCTCCACTCGTATCGATCGTTAATGTAGCGATATCTTTATGTAAAGCTACTTCAATACGAAATAATGCACCTGTTTCCTCAAACCAAGAAATACGATAATGTTGTTTCAAATGTTCGACAATTGCTTTTTTTACGATTGCTTGACAATCGGATACGCTAAACAATTTTGACTTGACCGATTTTCCGACAACAGGGAATTGGGCATCGATCGGCAAAAATTGCGCCCACGGTAACGCTTTTGTTTGTTCAAACAACTCATCAAACGTTGTCGCCGGAAATTCGCCCACTTTGATTTTTACACGATCGGCTGTGCGAAGCCATAAGTTCGTGCGACAAATCGCTCGCTCATCTGCAACAAATGTCACTTTCCCATTTTCTACTTCACAGTCATAGCCGAGCGCGCGCACTTCGTCTGCAACGATCGCTTCAAGTCCCATCGCCGCAGTAGCAATGAATGTCATTTGTCCCATATGTTTTCACCTTTCATTCATGTATAGCATCCCATTCCTGAATAAATAGTTGCACTTCATCTATTTGCATCGGCTTGGCGATGTAATATCCTTGTGCCATATCACATTGCTGTTCGTTTAAAAACTCATATTGTTGCCCCGTCTCAACTCCTTCCGCGACAACAGACAAATGCAAATGATGCGCCATCATAATAATTGTTGATACGATCGTCGCATCATCGCTATATAAAGATAGGCGACGAATAAACGATTGATCAATTTTTAAAATGTCGATCGGAAAGCGATGTAAATAACTTAATGAAGAAAAACCTGTCCCAAAGTCATCAATGGCTAGTTTAAAGCCGCATTGTTTAAGCCGTACAAGTTTTTGAACGGACTCTTCAGCATTTGGCATAATCGTACTTTCCGTCAGTTCTAATTTAAAAAAGCGTGGATGCACATCGTTTTCTTTCACAATCGTCGATAATTGCTCGACGAAATCGTCTTGTTGGAAATGTACAGCAGAAATATTTATTCCTATTTTCATATGTGGGGCGAATGGATGAATCGCCTTGATATGTATGCACGCTTGTTCAAACAGCCACTTCGTCATCGGAACAATAAGCCCCGTTTCTTCTGCAAGTGGAATAAATTGCGCCGGCGAAACGAATCCGATGTTTGGTTGCTTCCAACGCATCAACGCCTCGAGTGATTCAATTTTTTTCGTCTTCATATTCACGATCGGCTGATAGCAAATGAATAACTCATTTCGCTCCAGCGCTTTTCGTAAATAATTTTCTAACGTCACAACTTCGCTTTGATAGTCCAACTTAGCCGTATATAACTCAAAGCGATTTCGTCCGCTTTCTTTCGCTTTTTGCATCGCGCGATCCGCTCGGCGTAACAACGTCTCTCCATCATCCCCATCGTTTGGGTACATGCTGATCCCAATGCTTGCTGAAATGTATACGTCTTTTCCATTCATCATAAATGGAGCTTGAAGTGCCTCAATCATTTGTTCTGCTACTGTTATTGCTTCCTGCACATCTTTTAGTTTAGGCAAAATGACGACAAATTCGTCCCCACCAATGCGTGCAAGCGTATCTTTCGTGCGCAATAACTTTTTTAAACGATTAGCCACTTTTTTCAACAGTATGTCTCCGCTATAATGACCGAGTTCATCATTAATATACTTAAATCGATCTAAATCGAGAAACAAAATCGCTAATTGCTGATTGTAACGCCGAGCTACATCAAGTAAATGTTGCAGTCGTTTCGTAAATAATTGGCGATTTGGAACGTTTGTTAATACGTCATAATTTGATAACCGTGCTAATTGTTCCATCGTCCGTTTATGTTGCGTCACATCTGAAAAAATCGCCACATAATGCGTCGGAGTTCCCGTCGCATCATAGACCGCTTTAATCGTTAGCCATTCGACAAACAATTCGCCGTTTTTTCGTTTATTCCAAATTTCCCCTTTCCAAACACCATGATCCCGTAACGTTTCCCACATGTTTTCATAAAACTTCCGATCGTGTAAACCGGAACGAAGAATGTTCGGTTTTTTCCCTAACACTTCTTCTTGTGTATAACCCGTCACTGTTTCAAACGCGGGATTTGCTAATAAAATACGCCCTTGCTCGTCTGTCACAATCATTCCTTCGTCTGCTTCTTGAATAATCGTATGAGCAATAGATAAAAATGTATCTGTTTCAAACAAAGATGACAACTTTTTGTTCACATCAGACTCTCCCCTCATATTTCCCCCAAAAAACAAAAACTCCCCTGACGTTATGCAGGAGAGTCATGCCATGAACCATGTTCTGTAAGCCATGTTCTGTTCCGTCGTACTGCAAACGGCTTGCGCCTCGTACTTCGGCGGTAATCATCTATCTACAGGCTCACGCCTGTCCTTCTCTCCGTTCATTTCCTTCGAGAAGGTGCCCCTACCATCATTTGGGTTTCTCGCTCGTGGGGTTTACCGCGTTCCACTCTTGCCGTTTCCAGCAAGACTACGTCACTGTGGCACTTTAAAGGTAATCGAGCCATATCCGTTAGGGACGTAGGCTCTTTCCCTGCCGTCAGCCCAGCTGATCGCCAGACTGCCCTAGCTTATGCATTCGCTAGGCACGAACACTACGGGCATCTCAGCACCGTGCGAGCATGGACTTTCCTCTACGATGCATACACATCGCAGCGATTACCCGAACATGATTCATGTAAGCATATGTTAGTATATCCGAAACGATAAGCCAAATCAATAGAAAAGGTTGGATCATTTATTCGTAAAGTTTGTTACCAAAAACATGTTTTTCTAAATTAGAAAGACGTTGTAAAATATCAAAATTCGTCGTTCCTGATTGAGATGGCTGACGTTTTTGCGCCTCCTGCAATTGGCTTTTTAGACGTGTATTTTCTTGTTGTAATTGTTCAATCATTTGATGAAATGTTTCATAGTCTTTAATAACTAAATCAAGAAAGCGATCCACTTCATCTTGATTATATCCACGCATGCTTATTTTAAACTCTTTTTCAAGAATGTCTTTTGCTGTTAAGTTGATGCGATCCGAAAGCACGTTTGCTCACCTCAATTATCCATGTCTACACCTATTCTTTCAAAAAAAGCAGTCGTTGTCAATTTCTCATTTTCACAAACTTCGTCTTTTTTTCGACAAAAACCGAAGGCGAATTGCCTTCGGTTAAAATGGTCGTGGAAACGGACCAGGCCCTGGACAAACAACATGTTGGTGTGATACATCGTTCACAACAGATTGTGTGTGCGGAAAATAATGTTGATGCTGGAACATATGGTGATTCACATATGTCGTATGCGACGGATGAATGTGCGGCACAATCGTTGTTTGCATTTGATGTTGTGTACAACATTTTGTTGGATGAACGATCGGCGGCATCATATTTGGACGACAATGCATATTTCATACCCCTTTCGCATTAAAGTTTGTTACACTTCTAGCGTATGTACGAAGGGGGATACATGTACTAATGGAAATACCCATTTTACATGAACGTATAAATGTTATGCTTCATATTCGCAAAAATAACAACGGTAGCTCCGATTAAAACAAAAAATAAATATAAAATTTTTTTGCTCATCGCTTCTCTCTCCGCAGTTCATATTGTTCACAAATATACATTCTACTTCATTCTTTTTCATTCGACAAGGAGGGAAAACTTTGTCATTTTTTGCGCTTCCCTCGGAAATAACATAAAAATTTTCCTTCTTATTTTTGTGGCACATGATATAATCCTGAATCCGTGATGAATTGAAATCGACTTTGATTTTGTTGTAATTTTGATGGATTGATAATCCATAAAACCCTTTTTATGCTTATGACCTATGTCATCTCTATTTCCGAAAATGGAACAAATCTCTTTTTTAGGTATACGAACCAAAAAAATAGACAAAAAAGCCCAGGGAGTGACGTTGGACATCAGTGCTCGAACATTCGTTCGTTATCTTGCCTCTCTCCATTTCTGATAGACGTTCAGTAGGGGCTCGCTATAGCCACTCCTTCGCGTCAGTTTCATCCAGATCTGTCGTGA
>NZ_JXTG01000025.1 GCF_000833605.1 Anoxybacillus ayderensis | reverse complement strand
GAAACTGACCCGACCGACCGGACAAGCGATTTTTCAATTATTTTGGTATGTCAGAGTCGTCCTGTTGGAACTGCCGGATGGACGAATTCAACGCGCGTTAGGTCAACCGCTCACGTACGAGCAGCGAAGGATTTTGCAAGGATTAGGGATGGACGAGAGCATTTACGTCTAACGGGATAAAGAACGATCAGAGATGGTAAAAAAAGGATGCCATCGCTTTTGGTGTTGGTTTAAAAGTTATTCTAAAAAACTGAATAAAAAATCCTTTTGTTCCGCTCTACCAAGGTGCGAAATATGAGTTAACGTTCATATTTGAAACCCCTCTTAGCATTTTCGCCAAGAGGGGTTTTCCATTAAAACATTTCTGATACTGTTTTTGCTTGCATATGAAGAAGTAAGTAGTCTGGGCCACCTGCTTTCGAGTCTGTTCCAGACATATTGAACCCACCGAATGGGTGGTAGCCGACGATCGCTCCTGTGCAGCCGCGGTTGAAGTAAAGGTTGCCAACATGGAACTCTTCGCGCGCTTTTTCTAAATGGAAGCGGTTGTTTGAAATGACAGCGCCTGTTAAGCCGTATTCTGTATTGTTGGCGATTTCCAGCGCATGGTCGAAGTCTTTCGCTTTTGTGAAAGCAACGACTGGACCGAAGATTTCTTCTTGCATAATGCGCGCTTTCGGATCGACATCGGCAAACACGGTTGGCTGGATGAAGAAGCCTTTCGAGTCGTCTCCTTCGCCGCCTGTCATAAGCTTGCCTTCTTGCTTACCAATTTCGATATATTCCATAATTTTGTTATATGCCGATTGATCGATAACCGGTCCCATAAATGTGCTTTGTTCTTCTGGATTGCCGACTTTTAATTGTTTCGTTAACTCGACGACGCGGTTTAATACTTGATCGTATACGTCTTCAAGCGCAACAACGCGCGAGCATGCTGAACATTTTTGACCAGAGAAACCGAATGCCGATGCCACAATCGATTGTGCAGCTAATTCAAGGTCTGCTTCTTTATCAACAACGATCGTGTCTTTTCCGCCCATTTCCGCAATGACGCGCTTGAGCCAAATTTGTCCTGGATGCACTTTAGCGGCACGCTCATAAATGCGAATGCCGACATCGCGTGAGCCTGTGAAGCTAATAAAACGTGTGCGCGGATGGTCGACTAAATAATCGCCTACTTCCGCACCGCTTCCCGGAATGTAGTTTAATACACCTGCTGGAAGACCTGCTTCTTCTAACACTTCCACGAACTTATAAGCAACGACTGGTGTTGCACTTGCTGGTTTTAAAAGCACCGTATTTCCTGTCACAAGCGCTGCGACTGTCGTTCCCGCCATAATCGCAAATGGGAAGTTCCATGGCGAAATGACAACGCCAACGCCAAGCGGAATGTAGAAGAAACGGTTTGTTTCTCCCGGACGACTCTCCACAGGAATGCCGTCTTTTAATTTCAACATTTGGCGAGCATAATATTCCATAAAGTCAATCGCTTCAGCAGTATCTGCATCTGCTTCTTTCCACGGCTTCCCTGCTTCTTTCACAAGCAATGCGGAAAACTCATGTTTGCGACGGCGCACAATCGCTGCGGCGCGGAATAAAATGTCTGCGCGCATTTCTGGTTTTGTTTTGCTCCACCATGTAAACGCCGCATCGGCTGTTTGCATCGCTTTTTCTGCTAAATCTTTATTCGCTTTCGCTACGCGACCGACAACTTCTGTTTTATTCGCTGGGTTGATCGAAACAATCTTATCTTCCGTCATGATTCGTTCTCCACCAATGACAAGCGGATAATCTTGACCGAGATAAGCTTGTACCGTCTTCAATCCTTCTTCAAACGCTTTTTTGTTTGCTTCGACTGTAAAATCTGTAAATGGTTCGTGTTTGTAAGGTTGTACCATATGTAAGCCCCCTTTGTTGAAATTACAAAAGCGTTTTCATGCACACAATTTCATTCTAACGGATGGAGCATACATATTCAAATTTTTTATGGTTGGTAGATGTGAACAAACGGTTCATTTTTGTCTGGGCTTTTTATAATAATACTTTCCGGTCCGCGCACGGAAGAAATGTAAACGGAAATTGGCATATAATCAGGCATTTTTTCCATAAGAAGACCTGTGACGTATTGCGTAAATCCAATAACTTCTGCTTTTCCGTAAAACTGCATAACGATGTCAATTGTCAATTGTTGTAGTTGGTCATCGCGGTAAAATGCCCGGCCGATCACCCCCGTGTAATTTGGGAAAAATTCTTCAATATCTGACTTCAAATTTAAAAACTTGACTAAATCATCGCGATGATTTTTTTCCGCTTCATCCGATGGAAACACGTAATATTCTTCATTTATTTTTTCCCAATCTTGAATGGCGTTACTTCCTTTATCGACATAACCAACCGCAAAAAAGTGTCCTGGAACAATGGACGATTTCGGTTGTTGTTCAAATAAGCCAACAACAATCGGCACTTCTCTTAATCCATCGATTTGACGTAAACGAGAAACAATTTCTTCTGCTGCTTTTTTCCCTTCCTTCTCCATATCGCTTTTCGAAATTTTTACTTCACGTGGATATCCTTCTTCTGTTTCATAGTAATGGACAGAATTCATCGCAAGCCCGATGACGACTCCACCTAATTGCACCTTATCATTTCCTTTTTTTACTAAGTAGTTGTGCTCTAAAATATGAGAAATGTAAAGTGGATGCTTTTTATTTTTTTCTTCATTTGTCCCTTCACTTCCGAGCGCAGGATTCAACCCTTCTCCATTTCCTTGTTTTCGTTTGAGCCAAGACTCAATCGTTTTTCGATCTAAATATTGCCCTTGTTGAAATAAATATTGTGACGGAGAAAACTTGTCTTGTGCGATGCGCATTAAACCGAGTTCAAATTCATCCATATCTAATCGTGTATTCACATTTTCAACGACAAGTCCCCGCGCCTCTCCGGGTTGAAACGGTAAAATTGTGCGATAATACGAGTTAGAAATGTTGTACTTTGGAATAATTGCCTTTTGTTTTTTATTATCTGTTTCTTGCACAACTTGCTCTTCTTGATTAAATTTTGGCGCGCATGCTGACAAAGTAAGAAGCGTACAAGTGAGCAATATGATCAGCCTTTTCATCATTCACACCTGCTTTTATTGTTGTATTTCTTGAAGAAAACGCGCTTCATCCCAAATCGTAATGCCAAGCTGTTTCGCTTTTTCTAATTTTGATCCAGCGTCTTCACCTACAACGACAACGTCTGTTTTTTTACTGACACTTCCTGTCACTTTTCCACCTAGTGCTTCAATTTTTTCTTTTGCTTCGCTCCGCGACATTGATTGTAATGTGCCTGTTAAAACAAACGTCTTCCCAGCAAACGTTGAGCTTATATCCGCTGTCCGCTTCGCACCTTTATACGTCATATTGACGCCATATGCTCGCAAACGTTCAAGCAATTGCTTTACTTCTTCTTTTGAAAAATACGTCACAATTGAGTCCGCCATTTTTTCACCAATTTCATGAATGGCTGTTAGTTCTTCTTTCGTCGCTTGTTGAAGACGTTCCATCGTTTCAAAATGTTCCGCTAACGTTTTTGCCGCTTTTGCGCCCACGTGGCGAATACCAAGCCCGAACAATAAGCGCTCAAGTGAATTTTGTTTCGATGTTTCAATCGCTTGCAGTAAGTTTGTTGCTGATTTTTCTCCCATTCGTTCTAACGCGACAAGTTTGTCTTTCGTTAACGTATACAAATCCGCCACACTACGAACGAGACCGTGTTCAAATAGTTGAGCGATCACTTTTTCGCCTAATCCGTCAATATTCATCGCTTGGCGTGAAACGAAATGAGTAAGTCCCTCTCGAATTTGTGCCGGACATTGCGGATTGACGCAACGAAGCGCGACTTCATCATCGAGACGAACGAGTTCGCTCGCGCATGCTGGGCAATGCGTCGGCATATCGAACGGCTTCTCTTGTCCTGTTCGCCGCTCTGGCAATGAACGCACAACCTCTGGAATAATATCGCCCGCTTTTTTAATGACGACGTAATCGCCAAGACGAATATCTTTTTCACGAATGTAGTCTTCATTATGGAGCGATGCACGCTGTACAATCGTACCTGCCACACGCACAGGCTGTAAAATAGCTGTTGGAGTGACCACACCTGTTCGACCGACACTTAGCTCAATATCAACAAGTTGTGTCACAACTTCTTCAGCCGGAAATTTATAAGCAATGGCCCAGCGTGGACTTTTCGCTGTCGCTCCTAGTTGCTTTTGTTGCGCAAACGCATCTACTTTAATGACGATTCCATCAATATCATACGGCAATGACGCGCGTCGCTCATGCCACTGTTCAATGTAAGAAAGTACATCATCTATCGTTTCGCATACTTGCCGAGCCGGATTTGTTTTAAATCCGAGCTCGTCTAAATAATTAAGCGACTCACTATGAGAAACGAATCCGAGCTCTTCTGCATTGACGACATGATATACAAATATATCTAACTGACGGGACGCGACGACTTTTGGATCAAGCTGACGAAGCGATCCGGCTGCCGCGTTGCGCGGATTAGCAAACAATTCTTCTCCGTTCATTTTGCGCTTTTCATTTAGCTTTTCAAACGATTTTCGCGGCATATACGCTTCTCCACGCACTTCAATCGACACTTGTTTACGCAATCGAAGCGGCAATGAGCGAATCGTTTTTAAATTTTCTGTAATATCCTCTCCAGTCGTTCCATCTCCGCGTGTCGCTCCTTGTACGAAATAGCCATTTTCATAACGGAGCGATACGGCTAAACCGTCAATTTTCAATTCACATACGTAACGGACGTCACCAACTTCTTGGCGCACACGGCGGTCAAAATCTCGTAAATCCCCTTCATGAAAAGCGTTGCTTAAACTAAGCATCGGCACGCGGTGAAGCACCTTTGCAAACGCTTCTAACGGCGCTCCGCCAACGCGTTGCGACGGAGAATCCGGTGTTTTATATTTTGGATATTGTTCCTCTAACTCCATCAATTTTCTCATTAATTCATCGTACTCGGCATCAGAAATAGAAGGTTTGTCTAATACGTAATATTCATAGTTATATTTCTCAATTTGTTGGCGCAATTCGGCAATTTGCTTTTCAACGTCGTGTTGTGCCACGTTCTTCATCCTCTCTACACTTTCGTAATCGGAGCAAATTTCGCCAATAGTCGTTTAATGCCAATTGGGCTTGAAAAAGCGACATCTAGCTCTTGATCACCATCGCTTTCTTTTACGCGCACAATTGTCCCAATGCCCCACACTTTATGGCTCACCTTATCTCCTACGCGCCATCCTCCTTGCAACATGGTAGATGGACGTTGAGATGTCGCCTGTTGTTTCACTCGTTTATGTGCATATTCAATGAGCTCTTCAGGAATTTCATCAATAAAACGAGATGGGGCGTTAACATGCGTTTGCCCGAATAACGTACGCATATGCGCACGCGTTAAAAAAAGTTCTTCTTCCGCACGCGTAATGCCAACATACGCTAAACGTCGTTCCTCTTCCATTTCATCTTCATCGTTTAATGAGCGGTTATGCGGGAAGATCCCTTCTTCGAGTCCGACTAAAAAGACGACAGGAAACTCTAATCCTTTTGCAGAATGAAGTGTCATTAAAACAACCGCATCGTTTGTTTGCCCTTCATTATCATTATCAAGCTGATCGATATCCGCAACAAGCGCTAAGTCCGTTAAGAAGGCAACGAGCGACTTATCTTCGTTTACTTGTTCAAAATGTTGAGTAACTGATAAAAACTCGTCAATGTTTTCAAGTCGACTGTGTGCCTCTAACGTTTTTTCTTCACGAAGCATATCGCGATAACCTGAACGGTCGAGCACATCTTCGACAAGCTCCGTGACGGATAAATAGTGTTGCATTTGGCTCCAATGATGAATTTGTTCGCGAAATTGCACGAGCGGTGCAGCGATGCGAGCGCTAATTCCCATTTCTTCAATAGAACCGAGCGCATCAAACATCGATATTCCTCGGCTAGAAGCATATGCTGCAATTTTATCAATTGTTGATGCCCCAATGCCGCGTTTTGGAACGTTAATAATGCGTGTAAAACTAATGTCATCATTCGGATTCGCAATTAAGCGTAAATAAGCTAAAATATCTTTAATTTCTTTTCGGTCATAGAATTTTAAACCGCCAACAATTTTATATGGGATATTCGCCTTTAATAACATTTCTTCAAGCACGCGCGATTGCGCATTCGTTCGATATAAAACAGCAAAATCTTTATACGCTCGTTTTCCTGCATCGACATATTCTTTAATTTTTCCAACGACAAATTGCGCTTCATCTACTTCCGTCATCGCCTCATAATACACAAGTGCATGTCCTTCGCTATTTTCCGTCCAAAGCTTTTTCGGTTTTCGTTGCGTGTTATGCTCAATAACTGCATTGGCTGCTTGTAAAATACGTTTCGTCGAGCGGTAATTTTGCTCAAGCAAAATGACTTTGGCGTTCGGATAATCTTTTTCAAACGATAAAATGTTGCTAATATCGGCACCGCGCCAACGATAAATCGATTGATCAGAATCGCCGACCACACATAAGTTTTGAAATCGTTTCGCAAGCATGTTCACGAGCAAATATTGCGAGCGGTTCGTATCTTGATATTCATCGACATGAATGTACTGAAACTTTCGTTGATAATATTCCAACACTTCCGGAACACGTTGAAATAGTTGAATCGTCGTCATAATTAAGTCATCGAAATCAAGGGCATGATTGCGCAACAATCGCTTTTGATATTCTTTATACACATCCGCGACAAGCTTCTCATATGGACTTGCCGCTTGGTCGGCATATTTTTCTGGCGTCATCAATTCGTTTTTCGCGCTGCTAATTGTACCTAAAAGCGCACGTGGATCATATTTTTTTGGATCAATATTGCGATCTTTTAAAATATGTTTTAACACGGATAATTGATCGGTTGGATCCAGAATGGAAAAATTAGCATGAATGCCGATCCGATCGATGTCGCGTCGCAAAATGCGAACGCACATCGAGTGAAACGTAGAAATCCATATATCTTCCGCTTGCTTTCCAACGATTCGTTCTACACGTTCTTTCATTTCACGCGCTGCTTTGTTTGTAAATGTAATCGCTAAAATGTTCCATGGAGCAACATCTTTCTCCGCCATTAAATAAGCGATGCGATGCGTTAACACGCGCGTCTTTCCACTTCCTGCCCCCGCCATAATTAAAAGCGGACCTTCCGTCGTTTTCACAGCCTCTTTTTGTTTTTCATTTAATCCTTCCAACAGCATATGTGCTGACATACTCATTTTTTCACCACCAAAACATATGTTCTCTTTTTTATTCTCCATTTATGCCGATTTTCCTTTTACCGCTTCGACTGTTTGTAACGCCATTTGTAAATTTGTATAAATCGCATTTCCTACAACGACCGTGTCGGCCCACATCGCCATCTCTTTCGCTTGTTCAGGTGTATGAATGCCACCGCCATAAAACAAACGGGTGCGTTCTAGCGTCCGTTTCACTTTCTCTACAAGCGCCACATCTCCGTATCGCCCGCTATATTCCATGTAAAAAATTGGAAAATGGTACATATGTTCCGCCATTCGAGCATATGCAATGACATCTTCTTCTGTTACATTCGTTCGTGCACTTGTTAATGATGCCGCTTTACATTCGTCATTTAAAATACAATACCCTTCAACAAACAGTTCTTCCCAATTAATTAAGTCACCAAACTGTTTGACCGCTTCGTGATGCAAATCAATTAACCAAGTCAGATCACGGCTATTTAGCACCATTGGAATGAAATAATAGTCAAACCCAGGTGTAATCGCCTCAATATTTGATACTTCTAATGCACATGGAACGGAAAAACGGCGCACGCGCGCAAGCAAATCGATGACGTTTTCAAGCGTCACACCGTCTGTTCCGCCAACAATGATCGCATCCGTTCCTGATTCGCATACTTGTTCTAATTGTTCATCTGTTATTTCTTTATTCGGATCTAATTTAAACACATGGCGCCATGTTGTTATCTCATTCATGTTTTTTCACCTCATCTCATTATAACAAAAATCATAACAAAAAATCGTAAAAAGAAGCTGACTCATTGTGAGCCAGCCCCCTCTTGTTGTTCATTATAAATGCGGTCGAGTGCCATCGCATACGCATCATTTCCGTAGTTTAAGCAACGTTTTACGCGTGAAATAGTCGCTGTGCTTGCCCCTGTTTCTGTTTCAATTTTATGATACGTATATCCCTCGCGCAACATACGAGCTACTTCCAACCGTTGCGCAAGCGCTTGTATTTCATTGACGGTACATAAATCATCGAAAAAACGATAACATTCTTCTAAATCTTTCAATGACAAAATCGCGCGAAATAACTGGTCAAGCTCTCTGCCTCGCAATTTATTAATTTGCATATACGTCCCCCTATTCATATTGTACTTGCTTTAAGTCCGGAACGACTTGAATCCACGTTTTTCCTCGGGTAAATCCGAGCGGAACACCGTCTTTATAAGGAAGGAGGCGTCCGTCAATATTTTTCCACTCCACTTCCTGCATCGTTCCTTCTTGAAATAAATACCCTTTTCCACCTGATGTAAAGTCAATGTCTCTTCGACCATAGTCGTCAATAATTTGATGCGTCGCTTCAACGACGAACACATTTTCTACCGCAATCGGTGTGTTCGTCTCCCGATCCACTGTCGGCTCTCCACCGCTCGAACGAACATATTTCGTTCCGTCGTACGCATAATGAACGTGAGCATACGATCGTTTAGAGTACACCACATCAATATTCGTCGCTTTTACAGCGTTTGTCAAATCGTTTGTGAAAAATGGTAGCGGTCTGACTTCTTCTTCGAACGCATAGCCGTTTTTTTCAGCACCTTTTTTAATATTTTCAAAGGAAATGTACGAGTTGTGCGGTGCCTTTCGTGTGCGATCTCGCCAAAACAATGTTCCATCGTAAAACAGTCCATTGACATAATCCGCAGCACCAGACTTTAACAACGTCTGCGCCTCTGGACTCCATCCGTGACAGACATATAAAGCATGAAAGCCATTGCTTAATTGAATAAAGTAATCTCTTGCGCTTCGAACAGGGCCAATGATTTCAGGTTGCTCGCTTTGATAAATGGCTAACAGCCGTGTAATATCTCCTTCCGCAAGCACTTCATATACGATATCTGCTTTGTGTAATCCCGATTGAGGTCGTGCGGCAGGATAGTTATTAATCATCACCGCCACAGCTCGTTGCATCGTTTTTTCATTCGTTGGCATGCCTGTTAACGGAAACGTCCATGATGTTTCCTTTGTTTCTTTTTTATTTTCCTGTTCGACTGTTGTCGGTGGGGACTTGTTTTCTTTTACATTTGACTCTGTACGTTGACATCCGATGCTAAACAAAAACACCGCCATGATCATAAATAGAAAAAATAATCGCCGCAACATGAACCCAACCTTTCGTTTTCGTCCCTTTTATATTTTAACGCATTATTGTTGGAAAGAGTACTGTTTTATGCATCACATCGTAAATTCCTTTTGGTGTGATACGAATGTAAGGTAAATGTGTCGACGATAAAAAGAGCAAAGTGTAAATCGGGTCAACAAACGTATAGCCACGCGCTCGCAACAACTCTCCAAGCGTTTTTTCTTCTTCTATTAGCTCTTTCATCGGCTTCGCTGACATTAATCCGCCTAATGGAAGGGAAATGTCGTGGATGACTTCCCCGTGTTCACATAACACAATGCCGCCTCCCATTTGTTTCATCCGTTCAAATGCAACCAATAAATCGCGTTTACTTTTTCCGATCAAAAGAATATCTCCTGTATTTGAATACGAGCTAACAAGTGCTTGCACATGTGTCGCAAACCCTTTTAATACGGTGTTTACACGCCATTTTCCGTGACGATCAATAAGCATTAAAAAACTTTCATCGTGATCGATTGATAACTCATCAGCAGATGTATCAATCGAAATCGAATATGGCTTAATAATGACTGAGTTTTCCATGTACATCCCTAATGGCATCGAAAATTGCAAATCATCCATCTGTAAATCCCAAGATAAAGAGAGCGGCGCAAGACCATGTACGTCCCATTCAACGGCTGAAAAAGCAGAGACAGGTACACCATCACGTTTGACCCACTGTCCGCTCGCTAAAACAGAGATCGGTGTCGGATTTGACGCATGTTCAAGAATGTTAATATGCGCAATGCGCCCTGGCGTAATGCTTCCGTGCAAATGATCGATATTGTAATAACGAGCGATGTTCCATGTGGCCATGCTGTATGCATCAATGTCACGTACTCCTTCTTGCAATGCGATGCGAATCATTTCGTCGATCAATCCTTTTTCATAAAAGGCAGGCGTCGATCCGTCTGTTGTAAACATGCATTGATCGTAATGATGAATACCGAATTGTTTCATCTCTTTAAGCAATGTCGGCAAATCCGGTCGGATGGACGAATGACGCAATGATACGGTATACCCGTGCATTAATCGCTTATACACATCGTTTCCGGTCATCGATTCATGATCAGCATCCGCCCCAAATAACTTCATTTTCGTCAGCGTACGATCTGAGGCGCCGGGAAAATGACCTTCCACTTTTTTACCAAGTTTTTTCGCCTCTTGCATCCAATGGAGAACGAAATCATCCCCTTCTAACAGTTTTGGCCATCCAGTCAATTCACCGACTTGTAACACCGCATCGTTTTCAAGCCATCCTTTCATGTTTTTATATGAAAAAAGATGTTCTTCTCCTTCCATTTCTGTTTGGGGATCAAGTCGGCACCACCAATACATCGTCACCGGTTGTTTTTCCATAGCGGACAAAAAAGAAAACGCTTTCTTTTTTGTCAACTGTAAAAAAAGAAATAAATTGTCGTTAATCAGTGTTGTCGTACCGAACTGCGCTGCATATTCAGCAAGCGTTTGGGGATTATATAACTGAAACGGATGAGCATGAGGCTCAATATAGCCAGGAACGAGCACTTGATTCGTGCAGTCGATGACTTCACATGAATTTAATTGCTTCGGTTTATTTGGACCGACGTACACAATCCGGTCGTCGCAAATCCATACGTTCCCTTGCACCCATTGACGTATGTATGGATGTAAATATGTTGCGTTCATTAACACTTTTGTTGGCGCTTGCTTTCCGTCAACTATCGCAACGTGTTTGCGAATTTGTTCACTTTTCCATCGATATCGTTTTTCCATCATGATCGCTTTCCTCCTAAATCGTACCATCATCTATACACATTTTAACGGATGAAAGCGAATTTCACAAACAAAAAGGAGGATTCACATGAAACAAAACATCGGTGTCATTAACGCGATGATTCGCATTACATTCGGGTTTACAATGCTTGCTTGGGCAACAGCAAGTCTTTCTCGCAAGCCGTGGCGCGAATCGTATATATGGGTCATCATGCTCGCTGCAATGAAAATTGCGGAAGGTATTGTTCGTTTCTGTCCTGTCATGGCGTTATTTGAACGGTATCAATGCCAATGTGATCACAACGATCAGAACGAAAAAGCGATTCCGATTGAACCAGTCAACCCTTCGTAACAATAACCCCCTTGTACACGTACAAGGGGGTAAAAAAGGAGAGAACGAATATGATTGCTGAATATATAACAGATACGTTTTTCATTCTTATTCTTTTAATCGGCAGCTTCGTTGCACTTAGTTTTGTATATGTTCGCAAGCGACGTGCCCGATAGCTTTATGGCCAATATCACGCCGATAAAACAGTTGATCGCATTCAATATGTTGCATTTCTTCGTACACAAGACGTTGTGCTTCTTTTAATGTTTTTCCGCTCGCAACAACAAGGAGCACTCGTCCCCCATCTGTTACCCACTCATCGTTTATACGCTTCGTGCCAGCATGGAAAATTTGCGCTTTCGTTACTTGTTCAAGCCCTCGAATAACAGCGCCTTTTTCATATTGTTCAGGATATCCTTTCGCCGCTAAAACAACCCCAACGGTTGCTTCATCGCTCCAATGTAATGTAATCGGTTGATCTTCTAAAAGCGAAACGATTACTTCAACAAGATCATTTTTTAACCGCGGTAAAATGACTTGCGCTTCTGGATCACCAAATCGCGCATTAAACTCAATTACCTTTGGTCCTTCCTCTGTTGCGATTAATCCGGCATATAAAAATCCTGTAAATGCACATCCTTCTTGTAGTAATGCCTTCGCTGTCGGCTTTACAATTGTTTCAATTGCTGCATAAACAGTTTGTTCACTTATTTGCGGAACAGGAGAATAGGCGCCCATCCCCCCTGTGTTCGGTCCTTGATCGCCATCAAACGCACGCTTATGATCTTGCGCAATAACCATCGGATAAACGTGTTCTCTATGCACAAACGCCATAAGTGAAAATTCTTCACCTTGTAAATATTGCTCAATAACAACTTGTGCACCAGCTTCACCGAACTTTTTTGCAACCATTATATCATGCAACGCATGAAGCGCTTCGTCGATCGTCATCGCCACCGTTACACCTTTTCCAGCAGCAAGTCCATCCGCTTTAATGACAATCGGAGCCCCTTGTTCACGCACATAATGAACAGCTTCCTCGTAATTTGTAAACGTCGCATAATTTGCGGTTGGGATGTTGTATTTTCTCATGATTTCTTTCGCAAACGCTTTGCTTCCTTCGATTAATGCGGCTTTTTGTTTCGGACCAAAAATGCGCAATCCTTCCCTTTCAAAACGATCGACAATACCAGCTAATAGCGGTGCTTCTGGACCAACGATCGTCAAATCGATCGCTTCTTTTTTCGCCCATTGCACGAGCGCTTCGACATCAGTTTCTGAAATTGGAACGCACGTAGCAATCGAATTCATTCCGTCATTTCCAGGCGCCACATATACATGATTGACACGTGGACTTTGCGATACTTTCCATGCAAGCGCGTGCTCGCGACCGCCACGTCCGATAATGAGCACTTTCATCCGTTGTCGCCCCCTTTAATGTTTAAAATGACGAACCCCTGTAAATACCATTGCAATTCCATATTCATTTGCTTTTTGAATGGAATCTTCATCACGAATCGAGCCGCCTGGCTGAATAATGGCAGTCACTCCCGCCTGTGCAGCGGCCTCAACGGTATCGCTCATCGGAAAAAAAGCATCAGAGGCTAATACAGCGCCTTTCGCATGCTCACCAGCTTGTTCTATCGCAATTTTTGCCGCTCCTACACGATTCATTTGTCCAGCGCCAACACCAATCGTCATTCCGTTTTTTGCTAGTACAATCGCATTCGACTTGACATGCTTCACCACACGCCAAGCAAACGTTAAATTCGCCCATTCTTCTTCGGTCGGCTTCCTTTCTGTCACGACTTGCAGCGTTGCATCATCAATTGTATATGTATCTTCATCTTGGACGAGCAATCCGCCGCGCACCGATACGATAAACGGCTCTTGTTTCCGCTCTGCTTGGAAATCAACAGTTAACAAACGAATGTTTTTCTTTCTCGTTAAAATGTCTAGCGCTTGTTCTGTAAATGACGGGGCGATAACGATTTCTAAAAAAATGTCGTTTAACTTCGCGGCCGTTTGCTCATCAACTTCACGATTTAACGCCACAATGCCGCCAAAAATCGACGTCGCATCAGCCTCATAAGCTTTTTGAAACGCTTCAGCGATCGTTTCACCGACACCCACTCCACACGGATTCATATGCTTCACCGCCACCGCTGCCGGTTCGGCAAATTCCGCAACAATTTGTAGCGCTGCGTTGGCATCGTTAATGTTGTTGTACGACAACTCTTTTCCGTGCAACTGCTTTGCTGCTGCAATAGAAAACGGTGAGCTGAGCGGTTTTTCGTAAAATGCAGCCGTTTGATGCGGATTTTCACCGTATCGTAACGATTGTTTTTTCACAAACGTCATCGTCATCGTTTCCGGATACGTTTCTCCAACAATGTTTGTCAAATATTGCGCAATCATCGCATCATATGCTGCTGTATGGCGAAATACTTTCGCAGCTAATGCCCGTCTCGTCTCAAGCAATACTTCGCCATATTGTTTGAGCTGTTCAATGACTAACTCATAGTCAGTAGGATCGACGACAGCTGTGACATAAGCATGGTTTTTCGCCGCCGCTCTCAGCATAGTCGGACCGCCAATATCGATATTTTCAATCGCTTCCATAAACGGAACGTTTGGCTTGGCGATCGTTTCTTGGAATGGATATAAATTGACAACAACAAAGTCAATTGGCGTAATGGCATGCTCTTGCAACTGTTTTTTATGCGTTTCATCATCTCGAACAGCTAACAGTCCACCGTGAATGTTTGGATGAAGTGTTTTCACACGTCCGTCTAAAATTTCTGGAAAGTTTGTCACATCAGAAATGCTTACGACCGGAATGCCATGCTCTGCTAATACGCGCTTCGTTCCGCCCGTTGAAATAATTTCAACACCTAACTCAACTAGTTGTTTAGCAAACGTAACAATTCCTTTTTTATTTGATACGCTAATGATCGCTCGTTTTTTCATGATTTGTACTCCCTTTCTCCGTCAACAATTGTTGAATGACTTGTGGATACAACGTATGTTCTATTTCATGAATGCGACGTTCAACACTTTCTAATGGCTCCCCATCATAAATGTATAGCGCTTGTTGCGCAATGATCGGTCCTGTATCCATTCCTTCATCAACATAATGCACCGTTACCCCCGTCACTTTCACACCGTAACGATACGCTTGACCGATCGCATCTTTACCCGGAAACGCTGGTAAAAGAGACGGATGAATATTTACAATTTTGTTTGGATACGCCTGCAAAAGCGTTGAACCGA
This sequence comes from Anoxybacillus ayderensis, assembly GCF_000833605.1. Taxonomy (GTDB): domain Bacteria; phylum Bacillota; class Bacilli; order Bacillales; family Anoxybacillaceae; genus Anoxybacillus; species Anoxybacillus ayderensis. Next base: position 11,092 of record NZ_JXTG01000025.1, on the reverse strand, counting down.
TCAGTCGCATATAACCCGCAAGAACGATCCATTCAACTTCCTTTTGTTGTAGTTGTTTTAAAATTTCACGTTCAAACTGCTGTTTCGTTTCATATTGTTTAGGGTTAAAAACAAACAGCGGAACGTGTTCACGAATCGCTCGCTCAATCACTTTTGCATGCGGTCGGTCACATACGAGAAGCGCAACTTCCGCTTGCACTTCTCCTTTCTTCACTGCATCAACAATCGCTTGAAAATTCGTTCCGCTTCCTGAGGCAAAAATCGCTATTCGCTTCATTCCACTTTTCCTCCAGCAAACGATACACCCGATCCTTCTTTTATTCGACCGATGATATACGCTTTCTCTCCGCACGATTCAAGCAACTGCACAACATCTGGCACGATGTCGCTATCGACAGCTAACACAAAACCGATACCCATATTAAAAATATTGAACATTTCCATTCGTTGTAGCTGTCCATGTTGTTGTAAAAAGTTAAAAATGGCTGGAATGGGCCATGAACCGTAATCGACTTCAGCTTGCAATCCGTTTGGTAACATGCGTGGAATGTTTTCGATAAAACCGCCACCTGTAATATGTGCCATCCCTTTTATATGAAATTGTTTTAACGCTTCGCGCACTGCTCGAACGTAAATGCGCGTAGGGGTTAATAGTTCTTCGCCAAGCGGGCGAGCAAATGGTTCATATACGTGATCCAATTGCAAGTTCGCATCTTTTATAATTTTTCTCACGAGCGAATAGCCGTTGCTATGCAAACCGCTCGAAGCTAAACCGATCAACACATCGCCAGGAACAATCGTATCTCCTGTCACTAATTTTTCTTTTTCTACTACTCCAACCGCAAAACCTGCTACATCGTATTCATCTTCGGCATACATGCCCGGCATTTCTGCTGTTTCTCCTCCAATGAGCGCACACCCTGCTTCGACGCAGCCATCGGCAATTCCTTTTACAATATGCTCGATTTTTTCTGGCACCGCTTTTCCGCAAGCAATGTAGTCGAGAAAGAAAAGAGGCTCCGCCCCTTGTACGACAATATCATTTACACACATGGCTACGCAGTCTATCCCGATCGTATCGTGCCGATCGAAAGCGAACGCAATCATCAACTTCGTCCCAACTCCGTCCGTTCCTGATACAAGGACAGGTTGCTTATAACCGAGCGAAGATAGATCAAACATTCCTCCAAAACCACCTAAACTTCCTAATGCACCGATTCGGGCAGTTTTAGCGACATGTTTTTTCATTCGTTCTACTGCTTCATACCCAGCTTCAATATTCACTCCAGCTTGTTTGTACGCATGCGCCAACGTGCTCCCCTCCAATCCTTGTCGGATATTGTCCAGTGAAACAAGCTAAACATTGTCCGCAGTTCTTTGAATCGTTTGATCTCCCAATCGCCTGCAAAAGTCCTTCTTGACTTAAAAAGGCGAGGGAATCCGCTTCAATAAGCTGACGAATTTCTTCAATCGTGTGTCTAGCAGCAATAAGCTCATCTTTTGTTGACGTATCGATCCCATAAAAACATGGATGCGTAATTGGCGGTGAGCTAATGCGCACATGTACTTCCGTCGCCCCTGCCTCTCGAAGCATACGTACGATACGCTTGCTCGTCGTTCCACGCACAATTGAATCATCAACCATCACAACTCGTTTGCCGGCTACAACTCCACGAACAGGCGATAATTTCATTTTTACCCCTTGTTCACGAAGTGCTTGAGACGGTTGAATAAACGTCCGACCAACATAACGATTTTTAATAAGCCCTAATTCGTACGGAATGCCTGTCGCTTCCGCGTAGCCAATCGCCACCGAAATGCTCGAATCCGGTACACCTGTAACAACATCGGCTTCAACAGGTGCTTCAAATGCGAGCTGCTTCCCGAGATTTTTCCGTGCTGTATGAATGTTAATGCCATCCACATTGCTGTCAGGACGAGCGAAATAAATATATTCCATGCTACAAATGGAGCGAGAAACCCTCGGAGCAAAACGCTCAGAACGAATACCTTGTTTGTTAATCATAATGAGTTCTCCCGGCTCCACTTCTCGCTCATATGTGGCACCAATGACATCAAACGCACACGTTTCCGATGCTACAACGTATGCCTCACCTAAGCGCCCAAGCGATAAAGGACGGAAACCATGTGGATCAAGAGCGATATACATTTCTGTTTCCGTCAAAATGAGAAAAGCAAAAGCGCCACGTAAATGCGTCAACGCTTCTTTAATTCGTTCTTTTAAAATTGGTTCGCCGCTGCGCTTAATTAAATGAGCAAGCACTTCGGTATCAGACGTCGTTTGAAAAATGCTCCCTTGTTGCTCTAAACGAAAGCGTAATTCATCGGCATTCACTAAATTTCCGTTATGCGCAAGCGCTAAACTACCACCTTGCGAACGAAACAAAAGCGGCTGAACATTCGCATATCCGCCCCCACCTGCAGTAGAGTAACGGACGTGGCCGATAGCAGCCATGCCCGTTAGTTTTTCTAACTCTCCGCGACTAAACACTTCCGTCACTAAACCGAGGCCTTTATGAAACTGGAGCGTTCCGTTTCCTCCAACGACAATGCCCGCACCTTCTTGCCCGCGATGTTGTAAACTATGCAGCCCGTAATACGTTAACGTCGCTGCTTCCTCATGTCCCCAAATACCGAAAATCCCACACTCTTCGTTTAATCCTTTGATTTCAGCAAGCATGGAATAGCTCCTTTCCATACATTTCGCATCGTTTCTACTGAGACGCGGAGAATGCATGCATCTCCACTTGTCACATGAAGCGTCTCGTCATTTGTCACTTCCCCGATACATACTGCTTGAACGAGTTGTTCGAATGATTGTTGATGTTCTTTTTTCACAGAAACAACAAAGCGGGATTGCGTTTCACTAAACAGTTCAGAAACGACGTCGCCACTAATCGTCACACGTGCACCTAAACCTTGGGCATCGATTAAACATTCCGCAAGCGCAACCGCTAGACCACCCTCGGATACATCGTGCGCAGAGGCCACAACTCCCGCCCGAATAGCAGTGAGAAGCTGTCGTTGTCTTGTCGCCTCAACGTGTAAATCAATCGTTGGAGCTTTACCGAAAATGCGGCCTGTTAACCATTTTTGTAGCTCGCTCCCGCCAAATTCTCGCTTAGCTTCCCCAATGACATAAATCAAGTCGCCAGGTTGTTTAAATGTTTGTGTCGTAATATGGCTGATATGTTCAACGACCCCAACCATGCCGACAATCGGTGTCGGATAAATCGCTTCGCCGTTCGTCTCATTATAAAGCGATACATTTCCACTAATCACGGGCGTTTCAAGTACACGGCACGCTTCGCTCATTCCCTCTACTGCTTTTTCAAGTTGCCAAAAAATTTCTGGTTTCTCTGGATTACCGAAATTTAAGCAATCCGTGACAGCAAGTGGCTGAGCCCCTGAACAAACGATGTTGCGCGCTGCCTCCGCAATCGCAATTTTTCCACCGACTTCTGGATTTAAATAAACGTAGCGAGAATTACAATCGGTCGTCATCGCTAACGCTTTATTCGTGCCGCGAATACGTAAAACGGCTGCATCAGATCCTGGCGCAACAACTGTGTTTGTTCGAACCATATAGTCGTATTGTTCATATACCCATTGTTTGCTTGCAATCGTCGGTTGACCTAATAACCCAAGCAATGTTTCTTCATAGTTATGAATGATCGGTACGTATTCCATCGTCTGAAACTCGCGATAATACGTCGGTTCTTTCGATGGCTTATAATATACAGGAGCATCTTTAGCTAGTGCATCAACCGGAATTTCTGCGACGACTTCTCCGCGGTGATACAAGCGCAACATACGGTCATCTGTTACGCGTCCAATCGCTTTTGCTTCTAGCCCATATTTCGCAAACACATCTATCATTTCTTGTTCGCGACCTTTTTTAACAACGAGAAGCATGCGCTCTTGCGATTCAGATAGCATCATTTCATACGGCGTCATTCCTGTTTCACGCTGTGGAACGAGATCTAAGTTCAGTTCGATTCCAGAGCCAGCTTTGCTTGCCATTTCCGCTGACGAACTTGTTAAACCTGCCGCCCCCATATCTTGCATGCCGACGAGCGCATCGGAATGAATGACTTCCAAACAAGCTTCAAGAAGCAATTTCTCCATAAACGGATCCCCGACTTGAACAGCTGGACGCTTTTGTTCAGATTGTTCCGTTAATTCTTCGGATGCAAATGTCGCTCCATGAATGCCGTCACGTCCCGTTTTCGCACCGACATACATGACCGTATTTCCAACGCCTGCAGCAATTCCTTTTTGAATATCTTCATGCCGGATGAGCCCAACACACATCGCATTCACAAGTGGATTTCCTTCATATGCAGCATCAAATTGTACTTCACCACCGACTGTCGGAATGCCGACGCAGTTTCCGTACCCAGCAATACCTGCGACAACGCGTTCAAATAAATATTTCACACGCGGTGACGTTAATTCGCCAAAGCGAAGCGAGTTTAATAACGCAATTGGTCGCGCTCCCATCGAAAACACATCGCGAATAATGCCCCCAACGCCCGTCGCCGCCCCTTGATACGGCTCGATCGCAGACGGATGATTATGGCTTTCGATTTTAAATGCAACGGCTAATCCATCTCCAATATCTACAATACCTGCCCCTTCTCCTGGCCCTTGCAATACATGTTTTCCTTCCGTTGGAAACTTCTTTAATACAGGTTTCGAGTTTTTATAGCTACAATGTTCCGACCACATCACAGAAAAAATGCCCGTTTCCGTATAATTCGGGAGACGACCAAGGATGCGTTCAACCATCGCAAATTCTTCGTCCGTTAACCCCATTTCTCGATACAATTTTTGTTCTTTAATCATTGCTGGACTTGGTTCAAGTAGTAACGACATGTGCGTCCCTCCAATATGTCACGATTGATTGAAACAGTTTTAGCCCGTCAGCTCCGCCAAGCAGTTCATGAACAGCACGCTCAGGGTGCGGCATCATCCCAAGTACATTTCCTTTTTCATTCACAATCCCTGCAATGTTTTGTAAGCTACCGTTTGGATTTTCTCCTTCATATCGAAAAACAATTTGATTGTTGGCAATAAGCTGTTGTAACGTTTGTTCGTCACAATAATAGTTTCCTTCCCCGTGCGCAATCGGAATGGTAATCACTTCCCCGGGTTCGTATTGTGATGTAAACATCGTTTCGTTATTTTCAACGCGAAGTTTGACTGGACGACAAATAAACGTTAACGTATCGTTGCGTCGCATTGCCCCTGGAAGAAGACCCGCTTCGAGTAAAATTTGAAATCCGTTACATACACCTAAAATCGGTTTTCCTTCATCTGCTGCTTTTTTGATCGCTTTCATTACGTTAGAAAAGCGCGCAATCGCTCCAGATCGTAAATAATCTCCGTATGAAAAACCACCTGGCAAAAGAATCGCATCAAACTCATCTAAACAATGGGCATCATGCCAAACGTATTCTACGTCTTCCCCTAATTCGTCCGCAATCGCATGATACATGTCAACATCGCAATTAGAGCCCGGAAATACAACGACCGCAAATTTCACTGCACGACGACCTCCTCAATGTCATAGCGATAATCTTCAATGACCGTATTCGCTAACAGTTTTTCGCACATTTCCTTCACGACTGTATCAATATCGCGGTCACTTTTTTCCACTACTAGCTCCATAAACTTTCCGATTCGTACGTCTTGCACTTCGTAGTAGTTTAACGTATGAAGTGCTCCTTTTACCGCATTGCCTTGTGGATCTAATACGTTTTCACGCAATGTGACATACACCTTTACTTTATACATGATAATCCTCCTAATCGTTGTAAAAGTTTCGTATATGTTTCTGTTAAGTCGCCTAAATCGCGGCGAAATACATCTTTATCGAATTTTTCTTTCGTGTGTACATCCCATAATCGACACGTATCTGGGGAAATTTCATCCGCTAGCAACACCGCCCCCGTTTCATCTTTTCCAAACTCTAATTTAAAATCGACAAGCTGTAAGTCACACGAGCGAAATAAAGAAGTTAAAATGTCGTTCACGCGAAACGCCATTTGCTTCATGTGCACGAGCTCATCGGGGGTAGCAAGCTGCAACAGAGCGATATGATCTTCTGTTAATAGAGGATCGCCTAAGTCGTCATTTTTGTAGTAAAATTCTACAATCGGCTTCTCGATGACGGCCCCTTCCTGAAGACCGATTCGTTTCGCTAGACTACCGGCGACAATATTGCGGACAACAACTTCGAGGGGAATAATCGTCACTTGTCGCACAAGCTGTTCGGTGTCAGATATTTTACGAATAAAATGATTGTTCACACCCGCTTCATGCAACAAGGAAAATAGTAAACTCGTAATCTCGTTATTTAATCTCCCTTTTCCAGCAATCGTTGCCTTTTTCTCACCATTAAATGCCGTTGCTTCATCTTTATATTCAATCCATAACATCCCTTTTTCATTTGTTGCATACACTTTTTTCGCTTTTCCTTCATATAGAAGGTGTTGCTTTTCCATGTTCTCTCCCCCATTTATCCAGAATATTAGCAACTTTTTATATATAGGTAAGGCAATCTGCCTTACCTACTGCAAACCAAGTCGGCTAAAAATCGTATCAACATGTTTTAAATGATAGTTGTAATCAAAGCAATCTGCGATTTGTTCCTTTGTTAAACGACTTGTAATTACTTCGTCTGCTTCAATTAACGAGCGGAACGGCACTTGTTTTTCCCACGCTTCCATCGCTTTCGGCTGTACAAGATCATATGCTTCCTCGCGCGTCATCCCTGTATCAATAAGCGCCAATAATACGCGCTGCGAATAAATAAGTCCCAGGGTACGATCCATATTTTTCTTCATGTTTTCAGGGAATACCGTCAAGTTTTTCACAATGTTTGTAAAACGATGAAGCATGTAGTTTAGAGCGATCGTTGCATCCGGTAAAATAATACGCTCCGCAGACGAGTGTGAAATGTCGCGTTCATGCCAAAGCGGTACATTTTCATAGGCAGTTAACATATAGCCGCGAATGACGCGCGCCATGCCTGTCATGTTTTCTGAACCGATCGGATTGCGCTTATGCGGCATAGCTGATGAGCCTTTTTGTCCCTTTGCAAAAAATTCTTCCACTTCACGCGTTTCACTTTTTTGTAATCCACGAATTTCAACTGCAAATTTTTCAATGGATGTCGCAATTAAAGCGAGCGTCGCCATGTAGTGCGCATGACGATCACGCTGCAATGTTTGCGTTGAAATTGGTGCAGGCTGTAAGCCAAGTTTTTCACATACGTACTGTTCGACAAACGGATCAATGTTTGCATACGTGCCAACCGCACCAGAAATTTTTCCAACGCGCACGGTTTCCGCCGCTTGCTTAAAACGTTCCAAATTTCGCTCCATTTCTGCATACCAAAGCGCCAATTTTAATCCGAACGTTGTCGGTTCAGCATGCACACCGTGTGTCCGCCCCATCATCACCGTATATTTATGTTCGATCGCCTTCTCCTTTAATACCGCAATAAAATTTTCTAAATCGCGCAATAAAATTTCATTTGCTTGTTTTAGTAAATACGATAATGCTGTATCAACGACATCCGTAGATGTAAGGCCGTAATGTACCCATTTTCGCTCTTCTCCTAACGTCTCTGATACGGCACGCGTAAAGGCAACAACATCATGGCGCGTTTCTTCTTCAATTTCTTTAATACGTTCAATGTTAAATGATGCATGTTGACGAATTTTTTCCACATCTTCTTTCGGAATGACACCTAATTCTGCCCATGCTTCACACGCTAAAATTTCGACTTCTAACCAAGCACGAAACCGGTTTTCCTCCGTCCAAATCGCTCCCATTTCCGGTCTTGTGTAACGTTCAATCATACGTTCATCCTCCGATCTGTCCAAATCGCAAATTCGTCTATTTTTCGTTGCACCTCATCGACATCGTCAACTAACCACGTGATATGCCCCATTTTCCGCTTCGGCTTCGCTTCTTTTTTTCCATAAAAGTGAACATGAGCATCACGAAATTGATCGATGTTTCGGATCACGTCGTCAACATGTTCTCCTAAAATATTGACCATAATTGAAGGTTTTAATAATTTCGTACTGCCAAGCGGCCAATTGCACACAGCACGAATATGTTGTTGAAATTGCGATGTGATACAACCGTTTATTGTATAATGACCTGAGTTGTGCGGTCTAGGGGCAAGTTCGTTAACATATAATTGCCCGTCTTTTGTCAAAAACATTTCAATTGCTAACGTGCCAACGAGTTGGAACGCTCCTGCTAACTGTTTCGCATATGTTTCTGCCTGTTCGATAATTGAACGACTAACTTGGGCAGGAGCAATTGTTTCATGCAAAATGTTGTCGCGATGAATGTTTTCAACGACAGGAAAAAGCGCCATTTCACCAGAAACATTTCGGGCAACGATAATAGATAACTCTTTTACAAACGGTATCCATGCTTCCAATACACACTCACCATAAGTTAAAAGGGAACGTGCGGTACCTATATCATTTAAGCAACGAATGACAACTTGCCCTTTCCCATCATATCCACCCCGACACGTTTTCAACACAGATGGAATACCAATCTCTTGAATCGCTTCTTCTAACTCTTCTTCTTTAAGTACGAGACGATAAGGCGCAACAGGTAAGCCTACAGACTGAACGGCTCGTTTTTCTTTCCAGCGATGTTGTGTCATAGCAAGCAACTCGCTTCCTTGCGGCACGTATCCCTTCTTTGCCAACCGTTTTAATGCGTCGGCATCAATGTTTTCAAACTCATACGTAACGACATCACTTATTTCAGCTAATTGATGTAACGCTTCTTCATCGCTATATGAAGCAACAATTTCAATATCAGCTACTTGAGCACACGGAGATTGTGGGGTAGGGTCGAGTACTGCCACAAAAAATCCCATCTCTTTTGCCGCAATCGCCATCATTCTTCCTAGTTGTCCTCCACCAATAATACCGATCGTTTGACCTGGAACAATCGTTTTATTCAAGCTGATCACTACTTTCCATCACTTGTTTTCGAATCGCTTCACGTCGCTTGCGCAATGCTTCCATATACGTTGGCTCATACGTTCCAAGAATCGAAACGGCAAGCAACGCTGCGTTTATCGCACCTGCTTTTCCGATTGCCACTGTCGCTACTGGCACTCCACCTGGCATTTGAACAATGGAGAGTAAAGAATCTAAACCGTTGAGCGTCTGGGATTTTATTGGTACCCCAATGACAGGAAGCGTCGTTTTTGCTGCTACCATTCCCGGTAAATGTGCAGCCCCGCCCGCTCCAGCAATGATCACTTTTATTCCGCGCTCTTCCGCTGATTCGGCATATGCAAACATATAGTCTGGCGTACGATGGGCTGAAACAACTTTTTTTTCGAACGGAACATGTAACTCTTCTAATATATCGCACGCATAACGCATCGTTTCCCAGTCTGACTGACTGCCCATAATAACAGCTACAAGTGACTGCATCTATATTTTCACCTCTTTTTATCATTCAGAAAAAAATCCAGAACGATGCCCTCGATAATAAGGGAAAGCATCGTTCTGGACATATTTCGCCCATGGGGTGAAAAAAGCCAATAAGATCCTTTCCCTCATAGTCCAATAATTTACGGTTATTGGGTAGAGACTTTCGGGCCATATTCCCAAAATTATATGAGGGTTCCATAACGTATTCACTTACTTTCATCTTACCAACCATTTTTAATGGATGTCAACACAAAATCGAACATTTTTAAAAATGAAATATTTAATGTTCGGTTTTTACTTAAAAATCACCATTTTATTTATTGTATCGTATAGTAAAAAGAAAAAGAGAAAGGAGGAAAACTAATGGACTGGACGAAACAATGGGAAGCGTTTTTTTCTAATCCTTTTTGGAATTCATCAAACGTTTTTTCTTCTCACACACCTGGCATCAATATGTATCGTCGTGAAAATGAATTACTCGTCATCGTTGCAATCCCAGGTTTAGAGGATGTACACGATGCGGAAGTATATATTCATTATAATACGTTAGAAATCAAAGCGAACGTTCAATTACATTTTGAAGGGTTTGAATTAATTGAAGAAGGCATTACACAAGGACCGTTTGAGCGAGTCATGCAACTTCCTTTCCCTGTAGGAGAAAAAGTCGACGCTGTATACGAGAATGGGCTACTTTTTATTCATCTTCATCGCCTCGTTCCCGATCATATAAAAAGAAAAGTAGAAATTAAATAAAAAATGAGCTAACCAATATCGGTTAGCTCTTCACTATGGGGGAGAGGATTGTAAAAGCGTTAAACGCAAATACATGGACAAAAAAAGTTAGAGAACAAAATGGAGATGCTCTCTAACTTGCTATGTCCGCCCGGCAACGTCCTACTCTCGCAGGCGGTGTCCCGCCAACTACCATCGGCGCTGGAGAGCTTAACTTCCGTGTTCGGGATGGGAACGGGTGTGACCTCTCCGCCATCGTCACCGAGCAAACATGCTTTTTCATAGCGCCATGTTAGGCGTGAAGGATTATTCCTTCAAAACTAGATAACAGGGGTTGCGTAGTCGCCTACGCTTTTCTTGTGTCTAGCTTCGAACTAACATCCTCCTACGCCTTCGCTTTTTCCGTTCGACGTGCACGCACGTCTTCGTCAAAAGCTTTTGGCTCTGTCGGATGTTTTCTTGACTACGTCAAGAACCGTTCTCCGCTTTTCTTGTGTGCTTAGTTAAGTCCTCGATCGATTAGTATCCGTCAGCTGCACGTGTCGCCACGCGTCCACCTCGGACCTATCTACCTTGTCATCTTCAAGGGATCTTACTCGCTTGACGCGATGGGAAATCTCATCTTGAGGGGGGCTTCACGCTTAGATGCTTTCAGCGCTTATCCCTTCCGCACATAGCTACCCAGCTGTGCCCCTGGCGGGACAACTGGTACACCAGCGGTGCGTCCATCCCGGTCCTCTCGTACTAAGGACAGCTCCTCTCAAATTTCCTACGCCCGCGACGGATAGGGACCGAACTGTCTCACGACGTTCTGAACCCAGCTCGCGTACCGCTTTAATGGGCGAACAGCC
>NZ_JXTG01000024.1 GCF_000833605.1 Anoxybacillus ayderensis | reverse complement strand
CATCGAACGAATGCCGAAGATATAACGGATCAAGTACATTTTGAACAACACAACCGGATCAATACTTGGTCGTCCATGATCAGGTGAGTATAGATCTTTGACGATGTCGTAAATAAAAGAGAAGTCAATCGCTTTTTCTAGCTTACGCACAAGGTGATCCTCAGGAACAAGGTCATCAATCTTTACCGTTGTTTCCACATGTCTACGATCTTCTTGATGACGTTGAAGCATCCGATTTCCCCCTCCTATACCCTTATACCTATATATTAAAACAGCTTGTCGACTTTGTCGACAAGCTGGGAGCTGTTTTGCTATTGTGCAAAATCAGCTCTTTTTTTACAAAAAATTTTATGAAAACAGCGACATATAGGGGCATTTTATTATATAATTTCACCGTACGAAATTTTAGAATGAAATATGGGAAGTGGAAAAATGAGTAAAATAAAGATTGTAATAGATTCTACGGTCGATTTAACAAAAGAAACGATTGAGGCGTGGGACATTCGCGTCGTGCCATTATCAATCTCTATTGATGGGCAAACATATGTAGACGGCATTGATTTTACTCCACAACAATTTATTGAAAAAATGAAACAAGCAGATGAACTTCCAAAAAGTTCTCAACCGTCTGCAGGACAGTTTTTACAAGTATATGATGAACTCGGAGAAGCAGGATATGATGTCATTTCCATTCATATGACAGGAGGAATGAGCGGAACGGTGCGCTCTGCAGAGAGTGCTGCGGCTATGACAAAAACCAACGTTACCGTCATTGATTCCCGTTTTATTTCTCTTGCGCTCGGCTTTCAAGTATTAGAGGCGGCAAAAATGGCGGCAGAGGGAAAAACAGTAGAAGAAATTGTTTCGCGTCTTGATACGATCCGCGAGAATACACATTTATTTGTTGTTGTTGATACGCTTGAAAATCTCGTCAAAGGGGGACGCATTGGACGCGGAAAAGCGATGATTGGTTCGTTATTAAACATTAAACCGATCGCTTCGTTACAAGATGGTGTATATACACCTGTGACAAAAGTTCGTAGCCAGTCTCAAATCGTCAAATTTTTAACAAACCAATTTGTTGAACATACGAAAGGAAAGATGATTCGAGCAGTAGGGATTGCTCATGCAGAAGCAATGGATTTAAGTGAACGATTAAAACAGTCGATTGCAGAAGCAACAGGATGGACACAAACCGACATCGTGTATACAACCCCAATTATTTCTACGCACACAGGCCCAGGAGCCATCGGATTTATGTACTATACGGAGTAGGGGGAGCGAAAAAATGAAGCGTATACGTTTATGGTTATTTGTTTTATCTCTGTCCTTGCTTGTTGCTTGTCAACAATCAATTCCAGATGCAAAAAATTGGCCAATTGAAGATTTCACATTTATTGATCAAAATGGTCAACAGTTTGGCTTAGCTGATTTAAAAGGAAAAGTATGGGTGGCTGATTTTATTTTTACGCGCTGCGCTGACGTTTGTCCTCCAATGACGGCAAATATGGCAAAATTACAAAAAATGGCGAAGGAAAAAGGGTTAGACGTTCATTTTGTTTCGTTTAGTGTCGATCCTGAAAACGATACACCGGATGTATTAAAGGCATATGTTGAGAAGTTTCAAGGAGATACGAGTCGTTGGCACCTACTTACAGGATACACACAACAAGAAATTGAACGTTTTGCTCAAAAAAACTTTAAAGCTGTCGTAAAAAAACCGCAAGAAGGGGATCAAGTCATTCACGGTACAGACTTTTATCTCGTTGATCAAAATGGGACGATTGTGAAGTACTATAGTGGCTTAAACGATGTACCTTACGAAGAAATTTTAAAGCATATTGACATGTTACAAGAATAGGATATACAGACAAAAATGATGATTCAGTCATTTTTGTCTTTTCTTTTATAGAGAGGGGATTTTCTGTGAACAAATTTCTTCTTCTATTTCTTTGCGTCTGTTTAGTCGGATGTTCTTCTACACCTACAATGATGGAAGAGAAAGAGCAAGTACAAATGAAGTCACGTGATTTACAAATTGTGGCGTTAGGTGATTCATTAACCGAAGGGGTAGGTGATGAGGAAGGTGGATATGTTGCTTTCATTGAGCAATATTTAGAAAATCGTGACGATGTGAATAAAGTGTTTGTGCACAACTTTGGCAAACGAGGATTACGTAGTACACAACTCGCAGATGTCATGATAAATAACGAATCGGTCATTCAGCAAGCAGATCTTATTTTTATCACTATCGGTGGAAATGATATGATGAAGGTTGTTCGTTCACATTTTTTATCTTTAACATACGATTTGTTTGTAAAGGAACAACAGGCGTTTGCTTCCCGACTTGATGAACAACTGCAACTTCTTCGCCATATGAATCAGGACGCTTATATTGTGCTGATTGGATTATACAATCCGTTTTCTTCAGCATTTCCAAATATACCAGAAATGGATGAGGTTATACACATGTGGAACGAAGGGAGTAAGGAAGTGATTTCCCGCTATGATCGTACACTATTTGTACCTATTGCGGATCTGTTTGAAGGACGTGATGATGTATTGTATGATGATCAATTTCATCCGAACAACCTAGGCTATGAACAAATGGCAAAGCGCATATATGAATATTTACAAAAACATCGTGAGTGGATAGGAGAATGAATTGTGAAATGGAAAATTTTATTTTTTATCCTGTTAGGGATAAATGGTTTCATAATCGTGTTACTACTTTTTTATATGTTTCAGCCATCTCCTTCTCCAAATATTCCAAACATCAAAGGGGAAGGACCGGTATTTACTGTTCAAACTTCGAAACAGCATATGAATACCCTTATTCGTGACTATATTCAGAAGCATGAAAAAAAGGGTGAATTGTCTTATGATGTTCAATTAGCTGATCGTCTTTATATAATAAGCGCGATTCCGATATTCGGAAAACAAGTCGATTTAACGATGGCGTTTGATCCGACTGTGGATGAAAACGGGCACATTGTACTTGCCCACCCGACGATGACATTTGGACAACTTCGTTTACCCGTTCCGTATGTGCTATCATATATAGATCAACATGCTTCTTTGCCAAATTGGGTGAAAGTGGACGCGAAAAAAGAGCGCATTTATATTGTTGTAAGCGACATCCGTATAAAAAAAGGATATATGCTCAAAGCGAAAACGTTTGATTTAAGTAAAGATGATATGACTTTTACAGTTACAATTACAAAATAGGATGCCCCACATATCGAGGGACATCCTATTTTATTCGTAATCCTTTCGGGTAAAAGTTTTTTACCACTCCTTTTACTTCTTTTCCCCAACCGAGTGGATAGCCGTCAATAGTAATTAATATCCATCCCCGATCGCCATTTGTTTGTAACGTTTCTCCTTTCATATATCGGATACTTTCTTCAAACGTGAGCGGAAGGTGTGCTTGTACTTGTTGTTTTGTTAGTGCCATAGCTAAAGCGTGGTTTGGTTCAAAGCGATTTTTTTTCCATTCTCCTATATGGAGACCAGGGCGAACGACTTTTAAGCCGTCTAAACGCGGGCATAAATAAGGGAGAGCAAATATATGCGTCCCAAATGCGTAAAGCGTCCCGTCTATTGTCGTTTGGATTGTGTTGTTTATAAACGTTTCATAATCACGCCACATCGCTTTCGATACGTTAGAAGTAGCTGTTTTTCCAGTCCATCGTTTTGCTGCTCCTCGTTTGCGCATTTTTGCAACGAAATGCCCTTCTCCTCGGAGATGATGAGGCCAAAGTCTTGCAGTATGTGCGATTTGTTCATTATGTGTGTTCGTCCAATGTGTCACACCTGGTTGAATCCCGTGTTCTTTTTCGATTGGAACGAGTTCCATATCATCGTAAGTTGCTAAAAACCAGTCAATCATTTGTTCATTTTCTTCGGGAGAAAATGTGCATGTCGAATAAACAAGTGTCCCCCCTTCGTTTAACATTTTATAAGCACAAGATAAAATATGTTTTTGTGTTTGTGCACATTTTTGAACATGGTCTAAACTCCAAAATTGAATCGCTTCTTCGTCTTTTCGAAACATCCCTTCCCCGGAACATGGAGCATCAACTAAAATTTTATCGAAAAATCCTTCCAATGTTTCCGATAGTTTTTCAGGTGTTTCATTTGTCACAACAGCATTTGTAATTCCGAGTCGCTCAATATTTTCAGATAAAGCTTTGACACGTTTTGAATGAATTTCGTTTGCCAATAAAAACCCTTCATTGTTCATCATAGCTGCTAATTGTGTCGTTTTCCCACCGGGGGCTGCGCATAAGTCAAGCACGCGCTCTCCTGGAGATGGGGCAAGCACTTCAGCGACAAACATTGCGCTTGGCTCTTGAATGTAATACAATCCAGCAGCATGATACGGATGTTTTCCAGGTTGGGCATCGCGGTAATAAAATCCTGTAGAACAAAAAGGAATTGGATCAAGTTCCCATGGACTGATGTTTAAAAATGTCGATGGTGAAACTTTTAGTGTATTCACCCGCAAACCATGAACTTTTTCTTCATTGTATGTCGCAAAAAAACGCTCCGCTTCATTTTGAAGCAAAGCATTCATTTTTGTTATAAATTCTTCTGGTAAACGACATGTAGTCACGCTATAACCACTTCACTTTCGGTTCTGTTTTGTTTAAAATACGTTTGATGTTTGCTCGGTGACGATAAAATACAAAAAGTGTTAATAATGTGACGACAATGCGCAAAGGAATATCCTCTGTCCATATGAATGCATAAACGGTGGCATACACGCCAGTTAACATGGACGAAAGCGAGACGTATTTGGATATATACAAAATGAGAAAAAAGACAGCTAACATCGTCATAAAAAGAACAGGTGAATAAAATAACAACACTCCCCCAGATGTGGCAACCGCTTTTCCACCACGAAATTGTGCAAACACCGGATATGTATGGCCAAACACAGCAAACATTCCCGTAATGAGCGGGTGAATGTCTACATGAAACAATACAGGTAAGCTTGCAGCCAACGTTCCTTTTAAAATGTCGGCAATTGTCACAATTAATCCTGCTTTTACACCGAGCACCCGAAACGTATTTGTTCCGCCTAAATTGCCGCTTCCATGTTCACGTATGTCAATCCCGTACCCAATTTTCCCGACAAGTAACGCGAACGGAATCGAACCAAGTAAATAACCGATGATCATAAGCAAAATGGACATTATAAGCCCCCTCTACTTCATTCATATTTCCTCTATCAAGGTCATGTTTTTATTGTAACATGCTTTTTTAAAAAATGAAGGCAGGATTATTTTTTTGTATGAAGAAATACTAGGTTATCATAGGAGGTAGATGACATGAATCCAAGTCGTGAACAAATCAAACAAATTTTAAATAAGGCCAAACGAATTGCTGTCGTGGGATTGTCAGATCGTCCGGAACGTACATCGTACATGGTCGCAAAAGCGATGAAAGAAGCAGGATATGAAATCATTCCAGTTAACCCGCTTATTAAAGAATGGGAAGGCATTCCGGCTGTTGCTATGTTAACGGATATTGAAGGACATGTCGATATTGTGAATGTGTTTCGCCGTTCCGAACATTTACGTGAAATTGCTGAGCAATTTGTACAAATAGATGCGGACGTGTTTTGGGCGCAATTAGGTGTATATGATGAAGAGGTGTACCGTGATTTAACAGAAAAAGGTTATACCGTTGTGATGGATCGCTGCATCAAAGTAGAACATGCGCTCACACGTTAAAAACGACCATTCTTTTCGTAATGGTCGTTCTTTTTCTAAAGAGATAAGAAAGTATAAAAATTCAGATTTAGGAAGGTGTCTAGCTCCAAGCGCCATCGGCTCGATTCGCTCCGACCCACACTGCGGCGGCGACACACTGAAATACTTCAGTGATGTTACCCACGCAGAACCAAGCGATCGCTTGGTTCGAGCTCTCCTCGGTGGGGCTTGTGCTCTCTTCGCCGATAGGCGGGCGCTTTGCGCTTTTCTTATCATGACGTTGGACGTTTTTCGAATGTATGTTAAAATAGAGAAAGTCAAAAAAACAGAAACAAATGTTCTTGTTGTGAAAGGGGAATGATTGTGACAGATAAACAACTTCTTACATATAACGAAGATACCATTCAAGTATTAGAAGGATTAGAGGCGGTTCGTAAGCGACCAGGCATGTATATCGGAAGTACAGATAGCCGTGGTTTGCATCATCTCGTATATGAAATTGTAGATAATGCCGTTGACGAGGCGCTTGCTGGATATGGAAAACGCATTGTTGTGACGATACATAATGATCAAAGCATTAGCGTTCAAGATGAAGGACGTGGGATGCCTACAGGTATGCATAAGTTAGGAAAGCCAACGCCAGAGGTTATTTTAACTGTATTACATGCAGGAGGGAAATTTGGTCAAGGTGGATATAAAACGAGCGGTGGTTTGCATGGGGTTGGTGCCTCTGTTGTTAATGCTTTATCAGAATGGTTAGAAGTGACGATTCAACGTGATGGGTTCATATATTACCAACGGTTTGAACATGGTGGAAAGCCTGTCAGTACACTTGAAAAAATTGGAGAAACAAAGCGAACAGGAACAAAAATTCGCTTTAAACCGGACCAAACGATTTTTAGTACAACAACGTTCCATTATGAAACGATTAGTGAACGTTTACGAGAATCTGCATTTTTATTAAAAGGATTAAAAATTGAATTACACGATGAACGGTCGGGATTACGTGATACATTTTATTACGAAAATGGAATTGAAGCGTTTGTACAATACTTAAATGAAGAAAAAGATGTATTGCATCCGGTTGTATTTTTTAGCGGCGAGCAAAGCGATATTGAAGTGGAGTTTGCCTTTCAGTTTCATGATGGGTATGCAGAACATATGCTTTCGTTTGTGAACCACGTGCGAACGAAAGATGGAGGAACACATGAAATCGGAGCTAAAACGGCAATGACTCGCGTGTTTAATGAATATGCACGAAAAGTAGGTTTATTGAAAGAACGAGATAAAAACTTAGAAGGCACAGACATTCGTGAAGGATTATCTGCGATCATATCTGTTCGCATTCCAGAAGCACTGTTGCAATTTGAAGGACAAACGAAAGGGAAACTAGGAACACCTGAGGCTCGTTCGGCCGTTGAAGCGGTCGTTAGCGAGAAACTAACGTACTTTTTAAATGAAAACCCAGATATCGCCACATTGTTAATTAAAAAAGCGATTCGGGCGTTTCAAGCGCGTGAAGCTGCGCGAAAAGCACGGGAAGAAGCACGTTCTGGAAAAAAGAGAAAAGGAAAAGAACATGTATTAAGCGGAAAGTTAACACCTGCTCAAACACGAAATCCACAAAAAAATGAATTGTATTTAGTCGAAGGGGACTCGGCAGGTGGCTCAGCTAAACAAGGACGTGATCGCCGTTTTCAAGCGGTATTGCCTCTTCGTGGGAAAGTCATTAACACAGAAAAGGCGAAACTAGCTGATATTTTTAAAAATGAAGAAATTAACACAATTATTCATGCCATTGGCGGGGGTGTGGGGGCTGATTTTTCGCTCGATGATATTCATTATGATAAAGTCATCATTATGACTGACGCAGATACAGACGGGGCACATATTCAAGTGTTGTTGTTAACTTTCTTTTATCGTTACATGCGACCACTCATCGAAGCTGGTAAAGTGTTTATTGCCCTTCCACCACTTTATAAAGTAAGTAAAAAAGTTGGTAAAAAAGAAGTGATTGAATACGCATGGACGGATGAGCAACTGCAATCGATTTTGAAAAAAATCGGTAAAGGATATACGATTCAACGCTACAAAGGGCTTGGTGAAATGAATGCTGATCAATTATGGGAAACGACGATGAATCCAGAAACGCGGACGCTTATTCGTGTTCGTATTGACGATGCAGCACGTGCAGAACGTCGTGTCACGACATTGATGGGCGATAAAGTAGAACCGAGAAGAAAATGGATTGAGTCCAATGTGCAATTCGGTTTAGAGGACGATATGAATATTTTAGAAAACGATCATGTGATGACAACTGAGGGGGAATAAGAACATGGAACGTGTATTAGATTTACCGTTTGAAGATGTGTTAGGAGACCGATTTGGTCGGTATAGTAAATATATTATTCAAGAACGTGCCTTACCTGATGCACGCGATGGATTGAAACCGGTGCAGCGTCGCATTTTATATGCGATGTATGTAGATGGAAATACGTCCGATAAACCATTCCGTAAATCGGCTAAGACAGTCGGAAATGTCATCGGTAATTTCCATCCACATGGTGATTCTTCCGTATATGAAGCGATGGTGCGTATGAGCCAAGAATGGAAAGTGAGAAACGTGCTTATTGAAATGCACGGAAATAACGGAAGCATTGATGGAGATCCACCTGCAGCGATGCGTTATACAGAAGCAAGATTATCGGCGATCGCATCTGAATTGTTGCGCGATATTGATAAAGAAACGGTAGAATTTGTACCAAACTTTGATGATACGAGCAAAGAACCTGTTGTATTGCCAGCAATGTTTCCGAATTTACTTGTCAATGGTTCAACAGGCATTTCAGCAGGTTATGCGACAGAAATTCCACCACATCATTTAGGAGAAGTAATTGATGCAGTGATTATGCGCATTGATCATCCGACTTGTACAGTTGATGATTTAATGACTGTATTAAGAGGGCCGGATTTCCCAACGGGTGGCATCATCCAAGGAAAAGAAGGCATTAAAACAGCCTACGAAACAGGGAAAGGAAAAATTATTATTCGCGCTAAAGCAACGATCGAACAAGGGAAAGGCGGCAAACAAGCGATTGTGATTACGGAAATCCCTTACGAAGTCAATAAAGCGAATTTAGTTAAAAAAATTGATGAATTGCGCCTTGAAAAAAAGTTGGATGGAATTGTTGATGTGCGTGATGAAACAGATCGCACAGGGTTACGAATTGTTATTGAAGTGAGAAAAGACGGCAATGCAGAAGGTATTTTAAACTATTTGTACAAAAACACTGATTTACAAATTACGTACAATTTTAACATGGTTGCCATCCACGAGCGTCGTCCAAAGTTATTAAGCTTACCGCAACTATTAGATGCATATATCGAACATCAAAAAGAAGTGGTCGCGAATCGTTCCCGTTATGAATTACGAAAAGCAAAAGAACGCGCTCATATTGTGGAAGGGCTAATGAAAGCTATATCGATGTTAGATGAAGTGATCGCAACGATTCGTGCGTCCAAAGATAAAAAAGATGCAAAAGCAAATTTGATGAATCGCTATGAATTTACGGAGCCTCAGGCGGAAGCTATCGTCACATTACAGCTGTATCGTTTAACGAATACAGATATTTATGATTTGCGTGAAGAAGCAAACGCATTAAACGATAAAATCGAAGAATTAACGACCATTTTAGAAAGTGAGAAAAAGCTATTATCTGTGATTAAAGCCGATTTAAGAAAAATGAAAAAAACGTATGCAGATGAGCGGAGAACGACGATTGAAGAAGAAATAAAAGAAATTAAAATTGAAATGAATGTCGTTGTTCCCGAGGAAGATGTCATTGTTACCGTCACAAAAGATGGATATATTAAGCGGACAAGCCTTCGGTCTTATAGCGCTTCGAACGGACAAGATATTGGCATGAAAGAGAGCGATAGATTGCTCGGTATGTTCGAAATGAATACGACACATACGTTGTTGTTATTTACAAATAAAGGTAATTATCTATATTGCCCTGTTTATGAACTTCCCGATATTCGTTGGAAAGATATCGGTCAACATATTTCTCATATCATTCCGCTTGATCGCGATGAGCAACTCATTAGTGCTATTCCAATCACAGATTTTTCAAATGGATATGTGCTATTTATTACAAA
This sequence comes from Anoxybacillus ayderensis, assembly GCF_000833605.1. Classification (GTDB taxonomy): domain Bacteria; phylum Bacillota; class Bacilli; order Bacillales; family Anoxybacillaceae; genus Anoxybacillus; species Anoxybacillus ayderensis. The sequence continues at coordinate 16,058 of NZ_JXTG01000024.1, read as the reverse complement.
ACAAGGGTTTGTGAAAAAAACAAGTCTCGTTCATTATAAAGCACAACGGTACTCTAAGCCGCTTGTGGCGATTCGATTAAAAGATGACGATGAAGTTGTGAATGTGTATCAAACTGACGGAACAGGGTATATATTCCTCGTCACACAATATGGCTATGGCTTATTGTTCCAAGAAGAAGAAATCGGAGAAGTTGGCGTTCGAGCAGCTGGAGTGAAAGGAATCCATCTAAAAGAAGGAGATTGCGTTGTTTCTGCTCAACAAGCAACTGAAGAAAACGTTGTTCTTGTGACAAAACGTGGAGCAGTGAAAAAAATAGCACGAACAGAGATCGAGCAATCTACACGTGCAAAACGTGGGCAACTTCTCGTTAAAGAAGTGAAAACAACTCCACATCGATTAGTGAGCTGTCATTTCCTTTCGAACGGATATGTTATTTTAAAGACGGAGAAAGGCATGATGGAAGAGGTTTATGTCGACGAACTGCGATTAAGTGATCGATATGGCAATGTAACATACGTGCTTGATTGTGAAGAAGTTGGTTATGTTACGGATACATGGGTGAAATAGTCATAACTCCCTTGAATTTCTTCGTTGTTTCAATTATATTGAAGAAGGTATAGTTTTCATATGGGGGACTTATGATGAGATTTAAACGACAAGAACCTTTCCGATATCAATTTGGTCAACCGATTCCGTGCACGTTCCGTATTACACGCATTGGAGAACGGGAAGTGGAAACGGATAAAGGAGCGGCTGAAATTCATGATATTAGTCCGCGTGGCATTCGAATGGAGACAAAATTAAATTTACCTATTGACTCTGCTAAAGGTGAAATGGAGGTGGAGTTACAGTTTACAATCGTCGATCAACCAATGAACGTCCGTGGCGTTGTCATGTGGAAAAAAACATATGCGAATGAATTTCAATACGGTCTATCGTTAGAGATTTCTAAACAAGAAGAAATGCAGTTAATTGGCGAAATTAAAAGACATGCGGCGATGTATGCTCGGAGAAAAGAAAGCAAATAAGCAAATAAAGAGGATGTCCATGTGGGCATCTTTTTTTCTTTAAAAAATGTTGAAAGCGGTTGACTAACTTGTATATACAGGTTAAAATAAAAACAAACAAGTCGACTTGTATATACAAGTTTATAAAAATTGTGTGTAAACGCTTCAACTAAGGAGGAGTAGAAGATGCGACAATCTGTTGAAAAAATTGTCCAAGCGGTCGGTGGGAAAGAAAATATTATTGCCGCGACACATTGCGTCACACGTCTTCGTTTTGCGTTAAAAGATGAAGGAAAAGTTGACAAAGAAGCATTAGAAAACATTGATATTGTGAAAGGATCATTTTCAGTCAATGGTCAGTTTCAAGTAGTGATTGGTCAAGGATTAGTAGAAAAAGTATATAACGAAATGATTGAAATGACCGGTCTCGGCCGCGCGACAAAACAAGACATTAAAGACGCTGCGGAAAAAAAATTAAATCCGCTACAACGAGCCATTAAAACGTTAGCTGACATTTTTATTCCGCTTTTACCTGCTATCGTCACAGCCGGCTTATTGATGGGGTTAAATAACATTTTAACAGGCCCGGGAATTTTTTATGAAGGAAAATCGGTTGTTGATGTTCATAAACAATGGCGCGATTTTGCTGATATGATTAACTTAATTGCCAATACAGCGTTCGTCTTTTTACCTGGGTTAATCGGTTGGTCAGCTGTTAAAAAGTTTGGTGGAAGCGAGTTACTCGGAATTGTACTCGGACTTATGCTTGTTCATCCAGCGTTATTAAATGCATGGGCATACGCTTCAGCTGTGCAAGAAGGAACAGTGCCATATTGGAATTTATTTGGATTTGATATTCAAAAAATCGGTTATCAAGGTCAAGTATTACCTATTTTAATTTCATCATATGTGTTAGCGAAATTAGAACAATTTTTGAAAAAACGCATTCCGGAAGCATTTCAATTGTTGCTTGTTGCTCCAATTGCATTACTTGTGACAGGGTTTGTTTCTTTTATTGCAATCGGTCCTGTGACGTTTGCTATTGCAAACGCTTTAACGGATGGTCTTGTTGCTTTATTCGATCGTTTTGCAGCGTTAGGTGGGCTCGTATATGGAGGGTTATACGCTGTTCTCGTTGTCACAGGAATGCATCATACGTTTTTAGCAGTAGACTTACAATTGATTGGTAGCACAGGTGGGACATTTTTATGGCCTATGCTTGCGTTATCCAATATTGCACAAGGTTCTGCAGCACTTGCGATGATGTTTGCTACAAAAGATGAAAAATTAAAAGGCTTATCGTTTACATCAGCTATATCTGCTTACTTGGGCATTACGGAGCCAGCGATGTTTGGTGTCAATTTACGATTCCGTTATCCGTTCATTTCAGCTTTAATCGGCTCTGCTATTGCGGGAATTTTTATTACGATTAATAAAGTGCAAGCTTCTTCTATCGGTGTTGGCGGACTACCTGGATTTTTATCGATTTTCCCAGATAAATGGGCACCATTTTTCATCGGTATGGCTATCGTCCTTATCGTTCCATTTACGTTGACGTACATTTTGGCAAAAACGAGAGGCGGTAAGTAATATGCATCCATGGTGGAAAACAGCAGTCGTGTATCAAATTTATCCGAAAAGTTTCAAAGATACAAATGGCGATGGAATTGGTGATTTGCAAGGAGTTATACAAAAACTTGATTATTTACAAACTCTCGGGGTTGATGCCATCTGGCTCACCCCCATTTACGAATCTCCGCAGCGTGATAATGGATATGATATAAGTGACTATTATCGAATTTATGAACCATACGGTACGATGGAAGACTTTGAAAAACTTATTGAAGAAGCGCATAAGCGAAATATAAAAATTGTGATGGATATCGTTGTGAACCATACGTCAACAGATCATGAATGGTTCCAACAAGCTCGCTCATCTAAAGATAACCCGTATCGTCATTTTTACATTTGGAGAGATAAACCAAACAATTGGCAATCGAAATTTGGGGGATCAGCTTGGGAGTATGATGAACAAACAGGACAATATTATTTACACTTGTTCGATGTTACACAAGCTGATTTAAACTGGGAAAACGAAGAAGTACGTAAGCGTGTATATGAGATGATGCATTTTTGGTTACAAAAAGGAGTAGACGGCTTCCGTTTAGATGTCATTAATTTAATTTCGAAAGATCAACGATTTTTAGACGATGATGGATCTATTCCACCTGGAGATGGAAGAAAATATTATACAGACGGTCCACGCATTCATGAATTTTTGCAAGAAATGAATCGAGAAGTATTTTCGAAGTACGATATGATGACAGTAGGAGAAATGTCATCGACGACAATTGACCATTGTATTTTATATACAAATCCTGATCGTCATGAACTGAATATGACATTTAATTTCCATCATTTAAAAGTCGACTATCCAAATGGAGAGAAGTGGGCAGTTGCTAATTTTGACTTTTTACAGTTAAAAAAGATTTTATCGGAATGGCAAGTGAACATGCATAAAGGCGGTGGATGGAACGCATTGTTTTGGTGCAATCATGACCAACCACGCATCGTTTCTCGTTATGGGGATGACGGACGTTATCATAAACAATCAGCAAAAATGTTAGCGACAACGATTCATATGATGCAAGGCACCCCTTTTATTTATCAAGGTGAAGAAATCGGAATGACCGATCCAAAATTTGAACGAATCGATGATTATCGAGATGTCGAATCATTAAATATGTACCGAATATTAAAAGAACAAGGAAAAAGTGAACAAGAGGTATTGCATATTTTACAGCGAAAATCTCGTGACAACTCTCGAACACCAATGCAATGGAGCGATGAGCGACACGCGGGATTTACAACTGGCACCCCTTGGATTTCTGTCGCGCGCAATTATGAAGAAATTAATGTTCAACGAGCGTTACAAGATCCAACATCTATTTTTTATCATTATCGAAAACTAATTCAGTTGCGTAAACGATACGACATCATTACGACAGGGGATTACGAACTCATTTTAGAAGATCATCCTTCGATTTTTGCATATATACGTAACGGAAACGATGAAAAACTTGTTGTGATTAATAATTTTTATGGACAAGAAACACTATTTGAATGGCCAGAACATATAGACATCACAGAATATAAAAGCGAAATATTATTATCGAACTATGACGACTCGCCAAGCGATTTTATAAAAATGATGTTGCGTCCGTATGAATCGATTGTTTATTACTTGAAAAAATAATGGTAAAATATTTTTCGGTGATAAACAATGAGTGAAAATAAATATTTGTCCATTTATAATGACTTGTTATCGAAAATTGAAAAGGGAATATTTAAACCTGGAATGAAAATTCCTTCTGAAAATCAGCTCGTTGAACAATATGAGACATCTCGTGAAACGATTCGCAAAGCGCTCAATTTACTTTCGGAACATGGGTATATTCAAAAAATTAAAGGAAAAGGTTCCATTGTATTAGACGTTCGTAAATTTGATTTCCCGATTTCGGGACTAATTAGTTTTAAAGAATTAGCACAAAAGTTAGGAAAACCTTCGCGAACGATTGTTGAGCAACTTGAAGTGATGAAACCTGATGAAATGTTAAAAAAACATCTCCATGTGACATCAAGAGAGGACATTTGGAAAGTAGTACGCGTGCGAGAAATTGAAGGCGAGCGCATTATTTTAGATAAAGATTTTTTCAATAAAAAGTTTGTTCCGTTTTTATCGAAAGATATATGTGAGCGCTCCATTTATGAATATTTAGAAAAAGAATTGCAATTAAAAATTAGTTTTGCCAAAAAGGAATTTTTCGTCGAAGAGTGTACGGATGAAGATCGAATGTATTTGCATGTTAAACAATATACCCACGTTGTTGTCGTGCGGAATTACGTTTATTTAGATGATGCGAGTTTGTTTCAATATACAGAGTCCCGTCATCGTCTTGATAAATTTCGATTCGTTGATTTTGCGCGGCGCATTCATTTGCATTAAAAATAATCCGTGGCATATGCCACGGATTATTTTGTTTCACGATGTAACGTATGGCGCTTTAGACGAGGACAATATTTTTTTAATTCTAGCCGCTCTGGACTGTTGCGTTTATTTTTCGTTGTTATGTAGTTACGATCCCCAGTTTCTGTACATTGTAAAACGATTTTCACACGCATGTTTCGTCCTCCTCAAAAAAGATAATAGTAATCATTACGTTTTGTATCGTAATATAAAAAAGTATGTTTGTCAACAATCGTAGCCGGAATGATTCCGACTACGATTGAAGATGTTCTTTCATAAATTGTGGGAGACGGAAGCATTGGTTTAATACATCCGCATTTGCGTATTTCGTTTGTTTTGAGAATGTGTTGAGTCGCTCAAATGAAATAGGTTGTTTACCACCGAGCGTAAAGCTCCATAGCCCGCCAGGATATGTTGGAACAGTAGCTGTATATACGTGTACATGCGGGAATAAATGACGAATATTTGTATATGTTTGTTTCAATACGTCCATATGAAAAATAGGGGATTGGCTTTGACAAACCATCATCCCATCTTCTTTGAGTGCTTCATGCACACTTTTGTAAAAATCGTATTCAAATAATACTTGTGCAGGGCCGATCGGGTCGGACGAGTCAATAATAATGACATCATACGTATTCACGCGATCGTTCACAAATTGAACCCCATCTTTATATATATATTGCACACGCGGATCCGAAAGATTTCCAGATACTTCAGGTAAATGCTCTTTACATGCTTGAACAACAAGTTCATCAATTTCGACAAGATGTATTTCTTCTACCTCTTCATATTTCGCCACTTCACGAGCTGCGCCACAATCGCCCCCGCCAATAATTAAAACTTTTTTCGGCGACGGATGAAGAGAAAGAGGAACATGTGCAATCATCTCGTTATAAATATGACCATCAATGGAAGTTGTTTGTACAACTCCGTCAAGTACGAGCATTCTTCCGAAGTCGTATGAGTCTAAAACCATCACATGTTGAAATGGTGAACGTTCTGAGTAAATGATTTCTTTAATGCGATAACTAATTTTTAAATTTTCACGTTCATCTTCTGTTAACCACAACTCACCGTTTTGTTCCTTTATGTAGTTCATAGCTTCCTCCTCTAACAACGTATTTTACACCTTTTTTATATTAATATATTTCTGTATAGATTTGCAAAGGGTGAGAACAATATGTGCAAAAATTGCAATAGTCTTTTTGTTCGCAATCGTTTACAAAAATAAAGTGTTGACAGTTCTTTTAACATTTACATAAATTCGTTGAAAAACGTAAGGAAGAGGAGTAGGATAAAGTGTGAAAAACATCACAAAAATAGAAAGAGAAGTGAGGAAATGATGGATGCTTTACAAACATGTAAAGAGCTCGCATTAAAGAAGCGATCTATTTTGCAAAAATCACTGCTTCAATACATGATTCGTGCTGCTTTAGCAGGTGTATATATCGGTTTTGCTCTTGTTCTTTGTGTTCGGGTTGGTCAATACTTTTACGAAACACATTCACCAGCCACTTATTTAGTAAGCGGCATTTTCTTCGGGATTGCTCTTGTACTGATCATGTATGGTGGGGCAGAATTGTTTACAGGAAATACGATGTACTTTACCGTTAGTACCCTGCAAAAAGAAACGACGATTGGAGACACCCTTCGTAACTGGGTCGCATGTTATAGCGGGAATTTGCTCGGTGCTATTTTCTTTGCTTTTTTAATCGCACAGTCAGGGATTTTTCATGATCTTCCGATGGATCATTTACTATTTGCGATTGCATTGAAAAAAATGCATGCAACAACGTTACAACTGTTTGTGAAAGGGATTTTGTGTAACTGGCTCGTTTGTTTAGCTATTTTTATTCCGATGCAAATGAAAGAAGATATCGCAAAAATGTTCGCCATGATTTTAATCGTTTTCGTCTTTTTTGCTTCTGGATATGAACACTCGATCGCAAATTTTGTTATTTTCTCCCTTGCATTAGCTGTTCAACATCCTGATACGATTCATGTGGCAGGAATGGTTCATAACATCATACCTGTAACGCTCGGTAATATTGTCGGTGGTTCATTATTTATGGGCGCGTTATACACGTACCTTTCATCTTCCGTCAAACAGCCTGCTCCTATATGGAAAGGAGCTTTTGGAATACGAAAAATAATGAATAAGTAAGAAAATAGTAGTCGAGATATGTTCTCGACTATTTGTTTATTTGTTATAATAATGGCTATTATTTATTTCATCGTTTTATAGGGGGGTTATGATGTATTTTCAACAAAAACATGCGCAAAAGTTTATGGACAAATATAAACATCGGGCACGCTTGCTTATTTCATGTCCGGATCAACCGGGAATTGTTGCAGCGGTTACAACTTTTTTGTATGAACAAGGAGCCAATATTGTTGAGTCTAGTCAATATTCGACAGACCCTGAAGGCGGTACATTTTTTTTACGAATTGAGTTTGATGCTCCGAATATATCGGAACGAAAAGAGGAGATGGAGAGAAAGTTCGCAACGATTGCACAACGTTTTTCAATGAAATGGCGATTGAGTCTACATACGCATATAAAAAAGGTAGCGATATTCGTTTCAAAAGAAGAACATTGCTTATTAGAGTTATTGTGGGAATGGCAAGCGGGTGAATTGCTTGCAGATTTCGTCCTCGTCATCAGCAACCATGAACAAATGAGAGAAACGGTAGAGTCATTCGGTATCCCGTACTACTACATACCAGTGACAAAAGAAACAAAACAAGAAGCAGAAGAAAAACAAATACAATTGTTAAAGGAACATGATATTGATGTCATTGTGCTTGCTCGTTATATGCAAATTTTATCATCTCGTTTTGTCGCAACGTTTCCAATGCAAATTATTAATATTCACCATTCGTTTTTACCGGCGTTTATTGGTGCGCGACCATACGAGCAAGCTTATCGACGTGGAGTGAAACTCATCGGCGCCACTTCTCATTATGTAACAGATGATTTAGATGAAGGGCCAATTATTGAACAAGATGTGGAACGAGTCGATCATAAACATCATGTAGAAGACTTAAAACGAATTGGGCGCATGATCGAAAAAACAGTCCTCGTTCGCGCATTAAAGTGGCATTTAGAAGATCGTGTCATCGTTCATGAAAATAAAACAATTGTATTCAAATAAAGAAGAGGAGCTACTCTTCTTCTTTTTTTTGTAAAAAATTGATATGATAAAACTATGTTCTAAATAAAAACTGAATAAAAATAAAAATGTTCAATTATAATGGAAGTATAGAAGGATTTTTCTTTTGAGTAAAGAATGTGTCATATGAGAGGAGGAGGAAAAGATGAGCGAAAAAAGAAAACCGAGCGGATTTTTATTAAAGCAACGCGCATTTTTAAAGCTGTATTTAATTACTTTAACCGAACAAGAACGATTGTATGGACTGAAATTACTAGACGTGCTTCGTGAAGAATTTCAGCCGTTTGGATACCGTCCGAATCATTCAGAAGTATACAAAGCACTACACGATTTAATTGAGGATGGGATTTTAGAACAAGTAAAAAAGAAAAAAGAGGGGATGAAGTATCAAGAAGTTGTTTATTACCGTTTTACTGAGGAAGGATATAAAAAAGCCCAGTTATATAAGCGGCAATTAAAAACAGAATTAGATCGTTGTGAAGCGCTTATTCGTAAAGCAATTAAAGATAATTTTAGTTGACAATAAGATCATATTTCATTTAATATACTGATAAGGGTATATAGAAAAAGGAGATTGATAAATATGACATACGATAACCAAGTGAAAAACAGATTAAAACGAATTGAAGGACAAGTTCGTGGTGTGCTCAAAATGATGGATGAGCAAAAAGATTGTAAAGAAGTAGTTGCCCAATTATCTGCTATTCGTAGCGCTGTCGATCGTGCCATTGCGGTTGTTGTAAGTGCTAATTTGGAGCGTTGCATTCGCAAAGATATCGAAACAGGATCATTAGAAAGTGAAAAGCTTATTCAAGAAGCAGTTGAGCTACTCGTCAAAAGTCGATAATGCCGAGTGGCTCCTTTTTTATTTTTTATTAACATAATGTTATTATGTTAAACAATTTGTTTGTTTGTACAAATGAGTGCATTTTTTGTACAATACGTACGTATGAAAACATAGAAAGGGTTGACATCATGATGTATACACAATCATTTTCACTTCCTGAAACGATTCAAACGATGATAGAAGAGAGAAGAGAAATGTTTAAACATGACGAAATCGAACGAATCGGGGCTACTGCATACACACCAGCCCATGAATCCATTTTATATGACGCGATTATCGCTTTAGCGTTAGGAAAAAATGTGTTATTAAAAGGTCCGACAGGTTCAGGAAAAACAAAATTAGCAGAAACATTATCAACCTTTTTTGGACAGCCCATGCATAGCATAAACTGTTCGATCGATTTAGATGCTGAGGCAATGCTTGGATTTAAAACGATTCAACAAACAAATGGGCAAGCAACGATTGAATTTGTACCGGGGCCAGTCATTCAAGCGATGACAAAAGGGCATTTATTATACATCGATGAGATTAATATGGCTAAGCCAGAAACGTTGCCCATTTTAAACGGGGTGCTCGATTATCGAAAAACGATTACAAATCCGTTTACTGCTGAAGTCGTAAAGGCAAAGCCGACATTTGGTGTCATTGCAGCCATTAACGAAGGATATGTTGGAACAGTTCCGTTAAACGAAGCGTTAAAAAACCGTTTTGTTGTCATTGACGTACCGTACGTTCAAGGGGAGGCGTTAAAAAGTATTTTGAAACAGCAAACGAAGCTGACGAATGATACGTTATTGGATCGTTTTGTCACATTGTCAGCGGATTTAATTGTTCAAGTAAAGCAAGGATATGTATCAGAAGAAGCAGCTTCGATTCGGGCATTAATCGATGCTTGTGATTTAGCAGTATACATTCCACCACGACGAGCAATCGAGCGGGCGATCGTTGAAAAATTAGAAGATGATCGTGAAAAAGCCGCGGTGCGTAATTTAGCAGAAACGTTGTTTGATGAATGAGGGTGGCTGAATGAATCGTTTTATTATGTTTAATGATAAAAAAGTCGATTCTTTTTTGTTTATGGAGCTATCTGATTTAGTGAAAACATTAACAAAAGATGAGCAAATGGAGCTCGAATTTGGCTATCAGTCGTATCTTGATCGACAACATAAAAAAGTGGTTGTTAGTCATTTTTGGGACAATCGTCCAAAAGAGCAGTACGTATATGGGCTAAAAAGTGATGTGTTTTTGCGAACGATCGGAAATTTTTATCATACAAATGACGAACATATTATTTCTTTTCTTAATCAAGTGAAGGGCTATTCTATTCGGAATTTCGCTAAACAACTGTTTATGTTGCTTGAAGATCTTCGTTTAGAAGATGTATGTCGACGTGTGCGTCCTGGAACAAAAAAATCGTTTATCATTCGAAAACAGGTGTATCGTCATTATTTTCAAACGCAATGGAACGTCAATATGGTAAAAAGCGTTCATACAGACGCATTGTTTAATTTTCTATATTTATTATTAACGGCGGAACATCCAGAGCAGGAAGTTTTTCTCCCTGAACCATTGCGACCCGCTCTTCCGTTTGTTGAGCGTGAAATACGAAATGTATATGATGCAAAATCGACCGATCATATTTCACGTATTGTACTTACAGTTGTAGATGTGTTAGATGAATTGTTAGATGCCGATATGTTAAACATATATTTTCATCTCCCAGAGTACATTTACACTGATCAGCAAGAAGATAGGGAAGATATTCGCCGCAAAGATCCGCTGAAAAATCATGATGTGCTCGATGAGAAATCGAAAGACGAAGAGATTTTTCAAGAAGTGATGCATACATGGCATCGCGAAACAAGCGATATGACAAACAGTTTTTTGCAGTTTGATCTAGAGCAAGGAACGCAAACGGATTTGCTTGGCGAAGGAGTTCGTCAAGGAGAAGCGGGAGATCAAGCGCTTGGGATCGTGCACGGTTCATCACAAAAAACGACGCATAATGATTATACGCATTTAGAACAACAACAATATCGCCAAGGGCTTTTTGGACGTTCGGAGTACGAATACGGAAAAGAAAATCGTTATGCGAAACCGATATTTGTAGATGCTTCGCCACCAACAGTACAACAAATGAGACAGTATGAACGTGATCGAGAAGCCATTAGGCCGTATCAAAAAAAGTTGACGCAAACAATTGAAAAAGTACTCGAGCATAAAAAAATACATCCGCGTACAGATTTACATGCCGGACGTTTAAATAAAAAGCTATTACGCTTTTTTATCGAGGCTCATCCACGTTTATTTTATAAAAAGCATGAAACATCTCCTTTGTTAGACGCTGTTTTTGTGTTGCTTGTCGATTGTTCTGCATCGATGTATGACAAAATGGAAGAAACGAAAAGGGGGATTGTTTTATTTCACGAATCCCTCCGAGCGCTTCGCGTTCCACATAAAATTGTTGGTTTTTGGGAGGATACAAACGAAGCGACACCGTCTTATCAACCAAATTATTTTCAAACAGTTATTGATTTTGATGCGTCTTTGAAAAAGGGACGTGGAGCGGAAATTATGCAGCTAGAACCTCAAGAAGATAATCGCGATGGTTTGGCCATTCGGCTAATGACAGAAGAGTTGCAAAAACGAAACGAAAAACAAAAATTTTTACTCGTCTTTTCGGATGGGGAACCAGCAGCCTTTGGATACGATCAAAACGGTATTGTAGATACACATGAAGCGGTGACGGAAGCGAGAAAATTAGGAATTGAAGTAGTCAATGTGTTTTTAGCTAACGGAATGATTACCGAAAGTCAACAAAAAACGATTGAAAATATATATGGACATTATCATGTCATTGTTCCAAATGTAGAACAGTTACCGACATTTTTAGCCCCTTTACTAAAAAAATTATTGTTATACAAATTGTAAAAACACCCGTCATTTTGGGTGTTTTTATGTTAATTAAAAAAAATTTTTAGTTAACAAAAAATTTTTTTAAAAAAAGATTGTATTTGAATAGTATGTGAGAAAATAAAATACTTGTTGTTAAGATTGTTTTGGAATAGTATACAAAAATAATTTATTTTCAATTTTGTTCCTTTAACGCTGTAAAACGGTTGTGTTTTTCTATTTTTTTCTATTGACGTATAAATTTAATTTTCAGATAATACTATTGCAAGATTAATAATCTTACTAATTATCTTAATTATTTATTTTTAAGGAGGAAGTGTATGGAGCTCATTAATCAAGCAGTCGGATTTTTAAACAACATTCTCTGGTCTTATGTCATTATCGGTTTATTGCTCGGTCTCGGTTTGTATTTCACGATCGGGACGAAATTTGCACAAATTCGCTTGATTGGAGAAATGTTTCGAATCCTAAAAGAAAAATCCCCTGAGTCAAAAGGGAAAAAAGAAATTTCTTCACTTCAGGCATTCTTCATTGGTGCTGCGACACGTATCGGAACGGGTAACGTTGCTGGGGTTGCGATGGCTTTAGCAATCGGTGGTCCAGGAGCAGTATTTTGGATGTGGCTTGTTGCGATTTTAGGTGGAGCAAGCGCATTTGTTGAAAGTACATTAGCGCAAATTTTTAAAGTAAAAAGCGATGTTGGTTTTAAAGGTGGCCCAGGATATTATATGGAGAAACAATTGGGCGCACGTTGGATGAGCACAATTTTTGCTTTCACAATTATCGCAAGTTTCGGATTAACATTTAACGCCGTGCAAAGCAATACAATTGCTACAGCGTTTAAAAATTCATTTAGCGTGAACCCTTATGTAACCGCTTTCCTTTTAGCGGCATTAACAGCAGTCATTATTTTCGGTGGAGTTACACGCATTGCTCGTTTCTCTGAAATTATTGTTCCAATCATGGCGTTTTTCTACATCGGATTAGCATTGTATGTAATGGTAATAAACATTACTGAAATTCCAGCAGTTATTGCTTTAATTTTTAAGAGTGCTTTTGGTTTAGAACAAGTTGTGGGCGGTGGTATGGGCGCTGCAATTATGATGGGGGTAAAACGCGGATTGTTCTCCAATGAAGCTGGTATGGGTAGTGCACCAAACGCTGCAGCAACAGCAACAGTTTCACATCCAGCGAAACAAGGTTTTATTCAAGCACTAGGGGTATTTTTCGACACATTACTTGTATGTAGTGCTACAGCATTTATCATTTTATTGTCAGATACGTATAAAACGGGCGAACTTGTTGGTATTGAATTAACACAAGCAGCACTTTCTGAGCACTTCGGTTCTTGGGCAGGTATTTTCTTATCAGCAGCTATTTTCATGTTCGCTTTCAGCTCAATCATCGGAAGCTATTACTACGGTGAAGCAAACATTGAATTTATTAGTAAAGGAAAAACAGCTTTATTCGTTTATCGCGTCCTAGCAATCGGAATGGTTATTTTCGGAGCGCTTGCTAGCTTACAAATTGTTTGGGATTTAGCTGACTTAGCGATGGCGCTTATGGCATTAACCAACTTAGTAGCAATCGGTTTACTTGGTCGTATTGCGTTCAAAGCGCTTGATGACTATATGGCAAAACGTAAACGCGGAGAAGATCCTGTATTTTATGCTGACGATATTGAAGGGTTAAAAGGTGTTGAATGTTGGCCAACGCGCAAAGAAGGACATGTGAAAAAAGCTGTGGGCAAATAAGTTTGAGTTCAAATGAAAGCGGACAAGTCTAAGGGTGTTTCCTTAGGCTTGTTTTTTATTTACACGATCTATTGTAAAAGTTTACAATGTTGTAACAGTTTCAATCTTTTTTGTAATACAGGTTTGCATTATAATAATAATAATACAGGTTTGCATTATAATAATAATCGGAATGAATGTTTGAAGATATACAAAGAAAAAAGAAGGGAGGATTTATATGAAACAGTATATTTTCAATTTTAGTACACATCATCAACAACCAGTTGTATGGGAAGAAGCAATTACTGCTCGCGGAATGATGGATGCGTGCATAAAAGCGAAAAAGCTATGCCGCCAGTACGAACGAGAAAAACAAATCCCGATCCGTATTCAATACAAAGGTGTTCGCTATTGCAATGAGGATATTGCTTAAATAAGAAAGGACGGATTATGTGGTGTATGCATTTTATCGTAAAACGTAGCTGTAGTTCGTTTCGTCAACTATAAAACAGCTACGTTTTTATTTTCTTTTCTGTCTCAAAAATAAAAGTTTACTTTTTATGTGAGATAAATTTTGTATAACTTCCTATAATTTATGTTATGTAAACTAATAATAAAAACAAAAAACAAGGCAGTTGCTATTTATTACTGCCCTCTTAGGTTTTTTAGTTACACAATCTCGCTTATAACACATCCGGCAAGCTTATTCGCTATTTTACTGTTGCGAAATAACCAGTTTATTAAATGAGGCTCAGTGTTAAAAATTTCAACACTTACCTTCCCCTCAACAAATAGTAGAGCAAAGCGGACGCCAATTTTAATTAAAGAACCGTCAGAACCTTCAACGAAAAGAACGGTTTCGGAATAATGATAATCATCTAGATTACTTCCGAATGTCTTTTCATAATAATCAATGTTTTCACTTCGGTTCGGTCCAGCAATTTCCTTTAGAATTTGGTAGAAATCTTTAATGTTTTCCTTGAAAATTTCTGGATAAAGCGATCCATAAATTTTATTTCCATGGATAGTTAGTTGGAACAAACTTAAATCTAATCGTTTTGTTAAAAGCTGTTCCCATTCAGCTTGAGTTAAAGTCTTTTCTGATTCAGCCACAAATTCACTAATAATCCCTAAGCTATAATATGTACCCACAAATGCCTCCCATTTTTATTATTTTGCAATCGATTGTTTGAAAGTTAGTTTATTACTATAGATGTCTTAATTTTGTTGCTCCCCCTTTTTTTCTACCAAGGCGGCACCTTTTTGAATTGCTGTGCCACCGAATTTTTTTCGGAGTTTCTCTACCGTTTTCCATAACGCTTCGGTTTTTGCTTCTTCTTCATAATGGAACAAATCAAGCTGTTTGACCGCTTCTTTGCGATCAAACACGTCTAATGCGGTAATGCCAAGCAAGCGGATAGGCTCGCCGTTCCAATGTTTTTTCAATAAATACGCCGCATAGCGAAAAATCTCTTCCGCTTCTTGAAATGGGTTGTCCCACGTTTTGCTGCGGGTGATCGTTTGGAAGTCGTGGTAGCGAATCGTCAACTGAACGGTTGCCGACACCACCCGCTTTTGTTTCATTCGTCGGCCGACAGACTCGGCTAATTGACGAAGGATATCCAAAAGAACCCGCTGCTCTGTGACATCGTACGGAAGAGTGATCGAATTGCCAATCGATTTCCGCTTTTCCCCTTCTTCTGGGTTGACAGGGCGATGATCGATCCCGTTTGCCCATTCTTTTAAACGAGAGCCATAAATTCCGAGAGTTTGTTGCAGAGCTATTTCGTTCGCTTTTGCTAAATCGCCAATCGTGGCAATCCCCATTGCATTCAGCTTTTTGGCGGTTTTCTCTCCTACTCCGTGCATCGTTTCTACCGTCAACGGCCATAGTACGTTCGGAACATCCCGTTTGCGTAAAACCGTGATGCCGAGCGGCTTTTTCATTTCACTTGCCATTTTCGCTAAAAATTTGTTCGGTGCAATACCGATACTGATAGGAATTTGAACCGTTTCAAGTAAATCTCGTTGGATATGTTCAGCCAATATAAGTGGATCCTGAATCCGTGACAAAACATCTTTACAATGGTCGCAAACCGTTGATACGATAAGGGAAAACGACGTTGACGATTCTTCATCAAGTAGGTGAATGTGATGAAAGATTTCCCGATTCGGTTTGTATTGACAGATGAAGCGATTACTCCAAGTGCTGGGCTTGCTCTCGTGGGCTACTTACTCCATCGAACGAAACTGGATAAACGGGTAAACGCACTTCGGCTTCCAACGGTTCGTCGAGAAGTGCACATTTCCCATAGCGATGTCATTCGCTCGATGATTGGCTTGCTTGCCACAGG
>NZ_JXTG01000023.1 GCF_000833605.1 Anoxybacillus ayderensis | reverse complement strand
ACGACCCGAAGGCCTTCTTCGCTCACGCGGCGTTGCTCCGTCAGACTTTCGTCCATTGCGGAAGATTCCCTACTGCTGCCTCCCGTAGGAGTCTGGGCCGTGTCTCAGTCCCAGTGTGGCCGATCACCCTCTCAGGTCGGCTACGCATCGTCGCCTTGGTGAGCCGTTACCTCACCAACTAGCTAATGCGCCGCGGGCCCATCCTGTAGCGACAGCTTGCGCCGCCTTTCAACGAAAAACCATGCGGTCTTCCGTGTTATCCGGTATTAGCACCGATTTCTCGGTGTTATCCCCGTCTACAGGGCAGGTTGCCCACGTGTTACTCACCCGTCCGCCGCTAACGATCCAAAAGCAAGCTTTTGAATCGTCCGCTCGACTTGCATGTATTAGGCACGCCGCCAGCGTTCGTCCTGAGCCAGGATCAAACTCTCCATAGAAAAGTTATCCTTAGCTTCTGTACGCTTTTCGCTTCGTTCAGTTTTCAAGGAACATCAAAGCGGGTGATGGGAATCGAACCCACGACATCAGCTTGGAAGGCTGAGGTTTTACCACTAAACTACACCCGCACGTTGTTAATTAATTTTCATCAACATTACATACGAGATGGTCGGGAAGACAGGATTCGAACCTGCGACCCCATGGTCCCAAACCATGTGCTCTACCAAGCTGAGCTACTTCCCGTCCTCATTGATATAAACATGGCGCGCCCGAGAGGATTCGAACCCCTAACCTTCTGATCCGTAGTCAGATGCTCTATCCAATTGAGCTACGGGCGCATTTTTAACGACCTTTTCAATATATCATATTTCATCAATCAAAGTCAAGTTTTTTAGATGCGGCCGAGAGGACTTGAACCTCCACGGGGTTGCCCCCACTAGGCCCTCAACCTAGCGCGTCTGCCATTCCGCCACGACCGCATATTGTTAAAAAACCGACCGACTGGTGCGGGTGGAGGGACTTGAACCCCCACGCCAAAGGCGCCAGATCCTAAGTCTGGTGCGTCTGCCAATTCCGCCACACCCGCATACATGGTGAGCCATGGAGGACTCGAACCTCCGACCCTCTGATTAAAAGTCAGATGCTCTACCTACTGAGCTAATGGCTCGTTACATCAATGGCTGGGCTAGCTGGATTCGAACCAGCGCATCACGGAGTCAAAGTCCGTTGCCTTACCGCTTGGCTATAGCCCAACAAACAATCGAACATGTATGTTAAAACACTCTAAAAAACTTTTTTAAATGGCGGTCCCGACGGGGATCGAACCCGCGATCTCCTGCGTGACAGGCAGGCATGTTAACCACTACACCACGGGACCAAAAAGAGTGGAGGATGACGGGATCGAACCGCCGACCCCTTGCTTGTAAGGCAAGTGCTCTCCCAGCTGAGCTAATCCTCCGAAATAAAATGGAGTGAACAAAATGAGCACTCCAAAGGATGACCCGTACGGGATTCGAACCCGTGTTACCGCCGTGAAAGGGCGGTGTCTTAACCACTTGACCAACGGGCCATGTTCATTGTCTTCCTGGCGGAGAAGGCGGGATTTGAACCCGCGCGCCGTAAAAGAACGACCTAACGGTTTAGCAAACCGTCCCCTTCAGCCACTTGGGTACTTCTCCAATGGCTCCGCAGGTAGGATTCGAACCTACGACCGCTCGGTTAACAGCCGAGTGCTCTACCACTGAGCTACTGCGGAATAATAATAAAGGTGATTCATACTACCTAACCAATATTATAGTTTAACTTTACTGCCTCTTCCTCTACTAGCATACTTAATGATGATGGATGCGTCGAGGCAACTCGCAGCCTAACCAAAGAAGCATTGCTCGTCACTGAGCTACTGTGGAACAATCTAATCATTAGGACTGCTTATATTATATTTATTCTTTTTATGTCTGTCAACCGTCTTTTTTTCACTTGTTTTTTCTCATCGAATGACGACGGCTTTTATAATTTAGCACATGAAGATTTGGCTTGTCAACACTCTCTTTTTATTTTTTTTAATTTTCCTCGACAGCGTCCACATACATATCGATTCGTATCCATCGCTTTTTTTCGCACATATATATAATGACATGATGTGCATTCATAATAATATTTCTTTCCCGTCTTTGCTAATACAACAGGTTTGCAAAAGCGTGGGGCTTGTACTTTTTGTAACAATTCTCGAAAATCACGATCGCGATGGCGATAACCTTTTCCTTCTAGGTGTAAATGATAGTGGCATAATTCGTGCTTAATTACTTGAATGAGCTCTTCTTCCCCATGTTGTTCGTAATATTTTCGATTCAGTTCAATGTTATGCGTAGAAAGTAAATATCTCCCACCTGTCGTCTTTAACCGGTCGTTAAATATCGCCCGATGCCGAAACGGCTTATGAAATATATGTAACGATATGCGCTCAACAAGCTCCTGCAACTCGCGCTCATCCATTTTACTTCCGTCCTTTCACTATTGGGCTCTTTTACTCATAACATAATAAAAAAACAATTTGAAGGTGATCGTCATGCCGATGTGGCTAAGAAACCAAATGCGCCGTGCATATTATGAAAAAAATCGCGCTCAAATTAAACTTCTCAATCAATGTTGGTTTTTTTACCGGAAAACACACTGCTCATGACAGTGTGTTTTCCGATGTTGGGGGAATCATCGTTAAAGCGATGCGCTCTTTTTGTAAATCGACCGAATCAACCCATACTTTCACAATATCGCCGACTGACACAACATCAAGTGGATGTTTCACATATCGATTGCTTAGTTTCGAAATATGAACAAGTCCATCTTGCTTTACACCAATATCTACGAATACGCCGAAGTCAACAACGTTTCGTACCGTTCCCTCTAATTCCATACCTTTTTTCAAGTCCTCCATCTTCAACACATGTTGCTTTAAAATAGGCTTTGGCAAATCATCGCGCGGATCGCGCTCTGGACGCTTAAGCGCATCGATAATATCTTGAAGCGTCAATACCCCTATGTTCAGTTCTTGTGCTGTTTCTTCTATATTTATTCCTTCAAGTGCAACTCGCAATTGCTCACTTCCGATCGCTTCTGTCGAAAAACCGAGGCGACGTAACAATTGATACACTTCTTCATAACGTTCTGGGTGGATTGGTGTACGGTCTAACGGCTCATCTCCATCTATGATGCGCAAAAAACCAATGCATTGTTCGTACGTTTTCGCTCCAAGGCGTGGAATATGTTTTAATTGCTCACGATTTGTAAATTTCCCGTGTTCTTCACGATATTTTACAATATTTTCGGCTACTGTCTTCGTTAAACCAGATACATATTGCAACAACGTTGGAGAAGCTGTATTAACGTTTACACCGACTTGATTGACAACCGTTTCTACGACAAACTGCAACGATTGCTCAAGCTTTTTTTGCGACACGTCATGCTGATATTGTCCAACCCCTACAGACTTCGGATCAATTTTTACTAATTCAGCAAGCGGGTCTTGAACACGTCGAGCAATCGATACAGCGCTTCGCTCCTCAACTTGTAGATGTGGAAACTCTTTCCGCGCTAAATCTGACGCAGAATATACACTTGCCCCTGCTTCATTGACAATTAAATAAAACACGTTTCCTTCCCACTCAGAAATTGTATCGGCTACAAACTGCTCTGTTTCTCGCGATGCCGTTCCGTTGCCAATGGCAATTAACTCCACTTGATACGTATGAAGTAATTGCTTTAATTTTTCTTTCGCTTTCTCCACCTCATTTTTCGGTGGATGCGGATAAATGACATCAATATGAAGTACTTTTCCGGTTTCATCGACAACAGCTAACTTACATCCTGTACGATATGCTGGATCAATCCCTAAAACGACCTTCCCTTTTAACGGTGGTTGTAACAGCAAGTTGCGTAAGTTTTCAGCGAAAATGTGGATCGCTCGTTCTTCCGCATGTTCTGTCAACTCATTTCGTACTTCTCGCTCAATAGACGGGGCGATTAAACGTTTATATGCATCTTCAATCGCCTCAGCAACAATGTCGGCCGCCGATGAGCGCTCATTTCGTATAACTTGTTTACGAATGTATGTAATAATTCGTTCAGCATCTACATCAATTGCAATGCGTAAAACTTCTTCTTTTTCGCCGCGGTTCATCGCTAAAACACGATGGGCGGGCGCTTTAGCGATCGGTTCACGATGATCGTAATACATTTCAAATACACGCTTTTCGTCTTTTTCTACTTCTTTTTCAACAGAAACGATCATTCCTGTTTGCCACGTTTGCTGACGAATCCATTGACGAAGCGTTGCGTCATCGGACACTTTTTCAGCAATAATATCTTTGGCACCTTGTATCACTTCTTCGATCGTATGTACTTCTTTTTGCTCATCAATAAACAATTGTGCTCGTTCTGTAATCGACTCATTCGGAAACGTTAATAACCATTCTGCAAAAGGTTCCAGCCCTTTTTCTTTTGCAATTGTCGCTTTTGTTCGTCGCTTTTGTTTATATGGACGATATAAGTCTTCTACTTCTTGCAGTTTCGTTGCTTTTGTAATCGCTTCTTTCAGTTCGTCCGTTAATTTTCCTTGCTCATCGATTAAGCGAATCACTTCTTCTTTTCGTTTCGTTAAGTTTTGTAAATAATTCCATTCATCTAAAATGGTGCGAATTTGCACTTCATCAAGCGCACCAGTCATTTCTTTTCGGTAACGAGCAATAAACGGAATCGTATTTCCTTCCTCATAAAGCTGAATAACATGTTGGACGTGTACAAATGGAATATGTAATTTCATAGCCAACTGCTTTAGTAGTTCCAAACAAAATTCCTCCTCTAAACAAAAATAGCTACACAATGTAGCTATTTTTCGACATATTAAAAATCAATAAGACCAAGACTAATTTGCAACGCTTCATCTACTTTATCCATCATCTCGTCATCTAGATGGGTAATCTTATCTGTCAGACGCTGTTTATCGATCGTCCGAATTTGTTCAAGCAAAATGACAGAGTCCCGTTCAAATCCGTAGCGCTTTGCGTCGATTTCAACATGTGTGGGCAACTTCGCTTTTTGAATTTGCGCAGTAATGGCAGCAACAATGACGGTTGGACTGAAACGGTTCCCAATGTCATTTTGAATAACAAGCACAGGGCGCACGCCCCCTTGCTCAGATCCAACTACTGGAGAAAGATCGGCAAAATACACGTCACCACGTTTGACAATCAAAAGATTACCCCCCGCTAACTAAGCGTTCAACGGTGTGGTCAGCTTCATATTCCGCAAGAAAAGCCTCCGATGCAAGCGACAAATTAATTTTCGCCATCTCCATATACCCACGTCTCATCGCTTCTCGAATTTGACGTTTTTTCCGTTCGCGGATGTACATTTTCATCGCTTGATAAATGAGCTCATTTCGGCTGCCGTTTTCTTGCTTCACAATTCCATCTAATTCGCTCACTAACGCCTGCGGTAACCGAATAACAATTTCTGTTGTTGCGCTGGATTCAGACACAAACACACACCTCCAACTAAACTACACCACATAGTTGCTCCCAATTTACATCATACCATTTCATCATCGCGATGCAAAGTCATTTCCAGCATCATTTGTCCAAATTTTGTAGAAATTTTTCGAAAACAATCGTTCTCATTCCACCCATCTACTATAATACCGCATTTCTCACTTCAATTATACTCTTATTTTTTAAAAAAATACGGGGAACACGATAACTAATTGTACAAGGGATTTCATAATTAATTGTGTTCAAATGGGCCGCAACATCATCAACGGAAATGCGCTCACCTTGCTGTTCACCGATGAGCGTCACTTTTGTACCAATGGGAAGTTCATACGGCAAACGAACCATCATTTGATCCATACAAACACGTCCAACAATTGGGACACGCTTCCCATCAACAAGAACAGAAAAATGTTGCATACGACGTAACCAACCGTCTGCGTAACCGATTGGAACAGTACCAATCCACTCATCTGCTTCCGCCTCATATGTCGCTCCGTAACTTATTTTTTCTCCCGCTTTCACCTTTTTCACATGCGTTAAACGACTATGGAGCGAGAACGCTTCTTTTAACGGATAAGGCAACAATGGTTTCATTTCTTGCGACGGTGCCAACCCATACATCGAGATGCCTAAGCGTACCGCATTAAATACTCGATCAGGATAACGCAGTCCCGCTGCACTATTGGCGCAATGAATGAGGGGAGGTTTCACAGGAAACCACTCTAGCATGTGCATAAATGTATCGTATTGAAACGAAAAATAATCAACATTTTGTTCATCGGCTGTTGCAAAGTGCGTATATACTCCTTCAATGACAAACGAGTCTTTTTGTTCAACTACGTTTACAATTTGTTGCACTTCTTCTTTCGTTTTAGCTCCTAACCGCCCCATCCCTGTATCCAATTTGATATGAACATTCAACGGTTGCTCATACGGTCCATACATGAATGCTTGCTCAAACCACTCGGCTCGAAAAACAGTTAATGCAATGTTTTGACTGGCAGCTAACGGTGCATATTGAGCGTTTGTCGCTCCAAGTACGAGAATCGGGACGTCTGAAGAAATTCCTTTTTTTCTCAGTGCTAGCGCCTCATCTAAAAAAGCGACTGCTAATCTCGTTGCCCCTGCTTCCAGCGCAGTTTTCGCTACTTGGATATCCCCATGCCCGTAAGCGTTTGCCTTTACCACAGCAATCACATCGACATGTGGACCGACATGCTGTTTCATCGATTGCACATTATAAAAAATCGCATCTAAATCAATTTCTGCCCATGTATCGCGATAAAATGCTTGCTCCATCCTTTCAAACCCCTTCAAAAATGTGTTCACGTTTGATTATTTCTTTTCCCCTTGCGCCATGTCAACAAAAAAATAAAGACCCGCCACGCGAGTCTTACTTCATCATCTTTCCTTGTACGGAACGAGCAATCGCAACCATTTCATCTCTCGTTAAGTCTTGGGAAGCGAGAATAAAATCAACTCCTTTATACGTCCACGTCAACGTTCCGTTTGTCATTGCTCCAACCGCAAATCCTAAATCAATTGGCTCGCCTTTAACGGTTGTCGATACGTTCGCTGTTGGTACAGCATGCGCCTTTTCTTGTACAAGCGTAAACGACTTTTCTCCGGCAAATGTCATGACGATTCGCTTGCCGTTCGCTGTTGTAAATTCTTTTTCCTCAACAAGCTTCACCCCATCGAGCTCATACGTCGGATACATGACGGGCACCGCTTGTTGATTCGCTTCTGTCGTCGCTTCTTGCTCATTTTCTAACTTCGCTCTCGTCATGTTTTTACTGACATCAAAAGCATTATCATCAAATGCGGCGTTCCATTCTACTTTTGAAAACTCAACAGTTAACATCGGTTGCGAGTCAATATCCATAACGGTCACTTTCACTGGAGTTAAATCTTTTTTGTTTAATGTAATTTCTTGTTTTGGCAACATTTTTTTGTTTTCGTAATTTGTCTTCGTTTGGAACACGTAATGGTTTTTTGTCGCTTTAAAATCTGCTTTCGAATCAGCTAAAATGTCTTTTACGAGCGATTCATACAAGTATACTTGACTTGTGTTTTGCGGCCAGTCGCTTTGAAAGCGAAAACTTTTATTTAACGCAGGCGTTAATACAAATACTCCTTCATCGTTACGCAAAATCATTTGATGTTGGTCACGCTGGGCATTTTTTAAGTTCACTCGGTAGTAATTTGGCGACTTATGCCAAATTTCAATTTCATACACTTGTGGCTCTGTTCCTGTTTGAAGCGTCATTTTTGCTTCTGCTTTGTACCCAGACATCGTTTGCACTTTTTCATCGAGCGCTTTTAATACATCTTGTTGCGACTTTTCTCCGCAAGCGGCCAAACTGCCTACAATGAAAAGAAGCAGGCACCAAAAAAGCAATGTTCGTCTCATTTTTTCAACCCCTTTACCTCATTTGGACTTCCTTCATAAGCCATCATATGAGGTCAAGCGGGAGAATATGCAGACTAGCTTGACAAGCGTTCAATGATTACTTGAGCAACAGCATAATGTTCGCTATGTGAAATGGAGACGTGCACACGTTCAGTCAATGCTGGGGAAACGATATATGGTTTACCGTTTTCATCATTTTGAATTTCAATATCGTGAAATGAAACATGTGTGCCAATCCCCGTCCCAACCGCTTTCGCATACGCTTCTTTTGCCGCGAAGCGCCCAGCCATAAACTCAACTTTTCGTTTTGGCGATAATTGTTGAAAACGAATGCGCTCATTATGTGTTAAAATGCGGTCAATAAATTTCGGTTGTTGTTCGATCAACTGAGCAATACGACTTAATTCCACAATGTCAATTCCAATACCAACAATCATCCATATCCCTCCAATAAAGAAAAAGAAGCTATCTACGAAGACAGCTCCTATCGTTTCGCACGCGTTTTTGCTCCACGGCCACGCGTTTCATTGCGGCGTTGACGCGTCTGCACTTGTCGCTTTTTCTCTTTTTTCATCACCGGTGGCTCTTCTGTCAACTGCACTGGCGTCATATCAGGCTCTTTCGTTAACATTTTAATACATGCGGCAACAAGTGAAACGGAGTCGTGCTCTTCTAACAATTCTTCTGCTGCACGTTTGTAAAACGATAAGTTGTTATGCTCAATTGTCGCAAGCAGTTTTTCGATCGCTGCTCGTTGTTGACCTTCAAGCGCCTCATCTAACGTTGGCGGTTTCATGCGCTCCATTTTCCGCTTCGTCGTCTTCTCGATATGATGTAACTGTCCGATTTCACGAGGTGTAACAAACGTAATCGCCATTCCCGTTTTACCTGCACGTCCTGTTCGACCGATTCGGTGAACATAGCTTTCTGGGTCTTGTGGAATATCGAAATTATATACATGCGTCACACCAGAAATATCCAAACCGCGTGCAGCGACATCCGTTGCAACTAAAATATCAATCGAACCTTCTTTAAACTTGCGCAGCACGGATAAACGCTTCGCCTGGCTTAAATCACCGTGAATCCCTTCAGCCGTATAGCCGCGCAAATTGAGCGCTTCTGCTAGCTCATCAACACGGCGCTTCGTCCTTCCGAAAACGATCGCTAACTCAGGCGATTGAATATCTAATAAACGCGTTAACGTGTCAAACTTTTTCTTTTCTTGAATTTCAATATAATATTGTTCAATGTTCGGAACAGTCATTTCTTTCGCTTTGACACGAACGAGCTCCGGATTGACCATAAAACGTTCGGCGATGCGGCGGATCGGCTCTGGCATCGTCGCTGAAAAAAGAAGCGTCTGACGCTCTGTCGGCACGTGGCTTAAAATCGCCTCAATGTCTTCCACAAACCCCATGTTCAACATTTCATCCGCTTCGTCTAACACAACCGTATGCACGTTTTGTAAACGGAGCGTACGACGCTGAATATGATCAAGAATGCGCCCTGGTGTACCGACAATAATGTGCGGGTGTTTTTTTAACGCCCGAATTTGTCGCTCAATGTCTTGCCCACCGTAAATCGGCAGAACACGCACACGCTTTGTTGAACCGATTTTATATAACTCTTCGGACACTTGAATGGCTAATTCTCTCGTTGGCGCAACAACGATCGCTTGCACGGCATCGTTGTTCATATCAATTTTCTCAACAAGCGGAATGCCGAATGCTGCCGTTTTTCCTGTTCCTGTTTGCGCTTGGCCAATGACGTCACGATTTTGTAGACTAAGCGGAATCGTAGCCGCCTGAATCGGTGTTGCCTCTTCAAATCCCATTTTACTAACTGCTTTCATTACTTCTGAACTTAAATCAAATTCTTTAAATGTAACCAATGTTTTCATACTCCTTCTTCAAATAACTTACGAAAAAAGGCATTCCCGTATAGACGGAAGTGCCTTGTTGAAATTCATTCCGTAAATAGCTCTTGTTCATCATACCATTTTATGCATATGTTTTCAACAAATTGAACGTCTCTTTTTACTCATTTAACAAAGAAATGATTTCCTCTAACTTCATGCCGCGAGATGCTTTTAATAAAATAACATCGCCCGCTCCCATCATCGCTTGTACATCTGTGGCTAATTTCGCCTTATCTGTATACGAGCGAACATGTCCTTCGCTAAACCGTTTGCTTGCCCGCTCAGCGATCGCTTTCGCACGCTCTCCGTACGTTAATACGTAATCTATTTTTTGTGGGTCGATCATTTCGCCAATTTGTTCGTGAAAAGCGATTTCTTGCTCACCTAATTCAAGCATATCGCCGACAATCGCTATTTTCTTACGATATCCTGTCAATTGTCCGAGCAACTGAAGGGCAGCTCGCATCGACGTCGGGCTCGCGTTATATGCATCGTTAATGATCGTCACTCCGTCATGACGTTTAATGACTTCTGTGCGCATTTTTGTAACAGATAAACGCGAAAATCCTTTTTTCATATCGGACACATCAACAGAAGCGAAACGAGCGACTGCCATGGCCGCAAGGGCGTTCATCACATGGTGACGGCCAAGAAGCGGCATATGAAACGTTTCATTTGGCCAACAATTTACCTCAAACACCGTTCCATCCGCTTGAACATGAATATCAAGCGGATAATAATCGTTTGTCGTCTCCATCCCAAACGTTTGAACATGCGAAAGATTAGCGTTTTCCACACGCGTTTGCAACAACGGTTCATCCCCGTGATAAATAAACAGTCCGTCACGCTTTAATCCTTTTACAATTTCAAACTTCGCTGTTGCAATTCCTTCACGCGAACCGAGCTCTTGTAAATGTGATTCACCAATATTTGTAATAATCGCAACATCTGGTTCAGCTAGGGTAGAGAGTAATTCAATTTCTCCAAAGCCGCTCATGCCCATTTCAACGACCGCATATTCTGTTTCTTCTTTGAGGCGGAGAAGCGTTAGCGGCACACCGATATGATTATTTAAATTCCCTTCTGTTTTTTGCACACGATATACTGTCCCAAGCAATGAGGCAATCATATCTTTTGTCGTCGTCTTTCCATTGCTCCCTGTCACCCCGATGACGCGCGCACGAAGTTGTTTTCGATACGCATGGGCTAGCTGTTGCAATGCAACGAGCGAATCATCAACAAAAATGAGCGGCACATCTTTCGGTGCATTTGGCTCATGTTTGCTCCATAATGCAGCTGTTGCCCCTTTTTCAAACGCCTGCATGACGAATTGATGGCCGTTAAATGTCGCTCCTTTTAGCGGAACGTATAAATTTCCTTGCTCAATTGTGCGCGTATCTGTCGACACACCGTGAATGACAACGGCAGAAAAACGCTCATCAATCGTACTGCCTGGAATCATTGTTTGAATGTCAGCTAATGAACGTGTAATCATATTATCACCTTAAAACACATACGTAATGTTTTGTTTTTCTTCATATCGCTCAATCGCTAGTTGAATGAGACGTTCAATTAACTCCTCATACGATACGTCGGTATGTTTCCATAAAAGCGGAAACATGCTAAACGGCGTGAAGCCCGGCATCGTATTGACTTCGTTAATATACGCCTCCCCATCTGCCGTCAAGAAAAAGTCGGCGCGGACTAATCCAGCTAAATCGAGCACTTTAAAAGCGGTAAGTGCCATTTGTTTTATCGTTTCGTATTCTTTATCTGTAATGTTCGCTGGAATAACTAATTCTGTATTTCCATCGACATATTTTGCTTCGTAATCGTAAAATTCTTTTTTCGGCACAATTTCCCCAACAACAGAGCAAATTGGCTCATCGTTTCCGATCACCCCAATTTCTACTTCACGGCCAACAATCGCTTCTTCGACGATGACTTTTCGATCGTAACGAAACGCCTCTTGGAATGCCACTTGTAGCTGCTCACGGTTTTTACATTTACTTATTCCTACGCTCGAACCAGCATTGGCTGGTTTGACAAAACACGGATAGCCAAGCTCACGTTCTACTGTTTCATATACAGTCTCTTTATATTTTTCCCATTCTTTTTTCAAGAAAAAGACGTAACGCGCCTGTTTTAATCCCGCTTGTGCGAACAGTTGCTTCATAACAACTTTATCCATACCGACAGCTGATGCTAGCACACCGTTCCCAACATACGGCACGTTTAATAATTCTAACATTCCTTGCACCGTTCCATCTTCTCCGTTCGGCCCGTGTAAAAGAGGAAAAATGACATCAATGCGCTCCTCATTTTTTTCCGAACGATTCGCAATAGACGCAAGTGCTGGCAAACCTTGCTGAAACGCAAGCTGCTTCACATCTTGCACTTCCCCTTCAATCGCTTCCCCACGCAACCATTCTCCATCGGTTGTAATATAAATGGGTACGACACGAAACTTTTCTTTATTTATCGCATTGATAACCGAACGCGCCGTTTGCAATGATACTTTATGTTCAGGCGATTTGCCGCCATATAATACACCTAACGTCATTTTCATGTTCGTTCCTCCTCGACTGTTCATTCACTTCATTTATTGTAGCACAACTACTTTTTTATTTATATGGTGAAACGAGCCTAGATGGTGACAATGCATATCATTTCCCTGTTTGGAAACGATAAAAATACAACAAGGGAAAAGGTGTGTGTTTATGAATACGATACAAATGTTATTCGTTTTAATGTTATCGATCGGTCTTATGAATCATGTCATCATCATTCCTGTTTTACTTGAAATTGCTGGACGAGATGCGTGGATCTCGACCATTATCGGGCTTATATTGCTTGTCATGTTTCTTCCTCTCATTTATTTTCCTATAAAACAATCACAACAAACGCACATCTTTCAATGGCTAAAAGAAAATATCGGTGCTCCAATAGCCTATTTTATCGCTTCTGTCACATGTTTATATTTACTCATCATTAGCATTGTGACATTAAAAGATACGACAACGTTTACAACGACATCATATTTAACGGCAACACCGAACTGGGCGATAGTTGTTACACTTTGTATCATCTGCTTTTATAATGCTTCCATCGGCTTGCCATCGATCGCTAAAACGTCAGGTATTATTTTACCTTTCGTCGTATTGTTCGGCATATTTGTCGCTTTAGCGACGATCCCACATAAAAATTATGAACTGTTAAAGCCGATGCTCGAAAATGGCTGGATGCCCGTTTGGAAGGGAGTGATGTACGTCGCTGCCGGATATGGTGAAATTGTTCTTTTACTATTTATGCAACAACAAATGAAAACGAACATTTCTTTTATGAAGCTCGTTTTATTCGGGCTTGTAGCCGCCAGTTTATCGATCGGTCCAACAATTGGAGCCATTACAGAGTTTGGACCAGCAGAAGCTAGTCATTTACGCTACCCTGCCTTTGAGCAATGGCGAATGGTGAATTTAGGGACGTATTTAGAGCATTTTGATTTTTTATCGGTGTATCAATGGATAGCAGGGGCGTTTATTCGCATTTCGCTTGCGACAGCGCTCATTCCAGAGTTATTTGACATAACAAATAAAGCCTCGCGGCGATGGATTTTAATATTTGTATACGTCGTCATTTTCTTCGCTGCAATGACACCGATGAGTGATTATACGTTTTTTCATATGTTAAAAAAATGGATACTGCCGATTTCATTTTTCTTCATTTGTTTTCTTTCAACATCATTATTTGTCCTCGCGTTAGCGATACGTATAAAAGAAAGGAGAGCGTCCGCATGACCGCTGAAATCATTGTCGATGAGCGAACGTTAAAAGAACATTTTGCGCAATGTAAAGATGTTGTCATTATGCCAGCTACCATTTATTCAGAAGAACGAAAGCCACTCTCGCTTATTTTCATTTATTGTGAAGAATTATGTGACACGAAGTTACTCAAACAATTTATTTTCCCAACAATTACACGCATGGGACAACGATATCCGCTATATTCAGTAACGGACATTGAGAAATATAAACAAATGCCGCTTCATTTAATCGGAAAATCGGTCTCTGCCCAGCAGCTTGATTTTATCGTTTTTAATGGGGATTTAGTCATTTACTTTGTAGAAGCGGAAGCGATGTATTCCATTTCGCTTGCGAATCCACCGAATCGCAATCCAGAAGAACCGAACACCGAAGTATCCATTCGCGGACCGAAAGACGGGTTTATTGAAGAAGTGGCGAAAAACGTCGCGCTCATCCGAAAGCGGCTAAAAACGAGCAGCTTGCATGTTGAACAAGTATTAATTGGTAAGAGAAGTCGGACGAAAGTTGATATTTTATATATTAAAGACATTATTAATCAAGAAACGGTTGTTGAATTAAAGCGTCGCTTAAGCACAATTAACATTGATGCCTTAACAGGAACAAACCAATTAGAAGAATTGTTAAGCGAAAAATATTTTTCTTTATTTCCCGTTTTCGCTTACTCTGGACGCCCTGATTTTGTCGTCAACGCACTACTGAGCGGACGATTCGCTGTCTTTGTTGATGGATCACCAACTGCCTTAATTGGGCCGTCAAATTTAACTTTTCTATTAAATACATCTGAAGACAATAGCACATCGTTTGTGTTCGTGTCATTTCAACGCCTTATTCGACTAATCGGAGTAAGCATCGCTGTGTTTCTGCCGGGGCTTTGGGTAGCCATTATAACATACCATCAAGATCAACTACCGTTTACGTTATTAGCTACGATCGTTCTCGCTAGGCAAGGGGTTCCGCTCCCTGCTCCTTTAGAAGCGTTTATTATGATCAGTCTATTTGAAATTTTTAAAGAAGCAGGCATGCGGCTTCCGATCGCGATTGGACAAACGTTATCGGTCGTCGGTGGTCTTATTATCGGTCAGGCCGCCATTAACGCCGGACTGGCAGCGCCCGGAACACTTGTTGCCATGGCAACATCTGTTGTCGCAACATTTACACTTGTGAATCAATCGCTTGCTGGGACGGTGTCCATTTTACGTTTTATCGTCCTTGCCGCTTCTTCTATGCTCGGGCTTTTCGGTTTTATTGCATCGATGTTTTTTCTTTTAGTTTATACTGTAAACTTAACATCGTTTGGTGTCCCGTATTTGGCACCGATTTCTCCAGTAACAGGAGATATATGGAAAGTGATTATTACGAGCGGATGGAAGAAGTTTAAAATTCGCCCGAAAATGTTAAAAACGAACGATAATACACCGGGTGACGAATCATGACTCGCGCGCTTATTTGTTGTTTTTTTTGTTTCCTTTTAACCGGCTGCTGGGGGATGAAAGAAATTGATCATCTTGCTTATATTCATGCGATCGGCGTGGACTACAAAGACGGACAAGTAATCGCCTACGCCCAACTTATTAGTTTTACAGGGCTTGCGAAAGCAGAAGCAGGCGGCGGAAGACAAAAATCAACGGTTACCGTTGGAAAAGCAAAGGGGGAAACGTTTAACGTTGCGACAGATCGGCTATATTATGCGATTCAACAACGTGTATCATGGGGACATGTGAAAGGAATCGTTTTTACAGAACGGGCGCTCAAAAAAGGGCTTGTGCGCAATGTCATTGATGTACTTGATCGTTACAACGAAATTCGTCATACGATCTGGGCATTTACAACTAAGGAATCGATTGAACATATTTTTGAAACAACACCATTTCTAGATTATTCACCATATTTTTCTTTGCTCGCTAATCCGACAGACATTTACGAACAAAGTTCTTTTATTCAACCGAAGCGACTGAATCAACTCATTGCCGCTTCCAACGAAAAAGCGGTCACCTTTCCACTCCCTTCTCTTGCGGTGGAAACGAAAAGTTGGACGGAAAATAAAAAAAAGAAACAGATGTTAAAAATAGACGGTGTTTGTTTTCTACATCGCTATGATAAACAAGCATGCCTTCCGCGTCATAAACTAGATGGCTTGCGCTGGGTAACAAAAGGCACAGGACGAACGCCCATTTATATTCAACCAAACGGCAACATGATTGGTACGCTCGTCGTGCGCGCACCGAAAGCAAGCATATCGTACAAAATAAAAGACGGTCACCCTGTATTTACCGTTGATATACAAGCAACGGGGAGCATCATTGAACTTCGCGAACAAATGTCTGAGAAACAAATTATTGAGTACGCAACAAAAACAGTCGAGAAAGAAATAAAAAGCTTATTCCAGCACGGAGTAAAAGAAGGTGTCGATACACTTCAATTATCGAACGCATTGTACCGTCAAAACGTCAATGACTGGCGCAAATATACGACAAACGGATTCGTTTCGCTCACAAATGATACACTAGAAAAAATCAATGTCAAATTAAGCATTGACACATACGGAAAATCAAAAAAATAAAAGCGATGAGCAAATTTCATCGCTTTTTCATTGCATATATATTCGTTTCAATCCATTCAGCAAGCGCTTCTTGCGCTGTTTTTTCACGTCCGAGCCAATAGCTCTCGATCCGCTCTTCTAATTCATTCATTTCCTCATCATTCGTTAATATACGCATCAATTGTTGGTCATAAGGCTCATTGTCCCGAAGAAGATAAATAAGTCCTTTTTTTCTTAAATAATGCAAATTTATTTGTTCTTGTCCTGGCAAATACGAAAGTGTAAAAGCAGGCAGTTTTTTTGCGAGCACTTCACTCATCGTGACACCACCCGGCTTTGTCACAACCGCATCAACTTCATCGTACAATTCGTTCATTTTTGCTCGATCCGAGATGTATCGGAACGGACGGATACGCGGGTCGTTCCAACTTTTTAATTCTTCATATAAATTTTCATTTTTACCACATAAAACAGAATACGTTAACTGTGAATGGTTAGCGTTTTTTAAAAATTGTTTCATCTTCCCTAGTCCTTGATTGCCGCCAGCCACTAAAATATGTTTATTCATCCGTCGCTTTATTTTTTGCGCAGGTACGATATGTTCATGGATCGGAATGCCTGTCACAATGACGCGATGACGCTCGATACGAAACCTCGTACATAGCGACCGCTTCGCTTCCTCATGCGGAACGAAGTGATAATCAATCGCTGTTTTTCCCCAAATGCCGCTTAAAAAAAAGTCTGTATATACGTTTATAACAGGCACTGTTACAGCGCCTTTTTGTTTCAATCGCTGCAACACGTGCGAAGGAAACGAATGCGTACATATGACGAGATCTGGTTTTTTCTCTTGAAGGAGACGTTTCATCTTCTTTTCAAAATAAAGCAACCACGGTTCCATCGCTGGTTGTTCAAATTTTTTCATCCATCGTTGGTACATCCACTCATATGAGTGCGGTGATAACGAAATCCAGCGAAGATAAAAGTCCGCTACTCGCCTTTCCATTTGTTCATTACAATAACTTAAGAAATCAAGTTTTTCGCAAGAAACGTTAGGAAAACGATGTTGCAATGAATATATGAGCGCATCGGCCACCTGATGATGGCCAGATGACATTTGAAACAAAGGTAGTACGAGAATGTTCATCATTATGCGAACTCCCTTTAATTTGTTTTTCTTCTTTTCACATATAGCCCAATGAAAAATAAACTAAAAAATACAATCGTTATCCACGGTAATAAGTAAAGAGGAATATGTATACGCTCCCCAAGAAACTTCCCGACAAATATAAATAAACTAATCCAAAACGCTGATCCAATAAACGACAAAAAAAGAAACGGGAGAAATGGAACGCGAACAACCCCAGCCATGTATGGAGATAACTGACGAACACCTGGAATAAAATAACCAAATGTAATAATCCAAGGAGCTCGTTTTCGAAAGTGACGATAAACATACCGATAACGCCGACGATGAAAACCAATATAATGTCCATATTTAAATAACAGCGCTGAACCAAACGTATAGCCAGCCATATAGGCAACAACCATCCCAACTGTCGCCCCGGAAATCGCGAAAAATAAGCTTTTAAATAAATGCAATTGATCGTGTGAAATAAATATGCCGACGAAAAACAAAAGTGATTCTTCAGGTGCGGGAATACCGACAATACCGAAAAATAACGAGAGAAATAATACAATATAACCGTGGGATTGAATATACATTAAAATGTTGTTCGCTTCCATTTCCTCATTCCCCTTTATTGCTCGTTCACTTTTACCCATTGAACAGAACAATGTTGCAGTAATTGCTCTAATGCTCGTAACATGTTCGCTGGCGCATGTTCGTCAGCCCCAATGGTCGAACCGCTATCATGCAATACGATGATCGCCCCATCTTTTATACTGCTCATTAACCGCTCATAAAGGCGATCCACACCTAATGAAGTTCTCCAATCACCAAGAATATATGTCCACATGACGATTTTATACTTTTTTTGCATCAACACCGTCCATATGTTTAAATGTCCCCATGGCGGACGATAGTATACCGGACGAACGCCTGTCATGTGCTCAATGACACGTGCTGATCGTTCAAGCTCCCATTCCGTCACAAGCGGCGGAAGAAACCAGTTGCTCGTATGGTAATAATGGTGCAAACCGATCGTATGCCCTTCCTCATGCATTCTTTGAATAAGATGTGGGTATTTTTTCGCCTTCCAGCCGACAACGAAAAACGTTGCTTTTACATTGTATTTTTTTAATAAATCAAGCAACTGAGGCGTGTAAAGTGGATCTGGACCATCATCAAACGTTAATGCTACGCCTTTTTTCACTCTCTTTTGTACACGAAATGAGGAAATACGGACAATCGACGTTGGGAATATGCTATAAATGAAAAATAGTGCGATAAGCCATATGTAAATCAAACGTCAAATCCCCTTTCTCGATTATACAAAAAGATACAGGAAATATGGAACAAAGAGCGTTTTTTAAAAAAACAAATTCATCTTTCTTTTCATCGACAACATGTGCAAATTGTTGTCGATTTCCGGGGAAATTTCCCGAAAAAAAAGGCGATGTTACAACACATCGCCTCCATTGTACCATATGTCTTGACAACTACACAGGGTAAACCCCATGTTTTCGTTCAGAAAATACCACATATTTCGACATATATGCATCTAATCGCCGAATGAGTTCAGAACGTAACTCATTTGGCGCAATAATGCCATCGACAACCATTTCAGAAGCAAGTCGGTAAATATCGATGTCTTTTCGATATTCTTCACGTTTTTGCTCAATAAAAGCGGCTCGCTCTTCTTCTGGCAGTTCAGCAATTTTATTCGCATATACCGCGTTTACCGCTGCTTCTGGTCCCATGACAGCAATTTGTGCATGCGGGAAAGCTAAGCAGCAATCCGGTTCAAAAGCTGGTCCTGCCATAGCGTATAATCCTGCTCCGTATGCTTTTCGTACAATGATTGAAATTTTCGGCACAGTTGCTTCTGACATCGCTGAAATCATTTTTGCACCATGACGAATGATCCCTGCTCGTTCCACTTTCGTTCCGATCATAAAACCAGGGATGTCTGCTAAAAAGATGAGCGGAATATGGAATGCATCGCACAGTGTAATAAATTTCGCGGCTTTATCGGCTGAGTCGTGAAACAACACGCCGCCCTTCATGCGCGGTTGATTAGCGATAATCCCAACCGGTTGGCCGTTAATGCGTGCAAGACCTGTAATGAGTTCAGGTGCAAACAGCTTTTTGATTTCGCAAAACGATCCTTCATCGATCACACGGTCGATTAAATCGTACATATTGAACGGGGCATTTTGATTTTTCGGAATGAGTTCTTCAATCGTTTGGTCAAACGCCTTTGGCTCTCTCGGTTCCGCCACCGGCGGTTTTTCACTAAAATTAGCTGGAAAGTACGACAAATATTTACGCGCAAAGGCGATCGCTTCTTCTTCCGTTTTTACGAGCACATCACCGCAACCCGAAACAGAACAATGCATGCGAGCGCCACCCATCTCCTCAAGTGTCACTTTTTCACCGATAACCATTTCCGCCATGCGCGGTGAACCGAGATACATCGAAGCGTTTCCTTCGACCATAATAACGATATCACAAAACGCAGGGATGTACGCCCCACCTGCAGCTGACGGTCCGAACAATAAGCAAATTTGCGGCACTTTTCCAGACAATTTCACTTGATTGTAAAAAATACGTCCGGCTCCCCGTCGTCCTGGGAACATTTCAATTTGATCCGTGATGCGCGCACCAGCGGAATCGACTAAATATAAAATCGGGCATCGTAGTTTGTCAGCCGTTTCTTGAATGCGAATAATTTTTTCTACTGTTCTTGCCCCCCACGAACCTGCCTTGACGGTCGAATCATTTGCCATAACGCATACCGTTTGTCCGTTAATTTTCCCGACTCCTGTCACGACACCATCTGCCGGCAGTCCGTCCGCTAAACAGTTGGCGAAAAATGCATCTTCAAATTGTAGCCCTTCATCAAATAACAGTTTCAAGCGATCGCGCACAAACAATTTCCCTTGCTCAGCGTTTTTTTCGTGATATTTGCGCGCGCCCCCTTGTTCAATTTGTTTTCGTTTTTGTTGTAGCTGTTCAACAAGCGATAATTGTTCGTTTGAAATCATGTCCTTTACTCCCCTTTGTACACCGGTTTTCGTTTTTCTTTGAATGCTCGTAATCCTTCTAATCGGTCGTTTGTATGAATCGTTCGCTCATACGCCATTTGTTCAATGACAAGCCCTGTATGCATATCGACTTGCACCCCATGGTTTATTGCTGCTTTCGCTTGAGCAACGGCAATCGGAGCGTTATTCGAGATCGCTGTCGCGATCGTAAACGCCTCATCTAACAATTGTTCAGCAGAAACGACGCGCTCGACTAAACCAATCCGCTCTGCTTCTTGCGCCGAAATGCGCCTTGCTGTATAAATCATCTCTTTTGCGCGCCCGATCCCAATAAGCCGTGGAAGGCGTTGCGTCCCTCCTGCACCAGGAATGATGCCAAGCGCTGTCTCTGTCAGTCCCATCGTGGCATGCTCAGCAGCGATGCGAATATCACATGCAAGCGCCAATTCAAGTCCACCGCCAAAAGCTCCACCGTTCAGGGCACAAATAACAGGTTGAGGCAACTGTTCAAACCCATTGATCGTTTCTCGAATGAGCGCAACCGTTTGACGCACTTGTGTTTCATTCATTTTTGCCCGCTCTTTTAAATCTGCCCCTGCACAAAATGTTTTTTGCCCCGCACCTGTGACAATGACTGCCCGCACGTTTCGATTTAACTTCAGTTCCGCTTGAATGCGCTGCAGTTCGTTTAACATTTTTAATGAAAGAGCGTTCGCTGCATCCGGTCGATTTAACGTGACAACTGCCACCCCTGCATCAATTGTGGAATAAAGAACAGCTTCCATCATCATCTATTCCCCCTTACAACGTTTAGGTGATGACTCATAAGCGGACGGCCAATTTTCTCTTCTATCCATCGTGCTGCTTCTGTTAAAGGTTCCAACTGGACACCGCATTCGATCCCCATTTGTGTAAGCATATATACTAAATCGTCTGTCGCTAAATTCCCAGATGCCCCTGGAGCATACGGACAACCGCCTAACCCACCGAGTGAACTATCAAAAATGGTTATGCCCATTTGCAGCGATGCAAACACGTTTGCAAGCGCCATACCGCGCGTATTATGAAAATGGAGTGCCATCTTCTCAGCTGAAAACCGCTTCAATAGCTGTTCTAATGTTTGTTGGACTTGGACGGGATTCGCGACACCGATCGTATCACCGAGCGACAGTTCATCAATCCCAAGCTCAAACAATCGTTCAGAAACAGAGATGACGCGTTCAATACTGATTTTTCCTTCGTACGGACAGCCGAACACAGTTGATACGTAACCGCGAACCGTTTTGTTTGCTCGCTTCGCTTCGTCAATCACTTCTTTTAACACCGGGTACGTTTCTTCGATTGACTTATTAATATTTTTTCGATTATGTGTTTCGCTTGCCGACATAAATACAGCGACTTCATCCATATTCGCTGCTAGCGCACCTTCTAATCCTTTTTTGTTTGGCACAAGCGCAGCATATGTCACTCCTTCTACTCGCTCAATGCGAGAAGCAACTTCATACGCATCGGCAAGCTGCGGAATCCATTTCGGATGGACAAACGACGTCACTTCTATATATGTCAGCCCTGTTTTCGAAAGTTGATTAATCCATGCAATTTTATCCTCCGTTTGAATAAATGTCGGCTCATTTTGTAACCCGTCACGCGGTCCGACTTCTTTTACTGTTACGCGCATACATGCCCCCCTATTCGATTTCGATTAATACGTCCCCTTCGTTTACGAAATCTCCCTCTTGTACACGAATCGCTTTGACTACCCCACTTACTTGTGAAGAGACTGGTATTTCCATTTTCATCGATTCCAAAATGACAACGTCTTGTCCTTCTTCAACGACATCACCTACTTGCACAACAATTTTCCATACGTTCCCTGCCATTAACGCGACAACTTCATGCATGTGTTTTCCCTCCTTTTTTGTTCATATACGTATTCACAAAGTTTGTTGTCGTATGCCCTTGTTGAAATGCTTCATGTGTTAATACAGCCATTAACATCGGTATATTCGTTTTAATTCCTTCGATTTTATACTCACGTAATGCTTCAATCATCGTTGCGATAGCTGTTTGTCGATCGCTTCCTTTGACAATACATTTGGCAATCATCGGATCGTAAAAAGGGGTAACGACAGAACCGCTTTGTACCGCAATTTCATGGCGTACATGTTCCCCGCTCGGCAGTTGTAAAGATGTAATCGTTCCAGGAGAAGGGAAAAATGTGTTTGGGTCTTCGGCGTAAATACGCACTTCAATCGCATGCCCTTCCCGTTTTACTTCAGCTTGTGAAAAAGAAAGTTTTTCTCCCGCTGCAATGCGTAGTTGTTGTTCGACAATGTCAATGCCCGTAATTTCTTCTGTGACGGGATGTTCTACTTGCAAGCGTGTATTCATTTCAAGAAAATAA
Source organism: Anoxybacillus ayderensis (assembly GCF_000833605.1). Classification (GTDB taxonomy): domain Bacteria; phylum Bacillota; class Bacilli; order Bacillales; family Anoxybacillaceae; genus Anoxybacillus; species Anoxybacillus ayderensis. The sequence continues at coordinate 3,259 of NZ_JXTG01000023.1, read as the reverse complement.
AAGTTTTTTTGCTCGTCCACGAGAAATTCAATCGTCCCTGCGTTCGTATATCCAATATATTTTGCCGCTTGCACAGCCACCTCTCCCATTTTTTTGCGCGTTTCTTCGTCTAAAAACGGGGATGGGGCTTCTTCAACAACTTTTTGATGTCGACGTTGAATGGAGCACTCTCTTTCCCATAAATACACGCAGTTTCCGTGTTGATCGGCTAACAGTTGAATTTCAATATGGCGCGGATTATCAATATATTTTTCGACATACATCGCTCCGTCTCCAAAAAAGGAAGCGGCACGATTTTTGTTTCCTTCAAATGCTTTGCGTAGCTGCTCTTCGTCATAAACAAGTTGCATGCCAATCCCTCCACCGCCTGCCGATGCTTTCAACATGACCGGATAGCCAATGTTGTTTGCTACATGTGCTGCTTCCTCGACATCAGCAAGCGGAAAGGAGATGCCGGGCACAATCGGCACCCCTGCTTCCGCCATCGTTTGTCTTGCTTCAATTTTACTCCCCATTTTCGCGATGACATCCGGTTTTGGACCGATAAAGACGATCCCTTCCTCTTCGCATCGACGAGCAAATGTTGCATTTTCTGAAAGCAAACCGTAACCAGGGTGGATGGCTTCCGCTTTCGCTTCTTTTGCAATCGAAATGATTTTTTCGATATTTAAATAGCTCTCATTCACGCGCGCTTTTCCAACCACATGCGCCTCGTCCGCTTGTTTTACATGAAGCGAGTCGGCATCCGCTTCCGAATAGATGGCGACCGTTTGAATGCCAAGCTTTTGGCACGTGCGAATGATACGTAAAGCAATTTCCCCTCGATTAGCAATAAGTACTTTTGAGAACATGAGACTCCCCCTCAATATTTCATTTTCGAATGGATTATTCATTGCTGTGAATGGTGCAAATATGAAGTGATCGTATTTGTTAGAAATGTTGCATAGAGGTTACTTATTCGTAGCTTCGTATTGTGCGAGGAATGTAAGTTCATCTAGCATCCTAGTTGACGAGCAATGACTAGCCGCTGAATTTCCGATGTCCCTTCGCCAATTTCCATCAGTTTGATGTCGCGAAGATGACGTTCAACGCCGTATTCTTTCATATATCCGTATCCACCGTGAATTTGAATCGCTTGATTACAAATGTGAAATCCTGTTTCGGAAGCAAATAATTTCGCATACGCTGCTTCTTTTGTAAACGGCTTGCCTTGATCTTTTAACCACGCCGCCTTGTACACCATATTGCGCGCAAGCTCCAATTGCATGGCCATGTCAGCAAGTTTAAACTGGATGGCTTGAAATTTCGCGATCGGTTGCCCGAACTGTTTTCGCTCCTTTGCATACTGAAGCGCTTTCTCGAATGCGGCTTGCGCGATGCCGACAGCTAACGCCGCAATGGAAATGCGTCCCCCATCTAGCGTATATAAAAACTGCTTAAATCCTTTTTTCGGATCGCCTAATATATTTTCTTTTGGCACACGTACATCTTGCAAAACAAGCTCACACGTATTGGATGCACGAACGCCCATCTTGTTATAATGACAATTAATCGAAAACCCTGGCGTATCCGTCGGAACGATGAGCGCAGAAATAATATTTTTTCCTCGTTCATCCTTTCCTGTGACAGCGGTTACAATCACTTGGCGGGCATAACCTGCATTTGTAATCCAACATTTTTCTCCGTTAATGACGTACTCATCGCCCTCTAGAATCGCACGCGTTTGCGTTCCGCCCGCATCAGACCCTGCGTTTGGCTCCGTTAATCCGAACGAGCCGAAAGCCTCACCTTTTGCCATCGGTACAAGCCACTCTTTCTTCTGCTCTTCTGTCCCAAAATAGTAAATTGGACTAGCACCGAGCGATACAGCTGCCGCATAACTTAACCCTGTTCCGCCACACGCTCGACCAATTTCTTCAACCGCAATCGCATACGAAATCGTGTCTCCACCAGAACCGCCATATTGTTCAGGGAACGGAATGCCAAACAGTCCAAGCTCGCCCATTTTTTTGAACGTCTCAATTGGAAAAATGGCCTCCTCATCCCATTTCGACGCGTATGGGGCAATTTCCTTTTCCGCAAAATCGCGAACCATCTCTTTAATCATTTGTTGTTCTTTCGTTAATTCAAAATGCATCGCTTTTCTCCCCCTCTATAAAAATGAAAATATATGAAACCAACAAGCCTGTTTTGATAGCAAACCGACTAGTTGGTCTGTACGCTATGCAACATTCGTCATTCGTCGCCCACATGCGACAAAAGAAATGACGAAATATCTTCATCTCGCTTCGCCTCTTCTGTCAAAAGCGAATGTAAAATTAAATCGTTAAAGGCTGTGGCGATTTGTTCAATCGACATCGGTCCATCAGGCTTATACCATTTATACATCCAGTTGACCATGCCGATAATCGACAATCCCGCAATTTCAACAGGTACTTCTGCACGAAATTGTTTTGCTTCAATACCTTCACGAAGCACTTGAAAAATAATTTGCTTATACTGCTCACGTTTTGCGTTAATTTTTTCAGCGTATTCCGGCTTTAAATATGCTGCCTCTTGATTGAACACCGTAATGTGCGGTTTATATATATGAAAAACTCTGACAAACGACTGAATGATTGCACATAGCCGCTTAGTCGGCGTCTTATATTTTACATATGCTTCTTGCGCTTTATTTAGCACATACGTAATAAACACATCATGAATATGGTAAAGCAATTCATCTTTCGACTTAAAATTATGATAAAATCCCCCTTTTGACGCTCCACATTCAGCAACAATTCGATCAACCGTTACTCCATGATATCCATACTTTTCGAACAACGTGAGCGCCGTTTCAATAATGCGGTCTTTTAATTGCTTTTCAACCATGCGTACAAACTCCTTTTTGTTGTATTTTAACACAATTTTCAGAAAAGTTAAATGATTTTTTGTTCTAGCAAGTAGTATTTTATTAAGAAAAAAGGCTCTTCACCACAAGTTGTACTTGATGATTTAAGATCGGTGTGCATAGCGAAAATAGAGGGTACAAAAAATGCGAATTTTCCTGTATGGTAAAGGTGACCAAACCAAACCATTGGAGGAAAATTCGCATGTACTCTCAGTTTATCAAAGAACTCATCGATTTACCAGATGTTTTGATTCAAAAGGTGCGAAAAGAAGGAGATCGTTGGATTTTCGAACTTTCTCTACCTGAACAATGCCCGTTATGTCCTGTCTGCTTGAAACGCACGATCAAAATGACAGGAAAAAAGAAGCA
>NZ_JXTG01000022.1 GCF_000833605.1 Anoxybacillus ayderensis | reverse complement strand
CATCGAACGAATGCCGAAGATATAACGGATCAAGTACATTTTGAACAACACAACCGGATCAATACTTGGTCGTCCATGATCAGGTGAGTATAGATCTTTGACGATGTCGTAAATAAAAGAGAAGTCAATCGCTTTTTCTAGCTTACGCACAAGGTGATCCTCAGGAACAAGGTCATCAATCTTTACCGTTGTTTCCACATGTCTACGATCTTCTTGATGACGTTGAAGCATCCGATTTCCCCCTCCTATACCCTTATACCTATATATTAAAACAGCTTGTCGACTTTGTCGACAAGCTGAAAGGTTAAAACCTTTTACAATAGCTGTATTAAAAGGTGGAAAAACAGTTGGATGAAGAAAATAGAGAATATTAGCTACAGCAGGTCCAAGTCCTTTAATTTGTGATTGATCTAGTTTAACAATTTCTTCTATAAGTTGCTTTTCCGTTGTTGCTTGAAGACATGATTTTAAAAATCTCCCAAAAGCCTTTTTATTACGTTCATTTTCATAAATATCCGGTATTCGAAGTTTCGGCTTCCAATAAAACGCGTGGGCGGCTCCTTCAAAAACTTGTTTTTGTTCTGCAATGGCTGTAACTACAATTTCTAACGTGGACCCTTTAAAGTCATTTCCGAATGTATTGTTTTCTATATCCTTAATTACCTCTATAACACCGTTTCGAATAGTACGAAATGCTTTTAATCTTTGGTCATTATCGATAAACCAAGTTTGATAGACTGATTCCATGTCACCTCGATACTCTTGAATCATTCTTTCGAAATTCGCTCCCACAACAGTTCCTCCTTCTTATTCCATAAATAATTTAAAATATTCTTATTTTATAGGATAAATTTGCAGAATTTATGAATTTCAATAAACTGTAACTATTTTAAGAAATTTTATTTTTATTGTGAAATTCGTCACAGCGACTAAATATTTTTGCTAATATCATGTCTTCAGACACAATAAAGCAAAAGGAGGAAATACTTGATGCGTAAAACGATCATTGCGTTGTTAACCTTATTGACGATGTTTATGTTTGTTTTAGGAGGTTGCGGAGCGAATTCTCAAAAAAACAACACTACTTTAGGTGAAAACAAACAGGCCGCAGCCACCAAAAAAGAGCAAAGAAAAGAAACGAAAAAATATTACTTCGTTGCTAATGAAGGCGGAAGTATTTCAAAAATTGATGTAGAAACGAATCAAGTGGTCGCAACAATCAAAGTAGACGGTGCGATTCATAACGTCCAAGTTTCTCCTGACGGAAAAATTCTCGGCGCTACTTTAGTTCCGGAAATGCAACATGGAAATGATCAATCAATGGATATGAAAGGAATGGCGTTGTTTTATAATACAGAAACAGACGAATTAATAAAGAAAGTGGAAGTGGGGAATCACCCTGCTCATATCGTTTTCACCGAAAATGGAAAGTACGCTCTCGTTACCAATAATGAAGACAATAACGTTTCAGTCATTGATATGGCGAGCTACTCAGTCATCCAAACAATTCCAACTGGAAAAGGTCCGCATGGTTTCCGGATCTCTAAAGATAGCCGTTATGCGTATATTGCCAACATGGGAGAAGATAGCGTCAGTATCCTCAATTTAGAAACGATGAAAGAAGAAAAGAAAATAAAAGTAGGATCTACTCCTGTAACAACCGGTATTACTTCGGACGGTAAAACATTAGCCGTAACGTTAAATGCAGAGAATGCCCTCGCCATTGTTGACTTAGCAAGCGGTAAAGTGGAAAAAGTTCCGGTCGGTCGGGGACCAGCCCAAGTGTACATGGATCCTGACGATACATTTGCTTATGTAGCCAATCAAGGGACGAAAGATGCACCGTCTCATTCCGTAAGCAAAATAAACATAAAAACGAAACAAGTAGTTGCCACAATTGAAACAGGCAAAGGAGCGCACGGAGTTGTCACAAGTCCGAATCAAAAATATGTTTTCGTCACCAATATGTTTGACAACACGGTGAGTGTCATTGATAAAGAGCAAAGCAAAGTAATCAAAACGATTCAAGTAGGTGAAATTCCGAACGGGATCAGCGTCATGCCGTAAATATAAATAAACAGCAGGTTGAGTTTTTAAACCTGCTGTTTTTCTTTTCTATTTGCTGAAATTTACGCATAAAAAAGCACCGTAGTTTTAAGCCTACAGTGCTTAAATATATTTGATTAAACCTTGCTACATCATATGATTGTTCATATGTCCTTGTTTCATCATTTGTTGATTCACTCTGTCATAATTCATCATATGTTTCATCATTTTATTTCCATTACTTCGACACTGTTCGTACATTTTTTGTAATTGTTCCTCTGATAAATTTGGATGCATTTGTTTCATCATTGGCAACATTTCTTTCCAATCATTATTATCATTTTTATTTGCTGCAAAAACAGCTGTAGCTAATACAAAAGCTGAAACAAGGACGAACAAACCTGAAATAAGTTTTTTCATTTTCAACACCTCCATCCTTTTCTGGTTTTAGAATAAAGGAGAATTATGGAGAAAGTGTTCATAAAAATTTACAATTTCTTGTCTTGGATTATTATTTGTTAATTGGATATTTTCGAAAAATGGACTAAACTCCTCCCAAATTTTACATAAAAGAGAAAGCCTAATAAAGGCTTTTTCTCGAAGGTTTAGACAATGTTATTTTCGGTTCATTTAACAGCTATTTATCTGCATTCATCAATACAGGATATTAATCTCTTTTCAATGTCTTCCGCTAGTTTTTTCAGTTCTTCATGATTCATCATGCTGATTAACATGGTTGGTTTTGGCATACCAATTTTTGTTGTTTCATTTTCTTTATACACCACGATTTTGCACGGAAGAAAATAACCTGCTAATAAGTTTTCAGAAAGCACACGCGCTGCTTCTTGCGGATTACATACTTCCAAAATCACAAACGGTGTTTGAAAATCGAATCCTTTTTCCTGCAGTTTTTCCGTTACACTAAATTTCCACAAAACTCCAAATCCTTCTTTTTTCAAGCTTTCTTCCAACATCTTTATCGTTTCGTTCATTCCCCTTTGTACTTCAATCGTATAATGAAACACCTTCATCATCTTTGGCGAGGAGACCCCGACTTCTAAGCGAGAGCGAAAGTCGGGGAGGAATCGCCCTTCCTCCTTTCTTTTGTATATGATAGAATAAGAATGTGGAGAAAACCGTTGAATCAAGGCACTCCAATCCCCGTTACTCGATGTAGGGAGTTGGTTGCAGGAAACGTTGCAACCGTAAAACGTCGAGCGTACATCCGTCTGTTGTGCGTGGAAGTCAAGTACTGCCTACAGACATGCCGAGCCACTCGGTAGCGATATAGGCATGACCTATGTCGTTGGGTAGTCGTCAACCTGCCCCTGATGTAACCCCAAGTCAAGGAAGGAGGACGAAGTCCGTTCGCACTTCTGGGGAGTTGCAAGCCCCCGCTTCAAGCGTTAGCTAAGTGGGGGTAGTTGACTCAACCGCCCTTCTCCAACATATTGCATGTTATTTCACTTTAGTTGTATGTAAAACTAAACAATAATATAAATGAAAAAAGCCGAGCATTGTCTCGGCAGCTACTTCACTTTGTTAAGAAACTTCAACGAATCCAACCATACCAGATTCTTTATGTCCAGGAACCGTGCAATAAAAGCGAAAAACACCGCTTTCGACCGGTATGAACCTGATTTCGGCTGTTTTTCCTGGCAAAGAATGAATATGGACTGTTTGATTTTTTGAATGATTCCCATGATGACTTTGTTGTAAGAGAGATGCTTTCATATTTTCGAATTCGATATCATGTTCAACTTCACCGCTATTTTTGAAAATTAAGGTTACGGGTTGTCCTACGGTAAGTTTGAAATCTTTAGGGAAGTAAGCAAATTCGGTTGCTTCAATGACTACTTTTTTCGCCTTTGTACTGGAATTCAACGGAGAGCCAGACAGCTTATTATTAGTCATAGAGTGGCTCATATGGGAATTTTTTATGGGCACGTTATGACCTTGATCGAGCGTATTATTTAAATGATTATATGTGTAGAAAAACAGCAGAAAGACGATTGATAATAACAATGGATTATGGAATATTTTGTTGATGAAAGAGAAACGGTTAAAACCAGTTTCTTGTTGAAGCATGTACAAAACAATACCAATCATCCCAACAAATATGACGAGCATTACACGAATCATTGAATTTTGGTGTTGCGGCGAAATCATTTCTCCTAACATCGCTCCCATCATTCCGCCCATTATTCCTGACAAAACGCCATCTATGATGGCCATGACACTAATCGGCAGCCCGGTCAAAAAACCGGCTAAAAACCCAAAACCCATTCCTAAAACGGTTGAGAAAAAGAGGTTACCGCTATACAAAATCCCGACCAGCAAGCCACCTGTTAGCCCGACCAACATTCCTAAAGCCATCGCCACCATCATTCCGACCATACATGTGATTTTCTTTCTTTTTATGAATACGAAAACAATAACAATCAAAGATAAAATCGTTACAATGATTCCAGTTAATAAAATCGACAATGAACGATCCCTCCCTGTAAGTTTTTATTTGTACACATATATGTGGGCAAGCGGTTAGTTAGTCCTTTTTAAATTTATTAAACTGTAGATGAGCAAATTCGCTAACATAAATTTACAACCAAACAAAAAAAAGAGACATGAACCCGATTCCTTGATTAGAATAGATGTGTCACCAAAACTATTCACAAGGAGGTTCATGTCTCATGAATAGATTAGCACATCATCAAGGAATCCACAAGTTTTTCACGATGTTGGGGTTGGCACTTTATTTTTCAAAACCTGTCATGAAGCATCTCGTTCATATCGTGGATGCGCTGACCACCAAAGGATTTGCGGGAACATTGACCGATCTTCATCATTGGAGCTTTCATCCGAACCACCGCACGACACTCAGCCATTTTTTCACGAAAAGCCCTTGGGATGAAGAGACGTTGCTTCGCAAACTTCAACAGTGGATGCTTCGTCGTGTCGAACGCATCGCCAAACAGGGGAATCAACCCCTTTTTGTTTCGATCGATGATACGATTTGCCAAAAAACGAAGCCCTCGTCACAGGCAACGCACGTCATTCAAGGGTGTGATTGGCACTATTCTCACACAGAGAAAAAGTCGATCTGGGGACATTCTCTCGTTTGGCTCATGGTTCATACGATGACCCAAGCGTTTCCTTTTGCCTTTCGCCTCTACGACAAGGCGGCTGGGAAAAGCAAGGGGAAACTCGCGATCGAGATGCTTTCTTCTTTGGATGTACACCGTCCTGTTTATGTGCTGATGGACTCTTGGTATCCATCGCAAACGCTCGTGGAAGCTTGTCTGAAAAAGGGATTCCACGTAATCGCAATGCTCAAGGCCAATCGGCTTCTTTATCCAAAAGGCATTGCGGTTCAGGTGAGGGAGTTTGCCCGCTACATCGAACCGAAAGACACTCACCTCGTCACGGTGGGAGAAGAGCGTTATCGGGTTTATCGCTACGAAGGCTCTCTCAAAGGTCTCGATGATGCCGTGGTGCTGCTCGCTTGGAAAGCCGATCAGCCGATGACATCGGAACATCTTCACTGCGTCTTGAGCACCGACCGGGATCTAAGCGATGAAGAGATCTTGCGCTACTATGCCCAGCGTTGGTCGATCGAATGTTTTTTCCGTCAAGTGAAAGACCAGCTGAAACTCGATGGATACCGCGTTCGCGGACGTCGGGCGGTGAAACGCTACTGGATCTTGGTGCAGCTTGCTTACGTGTACAGCATGTTCGAGTCGAACAGCGATTTTTCTGATGGGCTCGATCTTCTGCGCAAGAGAAAAGGACATAGCCTCGTGGAGTTCATTTACCGTGCAGCGAAACAAAATATTCCCATTGATACCGTGAAAAAACAGCTCCACGTGGCATAAGGGATACCCTGTTTGTCTCTTTTACATGGTAATTATTGTAATTAAAATTACTCAACTACAGTACCTTAGCTATTTTCAATCCAATCCCTTCTTCACTATAAACGATAGTACTAATGACGCTCTTATTTAGAAGGATTGATGATTTTTAAATGTTTGTCAATGAAAATTTTTATCACACTCATACTTACGGACACACGCACAATGACAACAAAATGAGAACATCTTAAGAAATATTCGTGATAATTTGCAACGTTAGAAGAAAGCGTGTTAAACGGCAAACGAACATCATATTGGCACCCACTCATTGTAAAACAAAAAACTGCCGTCTCCAAAAAGGTCGACGACAGTCCCCCCTACTCCAACAACCGCTCCACTTCTTCTTCCGAAAGGTCGGTGACGTTCGCAATGTCTTTTACACTCATCCCTTTTTTCGCCATCGTTTGTACAAGACGCTTCATTCCTTGCTTTATTCCTTGCTTCACCCCTTCTTCTCTTCCTTTTTCTAACGCCTTTTGTTCATAAGAAATAATCAATTCCATCACTTGTTCTTTTTCTTTCGTCTCCATTTCATTCACCTCGCTTCGCAGTCTTCGTTCTTCTTCATCGGATAGTTTAATATATGTTTCAAAAAAACCAAACAGCAATCGTTGTTTCGCTTCGTCCAATTCCATCCGTACAAGCATACGTAAGAATTGTTTTTTCAGTTCTACTCGTTCACTTTCAGTATATCCCATTTTGCTTAGTAGTGCAGCGGCGATCGGGTTGTCTTGGCGGATGTAGTTGCGCCAGTTTTGTTTGCGCAATTCGACAGTAAAAAAACGAAAGTCAAGCACGTGGCCAAAAGGAAATTGGAGGGTAAATGTCGATGGCTCGTCGCGGATCGTATCGTAGCTAAATACAGCAATTGGTACAATGTTTTTACGGTACTTTTCAAACAAACGGCTAAAATAAATAAACATCCGTTCAGGAAATGATGGTTGCACATAGCTTTGGTTTTCGATATGCACAATGACAAGCCCATCTTCGCCTTTTAACTTCGTTTCGACAAGCAAATCGACACGGTACTTCTCCCTTGCTGTCACATCGGTGAACAGCTCCTCGGATAAAAACGACAAATGGTGAAAGTCGATATGCTCATGCATCGCCGGAAAAAAGAGAACAATAAATTCCTCAAAAAACGTTTGAATCAGCTCTTTAAACAGACGGTCATGATCAATGGACATATAGTCACCTCGCATACAATGATTTCGACGTTTTTATTCGACAACATCGGCGATTTTCCTGCATACAAAATGTGGGTGAATTCTCGAACTGTGCAAACATAAAAAACCCGAGCTCTTTCATCGAACTCGGGTTTTGCGATGATTCCGACTGGGCTCGAACCAGCGACCTCCACCCTGTCAAGGTGGCGCTCTCCCAGCTGAGCTACGGAATCGTATGTTGTTGTGTTATCGAACACATTTTTCATTATACGTATCGTCCCCTAGTTTGTCAAACACTTTTTTAAAAAAATTTTTTCGTCATGACGTCTTTCGTCTATTTTTTCTTTTCTGTAAAAATATATATTGCCTTTTCTAAAAAAGACATGATATGATAATTAGAAAAACATTCGAAAGGGATGGTGAGCTATGAGACGTGTCACATTAACTGACATCTTCCTTCACCCCATCACTCAAAAATATTTGAAACGTTCAGGCGTCGCGCACGCCATCGCTACTGCATACCACGCATATCGCCTCGCCTTGCTTTATGGAGTGAATGTCGATTTAGCGACAAAAGCTGCTTTGCTTCACGATATCGGTCATTATGAATGGTACTCAAACGGAACGTGGGACTATGAAACATATAAACAAAACGATATTCATGCGATTAAAGGGGCAGAGCGAGCGCATAAGTTACTTATTCGACTCGGCGAACACCCTCAACATGCGAAAGAAATTGCCCTCGCCATTTTGCTTCACACCGATTCGTACCTTCCAGAAGGAGAATTAAAACGAAAGCCGCTCCAGACGATCGTCAAACTTGCGGATGAAGCGGATGAGGAACCGGGCGGTAAACATCATTATCGCCAAATCGATGACGAACTCGCCTTGAAAAAAGTTCAACAACTTGATCGCATGGTCGAACAGCAAATGAAGCGTGATGCGCTCGACCAAATTAGCTAAGGCTAGGCGATGTGCCTAGCCTATACATATGATAACGCCTGTTCCACATCAGCAAGCAAATCATCGGTCGCCTCTAATCCAACACTTAAGCGCAACAAGCCGTCCGTAATGCCGCGGCGATGGCGCTCCGCTTTCGGCATAGCGGCATGCGACATTTTCGCCGGATACGACAAAATCGACTCGACCGCCCCGAGACTGACCGCAAACACAGGGATGCGCGCATGTTTCACAAACGTCCGCACCGCTTGTTCGTCCTCCAATTCAAACGACAGCACCGCACCAAATCCGCGCGCTTGATCGCGATGAATATCGTGTCCTTCATGAAAAGAAAGCCCAGGATAATATACGTGCGCGACTTTCGGATGACGATGGAGAAACTGCGCCAGCTGCAACGCCGAACGTGAAGCATAATCTAACCGAACGTGAAGCGTTTTTAACCCGCGCAACACGAGCCACGCATCTTGCACGCCAAGCACCGCACCGAACGAATATTGCAGTTTGCGCAGCTCTCTCGCCAAGCGCGCATCTTTTACAACCGCCAGCCCGGCTACAACGTCGCTATGGCCAGCTAAAAATTTCGTCGCGCTATGCAAAACGACATCGACGCCGAGATCAAGCGGACGCTGTAACAGAGGGGTCGCAAACGTATTATCTAAAAACGTTAAACATCCGTGCGCTTTAGCGAGCTTCACAACACCGCGAATATCCGTAATTTTCAATAGCGGATTCGATGGCGTTTCCATATAAATGACTTTCGTGTTCGGGCGAATGTGGCGCGCTACCGCATCTAAATCAGTCATATCGACAAACGTATGCTCGATGCCAAATCGGCTCAATACATCGGTGAGGATGCGATACGTTCCACCATACACATCATCGGTAATTAATACGTGATCTCCTTTTGACAACAATAAAAATGCTGTTGAAATGGCAGCCATGCCGGAAGCGAACGCAAAACCGCTCACTCCACCTTCTAATTCCGCAATCGTCTCCTCCAACGCCTCGCGTGTCGGATTTCCCGAACGGCTATAATCGTATTTGCCAAACGTATCAAAGTCAAACTGATGAAACGTCGATGCATGATGAATCGGGACGCTAACTGCCCCTGTTTGCGCATCAATTCGCCATTTATTATGAACAAGTTGTGTTTGTAAATCCATCTTTTACACCTCTTTCATGCGTTGAAACGCTTGAGTTAAATCGGCAATTAAATCGTCCGCATGTTCAATGCCGACAGAAAAACGCAATAGGCGATTACACACCCCGTTTGCGATGCGAACATCCTCTGGAATATCCATATGCGTTTGCGTCGCTGGATACGTAATAAAACTTTCGACACCGCCTAAACTTTCCGCAAATGTAATGAGCTTTAAACTTCGTAAAAAAGCATTCACCCATTTTTCATCGCGCACGCGAAACGACAACATTCCTCCTCTTCCCGGATACAATACGTCCGTCACATCTTCATGTTCGACTAAAAATTTATATATCGCCTTTGCGTTTTGTTCGTGCTGGCGCATGCGAAGCGCAAGCGTCTTCATGCCGCGAATTAACAGCCATGAATCAAACGGAGACAACACCGCACCGATGGCGTTATGATACATCGCCAGCTGTTCACACAATTGTTTTCCTTTGGCGACAATGAGCCCGGCTAGCACATCGTTATGTCCGCCTAAATATTTTGTCGCGCTATGAACGACGATATCAGCTCCTTTTGTGAGCGGCTTTTGCAGTACAGGGGTGTAAAACGTATTATCGACGATAAGAAGCAGCCCATGTTGTTTCGCAAACGCCGCGACCGCTTCGATGTCCGCTTCTTGCATTAAAGGATTCGTTGGCGTCTCTAAAAAAATCGCTTTTGTTTTTTCAGTCACATATACCTTTACCGCATCAACATCGCGAAAATCGACGTATGTAAACGTCATGCCGCATTTGCGCCATCCTTTTTCAAACAAACGATACGTCCCGCCATATAAGTCGGCAGAAACAAGAAAATGGTCGCCGCTTTCAAACAGCGCAAACACCGTTTGAATCGCTGCCATACCTGAACTACAAGCGAAACCTTGATCTCCTTCTTCTAGCTGTGCAATCGCTTCTTCGACAATATGCCTTGTCGGGTTGCCGGTTCGAATGTAATCGTACCCTGTCGATTGTCCGATTCCTTCATGACGATACGCCGTTGAAAAATATACTGGCGGATTGACCGTCCCCGTCGCTGTCTCGCTTCGATTGCCAATTTGCGCTAACCGTGTTTCGATATGACTCATTCGCTCTCTTCCTTTCTAATCTAAAAAAATAAAAGCCTTCAAAGAAGAAGGCTTTTTTGTCCATAGACAATCGCTTCTTCTTATCTTCCGAATTGAACGCCAATTCGCTGGATTTAGCACCTGACCGTTTCCGGCTGGTTGCTGAAGCTTCATCGGGCCAGTCCCTCCGCTTCTCTCGATAAGAACGCAAAACAATATCGAATTTTCTGATTTTTAATTAATGTACATCATTTACAACAAAATTGCAACTGTTTTTTATTCCCCTTTCAACAACAAACAGCATGCATCCCATCAAAGATATGGCACATATATTTGCACTTCACATGTAAAAATAGACAAATCAAATCGATATATGGTAAAGTAGGGACAAAAGTGAAGGAGGAATATAATGACTGCTTTATTTCTCGCGCATGGATCACCGATGTTAGCTATTGAAGATAGCGCATATGCATCGTTTTTAACCACTTTCGGTAAACGCATAGATGCAAAAGCAATCGTTTTATTTACTGCACATTGGACGACGCGTCAACCGACCGTTTCATCGATTGACGGAACGTATGAAATGATTTATGATTTTTCCGGTTTTCCACGTGAATTGTATGAAGTAACTTATGCTGCACAAGGTTCAGTCGAATGGGCAAAACGCGTCCAACATCATCTGAAGCACGTCTCCCCCATCGTCAATATCGACGAGAGGCGTGGACTTGACCACGGCTCATGGGTATTGTTAAGCCGACTATTTCCAGAGGCAAACGTTCCAATTATTCAGGCATCTGTCGTTCCTTCGTGGACACCAAAGCAATTGTTTCAACTCGGAGAGGCACTCCGCCCGTTGCGTGACGAAGGTGTCATGATCATCGGCAGTGGTGGCACAGTGCATAATTTAATGGCGCTTCGTTGGGAAGAACGAACAAAAGTAGATTCTTGGGCTGTCGCCTTTGATGATTGGTTGCTTGCCCAGTCATCTGCCCATAGTGAAGATGTGTTTCACTATGAAGAAAAAGCCCCTTATGCTAAACAAGCCGTCCCGACTCAAGAACATTTAGCTCCGTACTGGATTGCTTACGGAGCCGGCAATCGCTCGCCACATGTTTTGTTCCGAGAATATGAGTACGGAAACTTAAGCCTTTTAGCTGTATCATTTTAATGGAGGGTTTCGGATGTGGGACGAGTTTAAGAAATTCGCTATACGAGGCAACGTCATCGACTTAGCTGTCGGAGTGGTTATTGGTGGGGCATTTGGAAAAATTGTTTCTTCCCTCGTCAATGACATTATTATGCCCCTTGTCGGTCTCATTTTAGGGGGAATTGATTTCAGCAAGTTATCTTGGAAAGTCGGAGAAGCAGAAGTGAAATATGGGGCTTTTATTCAAACTGTCGTTGACTTTTTTCTCATCGCCTTTTCCATTTTTATATTTATTAAGCTGTTAAACAACTTGCACGAACGAATGAAAAAACAAGAAGAGACGAAACAAACCGCACCAACGATTACAAAAGAACAACAACTGCTCACAGAAATTCGCGATTTATTGAAACGACAAAAAGAAATGTCGTAAAGGGCTGTCCGAAAAGTCGCATGTCATCCTATCAAGAGCTTATTGGATAATACAAGTAAGAGACTTGAGGCATCGCCCCAAGTCTCTTATCGTTCCGCCGCAAGGGCATCTGCTTTTGTCGGATGCACCGTTCCAGCTGGGTGTTGTGGTGGGGCATAAATCGAGTATAGTTTAAGTGGAACGTTGCCCGTGTTAATCAAGTTATGCCACGTTCCCGCTGGCACGAAAATAGCCGATCCGTCCGCTACCTTTCTTTCAAACGTGAGCTGATCTTTCTTTTTTCCCATGCGCACAATGCCTTCTCCTTGTTCGATACGTAAAAATTGGTCGAGATGATTGTGAATTTCTAATCCAATATCTTCTCCAACTTGAAGGCTCATTAACGTCACTTGCAAATGCGGCCCTGTCCATAGCGCCGTACGAAACATATTGTTTTGTTTCGTCGCTTCTTCTATTTGAACAACAAATGGATTCGGCCCGTAATCTTTCGCGGTTGCTCGCGGAAGCGGATACCTCATCATCGCATATGGATACATCGGCACATACATATAGCTCGGATAGTAATAATACACATTCCCACCTCTTTCAATATCATCAATCGCTATGTTATGCGCCGTGCTTGAACAACGTCCCCTATGTCAAAAACAATTTATACTGCTTTCACCCATTGAAATGAACGATATCTCCAATATAACAATACCGCGCGCGCAATCATGACCGCCGCCGCAGCAATGGCGAGAAATACTGCAAAATAAATGTTTAAAATCGTATTGGATACCCCGACGGCCGCCACTTCATGTAAACCTAATTGCGAGATAAATAACGTATCAACAAATCCGACTGCACTTTTCAAAAAGTTTTCAATGATAATCAGAAATGCTAAAACGACAATCGTCTTTCCGTGCGACATGAACTGCTTAAACAAACAGATCGCCACCAATCCGAAAACATATTGCACCTTTTGTATTATAAATAATTGGTACATAACAAGAAATACGACGAACGAAGAAATGGACATATACTACTTTTTGTAACTTCAAAAATTAAATTTTCAACCTAAAAAACGGTTCATCCTCCCACTTTTTCACTCCATTTGTCATAAAAATTTTCCGCAAAATTCAGTTTTCTACTTTTGCATTTCCCTTATTTCCCGATTTTAATCAAATTGTCCCCTATATTCTAAGAAAGGATGATCTGTATGCAATACCTCGATTTAAAAATGGATTTCATGTTTAAACAACTGTTCGGCCACCCAAGCAGAAAGTCAATCACCATGGCGTTTTTAAATGCGTTGCTACATCGGACTGGAGATGATCGCATCATCGACGTACAGTTTGAAAACACCGAACTAACGAAAGAAACAGAAGACGGTAAGACTGGACGGTTAGATGTCATCGTTCGCACAAACCGCGGCGAGCGCATTCACGTTGAAATTCAAATCATCCCACAATACGGTATGCCCGAACGGCTATTGTATTACTGGGCAAGGTTGTTTTCATCTTCACTATCGAAAGGAGAACGGTACGACATTCTCCCTCCAACGATTATGATCGCCATCTTAAATTATCCCCTTTTCCCACATGAAACAGATCGCTTCCATACCGTTTTTCACATTCGTGAAGACGAAGAACAGTTTCTTTGGAGCCATCACCTTGAATTTCATGTACTCGACTTGTCACAATTTATGGTAAAATGGAAGAAATATCGGAGAGAAGTGAAACAGTCACCGGAATGGCCATGGCTAACGATGTTGTCGGCTGTCGATGGACGAACGAAAAAAATGGATGAAGAGATGTTTCGTGAATTGGAGGGAATAGCCATGACAGAACAAGACATTTTAGAAGCGCTAGAAGAATGGCAAAGCTTAAGCGTCGACCCTGAAAACCGTTACGCGTACGAAATGCGGCTGAAATGGCTCCTTGATCAACTCTCAAACATTCGCGGCAGTCGGGAAGAAGGAAGGCAAGAAGGATTGAAAGAAGGATTGAAAAAAGGATTAGAACAAGGTCGAGAAGAAGGGAAAAATGAAACGATTCGAAAAATGGTCGAAAAAGGAATGAGTATAACAGACGTTGCCCATATTCTCGACATGACAGAGAAGGAAGTATGGGAGCGGTTGGGGGATTAGCTTCGACATGTTTTCAAAAAGGGGCTTGCCCAAAAAGTCGGTATAACTGACTTTTTGGGCAGCTTCAAACGTTTATGCATTCAACGCAGCTTCTTCCTCGTCGCGCAAATTGTGGGCAAGGCGACCGGATGCGCTAGCGGCAACGCTGGCAACTAAGTCGTCTAAAAACGTATGCACGCCTTTGCCGAGCTTCGTGTCAAGCTGCTTAATGATCCCGACTTTATTTTTATCTAAATGACCAAACGTTGTTACCGCGATGCTTCCGTACCCGAGCACTGCGCCGAGCGCCAACGTTTCATCGACGCCAAACAGTCCTTCGTCCGTCTCGACAATCGTTTGTAGCGGCTCGGAAAGCATGCCTTGTTCGGCTAGTTTATCGAGCTCGATGCCAACTAAAATCGCATGTTGCACCTCGCGTTTTTGCAGCACTTTTTCGACGCTTTCTATACATTCTGCCATCGTTAGCTCTTTGTTGTAAGGACTTTGCATTTCATATACAATCTCAGCAATGGCTGGAATCGTTACCCCACGTTCTGTTAATAACTGCAACGTTCTTTCATACACTTCTTTACTTGATATACGCTTCATTCCTCATCCTCCTCCCGTTCTATCATTAGGTTATCAATTTTATTAAAATCATAGAATAATGATAAAGATTTTAATAAAATTGTTTATCCGTCCACGTCGTTTAAGCGACATGTACTCGGATTGGGTGTAACCCCACACCCGCTATCCCATTGGCGAACGCCTTTGGGAATACTTTTCTCATGATGTTGTATGCCCCGTTGACATCTGCGTTAATCAGTATTCCATTTTCAGATTGAAACAGTCCTCGCTTGATGCGCGTTCCTTTGTATTGCTTTTGCTTTTTGATTTCTTCCATGTCTAAAAAACTGCATTTCGATGTATAGCTTTCTTCTGTCACGATGACACGAATCCCATGCTGTGCTGCTTTGTACTGCAACTGATGAAGAAACGTTTGATACGGGATGTGAACGAACGCTTGATTTGTGCGCTTTCCGAGATGGACTTCACGCTTCCAATCTTTATTCATCCCCACCACAATCGTATCGCAGTCTAAAGACAGCGCATGTTTGATGACAAAGGCACTCGCTTGGTGTATAAAGTTTTCCACGATGCGGTTTCGTTTTTCTGTCATTTTGCTCATTCGTTTTGTCCAATCGAGTCCATTCATCTGTTTCGCTACTTTGCGGTAGTGGCTCATTTGTTTGTTATAGTATTGATTGGCGGATTTTAGACCTTTACCATTGATGACGATCGGTTGTTTGCCCACATTGTTCACAATGGTTGCGAAGTTATCTAATCCCAAATCAATACTGATATATCTGTTGTTATCTTGTTTTTGTGTTGGAATAGGGATTTTGTAAACGACTTCGACGATGATATGGCGGTGTTTCGGAACGAATCGGACTTGTTGTAGCTTCCCTTTCATGTTTGTCTTTAACCGAAACCCTTGAAAACAGGCAGGAAACGTGATTTGTTCATCGACGACTTTGCATGATTGATTCGTTAGCACAAGTACATATCGTCCGTCTTTTTTGAGATATTTGGGCGGTTTCGGTCTGCCTGTATATTTGTCTTTGTTTTTTGCCCAATCTTTCATCGACTTAAAAAATGATTGCCAATTTTGATGCAACATTCTTAACGTTTGTTGAGCACATTGAGCCATTGGCATCGCTCGATAGTCTGTATCCATCCCTTCTGTTTTCAGCAGCTTGTCTAGCTTGTTGTAAGAAAGATACGTGCCGTGTTGGAAAAACGTTTGCCTCACTTGATAGTTGGCGAAGTTGTACAAATTTTTTGACCGAAAACAATACTCGTCGAGCATCGGATAATACGGATGAGTGGCGAAAATCATATGCCTTTCCACTCGATTCGCCATCATGATCGTTGTTCACCTCGCTTTCTCTTTTACTATACATGTTCATAAGAGAACCATGCAATAAGATGTAAAGATAATCACGAAAGAAGTGGGATCTCAAATATATTTTATCAAAATTTTTAATATATTTTTACGATTGGATGAAAAAACAGAACCATATCACGCAACGACAAAAAATGCAGAAATGTGGTACGATAAAAAAGAACAACGTCGTAAAAGGATGGGAGAACATGCAAGAGTTAAAACTTCACAGCCAACATTTAGATGAACAATTATCGTTGCCCGTATACTGCACAAAGCCTGTCACACCACTTTATAAACATCTCGTCCTCATCGCACAAGATGGACAAGATTATTTTATGTTTGGAAAAATTGCCCGCGTGATCGATGAGCTTAGGGTGCGCGTTGTCGTCATCGGCGTGCCATACCGCGACGTATTCGATCGTTATGACAAATACCACCCGAATGGAAAAAAACGAGAAGCGTACATGCGCTTTCTCGCCAACGAAC
The DNA here is from genome assembly GCF_000833605.1 of Anoxybacillus ayderensis. Classification (GTDB taxonomy): domain Bacteria; phylum Bacillota; class Bacilli; order Bacillales; family Anoxybacillaceae; genus Anoxybacillus; species Anoxybacillus ayderensis. The sequence continues at coordinate 11,095 of NZ_JXTG01000022.1, read as the reverse complement.
TCGTGCCACTCGTTGATGAACATTTTTCAACATATCAAATGGGATCCACTCGCATTCTCGTCGGTGATTCGCTTGCGGGAACCGTTTCGCTTCTTACTGCGATGACATACCCACATACGTTCGGAAAAGTTGTCATGCAGTCGCCATATGTAAACGACGATGTGATGGCGCGTGTTCGATCGTTTACCGACTGGCATTTGCTTGCGCTTTATCATTCGATCGGCACGCAAGAAACGGAAGTGAAAACGACAGATGGGGCTGTCCGCAACTTTATTGAGCCGAATCGTGCGCTATGTACCGCCCTTCAAGCAAAACAAGCTCGCTATCACTATCACGAGTTTGACGGCGATCATTCGTGGACATACTGGCAACCGGATTTACCGATCGGATTAAAAAAAGTTATCGAAATGTAACAGTATTTTCCGAAAATTTGTTATAATATATAAATATAATGATGAAAGGAGGAAACATCGCATGAAATGTGGTATCGCGATATTTCCATCAAAAAAAGTACAAGATTTTGCTAATTCGTATCGCAAACGATACGACACACATTACGCGCTTATCCCGCCTCATATCACGCTCAAATATGCGTTTGATGTGGAGGATGACAAGCTTGCTGAACTCGTCCAACAACTGCATCGCGTCGCGCGCGAAACGGAGCCATTTACGATGCGCATCACGAAATTCAGTTCGTTTTATCCGGTCAACAACGTCATTTATTTAAAAGTGGAGAAAACAGAGCCGCTCGTTCAGCTACACGAAAAATTGCATCGTCCGCCGTTCGTCGAACAAACGGACTATGCGTTCGTACCGCACATTACAATCGCGCGCGATTTGTCAAACGACGAATATTCGGACGTGTTCGGCCGCTTCCAAATGCAATCTGTTTCTTTCGAAGAACAAATTGACCGCTTCCATCTTCTCTATCAACTCGAAAATGGATCGTGGTCAGCTTACGAAACATTTCATCTCGGGAAGGAATAAACGATGCGCGTAAATAAAGGGCAAGATGAAGCGATTTGGCGTGATGCCTTGCTCGTTCGCCGCGCCGTCTTTATCGACGAACAAGGCGTATCAGAGGAAGAAGAAATTGACGCATTCGAAAGCGAGTCCGTTCATTTCGTTTTATACGACGACGACAAGCCGATCGCCGCAGGTCGCTTTCGCACAATAGACGGCGTCGGTAAAATTGAACGCATTTGCGTCCTTCCTTCTTATCGCGGACGCGGCATCGGAAAACAAATGATGGAAGCGATCGAACAATACGCGAAACAGCACGTGACGAAAGTGAAGCTAAACGCCCAAACACACGCCGAACCGTTTTACAAACAACTCGGCTATGAAACCGTATCAGACGTCTTCCTTGACGCTGGCATTCCACATGTGACAATGGTCAAAGCAATCAACATGCGATCATAACGGTCGCATGTTTTCTTTTTCCTTTGGCATACTAACAAAAGAAGCGACAGAAGAAAGGATATTGTTATGAACGAATTTGGACAAATTGCAGTCGAACTCATTGTCGGTTATGTCGCCTTGTTTATTATGGCGAAAATACTCGGACGGACACAAATTACGCAAATTACACCATTTGACTTCATTTCCGCCCTCGTTCTCGGCGAGCTTGTCGGAAATGGACTATACGATGTAAATGTCGGACTTGCGCAAGTATTGTTCGCAATCGCTCTTTGGGGACTTTTAATTTACGCAACTGAAATGATTACGCAAAAGAAAAAAGAACTGCGTGAATTGCTCGAAGGAAAACCAGTGATCGTCATTTCAAAAGGAAAAATTTTATATGACGCATTAAAACAAACGAAACTCGACTTGAATCAGCTCCAACATTTACTTCGCGCTCGCAACGTCTTTTCCGTTCGCGAAGTCGAATACGCCATTTTAGAAACGGACGGCACAGTAAGCGTCATGAAAAAAGCGCCGTATGAACAACCGACGCGTCAAGACCATAACATATCTGCATCTCAAGCGACATTGCCCGTCACCGTCATTATCGATGGAGAAGTCATTTGGGACAATATACGAGAAAATGGGTGGGACGAACAATGGCTTCAAAAACATATTCGCCATGCGGGGTTTGAAAACTACAGCGACATTTTATACGCCGAATGGCAAGAAGGAAAAGGAATGCACGTGCAGGCATATTAACGTTTTTTCTCAGACGACCGATCTTTCGGGCGTTTTTTCTTTTCAGGGGGGCTTTCTTTTTTTTCATTCGTTGTGCGTTGTACGCTTGTTGCGCGCGGAACAATGAATGGATTCGAACGAATTGGCGGGATATGCATTGTTTCCAACCTCCTTTGTTATATCATTCGCCATCTAACGAAAAACTCCTTTTCTCTTATTGTATGTTTTGTTAACATAGACGTTGACGTTACATCATGAAGGAGTTTTTACGATGAACAAAGCGCAATATAACGGCAAATTGTTTGACCTTCATACATTGCCACGAGAAAAATACGAGCTCGTTTACGAACAAAGTTTACGCAATAAATGGACGTGCCCGATGTGCGGTGGAATCGTTCGTTTGCATTTAGCGATTGAACATGCCCCGCACTTTTATCATGTTTCGAATCCGTGCATAAAAGAAGAACGACAACGAGGAAACGCGGTTGCTATTCGACCACACCAACCGTTTCAAGCGAAAGAAAAAAAACAGACGATCGTATGCGGAGTGTCGCTCGATGCGGATCAATATGAAGCTGTCCGCCACGTCGAAGGACCGCTTCTCGTCCTCGCCGGTGCAGGAAGCGGCAAAACGCGCACGTTGACGACACGGGCTGCATCAATGATTACAAATCATCATATGAAAGCTTCAAACATGATGATCGTCACCTTTACGACAAAAGCGGCAAAAGAGCTAGCGGAACGACTGTATGCATACAACCTTGATGTCCTGCCGACAATCGGCACATTTCATAGCTTATTTTATCGCATGTTGCAACATGCCGATCCGTTTCGCTGGCGGCATGAGCGGCTCATTCGCGATTGGCAAAAAGAGCGAATGATAAAAGAAATCGGGCGCGAACTCGGCATCGATGAGCGCGATTTTCCGTACGATGAAGCGATGCAGCGCATGTCGTATTGGAAAAATACGCTTACTTCCCTTTCTGACATCGCGATCGAAACCGAATGGGACGAGCGCGTCGTTCAATTATATACACAATACGAACAAAAAAAGCGCGAGCTTGATGTATTTGACTTTGATGATATGTTATATGCATGTTATGACATGTTGCGGACAGATGAAAAGCGGCTCTATCCATATCAAGAGCGGTTTCATTATTTTCTCATCGATGAGTTTCAAGACATTAACAACGTGCAATATGAAACGATGAAGTTGCTTGCGTCACATACGCACCATATATGCGCCGTCGGCGATGACGATCAAGCGATTTATGCGTTTCGCGGCTCTGATTCATCGTTTATTCATCAATTCCAACAAGATTTTCCACATACAAAAATCGTAAAGTTGACGGAAAATTATCGTTCGCCACATCCGATCGTATCGCTTGCCAACAGCATTATTTCTAAAAGTCGCACGCGCATTCCGAAACAAATGAACGCCCAAACCGATAGCGTACATATGCCGACGTTGTTCTTTCCGTACGATGAAGAAGAAGAGGCAACGATGATCGCCTGTGACATCGAAGAACGAATGAAACAAGGCGTCAAACCGAGCGATATCGCTATTTTATGCCGAACGAACGCCGCGTCGCGCGCCGTCTTTGAACGGCTCGCTCAACTTCGCCTCCCGGTGACGACGGACGGAGAATCATTTTACAACCGTCGCATCGTGCGCTATTTGTTAAGCTTCCTTCAATTAAGCATCGATCCGAACAACGAACAAGCGCTTGCCGATGTGGCGACGGTGTTGTTTTTAAAACAAACGGTCATGAACGACTTAAAGGCGAACGCCATTTTACAAGACTGTTCGCTCGTGGAGGCGCTCGCTAAACTCGATCGTATCGCACCGTTTCAACAACAAAAATTGCGCACGATCGTTCCGCTATTTGCGAAAGTGAAAGAAATGAAGCCGCTTGAGGCGATCGATTTCATTGAAAAAGAAATGGGGTTTGGCGACTTTTTAAAAAAGCGCGGCAACGAAGGAAATACGATAGAAAAAGGATCCGATGACGTACGCGATGTAAAAGTTGTCGCGCGCAAATTTAAAACGATTCCCGCGTTTCTTGCCCACGTCGCGCGCACCAAAGCGTACGCCAACACGACATGCGATGACGGCATTCAACTCATGACGATTCATCGTTCGAAAGGGTTAGAGTTTCCGATCGTATATATCATCGGGGCGGTGGACGGACTATTGCCTCACGATTATGCACTTGAGGCGTACCGAAACGGCGATGTCGCACCGCTTGAAGAAGAGCGCCGCCTTCTGTACGTCGCCGTCACGCGCGCCAAAGAGCGTCTCTTTATTTCCGTTCCGTCCATGCGCCGTTTAAAAAAAGCAAACGCCTCGCGCTTGCTTTCTTCTCAAACAAAAGCGAAAAGCCTCGTCTAAGACTTTTCGCTTTTTCGTTATTTTTTATTTAACATGTTCGCGATCGTATTGAAGTCCATTTGTTTTCCGTTGTTGATAATCGATTGAACAATTTTATCTTCCAATTCTTTCGGCACGTTGCGATTAGCGATTTGCGCCACGCGCTTCACGATGCCGCGCACCGTTTTTTCATCTTTGAAATTCGCATGTTGCAACGAGTTCGCAAGCGCAAAAATGTCTTGCATATTGACGCCCGTTTTCTTTTCGATATTTTTAAAAAAATGTTGATCCATTTTTCTCCGCCTCCTTCACTTTTCTTTTTCAGCATATGAAAAAAACAAAAAAAACGTTCCAAAGGCGTGACCCTTTGGAACGTCTCTTTTTAGTGAACGAACGCTGCACCAACGATAATTAACAAGATGAACAACACGACGATTAACACAAATGTTGAACCGTAGCCGCCGCCGTAGCCGTAGCCACCGTAACCATATCCGCAATATCCGAAGCCCATGAGACTCCACCTCCTTGAACGTTGTCGCTTACATCATATGCATACAAATAAATTTGGTATGGGCGCTCCTATAAAAATTCCCCTCCTTGCCGAAACATGCGGGCGAACTGCTTTTCTTTTTTCGCAAAAAACGCTTCCGCATCGCTCATGTTTGCTTGAAACTGTTGAAATAGCGCCCCATTTATTTTTTCAAGTTTGTTTAGCGTCATCTCCATCTCTTTTCCCCATGAGTCAAACGCCTTCATGAACGCATCGTGCTTTTGATGTTTTGCCCGCACATACGATTGCAGTTCTTTTTCCAATCGATCCATCGCTTTCCCCCCTTGCTTTTTCATACGTAAAAAACGAAAACATGTGCTAAAATAAAAGACGAAATCAAAAGAAAGGACGTGTCATATGGAACGGCTACAAGACGCACAACAATTTGAACAGGCGATCGCCTCCAGCACGCCTGTTGTCGTGAAATTTTTTACAACATGGTGCCCAGATTGCGTACGAATGGATCAATTTATGGATGAAGTCATTGCCGCTTACCCACAATTTACATGGTATGACATCAATCGCGACGATGTGCCAGACATCGCCGAAACATACAACGTCATGGGCATTCCGAGCTTACTTGTATTCCAAAACGGCGAAAAAATCGCCCACTTGCATAGCGCCAATGCAAAAACACGCGAACAAGTCGAGGAGTTTCTGCAAACGATTAAAGGCTGACAAATGATGTCAGCCTCATGACATTTCATCAGTTTTAGGCGAAGAGACCCCGATTTCTAAGCGTTAGCGAAAGTCGGGGAGGAATCGCCCTTCCTCCTTTCAATTAGTAATGTACTAGCATACTCAACTCTTTTTAGTTTTTTCCAGCTTGCTGAAGCATGCACTTTTGTGCCATCTAACAGCCGAAGGTCAAAATAACCGCTGCTTCTTCTGCCAAATATAAAACATTCTTTCCCTTCGTACACCACCTTGTCAAACAGTTGAAACCCTTTGACAAATCGTGGAGCTTTGTTTGATTTTCGTTTTCCACCTTTCAAGATGGTTGCCTTATGCAATTGACGGTTGTTTTTGCGAACGAATTTTAGAAGATAAACCGTGCCACTTGGCTTAGCTAGTGGATTTCCACTAATACAACGAGCATCCACCATATGAGACTTAGGCAGTCCATTAGCAATGCGAATACACTTGGTGATATACCCATATGTGATATTTGCATGCGAGTATTTTTCTCTTATCCTACTAAACATTGCCCATCGTATGGCAGTCATCTGACTAGCATCCCTCATAGGCGGTCGTTTGCGTTGTAATATATGTTCAAGCCCTTTTTCGTGAATTTCATGGTGACATGTTTTGCATAGAGTAATCAGATTATCTGGTGAATCGCCTCCTGTCTTTCGACTTTCAATATGATGCACTTGGAGAACAGGGTCTTTCTTTTTTCCTTTGCAATATTGACAAGTATGATTGTCTCTGTATAGAACATACTCTCTAACATTCCAAAACCCCATTTGTTCTCCTTGTTGATATTCCACCCCTTGGATATTTGGGTTCTTTAGTTTCTGTGTATCGAATGTTGCTACCTCAATAGTGACAGAAGTAACAGGGAGAATATTGTGTACTAAATCAATCAACTTTATATGCGAGTTGATTTTGTGTTGAATAGATGGTGGCAACCACCCCTCTGGTTTTCTTCTGTTAAGAAATCTGGCTTCTCGGTAGCGAGTCTTTCTATTTCTTCGACTTCTACGAAACTGTCTCCGTATAGCAAGTAAATCCACAATATCTGTTCGAAGTTTCACTTCTGCTTCAAACAGCACATCTTTCTCTGTTGTTGCGGAAATTCCTACATATCGTGTTCCCATGTCAACACCCAATGACACTGGTTGTTTGTAACCACTACTACCATACAGAAGCTGGATGGTAAAAGGCGTCCTTCTTACTACTTTTGCTTTCTTCTGTTTTAACAGAAGTCTTGCTTTCCTTGATGAGCATGGCATGAGTGGTTTTCCATGCTTATTGATAATGTACACGAACAAGACGTGTACCTCCTTTCAGGAGTGAGTTCCTCCTCCCCAATGTTGGAAGGACTTGTTTGGCAGACAGCACCGCTCCTACCCATCAGAGCTTTTAACCATCTGCGACAGGGTTACGGACTGGAGGAGCATCCGTAAGTGTCATGACCCCTCCAACGTAGCCATTGAATGGCTGAGGGTAGTCAACTAGGGCTTGGCAAGCCCCCACTTCAAAAGCTGTTAGGCTTTAAGTGGTGGGTAGTTGACGATTCATTCTTTACCAAAGCAACGGGCTCTAGTTGGTATTTATTAATGCGAAAAACTCGGTCACACAAAATATCTATATCTTCTTGATTATGGCTTGTCAATAAAATTGTACGCCCTTCACTTTTGAAAGATAATAACAAATGACGAATGTTATTTACACTTTCAGCATCTAGTGCATTGAATGGTTCGTCTAATATAAGTATTTGTTGGTCTTCCATAATTGCTTGGGCAATCGCTAACTTCTGCTTCATACCTAAAGAGTAATGTTTCACTTTTTGCTTCGCTTGCGGTTGTAATCCGACCTTTTCCATTGTTTCTGCTATTTTTTCGTCACTAATCTTCCCTCTAATCATTGCTAATTCCTTCAAATTTTGAAAACCTGTTTTATTAGCTATATAACCAGGACGATCTATAATGATTCCAATATTATCCGGAAATCTTTTACTTTTCCCGATTTCTACCCCGTCGACAACGATACTCCCTTCATCTGGAAATACGAATCCGCATATCATTTTAAATAAAACAGATTTACCGGAACCGTTCGGACCTACGATACCACATATACTCCCTTTTTCTATATCTAAATTAACATTTTGGAACAGCGTTAATCCTTTATAAGATTTACTCACATTTTTCAAGGAAATAACAATCGACATTTTCCATCCCACCCATATTCATTTTTTATATTTTTAAGCTTTGTTTCAATAAATAACGAATTATAAAATATGAAACGATATTCATCGTAACTAAAATAAATGTTAAGTAATAAGGAGAATAATCCGCTAAATAAACAATTCCATTTAACCCTACAGGTATGATCCCTTTTGAATTCACACTAGGCAACATGAAAAGCATCAACATACTAGTCAAAACAACACCATATATTGATTCCTTGCTTGTCCAAGAAAATATAAAGACGAGGCTTATATAAAAAACGATTTGCAAAAAACCGTTAACAAAAAAGTGATAAATTACTTCATGTAGCGGATTGGAAAGCAAAGTCATGTAAAAACTAACATGTGCTCCAAAACAAACAGCCAATACGAGTGAAAGAATAATCAACATGAACAAAAAGAAAACGGTTACTCCCATTAACTTCGTCATCCAGCTCCAAAACCATTTACTTAAACTCTTGAAACGAATGATTTTATAGTATCCTAACTGCTCAACCTCATTACTTAGAAAAAGCAGTTGAATTAAATAAACAAATCCAAAAAATACGACTGAATAAAAGAAAAACGGAATATAAGCAAAACGATCGGCACTAACCCCAGCAAAAGACATAACGAAAACATCCCAAACTGTCACATCAGGGGATTGAACTAATGATCGAGCTGTTGCTCCTATCCCCATGACACAAAGAGAAAAATAAGTGACAATAGGTATATGTGATTTTATTGAATGAACGTACACTTTTTTATTTAAATCTAAAAATTGTAAAAACCATATACAAAGACAAAAAAAGGTGATGACTACAATATAAACAGGGATAGGAGAATGAAAAGCATCTACGCCATTAGTGATTGAAAAAAAGGAAAGCGGCGACAAAAACGCGAACTCGTTTGGAAATAGCTTGAATCCTATAATACTGAAAAGGAAAAAGAAAACGCTAATGAAAAGCATGAAATTCTTACTTTTAGTTAACACGTACGTGACTGCAAAAACGATGTGTAACAATGAAAAAATACAGAGCAACAAGAATAATTGCGCCACGAAGACAGATGCAGGTTTGTTAAAGAAATATACAAGCTGATCAAGTGTATTAGTAGAATGTGCTGTCTTACTGAACTCGCTCCAACTCCATGAATAGGGAAACCCAATTGCCATAAATAACGACATAAACACCCATAGGCATAGTAGCGGAAAGGCGATTTCCCAGAAATTTTTAAAGGAATAATATATCCATTTCTTAAACGATCCTAAGCGAACTAAAATTTGATAATCAAATTCGACCAAAATAGACTTTACTAAAAGCAATAACACAATAGGAACAACGAAATAAAGAATGAGATACGGATCAGTTAACAGGCGCAAAGACACATCCCAGTTGTTGAAGTGTAATCGCTGTTGATGTGCAACTTGAACGATCTCACTTTTAAGCATTGCGCCATAAAAGTAAAAAACAGCCCCTACAATAATCCACTTTATACTAAAGATATTCTCAACACTCTCTCGTTTCATAGTCTATATCATCCATTCATTCTCATTTCGTATCGAAAATACAAAAACGATAGCTAAAACAATTAGTAAAAATGAAAACGGAACAAGCACAGTCCATAGAGGTTGCTGTTCAATATTGAACGGAAAAATCGTACTAAGTGGTGAAAAAATGGCCACATGAAACAAACCGGTCACAAAGTTTAAAATATGATAAAAAAGAAACGGGATCGACAAAGCGATGAATGGATTACTGACATTTAGCAATAGCATAAAAGCAATGGTAGAATACACTATGCCATTTACGGCAACCCACGAAGAATAAATAAGCCCGTATGTTAACGCTCCGTGCGATAAAAACTGTGAAAAAGTTACAGCAGGTATACGCATATGTTCATTAGAAGGGCTATAATGAATAATGCCTAATTTTTGTTCAAAATATACGATAAAAAGAAACGGGAGAAAAATGAGCAAAAACGTAACAATTCCCGTTAGCAGAGCATTCACCAGTCCTTTACTAGTGATGTAAATATGCAGTGGAACTCTAGTACGAGTATACGTAATAAACTTGTTTCTTTGTTCCTGTAAAAAAGAAGGTAAATAAATGATGATGGCGATAACAGGAAAGAGCAAAGGAATAATGCCTGACACTGTTTCATGAAATACTTCAATCGGTTCATAAAACTGATATCCTTCTTTTACCATATAAAATCTAACCGTTGGTAACAAAACAATAATACTTATCCAAAAAAATAAATTTTTTTTTGTAATTGCTCTCTTCAATTCGACTACTAATTGGTTGCTCAACATTTCTTTCACCCTCTCATTCGCGAAAAATGAATCGTGATCGTCGGACGTTCGTCCTAAACGATCACGATAAATATTTTTTAATTACTTCTCCATCTTCCCGATACTTGAACATTTACTGGCGTCGTTATATCATTACTGAACTCAACTCGCGTGCTCAACCCTTTCGGAACAGAGTTTGGTAGATTGCGATAGTCATCATCCGTTACCCTACGCACCCATGATCCTGTACCAGAGCTAGCCACCATTCTCGCATCAACAGTATACGATCCTCCAACGATCGCCGAATATAACTCCCCATACGTTCCAGACGAATCTTTTGTCTGATAACCAGTATAACCGCTACCATTGAATCTTGGAACGGTTGTATCATAGTTTGACCAGCTAGTACCTGCCTGCACTACTCCACCGAACACCACTAAACCGACTGACAAACTAAATAGGGCGAATTTCCTCTTCAAACCAATTACCTCCTATAATTAAAATTTATTACACTTTTATTATATATTTTTATTTTTTTTTTTTCAAGGGTTCATCACCAAAAGATGTACTTGCACCTGCCATTAAAGTATGTTAGTCGTTTCTAACCGAACCCGTAATGCAAAACGCTGGATATTTCTGTATCCATATCCCCGACGTTTGATCAGCTTGATCTTGTTATTCGTTCCTTCCATTTTCCCATTCGAGTAAGGGGATAAAATGCAAGAAACGATTTCTTCTGTTCGCTTGACGAGCGCTTTTGCAATCGCGCGCACAACCGAACAAGGACAAAACGAATACCGATGAATCCAAGACTCCAAACGTCGTTTCGCCTGTTGCTCGTCTTTG
>NZ_JXTG01000021.1 GCF_000833605.1 Anoxybacillus ayderensis | reverse complement strand
TGAAGCTCACGTTCCCTTTGACAACAACCAAGCCGAACGAGATCTTCGCATGGTCAAAGTCAAAGAGAACATCTCGGGTACATTTCGTCAGGAAACGTTCGCGCAGTCGTTTTGCATCGCAAGAAGCATCGTTTCCACACTCACGAAACACGAAAAAAACGTGTGGGACTCGTTGTGTCTTCTGTTGACAGGCGAAACGATAGATCGTGTTCTTTCCGCTACCTAGGGCATTTTCTATGACAGAAATGCCCTATTTGTGCTGGGCTACTTTACACACTAGCACTCGGGTGAATAGTTACGTCGAAGGAATACCTTTTTTCAGTAGCGAAAGTTTTTTCTTTTTCACGAAGAATAATGAAAAGCCGAGATGTTATAATGAAAATAGCAGATACGGAGAAAATGGAGGTGATTCATTTGTTATCAAAACAACACATACTCAATGAAATGTCTAAAAATTTAGATATGTGGAGTAAAAAGTATGGTGTAAAGCGAATTGGGATATTTGGTTCTTACAGTCGAGGGGAACAAAGAGAATCAAGTGATATTGATGTGTTAGTAGAATTTACAGATGATGCGATGACGTTTGATAATTATATGGACCTAAAACTTAGTTTGGAAGATCATTTTCAAAAAAAAGTAGATTTAGTCATTATCGATGATATTAAGCCTTCATTAATGTCAACTATTTTAGGGAGTGCTAAGTATGCAGAGAGAGCCTAGCGTTTTTTTACAAGATATTCTGGCTGCTGCAGAAAAAATTGAGAAGTACACCCAAGGGCTTTCTTATGATGACTTTCTAGATAATGATTTAATATCAGATGCGGTCATTAAAAACATATTAGTAATCGGTGAAGCAGCAAAAAACATTCCAGACGAAATTAGACAGGCATCCCCACATATCGAATGGAGAAAGATGGCTGGCATGAGGGATATGATGATCCATGGTTATTTCTCCATTAATTACCGAATTGTTTGGGATGTTGTTCGAAATAAGATTCCTGAGCTAAAACAGCATGTTGAACAGTTGTTAAACAAAAATTAAACTTCAAATGTTATGCATGTTAAAAGCCCCCTCCAGTCTTTTTATTTGGAGAGGGCGCCTTTTCTTACTCCCCTTTATTCGTTGTATCGTTCGGATCTGGCGTATAGCTTGATTTGTAGTCTTTGTATTTTAATTCTGTGACCATTCCTGCTGAAGCGTGATGTAAGTCATGGCAATGGAACATCCAATTTCCCGGATTGTCTGCTTGAAATGCGACGACATATTCTTCTCCAGGGTTTATATTCAACGAATCTTTGATCAATGGAGAGCCTGTGACTGGCTTCCCGTTTTTGCTTAATACTTGGAAGAAATGGCCGTGTAAATGCATTGGATGAACATCCATCGGTGAGCTGTTCACTAGTTTTACTTTGACAATATCGCCTTTTTTCACGTTGATTGGCGCTGTGTTAGGATACGTTTTTCCATTGATCGTGAACACCATCCCATTTTTGTCCATAGCCGTTCCTAAATCCATTGTGTACTCTACATCGTACGTTTGGTCTAGCGTAAATGGCCCTGTTTTGTATTTTCCGTACGTTGTGATATCGACAATAGGAAGTGTTTCTTTAGCATTTGTTTTGTCCGTCTTGTTTGTTTGGCCTTCGTATTGAATGTTTACTTTCATGCCATCAGTACCTTTCATATCTCCATGGCATTCTAATAACCATTCTCCCGGATTATCGGCGATAAACTCAATATCATAACGCTCACCCGGAGCAATATTCAACAGTTCATCTTTGATTGGTTGCGGATCGTTTAATGGCTGCCCGTCTGTTGCGACAATTTTAAACGAATGTCCATGCAAATGGAGTTTATGAGACATGTACCCTGCGTTGATGAGGCGAAGCCGCACTTTTTCGCCTTTTTTCACTTTCAGTGGTTCAATCGCTTGACCGCTTTTTCCGTTAATCGTGAAAATATCGTACATACTCATATCGTGCATCATTGAGCTATTGCCGTGATGCATATTTGTATGATTGGATTGTTCAGTCGTTGATGCTTGTTGTTGGCTCATCCATTCATCTAATACGAGCGTGTAATCTCGATCGACTTGTTCTCCTTCTTTTGGTTCAACGATCAATGTACCGTATAATCCTTTGTCCACTTGCTCGGCACTTTTTTGATGCGAATGGTACCAGTACGTTCCAGGTATAGTGGCTGTAAATTCGTACGTAAACGTTTCTCCTGGTTTAATGGCATCCATTGTCACCCCAGGCACACCATCTTGATCATTAGAGACAGGATAGCCGTGCCAATGAATAGCGGTCGGTTCAGGCAATTCATTTTTAAAAACAATTTTTACTCGCTCTCCTTGCTTTACACGAATTTGCGCTCCTGGTACAGATCCATTATACGTGTATACTGGGAGCTTGACTTGATCGTTGATTTGCAATAACGTTTCCTTTGCCGTCAGGTGAATCTCTTTTCCGGATAGCGCCTCTGTATCATTTGCCAAAGGCAAATTCTCTTTATTGGAAGTTGTTTCTTTTTTCGTATGCATGTTGGACATATCGTGTCCTTGCATCGAATTAGAGCAAGCTGCACTCAGCGCAATGACTCCTACCAATACGGTTCCTAACCATAATTTCTTCATCGCTTTCCCTCCATAAACTTGTATCGTAACATCATCATAAAAAAGAAATGTGCAAAATGTATGGAGAAAAGCTTATCAAGACAGCGGGCAAAATTTATGGTATAGTCTTTTGTATGAATGAGAGTTTTTGTTCATCATTTTATTGTTTCAATCCAATAGCAAATATAGGTGTTTCTTCACCCTCAATCATTCCAATGTGTAAAATGACGACTAGATGGAGGCAACTGTAGGATGTGTGGTTTTGTTGGCTATATTTCTGATGTCCCGAAAGAGATAAATAGTAACTGGAAAGAAACGTTCCGATATATGAACGATCTGATCACTCATCGTGGCCCTGATGATCATGGCTATTTTTTTGATGAATACGTCAGTTTTGGGTTTCGGCGGTTAAGCATTATTGATCTTGAAAATGGACATCAGCCGCTATGTTATGAAAATGGAAGATATTGGATTATATTTAACGGAGAAATTTACAACTACGTCGAGTTGCGTGACGAATTAATCAAGAAAGGGTGTACGTTTTCTACCCATTCTGATACAGAAGTGATCGTTGCTTTATATAGTATTGAAAAGGAAAACGTAGTGAATAAACTTCGTGGCATGTTTGTATTTGTTATTTGGGATAAACAAGAAAAAGAAATTTTCGCAGCACGTGACCCGTTCGGAATTAAACCATTTTTTTATGTAGAAAAAGAAAATCATCTGTTTGTCGCTTCCGAAAAGAAAAGTATTTTATATGCTCTTGAACACGACGAACTAAATCATGAAGCTTTGCAACATTATTTAACTTTTCAATATGTTCCAGAGCCGTTGACGATGTCCGCCCACATTCGCAAGCTAGAACCTGGACATTATATGAAGAAAAAACTAGGAGAGAAATTAAACATCCAGCGCTATTGGAAGGCTACATTTCATCCGACGAATCAATCGGAAAGTGAACTTGTCAAAGAAATCCAACAAGTGTTGTTTGATTCGGTAAGTATTCATATGCGCAGCGATGTTCCGGTCGGTTCATTTTTGTCAGGAGGAATCGATTCTTCGCTCATTGTAGCTATTGCGAAACAATTTCATCCGCATATCAAAACATTTTCAGTCGGATTTGAGAGAGAAGGATTTAACGAAATTGATGTAGCAAAAGAAACGGCAGAAAAGTTGGGGGTTGAAAATATTAGTTACATCATTTCTCCAAACGAGTATGTGGAGGAATTGCCGAAAATTATATGGCATATGGACGATCCGTTGGCAGATCCGGCTGCGGTCCCACTTTATTTCGTAGCAAGAGAAGCGAGGAAATACGTAACCGTTGTCCTTTCTGGTGAAGGAGCAGATGAATTGTTTGGGGGATATAACATTTATCACGAACCAAAATCTTTACAAATATTTGAACGAATGCCGAATTTCATACGCTCCATTTTAGCAATGATCGCAAAAGTATTGCCAGAAGGAGTAAAGGGAAAAAGTTTTATTGAACGCGGGATTACCCCAATCGAAAAACGTTATATCGGCAATGCGAAAATGTATAGTGAACAGGAAAAAAAGGAGTTGCTGAAAGCATACGATCAACATATAGCATACACAAACATTACCGCGCCGTTTTACCATGAAACAGAAGGATATCCTCCGATCAATCGGATGCAATATATTGATATTCACACATGGTTGCGAGGCGATATTTTATTGAAGGCAGATAAAATGACGATGGCACATTCTTTAGAATTACGCGTTCCTTTCCTCGATAAAAAAGTATTTGAAGTCGCCGCAAAAATTGCTCCGGAAATGAAAGTGAAAAATAAAACGACAAAGTATATTTTGCGGAAAGCAGCAGAAGGGATTGTTCCAGATCATGTTTTACATCGCAAAAAGCTAGGCTTTCCTGTTCCCATTCGGCACTGGTTAAAAGATGAAATATATGACTGGGCGAAACGTACGATAAAAGAAAGTGAAACAGATTATCTATTCCATAAAGACGTATTGTATCGTCTGCTAGAGGAACATCGTCAAAACAAAGCAGATCATAGCCGAAAAATATGGACCGTACTTACTTTCATGGTTTGGCATCAAGTGTATGTCGAGAAAAAATATCACTTTATGAATGAAGAAGAAAAAAGAAAACTGTTCGTGTAAATGAGTCATGTTCGGAGCTCCTGTTTTACCTAGGGGCTCTTTTTTAAAATCTTCATTGTTTATTGCGCTCTATGCATACAATAATATAAAAAAAGGGGGGAATATGAAAATGAAAAAATGGATCGTTATGTTGATGAGTTTTCTTCTTTCTGCTTGTGGTGTATCGAAAGCAGAGAAACAATATGCGTATAAAGAAGGAGATCAAATCCCATACGAAGTTGTTACAGAAGAACAGCTTCCAAAGCACATGAGAGCGTTGTATGAAAAACAGCATAAACAATTTCAAACGTATACCGTTCAACAAGATGGTGTCACGTATGTTGTCATTCATCTTGGTGAAAGAAAGACAGGCGGATATGGGGTTGAAGTTATTGATGTGCGATACGAAAAAGGGAAGGCGATCGTCTCCTATAAAGAGCGAAAACCAGCGCCGGATGCGATGGTTACTCAAGCGTTAACATATCCGAAAGTGGCAATAAAAATAAAAACATCTGTGCCAATCGAAATAAAAAAGAAATAGCTCTATGTGTTGGGCATAGAGCTATTTGCTTGCTGAAATGCCATCCGCAACAATCCATCCTGATAATGCGCAACCGAGCGAGCCTGCGCCAGGAAACACCGTGTCTCCGCAAAGCCATAACCCTTCGACATTCGTTTGCGGTGAATACGTAGACAATAAACTGAAGACACCGTTTGGAATATATCCCCCTACCTTTCCGAACGCCCGATGAGTAAAGCGAGAAAATGTCACAGGTGTGCCGACTAATTGAACATGTATATTCGTTAATGGGAATGTTTTGTTTACATGTTGCAATATTTGTTCTGTCAGCATCTTTTTCTGTTCATCATACGCATGACGATTCCACCAATGAAGTGGTTCGGTATGGGTCGAAATCGTTATGGAACGTTTTCCTACAGGCGCCATTTGTCGATCGAACGGTGCAGAAGCGGACAATAAAAATTGATTTCCTTCACTCATCGGTTTTGTTCGATCGACGATAAATTGGTGGTATAGGCTATCTGTCTGTAAGTCGTCGTCCGCTCCAATATAAATGGTAAATGCTCCCCAAGCTGGGCGTTTTTTTTCCTTTTCTTCACGAATTGAAAATGTGCGTTTTATTGAATCGTCTAAAATGGAGAAAATACTATGGATAGAGCCGTTAAATACAACGTGTTTCGCTTCATATGTTTGTTTTCGATTTGTCGTCACAAGCCAATGACGCTGTTTGCGAATGGACACAACTTTTCCACGCATCCGTAGTTCTCCGCCAAGCTGTTTATAACGTTCAGCGATCGTATGAACAACGTTTGAAAGCCCTCCCTCAACGTAAAACGCTCCGCGATGAAATATGCTTAAGGCGACGGCGCCAAGCAAAGCGGGACAACGCTCAATCGTTGTTTGCACACTATCAACGAGTTGGCCGTTTAAAAAAGCAATGAACGTTTCGTCACGGATGCCATAATGTTGCAGTCGTTTCGCAATCGATTGAAACAAAAATGGTGTGGCGCTTATTAGCTTGCGATCTGCTTTTTGCATCGCTTGAAATAAATGTTTAATCGTTTTCGGAGGAACGATCGGTCGTTTATATACAAAAGAAAGCATCGCATCCGCCAGAGAAAACATTTCTTCAAAAAAGCGAACAATGGCTGCGCTATCTTTTGGAAACTGTCGGGCAATTTCTTCAAACCAACGTTCTTTTTGTTGGTAATATCGAATCGTTCGTTCCGAAAAATGTACGTCCATGATCGTATCCAATAAATGAACAGGAGGGGGAGACATGTCGAGTTCATGAAATAGTTTTGAAAATACGCCGCCTTCTTCAAATCCCATCCCAAGTGTAGCGCCTGCTTGAAAACGAAACGACTGTCGTTCGAACTTTCCTGCACATCCACCGAGTTCGCTTGCAGCTTCGAGCGTGAGTGTGCGGTATCCTTTTTTCGCAAGCAGCGCGCTTGCGGTCATCCCTCCGAATCCTGTTCCAACAACAATGACATCGTACAATATGTTCACCTTCTTTTTCTTTTTATTATACAATTATTAAACAAATATTGTACAATAAAAACACGTAATATTTGAAAGGATGAGATGTATGCATACAGCAGTTGTTTGGTTTCGCCGAGATTTTCGATTGCACGATCATACAGCGCTCGTTCACGCGCTTCAGTGGGCGAAAGAAAGGGAAGGAAAGCTTCTTTTTTTCCTTCATTTTGACCCTTATTTCGCCAAAGAGCGAACGTATCATCATGAATACTTTTTTCAAACAGTTGAGCACTTTCGTCAGTCATTATGTGAATACGGCATTCACATGCATGTATTGTATGGGGACACAGATCAAGTATTTACTCGCCTCATTCGTCATACAAATATGCGTGCGATTTTTTTTAATCAAGACGAAGTTGGGCGTGGAAAAGAGCGGGATGATTACGTTCAGGCGTTGTTACAAAAGCATGAGGTGGAAGTGTATACATATGATGATGCGCATATGCATGGGGCATTTGAAGTACTAAAAGCAGATGGAACGCCTTATAAAGTATATACACCATATTACCGCGCATGGCGAAAACGCCCGAAGCGTTTTCCGCTTTCAATAGACATCGATTTGTTACGTGCTCATATGTTACATATCACGCCGCTTTCGGAAGATGACGAGCGTGCGTTTACGATGTGGCTTGCGTCATGTACGAAACGTTGGGAGCATACGAGCGAACAAGACGCTTTACATGTTTTACAGCAGTTTATCGATACGGCACTTCCGCATTATCATCGGAAACGAGATATTCCGGGCGTTGCGGGGACAAGTCGTTTATCTCCACATTTAAGAACTGGGACGATTTCTATTCGCACCGTTTTTCATGCGGTTGCGCAACAATTTGGAAATGGATATGATGAAGCGATAGAAACGTATATAAAAGAGCTAGCTTGGCGCGATTTTTATCATATGATTTATGCGCATTTTCCGTTTACAAAAACGGAAGCGTTTATTGAAAAGTATCGTCATCTTCCATGGTCGCGTGATGATGAACGCTTTGAAGTTTGGAAAGAAGGAAAAACAGGTTTTCCACTCGTTGATGCAGGGATGCGCCAGTTGAAAAAGGAAGGATGGATGCACAACCGTCTGCGCATGGTTGTTGCCTCGTTTTTAACAAAAGATTATTTGATCGATTGGCGCATGGGCGAACAATACTTTCAACATATGTTAATCGATTACGATGAAGCATCAAATATCGGGGGGTGGCAATGGGCTGCTTCTGTCGGGACAGATGCTGTACCGTATTTTCGCGTCTTTAACCCGATTGAACAATCGAAAAAGTTTGACCCAGACGGCACATATATTCGCACATATGTACCAGAACTTGCTTCTTTCCCTTCGGCACATATTCATGAGCCATGGAAAAGTAACATAAAAGTCGATTACCCTGCACCGACAGTAGACCATTCATTGCAACGCCAACGCGCCATTGCGTTGTTTCAAATGAATGAACGATTATAGCCTACTTGATGAAGTGGGCTTTTTTGCTTTAGTTAAAGCATAAAGCTTGTGAAGGATTATAAATTGTAAAAAAGAATAGAAATAAAGAGCGTATATCCTTCAGCGTTGTTATGAGCCGTTTTGATTGAGGGAGATGAGAAAGGGGGGAGAGGACAGTTAAATAATTTTTGTAATTATTTATAAAAATCTCTACATAAATAATAAATTTTCATGGTATTACTTATGTAGAGAGGTGACTGAAATATTACAGCATTGGCGAATTCGCGAAGCTTATCGGAACAAGCCAACAAACGTTAAGAAATTGGGATAAAACAGAAGAACAAGAACTTGTCGAAGATTTAGTTCAGATTATCACCGTTTTTAGTTGTAAGCTTCAAGGGAAAAGAGCCAATCGAGCCAAGAAAATGATAAAGGAGTGGCTTGAGGATGATTCGGTCGATCAAAGTGAGGTTAGAGCCGAACAACAAGCAACGAACAAAATTATTTGGATCCGCAGGCGTGGCTCGTTGGGCGTACAATTGGACGCTTGAACAACAAGAAAACAATGATAAAAGCGGTGGCAAATTCATCAAAGACGGGGATTTACGAAAAAAGCTCACCGCTTTAAAACAAAACGACCCCAATTATCAATGGTTATACGATTATTCCAACAATATCACCAAACAAGCCATTAAAGATGCGTGCAAAGCATATAAAGACTTTTTTAAAGGAAAAACAAAAAAGCCAAGATTCAAAAGCAAAAAGAGAAGCAAGCCATCTTTCTACCAAGACACAGAAAAAATCAAATTTAGTGATACGCATATGTATATCGAAAAAGTCGGATGGGTACGTCTATCCGAACGAGGAAAAATTCCAACGAATACAAAGTATTACAACCCTCGTATCACGTTTGACGGTGTGCATTGGTATGTGTCCGTAGGATATGACGTTCCAAAACCATCTGTCGCATTAAACAGCCATACGCTAGGAATCGACGTGGGAATAAAAGATTTAGCTGTTTGTTCGGACGGTCGGGTATTCCCAAACATAAATCGAACGAAAGAAATCAAAAAACTAGAAAAGCGTTTGCGTCGGTTGCAGCGCAAATGCTCAAGAAAGTATGAAATGAACAAAATTCAAGAAAAAGGAGGTGCAGTCCGTTACGTCAAAACACGCAACATTGCAAAACTCGAAAGGAAGATGCAGAAGATACAAATTCGGTTAGAACATAAACGCATGGACTACGAGAATCAAGTGGTGAACGAGTTGGTGAGAACCAAGCCTTCTCGGATCGTCATGGAGCATTTAAATATTCGTGGGATGATGAAAAACCGCCATCTATCGAAGGCTATTCAACAACAACGGTTGTACACGTTGAAACAAAAAATCAAACACAAATGCGAATGGTTTGGGATCGAGTTTGTCGAAGCCGATCGGTGGTATCCATCAACAAAGATGTGTCATTCGTGCGGATATATTCAACCGAAAATAAAGCTATCAGACCGCGTATTTCGATGCGAGCATTGCGGGATGGAAATGGACAGAGATTGGAATGCAAGTATCAACCTTTCAACATATCCTGCATAGCTGTTTGTACCGTGAGTTACACGGGAAGTCAAGCCTTCGGAGCGCCAAACAAACGAGAGTAGCTTCGGCAAAATCGGGCGCGATGAACAAGGAAGCAAACAGAAATGTCTACAAGGTTCTTGTAGAGTTTTGTAAGTTTTGCGTAACGGGAGAACAATGATAGAAAAAAAGAAGCTTTACATTAACGGAGAATGGGTAGAAGCAGAGTCGTACACTCAACTTTTGGCGCCATATGATGGAGAAGTATTGGCACACATTCCTACTGCGACAGAACAAGATGTGAAGCGGGCGATTGCGGCTGCGGATAAAGCGCGACGAACGATGGCGAAGATGCCTGCACATGAACGCGCGGCCATTTTAGAGAGAGTCGTGACGTTATTGCAACAGCGTGCGGACGAAGCGGCTACGATCATCGCGAAAGAAGCCGCAAAGCCAATCACAATCGCCAAAGCGGAAGTAGCGCGGACGATTCAAACGTATAAATTTGCGGCGGAAGAGGCGAAGCGAATTCATGGGGAGACGATTCCACTTGATGCTGCGCCAGGTGGGGAGCATCGTGTCGCTTTTACGGTCAGAGAGCCGATTGGAGTGATTGGAGCGATTACCCCGTTTAATTTTCCGATGAATTTAGTAGCGCATAAGCTAGGCCCTGCGATTGCATCTGGAAATACGGTCGTATTGAAGCCTGCGAGCCAAACGCCGCTTTCTGCGTATTTTATCGCGGAGTTGTTTGAACGAGCAGGATTGCCAAAAGGGGCACTTAATGTCGTGACAGGCAGCGGAAAAACAGTTGGCGATCAAATTGTGACAGATCCGCGTGTTCGCATGATCACATTTACAGGAAGTCCTGACGTAGGAATCGCTATTCGCAACAAAGCTGGCTTAAAACGTGTGACGCTAGAATTAGGGTCAAACTCAGCCGTCATTATTGATGAACAAGTGGACGTTGATCGAATCATTCCGCGATGCGTCGTCGGTGCTTTCTCGTTTCAAGGGCAAGTGTGTATTTCCTTGCAACGTATTTATGTGCATGAAAAACGGTATAAAGAATTCGTCGAAAAGTTTGTGGCAGCGGTGAAGCAGTTGAAAGTTGGTGACCCGCTTGATCCGAAGACAGACGTTTCGGCTCTTATTTCTGAAAAAGATGTGGAGCGTTCGTTACAATGGATCGAGGAAGCGAAACAAGGAGGCGCTACCGTTGCAATTGGTGGGGAGAGACAAGGAAATATTTTGTTGCCGACAGTCATTTTAGACGCATCGCCAACATTGAAGGTATCATGCCAAGAAGTGTTTGCGCCGATTGTGTTGATTAATAAAGTTTCATCTGTCGACGAAGCGATTGAGCTTGTCAACGATTCGCGCTACGGGTTGCAAGCAGGCATATATACAGACGATGTTCATACGGCATGGGAAGCGGCAGAGAAACTACATGTCGGCGGGGTGCTTATTAATGACATTCCAACGTTTCGTGTCGACCATATGCCATATGGCGGGGTAAAAGAAAGCGGATTTGGGCGCGAAGGTATTCGATACGCAATCGAAGAAATGACAGAGTTAAAGCTTATTATTTTCAACCGAAATCGGTAAAGAGTGCACAATCGAACAATTTTGGCTCTTGTCGTCTGAAACAAGAGCCGTTTTCGTTCAGGTGCGCGAAGGATGGATGAGCGCAAGGAAGTAATACATGGAAGGGGGACTTCCATTGGACATTTTTATCCGCATGGTGATTGATGTCATTTTGCCGCTGTTTTTGTTGATTGGTGCAGGGGCGTATTTGCATCGATTGTTTCATTTTGATATGAATACGTTGTCAAAAATAACGACATCTTTTTTGCTTCCGGTAGTTGGGTTTGTAAACATTTATGAGAGCGACATAACAAGTGATGTATTGTTGAACATCCTCTTTTTTCTCGTTATACAAAATGGGACGCTTATTATGCTTAGTGCGATGATGGCAAGATGGCTAAAGCTTGATCGAAGTTTAGGGGCAACGTTTCAAAATACAATCGTGCTTAACAATTCTGGTAATTTTGGTATCCCGGTTAGTCAACTTATTTTTCGCCAAGAGCCGATAGGTTTGTCGATCCAAATTGTTGTAACGATTTTTCAAAACTTTTTAACGAACACGTATGGATTGTTTCAGTTTATTTCTGCAAGTGAAAATAAAGGGAGAATGACTCGTGAATTTTTAAAAAATCCGATTATTTATGCCCTTATTTTTGGTGTTATTTTCCGAGTTTTTCATATTTCTGTCCCCTCGTTTATTTGGCAGCCGCTTGAGCATGTCGCTGATGCTTTTTTAGCGATTGCTTTGTTGACGTTAGGTGCTCAACTTGCTTATATGAATATGAAACGTATTCCGCGTCTCATGTTTATAACGATTGGTAGTCGGCTAATTATCTCTCCTTTCATCGCTTTTTTCATCATTTTGATTTTACATATAAAAGGAATTACAGCCCAAGCGTTGCTTATTGCAAGTGCATATCCTTGTTCGCGAAATACAGCGTTATATGCGTTAGAATACAATCATCATCCCGAATATGCAGCCCAAGCTGTATTTTTATCTACTTTGCTTAGTCCGGTGACAGTAGCTAGTGTCATTGGTATAGCGCATGTTTATTTTTAACCCACATGCCAAGGGAGCCCACCGTTTATGGTTCTTTTGGCATACGTTTGTTTTATGACTTCATGATGACAGGAACCCACAATTCATTTTCCGGATGGCGAGTTGGCGGATAATAACATTCGATGCAAGGAAAATTAGCGAGCTTATATTGAGAAGCAGGGAGCCATTGTGAATATAATTGCTGCCACGCTTCGTCAATATTTGGAATAACTGCCCATGTATCATGCGAAATCGTCATTCGTTCCATGTTTGACACTTCTCCGTCATAGCGTATCCCCATGAAGTAAATAAACTCCTCATCTGTTATTGTTGCATCTTTCCCACAAACGCCTAACAGCCCTTCAAGTGTACACTTCGGCTGTTCCCACGACAAATCAATAAGTTGTTGCATCAATCCATTCTTCTCGGCATGAGCCCAAAGTGAAGGAATCGTTTGAAATGCTTCGTTTGTTTTTACGTGGTATCCTTTTCCTACCAGTGTTAATTCAAATGGGATGGTTTCAATTTTATACTCCATTTCGTTAGCTCCTTTTGTTAAATTGATGGACATTTTTGTATGAGTTGAAATTTCTCACCTTTTTATATTAACATAAAAATCCAATATACATTTATAAATTTTTCAGAAGGTGTTGCATGATATTGAATAACATCGTTACATTCTTTCGTTTTATTGTTGTTGGGATGAGTAATACACTTGTGGATTTTTTGGTATTTTTCTCGCTCATAGCACTTCATGTGCCGTATATGTGGGCGCAAATATTCGGCTATAGCGTAGGTGTGATCAATAGCTATATATGGAATCGAACGTGGACATTTCGATCAGCAGGAGGGATAAAAAAACAATTTGTTCGCTTTCTTGTCGTAAACCTTTGTTCTCTCATCGTGACGATCATGATGTTACATCGTTTCAGCGAAATGTTTCCGATTGCTTTAAACAAAACGATAGCGACAATGGGCGGAATAGCAATCAATTGGTTCGGCAGTCGCATGTGGGTGTTTTCTGAAAAAGTATGTTGTGAAGAAAAGTAACACATATTTCGAAATATTAAGAAAAAATAGTTGTTTTATTTACTTCTTATGTTATATTTATGTTATTAAATATAACATAAGGGGGCGTGTGTATGTTT
This sequence comes from Anoxybacillus ayderensis, assembly GCF_000833605.1. GTDB lineage: Bacteria > Bacillota > Bacilli > Bacillales > Anoxybacillaceae > Anoxybacillus > Anoxybacillus ayderensis. Next base: position 25,159 of record NZ_JXTG01000021.1, on the reverse strand, counting down.
TTGATAAAGAAGAGATTGAAAGTGGAAGAAGCGAAAGAAGAGAAACCGAGTGAAATACTAAGTCAAATTGAAGTGGCGGTTGATCAATTAAAAGCAGTTGTTGAACAAATGAAACTAGCTGCTAGTTCACTTGATCATACGTCTAATGCAACGCAACAAAGTACGTTCCAACTTGTTGACCATTTAGAAAAAACAGTAAGTTATACACTACAAGTGGAAGAAAAGACGAAAGTCATCGAGTCGTCAGCATTGAAAGTTTCCGATGTTTCCCGTCGTATTCATGAGTACAGTGAAGCGTCCTATAATGAGCTTATTGTAGCATGGAATTCACTACAAAAACTTCAACTTGACATGGATGAGTTGCGAACGAGTCATTATGCTTTGCTTAGTCAGATGGAGTTGTTAGTCAAGCAGTCGCAAGAAATTCGTCACATTTTGTCAACGATTGCTTCGATTTCACAAAAAACGGGTATTTTAGCTCTGAATGCAAATATTGAATCAGCACGCGCAGGAGAGCACGGTAGAGGATTTTCAGTTGTTGCGAATGAAGTAGGAAAATTAGCGAATCAAACATCTGTTGCAGTAGAACAAACGCGAAATATTTTATCTTCTATCCAATCGGGGATTCATTCGACGATGAGAATGGTAGAAGTAGAAAATGAGCAAATCGAAAACGGATCAAATGAAATGAACCGTGTATTATCTCTTATGGTTGGATTTAAAGAACGGTTACATGATATGACCGCGTTGGCGCACGAATCGGCACAATCTGTTGAAGGGCAGACAGCGAGTGTACAAGAAATTTCAGCTTTGCTTGCATATATTTCAGCGATGGCATCAGAAAATAAAAACTATGCGCACGAAGTAGCGAGACATATGGATATACAGCATAAAAATGTCGAACAAATGTTGAAAGTAAACGAAGCGATTGAAAAAACATCAAATGAATTACAAGCCATGATGAAAAAAGATGAACATGAACGAACGTTCTCTATGGACTTGCGTGTCATTGAACGAATGAAAGAAAAGCTTACATCATTTGTGCAATCTTATCCGTTTGATCGTTTGAATGCGAGTGAACATGAAGTGTATTTAAATGAATTTTTACACGTAAACGAAAATGTCGAGGCAGTTTGGTCAAATCGAATCGACGGAACATTTATTTACTCAAATCCTCCAGCTGGTCTTGTCAATGCCAAAGCTCGACCGTGGTTTGTTGAGGCGACAAAAGGCAATGTGTACGTTTCTTCTGTATATACATCAGCGTTGACAAAACGCCCATGTTTGACCATTTCAGCACCAATTGTTCAAGATGGTTCTGTCGTTGGGGTTGTCGGCATCGATTTATCTGTGTAGTTATACAGTAAGCCGGCTATGCACATTAGCTGGCTTACTGGTATCGATCTAACATGGCGAAAAATTGTTTGACAAACTGATAAAATACGTTGACGGATGGCGCCAGGTCGTGATTCGGTAAAATAATTCCGACGTTGCGGCGAACGAGCGGAAGTTCGATTGGCACTTTCACTGTATAGCGTGGAGTTGTCTCGTAAAACGTGCTCTCTGGTAATAAAGTGACGCCGATACTTGCTGAAACGAGCCCTTTGATCGCATCTAAATCTTCCCCTTCCGATGAAATAATCGGAGAAAAGCCCGCTTGTTTGCAAGCATCTTCTACTATTTTTCGCAAAATAAATCCTTCTGGAAACATGACGAATGGCTCGTGTCGCAATTCGCTTAGTGCAATGCTTCGTTTCTGACTAAGTGGATGATCTTTCGGAATGAGCGCTGCGAACGACTCTGTAAATAAAATATCCCCTCGAATACCTTTTTCCTCTGTTGGAACAGGACCTAAAAAAGCTAAATCGATTTCTCGTTTTTTCACCGCCTCGATTAAAAATTTGTACGACCCTTGGCGCAAATGAAAGGAAATGTGCGGATGTTGTTGTTTAAACGTAGAAATGACCATCGGCATCGTATAGCTTGCAAGACTCGTCGGAAAACCGATTTTAATCGTTCCGCGTTCTGGATCTAAATATTCCTCAATTTGTTGTTTCGCATAGTCGATCGCTTTTAGTGCTAATTCAATATGTTGTAAAAAGTGACGTCCGATCGGTGTTAATTTCACATTCCTTCCTTCTCGTTCAAATAACTTCACCCCAAGCTCATCCTCCAAATTGGCAATTTGGCGACTGACGGCGGATTGTGCAACATGCAATGCTTCAGCAGCTTCTGATACATGTTCCCGTTTCGCAACTTCCGTGAAATAAACGAGCTGTCTTAATTCCATATTTTCTACTCCTTTCCATCATTCTCAAAATGAGATGAATGTTATCTAAATTATATATTGTTTGTATGATTATTGAAATCTACAATTATACATACATGATGACGGAATGGGGGATTCACATGAGAGGACTACCAAAAGCGCAAGGATTGTACTGTCCGCAGTTTGAACATGATGCATGTGGGATCGGGTTATACGCTCACTTAAAAGGTGAAGCGTCTCATCATATTGTAAAGCAAGGCCTTCATATGCTACGTCAATTAGAACATCGTGGCGGTCAAGGAAGCGACCCGCAAACAGGTGACGGGGCTGGAATCATGATGCAAATTCCTGATGATTATTTTCGGGACGTTTGTTCGTTTTTGCTTCCTCCAAAAGGGCGTTACGGAGTTGGGATGATTTTCTTTTTTGAGCATAGCGAGCAAAAAAGAATGATGTTAGAACGTCAAATTTCTCATATCGTTTATGAAGAGGGACAAACGTTACTCGGATGGCGAGATGTACCTATTGATGTCGAAAAACTTGGAACATTAGCAAAACAAAGTCGTCCGTTCATTCGTCAGCTTTTTATCGCGGCAAGTGATGAAGTAACGGACGAACAACATTTTGAGCGAAAGTTATATGTCATTCGTAAACGAGCAGAAAAAGTCGTAAAAAACAATGAATATTATTTTGCGAGTTTATCCAGTCGCACAATCGTTTACAAAGGGCTAGTCACTCCGGAGCAATTAGATGCGTTTTATATCGATTTACAAGATGAGCGATTTCGTTCAGCGTTTGCACTCGTTCACTCGCGCTTTAGCACAAATACGTTCCCAAGCTGGGAGCGGGCGCATCCGAACCGTTATTTAATCCATAACGGAGAAATTAATACGTTGCGTGGCAATATTCATTGGATGATGGCGCGGGAAAAGCAATTTACGTCCCATGTTTTTGGCGAAGATTTACAAAAAGTACTTCCGATTTTAGATACGAACGGAAGCGATTCGTCCATGCTTGATAATGCGTTTGAATTTTTTGTGTTAGCAGGAAAATCGCTCGCTGAAACGGCGATGATGCTCATTCCTGAACCGTGGTATTGGGATGAAGAAATGGACGATCATAAAAAAGCGTTTTATGAATATTACAGCTGTTTAATGGAGCCGTGGGATGGTCCGACAGCAATCGTGTTTACGAACGGAAAACAAATTGGAGGGATTTTAGATCGGAACGGTCTTCGCCCGGCTCGTTATTATGTAACGAAAGATGACTATATTATTTTCTCATCGGAAGTCGGAGTTATTGATGTAGCGCCGGAAAATGTTTTGTATAAAGAACGATTAAGCCCTGGGAAAATGCTTTTTATTGATTTTGAACAAGGGCGCATTATTTCTGATGAAGAAATAAAAACGCAAATCGCCAATGAACGTCCGTATCGTCAATGGGTGGACGAACAAATCGTTTCAATTGACGAATTAACAACGGACGATGATGAACAATTGTTCGATGATCTCGTCACGAAACAAAAAGCGTTCGGGTATACGTATGAAGATGTCGAAAAAACGATCATTCCGATGGCGACAGATGGAAAAGATCCGACAGGGGCGATGGGAAATGACACGCCGTTAGCGGTTTTGTCCGATCGGCCACAAAGTTTGTTCAATTATTTTAAACAACTATTTGCGCAAGTAACAAATCCGCCGATCGATGCCATTCGTGAATATACCGTTACATCAACAGTGACGTTGCTTGGAAAAGAAGGGGATTTGTTAAATCCAGATGCATCAGCTGCTCGCCGCATTCGACTAGATAGTCCGATTATCACGAACAAACAATTAAGGGCAATTCGAATGAGTCCGTATCGCGAATTCGCTAGCGTCACGTTGTCAACGGTTTTTACAGACAACTTAAAAGAGGCGTTAGACGAATTATGTGAAGCGGCAGATGAAGCGATTGCTTCCGGTGTGACATTACTCATTTTATCTGATCGATCAATGGACGAACAACGTGTAGCCATTCCTGTCCTTCTTGCGGTTAGCGCGGTGCATCAACATCTTGTTCGAAAAGGGACGCGTACAAAAGTAAGCTTAATTGTCGAAAGCGGAGAGGCGCGTGAAGTACATCATTTTGCTGCGTTAATCGGTTATGGGGCAGATGCGATTCATCCGTATTTAGCGTTTGCGACTATTCGCGAAGCGATCGAAAAAGGAGTGCTTCATTCCACATACGAAAAGGCAGTAGAAACATATAAAAAAGCAGCGACGGATGGCGTTGTGAAAGTGATGTCAAAAATGGGTATTTCAACCGTGCAAAGCTATCGTGGTGCGCAAATTTTTGAAGCGATCGGTATTGGTGCGGATGTCATTGAGCAATATTTTACAGGAACAGCATCACAAATTGGAGGAATCGGTTTAGATGAAATTGCTCAAGAAGCAAAAATGCGCCATATGCAAGCGTTCGACACATCTTATGATCAAACATTAGATTCTGGAAGTGAATTGCAATGGCGTAAAAATGGTGAACATCATGCGTTTAATCCGAAAACGATTCATACGTTACAATGGGCGTGTCGAAAAAATGACTACGAACTATTTAAACAATACTCGAAAATGGCAAACGAAGAGCAAATCACATTTTTGCGCAACTTATTTACGTTTGATGAAACGCGCACACCGATTCCTATCGAGGAAGTAGAACCTGTGGAAGCGATTGTACGCCGATTTAAAACAGGAGCGATGTCATATGGTTCGTTGAGCGAAGAAGCTCATGAAACGCTTGCGATTGCGATGAATCGCATCGGTGGAAAAAGCAATAGCGGAGAAGGTGGGGAAGATCCGCGGCGCTATGTACGAGATAAAAATGGCGATTTTCGTCGCAGCGCAATTAAACAAGTTGCATCGGGACGATTCGGTGTAAAAAGTCATTATTTAGTCCATGCCGATGAGTTACAAATTAAAATGGCGCAAGGTGCAAAACCGGGAGAAGGAGGACAACTTCCCGCCAATAAAGTATATCCGTGGATTGGAAAAGTGCGTGGGTCTACGCCTGGTGTCGAGCTTATTTCGCCGCCACCGCATCATGACATTTATTCCATCGAAGATTTAGCTCAACTCATTTATGACTTAAAAAATGCGAATCGTCATGCGCGCATTAGTGTGAAGCTCGTTGCAAAATCTGGAGTTGGCACAATCGCAGCAGGAGTGGCTAAAGGTGGTGCCGATGTGATCGTCATTAGCGGATATGACGGTGGTACGGGCGCTTCGCCAAAAACGAGCATTAAACATGCAGGGCTTCCGTGGGAGCTCGGTTTAGCCGAAACGCATCAAACGCTTATGTTAAACGGATTAAGAGATCGTGTTGTATTAGAAACAGACGGAAAATTAATGACGGGTCGCGATGTTGTGATGGCCACATTGCTTGGTGCTGAAGAGTTTGGTTTTGCGACCGCTCCGCTTGTCGTTTTAGGGTGTGTCATGATGCGCGTTTGTCATTTAGATACGTGCCCTGTTGGTGTAGCGACACAAAATCCGGAGTTGCGAGCAAAATTTACAGGGAAACCAGAGCATATCATCAATTTCATGTATTTTATCGCCCAAGAAGTGCGTGAGATGATGGCGCAACTCGGTTTCCGCACGATCGAAGAAATGGTTGGACGAGTAGATGTATTAAAAATAAGCGAGCGGGCGAGACGACATTGGAAAGCGAAACATCTTGATTTATCACGCTTGTTGTATCAAGTGGACGGACCGAGAACGTTTTCTAAACCGCAAAACCATCGTCTCGATGAAACGCTTGATCATACAATTATTTTGCCAGCGGTAAAGAAAGCGTTAGAAGATAAAAAACCGATACAGTTACATGTCCCGATTCGTAACGTTCATCGCACGGTCGGTGCAATGGTAGGTAGCGAAATATCAAAACGATACGGAGAAGAAGGTCTTCCAGAAGATACGATTCGACTACATGTTCACGGTTCAGCCGGACAAAGTTTTGCGGCGTTTGTACCAAAAGGAATGACGATGACGCTCATCGGAGATGCGAACGATTATGTTGGAAAAGGGTTGTCAGGTGGAAAAGTAATCGTTCGTCCGCCACATGAAGCGGAGTTTGCATGTAGCGACCAAGTTATTATTGGAAACGTCGCGTTTTACGGTGCAACAAGCGGTGAAGCGTACATTCGCGGGCGAGCTGGGGAACGTTTTTGCGTTCGCAATAGCGGAGTTGTTGCCGTTGTTGAAGGTGTTGGGGATCATGGCTGTGAGTATATGACAGGCGGACGTGTCGTTATCCTCGGTTCTGTTGGGAAAAATTTCGCCGCTGGAATGTCCGGTGGCATAGCATACGTACTTGCTGATGACGATGCGTGGAAAAAACGCGCGAACCGTGAACTTGTTTTATTTGAGTCATTAGTCGACGAAAACGAAATACGAGATGTGCAACATATGATTATGAAACATTACGAATATACAGAAAGCCCGAAAGCGGCGTATGCGCTTGCGAATTGGGAACGAGTTGTGAAAGACATCGTCAAAGTCATTCCGAAAAATTATAAGCTTATGATTGAAACGATCGAGGCGCTGAAGCAACGCGGATTGTCGCATGACGAAGCGGTATTTCAAGCGTTTGAAACGGTTGCAAGCAAAAAAGATGTCGTCGCTGAAAAAGTTATCGAAGCGGTCGCAAAGTAAGCGATCGCTTCTGTAAAAAAAAGAAAGGGGGAGAACGATGGGGAAAGCAACAGGGTTTATGGAATATGTACGGGAGGAAGAAAAAAAGCGTGATCCGCTTTCTCGTTTACATGATTGGAACGAATATACGTTTCCGTTTTCAAATGAAACGTTAGCACGTCAAGGAGCGCGATGTATGGATTGCGGTACTCCTTTTTGTCATGTGGGAATGGAACTAAATGGCTTAACGTCAGGTTGTCCGATTCATAATCTCATTCCAGAATGGAACGACCTTGTATATCGTGGACGTTGGAAAGAAGCGTTTGAACGATTAGCAAAAACGAATAACTTTCCAGAGTTTACGGGACGTGTCTGCCCAGCACCGTGTGAAGGATCGTGCACCGTAGCGATTTCCGATCCGGCGGTGGCCATTAAAGGAATTGAGCGAGCAATCATCGACAAAGCATTCGCAGAAGGTTGGGTTCAACCGCGCATTCCGAACAAGCGAACAGGAAAAAAGGTCGCTGTGATCGGCTCAGGACCAGCCGGCTTAGCATGTGCAGACGAATTAAATCAAGCAGGCCATTTTGTCACTGTATACGAGCGTGCCGATCGTATAGGAGGATTATTAACATACGGCATTCCGAATATGAAACTTGGAAAAGATGTCGTCGAACGGCGTGTGCGCCTGCTTAGCGAAGAAGGAATTACGTTTATCACGAATACAGAAGTTGGAAAGCATATTACCGTCGATGAGTTACAGAAACAATATGATGCGGTTGTTCTTTGTGTTGGAGCGCAAAAACAACGCGATCTTGTTATAGAAGGACGCGAATTAGATGGCGTTCATTTTGCAATGGATTACTTAACCCGAACAACAAAATGGTTGTTGACCGGCGAAAAAGAAGAAACGTTTATTGATGCAAAAAATAAACATGTCATCGTCATCGGTGGTGGTGATACAGGAGCTGACTGCGTAGCAACAGCGCTTCGCCAACAGTGTAAAAGCGTTGTCCAGTTCGGCAAGCACCCCGCATTGCCGACTGATCGTGCAAGTGATAATCCGTGGCCACAATATCCCCTTATTTTTACCGTTGATTATGCATATGAAGAAGCGGAAGCGAAGTTTGGTACGGATCCACGTCAATATTGCATTCAAACGAAAAAAATTGTCGGTGATGATAGAGGGAACGTAAAAGAACTGCATACGATTCAAATGGAAAAAATAGTAGATGAACATGGGCGTATTGTATTTAAAGAAATTCCAGGTACAGAGAAAGTATGGCCATGTGACATCGTGTTGATTGCCATCGGTTTTGAAGGACCAGAGCCATCGCTTTTACAACAATTTGGAGTAGAAACAGGAAACAAAAAAGGAAAAGCGTCACGATACAAGACGAACGTCAAAGGGGTATTTGTCGCAGGTGATGCAAGACGTGGACAAAGTCTTGTCGTCTGGGCTATTCATGAAGGTCGGGAAGCAGCGAAGGAAATCAGTCGCTTTCTCTGTGACAAGTAAACGGATGCATCATCTCCTTTCATCACACATATATTGATGTATCATAAGAAAAAGGAGATGATTCATTTATCATTCCCAAATGTCCCTAACATTAAGCCGGACATTGATTTAGATGAAGAAGATGTGCTATCGTTATTGCTTGCATCGATCGCATTGGAAGAATTAAGTTTGGCACATATTATGAATGCCGAAGCAGAAAAGTTGCAAGCCGTGTTAGGCACCCTCACAACGAGTGCAAGTGGAACGAAAGCACAGACGCTTCATGATTTATTGAAAGTCAACCGATCTGTTGAGCGAACGTTACGTACCGTGTTAAAAAACCAAATGTTGCTTCAGTTTAAATTAGAGGATGTTAGCGACTTAATTCAACTCATTCATGAGCAAAAGCGAAAAAAGCATAAAGAAAAAGATAGTTGTGAACATTAATGTTTCTATGATCTCTTTTTCTACACTTTTGTAGAAAAAGAGATTTTTATTTTTAGAATTGTCATTTTATTTAAAAAAATGTTACAATGTTTAACAAGGTTAGAGAAGATGGAGGGATTTGATTTGCGTAGCGATATGATTAAAAAAGGATTTGACCGTGCGCCACATCGTAGTTTATTGCGTGCGGCAGGAGTAAAAGAAGAAGATTTCAATAAACCGTTTATTGCGGTTGTCAACTCGTATATTGATATTATTCCAGGACATGTTCATTTACAAGAGTTTGGGAAAATTGTGAAAGAAGCGATTCGCGAAGCAGGCGGCGTACCGTTTGAAATGAATACGATCGGAGTGGATGACGGTATCGCGATGGGACATATCGGCATGCGCTATTCGTTGCCGAGCCGTGAAATTATTGCCGATTCTGTTGAAACGGTCATTTCTGCGCATTGGTTTGATGGGATGGTATGCATTCCAAACTGCGATAAAATTACACCTGGTATGATGATGGCGGCGATGCGCTTAAACATTCCAACCATTTTTGTAAGCGGGGGGCCGATGAAAGCGGGTGTGACAAGCGATGGGAAAAAAATTTCGCTCTCTTCTGTATTTGAAGGAGTGGGGGCGTATCAAGCAGGAAAAATTGATGAAAAAGGGTTACAAGAACTTGAACAGTACGGCTGTCCGACATGTGGTTCTTGCTCAGGGATGTTTACAGCCAATTCGATGAACTGTTTAGCTGAAGCGCTTGGCTTAGCTCTTCCGGGTAACGGCACGATTTTAGCCATTGATCCGGCACGAAAAGAATTTGTGCGCCGTTCGGCTCAACAGTTAATGTATTTAATCGAGCACGATATTAAACCGCGTGATATCGTGACCGAAAAAGCAATTGATAACGCGTTTGCACTTGACATGGCTCTCGGTGGTTCAACAAATACGGTGCTACATACGTTAGCGATCGCGAATGAAGCAGGCATTCATTATCCGCTTGAGCGCATTAATGAAGTTGCGGCCCGCGTACCACATTTAGCAAAACTCGCTCCAGCATCAGATATGCATATTGAAGACTTACATGAAGCTGGTGGAGTGTCTGCTGTATTACATGAATTGTCGAAAAAAGAAGGTACGCTTCATTTAGATGCATTGACGGTGTCGGGAAAAACGCTTGGTGAAAACATTGCAGGGTGTGAAGTGAAAAACTATGAAGTCATTCGTCCAATTGACAATCCGTATTCAGAAACAGGCGGACTGGCTGTATTGTTCGGCAATTTAGCTCCAGATGGTGCAATTATTAAAACAGGTGGCATTCAAGGGGGAATTACACGCCACGAAGGACCAGCGATCGTATTTGACTCTCAAGAAGAAGCGCTTGAAGGAATTGCGGCAGGGAAAGTACAGCCGGGGCATGTCGTCATTATTCGTTACGAAGGACCAAAAGGTGGACCAGGTATGCCAGAAATGTTGGCACCGACATCACAAATTGTCGGGATGGGATTAGGGACGAAAGTAGCGCTCATTACGGACGGTCGTTTCTCCGGTGCTTCCCGTGGGCTATCGATTGGGCACGTATCACCGGAAGCAGCTGAAGGAGGCCCGATTGCATTTGTGGAAAATGGGGATCACATTGTCATTGATATTGTGAAACGAACAATTGATGTACATGTTCCAGAAGAAGAATGGGAAAAGCGAAAAGTAAATTGGAAAGGATTTGAACCGAAAGTGAAAACAGGATATTTAGCTCGCTACTCGAAGCTCGTCACGTCCGCCAGTACAGGTGGAATTATGAAGATTTAATTGATTTTGTCGAAAGATTGTTCATAGCATTGACACAGCCCACCGTTATAATAGGAAGTAACATGGTGATGGGGGGAGAGGAATGAATACGCAATTCATTGCCGGTCATGCACGATTGCCTTCAGGAATGGCGGCAAAAAGCGTGTTTGATACGTTGACGATTACAGCAGAAGTAGATAAAAAGTACGGTGTCATCGTGGATGCTTCTTGTACGTTAGCAACAGAACACGGCCGTGATTATGTAGCGCGATTGTTAAAAGGACATTCATTGAAAGATGGGATTGACGAGCCGCTTGCTCAATTACATGAAGGGTATTTAGGAAAAGCAAATCAAGCGTTATGCGCAGCATTAAAAGATTTGTATAAACAATATTGTAAACTAGAAGAAAAGATGCATTCAGAAAAATAGAAGGTGACACGAGCCACCTTCTATTTTTCTTCCCAAGCTGGAAGCATTTTTCGGAGCGGTTTATCTTGACGATAGCCAAGCACGTATTCCGCTTGCATAATTGTATGAATTTCGCGCGTTCCTTCGTAAATGACTGGCGCTTTTGAGTTGCGTAAATATCGCTCTACAGGATATTCATTGGAATAGCCGTAAGCCCCGTGAATTTGTACTGCGTCGTCAGCCGCCTTATTTGCAAAGTCGCATGCCATCCATTTCGCTAATGACGTTTCGCGCGTATTTCGTCTTCCTTTATTTTTCAAAAATCCTGCTTTATATACGAGCAAACGGCTCATTTGCAACCCTGCTTCCATGTTCGCAATCATTTGTTGCACGAGTTGATGGCGGCCGATTTCTTTTCCAAACGTTTTTCGTTCGTGACAATATTTCACACTTGCTTCTAAACAAGCCATAATTAAGCCGCACGCCCCAGCAGCAACGGTAAATCGTCCGTTATCGAGCGCAGACATCGCAATTTTAAATCCTTCTCCTTCTTCCCCGAGTAAATTTTCTTTTGGGACGCGGACATTGTCGAAAAACAGCTCACCTGTATTACCTGCACGAATGCCAAGTTTTCCTTTGATGGCACGTGATGAAAAACCAGGCATCGTCCGTTCAACGATAAAAGCAGAAATACCGCGATGTTTTTTTGATTTATCTGTGTAAGCAAAAACGATGAAATGGTCGGCAATGTCACAAAGAGAAATCCACGTTTTTTGCCCGTTTAAAATGTAGTCATCTCCATCGCGTACAGCGGTTGTGGAAATGGATGCGACATCTGAACCAGCGTTTGGCTCCGTTAGTCCGAATGCCCCAATTTTCTCCCCTTTTGCTTGTGGCACGAGATATTTTTGCTTTTGTTCTTCTGTTCCCCATTGAAGTAGTGTTAAACTATTAAGTCCGATATGGACAGAAACGGCTGTGCGAAACGCAGTATCTCCACGCTCAAGCTCTTCACATACGATGGCTAGTGAATTGTAATCCATTCCCATTCCACCATATTGCTCTGGAATGCATACGCCCATTAAGTTTAATTGTGCAAGACGTTTTAAAATGTTTGGATCGAAATAGCCTCGTTCATCCCATTCTTTTATGTGAGGTAAAATTTCTTTATCAACAAATTTTCTTACCGTTTGTCGCAACATTTCTTGTTCTGGAGTAAAATCAAAGTTCATCAAGTTTTTTTCCTCCTTTAATCAATAAATCGTTATGTTCCCCTGCAAGGGGTGGAGCAAATCGATATGTGACCGGTGTGTGTGAAAACTTTAACGGTGTGCCGACAAGTTTTAACATTCCAACATCTGGGTGATCCATGTGGATGAGCATGTTTCGTGCGTGCGTTTGTGCATGTTGAAACACTTGATCGAGCGTATGAACAGGGCCGCAAGGAATGCCTTTTTGTTCAAACAATTTCTGCCATTGCGCGCGCGTTTTCTTTTTTAATTCATCGTTTAGCCGACGATTTAGTTCATGACGATGAGCGACTCTACCGGCATTTGTTCGAAATCGCTCATCTGCACCAATCGATTGATCTTCTAGCAGTTCGCATAGTGCTTGAAATTGCCGATCGTTTCCGACGGCAACAACAAACAAACCATCGCTTGCTTCATATGTCGAATACGGAACGATGTTTGGATGATCGTTTCCTAACGGTTTTGGCACTTCACCGGACATGAGATAATTCGAAGCGACGTTTACAAGCGCACTAATGGCACAATCAAATAAACTTAAATCAATTTTTTGTCCGCTTCCTGTTTTTTGCCGAGCGATGAGTGCTGCTTGTACGGCGATCGCTGCATACAAACCTGTGAAGATATCTGTGACCGCCACGCCGACTTTTAATGGTCCGGATTGTTCTGTCCCGTTAATGCTCATCCAGCCGCTCATCGCTTGAATAATATAATCGTAGCCAGCTAAATGATGATACGGCCCTGTTTCACCAAATCCAGTAATTGAACAGTAGATGAGTTTCGGATTGATGGCGGACAAATCATCATACCCAAGCCCAAGTCGTTCCATCGTTCCAGTTTTAAAATTGTGAATGATAATGTCGGCTGTTTTCGAAAGTTGACGAATCGTTTCTTTTCCGCTTTCATCTTTTAAATTGACAGTTATGCTTCGCTTGTTTCGATTGACCGCTGCATAGTAGGCGCTCATCCCGTTTTGAAATGGTGGTCCCCAAAAACGTGTATCATCTGACCCTCCCGGTACTTCGATTTTTATGACATCTGCCCCGAGATCACCTAAAATCATTGTGGCGTATGGGCCAGCGAGAACGCGCGTCAAGTCAATTACTCGAATCCCATCTAAAGCTCCGGCCATTCGTTCACCTCCATTTTCGTAATAAAAAAACCAGTCCCCTCCTACAACGTACAGGAAAGGAACTGGCATAAACGATTCGAGCGTGCCTTTCGAAAAGAAAGTCGGTCGAATCGGAACAGTTCTTTAACAAAAAAAGTTACGTTGCTACCCGAAGCCAAACGGTCAGTTGTTTGGTGGGGCTAGCTATTTTCAGTATAAAACAACGCATTTATTTTGTAAATATTTTTTATTTTAAAAATAGTTTGACAAAATCAAAAAGATTGTCTTAAAATAAAAGCAAATAAGTAAAAACTGTGGAGCTTATTTTACTCGTCTGATCGGCGAGCAACGCATAAGCACCAGCCAGTTTAGTCATTGTGTCATCACGATGATTAAACTGGCTTTTTATTTGTCGAAGGAGGAGAGATCATGTCGAATTGGATGGAACGAAGAAGAGAAGCGGTTGCAAGAGCGCCATACAACGTGACGGAAATTTTTATTAAAGAAGCAAAAGGAGCGATCATTCGCGACATAGATGATCGCGAATATATCGACTTTGCGGGGGGAATTGGTGTACAAAACGTTGGACATTGTCACCCAAAAGTAGTCGCTGCCATTCAGCAGCAGGCGGCAGCGTTTATTCATCCATGTTTTCACGTGACGCCTTACGAATCGTACGTGTTGTTAGCAGAAAAATTAAATGAGCTAACTCCGGGTGATTTTCCGAAAAAAACGATTTTTTTAAATAGTGGTGCGGAAGCAGTGGAAAACGCCGTGAAAATTGCAAGAAAGTATACAGGTCGCCCGGCGATTGTGTCATTTACAGGTGGATATCATGGTCGGACGCTATTAACGATGTCGCTAACAAGCAAAGTGATGCCATATAAAAAAGGATTTGGTCCATTCGCTCCAGAGGTGTATAAATTTCCATATCCATACTATTATCGGGCAAACGGGCAAACGGCAGATGAGGTGGATGAACAGTTAATCGCAGCACTGCAACAGTTTTTTACTGCGGAAGTGGCACCTGATCATGTGGCCGCGATCATTATTGAACCTGTACAAGGAGAAGGTGGATTTGTCGTTCCATCGGCGAAATTTATGCAGGCGATTCGTCGCATTTGCGACGAGCATGGCATCGTGATGATTGCTGATGAAATTCAAACTGGTTTTGCTCGAACCGGGCGTATGTTTGCGATGGAACACTTCGGTGTAGCACCTGATTTAATGACATTGTCGAAGTCGATGGGAGCGGGTGTGCCGATCAGTGCAGTCGTTGGCCGAAGTGAAATAATGGATGCCCCTGAAGTTGGTCAGCTTGGTGGTACGTTTTCTGGAAGTCCATTGGCATGTGTAGCCGCACTCGCTGTTTTAGATGTCATTGAAGAAGAACAGCTTATTGTGCGTGCCCGTCATCTTGGTGAAAAAATGATGACGCTTTTACAAGAAATGAAGCAACAGTTTGACATCGTTGGCGATGTGCGCGGGCTGGGGGCGATGTGCGCGATCGAGCTTGTGACAGATCGCGAGCAAAAAACGCCAGCGAAAGAACAAACAGCATACATCGTTTCCCATGCATGGAAGCGCGGAGCGATCTTTTTAAGCGCTGGATTATACAGCAACGTTGTACGCTTTTTACCGCCGCTTGTGATGACCGATGAACAGCTAGAGCGTGGTTTTTCCGTTTTGCGTCAACTATTAGCAGAAGTACAACAAAAGGTGGTGAAATGATGCGTGAAGTGAAAAACTACATTGATGGTGAATGGACTGAAGGGAAAAGTGAAACGATTGAGCGATACAATCCAGCTGATCAAAAAGAGCTTGTTGCGACCGTGGCCGGTTCATCTGTTCATGATGTGAATGAGGCGGTGTTTGCTGCGGTGAAAGCAAAGAAAAAATGGGCGCAAACGGCTGCCCCAGAGCGTGGCGCGTATTTGCAAAAAGTCGCTCATTTATTTGAGCAATATGCGGATGAATTGGCGGAATTGGCTACGAAAGAAATGGGGAAGCGTTTTGTTGAAACGAAAGGAGAAGTATATCGTAGCGCAGCTATTTTACGTTATTATGCGGGAGAAGGGTTGCGAAAAGTAGGGGAAGTGTTACCGTCATTTGACGCAAAAAATTTATTTTTTACAAAACGTGTGCCTGTCGGGGTTGTAGCTGTCATTGCTCCGTGGAATTTTCCGCTAGCTATCCCGATATGGAAAATTGCCCCTGCCCTCGTTTATGGAAATACGGTTGTATTTAAGCCTGCACTAGAAGCAAGCGCTACAGGAGCTCGCATCGTTGAATTGTTTGCAGAAGCAGGCTTACCTCCAGGAGTTTTAAACTTTGTTGTCGGCCGTGGAAGCACGATTGGTGATGCCATTGTCGAACATAAAGATGTCGATGCGATTACGTTTACAGGCTCGAATGCGATTGGTAGTGAAATTGCAAAAAAAGCAGCAGCTCGTGGGGCGAAATATCAACTTGAACTCGGTGGAAAAAATCCAGCTATCGTTTTAAAAGATGCAAATATCGAATTTGCGGCACGACTCGTTGTAGAAGGAGCGATGAAACAAACGGGGCAACGTTGTACGGCAACGAGTCGCGTATTTGTTGAGAAAGAGATTATCGATGTATTTCGAACGCATGTAATGGAACAGGTGAGACGTATTCGAGTTGGAAATGGAATGGACGAACAAGTGACGATGGGGCCGGTTGTCTCGAAAGGACAATTTGAAACGGTTCAGCGCTATATCCATATTGGAAAACAAGAAGGACGGCTGCTTATTGGAGGGGGAGCGAGCGATGATGTGGGCTGGTATATTGAGCCAACTGTATTTGATTCTGTTTCTCATCGCGCCATTATTGCGACGGAAGAAATATTTGGCCCTGTCTTATCGATTGTAGAAGCGGCATCCATTGATGAAGCGATTGAAATGGCAAACGACAGCATTTATGGCTTAAGCGCGTCGCTATTTACAAACGATGTATCGAAAGCGCTTTACTTTATTGAACATATCGAGGTGGGAATGGTGCAAGTGAACGGCGAGACAGGCGGTGCGGAACCGCAAGCACCGTTTGGCGGGATGAAGCAATCAAGCTCAGGTACGCGCGAACAAGGGCAAGCGGCCATCGAATTTTTTACCGCGTATCAAACGATTTCTATTCGGCCACATCCAAATATGTGAAAGGGGCAACTGAATGGGTCATAAAACGATTTCATTTGTGTATACATGATACAAAAAGAAAGGAGGGCTTGTAGTGAATGCAGCGGAGGCGATCGTTCAATGTTTAAAAAGCGAAGACGTTTCCCATGTCTTTTGTGTACCAGGGGAAAGTTATTTACCGATTCTTGATGCCCTTTTTTCTGAGAAAACGATCCAACTCATTTCTGCTCGTCATGAAGGCGGCGCCGCATTTATGGCAGAAGGATATGCGAAAGCGAGCAAAAAAGTCGGTGTGGTGATGGCGACAAGAGGGGTAGGAGCAACAAATGCCGCCATCGGTATTCATACAGCAAGACAAGATTCGACGCCAATGGTTGTATTGTTAGGACAAGTTGCACGGGCGTTTCGAGGACGCGAAGGCTTTCAAGAAATAGATGTTGAAGCATGTTTTCGTCCGATAGCCAAATGGGCAGTAGAAATTGACGATGCACAAAGATTGCCTGAGTTGTTGACACGGGCGTTTCGAATTGCTCAAACAGGAAGGCCTGGGCCCGTTGTCGTTGCGCTTCCTGAAGATGTTCTTCATGAACAAGTCGATCATGTGACGTTTTCAAAAACGATTGTTCCAAAACCAGCACCGAACGAGGAGGATATTCAACGCATTGAGCAGTTGTTGCAGTCAGCGAGGCGACCGATTGTCATTGCGGGCGGAGGAATTATATGGTCAAAAGCAATCGATACCCTTCGTTTATTTGCGGAAAAATGGTCACTTCCCGTCATGTCTTCTTTTCGTCGGCACGATGTATTTCCAAACAATCATCCTCTTTATGTTGGTCATCTTGGTTTAGGGACACAACGAGCGATCATTGAAACGGTGGAACAAGCAGATGTTGTTTTAGCCATCGGTACGCGCTTGTCAGAAGTGACGACACAAGATTATAAGTTATTATCGACGCAAAAACTTATTCATATCGACATCGATTACGATGTCATCGGTGTCACGTATTCTCCACATATTGGCGTTGTTTCTGATGCGAAAGAAGCGTTAAGTCGGTTGTTAAATATTCAACTTCAGCCATCATGGACAGATTGGGTACAAGAACGGCGGGAAACATACGAACGAGTTTCATCACTTCCGTCCATAAAACGGAATGTAAACGAAGAAATGATCCACACCCTTCAACATCTTCTCCCATCCGAAGCGATCATTACAAATGATGCGGGCAATTTCGCAAGTTGGCTCCATTCATTTTTTCAATTTCAGCAACATACATATATTGGGCCAACATCAGGAGCGATGGGATACGGATTACCAGCAGCCATTGGTGCAAAATTAGCAAATCCACATCGTCCCGTCGTTTCATTAAGTGGAGATGGCGGGTTTATGATGACGATCCAGGAGCTAGAAACAGCCGTTCGATACAACATTCCTGTCATTAGTGTGGTGTTTAACAATCAAATGTATGGAACGATTCGCATGTATCAAGAGCTTCGTTATCCAAAGCGCGTTATCGGGACAGATTTAAGCGATATATCGTTTGCAAGTATAGCGCGTTGCTTCGGAGCTGATAGTATGCGTGTAGAAACAGGAGAACAATTTTCATCCGCGTTTACTACAGCACTCCAAAACAATAAGCCAACCGTGATTGAAGTCATGACAGATCCGAACGTATTATCTCCATTTTTAACAATGGAACAGGCGAGGGGAGGAAAACAATGAAAGTATTAAACTATATAGACGGGCGATGGGTGTCATCGGTCAGCAATCAGTTTGTGCCGATTGTGAATCCTGCGAATGGTGAGTGTATTGGAGAAGTGACGATATCAAACGAACAAGATGTCGAACAGGCGGTGTTGGCGGCAAAACGAGCCCAAAAAGCATGGGCGCTCGTTCCAGCCCCAAAACGAGCTGAAGTGCTTTATAAGGTGGGCATGTTACTACAAGAGCGAAAAGAACAAATGGCTCGCCTATTAACGATGGAGATGGGAAAAGTGATTGAAGAAGCACGTGGAGAAGTACAAGAAGGAATTGATATGGCGTTTTACATGGCAGGGGAAGGGAGACGATTATTTGGCGATACGACCCCGTCGGAGTTGCCGAATAAGTTCGCAATGAGCGTCCGTGCGCCGATTGGTGTCGTCGGATTAATCACCCCTTGGAACTTTCCAATCGCCATCGCAACGTGGAAGGCATTTCCTGCGATCGTTACCGGCAATGCAGTTGTTTGGAAACCAGCGCTAGAAACACCGATCATGGCACAGCAACTTGCGCAAATATTTGAGGAGGCAGGCTTACCAAACGGTGTATTTAATGTTGTACATGGACGAGGTTCTGTTGTTGGTGAAGCGCTTGTCGAGCATCGTGATGTAAAAGTCATTTCGTTTACAGGATCCAATGAAGTTGGCCGGCGCATTGCGGAAATGTGCGGGCGTCATTTGAAAAAAGTATCGCTTGAAATGGGTGGGAAAAATGCCATTATCGTCATGGATGATGCAGATATAGCGCTTGCTGTAGAAGCCATCATATGGAGTGCTTTTGGTACATCAGGCCAGCGTTGTACTGCGTGCAGTCGAGTTATCGTTCATGAACATGTAAAAAAACAAGTGGAAGAACGGTTACTCGCAGCGATAAGCACATTAACGGTTGGAAACGGACTAGAGGAAGGAGTGAAAGTCGGACCAGTCATTAATCAAGATGCGTTACAAAAAATTCACCATTACGTTCAAATCGGAAAAAATGAAGGGGCAACGTTACTTGCAGGTGGGTATATGCTGCAAGATGAGCCATACAAAGGTGGATTTTATTACGCTCCAACGTTGTTCACAAACGTTACACCGATGATGCGGATTGCGCGGGAAGAAATTTTCGGTCCGGTCACATCAATTATATCCGTTCGCAGTTTAGAAGAAGCGATTGAAGTGAATAACAGCGTTGATTATGGGCTTTCTAGTGCTATTTTTACACGAGATATTCATCGAGCGTTTACGGCGATGCGTGATTTCGATACAGGAATTGTATATGTGAATGCAGGAACAACAGGGGCAGAAATTCATTTGCCTTTTGGTGGAACAAAAGGAACAGGCAACGGACATCGTGATTCAGGTGTCGCAGCACTCGATGTATTTACGGAATGGAAAAGTATTTACGTTGACTATAGTGGCAAATTACAACGCGCCCAAATTGATGTGTGAAGGAGGTTAGACGATGAATGTCATTGTTCTTGGAGCAGGTTTAATGGGAAAAGAAGCGGTGCGAGATTTAATTGAACAGCAAGGGGTATTATCGGTGACACTTGCGGATGTCGATGAGGAGAAAGCGAAAAACGTTCAACGTTCGTTGGAATCAGAAAAAGTGAAAGTGAAGCGAGTGGATGCAGCGAATGATCAAGAACTGCAGGCTGCGATGCATGGGCATGATGTAGCCATCAATGCACTGTTTTATACGTTTAACGAAAAGGTAGCGAAAGCGGCTATTGAAACGGGTGTACACGCAGTAGACTTAGGTGGGCATATCGGACATATGACAGATCGTGTCCTCGCTTTACACGAACAAGCAAAACGAGCAGGCGTTACGTTAATTCCAGATTTAGGTGTTGCCCCAGGAATGATTAATATTTTAACAGGATATGGAGCGAGTCAACTGGATCGCGTTCATACCATTAAATTATATGTTGGCGGTATTCCTCTTCGGCCAGAACCGCCGCTTGGATATAATCACGTCTTTTCGCTTGAAGGTTTACTCGATCATTACACCGATCCATCCTTAATTATTCGTAATGGACAAAAGCAACAAGTACCGTCTTTATCAGAAGTTGAAACGATTTATTTTGAGCGTTTTGGACCGCTTGAAGCGTTCCATACATCAGGAGGAACATCGACGTTGCCGCGCTCTTACCCGCATGTAAAATGTTTGGAATATAAAACGATTCGCTATCCTGGCCATGCAGAAAAATTTCAGCTTCTTGTCGATTTACAATTCACGCGTCGAGACAACGAAGTAGAAGTCAACGGAGTGATCGTACGTCCGCGTGACGTATTGTTAAAAGTGCTTACGCCACTTTTAGATTTAAAAGAAAAAGACGATGTTGTCTTGTTGCGCGTAATTGTGTCGGGAGAAAAAGATGGGAAAGAAAGAACGTACGAGTACGAAATGGTGACAGAAAAAGACCGCCAAAAACAAGTCACGGCAATGGCGCGTTCAACGGCATATACGGTTTCTGTCGTTGCACAAATGATTGGTGACGGAACGATTCAAAAGCGCGGGGCATATCCACCTGAACAAATCGTTCCAGGAGATCGCTATATTGAAGAAATGGTTCGTCGCGGTGTCGCCATTCGAGCGACTATTCGTTGAAATTGTGAACAAAATGGTAAATTTTCTGATTGTTATGACGAGGGATTTGTTTATTATGCTAGAATATGTATATATTAGGTTTGGAGGTGAACATATGCTACATATTGTAGCTTGTATTAAGCAAGTGCCAGATACGAAAATTATTAAAATGAACCCGAAAACGAATACGATGGACCGTGCGAGCGCCCCTGCTATTTTAAACCCGTATGATGCGCATGCGGTAGAAGAGGCTGTTCGTTTAAAAAAGAAGTACGGTGGAATCGTATCTGTTTTAACGATGGGTCCTCCACCAGCAGTCAAAGCCATAAAAAAATGTATCGAGCTCGGGGCTGATGAAGGGTATATGATTTCAGACCGAGCATTTGCTGGAGCGGATACGCTCGCTACAAGCTATGCGCTTACAAAGGCGCTCGAAAAAATCGCCAAACATCGTCCGATTGACCTCATCATTTGTGGAAAAATGACGATCGATGGGGATACGGGGCAAGTCGGACCTGGCATTGCACGTCGTTTAAACATTCCTCCTCTAACTGGTGTAAACAAAGTTGTTGAAGTGAATAAAGAAAAAGGGTATGCGATCGTTCATCGCAAATTAGAAGATGGTTATGAAGTGGTGAAATCGCAATTACCTTGTTTGTTTACTGTCGAAAAAGACATCAATGACATCTCCTTCGCACCATTGCCAAACATGATTAAAGCCGCACGATATCAACCAACGATTTGGACTGCAGACGACTTAGAAGATGTTGACCGCAAACAACTAGGATTGAAAGGATCTCCAACGATTGTATCAAAAGTATGGGCACCACCGAAGCCAGAAGGTGGAAAAATATTAACAGGAACAAAAGAAGAGCAAGTGAACGAACTGTTGTCTATTATACTTGAGAAAAAAGAGCTTTTTTCATAGGGGGAGTAGCGCATGAATTTCGATGATTATCGGGGGATATGGATATACATTGAAGTGAAAGACGGGCAAATTGCTCCTGTATCGTTAGAATTATTAGGAGCAGGACGGGTGCTAGCAGATAAACGTAAAACAGAGCTCGCAGGAGTTTTCATTGGTAGTGGTGTAAAAGCACTTGCCCCAACACTTTTTCAATATGGTGCAGACGTTGTATATGTATATGATGATCCAATTTTTGAACATTACCGAACAGAACCATACATGCGCGCTTTGCTTGATTGTTGCCATAAGCATAAACCAGAAGTCATTTTATACGGGGCGACGCCATCTGGAAAAGATTTGGCGAGTGCCATCGCAACTGATTTACCGACAGGATTAACAGCGGATACGACAATACTTGATATTGAAGAAGATACAGGGTTACTGTTAGCGAGCCGCCCAGCGTTTGGCGGAAATATTATGGCGACGATTTTATGTAAAAAATATCGTCCACAAATGGCTACTGTTCGTCCAAAAGTGATGAAAGCGCTACCGCCAGATCCGTCGCGTACAGGTCGAGTGGTTGAGGAGCATATTGAGTTACACGAAGAAGAAATGCGGACGAAAGTGTTACAGATTGTGAGAGAGACAGCGAAAAAAGTGCGTATTGACGAAGCGGACATTGTTGTGGCTGGCGGAAAAGGGATGGGGAGCAAAGAAGGGTTTCAGCTCATTCATCAGCTGGCAGAAGTGCTTGGCGGTGCAGTTGGGGCGAGCCGTGACGTCGTGGAGGCAGGATGGATTGACCATCATCACCAAGTCGGACAAACCGGCGTAACCGTCACGCCAAAAATTTATTTTGCGATCGGTATTTCTGGTGCAATTCAGCACGTCGTCGGCATGCAAAACTCGGATCTCATTATCGCTATTAATAAAGACCCGAACGCTCCGATTTTCCAATCATGCCATTACGGTATTGTCGGCGATGCGTTTGAAATCGTCCCGCTTTTAATTGAACGATTGAAAGAAGAAATTCCGAAGATAAAAGCAGCTGCCGATGTAAAGGAGGAGATCCGCCATGCCTGAAAAATTTGATTGTATCGTTGTTGGTGCAGGCCCAGCTGGAACGGCTTGTGCCTATGAACTAGCAAAAGCAGGGGTTAACGTGCTACTTTTAGAGCGCGGCGAATACCCAGGAGCGAAAAACGTCATGGGCGGTGTATTGTACCGAAAAATGATGGAAGACATTATCCCAGAGTTTTATAAAGAAGCACCGCTAGAACGCCCGATCGTCGAGCAGCGATTTATGATGATGGATAAAGAATCGGCGGTGACGTTTAGTTACAAAGGATTAGAATGGGGACGGGAGCCGTATAACAATTTTACCGTATTGCGTGCCAAATTTGACCAATGGTTTGCCGAAAAAGCGGTCGAACAAGGAGCACTGCTCGTTTGTGAAACGGTAGCGGTCGAATGCATCGTTGAAAACGGTCGCGTCGTCGGTGTCCGCACAGACCGACCAGATGGCGACATTTATGCCGATGTAGTCGTGTTAGCAGACGGTGTCAACTCCCTTTTAGCGAAACAGCTTGGGTTTCATCGCGAATGGCGACCAGATGAAGTCGCTTTAGCGACGATGGAAATTTTAAAACTAGATAAAAACGTGATTGAAGACCGCTTTAATCTTGAAGCCAATCAAGGCTGTACAATTGAGATTTTTGGTGATGCGACAAAGGGGATTTTAGGAACAGGATTTTTATATACGAATAAAGATACGCTTAGCATCGGTGTCGGTACGCTTTTATCCGGATTAATTAAACATAAAATCAAGCCGTATGAGCTACTTGAGTATGTGAAAAACCACCCGATGATTCGTCCATACATTCAAGGGAGTGAACCTGTCGAATATTTAGCGCACTTAATTCCAGAAGGTGGTTATCATTCCATTCCGAAAGTGGCAGGCAACGGGGTGCTTGTTGTTGGGGATGCGGCACAGCTTGTCAATGCGATTCATCGCGAAGGTTCCAATATGGCGATGACGTCCGGTCGGTTAGCGGCAGAAACAATCATTATGGCAAAAGAGCAAAAAGACTTTTCGGAAAGCATGCTTGATCAATACCGAATGAAACTGATGGAAAGCTTTATCGGGCAAGACTTGAAAAAATATAAAGATGCGACCCATCATTTTGAATCGTTCCCACAATATTTTGAGCAATACATCCCGATGCTCAACCGCGCAACAAGCCAAATGTTTACGGTGGATGGGGCATCGAAATGGGAAAAACAGAAAAAAATTTGGCGTGATCTTGGCTCAACGAAACAAAAGTTTAAGCTGGCACGCGATATGATGAAAGCATGGAAGGTGATGAAATGATGAAGGCGCAAACGATTGAAGAGAAGCAATATTTAGTCCGCTTTAACGCGGATACGAAATCGCATCTTCACGTGCTTGATGACAACATTTGTTTAACGAAATGTCCCGATAAAATTTGTACGATTTTTTGTCCAGCAGCTGTTTATAAATGGGAAGAAGTTCGGATGCACGTTGGCTATGAAGGCTGTCATGAGTGCGGCAGCTGTCGCATTGGCTGTCCGCACGAAAACATTCGGTGGGAATATCCACGCGGTGGTCATGGCATCGTCTTCCGTCTAGGGTGATCGCCATGTTTCACATCGGAGATTGCGTCGTCTATCTGGATGGAACGAGAGGCATTGTGCTAGAAGTAACCGATGACCGTTGCCACGTCTTATGGGAAGATTACTTCGTCAGCTGGGAGAAAAAAGCGTTATTAACAGTCGATGAAGAGCTAACAAAAAAACAAACGATTCGCGGTTCTTCCCATGTGAGCCACCCTTTATCGTAGGGTGGTTTTTTGTTTCTTTATACCCGTGGTGCTAGATAAAATCGAGTAAGCATAAAAATAGCCCTTGCTTGTGGATCTCCTGTAGAATGAAAGTGCGATCCAACATTCGAAAGGAGAATCCCTATGCAAGAGCACTTTCATTTTACTACAGATCAAGCAAAGATTCAAAAACAATATGCAGCCATTTTCTTTTTTGTTTCTGCCCAGCTGTCACAAATTCAATTCTATCTTCAACGTCGCAATCGTCATTTGGCGAAACAAGAAGACGCGGTGATCATTGCCATTCATCTTTTAGGAAAGTTGCTTGGCTTCTCTTCCGAGCGTGCATGGCATCGCTTTGTTACTGGGAACCTGTTCACTGATAGACATTTTCTCGAACGTTCTCGATACAATCGCCGTTGCCGAGCGCTGCGCCTTGCGATCAAGTGGATTCGTCATGAACTAGCGAAACGTGGTCAACACCATGCCTATGCGGTAGTAGATAGCATGCC
>NZ_JXTG01000020.1 GCF_000833605.1 Anoxybacillus ayderensis | reverse complement strand
TTGCTTCTTTTTTCCTGTCATTTTGATCGTGCGTTTCAAGCAGACAGGACATAACGGGCATTGTTCAGGTAGAGAAAGTTCGAAAATCCAACGATCTCCTTCTTTTCGCACCTTTTGAATCAAAACATCTGGTAAATCGATGAGTTCTTTGATAAACTGAGAGTACATGCGAATTTTCCTCCAATGGTTTGGTTTGGTCACCTTTACCATACAGGAAAATTCGCATTTTTTGTACCCCTATTTTCTATATGCACACCGATCTTAAATGATCAAGTACAACTTGTGGTGAAGAGCCTTTTTTTCGGAAAATCCTTTATTTCCTGCCTGTTTTCTCCCCGATTTTTTGTATTTCCTTAAGGGAAATGGTGTATATGCGAGACGTAAATGGGCGATTTTTCTCCGTTTTGTCTTTCGCATCATACAAGCGTTTTTGTTAGGCTAAATGTACCGCGGAATAACTGAGGGCGCGCCTTCAAGAAAGGGATATATATGTCTTTTGAAAAAATTGTTGACGAATATCGCCCGCTCATTTCTTATATGATTCGCAAGTTGCATATTCGCCGTCATGTCGATGAATATATGCAAATCGGTTTAATTGCGCTTTGGGAAGCATATGAGCGATACGACGAAACGAAAGGCTCCTTTTGTACGTTCGCATTTAAAATGATTCGGTGGCGCATCGTATCACAGCTGCGCAAAGAAACGAAAAACGTATATGTTCCGTTGCCAGAAGAATATGTGCTAAAAGAAGATGTCGATTTTTTTGCCAACATCGTATGGGAAGATGCGCTGCAATATTTAACGCCGCGCGAGCGCATATGGCTTATTCGTCATGTGATCGAAGGAAAAACGTTAAAACAAATTGCCGATGAAGAAGGAGTAAGTATAAATGCCGTAAAACAATGGCGCATATCCGCCGTCAAAAAGCTAAAACGTTACGTTAACTGCGCGGCTCATCCATATAGTAATACACGACATCGCCGCCGCGCTGGGCGACGCCGCGAAAATGTTTAAAATCTTCTTGCTGGACGAGCACATGACGAAACGTTAAAAAATGTTCTTTTTTTACAAGTAAGTGTGGAACGTCGCGTGTGCGCAATTGTTCAATTAGTCGCTTTGCTTCTTGTTCAGTCACGTTTATCCCTCCCTCTTTGTTTTAACGCGCTGAACGATACATGTCAATACGATGTGTGAATGCCTAATTTTGTTATATTGACACACGTCTATAAAAAATGCACATACAATGTTGGTGGATTCTAAATGAAAGAAAGGAAGATGAACGATGAATGACTGGAATATGTATGAAGATTTCCGATTAGATCAACAAATGATGCCCCAGCAAATGCCACAGATGATGCCGCAACAAACGCAGCCGATGCCAATGCCACAAATGATGCCGGGGGATTGTGGCTGTGGGATGCCGATGGGACCGATGTGGCCAGGAATGCCGCAAATGATGCCACAAACGATGCCAATGCCACAAATGCCGCAACAAATGCCACAGATGATGCCAGGACCAATGTGGCCGTACATGCCGTATGGGCCACAGCGTTAAAAATAGTTGAAAATGCCCTTTACGAACGAGGAAAAATCATGCAAAATAGAAAAAAGGTTTAAAAATTCAAAAGTAAAGGGGATTTTCAATGAAAAAAGCGCAAATTGGCGACATCATTGAATTTAAAAATGGGTTGCGGGGAATTGTTGAAAAAGTAAACGAAAATTCAGTTATTGTCGACTTAACGTACATGGATAACTACAAAGAACTCGACTTACAAGAACGAACAGTTGTCAACCATAAAAACTACAAAATTGTAGAGTAACGAAAAGAGGGCTGCTTATTGTTGATGAGACAGCCCTCTTTGTTGTTCACATTGACCTTTTATTTCGCTACATTCGTAAATGTATACTCCTTGTTTTTCGGAAAGCGCAGCATAATACATCGCTTCCGCCACTTGTTTTGCAGCGATCGGCTTATATTTTTCCCATTTGCCGACGAACGCAAACGAAAAACCGTGAGAAAGCCATTCCGCTGTTTTTTCACCGAGGCGAAATTCTTGTCGCTCTCCTGTTAATAACGATGGGCGAAAAATGTGTAACGAGCGAATCGTAAGCCGCTGCAACGCTTCTTCCGTTTCCCCTTTGACGCGATTGTAAAAAAACATCGAATGCGGATCCGCCCCGATCGCAGAAACGAATAAAAACGTTTTGACGTGGCATTTTTCCGCTAGTTTTGCCGCCCGCAACGTATATTCGTAGTCGACTTTAATAAATTGTTGTTTTGTTTTTGCTTTTTTCATCGTCGTCCCTAAACAACTAAATACATCGTCGACATGAAAATATTGTTCATATTGTTCGATGTTGTCAAAATCAACGACAACTTGTTGTAATTTTTCATGCTCGCACGTCATTTGCTTTCGAACAAACACCGTCACTCGTTCATAATGCTCTGAGCGAAGCAATCGTTGGAGAAGCTCGCCTCCGACTAACCCGCTTGCTCCGATCACAAGAGCTGTTCTTTGTCTCAAATGAAGACCCCCCAAACAAAAAAAGGTTCGTAACAATTTGTCATTATATACCCGTTTGCGAAAAAAAACTAGTTCTCTTTTATGAATTTTTTAAGGCTGACTTATGAGCCAGCCTTTTTAGCGATTATCCACTTTTTCCGGATATAAATCGTGGTTTAATAAGCGATATTCCGCCATTTTTTCATATTTCGTTCCCGGGCGACCCCAGTTGCAATACGGGTCAATCGAAATGCCGCCGCGCGGTGTAAATTTCCCCCACACTTCAATGTAGCGCGGCTCCATGACGCGAATTAAATCGTTCATAATAATATTGACGCAATCTTCATGAAAATCACCATGATTGCGGAAACTAAATAAATATAACTTCAGCGACTTACTTTCAACACATTTTTTATCAGGAATGTAACTAATGTAAATTGTGGCGAAATCTGGTTGTCCGGTTTTTGGCAACTGCTTTTTGTAGAGCAGGTGGACTATATCTTATTCTTATTCGACTGCGATATCGAATAAGAACCCTTGCGCTTCCACCACGATACTTTCATCGCGATGTACTCTACTCTCTTCCTTTATCACTACTTTTACTCGCTTCGTGATAAAGTGATTTCGATAGTCTCTGCACCTTCCTTAGAGAAAAAGGCTGTATACATCGCCCTTTCTTCTTTAAGGCTTGGCTCAGGGTTGGAGAAATAGGGTTCTAATAAATGGATAAGACGATTCTCTTCTTGCATTCTCATATAATAATTCTCTTGTCGATGAATATTGCGATGACATGCAGAACACAAACATTTGTAAATTTTACTAAAGTTTTCTTTATGAAATTTATGCATTTCTGAAATGACAGACAGTGTGTCTAAACAATTACGTTTATCTAAATAAAAGCAAATAGCATCAAAAATTTTTGTAAAAGATAGGAGATGATGTCCATTACAAGTAATGGATCTGATTCCACAGCACTCACAAGTATAGTCTTTTTCAATAACTATATATCTATTCCAAGTGTCAAGAACATACTCTTTCACACTAAGACGATCAATGTGTTTATAGACCTGAGAACTGTAAAATCCACCTTTCCAATTCGAATTATTTTTTCCTCTTTGTTTTTTGGATAGATTTTCTTTAAATTCCTCCGATCTTTTCACATTTTTATTTGAATCAGAAATTTTATTTTTTATTTCTTGAGCCTTCTCTTTACCATAAATATCCTCGTAACTTTTCCCTTTATACATAATCTCTGCTTTTCTTTTATTAGAAATCGAATATCTTTCCTTTTTCCTCTTCACTATGTTTTCAAAAACATCTAATCCGTACTCCGCAATAATCCTTTCTCTTTCCGAGTGCCTAGGTAGTCCGTGAATCTGCCTCCACCTTTCAAGACTAGACCAATCCATACCTAATTCAATGGACAACTCATGAATACTTTTCCCAATGTAAATAAACTGCTCAGTAAACCATTCCTTATCTCTCCAAGGCGTACCGTACAATACAAACACCCTTTCACGAACATATATTCCTATGCTTGTATTGTACATAAAAATTCAGATAATTTCCACCCTTTTTCTCTTCCCCTGAATTCACAAGGTTTAGCCGACAGTGTCACCACTGAAGTGTGCCCTCATTGACACAAGCTCGTGAACTCCGGACAGTTAAATTTTACAAAGTAGTCGCGATCAGGATGTTTGTTATCAAACACTTCAAGAATGTCTGGGCTGTATTCGAATACATATTTCGTTCCTTGGTTTCCAAGAAGCGTGACTCCTTGTAGTTCTTCATCTTTTCTCATCGCTTTCTCCTCCTTTAGTTATACGCCGCGACGATTGCCCCATAATAACGTATGTAGTTGCGGCAAGACGCGAACGTCGTTCATCTCGTTTGATTGCACAACTTGTTCGACGAGCCATTCAAGTTTTTGTAATAACTTTAGGCGAAGCGTGACGTCGTCTCCTTCATGTATATCATCATTGCCGACTTGCACGTAAAACGGAACGGTCGGGTAGCGTTGATGCACATGTTTGGCATAAGCAAAATCTTCATCGTTAAATACGACGACTTTTATACTCACTTGTCCGCGATGGCTCGCTAATCGGTCCATGATCGTATCAAGCATCGCAAAGTTTGTTTCCATGTTTGAGCTCGGCGGCTTTGGTGAAATCGTGAAATCGTCGATATCGTAAAACCAGTCTTGCCATACGCTTCCTTGCGTCTCTAAGCCGATGCGCATTCGATGTTGTTTCAGTAAAGAAATGAGCGCATGCAAACTTTTGAGCAGCGCAGGATTGCCGCCTGAAATGGTCACATGGTTAAAACGATCCCCGCCAAGCTGTTTCAGTTGTTGCCAAATGTCTTCAGCCGTCATTTGTTTTATTTCATCTTTCGCCGAACCGTCCCACGTAAACGACGAATCGCACCAACGGCAACGATAGTCGCAGCCTGCCGTGCGGACAAACATCGTTTTTTGCCCGATGACCATACCTTCACCTTGAATCGTCGGGCCGAAAATTTCAATGACCGGAATGCGCTCCATTATTGTTTCCCTGCTTTCGGACGATATACGACGTAGCTTGTCGGGGACTCCCGCACAAACACTTGAACGCATGTCGGTTTATTCGGCAACGTGTCTAAATGTTCTTGAACAATTTCTGCAATTTTTCGCGCTACCACTTCTGTCGTCGGAAAATGTTCAGCAGCTGTATCGCTAAATACGTCTTTATGGTCGTTCATAACCGTATGATCAAAACGGTTGTGCACAAGTTTTTTCAACTGTTGAAAGTTAATTAAAAAGCCCGAATCATCTAGCTCGTCACCGGCAACAGTAATGTTTATAAAATACGTATGTCCGTGCATGTTCGCACATTGCCCGGCTGCTTCATGCGGAATAAAGTGCGCCGCCGCAATTTGCATATCTTTATTTAATTCATAGCGAAATGGGTGTATCACTTGCGGATAAATTTGTTGGATCATTGCACATGCGCCCCTTTCTTTTCACTCATATATTGATCAAGACCTCGTTTACGCAACACGCACGCTGGACATTCGCCACAACCGTCAGCGATGATGCCGTTGTAGCACGTGAGCGTTTTCGTGCGCACGAACTCAAGCGCATGCAACTCATCAGCAAGCTTCCACGTTTCTGCTTTATTTAACCACATGAGCGGCGTATGGATGACAAAGTCGTAATCCATCGCTAAATTAAGCGTCACGTTTAACGACTTAATAAATACGTCCCGGCAATCCGGATAACCGCTAAAGTCCGTTTCACATACGCCCGTCACGAGATGACGTGCCCCTTTTTGTTTCGCAAGCACGGCCGCAAACGATAAAAACAATAAATTGCGCCCATCGACAAACGTGGACGGCAATTGTCCTTCTTTTTGTTCGATCGCTATATCGCTTCTTGTCAGCGCATTTGGTGCGAGCTGATTTAATAGCGACATATCGAGCACCGTATGTGGCACGTCAAGCTCTTTGGCGATCGATGCAGCGACGTCAATTTCGAGCCGATGGCGTTGGTTGTAATCAAACGTCACCGCTTCGACTTCCGCAAAATGTTTTTTCGCCCAAAATAAACATGTTGTACTGTCTTGGCCGCCGCTAAAAACGACGACTGCTTTTTCCTTTTTCATTTTTCGCTCCCCTTTCTTACGTAATGAGAAGAAAGAGCGTTCTAAAACAAAAACGCTATACCCCCTAAGGACATAGCGATCCCTAGTTTTTTTATAGAGGGTGTTCTAGAACCTCTCCTACGCAAAAAGCGTAGAATTCTTCTTCAATTGTACGCCTAACAATATACCATAAAACATATATTCATTCTATAAAAAAATTATGCTTTATTTGTGAACTGTTTTCAGGATATAATAACAACAAAAAAGTTAGGTGATTCAACATGACAAAACGTTCAACTTTTGATGCGGCGCTTCAACAACTGCGCGAAAAATTAATGACGATGGTATCTGCTTCGCAACAAGCGCTACATGAATCGATTGAAGCGTTAAAAACGCAAAATATCGCGAAAGCAGATGACATTATCGAAAACGATAAAAAAATTAACGAACTGGAGCGCGAAATTAACGAGCTTGCGATTATGACGATTTTAAAACAACAACCGGTCGCATCTGATTTACGTCGGTTAATCGTTGCGCTGAAAATTTCGTCTGATGTCGAGCGCATTGGTGACATTGCAGTCAATATCGCAAAATCGGTCAAATTTATCGGCACAGAACCGCATGTAAAACCAATCGTCCACATTCCTGAAATGGCGGCGATCGTCAACGAAATGTTAGATCATGCGCTTCATGCGTTCCATAACGACGACGTTGAAGAAGCGAAACGCATTGCGCTTGAAGACGATCGAGTAGACGAATTACAAGGAAAAATTATTCAA
Organism: Anoxybacillus ayderensis; assembly: GCF_000833605.1. GTDB lineage: Bacteria > Bacillota > Bacilli > Bacillales > Anoxybacillaceae > Anoxybacillus > Anoxybacillus ayderensis. The sequence goes on along the minus strand of NZ_JXTG01000020.1, from coordinate 34,059 downwards.
GAATTAATTGATTTAATGAGCGAAAAGCCAGAGTTTACAAACCAAATTACACAATTGTCGTTCATCACGCGCAACTTAGAGCGCGCTGGCGACCATGTGACAAATATCGCTGAAAATATTTTATATAGCGTCAAAGGAATTCGCATTGATTTAAACTATTAAACATTCGGGTGCCTCCCATCGTTTTGGGGCATCCTTTTTTTGTCGATTTCTTTTTGATGTGATGATATAATTTTGTCGGGGGAGGTGAGGAAATATGGATGATATGCTCAAACGTATTTTCGATGAGCTCGCATTGTTGCGTGAACGCATGGCCACGAAAGATGATATCGCAAGCATTGAACAGCGTATGGCCACAAAAGACGATATCGCTGCCATGGACAAGCGTATGGAACACATCGAGCAAACGATGGCGACAAAAGACGATATCGCTGCCATGGATAAGCGCATCGAGCACATCGAACAAACGATGGCGACAAAAGATGATATCGTAAGCATTGAACAGCGCATGGCCACGAAAGATGACATCATTAGCATTGAACAACGTATGGCTACAAAAGATGACGTCGCAGACATTCCTCTCATTAAACAAGCCGTGCTAGAAACATTAGAAGCAGTAAATGAAATATCAACGATCAAGCAAAACCTCGCTGAAATGTCCCAAAAACTAGATGATGTCATCGCGACCCAAGCGCGACATGAACTTGCTATTCAGTCGCTTGCGCTTCGGTCACTTGTACATGAAAACGAAATTCGTGCGTTAAAAGCGAGATAATAAGAAAAGCGCAAAGCGCCCGCCTATCGGCGAAGAGCGCACAAGCCCCACCGAGGAGGCTGTTGCCGCCGCAGTGTGGGGCGGAGCGACTCAAGCCGATGGCGCTTGGAGCTAGACATCAACTCCAAATTTTATACTTTCTTATCTTTCGAGATAAAAGGCTGTCACAAACTTCTTTTGGACAGCCTTTTCCATTTATTTTTCCTCTTTTGCTAGTTGTTCAAACGACTTCACTTTCCCGTGCGGTTCATTTTGCGCTTGCTTTCGTACGGTCCATTGTCGCTCTTTTTGTCTTTTCGATTGGGTCATTCGTCTCACCTCCCTTTTTATCATTTGTTCATTTTCCTTTTTTATGTCTTTTTCATCATCTGAAAATTGTGTATATTTGAAATAAGGGGAAAAGGGGGAGAGAACTTTGTTGCAATCGAAACAAGCGAAAAAAGCACTACAAAAAGTACAACGAGTAGCGAAAGAAGTAAAACGAACGATGCGATTAGATGAACCGCTCGCTCAACAACTCGATTCGTTGCGCGACGTATTAGACCGCCATCTTGAACGCGATGAATATTTCGTCATCGTCGATGAAGACGGAAAAGGTGTTGTGCATACGAACCGTTTGCGCGAAGGGATGGTATTTGACGACGAAGTAGGAAAAAAATCTGCGAAAACAACTACCCCACTGTTGCAACTGTATAAACGAAATACAGGTGAAGTGCTCATCGATGCGGCATGTCCACTTTTCGAACAAAATGGAAAGCGCTTTAATTTGCGCATGGGACGTCTCATCCATCAGCCGTATATAGAAATGTGGTTTAGTACGATCGTCTTATTGCCCGTTATCGCTCTTTTTATTGTTGCGTTTATGATGCAGCTGCCGGTCAAACAAACGTTGTTGCTCACAAGCGTCACCGGCTTCATCAGCTTTCTCGTTTCTTTTTCATTTTACCGCACGATCATGAACCGCCTGCACGCGTGGTATCACGTCACTCGTGCCGTCTCATCCGGACAGCTTCATACCGAAGTGAAAACGGTCGGAAAGCGCAACGCTTTTCATCAAATTGGCTATGAAATAAACAAAGTGATTCTCGGTTTGCGCATGATTTTACAACAAATCGCAAAGGCAACTTCCTCCGTCGAACAAGTGAGCCACGAACAAAAAGAAGAAGCGAAGCGAATAGCGGAGGCGTTTGATGAAGTGTCCGCAACGATGGAAACGTTTCGTGAAGGGGCGCAAAAACAAACGACATTCGTCGATGAAGCGAAACAGCGCATTCAAACGATGCTTCATTATATGCATACCGTCCAAACAGATATTGAACAAGTCGTCGAACGGGCGCAAACGACATTTCAATCCGCCCAAACAGGATATACGTATATGCAAGCTGTCGAACAACAAATGAACGATACAAAACAACAAATGAACGACACCGCGAAACAAATTCAAACGGTCGCGAAAGAAGCCGATGCGCTCATCCAAAAAGTGTCCGCCATTACGGCGATTGCGGAACAAACGAACATGTTGGCATTAAATGCTTCCATTGAAGCGGCACGAGCAGGAGAAGCTGGCAAAGGATTTGCCGTCGTTGCCTCAGAAGTGCGAAAACTTGCGGAACATACGAACGCTTTCGCGCATGAAATTTTATCATCGCTTGCGAATACGTATAATCAACTATCAAGCGTCGCAAATGCGGTCACGAAACAAGCAAATACGATCGATGAAACGACCGCCTCCTTAACAAAACTGACCGACAGTATTGCTTATTTTCAAACGATGTCACATGAGCTAAATGCGTTAAGTCAACGAAACCGAACGCTTATGCAACAAACGACAAAAGAAGGAAACGAACTACACGAAGCGATTGCCGATATTTATACGATCGCCAACGACTTTACAAAAGTCGTTCACGAAACAGCAAGCGGACTGGAACAACAAGCATCAAGCGTCCACCAACTCGCAAAAGAAGCGGCGGTATTGGCGGAGGAAGTGTATCAACTAAAACAAATTTTACATCGATTTGGAATAAAATGAAAAAGCGAGCCTAATGTGCATTGGCTCGCTCCCTTTTTGTGTGATATGCGTATGCTCCCATACCGATCGTTAAAACAAAAAGCACCAAAAGCATATGTCCTTCTTCTAAACTAGCTACAACGCTACATCCGAAACAAAAGAGAAGCGGTGTTTCTAGCCACTGTTCCTTGCTAAATAGCCACCACTCAAATAAACCGATCGTAAACGCCAATACGTACATCGTTCCACCATGAAGCAAAAGTAATGAAAAAACCCCCATCCATAACGCAATGGCTGCTGGCAATAAAAGAAATGCGTCATGCTCACGTACACCGCGCTTAAACACATATATATGAACGATAAGTCCAAAAGAAAAAACAATAAGCGCCCATACATTTGCATTGTACCATTGAATGAGATGGAACGTTTCAAGCGTAAAGAAAACAAGTAAAACGAACATTGCGATAACCGTTTTCCGCATGAATTCACCTCCCCACATTCAATGTACTACACTTCTTTTTTTCTAGCTAGGCATTTTTCGATAGAATAGCAAGAAAATAAAAATGATGCTCATATATCCAAATAAAGGATACAATAAAGTAAGAAGCGCATCATATCCGACTAAACTAAACGCATACATCGCCAGCAAAAGCGCAACGAGAACAAAGAAAGGCTGGCGAAAAAAAAGCGCCAATTTTCGATGCAAGCCGAACACCCCTGCAATAAACGAGGTGAAAATTTCGCCATAAATGATGGCGACGTATAATCCGTAAAACGAAGCAAACGAACGTTTCACTACTTCCGCCATCGGAATGCTGTAAGATGACAATTGCGGCAACAATGAAAGGGCAACATGACTGCTAAATAAAATAAACATAAGCAACAGGCCTCCGAGCCAACCACCGAGACGAATCGTTTTTTCATCTTTTACTTCCGTTGCAAGCGGAACGAGAACGACTTGCGCCATCGCTAAATTAAACGCCACATACGAAAACGGAGAAAAAAAAGCAGCAAGCGGCGGCTTCGTCCATACGACGTCGCTTCCGTTCATCATCGCAATAGCTAAGCTAAATATCACCATCATCGGCACGACAATCATATTGACGCTTAAAATGCCGTTTAAGCCAAATAACATCGTCACAAAGGCAAGGATGATCGTGAGCACAAGGCCGACGTATGCCGGCATATGAAGCTGCTCTTCAAACACCGCCCCCGCCCCTGACAACATGACCGATGTCACGCTAAATAACACAATAAACATAAATATATTGACGAGAAAACCGAATTTTCCAAACAAATAACTATTCAACTGCTCATATGAACGGGCATGAAGCCGAGCGGCCATCATCATTAAACGCGTCCCGAAAAAAATAAATAGCCCCCCGCTTGCCGCAATAGTTACAAACCCAATCGCACCGTATTGCGTAAAAAATTGCACAATTTCTTTTCCGGTCGCAAATCCAGCCCCAACGACCGTTCCGACATATACAAACGCAATTTGAACCGCCCGCATCCACATACGCTCTCCCCCACTCGTCCATTTTTTCTATATATATGAAAAAAAAACGGCGAATATTTTCCGCCGTTTATTCTACCACTACATCGATTTTTGGCATATTATGCATATTTTTTGCCGTCACATGCGCCACAACGGAATACGTTCCTTTCGCTGCGAACGTATAGCGCGCGACATATTTTCCGTCGCCGACATGTTTTCCTTCAATCATTTGTCGGTCTTCTGTGCCATGTTTCCATACTTCAAATTTCACTTCTGATGCATCCGTTACTTTTTCATCGCCATATGTTACTAAACATGCGAGCTCGACTTCTTGATTAGCCGGAAGCTTTTCTTCGACCGCCATTTTGACGTCTAAATACGCCAACTCTTCTTCTTCCGCCTTGTTCGCACAACCGGCGACGAAAAGCAAAATGAATGAAAACAACAACAACCATTTTTTCATTTGAATCCCCTTCCGTGTTACAATAGTTTCACAAAATATTCACAACTATTTGCTACAATAGTATTAAAATGCGATGGAGGATTTGTGCGATGCGTGTTCGTTTCTTTTTTTGGCTGATGATCGTGATGTTATTAACGAGCTGCACTCCTCGAACATACACCCCGATCAAACGGGACGAGGCGGTCATCGGCGTCGTGAATATAAAAGAACAAAGCTTGTCATTTATTGATTATAACACGAAACAAGTCATAACAACATGGCAAGTGAAAAAACCGATCACAAAAGTAGCGCTTCTTCCGGACGGCGATACGATCGTTTTATTCGGACAAGACATGGATGAAATGATCGCCTATACGTTATCGACGGGAAGAGAAGCGAAGCGATGGAGCGTTGAAAAAGGGGTCACGGATGTGCTCGTCACTGAGCGTGACTTGCTCGTCGTCAACGAAAAAAAAGGAACGGTGTCAATCATGACGTTTGATGGAAAAGTGAAAGATGTGATCGCAACTCCGCCGTCCCCTTTTTCAGTAATAGAAGACGATAAGCATGACCAATGGATTATTATTCATTTTAAAAATGGCGCGATTTCGTTTATTGACAAGACGACAAAACGAGTGACACGAACGGTCGATACGCTCGATTCCGCCGTCAGCGGCTTCGTCGTTCCTGAAACGAATGAACTATGGGTCGGCGGGCATGGCAGCGGAGCAACGATTCAACAAGAAGCATACGTCCATTCGCTTGTCGATGGGCGTCTCATCACACGTGTAAAAGCAGAAACGATGCCGATTCAATTCGCCCAAACGAACGAAGCAATATACGTTCTTTGTCACGGATCGAACATGTTATACGCATTTGATCGGAACACAAAACGATTGATTCGCGAGCTGAATATTGGCGCCAATCCGTTTGCGATGACAAAGGCGAAAAACGATCTCGTCATCGCAAGCTACGACAGCAACGAACTACTTTTTGTTGATGAAAAAACATTCAAGCAAACAAATACTGTTTCTGTTGGACACGGACCGTTTTACATCTTTTTCCGTGATGCGAAGGGGGAATAAACGTGGCAACGATTTTAATTATTGACGATGAAAAAGAGATGCGCGAGCTACTTCGCCTATATTTAGAGCCAGAAGGATTTACGTGCATCGAAGCGGACGATGGCGAAGCAGGGCTTGCACAATTCGGACGAAGACATGTCGATTTAATTTTACTTGATATTATGATGCCGAAACTCGACGGCTATCGTTTTTGCATGCACGTGCGCGAACGTTCGCAAGTGCCGATCATTTTTTTAACGGCACGAAGCGATGAATGGGATCGTGTATATGGGCTGAAAATTGGCGCAGACGACTACATCGTAAAACCGTTTAGCCCGAATGAAGTCGTGGCGCGCGTTCATGCTGTACTTCGACGAACGAAAGGGGCTGATGCAACTCCGCAATATGAAGCAGGTCCGATCGTTGTCGATGAAAAAGCGCGAAAAGTCACGGTCAACGGAAAACCTGTTTTGTTAACGTTAAAAGAATTCGAATTGCTCGTCTTGTTTTTAAAACATCGCGGTCAAGTATTTACGCGTGAACAGCTGTTAGATCGCGTCTGGGGCATTCATTACGTCGGCAGCACGCGCACGGTCGATACACATATTAAAACGTTGCGCATTAAATTAGGCGAAGCAGGGCAACTCATCCAAACGGTATGGGGAGTGGGATATAAATTTGATGAAACGGTTTAATTCTCTTTCTCTACAACAAAAGCTTTGGCTGACGATTAGCGCTTTTTTAGTGCTGGCGGTGTTGCTTTTATATACGGTTGCCGTTTATATATATGAAAACATTTATATTTCAAACGTCGAACAACGTTTATTGCAAGAAGGAATGAACATCGCCGCAAAATATGAAGGTGGTGCGCTGACAGACTCGTTTCGCGACACCGTTTCCTTCATCAATGACATATCCGATACAGAAATTGTGCTCGTCAACAATCCGCGTGAATTAAGCGCATGCTTGCCGTTTGAAGTCGATCATCACTCCATTATTAGCGAAGCGGAACGGCAACAACTACTTGCCGGGAAAACAGTGACGAAAAAAGGATATGAACAAACGTTTGACCGTCAAATTGTCGGCATCATCATTCCGCTATTAGACGAACATCGCCTCATGGGCATTTTATATTTGTACGTTCCGCTCGCATCTATTGAAGATGTGCTCGAGCGCATTCAAACGTTCGTCATGATCGGCGGCAGCCTTTTTTTATTCATTACGGTATTTGTCGGACGAAAAATTGCGATGCATTTCACAAAACCGTTGCAACATATGCAACAAGCGGCCTATCGCGTCTCACAAGGCGATTTTTCTGTCCACGTGAATGTCGAAACGGAAGATGAAATCGGACAATTAGCGAAGGCGTTCAATCAAATGGCGCATGCGCTCGCCAAAGAAGATGAACGAAAAAAAGAATTTTTAGCGAACGTTTCCCACGAATTGCGCACGCCGTTAAGCTATGTGAAAGGATATAGCGAAGCGTTATTAGACGGCGTGGTAAAAGACGAACAACAACAAAAAAAATATATGAAACTCATTCACCGCGAAGCGAGCCGCATGCAACGTCTTGTGCGCGATTTGCTCGATTTGGCGCAACTAGAAGGCACATATCCGCTCGTGCGCACTCCGTTTTCAATCGCACAGCTTATCGAAGAAACGATTGAAAAATACGAGCCGCTCTTGCAGGAAAAAGGCATCCATCTTTCTCTCGATGTCGACCATGATTTAGTCGTCGATGGCGACCCAGATCGCATCGAACAAGTGTTGCAAAACTTGCTTGATAATGCGTTGCGCTACACCCCTTCTGGCGGCAACATATCGTTACGCACCGTAAACAAACATCCGATGTGCGAGCTCGTTATTTCCGATTCAGGACAAGGAATGTCGAAACAAGACATCGAACGATTAGGCGAACGTTTTTTCCGAACGGACCGCTCCCGCTCGCGCGAACATGGCGGCACAGGTCTTGGCATTGCAATCGTCAAGCAAATTGTAAAACTACACGGAGGATCGATTCGCTTTGAAAGCGAACAAGGAAAAGGAACGACCGTGTACATTCAATTGCCATTATATGATGAATCATAGTACAATAGACCTATCATATTTCTAGGAGGGATGACATGAAGTTACATACTATTCCAATTGATTTAGAGCGTCTATTTGAATCGATGTGTCGCTCGTTTGCGATGATTTTATTCCGCCCAGATACGACGGTATTATGGGCAAACGATGCGTTTCTTGAAGCGATGGGCTACACGGAGCAACAATTGCTCGGCATATCCCACCGTCAATTTTGTCTTCCAGAATATGCAAACAGCTACGAGTATACACAATTTTGGAATCACCTAAAAAGCAAACAGCCGTTTTACGGCACGGTGCAACGCGTCACACGACACGGCAAACATATATGGCTTGAGGCGCTCTACGCTCCGGTATTAGACGAACAAGGGCAATTGCAAGCCATTTTTAAAATCGCCACTGATGTCACCGACCGTCACCAGACGTTAAATGAAGAGTTTGCCAGTTTACTTGAAGAAATGAATGCGAGCACGAGCGATATTCAACAAACGGCCCGCTTAATCAACAATCACGTCAAACAGTTGAGTGAAAAAGCGGAAAAAGTAAGCAAAAGCACAGAGGAAATTCAAGGCGTCATTTCGTTCGTAAAAGACATCGCGATGCAATCGAATTTGCTCGGATTAAACGCTGCTATCGAAGCGGCTCGCGCTGGCGAACACGGTCGCGGCTTTGCGATCGTCGCAGAAGAAGTGCGCAAAATGGCGGAAAAAAGCAAACATTCCGCCGAAGACATTTCCGAACAGCTTAATCATATTACAAACTCGGTGTTAGAGATGGTTCATATGCTTCAAGAAGTGTCGGAAAAAATAAACGATAGCGCCGAAGCGATCGACGAACTTCATCAAGTACAACAACATATGGTGAAAATTACGGATAAATTGACGAAACTTTTATAACTGCCCATTGCGGCAGTTTTTATTTATCATGCCATATAATACAATCGCTCAACGTTTCGAATAAAAAATAAAGATTTTTTCAGTCATATTTGTTAAAATGAATTTGATGAGAATTTTAATAAATGGAGGAGGTTGTATGTATACAAGTATCGATTTATTTGCAGGACCTGGCGGATTAGCAACCGGTTTTATGTGGAGTGGAATAAAACCTTTAATTGCAGTTGAAATGAGTTATTGGACAGTTCAAACGTATAGTGCTTCCCACGATGCTGAAATTTTTGATTTAGAAAGTTTCCTATCTGGTACAATGGAAAATCCAGAGAAGTTTTTTAGAAAAAGTGAACGCACCCTTCTCATCTATGGGGACATTAATAAAGTTTCCAATAACCTTATTTCAAAAATTCTCAAACAACGTTTTGGTGTGGATTCGGTAGATATTGTAACAGGAGGGGCTCCGTGTGAAAGTTTTTCTATGGCTGGGAAGAGGGAAGATGGAGATGAACGAGACGATTTGTTTTTAAACATTTTGCGTATCGCTCGCCATGTGAAAAGTAAGATGGTTCTTTTTGAGAATGTAAAAGGACTATTATCAAAACGCTCAAATGGTAAGTCTGTATTCAAAAATATTTGCGATGAATTTGAATCAACTGCTTATGATACGTCCTTTTGTTTAGCTAGCCGTGATCCCCATCAAATTCTTCTAACAGCAAGCCATTACGGTGTCCCTCAAAATCGAGAACGCATTTTTTTAGTTGGGATTAATCGCAACTACAATGCAACTTTTCGATACCCACTCCCAACTCACGGACCTAATCGAATGTTTCCTTATGTTACTGTAGGAGATGCTTTATTAGACTTACCTGAAGTTCGTCCAGGTGAAGAAGTAACAGAGTATACATTCAATTTTTCAGATCACGCACTTAGCGAGCAAAGACGTGATTTTTTACTTAAAATGCGTGGAGTTACACTAAGTGTTCCAAAGCACCTAGCATTTCATCAGAACTCATTAACTTCACACAAAGCAGTAAATCATCGTGAGAAAATGGTTAAACGTATGGAGCTTATACACCAAGGTGAAAATATGAGAACTGCTGCTGAACGTTTAATTTCAGAAAACAGAGAAGACTTACGACGAGAACTTTTTCCGAACAAGTTATATGGCGCGAGAAACAGGAGATTAAGGGAAGATACCCCAAGTTTTACAGTCACATCCCATTGTTTAGATGAAATGATACACCCAGTTCAGCATCGAGGATTAACTCCGAGAGAAGCTGCAAGACTTCAAAGTTTTCCTGATTGGTATATTTTCGAAGGTCCTTTTGTAAAGTTTCATTCCGATCCGGAACAAGACCGATACGAACAGATCGGCGATGCTATTCCTCCGCTACTAGCTTATGCATTAGGACAAGAAGTAGTAAATACGTTAAACACGATCTATCACCAAATAAACAACAATATTGAATATATATGTTAAAAGAGTAGGACAAGTTCCTGCTCTTTTTTTGTAAGTAAATTTGTGGTAAGGTAAAATACAGAACAATCTGTATGGGGAGTGACGAGACTTGGCACAAGAAAATCGCCGAAAACAAGAACATGGTGAAAAAAACAAAAAAAATCTTCAGTCACTAATCGAGACATACACTCGGGAAGGACATATTGCTGAAAATATATCACCTTATAAAACGGGTTATCCCAATTTTGATGAAAAACAATTTAAATTAGACCATCTTATCACCTTCCGTGATGGCGAAGTTTGGGGAATACATACTACGTCAACCATTCGAACAGATCGTGCAAAACAAATTCAATGGGATTCTTACCATATTAAGAAAATTAACCAACATGTGAGCAAAGTATATTTAGTTTTTCCTGAAGGGCTTGATCATTACAACAAAAATCAAGCGCTAAGTTATCAAAAAAAAATTAGAGAGAAAAAAATGTATACAGCTATTGATGATGTTTTAAGTTTAAGTGAGCTTGAACAATGCTTAGAATCAAAAAGTTTGGAAAATGAAAACATTGGAAAAAGAAAAGCAACGGAAGGAAAAAATTTTGAAAAGCGACTAGTATCTATACTAAACCACTCTTCAAACATAAAAAAATGGAATCAATCAAGTTCAACAGAAGATGGTTATTTTTATCCAACATTTCAACAAATCATGAGTTTAATAGGCTTATCAAGAAATGAGAAAATACTGAAAATAGAGGCAACTGATAAAATTCCTAGACTCGAAACAGGTGGACAACCAAAAACAGATATTCTACTTACCATTACGACAGATAGACGCTCGGAAGAAATGTTCACATTTAGTTGCAAACGCTCAAGTGCGAAGTATGTTTCAATCCATGAGTACACAGCAGAAAGTTTTATAGAGGTGTTAGATATAAAAGATAAAAAATTACAAGAAGCTTTCCTAAAGTTACAAGAAGTCGGAGGCTTTACCGAACTGAAAAAACGATATGATGCTCTTTATAAAGTAATGGAGAAAGAACTGCCTATTCTAAATAAAAAATTAGCAGAATGGGCTTATGCCGGTATTGGTGGATACGGGGATCCAAAGATTCACTGGGCAAATTATATCATTGTCTTCAAAAATGATACAAAAACACTTGAGATGGAAAAAATAGATGTTTATATTGCGAATATATTACAAAATGTAGAAGGACAGATGGGGACTTCTTTTCAATGGACTTATCCATCTAAGAAAAAAGGCAAGGCAATACAACTAAAAGGAAAGATTACTTGACTTTTATTTCAAAAAACAAAGACTGCTTTACTTCAACAATATACGAATGAACAAAACTTATTCTAAGCTTGTGCATAGTTGATAAGAGACAAGGTGTCCCCATGATTTTCGGGACACCTTCTTCTTGTTTTATTCATCTCTTTCATGTTTCACAACGATGCGATCGTTTTCTACATCAATGTGGATCGTACGTACATGTTCTTCATCAAGCAACACGTCAGCAATTTGGTCTTCGACATGTTCTTGTATGACGCGGCGGAGTGGACGGGCGCCAAATGTCGGATGATAACCAAGTTCAGCTAATTTTTCTTTCGCTTTGTCGCTCATTGTAACAGCTACATGCTGTTCAGAAAGCGTGCGTTGCAATTCAGCGAACATGAGATCAACAATTTGCAACATGTGCGCTTTTTCAAGCGGTTTAAATTCGATGATCGCATCGAGACGGTTTAAAAATTCCGGTTTAAAGTATAGGCCGAGACGTTGGAGCAAGTCGCCTTCGACATTCGTCCCTGCATTTGATGTCATAATGATGACTGTATCTTTAAAGCTGACGGTACGACCTTGGCTATCTGTTAAACGACCGTCTTCTAAAATTTGCAAAAACATATGTTGTACGTCCGGATGCGCTTTTTCCATTTCATCAAGCAAAATGATGCTGTAAGGATTGCGGCGCACTTTTTCCGTTAATTGACCGGCTTCTTCATGACCAACGTAGCCAGGAGGTGCACCGATGAGTTTGGCGACTGCATGTTTTTCCATATATTCGCTCATGTCTAAGCGAATCATCGCATCTTTAGAACCGAACAATTGTTCGGAGAGCGTCTTCGACAATTCTGTTTTACCGACGCCAGTCGGACCGACGAATAAGAACGAACCGATCGGACGGTTCTTCGCTTTTAAGCCGGCGCGACTTCTGCGAATCGCTTTAGCGATTTTTTTCACCGCTTCTTCTTGACCGATGACTTTTTTCGCTAAGTTTTCTTCTAAATGTTTCATTTTTGCTTGTTCATCGTCTTGTAGTTTGCCGACTGGGATGCCTGTTTTTTCTTCAATGATTTGTTGAATGTGCATGACGTCTACAACAGGTGGCTCAGCTTGTCCGTTTTGTTTTAATTGTTTTTCAAGCTGCAATTCTTCTGTGCGCAATTTGGCAGCGAGTTCGTAATTTTCTTCTTGCGCTGCTTTTTCTTTTTCTTTTCTTAATTGTTCGAGACGTTGTTCGATTGCTTCTTTATTTGTCGGTGTCGCTTTTAAGCTTACTTTTGAACCCGCTTCGTCTAACAAGTCAATCGCTTTATCAGGAAGGAAGCGATCTTGAATGTAGCGATGCGACAATGTGACGCATGCATGAATCGCTTCATCTGTATATTTTACTTGATGGAATTGTTCGTATTTTGGCTGAATGCCTTTTAAAATATCGATCGCTTGTTCAATTGTCGGTTCATGAACGATGACCGGTTGGAAGCGACGTTCAAGCGCTGCATCTTTTTCAATTTGACGATATTCTTTTAACGTTGTTGCGCCGATGATTTGCAATTCTCCGCGAGCAAGCGTCGGTTTTAATATGTTGCTTGCGTCCATCGAACCTTCTGCCGATCCGGCACCGACAAGTAAATGAATTTCATCGATGAATAAAATGACATTTTTCCGTTGCTGTAATTCAGCAATGAGTTGTTTCATTCGCTCTTCAAATTGACCGCGAATGCCTGTGTTTGCGACTAAGGAAGCGACATCGAGCACGTACACTTCTTTGTTTAATAATTTTGTTGGAACAGATCCTTCGACGATTTTAAGCGCTAATCCTTCGACGATCGCCGTTTTACCAACGCCCGGTTCACCGATTAACACCGGATTGTTTTTATTGCGCCGATTTAAAATTTCAATGACGCGTTCAATTTCTTTATCGCGTCCGATGACAGGATCGATCAATCCTGCTTTCGCTAATTGCGTTAAGTTGCGACCGAATTGGTCAAGCAATCCGTTTCGTTTCGGTTGTTGTTCTTGTTGTTGGGCGTGGGAAACAGTTTGTTCAGCAAGCGGTGCGAAGAAGTCGGAGAACAATTGATCGAAACGATCGAAGTGGAATCCTGCTGGCACTTTTAATTGTTGTTTTTGTTTTGCATAGCACGCCTCGCAAAGATGCAATTGTTGTTTTTCGTTGTTTACTTGCACATGTAAAAAGATGTTTGCTTCATTTTGTTTACATACTTGGCACATCATAGGCACCAACCTCCTTTTTGACTTTGACTATATTTGACCTTTCTGTCTTTATTATAATTTGACCTTTTTTGACTTTCAAGACCTTTTTTAAAAAAATAAAAAAAAAACATGATAGGAAGATAACCTATCATGGTCGCTTTAACCCATTCATCAAAAACTGAATCGTCCGCTCTATCTCTCGTTCATCATCCCACGGATAGTCGGGCATGACGAGAAAGCGAGTGAGTAAAAACCCCGCAATTGTCGTAATCGTCAAACGAATAATCGTCTCTGGCGGAAGTGGAGCAAGCTCCCCTTTTTGTTGAAAATGCTCGACAATTTGTTTAAACTTTTCGTACACATGATTGATAAAAATCGTTTGAAACTGCGCTTTAATGTCATCGTGAAACGCCATTTCTTGCCATAATACACGAATCGCGGGCAAATACGTTTTGACAAATTCATATCGGTTTTGAAAAACGGCGCGCACAAATTGCTCATCATGTTCATATTCGTTTTCAAATGCATGCTTCAAAATTTTTCATTGACGAAATAAAAAGATTTTTGTACGATAGTAACGTCAATTGCATATGAAATCTTTCTCGTCAACTAAGATGAGATAGAGGTCGCGGCAAATAATAGTAGTTTCATGGAGACGCAGAGACGTCGCTGAAGTGAGATGAAAGGATTTGTCGCCGAAGTTTATAGCGTGCTCTGGCGCTATAAGCTGGGCCTGTTGCCGAATAGGTGCAGGACTGTCATCGCACATGCGGTGGAGAGCTATCGATCTTAAGTTTGATGCGGATGTGTCATATATTGTGCACCCGTTGAAAACTTAGGGTGCACTTTTTTATTTGAAAAAAGTGCACGACAACAGCGCTCTACCGTACGCACCGTATATTTTATGAACGAAAGGATGAAAAACATGAAACAACAAAAACTCGGCTTTTGGGTATTGACCGCGCTTGTTGTCGGTAACATGGTCGGATCTGGTATTTTTATGCTTCCTCGTTCGCTTGCGGAAGCCGCAAGCCCGGCTGGCGTATTGCTCGGATGGCTGTTGACGGGGGCTGGGGTGTTAATGATTGCGATTATTTTTGGTAATTTAGCGATTCGAAAACCAGAATTAAACGGCGGACCGCAAATTTATGCGAAAGAGCTGTTTCCGAAAGGTTCAAATGCGTCGATCTTATCCGGTTTTATGTCATCTTGGGGATATTGGATCGGCAACGTCGCTGGAAACGTCGCCATTATTACGACGTTTGCTAGTTACTTATCAACGTTTTTCCCTATTTTAACGAGCGGACATGTCGTCTTTTCCGCCGGTTCATTGACGTTAAAGCTCGGCAATTTGCTGACGTTTCTCGTTTGTACGGCGCTTTTATGGATGATGCATACAATTATTTTACAAGGAGCAGAAAACGCTGGAAAATTAAACTTTGTTGCCACCGCAACGAAAGTGCTTGGCTTTTTCTTATTTATCGTCATCGGGCTGTTCGCCTTTGAAAAAAGCTATATCCAACCGTTTGTTGCTCCGCGTTACGATGAAGCAGGTCATACGCTCGGGCTTCTTTCACAAATCAACAACGTCGCATTAAGCACGCTTTGGGCGTTCATCGGCATTGAATCAGCGATCGTCTTCGCTTCGCGCGCGCGCAAACAAAGCGATGTGAAACGCGCGACAATTGTCGGTTTATTTATCGCCTTAGCGATTTACATCGGCATTAGCGTGCTCGTGATGGGATTGTTAAAACAAGAGGTGCTCATGCAGTCAGAAAAACCGCTCGTCGATGCGATCGGAACAGTGTTAGGACCGATCGGATCGCAACTGCTTGCAGCGCTCGGTTTAATTAGCTTAATCGGTTCGACGCTCGGCTGGATTTTTTTAAGTGCAGAAGTGCCGTACCAAGCTGCAAAACAAGGATTGTTTATGCGCACCTTTTTGCAAGAAAATAAAAACGGAATGCCGCGCTTTTCTTTAATCGTCTCGAATATGATTGCGCAACTATTCATTTTTTCAACGATTTCAAACTCGATGGCGGCAGCGTTCGATTTCGTCATTTACATTGCGACATTATCGTATCTCGTTCCGTACGTCATCGCATCCGTCTTCCAATTGAAGCTCGTTTGGACAGGAGAGACGTATCGTACGATGCAAGAACGAATGACAGACGGAACGATCGCCGTGCTTGCGACCATTTATTCCATTTGGCTTGTGAAAGCAGGAACGGCCGATATGAAAACATTTTTACTCGGCATCGCCTTGCTGGCAAGCAGCTTGCTTTTTTATCCACTTGTTGTTAAACAACAAAACGGCGAAACGAACAAACAAAAACAGTCAGCATAACAAATCCCCCGTCATTTCGGCGGGGGACACATCTTCTCATTTTCTCATCTTTATTCTTTGTATTTTTTTCTTGCTTTTTCAAACATTTGATTTAATTTTTCGATCTGTTTATTATTTGCTTGCTTGCTACTGTTCAAATGACCATCATACTCAATTTGATTACTATCTAATGGAACTTTCCCATAATAAACCCCTTTGATTGTATACTCATCATGTGTAGTGCTTTTTCTTAAAAACAAAAGATAACTCTTATCATTTTTCATCAATTGATACCCTGCTGAACCGTACATTGTATTCGTTTCTTTATCAAATGCTCCATTCTCCATAACTTTGATAACATTACCCCTATCTAACTTATATCCTTTTTCATTTTTGAACACTTTTTTGATCTCGACGTCACTTATTGTGTAAAAGCCCGTTACCATATCGCCATCTTTATCAAAATGACTCTCCCCACTTTTCTTCGTACCGATTAAAATGACTTCACTATCATTCTCCATTTCTTCTAAATAATCATACTGATCTATAATTTTTGATTCACTATGAACATATTTTGTATGTGCATTGCTTAGTTCAGATGTCGTATGATTACAAGCAGCTAAAAACAAAATAGTAAAAAAAAGAAGAACATCTTTTTTCATTAGATCATTTCCTTCCCTCTAATAGATAGCATTTATTCCGTTCCAATCATCACTCTGTGGGTACTCGTCATTTAAGAAACCTTCCGAAAGCATGATAGCACGAACATCATTCTCATGATCTAGTCCCAGAGCATGACCTATCTCATGTGCTGTCGTTTCCCTCGTTTGTACCCAAGATAACTTTTGAAAACCCGGCAAATAAATCCTTAACTGAGACTTATCATATGTACAATCCCAGCAAGCAGTCACTTGTCCTAACCAATTTACGTTATAGTTAATACAATCAGCGACAACGGAACCCATATCTTTCGTACTAGCCCACCATTTATAGTTAGCTTGGGAAGCATCATATGTCCTAGTCGTACCAATTAAAGGTGAACTATCAAACGCTTCTGATCCGTAAGCTGCCCGTGCTTCATAACCGGCATGAATAACCGATGAGTCGATCCAATATTTTAACGAGTTTGGACTTCTATATTTTCCTCCCAACAGTTCATAAGCATGAACATTGACACTAGGGATTAAATATAAAATGATAATAAGTAAAAAAGTAAATCGTCTCAAATTTGCTCACCTCTAGAATTTCTTATTGTTTTCAACTTTTCAACCATCTTATCATTTTTTTTTTTGCAAATTGTTTTTACACTAATGACTAAGGTAACTCCCTTGGTCTTTTTTATTTTTCGTCCTCTATCATTTACAGAACATATTTCGACATCTTTCGTTTTCGTCCTTCTTACCCGAGCAAAAATCCCCTTCTTACACTAATGATTTTTTCAGCCTTTTTTCACATGTTTATGTTATAATATTCCTTGAATTTCGTTTTGTCGAGGGAGTACATATGGGGAGAGAGAAAATGAGACGGTGGTTGTTGTACGTCTCGCTTGTTATTTTGCCGTGCTTTGTTGGGAGCGCATGGATTGTGCTTTGGCAAGACGAACAGCAGCAACAACAACTGCTTGAAGAAACGCGAACGTTTGCGAATATACATAAAAATGACCTTGACCGTTTTCTTGCGGAGACGACGGCTCGGCTAGAAACGTTAGCGATCGTCCTGAGCAAACATATCGCGACATTGAAAAAGGAAGAAATAAACGACATATTGCAACAAATGCAAAAACAAGACGTTCGCTTTGAACGCATCTCGTTCGTTTCTGATATGACAAGTTCAACGATGTACATAGCAAAAATAACGAAACAAACGATGATCGATACCCATCAGACGACGACGATCGTCACGCCAATTATCGATGAACAAACAAATCAAACGGCTGGCTTTCTCGTTGCAAAATTGCGCACAGCGTACATGAAACATCGCATGAAAATCATTGATCCAAACGCATCCTTTCGCTTATACGATGAACACGGAACGCTTCTTCTTGCGACAAACAAGCTTCAAGCATCACAACAAACGGTAAGCGTCCATTTAAATCACGCACCGTGGACGATTGAAGCGAACGTGCCGCGCGTAAATATGAAACAAAATATACAAGCTTCCCTTCCTTATATCTTGTCGCTTATTGTGATCATCCATATTATTTGGTTGTTCATTCAATATTCGCTATTAAAACGGCAAACGATCGTCGAACGAATGGAAACGGAAGCGCAAAAGCTTGAGCTCATTGGAACACTCGCCGCAAGCACGGCACACGAAATTCGCAACCCGCTTGCGGGCATTAAAGGGTTTATTCAATTATTAAGCGAAAAACATAAAGATAACGAATCACAGCTTTATTTTTCGGTCATTCAAAACGAAATCACACGCATTAACGATATCGTCAATGAATTTTTAATTCTCGGCAAACCGACGGCACAAAAGCTTGAAATGTGCGATTTAAATCATATCGTCCAAAGCATTCACCCGATGATCGAGTCGCAAGCGCACTTACATAATGTTATTTATTCGTTTCAACGCGCCGATGTACCGCTTCCGATTC
Organism: Anoxybacillus ayderensis; assembly: GCF_000833605.1. Lineage (GTDB taxonomy): Bacteria > Bacillota > Bacilli > Bacillales > Anoxybacillaceae > Anoxybacillus > Anoxybacillus ayderensis. Next base: position 15,423 of record NZ_JXTG01000020.1, on the reverse strand, counting down.
GTTGTTCGAAAGACCATTTAAAACAAGTCGTCTTAAATTTAGCAAAAAATGCGATAGAAGCGATGCCGCACGGTGGCGAGCTAACGATTTCTCTTGAAAAACAAGGAAGCTTCGGCATATTGCGCGTCAAAGATACAGGTTGCGGCATTCCGAAACATGTGAGCGACAAGCTATTCCAACCGTTTGTCACATCTAAACAAACAGGCACAGGGCTTGGGCTCGTCATATGTAAACGCATTATAGACATGCACGAAGGGACGATTGACATTCATAGTATAGAAAAGAAAGGAACGACGATTACCGTTCGTTTTCCGTTAGGAGGGTGATTATGGTTGACATGCTGATCGGAAGCACGCTATCTGCACTTGCCACAGGAGCTGGCGCTGTCCCGATTTTATTTTTGTCGCGCTCGTTAACACACAAATGGCGCGACATGTTGCTCGCTTTTACGGCTGGTGTGATGATGGCGGCATCCATGCTTGGACTCATTCCAGAAGCGCTTTCTTCCGGAACGTTTTTTGCCTTAGCCATTGGATTGGGCGTCGGTGTGCTCGCGTTAACGTTCCTTGAAAAAATCGTCCCCCACATCGATTTAGCGCATACCGAAAGCGGCATAAAAATTGACCAAAAAGCGTTGCTTGTGCTTGCGGCGATTACGCTTCACAACATCCCAGAAGGACTATCTGTCGGCGTGAGTTACGCTTCCGGCGAACAAAACCATATGGGTGATTTAATTGCGCTTGCGATCGGCTTCCAAAACGCGCCTGAAGGATTGCTCGTTGCGCTTTTTTTATTTAATCAACAAATTTCAAAAGGAAAAGCGTTTTTGATGGCAACAGGGACAGGACTGATTGAACTTGTCGCTTCCGTCATCGGCTTTTATTTAACGTCGATCGTCGATGCGCTCGTCCCGTACGGATTAGCGTTTGCTGCTGGAGCGATGTTGTTTATTATTTATAAAGAATTAATTCCTGAAAGCCATGGCGATGGGAATGAACAATCGTCAACGTATTCTTTTATTATCGGACTATTAGTGATGGTATTTTTAATTGAAACATTTTAAAGGATGATCTACATGTCGAAATATTATATGCTTCTTTTATTGACAAGCGCATTATGGGGAGGAAACTTTGTCGCAAGCAAATTGCTTGTCGCCCACGCCTCCCCGCTCACGCTGACGTTTATTCGCTGGACGATCGCCGTCCTTTTTTTATTTCCGATCGTGTTAAAAAAAGAACGATCCGTCCGTCTTCAAACGCGCGGCATCGTTCCTTTGATTGCGATGGGGATGTCGGGCGTCGTGTTGTTTAACGTATTTATGTTTCAAGCGCTTCGCTATACATCAGCGGATCATGTCGGTTTAATTTCAACGCTAAACCCGATGGCGATTGCGCTCGTTGCATACGTCGTCTATCGTGACAAACTGACGCTTCGGCAATGGGTGGCGATGATCGTTTCGCTCATCGGTGTGCTCATCGTCATGACGCACGGGCAACTGCATCGTCTAGCGGATGTAAACATCGGCGATGTATGGATGATCGGAGCGGTCATCATTTGGGGCGTTTATTCAGCCTGCGCCAAAGCGGTGATGACATCGTACTCTCCGCTTGCGGCGACGTTTTGGTCTGGCGTATTTGGCGTCATCGGATTGCTGCCGTTTCTTTCTTCTTTTTCCGTTCATGATGTGAACGTCTCCTTTTCGCTTGCGCTTTTATATACGAGCGTTGGGGCGACGGTGCTCGCGATGTTTCTTTGGAACGTCGGCGTCAAACGAGTTGGTGCGACGACAGCGGGCATGTTTTTAAATTTTAATCCGCTTTTTACTGCCTTGTTTGCATACATACTTCTTGGAGAAACGTTAACGCCACCACAATGGATCGGTTCATTCGTCACCATTGCAGGCGTCATATTGTTTACAAAAAAATAGAAGGGGCGTTATTCCCCTTCTTTTTCTTCATATGGATGAGCAACCCAACCGGATGGATCGATAAATAACCGAACGGCAACGACTTGACGATCGTCCATTAATGTAAAGAAATGTGGATTTCCTTCTGGCACGGAAATGACGTCTCCTGCTTCAAGTTCCACGTCAAAATATCCTGTTTTTTCGTCTCCTTTAATGACGAAAATGCCATGTCCTGCGACGATTGCACGCACTTCATCTTCCGTGTGCGTATGCACTTGTTCAAATTTTTTCAATAGCTCTTCTAAATTTGGTGTTTGTTCGCAGAGGGCAACAACGTCCCACGCCTGATAGCCTCTTCGCTTCGCTAAATCTTCAATTTCAGATTGAAACGCGGCTAAAATGTCCGCTTTTTCTTCGTCTGTTAATACAAATTTGTTTTGAAGATGCGTTGGAAGTTTACTTGCATCCCAATGTTCGTACAACACACCTTGCTTATTTAAAAACACAGCGACGTTTTCCTTTCCTTCAATCACTTCTCCTGTATTGCGCACTTTAATCACTGCCATACTTACTCCCCCTTATCGTTTTAAAAGTAATAATTTGACGTGGTACTGACATAAAAACTCGCACGCTTCTAGCCATTTTTTCGCTTCAAACGCATCTTTTCCCCAAACGGTAATGCCGTGGTTGCGAATAAGTACCGCCCCGTTACTTTCGTGCACATGTTTCGCAAATTCATTCGCCAACGTCGGAATATGAGCGAAATTCGGAATAATCGGAATGCGAAATACCGCATCTTCTTCCCATAACCCGAACGCTTTAATGATTTCTTGATTCGTAAAAACGACTTCTCCTTCATCGCCGTACCATTCCGAAATGACGTTGTTGTCAACGGTATGCACATGCAAAACGCAGCCAGCGTTCGTTTTGTTGTAAATGCGGACGTGAAGAAGCGTCTCCGCTGACGGTTTGAGAGACGTCGCTTCCGCTGGCTGTCCGTCCGCACCGACGAGTAAAAAATCTTCTGCCGTCTCTTTTCGTTTATCTTTGCCGCTTGCGGTCACAAGAAACGTGAGCGGCTCATCGCTCACTTTGAGCGACAAATTGCCGCTTGTTCCCATAAACCAATCGCGCGCCGCTAGCTCCCGTTTCACCTCAGCGAGCTCTTCCCATTTTTTTTGCCTCATGCGACCACCTCGCTTTCTTTTAACGCATCGATGACATCATAAAACGTCGTAAACGGCGTATGCGGTAAGTGAAGCTCACGGCATTTTTCAAGCAAAAAGTCGCGGGCGATGACATGATCCGCTAATTTTGCCGCCGCTAAATCCGTAATCGAATCGCCAATCACAATCGTTTTCGCTCCTTTTGGCGCGAGTTTACGAAGAAGGGACGGCTTACAACAGCCGCATTCATTTTGACAATGTTCATCGCACGCATACGGCCATGTAATTTGAATCGTTTCGCCGCGAAAGTCCGCGCGATTGCAAAAAATGCGTTCTTTTTCAATCAAACCGTCCAACAACGGATAAACGAAAAAGTCGATGCCGCCGCTGACGATATAAAGCGGAATGTGTTGTTGTTTCGTAAATGCGACAAACTCCGAAAATCCGTCGCGAATGCGGGCGGTGTCAAGCAAAAATTGCACGATTTGTTCTTTCAATGACGACGGCAAAAGAGAAAACATGCGCCCAACGCCTTGTTGTACGGAACATGTTTGCGCAAGTATATCGTCTTTGATCGCTTCCCACTCCGGTGGAGCGAACTGTTTCATAATCGCAATAATGTTATCGTTTAACGTAATCGTCCCGTCAAAGTCGCAAAAAATGACTGGCTTCATGATGCGCTCCCCCATAAATCAAGCGCTTGTCGTAACGGTTCGTTTTCTTTTGCCGCGTCATGAAGCGAACGCCCTGAAAGCACCGCTTCTACTGCCGCTCGAAACGCTTGACCGCCGCCAACCGCTCCGGCTGGATGACCGTGCACCCCGCCGCCTGCGTTAATGACACAATCGATGCCAAAGTCGCGAATTAAAAGCGGCACAAGCCCCGGATGAATGCCAGCGGATGGGACAGGGAACGTGCGGACAAACGGCTCTTCTTTCGTCAGTTCTTCAGCAATCGCAAGCGTCTGTTGTTTTTCAAGCGCTACACTTCCGTACGGAGACGGGAAAAGCGAAAAGTCTGCGCCTGCCATGCGCAATAGTTTGCCAAGAAGAAGTGCATAGCTCACTCCATACACGTGCGAGGAAGCGATCGCACCGCTAAATGACGGATGCGCCATGATCGGCAAACGAATGTCATCGTCTTCGCGAAGCGCTTGCAGCACGTCAAGTCCGTATGTAAACACGTTAAATAACAACACGTCCGCACCTAACTCCGCTGCGCGCTTTGCTTTTTCTTTTAGTTCAAACGTTTTTCCTGTTAAGTTCACCGCATATAACGTCCGATGCCCTGTTTGTTCGTACACATCGTTGAGCGCTTGTTTTCCTGCGACGATGCGTTTTTCAAACGGCGTCAAGTCGTTTTCAAACAAAATTTCATCGTCTTTCACGAGATCGACACCGCCGAGCGCTTGCAGTTTTAATTGCTCGGTCACATATCGCAAATCGCGCCCGATGACCGCTTTAAAAATGCTCATCACAAGCGGACGGTCAAAGACGCCAAGCTTTTCACGAATACCGTCAATGCCAAAGCGCGGACCCGGAAATGCCCGTTTTAATTCGTCAGAAAACGTCAGGTCAACGAGTTTAATCGTTCCATCCAGCGACAATTTGCCAAACGTCGTCGTCAAAATCGCTGGAAAATCGGCACTAAAATTGACGCTCGGATACGAAATGCGCACGAGCGCCCGTTTCAATCGCTTCCCGAAATACGTATTGACTCGCTCATCTTCCTCAAGCTGTTCAATGGACTCAACAACACCTTTATGTTTTTTCAACTGCTCTTGTTCAAGCTGCGGCAAATCGGTCCACGACCCGATAGTAAGCCCAAGCGCAATCCCTTCCGCTTTTTTCGCCAAATCTTTGTCATCATGAATCAAATATGTTGCTGTAATCATCGTACCACTCCTTTACAAATAAAAAACCTCTTCATAAGAAGAGGCTAATTGTTCGTCTCTTCTTATCTCTCAGCCTACTGCTGCGAGAATTAGCACCGTGCTTAACGTTCGTTAAGTCGGTTGCCGGGCTTCATCGGGCTCGTCCCTCCGCCTACTCTTGATAAGAATTCGCAATGTATGAAATTTTTCAAATGGTTCGTTTTTCACAAATTTAATTTGAATTATGACAGCAGTCTCTCATTTTGTCAATCATTTTTTTAAAAAAGTTGCAACCGCCCGATTCGTTCCGCCGCTTCTTTCAGCCGTTCTTCGCTTGTGAGTAGCCCTGTGCGCACATATCCTTCCCCATGCTCACCAAAGCCGATGCCTGGAGCAACAGCGACATGTGCTTGTTCAAGCAAAAGATTGGCAAACGTCTCAGACGTATATCCTTTTGGCACAGGAAGCCACGCAAAAAACGAGCCTGCTGGCGCTTGGACGTTCCAGCCGATGTCGTTTAACGCGCGAATAAACGTATTCCGTCTTGCTTCATACGTGGCGACAAGCTCCTCGACGCATTGTTGCGACTGTAAAAGCGCGACCGCTGCCGCTTCTTGAATGGCGCCGAACATGCTCACATATAAATGATCTTGCAAAACGTTGATCGCTTCAATCATGCTTTCGTTGCCGACCGCAAAGCCGATGCGCCATCCTGCCATATTGTACGTTTTCGAAAACGTATAAATTTCAATGCCGACATCTTTCGCCCCTTCGACTTGTAAAAAGCTGATTGGCTTTTTCCCATCAAACCCGATCGCCCCGTACGCAAAATCGTGTACGACGGCAATGCCGTATGTTTCAGCAAACGAAACGGTTTTTTTAAAAAACGATTCCGTTGCTGTCGCGCCTGTCGGGTTGTTCGGATAGTTTAAAAACATGAGTTTTGCTTGGCGAACGACGTCTTCGTGTAGTTCCTCATAATCGGGCAAAAAGTCGTTTTCCGCCCGCAGCGGCATCATTTCCATGCGCGCCCGCGCGAGCACAACGCCCGACCAATAGTCCGGATAACCGGGGTCGGGAACGAGCACGACATCGCCGGGGTTTAATAAACAAAGCGGCATTTCAACGAGCCCAGCTTTGCCACCAAATAAAATGGCGACTTCTTTTTCAGGGTCAATCGTTACCCCATACTCCCGTTTGTAAAACGTCGCTACCGCTTCTTTCAAAAACGAATACCCGCGAAACGGTGAATATTTATGGTACGCTGGCTTTGCTACCGCCTGTTGCATTGCGTTTACAATATGAGCAGGGGTCGGCTGATCCGGATTTCCTTGCCCAAGATTAATGACGTCATGCCCTTCAGTAATGACCGCATTCACTTTTTGAACGAGCGAAGCAAAAAATTGCTTCGGTAGTTGTTGCAACAAGTTCGCTTGCGGAAATGTTTTCATTTTTCGCACACCTACTTCACAAAAAGGTTGAAATTCTAGTCATGTATCATATATCGTAAAAATCAAAATGTAAAGAAAATTTTTCGAGGTGAATGAAATGAATATCGCTTGCATACAAATGGACATTGCGTTTGGAGCGCCTGAAAAAAACAAACAAACGATCGTGCGCTACATGGAACAAATGGCGCGTGACGTCGACGTCGTCGTTTTGCCAGAACTATGGACGACAGGCTACGATTTAACGAGATTAACGGACATCGCCGACGAAAACGGCGAAGATACAAAAACGTTTCTTTCCTCGCTTGCGCGCACGTACGATGTGCATATTGTCGGCGGATCGGTAGCGAAAAAAACGGACAAACAAATGACGAATACGATGTATGTCGTCGACCGACATGGTCATGTCGTCAGCGAATATAGTAAACTTCATTTGTTCAAATTGATGGATGAACATACGTATTTGCAAGCTGGCGAAACGTTAGGTGTATTCGAGCTTGCTCACACGACGTGCGCAGGCGTCATTTGTTATGACATTCGTTTTCCAGAATGGATTCGCGCTCATACATTACACGGTGCCGAAGTGCTATTTGTCGTCGCGGAGTGGCCGCTCGCTCGCCTTCATCATTGGCGCACGTTGTTAATGGCGAGAGCGATTGAAAACCAATGTTACGTCGTCGCTTGCAACCGCGCAGGAAAAGATCCGAACAACACATTTGCTGGCCATTCGATGATCATCGATCCGTGGGGAAATGTTCTTGCTGAAGGGGACGAACAAGAAGCGGTCATTGCGGCGAATATTGACATCAACGAAGTGCAACATGTGCGCGGGCGCATCCCGATTTTTGCTGATCGTCGCCCAGACGTGTATAAAATTTTTGAAAAAAAGGATTGACAAACGAGCATGAAGCGATGTATGATTCGAATCAAGCGAATTCACGAAACTTTTTCACTGTTAAAAACATTCAAATAACGATAAACACTCTTATCAAGAGCAGGTGGAGGGACGAGCCCGATGAAGCCCGGCAACCGGCGGTAACGCACGGTGCTAATTCTTGCAGCAATAGGCTGAGAGATAAGAGGTGCGAAGCAAACTTCAAACCTCTTTCGTTCAGCGAAAGAGGTTTTTTATTTATGCTAAGGGAGGAATCCATATGTACGAACCGTTAACAGAACAAAAAGCGATCGCCCTTGCTGTTCGGTTGGGGCTTTTTGGAAAAGATGCGCTTCTTTCATGCCAAGAAATTGGGGATGGCAACTTAAATCTCGTGTTTCGCATCGTCAACGAGCGCACAAACGACAGCATCATCATCAAACAAGCGTTGCCGTATGCGAAAGTCGTCGGCGAAAGCTGGCCGCTTACGTTAAAACGGGCGACGATCGAAAGCCAAGCGTTGCGCACATTCGCAAGCTACGTCCCTCAATACGTTCCGAAAGTATACTATTCTGATGAGTCTTTAGCAATTACGGTGATGGAAGATTTATCACATTTACAAATTGCACGTCGCGGGCTGATCGAAGGAAAAACGTTTCCAAAACTTTCGGAACATATCGGTGAATTTATCGCAAAAACAGCGTTTTACACGTCTGATTTCGGCATGAACCAACAACAAAAAAAGAAACTCGCACAACAATTTACAAACCCTGAACTTTGTAAAATTACAGAAGATCTCGTATTTACCGACCCGTTTTTTGACCATGACACAAATAACTTTGAAGCGGAACTTCGCGCAGATGTCGAGCAACTTGGGCAAGATGACGTGTTAAAATGCGAAACCGCAAAACTGAAACGGCTCTTTTTAACGAAAGCGGACGTCTTGCTTCATGGCGATTTACATACGGGAAGCATTTTTGCAAGCGACGATGAAACGAAAGTGATCGACCCAGAATTTGCCTTTTACGGTCCGATCGGCTTTGATCTTGGGCAATTTTTCGCTAATTTGCTGTTAAACGCTCTCGCTCGCGATGAACGTGACCGCGAACCGCTCTTTCATCATATCGAAAAAACGTGGAACGTGTTTGTTCGCACATTTTCTGAACTTTGGCGTGAAAGCGATGAACCGTATGCGCAAATTTCTGGCGTGCTTCAAGACGTGCTTCACGATGCAAAGATCGAAGCGATTGGATTTGCTGGCTGTGAAGTCATTCGCCGAACGATCGGTTTAGCCCATGTCGCAGACGTTGACGAATTGCCGCTTGAGCGCCGACTTGATGCGAAACGTCACGCGCTTCGCCTCGGACGTGCGCTGATCGTACAGCGTGAACAATTGCCGATTCAGGCGATCAAACAACTTGTGCAACAAACGGTACATGTGAACAGCTAGGAGGAAGACAATGAAATCTGTACAATGGCACGATACACATATCACAATTTTAAACCAACAAGCGTTGCCTCATAAGACGGAATATTTAGAATTAAAAAACATAAAAGACGTATGGGATGCGATCGTGACGTTAAAAGTGCGCGGGGCGCCGGCAATCGGCATGACTGCCGCTTACGGCTTAGCGCTTGCGGCAAAATCGTATGAGACGGACGACTTAGCGCAGTTTCACGCCGAGTTAAAGCGCGACCGCGACTATTTAGCTAGCTCGCGTCCGACCGCTGTCAACTTATTTTGGGCGCTTGATCGGCTTATGAAAAGCGTCGCGCATGCAAAATCCGTCAACGAAGCGAAAACGACGCTCATTCATGAAGCGATTTGCATTCAAGTAGAAGATGAAGACGTATGCCGCCGCATCGGCGAACATGCCCTTTCCCTTTTTCAAGACGGCGATCGCATCATGACGATTTGCAATGCCGGGGCGATTGCGACGGCGCGCTACGGAACGGCGCTTGCTCCGTTTCATTTAGCGAAAGAAAAAGGAATGACGCTTCACGCGTATGCGTGTGAAACGCGACCTGTCTTGCAAGGGGCACGGCTCACCTCTTGGGAGCTTTCGCAAGCCGGAGTCGATGTGACGCTCATTACCGACAACATGGCCGCGCAAACGATGAAAGCAAAACGCATTTCCGCTGTCATCGTCGGCGCGGATCGCATCGCCGCAAACGGCGACACAGCAAACAAAATCGGCACGTTCGGTCTAGCCATTTTAGCAAAAGCGTTCAACATCCCATTTTACGTCGCCGCCCCGCTCTCAACGATCGACTTACAGACGAAAACAGGCGACGACATTCCGATTGAAGAACGCGCCAAAGAAGAAGTGACGCATATCGGCGGCGTGCGCATCGCACCGGATGTGAACGTCTACAATCCTGCCTTTGACGTCACACCGCATGAACTCATTACCGGCATTATTACCGAAAAAGGCATCATTTTTGGCGATTACGAAACAAAACTACCGACATTATTTGAGGAGGTTTTCGCATGAGAAATGTATGGCTTGCCTTCGTGCTTCTTTTGGTGCTATTAGCCGGATGCACGAACGAACAAGATGCCGTTTCTAAACCGGCACAACAACCGAAAGAAGAAACGAAACAAACGAATGAAACAACAGGAGCGGACATTCCAGCCGCACTAAACAAACCGATTAAAATTGCCGCTATTATGCAAATGTCGATCGGCACCTTTTCATCGCAGTATATCGCAGGTGTGAAAGAACAAGTCGCAAAATTTGGCGGCGACGTGCAAATTTATAACGCGGATAACGATTTAACGAAAATGGCATCGTACGTCGAAACGGCGATTAACCAAAACGTCGATGCGATTTTATTAGATCATGGACGGGCGGATGCGTTAAAAGCCCCTGTGGAAAAAGCGCTAGCAAAAGGCATTCACGTCGTCGCATTCGATAACGATTTAAACATTCCGGGTGTCACTGTCATTGACCAAGACGATTACAGCTTAGCATGGAAAACGTTAAAAACGTTAGCGGAAGATTTAAATGGTGAAGGCGAAATCGTCACGATTTGGGTCGGCGGCTTTACGCCGATGGAACGGCGCCACGTCATTTACGAAGCGTTTCAAAAACGATATCCGAACATAAAAGAAGTCGCCAAATTCGGCACAGCGAGCGCAAACACCGCTTTAGATACACAAACGCAAATGGAAGCAATTTTGAAAAAATATCCGAACAAAGGCGATATTGATGCGGTGTTTGCGACGTGGGATGAGTTTGCCAAAGGAGCAACGCGCGCCATTCAACAAGCAGGTCGAACAGAAATTAAAGTGTACGGCATCGACTTAAGCGATGAAGATTTACAAATGATTCAACAACCGAATAGCCCATGGGTCGCAACGACAGCAACCGATCCAGCGGAAGTCGGACGCGTGCAAGTGCGCTTTGCGTATCAAAAAATTGCAGGGGAAAAAACGCCAAACATTTACTCACTTGAACCGCATTTAGTGAAACGTTCTGACTTACCAGATCAACAAGTGTCGATGGGCGAACTGCACAACTACATTTCGGGCTGGGGACAATCAAATGTCGCTGTCTCTCCATGGATGAAAACGCTCGAACAACAGGTGAAAAAACAATGAGCGGGCTTTCCATGAAACAAATCGTCCATTCGTTTGGCGATGTCACCGTATTAAACGGCGTGAACTTCCATGTCCAACCGGGCGAAGTTCACGCCCTTTTAGGTATGAACGGCGCAGGAAAAAGCACGTTAATGAACATTTTAGCTGGTCACCTGCAAGCAACGAGCGGAGCGATTGACATCGATGGACGGTCGTATACGTTTTCTTCCCCAAGAGATGCGAAGCGAGCGGGCATCGGACATGTCGTGCAAGAAGTGGATGCAGCGTTATTCCCTGCCCTATCCGTATATGAAAATGTGCTCGCTGAACAAATTGTTGAACAACCGAACATGTTGTTTTCAAAAATGAACAAGCGGGCGTTTGTGTTACAACTTCTTGAGCGCGTCGGTTTGGCGCATGTGTCGCCTGATGCGCTCGTTCAAACGTGCTCGCTCCATGAAAAACAGCTTATTTTACTCGCTCGCGTCCTCTCTTCTTCCGCTCGCTACATTATTTTAGACGAGCCGACCGCCTCGTTAAGCGAAGAAGAAACGAAACGGCTATTTGCGATGATCGAACAATTAAAAGCACAAGGCGTGTCGTTTATTTACATTTCGCATAAATTGCACGAAGTAAAACGCATTTGCGATCGGATGACGATTTTGCGCGACGGCACAGTTGTATATGAAGGTGATGTGTCGCTTCCGACGGAGGAGATCGTGCGCCATATGGTCGGGCGGCAACCGGAGACGCGCAACACTTTTGCGCGGGAAAAAAGTGAAGAAACGATATTTGAAGTGAAACAACTATACATTCCAAAAACGAAAACGACGGTAGACCTTGCTGTACGACGCGGGGAAATTGTCGGCATTGCCGGCATCGTCGGCGCAGGAAAAACGGAATTAGCAGAAAGCATCATCGCCCATGTGAACACGACAGGGGAACGCATCGTGCGCGGGAAAAAACAAACGTGGACATCGCCAAAAGATGCGATCGAAGCAGGCGTTTGCCTCATCCCAGAAGAGCGCCGAAAACAAGGATTATTTATGAACGAAACAGTAGAAAAAAATTTGACGGTGCGCCTATTGTCGAACATTTCGAAATGGCAATGGATAAACAAACGACGCGAGCGCACGATCGCGACATCGCTCATTTCATCGTTACATATTCGTCCATCCTCGCCGACCGCCTTGGCGAAAAACTTAAGCGGCGGCAATCAACAAAAAGTCGTCATCGGCAAATGGCTACAAACGAATAGCGACGTATTTCTTTTTGACGAGCCGACAAAAGGCATTGACGTGCACGCGAAAGAAGAAGTATTTTCGATCATTCGCTCGCTTGCTGAAGAAGGAAAAGCGATCATTTATTTCACGAGCGAGTTTCAAGAGTTGCTTCGCATTGCACATACGATTTACGTCATGGTCGACGGTCGTTTCATCAAAAAAATAGACGCCCAAGAGGCGACATACGAACAGCTCGTCCATGATACAACAGGAGGTGACATGAGATGAAGTTTTTATACAAATACGGAACGATCATCGCCATCGTTGTCGTCATTAGTTTTTTCAGCATCACGCTCGATTCGTTTTTTACGTATGCGAACTTTAGCGACATTTTACGTTCGATTTCGATCGTCACGCTCGTTGCGATCGGCATTACGTTTTCATTAATTGTCGATGGATTTGATTTATCGGTCGGCTCAACCGTCAGTTTAGCGACTATCGCAAGCGCCTCCGCGCTCGTTTTACATCGCCAAGAGCTTTTCGTCGCTCTCATCGTTCCACTTCTTCTCGGCGTGCTCGTTGGATTGCTGAACGCCTTTCTCATCATTCGCCTTCGCTTGCCCGATTTATTGGCGACGTTAGCGGTCATGTATATCATTAACGGCGTACAATTGACGTATACGAAAGGATTTTCGATTTACAACGACATGCCGCTCCCAGAAGGAGGAACGGCGCCGGGAAAATTTATTCCATCGTTTTTATTTATCGGACAAGGAGAGCTGTTTAGCATTCCATTTTCTGTGTTGCTTATGCTTTTTGTCGTCGTTTGTGCTCATCTTTTTTTAACGTATACGAAATTCGGTCGCTTGTTTTATATGACGGGCGAAAATCGCGAAGCAGCAAGGCTCACCGGCATTCCCGTCGATCGTTACCGCACGATTGCGTATATGATTAGCGGACTGTTCGCTGCTTTAGCCGGCATTGTTCTTGCTTCGCGCATCGGCACCGGACAAGTATCGGCAGGGGCATCGTTATTAATGGATGGCGTCGCTGCTGCCTTTATCGGCTTTTCCGTCTTTGGCGCAGGTAAACCGAACGTCATCGGTACGCTGCTTGGTTCAATTTTAATCGGGGTGTTGTTAAACGGGCTGACGATGATGAACGTGCCGTACTACGCCCAAGATATAATAAAAGGAATGATTTTAATTTTCGCACTTGCGTTGTCCCACATTGTAAAAAAGTAACCCACCTTACGCAAGGTGGGTTTCAAACGTCCGTTCTTTTTCTACTTTTTCCATTAGTTCATCAATAAGACGAATGACTTCGGTCGATGCTTGTTCGAGTTCTTGCAGTTGCGCTTCGGCACCTTTTATATCGCCTTTTGCGTACGCTTCCGCTGCTTTTTTCGCCGCGACGTGCACACGTTCATGAGGGGCATCAAGCTTTTCATACGCTGGCGTGCCTTTCAGTTGTTTTTTCGTTTGTTCATCAAAGTACCATTTTCCTAATCGGCATTGATGGTGAGAAGCGACATCTTCCGGACGAATGTTCTCGTAGCCGACAATCATATTGTAAATGCGCCATTTCCATAATAAGTGATCCGTTTTCGCCAAATGCAATAACGCTTTCGCAGATAGTTTAATATTGTTTTCGTTAACTAAATTTAAGCGGAAACGGTCGATCGCTTTGCTTAACGCATGAACCGTCTTTCCTGTTTTTTCACCAAGCTCGCGAATGTCATCTGTTAATTTTGCAATCGATGCCATGTGGTTTGCGATTTCATCGACAGCCGCCGCTTGCTGTTCGGCAACCGCAGCATTCGTATTTGTACTATCTTGAATGTCGCCCATCGCCGATACAATTTCGTTTAATAAAGGCATCGCTTCTTGCGCTTGACGGACCGCTTGACGAATCGTCGATGATGTTGAGTAAATCGCGGATGATACTTCCGATGAAATCGTCCGCAACTCTCCGACGTTTCGTTGCACTTCGCCGAGCGATTGCACTGTATGATCGGCAAGCTTCCGAATTTCTTCCGCAACGACGGAAAATCCTTTTCCGTATTCCCCCGCACGTGCCGCTTCAATCGAAGCGTTTAACGCGAGTAAATTCGTTTGATCCGCAATGCCGTTGACAAGTTGCATCACTTTTTCAATCGCGCTTAAATGTTGTTGTAAATGTTCAAAACGATCAACCATGTTCGTAAACTGTTCGGACGTTTCCATAATTTCTTCAAACGCTTCCGTCATCATTTGTTGCCCTTTTTCCGCTTGTTCAACGGATGTCGTCGTTTTTTCGGCGATGACGGTCGCCGCGTGCGCCACTTCCGAAACGGCCGTCGTCATTTCTTCCGTCGCCGCCGTCACCATTTGTACATCGCTATTTTGTCGGTCGAGCGCTTGCAGTAAATCTTTAATAAACATAATTTCCGCATTTTGTTCCATCAACATTTCTGTTCCGCTTGCGATTTGTTCCATCATCGTTTCCGTGTACACTTCAACGAGCAGTTGTTGCTCAATATTAATCGCCCGCTGCAACGTTTCCATCAATGTTAAACAACGTTTCGGCGCCAGCGCCGTTTTCGACAGCAACGTTGTTAAAATAAAGAAATTCAAATGATTAAAGGCAACGATCAATTTTCCGACATTCACTTTTTGTTTGCGCAACAAATGGAAAAAGCGAAGCGATTCATCGACGTACGCGCGGTTGCGTTCCATCGTAAAAAAGGCGTTTATATACGCTTCGATGCGCGCTTCAGTCACCGCATTTGCCGCTTCTGGCTGCACTTGTTTCAGCCCCTCATAAAAAAGACGAACCATCTCTTGTTTGTACGGTGCAATGAGTTCATCAATTTGTTTTAACTTTGCGAAATCTTCCGTCGTAAAATGGTTATATGATAACGTGTCGATAAATCGTCCTTGAAACGAATAGTCTGTCCCTTTTTCAAGCAATTCGTTGAATGACGGACGAAGGCGCTTAAATAACATGCGATTCACCTCTTCAGCTGTCTTGACATATAAGTCTATTGTACTATATCTCTTTCCTGCATGTCATTAGTAATTGGCAAGGTAATATAAAACGTCGTGCCAACGCCTACTTCGCTCTCGACATCAATGCGCCCGTCATGTTCTTCAATAATTTTATAGCTGACCATTAAGCCGAGCCCCGTTCCACGCTCTTTCGTCGTATAAAACGGCTCCCCTAATTTTTTTATTTTCTCTTTCGGAATGCCGCTTCCTTCATCGCGGATGGCGATGCGTATGCCTTCTTCAATATTTGAAACAGAAACGGTAATCGTGCCGCCGTTTGGCATCACTTCAATCGCATTTTTTAATATGTTAATAAACACT
>NZ_JXTG01000019.1 GCF_000833605.1 Anoxybacillus ayderensis | reverse complement strand
GTGACAAGGACAAACCGGGACGCTTTCCGTCTTGCCTGTTCCCACGCATCTTGGTCGAATTCCACGTTCAAGCGAAGGGCATACAGCGTCTCCATGTCCGGTTTCGCCCCTTTTGTCGGACGTCCGCGCCGTTTCTTCGGGCGCACGATCGCTTCGACCGACGCCTCGACTCGATGAAACCGAAGACGAAGGGACGCCTTTAGAGACGCTAGGGCTTGTTCGGCGTCTTCCCGGCACGAAAACAGACGGCTTTCCCACTGGGTTTGTTTCTGCCGAAGAAGCTCTGCTTCTTGGTTTCGCTCTTTTTCGAGCGTCTTTCCTTTTCGTTGGTCGAGCGCGCTGGATTCAACGACGATCAACCGGACCGAATGACCTTCGTACGTCGATGTCGTTTCCCACACCCGGTAGGTGGCTCCGTTTTTCTCCGCTAAGGAAAACGGATCGCTCCACGGCGTGTCTTGGGCATCAGCTTTAGCCAGCGCGGTTTTGACGATCCGGAGCGAAGAAGGGCCTCTTGTGATCAAAAAGGCTTTGGCGGCCTTCGTTTGCGCCAGTGTGTCTTTCGTCATGGCGGCAGAATCGGCAACATAAATCCATTCATCTTCGATCTTCGCCTGCTTCAGCTGTTTCTGCACACGGGACAACACCTCGGGATTCCACGTCTTATCCGGCAGGTTGCCGTCGTGTACATCGCCATAAAACGGGATGCCATCCTCGTTGCCAATCAGCCCAAATCCGATCTGCTTTTGCCAACGATGATGCCGGTTGTAGCCATGCGTAATCTGCAAGGCATCCGGCGAGGCCGATTCATACGCGCCATAAACGGTCTTGTCCGTCGTATCGGCGTGGAAGACGCGAAGAGAGAGGCCTTCTTTCTTGTAGATCTGCACGAGGCAAGACGAAAGGACTTGATGGATATTCGCCTCATACAGGCGATCCAAATGACGCGCGATGGCATCGTCGTTGAACCAAGACGGCTCCAGCCCTGGCCGAATCAGCTTCGGCAAATCGATGTCATGCGCCCATTGTTCCAAATGAACGAGCGCTTGCCGGCCGCTCAAGATATCCAGAACGATTAGTTTGACGATATCGCTGGCTCGAGTTTGGCATTGCGGATCCACGGGAACGAGACGATCAATCAACTGAGGAAGGTCAAGATCTTTGAACAGGGCGCTTATTATATTCAAATAAGAACTTTCATAAATGGCCCGAATTTGAACGTCCATGATGAGCAAACTCCTTTGCTTTCCTTGTATTCCAAGGTTTTATTCGACAGGAAGATAAAAAAATCCTCCCGATTTTTGTCGAGAGGGTGCGAAATGTGAGTTAGAACGTAAATTTAATAGGAAAAACCCAACAGTTATTTATCGTACTGGAAGTGGAAACGGCACTAATTTAACTCCAAGACCAAAAGATGTTAGTGGGCTATCCTATACTACAGTAAAGCCTTTATCTGGACCATATACAGCAACTACTATTGAGGCCATTAATGCAACAGGAAAACTAGTAGCAATAAAAGATGGTAAAACTCATGTGTCAGTGAGACCAGTAAATATGAAGAAAATGCAGGGATGGATAAACTCAAGGGAAAATGCTAATACTAGACCACATGAATATACAAAATTATTGCAGGCCCTTTCTGTGAAAGTTAAATAGTAGGAGATGAATTTTAATGGAACTTAGTGAAGTTAAAAGATTGATGAAAAACTTGAGTTGGAATATGCCCCAAGAAGTTCAACTATCTGCAATAAGGGAGTTAACAACAATTGATGATGAATACACTCCTTTGTTAATACAAGATACCGAGAAGCATTGTTGGGAGAATGCGGTTAAAGTTTTAAATAAAATTGGATACCCACGAAATAGGCTGGCGATACCCTGCTTAATAGAGTTAATGCAAGATATGAATTGGCCTGGTGTCCCTACAGCGATAGAGATATTGAAGAGTATAGATAAAAGTGTGATAGTTCCACATATAGAGGCTTCGCTAATAAAAGCAGCTGAGGATGACGATCGCATGTGGATAGGGGGAATTCAGAGACTTATAGATATATTACAAATTTCTGAATCAGACTTTCATGATAAGGAAGTATATAAGTTATTAAAATTATCGGATTGGTAAACCAAGAAATTAGGAGCGGGCACTTGTCTTTTATGAAATAATATTGTATAGAATCCCCCAACTGCGTAAAATGCAGCTGGGGGTGTTTTATTGGCGAACAGTGCCTGGCACTGTTCGATAATATTTTGTGTCTAGATCATCAACAATCAGTGCAACATGTCGTTTAAATCAAAAAGGCGTCCCCATAGGAGAACGCCTTAACAAACGATTTTACTTGTTTAATAACTTAATAAATTCGCGCATGAATGCTGGTAAATCTGGCCATGCATGAGCGGATACGAAATTGTTATCAACATGAGTTGGCTCAGATACATAGTTGGCACCAATTGCTTCTACACCTGGCTTGCAGGCAATGTATGCGGTCATGCTGCGCCCTTTCATAATATCAGGAAGGGTTTCTAATACAAGTGAAGCATGGCAAATCGCCGCAACTGGTTTGTTCGCTTCAAAGAAATGGCGTACGATTTTTGGCAAGTTTTCATCGAGGCGGATGTATTCTGGCGCACGTCCTCCCGGAATAATGAGCGCATCGTACTGTGTTGGATCGATTTCTGCAAACGATGCATGTGCATCAATGAGATAGCCTGGCTTTTCTACAAAAGTATCCCAATCAGCGAAATCGTGGACAACTGTATGCAGTTTCTTTTTCTTCGGAGCAGCGATTGTAACATCAAAACCTTCCTCTAACAAACGGTAATACGGATAATAAATCTCCAAAGCTTCCACCGCATCTCCTGTAACAATTAACACTTTTTTGCTCATATGAACAACCTCCTTCATTACGATGATATATTTATAGAAAGAATTTTAACACGGTACTTTCTATAAACAAAGTGTACTGTTACTATTTGAATTGATCAAGGATTTTTAGTTTTTTGAATTTGGACTTTTGAAGTTAAATGAATACGACGTCAGTACATTAAATGCTTAAAAGAGGTACCGTATTTTTTGTTTCAAGATTTTCAACCATTTCATACCAAGCCTTTGGCTTGTTTGATAAGACAGAATAATATCGTTTCAAAAACTTCACAACAAGCTCCGCTGGAAGTTCATTTACGTTATCATCCATCGGAAGGAAACAAAGGTCGAGTCCAGTTACAGCCTCTCCATCGTTGTTCCAAGACGGATGAACATAAGGGAAATCAAGACGCTTATAACCAAGATGAGACAATACTTCACGGCGGACATATGGATCCATCGGCTTAATTCCGCCAAATTCATAATGTTCTACGCGATAAGGATCATAAATTTCCGCAAACATGCCAAATAACTGTTTTCCGCTTGCTGCGGCCCAAGCGTTCAAATCCTCTAATCTTTTTTGTGCTAAAAATCGCCCGATACCAAGTCCTGCTTGGCCAATGATCGTGAAGTCTGTCATTGCGACATTTAAATCTTCATAATAGCGGTACTCTGTCGCACCTACGACATTCCCTTCATGAACAGCAACACACACACGAATTCCCGGATCCTCTAGAGGCTCTTTCCAAAGATCGAATGCTAATACTTCTTCAGGAGGAAATACCTCTTGCATCAATTCGTGCATTTTTTTAAACAAAGGGTCTTCAATACTCGTAATTCTCCGATATTCCATGTTCATCATTCTCCTTGTTCAGATTTTGTTGTATAAAAAGGATTTTTCCATTCCATCAACGCCGCGTAGTTACAAGACTCTTCATCCTCTAAATAGTTAGCAACCACTTGAACAGGGGTACGGCCACAGCGAAGCAGGAAAGTAATAACAGGGTCCTTTAATTCTCCTTTGACGACTGCTTCGAGGTATTGTTCTGCCGTCATCTCATCAGCTTTTTTATGATAGCCGGGCATTCTTCCTCCGCCTAACAGACGTTCTAATCCCAATTGAACGACGACTTCATACATGGATAACATTAGCCATTTTCCTAATCCTAATTTGCGATAAGCAGGACGCACGCCAATATCGACTACATAGAGCGTATTTCCATTTGGATTATGGTTGCGAATATATCCATTATCGGTAATTTCTTCCCATGTATGATCCGGATGATTCGGATCAAAGTCAACAATCAATCCTGTCATCGATCCAGCAATTTCGCCATCGACCTCTACACATAAGGCTCCTTCTGGAAAGAGAGTAACATGGTTTTTCAGCTGTTCCGTGTTCCACCATAATTCAGATGGGAATGGCGGTGGGAAACTTTCTTGCTGGATGCGGATTAAGCCGGGAAAGTCCTTTTCTTCATAATTTCGAATGACCGCAGGAACAGGCCGATCTTGGTCAAAGACGTAAAATTCTTTTCGATACATTTTTCTCCCTCCTTTAAGAGCGTTAGTCTTACCTTATTTCCAGTCCGGATAGAGATCGGTGCGACGATCGCGCCATGTAGTGACGGAACCGCTTTCGCGAACTTGATATAACAGTTCTAAATCGAGATCAGCGGTTACAATCATATCATGATTGATTTCCCCTTCGACTAAGATGCCGCGCGGAGGGAATGGAATATCGTTCGGTGTAATCACCGCTGCTTGCCCAAAATTCGCCCGCATAAAGTCAACCGTCGGAAGGGAACCTACTGTACCAGTCGTGACAACATAGACTTGATTTTCGATGGCTCTTGCATGGCTTGTGTAACGGACACGATGGAATCCGTGACGATCATCCGTGCAAGAAGGACAGAAAATAACATCAGCACCTCTCGCTTTAGCCATGCGAACAATTTCTGGAAACTCAATGTCATAGCACGTCAACATGGCAATCGTTCCTTTTTCAGTCTCAAACACTTGTAGACCATCGCCAGGCGACATGTTCCATTCCTTTACTTCCGTAGGAGTAATGTGGAGCTTTGCCTGTTCTGCGACTCTTCCATCTGGATAGAACAAATGAGCTACATTGTATAATCGGTCACCTTTACGGATGACATGTGTTCCTCCAATAATATGCATCTTTGTTTTCTTGGCTAAATCTATAAATAAAGATCGATATTGTTCAGTAAAATCAGGAAGCTCTTGAATCGTCAAAGGCTGTCCTTGTTCATTGCCAATGGACATGAGCTGAGTAGTAAAAAATTCTGGGAATAAAACAAAATCTGCATCAAATTCTTGAGCTGTTTTAATATAATGATCCACTTGATTAGCAAATTCTTCAAAAGAATTTATCGTATGGAGATGGTATTGAACGGCTGAAACTCTTAGTTTCATCATCTTTGGCGAGGAGACCCCGACTTCTAAGCGAGAGCGAAAGTCGGGGAGGAATCGCCCTTCCTCCTTTCTTTTGTATATGATAGAATAAGAATGTGGAGAAAACCGTTGAATCAAGGCACTCCAATCCCCGTTACTCGATGTAGGGAGTTGGTTGCAGGAAACGTTGCAACCGTAAAACATCGAGCGTACATCCGTCTGTTGTGCGTGGAAGTCAAGTACTGCCTACAGACATGCCGAGCCACTCGGTAGCGATATAGGCATGACCTATGTCGTTGGGTAGTCGTCAACCTGCCCCTGATGTAACCCCAAGTCAAGGAAGGAGGACGAAGTCCGTTCGCACTTCTGGGGAGTTGCAAGCCCCCGCTTCAAGCGTTAGCTAAGTGGGGGTAGTTGACGTTATTAATAACCATGATATTTGATATTATTAAGCATATCATTCGCTTTAACAAGTACACACTTTCATGTAACATAGTGTAAAAAAGTATACTGAAAGGGAATATAAAGAATTAAGCGAGGAGAGTCATCAATGTATATACGTAAAAAACGGGCAGCAGACCATTTATAAAGATTCTGCCCGTTTTTTGATGACTGTATGCCTCTATAAGATTTAGCGCTCCAATAAACACACATTCTTTCTGCAAACATAACGATATTGAAATAAAGGAAGATGAGAAGGCCGTTTTCGAGCAAAGGAGAGAGCGTTTTTTATTTGGTGGACTCATTGATTTTTACTTGGCCCTTCACGACCGTCTCCATATAATTTTTACCCCACTCATACATAGCATCGAGAATTGGCATTAGACTTTTTCCATGTTCAGTCAGTGAATATTCTACTTTTGGAGGAACTACTGGATAGACTTTGCGTTCAACAATAAGGTCTGCTTCCAGTTCTCGCAGCTGGTTAACAAGCATTCGTTGGGTGATCCCCGGCATGAGAGCCTTCAGTTCGCCAAACCGCTTCGTCCCACCTTTTCCTAGATGCCATAAAATAAGCATTTTCCATTTACCGCCAATAACAGCAAGTGTCAATTCTTTTTCACAGTTATACATTTTGCCACAAACATGTCCCATTTATTCCACCTCCATTCTCTATTATAAACCAATAGTATACTTTTTATCACTATATGATAACAATGCATGTATTTACAAAACATTTCATTTACACCTATAACATCTAGTATTAAGGCGAACAGTGCCTGGCACTGTTCGCCAAAAACTCAAATAAATTGATGCTACTTTAACACATTTTGGAGGGTAGAAATGTTAATATAAAAGTAGAGGGTGTTTGTAGGAGGGATGGAAATGTCGGGAGAAACGTCACATGTAAATGTATTGAGTGAAGAAGAATCGAACGAAATGATTGAAAGAGCGAAAGAATTTTTTAGGAAAGAAATCGCTTCTAGCCATATACGTAATACAAAAAAGTTGAAGAAATTAAAGGAGTTCCATTTGAACCCGTTTTTAGACAAGTATAAAGCGAGATTTTTAACAGGGAATGACGATCCTGTTAGCATTGCAAAGGCGTTGGTGTATCCAAGAGTATTGGGGACATCTATTAACACAACGTTTGGGAATAAACTCCAAAAATTTTGTAGTGAAGTACTGGGGAGCTTTGCTTCTACTACAGCAGGGATAGACATTGAATTTATTGATAAAGTAGATGGAAGAAGAAAATATTGTCAAGTAAAAGCAGGACCCAACACCATTAATAAAGACGATGTAGAAACGATAAAGAATCATTTTGCAGGTGTTAAAAGGCTTGCGAGGACGAATAATCTTCATATTGGCTTCACTGATTTAGTCGTTGGTGTTCTTTATGGTACACCTGATCAGTTAAGCGGTCATTATCAAAAAATTAATCAAGAATATCCTGTCATTGTTGGACAAGAGTTTTGGTACAGAATTACGGGGATTGAAAACTTTTATCAAAGATTAACAGATGCGATAGGGGAAGTTGCAACAGAATTTGACTCTTCAAAGCTAATCGAAGAGATTATTGAACAGCTCGCAAAAGAGATCGAGGAAACGTTGAACGCCGATAGCTAGAAATATAAAGCAAAGGGGAATGCCTAGGCATTCCCCTTTTTGTTAATTTCGTTCAAAACTTTTACGATAGATAAACCTACAGCTTTAGCCATATGAACGGGAACAGCGTTACCAATCTGTTTATAAGCATTGTTCATCGAGCAATCAAATATCCAATCGTCAGGGAAACTTTGTATTCTTGCATATTCTCTGACAGTAAAAGGCCTTGTTTCTTCTGGATGGCATCTTTCCGTTTGTTTTTGGGCAGGAGAACATGTTAATGTTAGGCATGGTTCGTCCCATGACAATCTTCGCGCCATCCCGGTTCTTCCGCCACCTGAGTAGTAACTTTTTCCCATGTACTGTTTGGCGATTTCTTCTGGGAGATCTCTCCAATAACCGCCAGGGGGAACAAGTTCAAGAACTTTTCTCTTTTCTTCAGGGTATTTAGCGCCCTCGGATGGAGGAACATCTTGCAAGACATCCCTTAATGTCAGCGTATATCCATACGGTTTAGGAAAACGATAAGAAACGCTATATTTTTCAACTAAATCTTTTCTTATCCCTATAATGAATATTCGTTCTCTTTTTTGTGCTACATCATAGTCTAAAGCATTCAATACTTTCCATTGAACGTTGTAGCCTATTTCTTCAAAAACGGAGAGCATGGTTGCTAATGTTTTTCCGTTGTCGTGGTTGACAAGCCCCTTTACATTTTCGGCTAAAAACATTTTTGGTTGCAGTTCTTGCAGAATTTTTGCGTAATAGTAAAATAGCGTTCCTCTTGCATCATTTAGCCCTAGTTTTTTCCCTGCATAGCTAAAAGCCTGGCAAGGATACCCTCCAGATAATAGATCGATATCGTTTGGACAGTTATTGATAAAGTTTTTTATTCCATGCTCAGCCACTTCAATAATATCTTTTTCGATTACGTTCCAATGAGGTCGATTTTTTCTTAATGTTTGGCAAGCATATTTATCAATTTCTACTAGCCCCAAGGAGTGAAAACCTGCCATTTCAAGCCCAAGGGCTAACCCCCCAGCACCTGCAAATAATTCAACAGCTGTGTACTGTTTATCAGCAACGATATCTCTCACTTCTACACTATGAGAGCCTTCATAGTGAAAAACATTAACGGTATTTTCTGTTTCAACATCAGCTTTTGTATCTATATCTCCTAAATCAAGCTCCAGTTGCTCGGAATAAATGATATCTTCAATTTCTACTCCAAGTGTATGGCAAAGTTTTAAGGCATTTGACTTGATAGGATTGAAATTAGGGGAAAGGAGCATAGATAATTGATTTTTACTAATTCCCATCTTTTCCGCAAGTTCTTTTTGTGTAGAAATTCCTGATTTCGTCATATACTTCCTAACTTTTTCTTTACTAATGCTATACAAATTTATACCCCCATAAAAGTTAAAATATTTTTTTAACTGTTATGTGGTTATTATATATAATTAGAAGGTGACCGTCAATTAATGGTGCCAGGCACTGTTCGCTTGATATTCTTTTTTCTTCGCATGTTGTATCGTGTTTCATCTTCAATTTTTCACTATCGAATTAAACGAACAAAATTGACGTCATGCATTCCCACACAGCACGATGAAAGAAAATAGGATATACTAATACATACAACCATCATTTGAACATTTCATAAGGGAGGAAGCACGTTGGACGCGAACTGGAACTTTGACAATAGTTATGCCCGCTTGCCTGAGCGGTTTTTTACGAAAATATATCCGACGCCTGTTCGTGATCCGAAGATGGCTGTGCTCAATCGTTCGCTGGCAGGGGAACTTGGGCTATGTGCGGAGGCGCTAGCGAGCGAGGATGGGGTGGCGGTGTTTGCCGGAAATCGAATTCCTGAAGGTGCGGAGCCTTTGGCGCAGGCGTATGCAGGACATCAGTTTGGATATTTTAATATGCTTGGCGATGGGCGTGCCATTTTGCTTGGGGAACATGTGACGCCAAGTGGAGAACGGGTGGATATTCAGCTAAAAGGTTCAGGGCGGACGCCGTATTCGCGTGGTGGGGATGGTCGAGCGGCGCTTGGACCGATGCTTCGGGAGTATATCATTAGCGAGGCGATGGACGCGCTTCGGATCCCGACGACGAGAAGTTTAGCGGTCGTGACGACAGGGGAAGTTGTGATGCGAGAGACGGAACTTCCGGGAGCGATTTTGACGCGCGTGGCTGCGAGCCATGTACGTGTCGGGACGTTTCAATATGCGGCGCGTTTTTTATCTAAAGAGGAATTGCAAGCGTTAGCCGACTATGCGATCAAGCGACATTATCCGAACGGGGAACATGCGTCCAACCGCTATGTTTTTTTACTTGAAGAAGTGATGAAAAAGCAGGCGGCACTTGTGGCGAAATGGCAATTGGCCGGGTTTATTCATGGGGTGATGAACACCGATAATATGACGATTAGCGGAGAGACGATTGATTACGGACCGTGTGCGTTTATGGACGTATACGATCTGAAGACGGTGTTTAGTTCGATTGATACTCAAGGGCGGTATGCGTACGGAAATCAGCCATATATCGCTGGATGGAACATCGCCCGTTTTGCAGAAAGTGTACTACCGCTTTTACATGACGAAGAGGAAAAAGCGATTGAGCTTGCGCAAAAAGTCATTGAACAATTTCCAGCATTGTATGAAACGTATTGGCTAGAAGGGATGCGGGCAAAACTCGGGCTTTTTACGAAAGAGGAGGAAGACAAAAAGCTTATTGGGGAGTTGCTTCATCTTATGTATACTTATCGGGTTGACTATACGAATACGTTTCGCTCATTAACGTTAGACGAGTGGAATTTTTGCGAACAACAGTTTCGTGATTGGTATGCACGTTGGCAGGAAAGAATCGCCCGTCAAGGCGTAACAAAAGATGAAGTGTATGAACGAATGCGGCAAAACAACCCGGCGATCATTCCGCGCAACTATCGGGTCGAAGAAGCGCTGACGGCGGCGGTTGAACGCGGGGATTATACGGTCATGGAGCAGTTGCTTCATGCGTTGCAACATCCGTATGCATACACGAAAGAACAAGAACAATATGCTATACCTCCTGAGCCGTCTGATCGGCCGTATCGGACGTTTTGTGGGACGTAATTTTTGTGGGACGTAATTAAGGAAGAGCTTCATGACCATCAAGTGTTTTCTGTTGAAATTGAACGAGAAGGCGCCGAGTGACGCCTTCTTTTAATCTACTTTTAACACGACGCGACCGTTAATTTGTCCTTTTAACATGCGGTCGAACACGTCGTTAATGTTTTCAAGCGGTTGTACTTCGACATTTAAGACGTACTATATAAATACAACTGGAAGGTTTGACTTATGGCTGACGAAAAATACTGATTACTCCATAAAAGACGAAAACGTTAAAGTTCCAAATTGCATCTATATAGCACTTCACCGTATGAAATCGTTGGTTTTTCTACTTCTTTAATTTTTAATGGTTCTTTAAATTGTTCCACAACTGCAGCTTTCATGATTATAATCCTCCTTCTAAGCAAAAAAGGACTTTTTGGTCTGTACATATGTAATGTAGCATGTATTTTATTTGAGAAAAATATCGCAAATAAAACGTTCAAAAAAAGAAAAATATTTTTGGATAAAAAGTTAAAAATTTAGTTTGGGCGTTGACATCATATAAAGTTTCTGTTTTAGTCATATAGTGAAGAAATCATGTCCGCAGCTACATCGTTAGCTGAAATGGCCGAGAAATTAAGAAGTGAAGTGGCGAAATTTAGAGTGTAGTACGAGTTACGAGGTTAGGAAAGAAGGTGTCCCGACATTCGGACACCTTCTTCGTCTCTTAAGATTTTCTCTTTTTACTTTGGCGAATGCCAGCCGCTTCGGCGCGAGCTTGCGCTTCTAAATCTTCGTGATCAGCAAATTCTGCCGAAAACTCTACATCATGTCCGTCTGATTTCATCGTCTTTGGCACTTGTGGCATCGTCGCCTTGTTTTTATCGCGCGCCTTTTGACCGCGTGAACGTCCCATGTGAATTGCCTCCTCGTTATTTTTTCGCTACTAGCATGTGACGAATAGAGAAAAAAATGAATGGAGAATGTTGTTAATGGCGTGCGTGCTTGGCGGTGAATCCTCCAGCTTGATCGGCACGCTTAAAGTCGCGGGCGTATGTCACTTCTTGTGCGCTAGAGAGCGTACTTTTTGTTTTTTCACGTTTCTTTTTGTCAGGCATATGTATCCCTCGCTTTTATAAAAATGTCACGTTAACATTATGAACAGAAAAATAAAAAATTATCCAAATAAAAAAACCTGTTCGCACAGAACAGGTTATGCTTCTTTTCGCTGTTGTTCATCGTCAAGTTTTTGTTGGCGCATCGCGTACAACGTATAGTTGTCCTTTGAAATTTCATATAAGTTATATATATCTTCGCCTTGGTTTATTGCTTCCCATAATTGCTTTCTCGTTTCATTAGCAAGGGTGACGTAAGGAAGTTTTTCAGCGGCTTTTGTGGAGCGGACGTTGACTTTGCGAATGCGCATGAAGATCGTGTTGATGGAACGTTCGTAAAACAGTTCATGAAAGAAGGCGTCTTTTGCGATTTGATTGTAACCTTTCCCATGATACGGCTTTCCAAGCCATGTGCCTAAAAAACCAGCACCATCTTCAATGTCAAATAAGTTAATCGTTCCAATCGGATTGCCCCACTCATCTAAAATGGTGCGCGAAATAAGTTCACCGCGTTCTTCGGCTTCAATCGTTTGCTTCGTTATAAACAAAAATTCTTCGTATGAATTTGCTTTATGGCGCACGAAAGGGAAGACGTCTGGGTGCACCATAAGCTCGTATAACGCTTGACAATCTTGTAGTTCGCGTTTTTTTAACATCGAATCTCCCTCCATTCACGAGGGCAGTCGACCATAGGGAACGAGCCACCCTCGAAATTTTTTAATTTATGCAAATCAAAAAATTTCGGGGTGGGAATCGAACCCACTAGAACCAGCACATTGCTGGTGGCGCACCATTTGCCTTCCCTTACTGTCGCATCGATATATAGTTTTGAACGTATATTTCGCATATAACCTTTTATATCATACTTGAAACGGTGTAAAAAATAAATAGTTTTTTTGTTAATTTTTTTTGTATATTATTTCCCCATTAATCATTGTAAATATAGGGGTTGCAATATAGTGAAACGGATGGTAATTCCAAACGACAATATCGGCATCTTTTCCAACCTCTAAGCTGCCGACACGGTCGTCTACTCCTAAATTACGTGCTGGTAAAATCGTAATGCCTTCGAGCGCTTTTTGTTCATCAAGCCCTTCGCGCACAGCGATGGCAGCGCAAATGTGTAAATATTGAATTGGCGTGTACGGATGGTCTGTAGTAATAGAGACATGAACACCTGCATCACATAAAATTTTGTACGTTTTCCAACTTTTATTTTTTAGTTCTACTTTGGAACGGCGTGTTAGTGTTGGTCCGACAGACACTTGTAAGTTTCGGCCTTGTAGCTCCTCAGCGATTAAATGTCCTTCTGTACAATGTTCGATGCGTAAATCAAGCCCAAACTCGTCGGCTAGGCGAATGGCGGATAAAATATCATCAGCGCGATGGGCGTGAACACGAATCGGAATTTCACGATTTAATGCTTGAATGATCGGGATCGTGCGAAAATCGTGCGGCCAATCGCTATATTTCGCGTTGTAAAACGTTTCGCGAAGCATTCCCATAATGCCCATGCGCGTGAGCGACTCTTTATTCCCTTGACTATGCATTCGTTTCGGGTTTTCACCAAGGGCGATTTTTAAGCCAGCTGGTTGTTTAATAATCATGTTTTCGACGTTTTTCCCATACGTCTTAATGACTGCCGTCGTTCCACCGATGACATTCGCGCTTCCAGGCATAATATGAACCGTCGTAATGCCGTGTTCGATCGCATCTCGAAAGCCGGGATCGAGCGGATATACGCTATCAATGGCACGCACATGAGGAGTCATCGTTTCAATCGTTTCATTTGCATCGTTACCTGCCCATCCAGTTCCTTCATCATACAAACCGAGATGTGTATGCACATCAATGAAACCAGGGAAAACATATTTTCCTGATACATCGATCACTTCTGTTCCTTCGTGAACAGGAAGATCATAACCAATATGTGTGATTTTTCCGTTTTCAATACGTACATCTGCCCCCTTCATCGGAGGAGAAGTAATTGGATATACGATCCCGTATTTGAGCAATATGCTTTTCATTCCAAGAAGCTCCTTTATTTCTTTTTCGTATAGTGTATTCGTCACGATTTTAGTATGTTCGCTAGCGCTTGATCAATAGTGGGAAATGAAAAATGATATCCTGCTTGAAGAAGTTTTTCTGGGATGACACGTTGTCCTTTTAACACAAGCATGCTCATTTCCCCTAATAATACTTTTAGAGCGAAGGATGGAACAGAGAGCCAATGTGGGCGATGTAATATGTTTGCCACCGTTTTTCCAAACTGCTCCATCGTTACAGGATATGGAGCGGTGACGTTAATCGGGCCTGATACGTTTTCGTGTCGAATAACAAAATCGATAGCACCAACGATGTCCTCTATATGCACCCATGACATCCATTGTTTACCGTGGCCAATCGTTCCACCAATGAACCATTTGTAAGGAAGAACGATGCGTGGAAGAGCCCCACCGTCTCTTCCTAAAATAATGCCGAAACGCATAAACACCGTTCGTACGCCGAGCGCTTCCATGCGCCGTCCAGCTTCTTCCCATCGTTTTACGGTTTGAGCTAAAAAGTCTGTTCCTGTCGTTTCATTTCGCTCTGTAAACGTCTGATCAAGCGATGTGCCATAAATGCCAATGGCGCTCGCTTGAATGACAACGTTTGGCATTTGTTTCATATTGGTGATAAGGTCATATATCGCATTTGTTGCTTGTAATCGACTTTCTACAATGGTTCGCTTTCTCGCTTCGTTCCACCGTCCACTATTAATCGATTCACCAGCTAGATTAATGATAACATCGATCGAAGGCAATTGTTCGATAGGATTCGCCCCGTCCGTTAGCCATTGCACATAGTGAACATACGGATCGTTCTCCCGTTTTTGAGCGTTTCGCGTTAATATATACATATGATGGCCATTTCGTGTAAAATATGTCGTCAATGCTTTACCGACAAATCCGGTTCCTCCAGCAATTAAAATATTCATTATTTTCCCTCCTTTCCTTATATTATGCGTTTTTTTAAAAGAAAAAGAAAGAAAAGGTGTGTTCAACGATGCGAATTGAAAAAATTGAAGTAGATAAAAAAAATGCTGAACGTTTTTACGTCCATCTTGTCAAAGAAGATGGAGAGAAACAACTCGTTTCTGTTGATCAAGACGTATTGATTGAGTATCGGCTGAAAAAAGGAATGACAATAACAGAAAAGCAATGGATGGAAATGATAAAAAAAGATGACGAAACACAAGCATATAAGATGGCGCTTCGTTTTTTAGCTTACCGTATGCGTTCGAAACAAGAAGTTATGGATCATTTAGAAAAAAAAGGAGTAGATCATGGGACGATCGAACGAGTAATGGGGAAGCTACAAAATGAGCGATATATAGACGATGAACAATTTGCACATGCGTACGTACAAACGCAAGTAAATACGACGATGAAAGGGCCTTATGTTATTTATAAAGAACTGATAGATAAAGGAATATGTGAAGATACGATTGCGAAAGCGATGGAGCGTTATACGGAAGAGATGCAACAGGATAAAGCGATGAAGTGGGTTGAAAAAGTAAATAAACAATCAAAAAAACGATCATATCAAGAACAAAAAGCGTATATAGCGCAACTGCTGCATATGAAAGGTTTTCCTGCCCATATCATTGAGAGAGTAAAGCAACAGATCACTTTAAACGATGAAGAACAATGGGAAGCGCTCGTATATCATGGAGAAAAGGCACATCGTCGCTATGAAACATATGACCGTTATACGTACGAACAAAAAATGAAACAAGCACTATACCGAAAAGGGTTTCCGATTTCGTTAATTGAGAAATTTTTGGAAAAGAAAAAGGAGGATTAATTCCTCCTATTCAACGATTATTTCTGGTTGACGTTTGTATTCATTTACGATCGTTTCCGCTACTTGTTTAGGAGAACGAAGACGAGAGCGATCTTGAATATGGTTGCAATCGTCCCAAAAAGGTGTGTTCATCCCACCCATATATACAGCGGTGACGGCAACGTTCGTTCCCGCAAGCTCCTTTACAAGACTTTCGCTAAATCCGCGCACAGCAAATTTACTTGCGACATATACACTTTCGTTTACTTTGCCGCGCAAACCAGCCGTCGAAATAATGTTCATAATACTTGCTTCCTGCAACGTCTTAAAATACGGAAGAAACGCTTTTGTCATATATATTGTGCCTTTGACGTTAATGTCGATCATTTCGTGAATATGTTGCTCCGTCATTTGCTCAAGCGGTCCGAAATGACCGACACCCGCATTGTTAATGAGCATTGTTACGTTATGCTTCTGACAAAGCGTTTCAGCCGCTTTATGCACTTGTTCATTATTTGTAATATCAAGAGAAAAAGCGACTGCTTTTCCTCTAAAAGATTCGATTTGTTTTTGGACAGATTGTAGTGGCTCCTTTCTTCTCCCGACTAAAATGATTTCGTACCCTCGTTGTGCATATAAAAGGGCAAGTTCTTTTCCGAGACCCGTTCCAGCCCCTGTGATGATGATACTTTCCATTACTTTCATCCTTTCGTATATCATATATTCACAACAATATGGAAAACGTATACATAAGCAGTTGTCAAGAAGTAGTCAAATGTCATTGTGAATATATGCACAAACATATGGTATAATGTCTTATGTCATTATATTACAAAAAAGAAAGGGGAACAATATGAGCTTTTTACAAGTGATTACAGCTTCTACACCGGTATTGGCTGTCTTTCTTTTTCTCGTTTTACTGCGTTTACCGGCGGCAAAAGCGATGCCGATTAGTTTTCTTATTACTGTTATTTTATCATTATTTGTTTGGAAAATGCCCGGCATTCAAGTGGCAGCTGCAACGATTGAAGGTGTTATTGTAGCTATTTCAATTTTATGGATTATTTTCGGTGCGATTTTGTTGTTAAATACGTTGACGAAAAGTGGAGCGATGGATACGATTCGAAGCGGATTTTTAGGCATTACGCGCGACCGGCGTGTGCAAGTTATCATTATCGCATGGTTGTTTGGTGCGTTTATTGAAGGGGCAGCAGGATTTGGAACGCCTGCAGCCATCGGGGCTCCACTTCTTGTTGCTTTAGGGTTTCCGCCACTTGCTGCGGTTGTCGTTGCCCTTGTCGCAGATAGTAGCCCTGTTTCGTTCGGTGCAGTCGGAACACCGATTATTGTCGGGGTAGACCAAGGGCTTCGCGAAGGAAATTCTGTTGCCCAACAAGTGCAACAAGTGATCGGCACAGCCGATTTATCTACGTTTCTTCAAACGCTCGCAAAACAAGCAGTGTCATTTGACATTGTAATCGGTACGTTCATTCCGCTTATTTTAGTGCTTATTTTAACGCGCTTTTTTGGAGAAAATCGTTCGTGGAAAGAAGGATTTGAAATTTGGAAGTTTGCTTTATTTGCGGGGCTTAGCTTTACACTTCCAGCATTTCTCGTTGCTTCTTTTCTCGGACCAGAGTTCCCGTCCATGATCGGTGGGTTAATTGGTTTAGCGATCGTTGTCCCGGCAGCGAAAAAAGGATTTTTATTGCCAAAAGAGCCATGGGATTTTAAGAAAACAGATGGAATACAACATGTCGCGAACGTACAAAAAAATGAAATGCCACTTTTACTTGCATGGATGCCGTATGTTCTTGTGGCGCTTATTTTAGTGTTGACACGTTTGCAAAACTTGCCGCTAAAAGCATGGTTACGTTCTGTGAAAATACAGTTCAACAACATTTTAGGAACAAACATTAGCACATCGATTGAACCGTTATATTTGCCGGGAACGATTTTCCTTGTCGTCATCTTTATTACGATTTTTATGCATAAAATGAAGCGAGAAGATGTCGTGGCGACGATGAAAGAATCGGCATATACGCTGATCGGTAGCGCCATTGCACTCGGAACAGCTGTGCCGATGGTTCGCATTTTTATTAACTCTGGTGTAAACGATGCAGGGCTTGCTAGTATGCCAATTGAGTTAGCGTCGATGGTCGCCGGGGGAGTAGGGGCTGCTTGGCCGTTAGTTGCTCCTTTGATTGGGGCCCTTGGTTCGTTTATTTCCGGTAGTGCGACGTTTAGTAATATGATGTTTTCTTTATTCCAATTTAGCATTGCTGATCAAATTCAAGTGCCTCATCATATCGTCATCGCTGGCCAAATGTTAGGGGCGAATGCAGGTAACATGGTTTGTGTATTAAACGTTGTTGCAGCGGCTTCCGTTGTTGGTCTAGCTGGGAAAGAAGGAACGATCATTCGTATGACGCTCATCCCGATGCTTTATTACGTATTGATGACTGGAATATTTAGCCTTCTCTTGATCTATGTATTTTAGCTTCACTTTATGATACGATGAAAATGAAGTTGTCATAAAGTGGAGTGGGGAGAATGGACCAAAAACGGTATAGTGAAATGAGCGAATGGGAATTAAAACAAGAGATTGCCACATTAACTGAAAAAGCACGAAAAGCAGAACAAATGGGAATGGTAAACGAATACGCTGTGTATGAGCGGAAAATTGCCATGGCTAAAGCATACTTATTAAATCCCGATGACTTTCTACCGGGAGAATTTTACGAAATTGAAGGAGATCCGCAGTCGTTATTTAAACTTCAATATATAAATGGCGTATTCGCATGGGGGTATCGTTTGAATGATCCGAACACCGAAGTGGCGTTGCCCATTTCATTGCTAAAGAAAAGAGGTTGACACGTCCGCCAACCTCTTTTTTCATTAAATTTTCCTTTTACTTACTTCGGAATGTAAAATCATTAAACTTTGTGATTGTTGTGTTTCGCCATTTACTTGGGCATGAGCGTGTTTCGGGTTTGCCCATGGTTGTGGGAACGGATCGGAATAGCGGTTATCATAAAATTTTTTACGCCAATGTTTACCCATTTTATTCCTCCTCGATGTCGCCCCGTTTATCGGACGCGTGCATTCGTTCTTGAGGGTGCGTATTAATCGTGCCGTTCGCACGTTTTGATGCGTACTCTGCTTTTGCGCGTGGCTCGCCTTCTAATTTTTCATTGTTTTGATTTGGAAAGCCTCGTTCTTTATTGCTCAATGTTAGTCCCCCCAGCCGTTCATTTCGTGCTTTTTGAGCACACGTATAGTATTCGTTAATAAACGTCTATTTATGAACGAGCAAGGTTGCTTTAGCTTGGAATAAGTTCTAATTTTTTACGCAATTTCTTTTCGCTAAAAATCCATCCTGTATATGAGCTAACAATATTTAGGTCGAGATCGAGTTGGACGACTGCCACAAACGGATAATAATTTTTGCTTCGGTAACGCAAGTCGATGAAACGCACTTCATAATGATCGTTATATTCATGAATTTCCCAACGATATACAGGGGAAAACGATAAAAATGCAGCTAAATTTTCATCTTGTTTTGCTTTTTCAATGATTGGGATGTCTGGAATCGGACATTTTTCGAATATGTCAAGTACATCAATTGTCCCGTTTTGTGCGCGCGCAACGTAAAAATGGTTTGATGTCGTCACAGCTAAATGCCATTCGTTCCATTTTATTGTCGGAACGGTAATGACTTGTTCAACATCCGGAAACATTTGTTTCAACTTGCGTTTTATTGCTTGTTGTTGGCGAAAACGAATGATATAGTAACCAATGAGCACGACATATACAGCTAGAAACGTGTACCCCGCATGATGTCCGTTTAGCCATAAGACAATACCAGCTAAGTGGACGATAAAAATAAACGGATCGAACGTGTTAATGATACCGAGCGCAACCCATTTTTTTGAAAACGGACGTAACGCTTGTGTGCCATATGAATTAAAAATATCGACAAACACGTGTACACTGACGGCGATAAATGTCCAAAGGGCTACATGAAAAAAAGACGTGTCATATATATAAAAGAGAGTGACGCTAATGAGCAACGTCCAAATGAACAAAGCGGGGATCGAATGCGTCATGCCACGATGATTGCGAATATATTTCGCGTTATTTTTTAATTTAAAAACGGTGTCAATATCAGGTGCTTGTGACCCAACGAGCGTGCCGATCAGCACGGCATGCGCAAGCGTCGGATCGTTAGCGATCGCTGGATCGAACGTAGCTAATCCACCTAATGCAAACCCCATTAAAACGTGTGTACCTGTATCCAAATAAAAGGCCTCCTTTTTCTGATTGGACTTACTTTTAGTTTACCACCTTGGAGGAATGAACGTGAAAGAAAATGTACAACAAATATTGGCTCATTTTCATATTAAGCAGTTTCAACATGATTTAATTCATTGGTTTCAAACAGAGCAACGCGATTTACCGTGGCGAAAAGATAAAGACCCTTACAAAATATGGGTATCTGAAGTGATGCTTCAACAAACGCGAGTCGATACAGTCATCCCTTACTTTTATCATTTTATCGAAAAGTTCCCGACTTTAGACTCCTTAGCTGAAGCAGAGGAAGAAGAAGTGTTGAAGGCGTGGGAAGGGCTCGGCTATTACTCGCGTATTCGTCATTTGCATGAAGCGGTAAAAGAAGTGAAAGAAAAGTACGGAGGGTGTGTACCTGCGTCCAAAGAACAGTTTTCTTCATTAAAAGGGGTTGGGCCTTATACAACAGGGGCGGTGTTAAGCATCGCTTATGGCATTCCGGAACCAGCGGTAGATGGAAATGTCATGCGAGTATTGTCGCGCATTTTTTATATAACAGACGATATTGCGAAAGGAAGTACAAGAAAAAAGTTTGAAAACATTGTTTCCCATATTATTTCACACGACAATCCGTCTGATTTTAATCAAGCGTTAATGGAACTTGGTGCACTCGTTTGCACGCCGAAAAACCCGAGTTGCTTTCTATGTCCTGTTCAGCGTCATTGCCGTGCGTTTGCAGAAGGGGTAGAAACAGAGCTACCTGTAAAAACAAAAGGGAAAGCCCCGAAACGTGTTTCTTTTCGTGCCATTGTGCTTATGAATGAAAAGGGAAATATACTCATTCAAAAACGCCCGCCTCGTGGATTATTGGCGAATTTATGGCAATTCCCAAATGATGAACATGCTCCAACACGAAACGATGAATCCTTTGTAAAAGAAATAAGTGAACGATATCATGTCGTCATTCGTTCGATGGAGCGAATCGGTTCATTTGAGCACGTCTTTTCCCATGTTGTATGGCATATTGAAGCATATAAAGGGAACGCGCTTGAATTACAAATGGGAGATGAAACGAATAAATGGGTGACGATCGATGAACTTAAGCAATATGCGTTCCCGGTTATATATCAAAAAATATGGCAAGCGTACGAGTAAAGGCAACTGCCTTTACTCGTAAAATACGCGCGTTCCGTTCGTATATGTCGCTTCGTTTCGCTGTAAACCGCCTCTTGCTTCAATTTCTTCCACAATTTCACGATGCATTGTTTGTCCCTCCGCGTTTAAATACGGAGTGACTTGTTGAAGAGCATGATGAAAAAACGCTAACTCGCTATCTTTCCACTGCTGTTTAGGAATCATTTGCAAGGCTGTTAAATCGCGTCCAATATACATCGTTCTCACCTCTTTATGTAGTGTAGAAAGTGAAACAAAAAATTATTCATACGGATATTTTTTAAACGGATAGTACAAAGTAATGAGCGTGGAGGTGAGAATGATGAAGCCAAACAAAACAGTTGCAGGAACAAACATTCAACATGTGAAACAGCAAAATGCTGGTCAGTACGGAACAGAGTTTTCAACTGAAACAGATGTTCAACATGTGAAACAACAAAACGCAAAAGCAGAAGCGAAGAAAAATCAATAACAGGCAAAGGGCATCGGTTTTCGTCCGATGCTCTTTTTCTTCATTGCTTATTAACGGTATAATAGAGGAAAAAGCGTCGAATGAAAGTAGGGAATGTGTATGGAGTATCCACAAACAGGGGCGATCATTCAAATTCATAGTTATAAACATGACGGGCATATCCATCGTGCATGGAAAGAAACTGTTGTGCTAAAAGGAAGCGAAGAAGAAGTGATTGGCGGCAACGATCGTACACTTGTGACAGAGGCGGATGGGAGAACGTGGGTGACGCGTGAGCCGGCCATTTGTTTTTTTTATGCAAAACATTGGTTTAACATTATTGCGATGATTCGCGCTGAAGGAGTATATTACTATTGCAACATTAGCTCGCCTTACGTTTGGGATGGGGAAGCGTTAAAATACATCGATTATGACTTAGATATTAAAGTATTTCCGAACGGTCAATACGACATATTAGATCACGATGAATATGAGCGTCATCGCGAACAAATGAACTACCCTGAAATTATTGATAAAGTTTTAAAAAATAATGTTCAAAAATTAATTCAATGGATTAAAGAGAAAAAGGGGCCATTTGCCCCTGAAGTAGTTGAACATTGGTATAAAAAGTTTATTATGTGTAGAAAGTGAAAATGATACATACATGAACAAAAAAACAACGGTTACTTACTAATGGCCGTTGTTTTTTATTTTTTATAAACAATGATTAAATTTTTTGAATTTTTTTATTGTATTTTTTTAATATTCGTGTAATAATTTGAAACGTAACATAAAAGTTATTTTAAAAATATAAATTTTCTGTATATAGAAGGAGTGGCTTCCGTGGGAGATGAAGCGATTTTACGAGTAAAAAGCTTAAAAACATGCTTTTTCACAGACGAAGGAGAAGTTCCTGCGGTTGATGGCGTAGACTTTTACATAAATAAAGGCGAAATTTTAGGTGTTGTCGGTGAATCGGGCTGTGGAAAAAGTGTTACATCGCTCTCTATTATGGGATTGTTGCCAAAAGGAATCGGAAAAATTACAGATGGCGAAATATGGTTTAAACATGAAAATATTGCGTTAGCATCGGAAAAACGGATGAAAGAAATACGTGGGAATGAAATGGCGATGATTTTCCAAGAGCCGATGACGTCGTTAAATCCGCTTTTTACGATCGGTAACCAAATGATTGAAGCGATTCGTATTCATGAAAAAATAAGCAAACTAGAAGCGCGAAAGCGAGCCATTGATATGCTTAAACTTGTCGGTTTGCCTCGTGCTGAGGAGATCATTGATGAATATCCGCATCAGCTATCAGGAGGCATGCGGCAGCGCGTGATGATTGCGATGGCGATGGTATGCAATCCATCTTTATTAATTGCAGACGAGCCAACGACTGCTTTAGACGTGACGATTCAGGCACAAATTTTACATTTGATGAAACAGTTAAACGAACAATTCGGCACAGCGATTATGATGATCACACACGATTTAGGAGTCGTCGCTGAAATGTGTCATCGCGTCGTTGTTATGTATGCGGGAAAAATCATTGAAGAAGGGGATGTTCAAACGATTTTTCGAAATCCAAAACATCCATATACGATTGGACTTATTCGTTCTGTTCCAGATATTCGGGAAAGAAAAGCACGTTTATATTCTATTCCAGGAAGCGTACCGAAGCCGGGCTCGATTAAACAAGGTTGTCGTTTTGCGGCAAGATGCGAGCAAGCATTTGAGCGGTGCTTTTCCCAAAATCCTGATTTATACGAAGTAGAACAAGGCCATCGCGCGCGTTGTTTTTTGTATACAAAGGAGGAAAACGTCATCCATGAACGAACCGTTACTACAAGTTAAAGGGTTAAAAAAATATTTTCCCATTACGGCAGGTTTATTTAATAAACAAATTGGTCAAGTGAAAGCGGTCGATGATTTATCGTTCGTTGTTTACAGAGGAGAAACGCTAGGTATTGTCGGGGAGAGCGGCTGCGGAAAATCGACGACGGGGCGTATGCTTATGCGGCTTATTGAGCCAACGGAAGGATCTATTTTATTTGAAAAGGAAGAAGTGACAAAACTATCGCCCCAACAATTAAGAAAAGTGCGTCGCGATATGCAAATGATTTTTCAAGACCCGTTTGCATCGCTTAATCCGCGCCATACAGTAGAAAAAATTTTAGAAGAACCGCTGATCGTCCATGGAATTGGGTCAAAGGAAGAGCGACGAAAAAAGGTGCGGGAGATGTTGGAAGTTGTTGGATTAAGTAGCTATCATGCGAAACGTTATCCGCATCAATTTAGCGGAGGACAACGACAACGTATCGGTATCGCTCGCGCATTGATGACGAAACCGAAGCTCATTATCGCGGATGAGCCCGTTTCAGCACTAGATGTGTCTATTCAGGCACAAGTGCTCAACTTACTAGAAGATTTACAAAAAGAGTTTGGTTTGACATATATTTTTATCGCTCACGACCTTGGTGTCGTGCGTCATATTAGCGATCGTGTTGGCGTCATGTATTTAGGACGAATGGTTGAACTCGCTAGCAGCGAAGAGCTATATCGCCATCCGAAACATCCATACACAAAAGCGTTGCTTGAAGCTGTTCCGATTCCAGATCCGGAATATAAAAAAGAAAAGCAACTGCTTACCGGGGATTTACCGAGTCCATCAAATCCACCAACAGGTTGCGCTTTTCATACACGATGTCAAGCATGTATGGATATTTGTAAAACGACAAAACCAGAATGGAAAGAAGTTGGAAATGGGCATTACGTCGCCTGCCATCTTTATACATAAAGATGGCTAGGTGATGAAATATATATTATTCACTAAGGGGGAAAAGAAATGAAGAAAAAATGGTTATTAACCATGCTTACGTTTCTTCTTGTAGCAGCGACTGCGCTTGCAGGTTGCGGCAAGTCGGAACAAACAGGTGGAGGCAAAACGGAAGAAGCCGAAAAGCCAACGACGCTCGTCTATGGACGCGGCGGTGACTCTGTTGGGTTAGATCCAGCAACAGTGACAGATGGTGAATCGTTTAAAGTAACAAAAAACATTTTTGACACACTTCTAGACTATAACGATGGTGATACAACGATTCAACCAGCATTAGCGGAAGAATGGACAATTTCTGACGACGGCTTAACGTACACGTTCAAGCTTCGTGAAGGTGTAAAATTCCATGACGGAACAGATTTTAACGCAGAAGCTGTTGTATTTAACTTTGAACGTTGGGCAAACGGGAATGCAGATACGTTCCCTTATTATGGCTCAATGTTTGGTGGATACAAAAATGATGAAGGGCATGTCATTAAAGAAGTAAAAGCGTTAGATGAACATACGGTGCAGTTCGTTTTAAAACGTCCGCAAGCGCCATTCTTAAAAAATCTTGCGATGGTACCGTTTGCGATCGCTAGCCCTGAAGCAATTAAAAAATATGGCGACAAATTCGGTGAAAATCCTGTTGGAACAGGTCCATTTGTCTTTAAAGAGTGGAAGCGCAATGAGCGCATCGTGCTTGAGAAAAACAAGGAATATTGGTTAGAAGGTCATCCGAAACTTGATAAGTTAATTTTCGTATCGATTCCAGACAACTCTGCACGCCTCAATGCGTTGTTAAAAGGCGAGATTGATATTATGGAAGATTTGAATCCTTCTGATTTAGCTCAAGTAGAAGGAAATAAAGATTTCCAAGTGTTTAAACGTCCTTCGATGAACGTCGGTTATGTCGGATTAACTGTTACACGCGGTCCATTAGGCAATAAACTCGTTCGTCAAGCGTTGAATCATGCGGTAGATAAACAAGCGATTATTGATGCGTTTTATGCAGGTCAAGCACAACCGGCGAAAAACCCATTACCGCCAAGCATTCCTGGCTACAACGACGCGATTCAAGACTATCCGTATGATTTAGAAAAAGCAAAACAATTACTTGCGGAAGCTGGTTATCCAAACGGCTTTGAAATGGAATTATGGGCGATGCCTGTTCCACGTCCATACATGCCAGACGGACAAAAAGTAGCCGAAGCGTTACAAGCAAGCTTTGCGAAAATTGGCGTAAAAGCAAAAATCGTTACGTATGAATGGGCGACATACTTAGATAAAGTGGCAAAAGGAGAAGCAGACGCCTTCTTGCTCGGTTGGACGGGCGATAACGGTGATGCAGACAACTTCTTATATGCGTTGCTTGATAAAGATAGCATTGGCAGCAACAACTACACGTACTATGCAAACGATGAGTTACACAACATTTTAATCGAAGCACAAACAGTTAGCGATGAAAACAAACGAAACGAATTGTACAAGAAAGCACAAGAAATTATTAAAGAAGACGCACCATGGATTCCGCTCGTACACTCAACACCGTTATTAGCAGGTAAGGCAAACATTGATGGATTTAATCCGCATCCGACAGGAACGGATAAATTTACAAAAGTACAGTTTAAATAACATTTGTGTTGAGGGAGGGGAGGGAATCCTCTCCCTTTCCATCATGTCAGAAAGGAGTGAAACGTATGTTTTCATATACGGTCAAACGCATTTTAACGGTCATTCCTGTTTTGCTTGGCATGTCGCTCGTCGTGTTTTTTATGATTCGTGCCATTCCGGGAAATCCTGCGCAAGTCATTTTAGGACAAAAGGCGACGAAAGAAGCGGTAGAGGCGTTAACGCATAAACTCGGATTAGACCAACCGTGGTACATTCAATACATGAAATATCTTGGCGGATTATTAAAAGGGGATTTAGGGGAATCCATTCGCACGGGGGTTGCGGTTTCACAAGAAATTTGGCCATATTTAGCGGCGACATTAGAACTATCGCTTGCAGCGATGTTCATTGCTGTGGTGATTGGTGTCAATGCAGGTATTATTAGCGCATGGTTTCAAAACTCTTGGTTTGATTATGTTGCGATGGTTTTAGCGCTGATTGGGGTTTCGATGCCTATTTTTTGGCTCGGGTTGATGGAACAATGGATTTTTGCGATTAACTTAGATTGGTTCCCGACATCTGGACGAGAAGATGTACGAAATCCAATTGAACCGATTACCCATTTATATGTCATTGATACGTTGATTCAAGGAAATACAGATCAGTTTTTTCAAACATTGCAACACTTAGTGCTTCCAAGTGTCGCTTTAGCGACAATTCCAATGGCTATTATTGCTCGTATGACTCGTTCAAGCATGCTTGAAGTGATGAAGTCGGATTATATTCGTACGGCACGTGCGAAAGGATTAAGCATGTTTTGGGTTGTGTACAAGCATTCGTTAAAAAATGCGATCATTCCTGTATTGACGGTCATCGGTTTACAAATGGGGTTGTTACTTGGCGGGGCGATTTTAACGGAAACGATTTTTAGTTGGCCGGGAATTGGTCGGTACATTTATGAAGCGATTGGCTATCGTGATTATCCTGTCATTCAATCAGGCATTTTAATTGTTGCGATGATTTTTATTTTTATTAATTTAATTGTTGACCTTCTATATGCTGCAATTGATCCGCGAATTAAATATAACTAAAAGGAGGGGAGCGCATTGGCTGAGCTGGCACGAAACGAGGGAAATGTTGTACAGCAAGAAGAAAAAGCAACATCGTTATGGAAAGAAGGATGGATTCGCTTTCGAAAAAATAAAATGGCGCTCATCGGAAGTGGCATTGTGCTATTTTTCATTTTGCTTGCCATTTTCGCACCATTTATCGCTCCGTACGATATGAATGACCAACAACTATCCATGCGTTTGCAAGCACCATCGAAAGATCATATATTTGGAACAGATGATTTTGGACGAGACATTTTTTCTCGTGTTGTTTATGGGGCACGCATTTCGTTATGGGTCGGATTTTTTTCTGTGTTAGGTTCGGTTGTAATCGGCTCTTTACTTGGAATTATCGCAGGATACTATGGACGATGGGTTGATGCGGTGATTTCGCGCGTATTTGACATTATGCTCGCATTTCCGAGCATTTTATTAGCGATTGGAATTGTGGCGGTTTTAGGACCGTCATTGAAAAATGCGCTCATTGCGATCGCGGTCATTAACATTCCGAACTTCGGGCGTCTCATTCGTTCGCGTGTATTAAGCATTAAACAGGAAGAGTATATTACAGCGGCGAAAGCAATTGGCATGAGTGATGCGCGCATTTTATTCCACCACATTTTGCCGAATAGTATGGCGCCTATTATTGTTCAAGGCACGCTTGCGATTGCAACGGCTATTATTGAAGCGGCAGCCCTCGGATTTCTTGGGTTAGGAGCACAGCCACCAAACCCGGAATGGGGGAAAATGCTAGCGGATTCAAAAGCATATTTAACGCAAGCACCATGGACGATGATTTTTCCGGGATTGGCAATCATGTTAACAGTATTAGGATTTAACTTAATGGGGGATGGATTGCGCGATGCGCTTGATCCGCGTATGAAAAGCTAAAAGATGTCCCGTTTGTATGTCGGGACATCTTTTATTCTTGCTCTGGGGTAGGGACGACGTGCTCTTCTTTATGGTAATGATGGAAGCTTTCGATCAGCGTGTCTAAATGTTCAAGCTGATGGCTATACTCAATAATTGCTCCGATAAGTGGAAATAGTTGATAATTTTCTTGCTTAATGCTTTGCTCAGCATAATGGTTTAAAAACGAGTGGATTAATCCTTTTTTTCCAGAGCATGCTTCTGTAACGAATTGTGATTGTGGATCAGACTTTACCTTCCCAATGAACTTTAGCAATATTTGATCGTGATAATTTAACAAACAGTCGAGTTCGTTTTTTATGGCGTCTTGAAGTTCA
Organism: Anoxybacillus ayderensis; assembly: GCF_000833605.1. Lineage (GTDB taxonomy): Bacteria > Bacillota > Bacilli > Bacillales > Anoxybacillaceae > Anoxybacillus > Anoxybacillus ayderensis. Next base: position 13,291 of record NZ_JXTG01000019.1, on the reverse strand, counting down.
GCAGATGTATGTGCTAGCTCGTTTTCTAAACGATGCAACAATTTTAATGTTTCTAGCGCTCGATTTGTTGCGACAATCATTTGGCGATATAACACAAGTTTACGCGATTTGCTATATTTATGCTTGCGAAAATATGTCCGTTCTTCTTTGTAAAGCAAATAAAGTTGGTCTAGTTTCATCATGTTTTCTTTAAATTTTTCGATGTCTTCTTTTAATAAATGATGTTCAGACGCGTGTCGTACATTCATGCGAATCCATTTTAAAATATGTTCGGTATATTCCACAATTTTAGTATACAGCTTCTTTTCGTATTTTGGCGGTAGAAACACTAAATTAACGATAAATGCTGCGAACACGCCTAGCATAATGGTTGAAAAGCGAATAAGCGCAAATTCAATAAAGTGTTCTTCGGTATATTCCATAATTGCAATAACTGTCACAAGCGCAACAGAAATAGAAGATTCTAAACGAAGACGAAGAAATAACGCAATGACTAAAATGGCGGTTAGCCCAATAATAAATGGGTCGTGCCCGAAAACAAGCGTAAAAACGATCGCGAAAACTGCACCAATGACATTTGCTTGCACTTGTTCAATTAAAGATAAGTATGAACGGTAAATCGTTGGCTGCATGGCAAATACTGCTGAAATACCAGCAAACACAGGAGAAGGCAACTGCAACAGTTTCGCTAAAACTAATGCAAACGTAATCGCAATCCCGGTTTTAAAGACGCGGGCTCCAAGTCTCATCGTCGCTCAAATTCCTTTCTTTTTCATCATCTTGTTAGAACAACAAACAAATATACATGTTTTTCATCAGTATATCAAGATAAAAGGAAAAAAATTAAAAGAACTGCCCCATTTTTTTGAGGCAGTTCTTTTTGACGTTTATTCTGTCGATACGGATGGATCGGCTTGTTCTTTTTTCGGAATGACTTGGAAAAAGTGTTGCTCTGGTTGTTCCAACAACGGTTGAAGTGTTGCTGCTTCTTCATGCTGTTCATGTTCGATAAGTAAATCAATATATGTGCGAAGTAGTTCTTTGACGTCCGCTTTTCCTTTTTCGTTTAGCGGCTGAATCGCGACGTTTGCGCCTTTGGCGATTCGGCGTTCGAGGGCGGCTTTCGTTAAGCCCATTTCTGGTTGATGACGTAAATAAACGACACCGCCTGTCATTCCTGCACAAATCCATGGACCTGGGTCGCCGAGAACGAGCCCGCGTCCGTTTGTCATATATTCAAAGGCAAATCCTTTAATGTTAGCGTGAACACCGATATTGCCGTGTTCAACTTCAGGAATTGGTTTTGTCACTTGACCACCGATAATCATATCCGCTCCTGATAAGCGAATGCCTGCGCGTGCGTCAGCGTTTCCTTGTACGATTAGCAATCCTTTTTGTGCTCCGTAGCCAAATCCTTTCCCGACTGATCCGTTGTAAAACTTTCCGTCTTTTCCTTTCGCTTTAAAGACGAAAATACCTCCGCCAAACGTTGTCTTTCCAGTTCCGTCTTGCGCTCCACCGTCAACATGAATATGAATGCCAGCGACGTTATATGCACCGAGTCCATTGCCAGGTACAGATCCATCTTTATAACGAAGGGATATGTTTGGCAGCTTTTTATACGATCCGTCCAATCGACCACGCACACGATGGCATGCGACGCGGCTGCCGAGTACGCGTTGTTCAGCTGTGACAGTTGAAAATTCGCGTGAACGGTGTAAGTCTTCAACGTGATAATCTAAATATTCAGCTCCAGCTGCAACGGCCAGTTTTCCTTCTTCCGATGTCGCCGCGACTTCTTTTTGATACCATTGACCGATTTCTAACGGTTTTAATAACGTTGTTAAATTCATCCGATCACGTCCGCGCGTTTGTTCAAGCAAATCAGAGCGACCGACAAGCTGTTGTAAGTTCGTATAGCCGAGCGAGGCGGTGAGCGCTTTTAGTTCCTCTCCAAATGCTGTAAAGAAACGAACTAAGTTTTGTACCGCTTGCTCGAATTGTCTCGGAACGAAACGGCGTAAACCATGTTCTTTCGCTTGTGCTTCCGATTCAATTTGCGTGGCGATTCCGACATGGCATGTATCTAAATGACAACCGCGACATGTTGTACATCCGATCGCAATCATCGCTAATGTGCCGAAGCCAACGCGGTTGGCGCCGAGAAGCATCACTTTGATCACGTCCATCGCGCTTTTTATGCCGCCATCTGCCCAAATTTCAACTTGGTGGCGCAATCCGGCTTCTAAAAGCGCGTTGTGCGCCGCTTTCACGCCAATTTCTACAGGTAAGCCAACGTGTTGAATGGCATGAATGCGCGCAGCTCCTGTTCCACCGTCGAAGCCGCTTAGCGTAATAATGTCCGCACCAGCTTTTGCGATGCCGACAGCAATCGTTCCAATATTAGGGACGACTGGTACTTTGACAGCGACTTTTGCTTGGTCGTTTGCTGTTTTTAATTCAGCAATCATTTGCGCTAAGTCTTCAATCGAGTAAATGTCATGGTTGTTTGACGGTGAAATTAAATCAGAGCCGATCGTTGCGTTCCGTGCTTCAGCGATTTTAGCTGTCACTTTCGAACCTGGCAAATGACCACCTTCACCCGGTTTTGCTCCTTGCCCGATTTTAATTTCTAGTAAATTCGATGAGTTCAGCAGTTCAGCATTGACGCCAAATCGTCCAGAAGCGACTTGTTGCCCGCGCGTGCGCGGATATTTGCCGAGCATATCTTTAATTTCGCCACCTTCACCGTTTAAGCTGATCATGTTGAGGCGATTCGCTGCTTCGGCATATGCACGAAAGGCAATTTCATTTTGTGAACCGAATGACATCGAAGCAATGACAAACGGCAAGCTATGTTCACCAACTGAAATGTCGACTTGCTCCTTTTTGGCTGGCGTGCTTGCCAGTTTTAAATCAGTTAAATGACGAATGGCTGTTGGTGTCCCCGTTTCGATTTCTGTCAATTTGTCACGATAGCTGTCGTATGAGCCGGTTTGAGCTACTTCGCCAATCGCTTTCCAAATGCGTGGGAAGACGTGAAACGTTTTGCGCAACTTTGCTTGTTCTGTTTCAAAATCGTTTGCGCGTGCGATGGCGTCTTGTTTTAATGCTTCAAAATTTTGGGCAAGCGAATCAGAACCAAAAAAGTTAACAATATTTAATACAGCTGCGACTTCTTCATGCAAGCCGATCGATGAAAAGAGACGGCTGTATCCGCGTAATTCATGAATACCAATCGTTGAAATGACTTTTTCAAGCCCTTTATTTAACGCTTGGAACAAATGAATCGCTGGTCGAGTGGACGAATCAGCCACTGTCGCAAACATTAAATATGGGCTAATGACGTTTGCGCCAAGTCCGTATGCAACGATGAAATCATGCAACGAACGAATCGCTCCAGAACGAAGAAGAAGCGAACAGTTTCTTCGCAATTGCGCTTTTGTTAACGCTTGATCGATGGCCGATATAACAAGAAGTGGATCGATCCATAAATGACCATTTTGATGCGCTTTTGCATCGTCAATGACAAGCAACGTTTTTCCGTTTGCCGCAGCTGCACATGCTTCTTCGCTTAAACGGGCGAGCGCCATTGGAATCGTTTCATGTTCAAAAGACGTAGCTGATATAAAGTACGTCAATTGTTTTTCTTCAAATGTATGAACGAGTTGATCGTACGATGGTTGCTGTAACGTTTCTGCACATTCATTTCCGAGTTTTCCCTCAATTAAAATAGGTGAAAGAAGCTCAACGGTGTAAGGATGTTCCTCATTTGAGACGATACTTGGTCGTTTTCCAACGACAACGCGTGTAGAAAAATGTTCTGTTTCGCGGTCGCGGTCAATGGCAGGGTTTGTTACAACAGCCACACTTTCTTTTATAAAATCAGCAATATTTTTTCGCTCAGGATCGATCGCTGCAAGCGGAGCATCGTGTCCGAGCGAGCGAATAGGTTCTGCTCCTTTTTCTGCCATTTGTTCGAGCAATTGAATATGTTCGCGGTCCCAACCAAATGCAGCGTATTGTCCGTTATGCACTTTTGTTGGTTGAGCCATAAGTACGTATGTTTTTAACGTTGGCGTTTGGAGACGTTGGCGCATATTCTCGATATTTAAACGATTTCGAATACGATTGTATACTTCTTGTTGATAATCTGCGTATTCATACACACGAATTGTTCCATCCGCTTGCCATTTTAATCCGATTTTTTCTCCCGGTGCGAGCGGTTTTGGTTCCCCTGTATATTCGCACACAGGAATAATGCCTGGCTCAGATGCAAATACGTAACGGTGTTCTGTTTCAATTTTCCAAAGCGGACGCAACCCGAGCGCATCGACGCTAAATACTGCTTCATCTGCATGGCGAGAAATGATGCCTGCAGGTCCTTGGGCGAAATGTCCCCAAGCTTCGCGAATGTAAGTATATAAATCTTGTAAATGTGCTGGATAGTTTTTTATTTCGTTTACAATTGGCGGGAATAAAAAGTCCATTGCTTCAAATAACGTATAGCCATCACGATAAATAAGCGTTTCCATCGTTCGGCTCAAGTCTTGCGAATCGCTTCCGCCGTTTGTCAATGGAACACCGATCATTGTTGCCTCTTCACGTAGTTTGGCAATCGTGTTAATTTCACCGTTATGACCTAAGACGCTAAACGGTTGTACACGGAAAAAGTTTGATAGTGTATTTGTTGAATAGCGATTATGGCCAAGCGTCATCGTAGATGCGACAAGCGGGCTCGCTAAGTCGTGATAATATTTTGGTAAAATATCTCCAGCCCCCATCACTTTGTAAATGGCGTGATGGTTGCTAAGAGAAGCGACATGAATATGTTCATCTTTCTCGATTTCAACCGTTAATTCAAATAATGTTTTAGATAACGTTTCGTTTTTGTTTGGTAAAAGGGCTACTTGCCAAAATACAGGCTCCTCGCGTAAAGCGATTGGACCGAGCGCTGAAGAAGAGGTCACGCGATCGGATTCAAAAATGAGAGTGAGATGAAATTGAGCAAACAATTGACGCATACGTGCTTTTTTCTCTTCGACATTCGTTGTTCGCGTAATAAATATATGGCCAACAATAAAATCGTCGCGGTCGACGAGTTGAGGATCAAGATGGGCAGCAGCAAATTTTTCTTTCCAAAGCGCTTTCGGAATGTCAATATGAATACCGACGCCATCTCCTTCACCATTGATAAATCCGGCGCGATGATTCATTGTGACGAGGGCGTTAATACATGTTGTAATGTTTTCCTTTGTCGGAATGCGTCGTTTTTCAACCGCAGCGACAATTCCACACGCATCGTGTTCGTGTTCATAAAAATGTTGAAATGAAGTTGGATTCCACCGTTGTTTCATAGCATGCGGCTTGTAAGCGGCTTATTGCTCGCTTCTCGCCTTCGCCACCTCCCACACAAAACTTTTTTAAGAAATAAAATTTTCTGAATTTTATAGTCTATATTAGCATGTTTGCAAAAGAAAATCAATTATTTATTCATATTTTTGGATATAATATTCAGTTCATGTAACAAAACGTTCACGAATGATGTAAGCGTTTACATTGTTTTTGAACATAAAAAACGAGGTAGGAATGGATTTCCTCCCTCGTTACGATTGTATATTTATTCATTTTTTAAGGATTTAAATGCGCGTCCTACCGCTTCGATTGTATATTCAATATCTTCTTCTGTGTGGGCTAATGTAATAAACCATGCTTCATATTTCGAAGGGGCGAGATTAATGCCTTGATGAAGCATAAGTTTGAAAAATTTTGCGAACATCTCTCCATCTGTCCGTTCCGCTTGTTCATAGTTTTCTACTTTTTCTGTCGTGAAGTATACAGTGAGCGCTCCTTTTAGGCGGTTAATCGTAATAGGAATATCGTATGTTTTCGCATGTGTTAAAATGCCAGCCTCTAACATCGCACCGAGGTGATCGAGATGTTCGTACACGCCTTCTTGTTGTAATACTTCTAAACAAGCAATACCTGCTAAAATGGACGCAGGATTTCCCGCCATCGTTCCTGCTTGGTAAGCTGGGCCAAGCGGAGCTACTTGTTCCATAATGTCTTTTCTACCGCCGTATGCACCGATTGGTAAACCACCGCCGATAATTTTTCCGAGTGCCGTTAAGTCTGGCTCGATCCCAAGCAAGTTTTGAGCACCGCCATACATAAAACGGAAAGCGGTGATCACTTCATCATAAATGACAAGTGCGCCAGCTGCATGGGCGATGTCGTTTATCGCTTGTAAAAAGCCTGGTTTCGGTTCGACGATCCCGAAGTTACCGACAATTGGTTCAACGAGAACGGCAGCTACTTCGCTTCCCCAACGATCCATCGCTTGTTTAAAAGCATCTACGTCATTAAAAGGAACAGTAATGACTTCTTGAGCGATGCTTTTTGGTACGCCCGCTGAGTCAGGTGTTCCTAATGTAGATGGGCCAGAACCAGCTGCAACAAGAACGAGATCGGAATGTCCGTGATAGCAACCTGCAAATTTTACAATTTTATCGCGACCTGTGTAAGCGCGAGCGACACGAATTGTCGTCATGACAGCTTCTGTTCCTGAGTTGACGAAACGTACTTTCTCGAGAGAAGGAATCGCTTCTTTTAACATTTTCGCGAACGTAATTTCATACGGTGTTGGCGTCCCATATAAAACGCCGTTTTCAGCCGCCTGTTGAATAGCTTTTGTAATGTGTGGATGAGCATGTCCGGTAATAATAGGACCGTACGCTGCTAAATAATCAATATATTTATTGCCGTCTACATCCCAAAAGTATGCCCCTTGCGCTCTTTCCATCACGACGGGTGCACCGCCTCCAACAGCTTTATATGAACGGGAAGGGCTGTTGACACCGCCGACGATATGCTCAAGCGCTTCTTGGTGTAATTGTTCAGACTTCGTAAAATTCACGCGAAGCCTCCTCCTTTTATGTAAAAATTGTTTCACGGTGTTTATTTTATCACATTTATTTGAGCACACCATTTGTTGAGTTTAAACATTTTCGTTACACTATTAAATAGTGATTTCATGAGAGGTGAGGAACATGTATGCGATTGAAGTAGAAAAACTACGTAAGGAATTTAAGTCATACTCTAGCCGCTCCGGTTTAGCTGGGGCGTTTCGTGATTTGTTTACGAGAAACTATAAAATAATTCGAGCTGTGGACGATATTTCGTTTACTGTTAAACAAGGGGAAATGGTTGGCTACATTGGAGAAAATGGGGCAGGTAAATCGACGACAATAAAAATGTTAACAGGAATTTTAACGCCGACATCTGGACGAGTCGTTGTAAATGGAATGAATCCGCATAAAGAGCGGGAACGTTTCGTGCAGACGATCGGCGTTGTGTTTGGGCAACGATCACAATTATGGTGGGATATCGCCGTGCAAGAGTCGTTTCGATTGTTGAAAAAAGTATATCGTGTCTCTGATCAAGATTATAACGAGCATATGGATCACGTGATTGAAACGTTAGATATTGGTCCGTTGCTTGATAAGCCTGTGCGCAAGTTATCGCTCGGTCAGCGAATGCGCTGTGAATTAGCAGCTGCGCTCATTCATAATCCGCCACTTTTATTTTTAGATGAGCCGACGATCGGTTTAGATGTGCTTGTAAAGTTAAAAATTCGTCAATTTTTAAAAGAAATTAATGAAAAATACAACACGACGATTTTATTAACGACGCACGATATGACAGATATTGAAGCGCTTTGTGAACGCGTCATTATGCTTGACGAAGGAAAAATCATTTACGATGGATCATTGCAACGTTTAAAGCAAAATTGGGGAGAAGGAAAGCAAATTCATTTTCAATTTCGCGATATCGTCCCAAAAGAAGAGCTTATGCTACTTGTTGATGCGACGTGGGAACAAGGGGAAGATCGATATAGTTGGATTGCGCATGTTCGTGCAACGGATATGGCACATGTTATTGGAAAAGTCGTTTCTTCCTATGAATTAAAAGATATTCACATTCGTGAAGTATCGACGGAAGAAATTATTCGCAACATTTATGAAGAAGGGATTCATCATGGGTAAATACATTGAAATGATTCGTATGCGTTTTTTAATGATGTTAGCTTATCGCACGAATTATTATAGCGGTATTTTTATTTATAGTATTAATATTGGCGCGTATTATTTTTTATGGTCCGCCATTTATGGAGGGCAACCGTCTATTCAAGGAATGACAGTTGAACAAATGACGACATATGTCGCGATCGCTTGGATGGCAAGAGCGTTTTATTTTAATAACATTGATCGTGAAATTGCGATGGAAATTCGCGAAGGAAAAGTGGCGATTGAACTTATTCGTCCGTACAACTATTTAATTATGAAAACGATGCAAGGGCTTGGGGAAGGGATTTTCAGATTACTTTTCTTCTCACTTCCCGGAATGATTATCGTCACATTCGTTTTTTCGCTTCAATTTACAACGAATGTTCATACGTGGGGATATTTTGCTTTGTCGACAATGCTTAGTTTTATTATTAACTCTCAGCTCAATTTAATAGCTGGGATGGTCACGTTTTTTACGTTAAATGGGGAAGGATTGCTTCGCGCCAAACGATTTGTTATTGATTTATTTTCAGGGCTTATTTTGCCAATTAGTTTTTATCCCGAGTGGGCACAACATATCATGCACTATTTGCCGTTTCAAGCGATTAGTTACATTCCAAGTATGATTTTTACGGAAAGCTTTACAGGGGATGCTGTGATTAAAGGAATGATGTTTCAAGCGGTTTGGTGCGTCGTATTAATTGTGCCGATTTACGTATTATGGAAAGCAGCCAAACGAAAACTCATCATTCAAGGGGGGTGAACATATGTTTTATATATCGATTTTTTTTCAATATATGAGTCAATATGTAAAAACAAAGCTGCAATATCGTACCGATTTGCTCGTTGAGTTTTTGTCTGATTTAATGTTTCAAGGTGTGAATTTAATTTTTATCCTTGTTGTATTTGGACATACGCAATTATTAAACGGATGGACGCGCGATGAAATTATTTTCATCTACGGCTTCTTTTTAGTTCCTTTTTCTTTGTTTGCTGCGTTTTTTAATATTTGGGATTTTAACGAAAGATATATTGTGCGTGGGGAAATGGACCGTGTATTAACCCGTCCTGTGCATAGTTTGTTCCAAATTGTGCTTGAACGAATGGAGTTAGAGTCGCTCCTCGGAGGAATTACTGGTTTAATTGTTATGGGGTATGCCGTATCAAGATTACATTTATCGTTTCATTGGTATGATGTCATTTTATTTGTGTTGTTCGTTTTAGGAGGGACGTTCGTTTACGCGGGCATTTTTATTTCATTAGCAAGCATTAGTTTTTGGTCTGATGCGCGCAGTTCGATTATGCCGATGATGTATAATATAGGAAACTACGGAAGATACCCTGTCGATATTTACAATCGCGTTATTCGCTACGTTTTAACATGGGTTTTGCCGTTTGCGTTTGTTGGTGTATATCCGTCAGCGTATTTTTTGCGTAAAACGGAATGGTATACGTACTCGTTTTTGACGCCGGTGATGGGAATTGTTTGTTTTACATTGTCGGTGCTGTTATGGAATGCGGGTGTCAAACGTTATCGTGGTGCCGGGAATTAAATTAAACATCCTCTCGTATATATGAGGACAGGAGGGGATGTTGTGACGTATATATGGATTGGGATTATTGCATTTATCATATGTATGAGTTTTTTTTCCTTTTGGCAGACGAAGCGTTCTGTCATTTCGATAAAAAACTTTATTGCCATTTTATTTGTGTATTCAACGACGATGATTGGCTTTGCGCTTGTATATACGATTTTGCATATAAATGGACATGTTGTGATGATGGAAAATGGGAAGAATATAGAGGCTTCTAACTTTTTGCAATATGTCGAAACAAGTTTATATTTTAGTGCAGTCACTTTGCTTTCGGTCGGCTATGGGGATGTTGTGCCGATTGGAATCGGTCGGTGGATTGCGATGGTCGAAGCGTTGCTCGGCTATGCGCTACCTGCCGCTTTTGTTGTTCGAACAGTGATGGATGTAGAAAGAAGGTAGGAGGAGAAATATGAAAGCACCTGATTTTACATTGCCAGCAAGCAACGGAGAAAACGTGACGTTGTCGCAATTTCATGGGAAGTATGTCGTATTATATTTTTATCCAAAAGATATGACGCCAGGATGTACGACAGAGGCTTGCGAGTTTCGCGATCATCATGAAGTATTTGAGGAACTTGGAGCGGTTGTAATCGGTATTAGCCCTGATTCAATTGTTCGGCATAAAAAATTTATTGAAAAACATCGCTTGCCGTTTTTACTTCTTGCTGATGAAAAACAAGACGTAGCAAAGGCGTATGACGTATGGAAGTTAAAGAAAAATTTCGGGAAAGAGTATATGGGGATTGAGCGTTCGACGTTTTTAATCGATCCAAACGGTCAAATCGTGAAAGAGTGGAGAAAAGTAAAAGTAAATGGGCATGTCGAAGAAGTGTTGAACGCTTTAAAAGAGGCGGTTGGCTCAAACAAATAAAAGGATCGTTGCGTACGATATAGTAGAGCACACACCTCCTCAAATATGTATGCGGCGATTCCTTAAAGGGTCGCCTTTTTTCTTACCTAAAAATACAATTGACAAACAGTTTCATTTTTTTGTACACTATTTATAAAAATTATAAAGTAATAATTATAATTTTTATAAATGAAAGTGAGGTGCATGACGGTGACGCACGCACATCAATTAAAAGAAGCGCTTCACACGTTGAAAGAAACCGGCGTCCGTATTACACCGCAACGTCATGCGATACTCGAATATTTGATTCAGTCCATGTCCCATCCAACAGCGGATGAAATTTATAAAGCTTTGGAAGGAAAATTTCCAAATATGAGTGTCGCAACTGTGTATAACAATTTGCGTGTGTTTAAAGAAGTCGGTCTTGTCAAAGAACTAACGTACGGGGATGCGTCAAGTCGTTTTGATTTTGTTACGACACATCATTATCATGTGATTTGCGAAACGTGTGGAAAAATTGTCGATTTTCATTACCCAGGCTTAGATGAAGTCGAAGATTTAGCGGCGCATGTGACGGGATTTAAAGTTAGTCATCATCGGATGGAGATTTACGGAACGTGTCCAGACTGTCAAAAAGGACATCATTAAAAAAGCTGGTAGCGACGCGGCTATCAGCTTTTTTTGTTTCTTGTTTTTCGATTATATTTTTCATCAAATTCTTTTCCTTCAAGTGTTGGATCGAGTGTAAGTGGCTCGTTGCAGTACATACATACATCGACCCGTCCTAACATTTTTGTTACTTTATTGCATGAAGGACAGACAACTTGTACCGTTTTTGTTGACAACATTCCAATCCAAAAATAGACAACTGTACTTGCGATAATAAACAACAAACCTAAAATCATAAATAATGTCATAACAATAGGCGATGTGCGGAAAAATATACCCGCATACATCACGAAAAATCCGATAAAAATTAAACTTAACGCAAACGTACGAATTTTGTTGATCTTGCTCGAATATTTCACACCCACATATATCTCCTCCTAGGCATAACTATATCATAAGTTTTGAATAATAAGCAGGAGTTTTTTTAAAATTGTCGAATACGGTCAAACAATGTTGAAAAGTGGAGGAATCGGTTTATGGAAGATGTGTTGCGTCCGATTTACCAAGAGCGAGCAAGTCATCCACAAACGCTTGGAATTTTAATGATTGAAAAAGGGTCGGATTACTCTCCGGAGACGGATTTGTTTGATGTCGTTTTATTTGTTATCGTTCGGGAAGGGAGAGAACCGATTTTTATTAAACATTATGCGTTTGAGGAAAAAAGCGCGTCTTTGCACATTGTAGATGAACGTCAAGTGAAAGAATGGGTGTTGTTCGGTTCAAATCGAAAAGTGATGAATTGGTTGCTGAATGGGAAAGTTTTATTTGATCGGAATGAATATATCGAGCAGTGGCGGCAACGTCTATTGCAGTTTCCAGTAGACGAAAGAAAAGTAAAGATGGGAATAGAATTTGCTAAGTTAGTACGTCGCTATATAGAAGGACGAAGTTTTTTTGAAAAAGATCAATGGCTTGATGCGTACAATCACGTATTACATGCACTTCATCACTTAGCCCGTCTGTCTATTATCGAAAATGGTTTTTATCCCGAAGTAACCGTATGGAACCAGGTGAAACATATTGAACCACAAATTCATAAACTATATGCTGAGTTAGTTGGAAGTGAAGAACCGCTTGATAAACGATTGCAATTGCTATTTTTAGCAAGCGATTTTTTTATCCATTCGAAGTTGAAACAAGGGGCAAGTCACTTGATACACGTGCTTCAAAAAAAGAAAACGTCATGGTCTATGGCGGAGTTGCTCGATGAACAAGAGTTGGCGGTATACGGGGTTGATTTAGCTATTTTGCTTGAATTTCTAGTTGAAAAACATATACTTTCCGTTGAAAAAATTGCAACGAAAGGGCAAGGAGTGTTTCATAGACACTACATGGTTGAAAAAAAATAAAGAAAAGGTGTTGACGTTTAAAAATGTTCGTGATATATTTTTAATCGTCGCTGCTGAGATGTAGCGGCGGTTAAAAATAAAGGTTGTTGACATCAAGTTTATGATGTGATACTATAAGAAAGTCGCTTCAAAAGCGACGAGATGTTCCTTGAAAACTGAACGAAGCGAAAAGCGTACAGAAGCTAAGGATAACTTTTCTATGGAGAGTTTGATCCTGGCTCAGGACGAACGCTGGCGGCGTGCCTAATACATGCAAGTCGAGCGGACGATTCAAAAGCTTGCTTTTGAATCGTTAGCGGCGGACGGGTGAGTAACACGTGGGCAACCTGCCCTGTAGACGGGGATAACACCGAGAAATCGGTGCTAATACCGGATAACACGAAGAACCGCATGGTTTTTCGTTGAAAGGCGGCGCAAGCTGTCGCTACAGGATGGGCCCGCGGCGCATTAGCTAGTTGGTGAGGTAATGGCTCACCAAGGCGACGATGCGTAGCCGACCTGAGAGGGTGATCGGCCACACTGGGACTGAGACACGGCCCAGACTCCTACGGGAGGCAGCAGTAGGGAATCTTCCGCAATGGACGAAAGTCTGACGGAGCAACGCCGCGTGAGCGAAGAAGGCCTTCGGGTCGTAAAGCTCTGTTGTTAGGGAAGAACAAGTACCGCAGTCACTGGCGGTACCTTGACGGTACCTAACGAGAAAGCCACGGCTAACTACGTGCCAGCAGCCGCGGTAATACGTAGGTGGCAAGCGTTGTCCGG
>NZ_JXTG01000018.1 GCF_000833605.1 Anoxybacillus ayderensis | reverse complement strand
GGAGTTGTATGAACGAAGAAAAGAGACAATCGAACGAAATTTTGCAGATTTGAAAGAGAAGCATGGTCTGCGCTGGACAAATTACCGTGGATTGGAAAGAAACCAGATGCAGGCGATGCTTGTTTGTGCTGCGATGAATTTAAAGAAATTAGCAAACTACCTATGGAGAATGGGCACCTCTCCTCTTTTTCAATTATGTATGTCGTTATTTTCGTCGGTTCATCAAGGAAAACAAATATCAAAATGGAACAAAATGGTTGTAAAACAACTGTCTTACAACCATTTTGTCAACAGTCTGAGAGCTGATTTTGCACAATAGCAAAACAGCTCCTTATCATTTATGCATTGTTTTTTAAAATTTCAGATTTAAATATTTGTTCGTACACCGGCCACTTTAACACTCGTTTTAAATATTCTTTAAATGAATACACCTTCTTTGGACTTTTTCTAGCATGCACTTGTGCAATAAACGTTTGCAACCTTACTTTTACCATAAATTGATAAGGGTTATCGTCCTCCAATACCGGAATTTCGATAATTTTTACTTTTTGCCCATCTACGTTTTTAAACTCTAGGCTTTTGAATAACAAAATATCAATCCTCTTTTTTGACCGATTTACTTATATTATACACGATTTTTATGTTGAAGTATGTCACATTTCGTCATCGATTTATAAAAAATTTTTGTCAAATGAGCAAATGGAACAAGCTGCTATCTTTATTCACTTCCATAAACGGAAAACCTTTTTTCTTCATTCGTTCGATGAGCGGACCGTAATCTTCACGACATTTTAATTCAATGCCAACGAGAGCGGGGCCACTTTCTTTATTATTTTTTTTCGTATATTCAAAGAGTGTAATGTCGTCTGTTGGTCCTAATACTTCATCGAGAAATTCCCGCAAAGCGCCAGCACGTTGCGGAAAATTCACAATAAAATAATGTTGAAGTCCTTCATAAATCATAGAACGCTCTTTAATTTCTTGCATGCGCCCAATATCGTTGTTTCCTCCGCTAATAATACAAACAACGGTCTTGCCACGAATATGTTCTTTATATAAATCAAGCGCAGCAACCGGCAACGCTCCAGCAGGCTCGACTACAATCGCGTTTTCATTATAAAGTTGCAAAATCGTTGTACATGCTTTTCCTTCAGGAACAACGACAATATCATCGACCATTTCTTTTGCTAATGCAAATGTTTTTTCCCCCACACGTTTCACTGCCGCGCCATCTACAAATGGATCAATTTCACTTAAAGTGACGACTTCTTCTGCTTCAAACGATTTTTTCATGGAAGGAGCTCCTTCAGGTTCGACGCCAACTAATTTCGTTGCTGGTGAAATACTTTTGATATACGTTCCGACACCAGAAATAAGCCCCCCACCGCCAATGCTTGCAAACACATAATCAATCGCTTCTTCACAATCATTTAAAATTTCAACACCAACTGTTCCTTGCCCAGCAATCACAGCTTCATCATCGAATGGATGGATAAATGTTCGCTGCTCTTGCTTTGCGCAAATAAGTGCTTGTTCATAGGAATCATCAAATGTATCGCCAACTAAAATAATGTCAACAAACTCTCGACCAAAAAACTGTACTTGCGATACTTTTTGTCTCGGAGTTGTAGATGGCATATAAATTTTCCCATGCACACCGAGCGCTCGACATGAATAAGCTACACCTTGAGCGTGATTGCCTGCACTTGCGCAAACAATTCCATTTTTCTTTTCTTCTTCACTTAAGCTTTTCATTCGATAATATGCACCACGAATTTTAAACGAGCGAACGACTTGTAAATCTTCCCGTTTAAAATATACATGACAATCATACCGTTCTGAAAGCAATTCATTTTTTTGTAAAGGGGTATGATACACGACATCTTTTAACGTTTGATAAGCAATTAAAATATCTTCTACATATACGCCATGTTTTCGTTTTACTTGTTGTTCCATTTTCTCGTTTCCTTTCTATTTATAATTTCATTGTCAAAATTATGTTATTCTAAAATATATCATATTTTCGAATAAAGAAAAGTAAATTTTCTAAAAATTATTCAAAAAGATGAAGCTCGCCAATTAGCGAGCTGTTCGTTCATATATACAAAATGTGTGTGGATAACGATTTTTTTCGTCTTGCACACCTTGTCGAGCGGTACGAAGCACCCATTGCTTTTCATCAATTGGTGGGAAAAATGCATCTCCTGTAAACGTTTCGTCAATATGTGTAACGTACAATTGATCGGCTAGCGGCATCGCTTGTTCAAACACTTGTGCCCCCCCGATAACAAACAAATGACCATGTTGCTGTTCTATTTGTTCGATGTCATCAATTGAATGAATGACTTGAACATTCGAATCCGCTGAAAACGTGTTGTCCCGTGTAAGTACGATGTTTATTCTTCCAGGAAGCGGACGGCCGATCGATTCAAATGTTTTTCGCCCCATGACAATCGGATGACCCATAGTTACATGTTTAAAATAAGCTAAATCCGACGGTAAGTGCCAAGGTAATGTATTGTTCCAACCAATGACTCGATTTCGATCCATCGCGACAATAATAGAAATCAATTGACTCACTTCCCTTACACAGACACGTCCGCTTTAATGTGCGGATGCGGATGATAATCAACAATTTCAAAATCTTCAAAGCGATATTCAAAGATAGACGCTGGTTTTCGTTTAATGACTAATTTCGGAAGTGGACGCGGTTCTCTCGTTAATTGCAACTTCGCTTGTTCGATATGATTCATATATAAATGAACATCACCGCCAGTAAAAATAAGTTCTTTCGGTTGTAGATCGCATTGTTGAGCAACCATATGCGTAAGTAGTGCATAGCTTGCGATATTGAACGGAAGACCTAAAAACGTATCAACCGAACGCTGTTGCCACATGCACGATAACGTCCCATTTTCCACGTAAAACTGAAAAGCATAATGGCAAGGAGGCAACTTCATATTGTCTAATTCCGCAACATTCCATGCGCTTACTAAAAGACGGCGCGAATTTGGATTGTGCTTTATTTGTTCAATCACTTCGCTAATTTGATCAATCGTTCGGCCGTCTGCTCCCCTCCATGAACGCCATTGAGCTCCATATACCGGACCTAAATCTCCGTTTTCATCTGCCCATTCATCCCAAATTGTTACACCATTTTCTTTTAAATAACGAATATTCGTATCCCCACTTAAAAACCAGAGCAACTCATGAATAATTGAACGAATATGTAACTTTTTTGTTGTAAGTAAAGGAAATCCTTCACGTAAATCAAAACGCAATTGACGTCCAAATACAGAAATCGTCCCTGTTCCCGTACGGTCATCCTTATACACACCGTTTTGTAAAATATCTTCAAGTAATTGTAAATATTGCTTCATGACACCCTCACCCTTTTTTATGTACTGTCATTTATTATGACATAAACGATAAAAGTAGGAAAGACAAAAACCGTAGGATTTTCCCCTACGGTTTAACAAATACGAGGCAACATTAATCCTGTTAATCGATATAATCTTCGTGTTGTGCCAAGCGGTGTTCGCAACAATAATTGACCTTTATTTGTTGCTCGAACAGTTCCGATGACAGCGGCATCTTTTCCTTCAGGTTGAGAACGAAGGGCATCAAGAACAGCCTGTTCATCTTCTTTTGGAACGATCATGACCACTTTTCCCTCATTGGCCAAATAGAGCGGATCAAAACCGAGCAATTCACATGCTCCTTCCACTTCTTGTTTTACAGGGATACGTTCTTCCTCCAATTCAATCGTTACCCCAAAATCTTCACAAATTTCTACAAGGGCAGTCGCTAATCCCCCGCGGGTTGGATCGCGCATCAGGCGAATGCGTTGACTTGCTTGTAACGCTTTGGCAATGAGCGGATACAATGTTGCACAGTCGCTCTCAACCGTTGATACAAGACCTAATTCCCCTCGGGCCACTAATATAGCTACTCCATGATCACCAACTGAACCGCTGACAATGACCGAGTCGCCTTCACACATTTTAGGCTCAAGCGGATGGGAAATGACTCCGATCCCTGTTGTATTAATATATAATCCATCCGCACTACCACGTTCAACAACTTTTGTATCGCCCGCAACAATCGCCACATTTGCTTTTTTTGCTTCTTCAGCCATCGATTGCACGATCGTTTTTAAATCACCAATTGGAAACCCTTCTTCGATAATAAAACTACAAGTCATGACTTTCGGGATCGCTCCAACGACCGCTAAATCATTTATTGTTCCAGCTACCGCTAACTTTCCAATGTTTCCACCTGGAAAGAAAAGAGGTTTAACGACAAAACTATCCGTTGTCATGGCTAGCTCATGCAGGTCTAACGTAAACGTAGCTGCAT
This sequence comes from Anoxybacillus ayderensis, assembly GCF_000833605.1. Classification (GTDB taxonomy): domain Bacteria; phylum Bacillota; class Bacilli; order Bacillales; family Anoxybacillaceae; genus Anoxybacillus; species Anoxybacillus ayderensis. Next base: position 37,856 of record NZ_JXTG01000018.1, on the reverse strand, counting down.
CGAATTTTGCATGACGATCGTTATGAAACATAGAAACAAAAATATCCGCAATGAGCTGATGAGCTAACTGTCCTCCGTCTCCGTGGGCGAGCGTTATTCGCTCCATTTGTTACTCCTCCCTCATATATTGATAATACGCTGCACAACTACCTTCTGATGACACCATACAAGGTCCAATCGGATGAAGCGGTGTACATGCTTTCCCAAACAATACACATTGTGGTGGATCGATAAGCCCACGAATGACTTCTCCACACCGACACTTTGTTCGACGCGGTTCGCGCGTTAAAACAGAAAACTTCACCTTTGCGTTAAACCGATCATACTCTTTCTTAAAATCCATTCCACTTTGTGAAATCACCCCGATACCGCGCCACGCCTCATCGCATAATGTGAAATAATGGTTCATCCAATATTTCGCTTGTACATTTCCTTGTTCATTCACTACACTTTTATAATCGTTTAATACAATAGCGTGCTGTTTGAGTGCTAACATTAATAAATGACGAATTGCACTTAACATATGTAATGCTTCAAATCCACTAATTACTGCAGGCATATTGTATTCCGTTGCTAAAAATTCAAAATGAGCTCTCCCCATCACCATGGATACGTGCCCAGGGAGTAAAAAACCGTCTAGTGACACGTCTCCATCGTGAAGTAATTGCCGCAAAATTGGCTCCACTAGCTTTGTCGACATCCACATGGAAAAATTGTGCACTTGCTTTTCTTCTGCTTCTTTTATTGCTGCAGCTAAAATTGGGATGGTTGTCTCAAACCCTATCCCTAAAAAAATAACTTCTTGATACGGATGCTGTTCAGCAATACGAACCGCATCAACTGGAGAGTAGACGACACGCACATCTTTTCCTTCTGTCTTCGCTTGCATCAACGTTCCATAAGATCCAGGCACCCGCATCATGTCGCCAAATGTGCAAATGATTCGATCTGCACCATCTGTCAAAGAAATCATTGCATCAATTGTTACTTGATCAGTGACGCAAACAGGACAACCAGGACCAGAAATGAGACGAACGTATCCTTCGAGCGCTTTTTTTACTCCCGTACGAGCAAGTGCCATCGTATGTGAACCGCACACTTCCATAAACGAAGGCATTCGTCCAAACGTTTGTTGAAACTGATTTGCTAACGTCTGTACTTCTTTTAACAACGTTCGACTGAGCGCTGAACGAGTTGGGCTATCCATCACGTCTAGCATCGACTAGCTTCCTCCATTCTTCCAAACTTTCTTTTGCATACTGTTCATCAATAATCGACATCGCCTGTCCAGCATGCACAATGACATAGTCGCCAATTTTGACTTCAGGAACAAAAATAATTCCAACATCCATTTGCGATCCCATGACATCTACTCGTGCGGAAAAACCTTCAATATGTAACACTTTTGCCGGTACTCCTACACACATACACGATCCCTCCTATGTGCTGCGATGATTAACTGTCCAAGAGCTAGTCCTCCATCATTGCACGGTACTTTTTGATGCGTGTAAACACACAATCCAAGCTTACTGAGTTCTTGACGAAGACGTTTAACGATATAACGATTATGCATACTCCCTCCCGATAATACGATATTTCGTTCGTACGTTGGATATTGTTGTAAAGCTAAACGAACCAATTCGACAGACGCTTGCACGACTGTTTCATGGAAGCGACCAGCAATGATATTTACTTGTTCATGAGCTTCAACATCTTCCCATATCGCTTGCCACATCTTTGCCAAATCAATTTCCCATTCATCCTGTTTTTTTATATGAAACGGATAAGCTTCATATATTTTTGTATCATCAATAAATTCAGAAAGTCGAACAGCCGCCTCTCCATCGTACGTACTATGCGTGCAAACGTACAAAAAGGCACTAACGGCGTCAAATAGCCTCCCGCACGTACCTGCTAAAGGAGAGTGTAGCCCTTTTTCGACCATTTGTTTTAATACACGTACCTCTTGTGCTCTTTCGGTAAATCGCTTCTCCGCCAGAGCATATCCTTGTTCACCGAAATAATGTCCGAGCATGCCGACGGCTGTACGCCAAGGCTCTTTGATGCAACGCTCTCCACCTGGAAGCGGAGTATACGTTAAATGCCCGAGCCGTTTATATTGTGAAGCATCTCCGTACAGTAGCTCAAACCCCCATATATGTCCGTCCTCCCCGTATCCTGTTCCATCTAAAATAAGGCCAAAACAAGGGGAATATATGTGATTTTCCTCCATGCACGAAACCATATGTGCATGATGGTGTTGGACAGCTACAATATCGGTATGCCATTGTTTTGCGATGTTCCACGTTTCATAGTTTGGATGCAAATCAACAGCAATTGCTTTTGGTGTCACTCCCATCCAAGTGCGTAAATGTTCGTATTCCCTTTGGAAATGTTCAACGACTTCTACATGCTCTAAGTCACCAATATGAGGTCCTAAAAAAATTTGATGATGTCTCCCAAACGCGAATGCATTTTTTTGTTGCCCACCAAGTGCTACAATTTCATGAACGTCATACTTCGTCTCTAATGGATCGGGAACAAAGCCACGCGCTCGTCGAATAAAATGAATCTTGCCACTCTCTATTTGAACAACAGAATCATCAATAGGGTGAACAATCGGACGATTATGTACAAGAAAATAATCAGCAATGCCTTGTAAATCACGTAAAGCTTGTTCATCTTCGTATATCATGGGCACCCCTGAACGATTCGCACTTGTCATCACGACAACAGGCAATCGGTCATCAAGCAATAAATGGTGAAGTGGGGTGTACGGTAACATCACTCCAACTGTTTGTAACCCCGGAGCAACCGATGAAGCAATCATTGTGTTTTTTCTTTGTTTCACAACAACAATGGGAGCTTCCGGCGAAGTTAACAACCGTTTTTCTTCCACAGTTACATGACAGAATTGTTCTACAATATCAAGGGAGGCTGCCATGATAGCTAGCGGACGATGAGGCCGTTGTTTTCTTATTCGTAATTGTCGGACAGCCACTTCATTTGTCGCATCACAAGCTAAGTGATATCCACCTAATCCTTTCACCGCAACAATCGCCCCAGCACGAATATATTCCTTCGCTTGTTCAATGGCATCTCCTTGCAACGCTTGCCCATCTGGCATCAATAATGCAACAGATGGACCGCATGTTGGACAAGCAATAGGCTGAGCGTGATGACGGCGGTTCATAGGATCTTTGTACTCTTGCTCACATCGTTCACACATTTGGAACGAGCGCATCGATGTAAACGGACGATCGTACGGTAACTGTTCAATGATTGTATAACGAGGGCCACATTGTGTGCAATTAATAAACGGATAGCGATACCGATGATCATTTGGATCATACATTTCTCGTAAACAATCTTCACAAACAGCCGTATCAATTGGAATTACGAGCGAAGAACTTCCTGTTCGTTCGCTCGGAATGATAGAAAAATCTTTAAAAGCACGCCATTGTGATAAAGTTACAACCATCTCATCGATGCGAGATAGCCGCGGTGCCTCCATCGGTAAAGAGTAAATAAACTGGTCAACTGCATATGCATCGCCTTCGATATGAATAAAAACCCCATCCATATTATTTTGGACTATTCCTTTTACTTGATATCGCTGGGCAAGTGCGAAAATAAAAGGACGGAAGCCAACTCCTTGCACTCGTCCTTTCACTGTGATATTGACTGCTTTTTGCATCGAGCAACCCCTTCTCGAATCCAATGTAACCATTCATCCATTCCTTCACCCGTTTTTGCTGACAATGGAAGCAACTTAGACTGTGGATGAATACATGATAAATCTTCTTTCGCTTGTTCGACATCAAAATCAAGATACGGTAGTAAATCAATTTTATTTAGTAAAACAAGCTCTGTTCTCATAAACATCGTCGGATATTTTGGGATTTTGTCATTCCCTTCTGGTACGCTTAACACAGCTACTTTATGTTGCTGTCCTAAATCATAACCGGATGGACAAACAAGATTTCCTACATTTTCAATAAATAAAATATCAAGATGTTGAAAATCAAATTGCGGTAAAACAGCCGCAATCATGCGAGCATCTAAATGGCACCCTCCATGCGTATTAATTTGTACGGCTTGCGCACCAAGGGCACGAATGCGATCTGCATCTTTTTCTGTTGCTAAATCCCCTTCAATGACACCGATACGAAACTCATTTGCTAACGCCTCAATCGTCTTCTCTAAAATAGTTGTCTTCCCTGCGCCCGGTGAGCTCATTATATTGATGACAAGCGTATTCGTTTCCTCAAATAATTGACGGTTAAACGCAGCTGCACGGTTATTGTTTGTTAACACATCAACTTCCAATGTAATTTTCATGCGTCAAACTCCCTTCATATGCCAATATACGAAATGTTTCTCCTGCTACAATGTTTCCACTCGGAAGTAAACATGCTGGACATTGAGCAATTTTTGTCACGGGCTCATATTGGCTTCCACAAATTGCGCAAACTGCTTTCGCTTTCTCTATATGAATGATCAATTCAGCATTCATTGTTAAACAGTTATTTGCTTGCATTTTGTACACATCAAACGCAAATTGTAATGCATCCGGAAGCACATTGCTTAACGTGCCAACAAGCAATTCTACTTTTTTCACATATTTTATCTTTTTCATTTGAGCATCTTGCTCGATTAACTGAACGATTTCTCCCATTAACGCCATCTCATGCATAAGAATCCCTTTCTATTTGCACATACCACTCATCTCCTTCTCGTTTTGTAGGAAGAAGTGGCATATGCAACGTTCCTTTTTGTGAAAATACATGCCATTCACGATCACAATACAAGCAAATAAAACGATGATCTTGCTGAATATAATGCGGCATGACTTGACAATGTGAACAAATAGCTTTTCTTACATATAACGTCCCTTCATGTTTGTAAACAACGAGCGGGATGCGATCAACAGTTTTGATTTCAACGTCACATATATCATCGCACGGGCCAATAGCATGCCACGTGCGATGATTAGAAAATAATTTCTTCACTTTTTCCACCTCGTCTTCTAATAATGGGGCGGAAGCTTCTTTCATTGTTTCAATTAAACTATTACGCATCATTTTTAAAAATTGCAGGCGATTCATGGCGTACGACACCACTTCTCTACTTGGTGAACAACTCGCTCAACAACGTGTGGAAGTTGTGCTTGGACAATTGGCGATAACTCTAATCCGAGACATAAAGATGCAGGTTGAACACCAAATAAAACCATTTGTTTTGGACATGTTTGACGTATTTTGGCGGCTGACAACACTTCCTGAAAACCGAGTTGATGAATGGACATTTTAATTCCAAAATATGCTGGAATTTCATCATCGATTAACGTAACGATTGTTCCTGCTTCTTTCCCTGCATTGACAGCATCGACAATTGCCAAATACTCCGTCTCTTCAATTGTCCCAAGTAAACGCATCCCATCAGTTGAACCTTCAATCACTTCTACGTCGTCATATTTCGCCAATTTTTCTTCTAATAAAGGCAAAATATGAATGCCTACTCCTTCATCGGAATATAGTAAGTTTCCTATTCCGAGAACAGTTATTTTTTTATTTTTCATCCTGTTCACCTAATGCTTCTTTTTTTCTTTCTAGTTTATAGCCAGTAAAAATGGATGACATCGTTCCATTTCGTTGTAAATAGTCTTCGCGAAATGCCATATATACGTGTACAACAGTAAAAATGATAAACCCCCATGCTACAAGATGATGCCACGAACGAACAGAATAGCTATCGCCACCAAATAAATGGGCAACCCACATAAACATTTTTCCATAAATTGATTCTGGTTGTGGTTCAAATAATAAATAGTAACCTGTAAGCATCATAATGATCGAACCAAGACCAATAAAAATCCAATAACTTAATTGGGCGAGTGGATTATGTCCAATGTAATGTTTTTTATTGTTTTTCATAAATAAGTAATATTTTATTGTTTCAAACGCTTCCTTCCAAAAAGAAAGGCGAAACGGATTCGATGTCGCATGCTCATTTCCTTTGTACACCCAATACCAACGGACAGCTAAGTTAATAGTAAAAAGAAAAGCAACGAAAAAGTGGATATAGCGCGCCCACCCCATTAAAAAGGAATAATATGCCTCTTCTTGAATAGATGCGGACACAAACGGGCGACCGATGAACACGCCCGTAATCATTAACACTAGAATAGAAAAAGCATTAATCCAGTGAAAAATACGAACAGGTAGCTCCCATACGTACACTTTCACCATGTGATCGTTTAATTCAATATGTTTTGCTTTTCGTGACCGCTTCCAAATGACTTCCGTCCGTTTTTGTTCAATTTTTGGATTTGTCGGGATCGACATACACTCCCCTCCTACCCAATACGAATATGAGTCGTTTGTTTCGATTCAAGATCTGTTAAATGAACCGCACATGCTAAACATGGATCGAACGAATGGACGATGCGCAAAATCTCTAACGGCTTTTCTTTATCGAGCAATGGCGTTCCTTTTAAAGATGCTTCATACGCACCAATTTGTCCTTTATGATCACGCGGTGAAGCATTCCACGTCGTCGGAACAACCGCTTGATAGTTTTTCGTTTTTCCATCTTCAATTTCAATCCAATGACCTAGCGCTCCACGTGGCGCTTCCATCCATCCGACTCCTTTCGCTTTTTTCGGCCATGTACTTGGCTCCCATTTTGTTCGATCAAATGTAATTTGGTTTCCATTGCGAATATTCGCCAATAATGCGTCCATATCGTCACGCATCCATTTTGCAACAAGAATGGACTCAAGTCCGCGCGCTACTGTGCGACCAAGTGCTGAACGCATCGCTTCAAGCGGCCAATTCAATTTTTTCAACGTGTCATCTATTAATCCGACAAACTCATCTTTCTTTAAAGCATAGCCAACGAGCATGCGTGCAAGTGGACCTGTTTCCATCGGATGCTCTTTCCATCTTGGGGATTTTAACCAGCTATATTTTTCATCTGTATTTAATGTTTTAAACGGTGGCTTTGGTCCTGTATAACGAAGTGACGTTTCACCCTCCCACGGATGCTTACCAACGCCCCCTTCTTTTCCGTCATACGTATACCACGAGTGATCGATAAACTCTTTTACTTGTTCTGGATCTTTCGGATCGACATCGAGCACTTCATTGAAGTTTCCATTTAAAATGACACCACGTGGGAAACGGTATAAGTGAACGTCTCGAATATCGCCTGTTGAAAAATCTCCATAACATAAATAGTTGTTTAAACCACCACCATATGTCCAATCTTTATAAAATGAGCCGATCGCCAATAAGTCTGGGATGTAAACATTATTTACAAACTCTACTGCCTGATCGATAATTTGCGAAACATGCATCAAACGTTCGGCATGAATGGCATTATCGCTATTAATATCAATTGGCGTAGCCATCCCACCGACGACATAGTGAGGATGTGGGTTTTTTCCTCCAAAAATCGTATGAATTTTCACAATTTCTTTTTGCCAATCAAGCGCTTCTAAATAATGAGCAACAGCAAGTAAATTCACTTCAGGTGGTAACTTATATGCTTTATGCCCCCAATAGCCGTTTGCAAAAATGCCGAGTTGTCCACTATCCACAACTTTTTGTACTTTCATTTGAATGTCTTTAAAATAACCTGGAGACGATTTTGGCCAACTAGAAAGCGACTGAGCAATGCGGCTTGTTTCGTTTGGATCTGCTTTAAGCGCACTTAATACATCAACCCAATCAAATGCATGTAAATGATAAAAGTGAACGACATGGTCATGTAAAAAAACAGCCGCGTTCATAATGTCACGAATCAAATGTGCGTTTCTTGGAATTTTAATATCAAGCGCATCTTCAACGGAACGGATAGAAGCTAAAGCATGAGTTGTTGTACAAACACCGCAAATGCGTTGCACATATGCCCAAACATCCCGTGGATCGCGATCTCGTACAATTAACTCAATGCCACGAACGGCTGTACCTGAACTAAATGCTTCTTGAATGACACCGCTGTCATCAACATCTACTTCAATGCGTAAATGCCCTTCAATTCGTGTTACTGGATCGACAACAATACGTTCTGTCATCTTTATTCACCTCGATCATGATGTTCATCTTTTTTCTTCATTGCTGTTACCGCAGCATGAGCAGCGACACCTGCAGCAGTCACACCAACCGCAATCGCTCCGACCGTTTCTGGATTAATCGTCGTTTGAGATGCAGGAATTTTTGCACGACGAACGAAGAAAGGACCGTTATCCCAAAAACCTTTCTCGGAGCAACCGATACATGGATTGCCGGATTGAATTGGATAACTAACCCCACCGTTCCAGCGCATTTCCGCACAGGAGTTATATGTTGTTGGCCCCTTACAGCCTACTTTATATAAGCAATATCCTTGTCTTGCTCCTTCATCATCAAACGATTCCGCAAATAAGCCTGCATCAAAATATGCGCGACGATTACATTTATCGTGAATACGATGACGATAAAATGCTTTTGGTCTGCCAAGATGATCAAGCTCTGGAAATTTCCCGAACGTAATAATGTGTGCAATAACACCTGTCATGACTTCTGCAATTGGCGGGCATCCTGGGACTAATATAATAGGTTTATCTTTCACAAAATGCGTAATCGGTTTGGCTTTTGTTGGATTTGGATATGCCGCAGGAATCCCTCCCCACGATGAACAGCTTCCATATGCAATAATCGCTTTTGCTCCTTTAGCAGCGCGAAGAAACGTTTCTTTTGCCGATACGCCACCAACGGTTAAAAATGCATCGTCTGTTGGCAAGCTTCCTTCCACTGCAAGTATGTATTCTCCCGGATAATGTTCAAGAACATGTTCCAGCGCAGCTTCAACTTGATGACCCGAAGCAGCAGAAAGCACTTCCGAATATTCGAGAGAAATCATATTTAACAGCACACTTTCCACTTTCGGATGCGTCGAACGAATAAATGATTCAGAGCACCCTGTACAGTCTTGAAACTGTAACCAAATAACCGGAACACGCTGGTTCTTTTCCATCGCTGCAACCACTTGGTCCGTTTGTGAAAAATCAAGCCCCATTGTCGCCGCAAGTGCTGTACACATTTTTAAAAAATCGCGTCTCGTAAAACCGCGATCAAGCACTTCTTCTAAAATAGTTTTTCTTTTCACATAGCTCCTCCCCTTCACATGATAGCGTTTACATTTAATTATATATGATTATTTCCCTTTATGTTATTTTAATGGTTTAATTGTCACAAAATGTTCTTAAATATATTAACAACATGAAAATAGTTTTTATTATAATAAGTAGATAAATAAAAAAGCGCCTTCTATTCGGAAGACGCTTCTTGCTTCAACTGTTTTTCTTTTCGTTTATACACAAATTTCGAGATTGATATACTTACTTCATATAACAAAAGCAACGGGATCGTTACTAAAAAGTCAGAAATAAAATCTGGTGGTGTAATCGTAACCGCGATAATTACTAATACAAAATACGCGTATTTTCTTACTTTTTGTAACGCGTATGGATTAATAATGCCAATGCTTGTTAGAAACATAACGATAATCGGCAATTCAAACAATATCGCAAACGGAATCGTCATGTTCAAAATAAACCGAAAATATTTTTCTGTTGTAAACATCGTTGCGAACAAATCTTCACCGAGGCTCATTAAAAAATGAAACACCATAGGCAACACAACAAAGTATCCAAAGCATAAGCCGAGTACAAATAGTAAAAACGTAGCTGGAATATATGACAGCGTTACTTTTCGCTCCCGTGGTGTAAGAGCAGGCTTCACGAACATCCATACTTGCCAAACGAATACAGGAATCGTCATTGTAATCGCAAACACGCCAGCTAACATCACATATACCCATAAAATATCGGTCGGACTTAAAATCGTTAGCTTCACATCTAAATCAGCAATAAGCCAACGGTATAAATCTTGCACAAAAATAAATCCTAAAATAAAAAATAAAATAAGTGCCCCAACAACAATAAACACGCGTTTGCGTAATTCTTCCAAATGTTCGACTAACGTCATCTCTTTATCTTCATATCGTTTCTTTTCTTCCACGAGCGTAAACACCAACCTTTTTCCATGTTAAAAACGGCAACACATCGTTGCCGCCTTATGATTTACGCGCTTCTTTCTTTTCATCAAGCTCCTCTAATACTTCATCACGCAATCCTTTTGTTGACTTTTTAAATTCACGCAATGTTTCACCAAAAGCCCGTCCGATTTCAGGTAGTTTTTTCGGTCCGAAAATGACAAGAGCGATGACAAGGATTAAAATTAAGCCAGGTACTCCGATATTTGAAAGCATAACGTCATCTCCTTTTTTTTATACATACGCTTCTTTTATTGTATTGCTAAGATCTTCATTTTTCAATGACAAATTTTTAAGAGGTGTGAGAAATGTTTGACAATCGACATACAGTATACGCTATTTTCTTTACCATATCTAGCGATATTACCGTAAAAGTCGGGCAATTAGGCAGCTTTTTATTCCCGAGCGGAAACTATATTTATGTGGGAAGTGCGAAACGAAACATTCAATCACGTATTCAGCGCCATATGCAACTGGAAAAGCGAAAACGCTGGCATATCGATTACATTCGTCCATACGGTGAAATTACACACGTTCAAACGTATTCCTCCGAACTGAGCGAATGTGAACGAGCCCAACAGCTGTTTCAACAATACAAAGGACAATGGATTGTAAAAAAATTTGGCTCATCGGACTGCCGCTGTTTTTCCCACCTTATTTATTATAAAGAATAAACGAGGGATGTATTCCCTCGTTTAACTTGCTTTCTCATATTGTTTTTCGTATTTTTCTTCCGATTTTGCAATAATAACTGCACATGCCGCATCGCCTGTAATATTCACGACTGTTCTCGTCATATCAAGTAAGCGGTCAACTCCTAAAATAAGGGCAATTCCTTCAACAGGTAGACCAACGGATGTTAACACCATGGAAAGCATAATTAAACCAACACCTGGAACACCTGCTGTACCAATACTCGCAAGTGTTGCCGTTAAAATGACGGTCAAAAGATCGCTAAATGTTAAGTCCACACCATACACTTGTGCGATAAACATCGTTGCCACACCTTGCATAATGGCTGTTCCATCCATATTAATTGTGGCTCCAAGAGGTTGAACAAAACCGCTAATGCTCTTCGGAACGTTTAAATTTTTTTGTGCTGTTTCCATCGACACTGGCAACGTAGCATTGCTGCTCGATGTACTAAACGCAACAGCCATCGCTGGAGAAAATCCTTTAATAAATGCGATAGGGCTCATTTTCCCAAGTGTCCATACCGCCGTACCATACACGACGAAGAAATGAATAAATAACGCTAACAATACAGCAAACATATATTTCCCCATCGCTGCAATCGCATCAAATCCTTGTCCGCCAATCGCAATCGCAATTAATGCGAACGCACCATATGGCGCAAATTTCATCACCCATTCTACTAAATACATGAGAAGATCATTTGCTTGCTCTACGATGACTCTCACTTGTTTTACTCGATCACCAAGGCGGGCGACAGCCATTCCAACAAGCACCGCAAATACAATGACTTGTAACATATTTCCTTCAACCATGGCTTGGAATGGGTTTGTTGGAATAATATTCAATAATGTGTCTACAACCGGCGGAGCTTCTTTCTTTTCAAACGATGCCCCTTCTAAATTAAAATTCCCTTCTCCTGGACGAATGACAGATCCTAATGTTAAAGCAATTATAAGCGCAAGAGAAGTAGTAATTAAAAAGAATGCAATTGTTTTCATACCAATACGACCGAGCTTTTTCGGGTCACCAACACCAGCTGCTCCTAAAACGAGCGATACAAAAACAATTGGAACAACAAGCAGTTTAATTAAGTTAATAAATATTGTTCCAAGCGGATTGAGTACGTATGTTTTTGCGAGGTCAAACCATTCTGTTGGAAGAGCTAAGTTGAAAATGAGTCCAACGATAATTCCTGCAAACATTCCTAGTAAAATTTTTTTCGTCATTGACATATCCACACCTCCATCAAATTCTGCGTCTTTTGCTGTAAAACGTATTCAACTTCGTTCGGGAAAAGGGTTAAGGGAGAGAACCTATTCAATTGTAAATGTTTTTTTTAAAATTGTAAAGAAAAAATGAATATAATTGTTAGAAAAGTAGTTTAATTTCTTTTTTTACAAAAAAAACTACCACGATAATGTGGTAGTTTACATCCGCTTTGTTTTTTTGCGACTCGAATCTACTTCAATATTTCCTGTTTCGTGTTCAGTCGTACCTTGTCCTTTGATCTCCGGTGAACTTAATCCTGTTTTCGAAGCATCCTTTTTTCGTTTACCCATTTCATTCACCTCCTACTGTCTTATTTTGCATCATTTATGAAAGTTCAATCGTACCAAAATGAAATTTTGCCGTTTTTCTTCGATAAACGAAAAAATGAAATTGCTCAAAACGTGAACTTTGCCAATGATCTTTTAGTACAACTCGTTGTCGAGCTACTCGTTTTGCTTGTTCGATATCTTCTGCTGTCACATCCGTATATAGCGCTGCCTGTTTTAATCCCCTTACTCCATCCGCTTCATCAATAGTTACTTCAAACATCGGATCCAAATAAACAACATCATATGACTGATCATCACATTGCGCTAAAAAAGAGCGAAAATCGGCATGATGTACATGAATGCGTCGCATCGCTTCATTAAGTTCAACGACATCACTTTCCCAATGACGTAACCCTTGTTTTGTTAAGTAAGCGATATGTGCACTCCCTTCAATTCCCACCACTTTTCCTTTCTCACCAACAACTAAGCTAGCAATTATGCTATCAGCTGCTAATCCAAGCGTACAATCTAAAAACGTCATCCCTTTTTGTAATTTCGTCGCTTGTAAAAACGGTTCACTTTCCCCTTTTAAAATACGCTTTGCGCGAAAGGAAGCAGAATTTGGATGAAAAAATAACGGTTCATCTCCGTTAATCAAATGGATTTCTAATCTTTCTTTCCCTACGACCAGAACAGGTTCAGCTATCTGTTGCTGGATGGCTGTAATGGAACGTTTTTGACGCGGGATGTACGGAATTTGTAATTCATCGGCAATTTGTTTCGCTTTTTCAATCATTTGTTCATTCGTTCGGCCAGCAGTTGTCACAATCATACGGTCACCCCAAAAGAAAAAGGATGTCAATTGGACACCCTTAGCAATGTTTTTCAAAAGCTTGCATAATATTTTGCATAATATTTTCAAGAGAATTGGCTTCAATATCGTGGCGTGGAATAAAATGGACAACTTCTTTTCCTTTTAATAAGGCCATCGATGGCGAAGAAGGTTCAATGCCAACAAAATACTCACGCATTTTAGCCGTTGCGTCACGATCTTGTCCAGCAAATACGGTCACAAGATGGTCTGGTTTTTTCTCGCTCATTTGTACCGCCTGAATAGCTGCTGGACGTGCAAGCCCTGCCGCACAACCACAAACAGAATTAATGACAACAAACGTCGTTCCTTCTACTTGTTCCATAAATTGTTCCACTTCTTCACTCGTCCGTAATTCTTTAAAGCCACCGCTGACTAATTCATCACGCATCGGTTGTACGACTTGACGCATATATTCTTCATATGACATAAACATACGTGCATCCCTCCAAATCATTCTTGCTTTTACAAGGATACAACAATGCAAATAGAAAAATCAATAAAATAAAAAACATTGAACAATTTTCTAAAAATTTTTATAATGAATGTATTTATATGATGTAAATGGAGGTTGAGAACATTGCCAATTAATATTCCACGTGATCTTCCAGCTAAAGAAATATTAGAACAAGAAAATATTTTCGTCATGGATGAAGATCGCGCCTATTCTCAAGACATTCGACCGTTAAACATTATTATTTTAAACTTAATGCCACAAAAAGAAAAAGCAGAAACACAACTATTGCGTTTGCTTGGAAATTCACCGCTACAAGTACATGTGACTTTTTTACGTCCCGAAACACATGAAGCGAAAACAACATCAAAACATCATCTTGATCAATTTTATACAACATTTCAACATGTTCAGCATAGAAAATATGACGGCATGATTATTACTGGTGCACCCGTTGAACATTTGCCGTTTGAACAAGTCGATTACTGGGATGAGTTAACTCAAATTATGGAATGGACAAAGACGAATGTCACATCTACGTTACATATTTGTTGGGGTGCACAAGCAGGGATGTACTATCATTACGGTATTCCAAAATACGATTTGCCACAAAAATGTTTCGGCGTATTCGATCATATGTTAGAACAAAAGCACGTCAAACTTACTCGTGGATTTGACGATATTCATAAAATCCCTCACTCGCGCCATACAGATGTGAAACGTGAACATATCGAAGCGGTTTCTGAGTTAACAATTTTATCTTCATCCGAAGAAGCTGGCGTCTGTCTCGTCATTTCAAATGATGGAAAACAAGTATTTTTAACAGGACACCCAGAGTATGATGCCACAACGCTCAAAGAAGAATATGAGCGAGATGTTGCCAAAGGGTTGGACATTCAAATCCCAAAATATTATTTTCCACATGACGATCCGAATAAGCAACCATATAACACGTGGCGTTCCCATGCGAATTTACTGTTTGTCAATTGGCTCAACTACTATGTGTATCAAGAAACGCCATACATTTGGGAGTAAGCTTTCGCTTTTTGCGAGAGCTTTTTTATTGGTAAATATGTAAAGAAGGCATATAATGTCTTGTATACATAAAGGAAGGAGACGTGCAAGATGGTTGATCAAACGAGACATGTTTCGTTTATTGTGACAGGATTGCTGTTAGCTATTTTAATGGCAGCGATGGATAACACGATTGTTGCAACGGCAATTGGGACGATCGTTGCCGATTTAGGTGGCGTGGATCAATTTGTTTGGGTGACATCTGCGTACATGGTTACCGTGATGGCTGGTATGCCGATTTTCGGGAAGTTATCCGATATGTATGGTCGAAAACGTTTCTTTTTATTCGGGTTAATCGTCTTTTTAATCGGTTCTGCGCTCTGCGGTTTAGCACAAAGCATTGTACAACTTAGCATTTTCCGCGCGATTCAAGGAATTGGTGGCGGGGCATTAATGCCAATTGCATTTACAATCGTATTTGACGTATTCCCACCAGAAAAAAGAGGAAAAATGACAGGATTGCTCGGGGCAGTCTTTGGAATGTCAAGCGTGCTTGGTCCGCTCCTCGGTGCTTATATTACCGATTACTTAAGTTGGCATTGGGTATTTTACGTCAATGTGCCAATTGGTTTATTGTCTATTTTTTTCATTGTTCGTTATTACAAAGAAACAACGCCACATACGAAGCAAACAATCGATTGGTTTGGCGCACTCACTCTCATTGTTACAGTCGTTAGCTTAATGTTCGCCCTTGAATTAGGCGGGAAAAAATATGATTGGAATTCATTCACCATCATATCGTTATTTATGATTAGTGCCATTTTCTTACTAACATTTTTGTATGTAGAAACAAAAGTAAAGGAACCAATTATTTCATTTTCGCTATTTAAACGACGAACGTTTGCTGTAGCGCAGTTGCTTGCCTTTTTATACGGTGCGACATTTGTCATTTTAGCTGTTTTTATCCCGGTGTTTGTACAAGCAGTTTATGGCGGTACAGCGAGAAATGCTGGACTCATCTTAATGCCGATGATGCTTGGATCTGTTGCAGGCAGTTCGTTCGCTGGTATTTCACAAACGAAAACATCGTATCGAAACATTATGTTTATTTCTGTGATCGCTTACTTTACAGGCATGCTATCGCTTAGTTTTATGACACCAGAAACGTCAAAATTATGGCTAACGATTTATATGGTATTAACTGGACTTGGAGTCGGATTTTCTTTCTCACTTTTACCATCGGCATCTATGCATAACTTGGAACCACGTTTTCGCGGAACAGCGAATTCAACCAATTCGTTTTTTCGCTCGCTCGGCATGACGATTGGTATAACCATTTTTGGAACAATCCAATCGAATAAACTAATGAGCGAATTACGCGAAACGTTCGGTGCGAGCACAACATCATTTATTCCTGATCCCCATGCATTGTTTGAGCCAGGGACACGGGCACAAATTCCACCAAACGTATTACAAAAAATTGTGGATGCGATGGCTTCGTCGATTACGTATTCGTTTTCTATCGCATTAATTCCGATTGCATTTGCTGCGTTAGCAATTCTCTTTATGGGAAATGAAAAATTAGAAGTGCAACAAAAAGGCAGGGGGCAGTAACACGTCCTCTACCTTTTTTGCAACATAAATAACCACATAAACGAAACAGCCTGTTTTAATTCTATTGGTAGCTGCTGAATGAAATGCTCATCGACGCCACGCTTATATACCCCTTCTTGCGCAACAATCGTGAATCCGTTTTCCTTTGCTAACTGTTCAAACTCCCATGGCATCATCGTATTACAAATGACTGCTTCATCATATAAACGACGATAGCTATTCACTCGAGGAGCGGCTGTTGGGCCGAGAATGCCTACACATACATGTGCATTTGTTTTTAATACCCGACGAACTTCTTCAAGTGCAGCAAGTGGGCGTTCGGTCCATTCCAAGCAGTTAATAATCATCGCCCCGGAAAACGTTTCATCTGGAAAAGGCAAGTTCATAATGTCTGCTTGTTGAAAATGAAGATGTTCATGATATCTTTGTTTTTTCGCTAATTCAATCATTTCGCTTGATAAATCTAATCCGATGACACGATATCCTTGTTGACATAGTTTATATGACCCGTATCCATCCCCACATCCAATATCTGCAATATATCCTTCTTTCGGCATATATGTCTTCACAAACGGGATAATCGCCTTTCGACTTCCTTTCTCCCACATGTCTTCACTACTTTGATGCCACCACTCTGCTCGCTCATCCCATTGCTTCTCCGCTTCTTTATGCCACGCGCGCATAACTCCACCCCTTTTTGAAAAAATAAACATGTTACGTTTATTGTAGCAGAAAGGAGGCGGAAACATGACAAAAAAAGTGAACGAAGGAAGTCGAAATCAAAATGCACCGACACAACACGGGCAACTATATGAAGGTGCAGGAGACAACAGTAAAGGCCGTAAGCAAAACAAAAGCCAAAGCGATAAAACAGAGTAATGAAAAAAGTCGGGCTGATCGCCCGACTCATTCTTCTCGCTTGCTAACACGAATAGCTGGTGTGTTGTTCCCAATATATAACGGAACGCCTTCTTCATGTCGATGGTCATAAAAATAACGATTGATCTCTTGTTCAGCAAACGCTACTTCATCTTCTCGCATTGTTCGTTTTTCCTCCATCGTCTATCCCCCCTAGACGATAGAATAACCGAACAAAACGTTATTCATGCAAAGGCTCGTCTGAAACAATCACTCCATCTTCATCAACATATACGTATGTACCTGGCTTCCACTCTATATCCCCGAAATAAACAACTGTGTCCCGTTTCCCTTTTCCTTCTTTTTTACTTTTGCGCGGACATGTTCCGAGGGCAAGTACACCAATTGGCATCGTACTTATTTCTTTCGAATCACGAATACATCCATGTACAATAATACCTGCTAATTGGCGATCATATGCGATTTGTGCCAGCCGATCACCCACAAGCGCACATTGTTTTGATCCTTTTCCATCAACAACGACTACACTTCCTGCTGGTACTGTTTCTAGCGCCTCTCGAACAAGCACATTATCTTCGAAAACATCTACCGTTGTAATCGGTCCATAAAACGATGTTTTTCCACCGTAACTTTGAAATGTCAGTGAACAAACGCGTACACGTTCCCCGTATTGATCACATAAATCTGCCGTTTTCATCCTCATCCCCCATTTTTGTCAATCTCAACATAATCATATTCAATTTATTCAGAAAAATCAATAAATGAAAGCGAAAAGAACGAACTGTTCTCTTCTATCGCTCCGTTCGTTAAAAAATAAATAAACAAAACGAGAAAGCAGTAAAAAAGCAACGTTTCAAAAAAGCTAGACGTACGATAAGTCATAATAAAACGATATCTTTTTTTAGAAAATGGCCAAAGTAGCGGAACACCTTGACTCGAACAGTAATCAGCTAACACATGAAACGCATAACCGAGACATAATCCGAGCGTAAAAGGAGAAAAATGTTGGAATAATAAAACGGCTGTGATCGCTCCCCATGCTAATAGCGAGTGTGTAAATCCGCGATGACCGAACGCCTTTTTCACTTGTTTCGCCACACCAAGTGAACGGCGACCAATATATGAATTTGGTTCATCAATATCAGGAAGCAACCCTCCAATCGCTAATCCGGCTGCATAGGTAACAGTAAAAGATATAGAGGTATATGTTGCAATCCCGGCACCAATGGCTAATGATGAAACAATATGAGTATGATAACGCATGGTTTTTCACCTCCCTTTTTGTAAACGTTTCACATGACATTTATTATTAACATTCATGAATTTGCGACTGTTTTTTCAATAAATATTCATTTCTTCAACCAACTTTGTGAAACTATTAGCATTATACTAGTATATGAACAAATTGACAAATGAAGCTGGTGAGAAAAAATGATAAAAAAAACACCTGCAGAACTAAGCGTTATGAAAAGTTTAGCATTTTTCGCTGTTGTTTTTCAAAGTGCGTTATTGTATGTTATGAATCATCGCTCTCCACATGCTGAGGAAGCGATTATGATCAGTATATTGTTTCAAGTCGTCAAATTTTCTGCGCCCGTGTTCGTCTTTTTAGTCGGATTTCATATCGCACAACAAACAGATGCGATTCATTATTCACGTTACATGGCCCATAAATGGAGAGAGCTCATTGTTCCATATATAACATGGTCGTTTATTTATTTGATATTATTTTCTAGTCATTCACATGCATTTGAAGCGGTGAAACAACTATTGCTTGGAGAAACAGCTCCTCATTTATGGTACGTCGTCATGATTATACAATTTCATTTGCTTATTGTCGCCATTGTTCCATTTTTCCGATGGCTGAATGAAAAAAAATATTGGAAATTATTTATTATCGTTAGTGCGATCACTTACATGGGCTTCATTACATTCATTTCTCCAATCGTTCAAAGCAAATCATATATACATTACGTTGACCGTACATTTTTAGCTTATTTTTTCTATTTTTGTTTAGGTAGTATGGCTGCGTACACATTGCCATCTTGGAGAAAATTTGTTATTCGAGCCATTCCGCTTAACACGTTTTTATTTTTATCGCTTTTTATTTTTGTTGGTTATGAGTTGTTTATATCTCAAGGTGTTTTTTCTATCGATTTAAGCGCGATTACGTATTTAAAGCCGTCGATGGTGTTATATGTTACATCAGAAATTGTTTTGTTATACGGTTTGTCAATTACTATCGTACAAACAAAATCACGACTATATACAACGTTACGTTTCGTTAGCCGATATACGTATGGAGCATATATCGGACATGTGTTTTTCTTATATATGTTTGCACCGACCATTCCGACAACGATATATTCACTGTTACAAGCGGTGATCTTGTTTACAATTACAACCGTGGCTTCGGTCGGCATTTGTTATATGATACACGCCACACCATTTAGCTTACTTTTTATCGGTCAAGCGCGTGAACATCGGACACTTTCAATCCCAACGATTTCAAAACTGAAAAAAGGCATCCCGAGTTAAATTTAGGGATGTCTTTTTATTTTATTTGCACAAACCTCTTCCTATTTCCAACATATAATAAATCGGACAAATAGCAAAAGGAGGAAAAATATGAGCATTAGCCGAAAAATATTCTTAGGTTACTTCGTCACTTTATTGTTTGTGATCTGTTTAGGAGGATTCCAAATATTTAGAATGACTGAAACAAAAGAGATGTACAATCACTTAATCGATCATCGTTTTAATATCATTACAAAAACAGATGAAATGGTCACTCTTTTTTATGAAGAGAGAAAAGATATACTAACTTACTTGCTACTAAAAGATGATAAATTTTTAGCGAGTTATGGAGAAAAACGAAGGAGTTTTTATAAAAATTATGAACAAATAAGCTTAATGTTAACAACAACCGAAAGCAAAACGATTATTAACCAATTACAACAACTAGAATATCAATATTTCCAACTTGTACAACAATTTTTACGTACAACTAATAAACAAGAACAAGCAAGTATTGTCCAGAAGCTTCAGCAAACAGGGAACCATTTTTTACAAAACGCTGAACAAATGTTACAGCGACAAAAAACATTATTAGCAACGGATCAACAACGCATTGAACAGTACATGAAACAAACGTATATGATATCACTCATAATTATCGTATCCCTCATTTTATTTGGTAGCGCTGCTTCCTTTTTTATTAGCCGTCAAATTTCTAAACCGATCCATCTCGTTTCTGATGAGTTACAGCGCGTAGCGAAACAAGATTTATCTTCCCCACCTTTACCCGTGAAAACAAAAGATGAAACAAAATATATGATTGAATCGATTAATCATATGAAAGCAAAATTAAAAGAAACGATCGAAACGATGAAAGACATTTCTATTCATATGGCATCGCAAGCAGAACAATTTTCCACAAGTGCAGAAGAAAGTACACAAGCAGCTGAAAAAGCAACAGAAATGGCGGAGCAAACATATGGGCAAGCCGAGCAACAATTGCGTATGTTAAAAGAAGCTGATCATTCTTTACATGAGTTTGCGATCGGAATGAATCAAATTGCTGAAAGTACAGAAGATTTGCTTACATCAGCCGAACGAGCACATGATTTTGTCAATCAAGGAAAACATTCCATTCAAGCAGTGACAGCACAAGCCGCCGATATGCGCGATGCTATGTTTACAACAAAAACACTTGTTGAATCTCTCCAACAACGTTCAGAGAAAATCGGAAAAATTACAAACGTCATTACGGCTATTGCCGAACAAACGAATTTACTTGCGCTAAATGCCGCCATTGAAGCTGCGCGTGCCGGTGAACACGGAAAAGGATTTACTGTCGTCGCTCATGAGGTGCGAAAATTATCCGAACAATCGAAAGAAGCGGCAAAAGAAATTGAAACGATGCTAGATCAAATAAAGGTCGAAACAAAAAGAGTAGCGCAAGCCATGGAGGAAAACACGAAAAAACTTGTTGATGGCACGACATACTATGACACAGCAGAACGTTCATTTCAAGTTATTAATCAATCGGTAGAACAAGTGTTTTCTAAAGTACAAACGACATCCGCAGCAATTGAACAAATGACCGCGATTTCAAACGAAATAACCGAAACAATGAAACAATTAAAACAAATAGCGGACGAAGTGATGAAAAGAAGTAAAGAAAGTGCCGTGACGATGGAAGAACAGTTAGCGATGAACGAACAAATTTCTTCCGCTGCCCAAACGCTTGCCCAACTTGGCGATCAGTTACGCACAACAGTGGAATCATTTCGTATATAGACGTGCATACATCTATGCACGTCTACTTCTTGTCAAAATATTTCGCTAATTCAACAATCATCGCCCCCATCCGTTCGTGAGCTGGAGCAATGACATGCGCAATCCCTTCCTCGTGTAACGCTTCTTTCGTTACTTTTCCTACCGCAACAGCCACAACGTCACCGTCAAATGCTCGTTTTATTTCTTGTGCATATCCACCTTCGTTCACAAACGAAAAGAAAAAGCGTACTTGAATCGCTGATGTAAAACAAACTGCTTGTACAGATCGAGAAATAATTTCGTCAACAAGCTGTTTCATTAAATGAGGCGCAGGTGGAGTATGGAGATACGGCCATATCTCTTGATATAAAGCTCCTCGTTTAGTTAAAAATTGTTGCAATGACGGAGCTGAATCTCCATAAAGCTGAATAACAACATGTTTACCTGTCCAATCCACTTCTTCTAGCACATGAACAAGACCTTTTGTCGTTCCATCGTCTGCCGTTATGTGTGGGTTTATGCCGTATGTACGTAGGACGTTCGTCGTTTTATACCCACGCACCGCCACATGCGCTTGACGAATGGCTTGAAGAAACATTTCTCCTACTCCCCACTCGTCTGCTTTTTTCATTAATGTTTCAACACCAATTCCTGTCGTAAAAATAAACCAATCGACTGGCTCATTGACGATTTGATAAAGTTGTTGTTTTAGTTCTTCATTAAAAAACATCGTTCCTTGAGCAGGTCGTGAAATTGGAATACCCCCTTGTTTAACGATAAGCGCACTCATTTCCTCTATTTTACGTGAGGCACATAGTGCAATGTTTTTATTCGCCAACGCTTTCTCAACCATTCATCTCATCTCCTTTTCTTCCCATCACATCACATAAAGGTGCGAAATAGCGCAAATTTTGTAGAAACGTGACATAAAACATCGAATAGTTATATATTCACACGATAACTAAATTCGCCTACAATGTAAAGAGACGATTCGACGAAAATATTCAAATTATTCGAAATATATGTCGAAAGGAGCGGCTTTATATGCCCTCGTTAATTAAAGAAATATTGCTAAATTTATTTTTTATTATATTAGCGCTATTAATTGTTCCCATTTGGCTTGAAGAACGGCGCATATCCGATCACGCAAAAACGATTTTAAAAACGATGGCAATCGGGATATGTATTATATTTTGTATGACGTTTCCTATCCACGTAACGGATAGTCTTATTTTTGATTTACGTCAAGTCGCCATCTGGATTGGCGGTTTATACGGAGGAGCATTGTCAGCCCTTTTTCTTTCGAGCATGGCTGTTATTTATCGCATCATTATCGGTGGCACGGAAGGTATTATTGTGACGATGATCATTACAACCATCCAAGTCATTATTTCCTTCTTTCTTTACCGAAAATTCCAAACGTCTTTTTCCCCGAAACAACGGATTACTTCGATTATTCTTTTATCGATCGGAACAGCTATGTTAACAATGATACTCTCTAGCATATGGATTGTTGATGACTATCAAATTTTACATATCATTTCAACATATTTTCTAGCACAACCAGTTGCAGCGTTTTTAGGTGCTTATATTACTGAAACGATCCAAAAACATAACGATCTTCGTCGCCGCATTGTTCGTGCCGAAAAGATGGAAGTGGTCGGCCATTTAGCCGCTTCGATTTCGCATGAAGTGCGCAATCCATTAACTGTATCTCGAGGATTTATGCAGTTGTTACTACAAAGTGAACGAATGAATTATAAAGATAAACAATACATTCAAATCGCAATTGAAGAAATTGACCGCGCAGAAGCAATTATTACAGATTATTTAACGTTTGCCAAACCAGCTCCAGAACATGTCGAAAAGTTAAATGTAAAAACCGAAATTGAGCGAGTAATTGATATTTTACGCCCTCTCGCCAATATGAACAGCATTGAAATTCAAACGTCTCTAGTGCCATTTGCGGTAAAAGGAGAACGCCAAAAATTTCAACAATGTTTATTGAACGTCATGAAAAATGCTATTGAAGCGATGCCAAATGGAGGTACATTACGTATTAACGTATCGATCGATAAAGATTACGTACTTATTCATATTAGTGACACAGGAGTTGGCATGACAAAAGAACAAATTGAACGTTTAGGGGAACCTTATTTTACAACGAAAGGAACAAAAGGGACAGGTCTTGGGATGATGGTTGTTTATCGCATTGTTGAGACGATGAAAGGAGATTTATTTATTCATAGTGAAGTTGGTGAAGGGACAGACGTATATATGTATTTTCCATCCTATTATAAAACAGATGTCGAGAAATTTTCACGAAAAAACGAAAAAGCGATTCCAATTTGAACAAGTTGTTTATTGACTTGTTCTTTTTTTTGTTTTATTGATTATTTAGAACATAGTTTAATTAATGAAAAAAGGTCGTATGTCAAACGACCTTCTATAGCTGTTTAGAAAATTCTCTACCGAACGCAATGCACAACTGTTTATCTTCATTTGTTGGCGTCAATTCGATCTTCAAACCTTCGAGAACGACTTCAGCCCCTCGTTCTTGCAGTTTTTCGATTAAAATATCAACCGCAGCACCATATTTTTCATAACTTGAGTCGCATGAGCCGAAAACAGCCGCTTTTTTTCCTGTTAAGTCCACGTCATCCAATTCATCATAAAAATCTAAAAAATCATCTGGCAATTCACCATCTCCCCATGTGTACGCTCCAAGCAAAATACCGTCATATTGCTCAAGTTCTGTCGCTGTAGCATCTAACACTTCTTTTACATCCAACTCGACCCCTTGTTCACGTACACCTTGAGCAATCGCTTCTGCCATTTCTTCTGTATTGCCTGTCATGCTTGTAAATACCATGATTACTTTTGCCATCAGTAATCCCCCTATAAATATAATTGATAATAATTTTCAACAATTATATATTAAATGATAATGATTATCTTTGTCAAAATATTTTAGTAAAAAACGCGCGATTTTTCTCATCGCGCGCTCATAATCTATTATTCTTTCACTTCTTTTTTCCATAATCCAACCATTAACGCAGTCACAAGTGAACCGATGAAAATGGCAAGTACATATAACAATGGATTCCCTTTTACAATCGGGATAACGAAAATGCCGCCATGTGGCGCTGGAAGTCCTATACCAAACATCATTGTCAACGCTCCCGCAACGGCTGAACCGACGATGATGGAAGGAATGACACGTCCTGGATCAGCTGCCGCAAACGGAATAGCCCCTTCTGTAATAAACGAAGCACCCATAATATAGCACGTTTTTCCTGCTTCTCGTTCCGCTTTTGTAAATTTCTTTTTGAATAATGTTGTTGCAAGTGCTAATCCTAAAGGAGGCACCATTCCACCTGCCATAATGGCTGCATGTGGTGCGTAATTTCCGGCATCAATCATCGCAATGCCAAACGTAAACGCCGCTTTATTAATCGGTCCACCCATATCAACCGCCATCATACCACCGAGGATAAGACCAAGTAAAACAAGGTTGCCTGTTCCCATATTTTCAAGCCATGTTTTCATTCCTTCATTTAACGCTTTTACTGGATCAATGACGACATACATCATAATGAATCCTGTAAGCAATATCCCAAATAACGGATAAAGAAGAACCGGTTTAATTCCCTCAAGCGATTGTGGTAAACGACTAAACCATTTTTTCAATCCGACAACGAGGTAACCGGCTAAAAAGCCCGCAATTAGTCCACCTAAAAAGCCTGCACCGCCATTTGCTGCCATAAATCCGCCGACCATCCCCGGAGCAAACCCTGGACGATCCGCTATGCTCATCGCAATAAAACCAGCTAACACTGGAATCATAAGTGCAAAGGCACTACCACCACCGATATCCATCAACGCTTTTGCAATCGGATGGAATGATGGATCATTTGGATCAAATGCTTTAATACCAAAAATAAATGAGATCGCAATTAAAATACCGCCACCAACAACGAACGGAAGCATATTCGATACGCCGTTCATTAAATGTTTATAAAATCCTGTTCTTTCTTTCGGTGCATACGAACGATGCCCACCACTTGCGCGATAAATTGGAGCCTCTTGTTTTAATGCGCGATCAATGAGTTGCTCTGGTTTACGAATAGCATCGGCAACAGGTACTTGGATGACATGTTTTCCATCAAATCGATCCATCTCTACTTGCTTATCTGCTGCAACGATAATGGCGACCGCTTCTTCAATTTCTTGTTGTGTTAACTCATTTTTCACACCACTCGAACCGTTTGTTTCTACTTTTATATCTACTCCCATTTCTTTCGCTTTTGCCTTTAAGGCGTCAGCAGCCATATACGTATGCGCAATTCCTGTCGGACAAGCCGTAACAGCTAACACTTTTTTCTTTCCATATAGTTGTTTTTCTTCTGTCACCATTTCTCCCTCCTTTTCTTGAATCGCTTGAATGATCTGTTGTTTTGTCGAAGCGTTTTCAATTTTCGAGCGAAACGATGCATCCATTAACAATGTCGACAAGCGAGATAACGCTTCCAAATGTGTGTTATTCGCTCCTTCTGGTGCAGCAATCATAAAAAACAAATGGCTTCGTTTTCCGTCTAACGAATCGTAATCAATTCCTTCTTTTGAACGTCCAAAAACAACGGCTGGAGTGCGCACCGCTTTCGTTTTTGCATGAGGGATAGCAATTCCTTCGCCAATCCCTGTCGTGCTCTGCGCTTCACGGGCAAAAATAGCTTCAATAAACGTTTGACGATTGTTTAATTTTCCTGTCTTCTCAAGAACGTCTACTAATTCTTCAATCACTTCTTTTTTTGTTCGCGCGTTCAAATCAAGGACAATCGTATCCTCTGTCAACAAATCTGTTATTCTCATACACGCTCCTCCATTCGTATAATTTTTACTTCATCTAATAAGCGATGAACCTCTTCTTCTGTGCATAAATCTTCAGAAAATGCTGTGGCACTCCCCGCGGCAACACTATAACGAAACGCTTCTTCAAGCGATGCTTCGTTCACATATGCAGCTAAAAACCCCGCTACCATCGAATCACCAGCACCAACCGAATTTTTTACTATTCCTTTTGGGGCTTGAGCGACTAATATCACATCTTTATGGAACAAGATGGCCCCATCCCCAGCAAGTGAAACAATAACGTGCTGGACACCATTGTTAATCAGTTTTTTTCCGTATTCCAACGTTTGATGACGACTATGAATACTGACTCCGAACAATTCCCCAAGCTCCATTTGGTTTGGTTTAAGTAAAAACGGCTCGTATGCAACGGCTTGTTTCAGTGCATTGCCACTCGTATCAACGACAACAGCAACCCGTCGTTTTTTTGCTTCTTCCATCATCGTGACGTAAAATGTATCATCTACCGAGGGTGGAAGGCTTCCTGCTAAAACGAGTATATCTCCTTTTTTTAATTGCTTAATTTTAGCAATTAACGCTTCTTTATGTTCGTCGCTAATGATCGGTCCTTCCCCATTTATTTCCGTTTCTTTTTCCCCTTTTAATTTAATGTTTAGTCGCGTTTGTCCAGGCACAGTAATAAAATCTGTTAAAATATGCTCCCTTTTCAATTCATCAGCAATAAACTGACCTGTAAATCCACCAATAAATCCAAGCGCAATATTATGAACGTGTAACCGTTTCAATACACGCGACACATTAATTCCTTTTCCGCCCGGAAAATATGCCGTTTTTGTTGCTCGATTTAATTTTCCAAGTTCGATCTGTTGTGCTGTCACAACATAATCGACGGAAGGATTTAACGTACATGTATAAATCATGATTTCACAACCTCTACTGTCGTTTTTGCTTCATACATTGCTAGCAACTCTTCATCTGTTTCATCCGTAATCATCGTTGCCTCTTGTAATGGTGCAATTTTGGCAAACGTACTTTCGTTTAATTTTGAGTGATCGGCTAATACAAAAGCTTGTTGTGATAAATGAATAGCGGTTTGTTTTATAATCGCTTCTTCCGGATCTGGAGTTGTATAACCAAAATCAATATGAACGCCGTTTACACCGATAAAACATTTGTCAAAACTATACTGTTGCAACGAGTGAATAGCTCCTCGACCAATTAACGCATTCGTTTTTTTCTTAATGAGTCCGCCAACAAGGTACGTTGGAATGTCTTTTTCTAACAGTACCTCAATATGCATAATACCATTCGTTACGACGACGATATTTTTCGCTTCAATATAAGGAATCATCTGTAATGTTGTCGTTCCTGCATCTAAATAAATGCAGTCACCATCTTGAATAAGACTTGCTGCGTATTTTCCAATGAGCTGTTTTTCATGAATGTTTTTCGTCGATTTTTCAAAAACGCTCAACTCTTCTCTTTTTTGTTGCAACAACGCAGCCCCACCATGAACACGCTTTAATTTTTTTTCTTTTTCTAGTTGGCTTAAATCACGTCGAATCGTCGATTCTGAACATTGTGTCGCTTCAACAAATTCATGTAACTTTACCACTTCTTTTTCTTGTAGCAACTGCAAAATAATGCGATGTCTTTCTGGTGTTAACAATTTTACACCTCCTTTTTAAACCGCTTACATCTTTATCATACCGAAGTATCACCAAAAAATCAATCAAATTCATTCAATTTTAATCAAAAATTATCATTATTTTTTACATATCATTCAAAAACAATCATATTTCAGAAAAATAAAAAACTGCCTCATGTAGAGACAGTTTTATTGGTGATTTTCTCAGGATAATATTCTTCAATCATTTGGATAAATGGCTCGACATATTGAGGATCAAATTGCGTACCAGAACAACGGCGCAATTCAACAATCGCTTCGGAGAATGTTTTTGTTCGTTGATACGGGCGGTCTGTCGTCATCGCATCGAATGAGTCAATAATGCACAAAATACGGGCTAACTTTGGTATTTCCTCCCCTTTTAGCCCATAAGGATAACCTCGTCCATCGTAACGCTCGTGATGAAGTTCAACAAGTGGAATCACTTCTTCAAAACGACCATCGGAGAGAACAATTTCTTTCCCCCATATGACGTGTTTTTTCATCATTTCCCATTCATCAGAGGTGAGTTTGCCTGTTTTATTAATAATGTCTCGCGAAACTTCGATTTTACCAATATCATGAACGAGTGCCCCTAAAATAAGAGTCCGTTTTTCTTCTTCTGTAAGCGGCAATCGATCACTAAATTCCATTGCATATGTAAATACACGTTTACTATGACGATATGTATACACGTCTTTATAAAGCAACAGTTTCAGCTGCTCTTCAATTGCATCTAAGTCTTCTTTAAATTTCAATGCATCACGAGATATTCTTTTCTCATCATACAATTGCACATTGTTTTTTCCTTGTGCTTTCGAATAATAAAGCGCTTGGTCAGCTTTATGTAGCAGTTCACTTTCTTCATACATGTCAGATTCATACTCAGCAATTCCGCATGAGAACGAAATACAACGATATGGAAGTCGTTCGACCCCGTCAAATGGCGTGTCATTTAATTTTTTCCGCAATTGATCCATAAAAGCTGCTGCTTCGTGTTTCTCCGTTTTCGGCAAAATGATCGCAAACTCTTCTCCACCATATCGTGCTACTGTAAAACCACGATCTTTCGTTTCATTTTTTAAATACTCCCCAACAAATTTCAACAATCGGTCACCTTGCACATGACCGTGATAATCGTTATATTTTTTAAAATCATCTAAATCTAAAAAAGCAACCGAAAACTGACCACCCGTTCTTTTCGTCTCCCGAAATAGTTCCTTTAAGTAATCTTTAAAATATCCGTGGTTATATAAGCCGGTGAGGTAATCTTTATTTGCCTGGTTAGCCATTTCTTGATACCACTCGAGCACTTTTCCAAACGTAATGGATAACAAAACAACTAAAACTGTAAATAAAAACAACCCAAAAAAACCTTCGTTATCAATTAAAATAATAAGCACTAAAGAAAGAAGTAGTGTGACGAAATATGCAAAAAATACTTCTTTTAAAAGACCTATGTTAAATACCCTATTAAACTTCTTCGATCTATCTGTTAAATAAAACCCTGCTATAATCAAAATGTTAATTGCAAAATATACAGTCAAGCTGAATATGTAAGGATATAGATTTTCTGAAACTTCATCACCTATTTTACCTCCGAAGAAGAAAAAGAGCAAAAACGCTGCTACCATCATCAATAAATACATTGAAAAATTCAAAAGATGCGCCCATAACGGAATATGCCTGTGATATATAATTCTAACCAAAGAAAAAAGTAAAAAACTCCAAATTGCCACAGAAGGGCCAAAATGTAGTGCCGCTGCCAGAAAAATAGCTGAATCCATAGAAAAAGTGTTCTTATTTTCAACTACTTGAATCTCAAAATAAGTTAAAAAAAACGCTGTGATAGCTAAAAAATAGATCCATACCCATTCTTCAACAGTCGGAAGGTGAAAATAAGAACGAAACACCATACTACTCGAAAAAAAGGAAAATAAACCCAAAATATAAATGTATACCTGCGATCGAGTTTTCACCATATATTAGTCACTCACCCTGAATCTATAATCGGATAAAAATGTTAAAAATAAAGGAGGTAAAACCTCCCCAATTTATTTATACCCCAATTATTCTAATCCCTGAAGTCAACGCAACAATAACAGAACCGATAACGACGAGATTAATAAGTACGTTTTTCACGCGTGCGTTCATGTTTTTCACCTCCCTTCATGTGTTGGTTGAAGAGAATTTGTTTGTTTTTCCTTCATCATTAAATACTGAATAAACAAAAACACACCAATATTCATGACTACATCGCCTATGCTAATCACTTTTGCACGCGGATAAGGCGGTGCTAAAGGGATAATGTCCCCTAAGAACGGGAAAATGGTGTCATTTGTAATAGCCGTATGCTTCCCGTAAAGTCCTGTTTTTAGAAGCTCGACGTATTCTTGTCCTAAAACAGCTTGTGTCGCTTCAAGTGAAACAGGCATTCTACCGCCATTCAAAGCAATGACAATGAAATTTAAAAGCACACCAGCAAAAATCGTTTTCATCCCCGGATAATGACGATTAAGCCAAATGAACGTTAATCCAACGATGTAGACAACGATAAATGTGATGTTACTTATATTCGCTAAAATAGCGATACGATCCTGCAACAAGAAAAAAATCCATTGCACAAGCAATAAGATTGGAAAAATCCAACCTCCTTTTAACTTCAAAGTTGCGATGCCTTTGAAATTACCTCCGCGAAATAAGCCAATGAGAATTCCTAAAATAATTCCATCGTATACCATATAGCCCTCACATTTCTTTAAAACCAAAATTTTTTGTCTTTTTATTGATTATATTATCACATTTTTTTTTATGTGAAAACGGTTATATTGATGAAATATTTCTGTTTTTCTATTGATTATTTAGAACATAGTTTTATTTTTAAAAAAACCAGCTACCGAGTGGGTAGCTGGTTTTTTTTTCATTTAAACATTTGTGCAGCGCGAACTGCTTTTTTCCATCCATCATATAAATGTTGGCGAACATCAGTAGACATTTTCGGTTCGAAGGCACGATCAATATTCCACTGCTTCGCAATTTCATCTTTACTTTGCCAATATCCAACCGCAAGTCCTGCTAAATATGCCGCACCAAGCGCTGTTGTTTCATTCACAACCGGTCTTTCAACTGGTACACCGAGAATATCACTTTGAAATTGCATTAAAAAGTTGTTTTTCACTGCTCCGCCGTCTACACGCAACGTTTTTAACGTAATACCCGCATCCGCTTCCATTGCAGTTAACACATCTTTCGTTTGGTATGCAAGCGACTCAAGTGTGGCACGAATGAAATGCTCTTTTGTCGTTCCACGCGTTAAGCCAAATACCGCTCCTCGTACGTCGCTATCCCAATACGGTGTCCCAAGCCCTACAAATGCTGGCACGACATATACGCCATCTGTTGATTGCACTTTTATTGCATACGCCTCGCTATCTTTTGCTTCTTTAATCATTCGTAATCCGTCACGTAGCCATTGAATCGCAGATCCAGCAACGAAAATGCTCCCTTCTAGTGCATACTCGACTTTCCCATCAATCCCCCACGCAATCGTCGTTAACAAACCATGCTTTGACTGAACGGCTTTTTCACCCGTATTCATTAACATAAAACAACCTGTGCCGTATGTGTTTTTCGCCATTCCTTCTTCAAAGCATGCTTGCCCGAATAATGCCGCCTGCTGATCCCCTGCGATTCCAGCGATCGGTACCTCTTGTCCGAAGAAATGGTACGGTGCCGTATGTGCGTAAATTTCTGAAGATGGTCGAACATCTGGCAACATCGCTTTCGGCACTTGTAAAATGTCTAGTAACTCATCATCCCATTTTTGCTCATAAATGTTGAACATTAACGTTCTTGACGCATTAGAGTAGTCAGTTACATGTACTTTCCCGCCAGACAGTTTCCAAGTAAGCCATGTGTCAATTGTTCCAAACAATAAGTCCCCACGTTCTGCTTTTTCACGTGCACCATCAACATGGTCTAAAATCCATTTCACTTTCGTTCCTGAAAAGTAAGCGTCAATGAGCAAACCTGTTTTTTTATGAAATACATCATTATATCCAGCCTGTTTCAATTGTTCACAAATTTGTGCTGTTTGGCGTGATTGCCATACAATCGCGTTATAAATCGGCTGCCCTGTTTGTTTATCCCATACGACTGTCGTTTCCCGTTGGTTCGTAATACCGATAGCCGCAACTTGCTTCGGCTCAATAGCCGCTTCGGACAATACGGTTGCAATGACTGCTAAAATAGAACCCCAAATTTCATTCGGATTATGCTCGACCCATCCTGGTTGAGGAAAATATTGTGTAAACTCTTTTTGTGCAATATGCACAACTTCCCCTTTTTGATTAAATAAAATGGCACGTGAACTCGTTGTCCCTTGATCAAGAGCTAAAATGTACATAAACCGATCCCCCTTGCAAAAAAAGACCCACACCGCGATTCATCAAAACGCGTGTGAGTCTCTCCTCTCTCTCACTAACATAATAAACTTAATTATAAGACTAATCGTTTTTGAAAACGCTGTCAATACATTTGTTACGGAGCAAAATACCGCCAAAGTTCGACATTTGATGTCGTTACCGCAACAGCCCCTGCGGCAAGCGCTGCTTCGACCTCTGTTTCATTTTCTATTAATCCGCCAGCGATAATGTCCTTCCCCGTTCGTTCATGAAGTTGGGAAATGACTTTCGGAACAACACCGGGCAACACTTCAATATAATCCGGGTTTGTTTTTTCTACAAGTTGAACGCTTCGCTCAAACGCATTCGAATCAATAATAAATGTGCGTTGAATTGCGATCACACCTTTTTGTTTCGCTTTCGTAATTACGCTGCTTTTTGTCGAAATCAATCCATATGGTTTGACGAGCTGACATAAAAATTCCGTCGCATATTCGTCGCTTTTTAGCCCTTGAATTAAGTCAACGTGAAGAAACATTTTTTTACCATGTTCATTTGCGTATGTATACACACTTTTCAGCATACCAATATGAATATCTAAAAATACCCCATATTCGTAATTCATTTTGATAAGTTTATCAAAATCTTTCATCGAACGTACAGCAGGCAAAATACGTTGTCCGTTCATCCTTCCATCACCTTTACATAAAATGTACGCGTTCTCGGCCCATCGAACTCGCAAAAATAAATGCCTTGCCATGTCCCAAGAAGCAGCTGACCTTTC
Organism: Anoxybacillus ayderensis; assembly: GCF_000833605.1. Lineage (GTDB taxonomy): Bacteria > Bacillota > Bacilli > Bacillales > Anoxybacillaceae > Anoxybacillus > Anoxybacillus ayderensis. Next base: position 4,683 of record NZ_JXTG01000018.1, on the reverse strand, counting down.
GTGACAATAACATGCACCGATGATCCAACCGTGCTTGCTTTCATATGTGCCGCAGTATTTCCTTCACTATGCCGATCAAGCGCATGATGCCATGGATACAACTCATCAAAACGACGAATCATGTCTCGTTTCACATCTGGATCAGCATTTTCATTTATCGTCATTCCTGTGGTTGTATGTGGACAATAAACAACAGCAATTCCTTCTTGTACTCCACTTTCTGTAACAAATGATTGAACAAACGAAGTAACATCTACAAACTCATCTCGCTTCGTTGTTTGAATCGTCCATCGTTTCATCATCATATCTTCCCACCTTTATCCTCATATATTTATGATCATACATATTTTCACAGTTGTTTTCCATAAAAAAATTCATGAATCACGAAATAACACCTATCATAGTGAAAGCCCAGGATGATCTGGGCTTTAATCATATACATGGTGAGACGGAATGATATAATCTACCGAAATCACAGGCAAATCATGCTGTTCAACCGAGGCAACAATTAACCCTTGTTTGCTTACAATACCAAATTGTTCTTTCTGCTGTTCAAATGCTGCTTCGCTAAACGCTAAAACCGTTTGATATAGCTTTTCTTGATCGACTTTTTGCTTTCGTACATGGTTACTTAACTTAATGATGACTTCTTTTCCACAAATTTGACCACGATACATGCCGCTCACTCCCTTTCTATACTCCTTACTGTTAATGTTATGCACTTATTACAAAAATCCTCCTCTAAAAAAATTTTTTGAAAAAATCGCCTTTTTGTCTTGACTCTTCCTTGTCATTCGTGTATAGTCTAATTATCATCTAACTGAATATATATCCTGCACCGATTGGTTGCTGTGGATATATTCCGTTATATGAAAAATTTTTTCATTAGCCTATTGGCTAAAAGGTATTAGGAGGATTCAGTATTATGCAAAACGGTAAAGTAAAATGGTTTAACAATGAAAAAGGTTACGGATTCATCGAAGTTGAAGGCGGAGACGATGTATTCGTACACTTCACAGCAATCCAAGGTGAAGGCTACAAAACGTTAGAAGAAGGTCAAGCTGTTTCTTTTGAAATCGTTCAAGGAAACCGTGGCCCTCAAGCTGCAAACGTAGTGAAATTATAATCGTCTGAGATGATTCATATATAGCTCGACGAAAAGACCAGCAAACGCTGGTCTTTTTTCATTACATACTCGCCTCCTTTCACACAAATACTACAAACGAGGAGGGATAGTAATGACACAAAATCCAAAAAAACCGCATCTTCAGTCCGATAGCGTATTTACAGAAATCGAAAATGCGCGTTTGGCGGTTGAGTCAGCCAAAAAAATGGTGGCAGCAGCAACGATGAGCTTAGATGACCATGCGTTTGATCATGCAAAACAGGCAATTAAAAATGCCAAAGAAGCGATCGCGCGCGCCAAAACAGGCGCAGAAGATCCGTTGTTGTTACAATGCGAAAAGGAACTAGCAGACGCACATCATCAATTATCAGAGACGATCAGTCACATGTAACAACAGAGTGTCCCGAGTATACGGGACACTCTGTTGTTATGTTTTTTGTTTCACAAGCAACTGACCGTATTGTTGTATTTTTTCGCCTACTGTACATGTTTGAATGCAAAACGATTGCGCATACGACTTTCCGCACTCTTTACGAAATGTTCTTTTCACAAAACATTCTTGGCAATACGTATCAAACAACTCATTTAACCGAAGTAATACATCTTTTCGATTCATCATTCACGCTCCAACCGCATTGTACTCGTAATGATCGTTCCATGAAGCGCTTGTGTCGCTAATTGATCCGCTTCACCATTTTGTTTTCTACGAATTGGTTCATAAATTGGTGAAATACAAAGCTTCTTCATTTTTTGCTCAATTCGCTCAACCCATCTCCCTTCTTCTGAAAATACAGGCCATTCATCCGATAATTGATGAAATACGACATGTGCATCCCCGCGAAAAACAACGGGTAAATGATGAACACCAAGATGTTCAAGCTGTTCGAGTAAAAAATAGAATGCTGCATACTCCGCTTCATTATTTGACTGCAATTCATCTAGCTGCGCATTTGCACGTATACGAAACAGATCGCCGTTTTGTTTATAATAAATAACAACGCCAACTCCCGCTTTTTTTGTTTCATGGTCAAAACCACCATCAAAATAGGCAACAATATCATGTGGCTCTGTTTCAATTTCTTTCATTAGCTTGATTAGCTCTTTCTTCGTCCATGCCACACCACGTGTATCATAAAATAAAAGTTGTTTTACTCTTCCTGTTTTCTCTATATCTTCTGCAAAAGATAAAGCCTCCTCCACTTCCATTTCTTTTGATGTCCATACCATTTCCTTTTTTTTCGGTGTTACATACGTCCACTCCATAAACACCTTCATGTCGCTCACCTTTTCTTTTTGATTTTATTATAACAGTTTAGACAAAAAATGATCTCAATTGTATAATATCCTTTGTGCCTTTATACTTTCATACGAGGGAGGGATCATCTTGTTCAATGAAATACTCGGTCTTTTTTCTGCCATCATTACATTTTCACTTGTATTGCTCATTTATCGTTTCTTTGGTCGCTCAGGTTTATTCGTCTGGATCGGCTTTTCTACTGTTGTCGCTAATTTACAAGTCGTTAAAACGGTTGAATTGCTTGGCATGACAGCTACACTTGGAAACGTCATGTACGGAACCGCCTTTTTAGTGACTGACATTTTAAGTGAAAAATACGGAAAAAAAGAAGCACAAAAAGCGGTATGGCTCGGCTTTTTTACACTCATTTCACTCACGATCGTGATGCAACTTGCTTTATTATTTAAACCGCATGCTACCGACTTCGCACAACCAGCATTAGAAACCATTTTCGGTTTGTTGCCACGTATCGCACTTGGTAGTTTGCTTGCTTTTTTAATTAGCCAGTCACTTGATGTTTACTTGTTTCATTGGTTTAAAAAGAAATTCCCGCATGATTCTCAACTTTGGATTCGCAATAACGGAAGTACGATGATTAGCCAATTGGTCGATACGCTCGTTTTCACATCAATCGCGTTTCTCGGTGTATTCCCATTTCATGATTGGCTACAAATTTTTATTACGACATATGTATTAAAATGGATTGTCGCAACGTTAGATACACCGTTCGTATATATCGCCAAAAAAATATCCCCAAAATATATGGAATGATGGTAAAATGTTGTATGAGACTTCGGTCTTATACAACATTTCTTGTAAAGGAGCGGAATATGAAGTATAAAGCAGATATAAGTTTATTGTTTGTCGCTTTCGTTTGGGGCGCTACGTTTGTCGTCGTTCAAAACGCCATTGCTTTTTTGCCCCCATTGTTATTTAATGGCGTACGTTTTGCGATCGCAAGTATATTGCTATGGATTTGGGTATTTATCTTTGAACGAAAACCGCTAGATAAGCAACTTATACGCGCTGGATTTATTCTTGGCATTTGGTTATGTCTTGGATATGCTTTTCAAACGATCGGCTTATTGTACACTACTTCATCAAAAGCAGGATTCATTACTGGATTAAATGTTGTTCTCGTCCCTTTTCTTTCATTTATGATTTTAAAGCAAAAACCTTCGCTGAATGCTGTCGTTGGAAGTGTGTTAGCTACGTGTGGGCTATATTTTTTGACTATAAATGGAGATATGTCAATGAACAAAGGTGATCTCTTCGTCTTTTTATGCGCCATCGCTTTTGCATTACATATCGTTTCAACAAGCATTTATGCGACAAAATTTTCAGCCGTCCTGCTAACAACCGTTCAAGTTCAGACCGTATCTATTATTTGTTTTATATGTTCATATTTGTTCGAAGATTGGTCCGTTGTTCCGCTCTCCATTTTTTTAAAATTTGATGTATGGGTCGCTTTACTCATCACCGCACTATTCGCAACAACAATTGCTTTCTTTATTCAAACGCATTTTCAACAATATACATCTCCAACACGTGTTGCTTTAATTTTTGCTCTAGAACCTGTTTTTGCTGCTTTGACTGCGTATATATGGAATGATGAGCGTCTTCAACAGGCCGCTTTATTCGGGGCTGCACTCATTTTATTAGGAATGATTTTTTCCGAACTCCCTCAACATATATGGCAAAGGAAAAAGAGCGCTCGCCTCTCATAGCGAGCGCTTTCTACTTATGACATAAGATAACCCGCCTGTAACAATACCAAGAAACGCTCCGCCAATAACTTCAATTGGCTGATGACCAAGCCGTTCACGCAATAACTCCTCTTTTCGATCAAGCTTACCATCATCAGGAGCTCCTTTTATCTTTTCGATTTCTTCAGTTAATTCATTTACACGAATAGCTAGCTCTCCTGCTTGATGACGCACTCCTTGAGCATCATACATAACAATGGTTCATCACCAAAAGATGTACTTGCACCTGCCATTAAAGTATGTTAGTCGTTTCTAACCGAACCCGTAATGCAAAACGCTGGATATTTCTGTATCCATATCCCCGACGTTTGATCAGCTTGATCTTGTTATTCGTTCCTTCCATTTTCCCATTCGAGTAAGGGGATAAAATGCAAGAAACGATTTCTTCTGTTCGCTTGACGAGCGCTTTTGCAATCGCGCGCACAACCGAACAAGGACAAAACGAATACCGATGAATCCAAGACTCCAAACGTCGTTTCGCCTGTTGCTCGTCT
>NZ_JXTG01000017.1 GCF_000833605.1 Anoxybacillus ayderensis | reverse complement strand
GCAGTTGGGCTACCAATAAAAATTTAATATAGGCTTCTGTTGTCAGCTTTTTTGTGTAATAGTCCTGTTTCAATTCTTTGACTTGTTCGCTAAGTTTTTGAATATTTATGGGTGAAACCCATTTACCAAATGATGAAATTAGTGTATTCTTGTCCATAACAGTTATCCTTTACGATTGGATTTGGACAGGAACCACCTGTACTTCCATTGTAAAGGATTTTTTTGTTTCGAAATCAATAAAAAATTGAACATTCTTAGTATTTTGAATCATCAGATTTAATTACTGCAATGCTAGTGATAAACCCTGTAAATAAATCTATGTTCAGATATTACCTACCGATTAAGTTATGTTACGATAAAAACAGAATAATCAAAAGAGGATGAAATAAATGAAGGTAGGATATGCGCGCGTTTCCACAGGTATTCAAAATTTAGATTTACAATTAGATGCGCTTAAAAAACATGGCTGTGGGGAGATATTTACCGATAAGATCAGTGGAGCTAAAGATAAACGACAGGGATTAGAAGATGCTCTCCGTTTTGTTCGAACTGGTGATACTTTAGTGGTCTGGCGCTTAGATCGATTGGGAAGGAATATGCAGCATCTTATTAAGATTGTCAATGATCTCAATGATCAAGGCGTCAGTTTTCATAGTCTGCAAGAAAACATTACGATGGACAAGGCTAGCGCTACGGGACAACTTATGTTTCATCTCTTTGCGGCTTTTGCCGAATTTGAGCGTAATCTTATTCACGAACGTTCGGCAGCCGGACGTGCTGCAGCAAGAGCCAGAGGACGATTAGGAGGAAGACCGGAAAAGTTAGATAAGAAAGAATTAGAGATGTTAAAGACACTAGTGGCAAGTGGGACACCTATTACAGATATTGCCCAAATGTGGGGAGTTTCACGAACAACCGTTTATCGATACCTAGAAAAGAAATAAACTAAACTTATGAAGGGACGGGAGGAAATGGCATCAAGAGGAAAGGAACTGCTTACAACTGATCAAAGAGCAGAATTTGTAAGAATTCCGGCTGATATGACCGAACGGGAACTAGAAACCTACTATACTTTTTCTCAATATGACATAGAGATTATTAAAAGGCATAGAAGAGATCATAATCGTTTGGGATTTGCTGTCCAATTATGTGTACTGCGCTATCCCGGATGGTCTCTCACAGACGTTGAACCTATACCAGATTATATAATCCAATATATAGCTAAACAAATCAATGCTAATCCTGATTCTTTCTCTTTATATGCCCAACGTGACCCAACCAAGCATGAACATATGGAAGAAATTCGACAGGTATATGGATATCAGAATTTTTCTTTAAGTACATATCGGGAATTAGCTCAGTATCTTTTGAAACATGCTCTTCAAAATGGAAATTCCATGTATCTGCTTCGAACTGTTCAAGAAGAACTTAGGAATCGAAAAATAATTCTTCCTGGAGTGACTACAATAGAGCGACTCGTGTGGGAAACTCGTCGTAGGGCAGAGGAAAAGATTTTTAAAACCTTAACTGCCACTCTTTCAGTGTGGCAAAAACATAAATTGGATCAACTTATAGATCCTTTTGTGGACAGCAGGAAAACCCCATTAGCATGGTTGAGAGAACTTCCCGGCCAATCATCACCCGATGCCTTTCTGAAAGTAATAGAACGTTTAGAATATATTCGAGAGTTGAAACTCCCATTAAACATGAATGAAGTTCATCCTAATCGATTACTTCAATTATCTCGCATTGGGGCTCGTTATGAACCTCATTCATTTCGTAGATTTAAAGAAAATAAGAAATATGCCATTCTTATAGCATACCTAGTAACACTAAGTCAGGATTTAATTGACCAAGCAATTGAAATTCATGATCGACAAATGATGATTTTACAATCGAAAGGCCGTAAAACACAAGAGGAAATGCAAAGGGAAAATGGAAAAGCAGTTAATGAAAAAGTTGTTCATTTTGCAGATATTGGGGCTGCACTTATTCAAGCACGAGATGAAGGACTTGATCCATTTAGCACCATTGAAAAGGTAATGCCTTGGGATAAAATCGTTGCTTCCGTTGAAGAAGCAAAAAAATTAGCCCGACCAATGGATTATGATTACCTTGATTTGCTAGAGAATCGATTTACTTATTTGAGAAAGTACACCCCTGCTCTTCTGAAATCGTTAGAATTTCGTTCTACAAAAGCAGCAGAACCATTATTACGTGCATTAAAAACATTGAACGAGATGAATAAATCCGGCAAAAGAAAAGTACCAGATGGAGCTCCGTTAGATTTCGTCCCAAAACGATGGGAAAAGCATGTGTATGACGAGGAAGGAATTATTAATCGACATTATTATGAAATGGCTGCCCTAACGGAATTAAAAAATCATATTCGTTCAGGAGACGTATCTGTAGTCGGTAGTAGGCTCCATAAAGACTTTGAGGATTACCTTGTTCCCAAAGATGAATGGACAACAACCAATTTAAAGGAAACTAGACTGGCAGTTCGTTCATCAGCAGAGGAATATCTTGAAGAAAGAAGAAAGGCTCTAGCTGAACGCTTTACATGGATTTCAAATAACCTTGATAGTCTTGAAGGAGTAAATATAGAAAAAGCAAAACTTAGAGTGGATCGTTTAGAAAAGAATACCCCAGAAGATGCACGAACCTTCAGTTTATCCTTATATAATATGCTTCCAAGAATTAAGCTCACTGATCTTTCAATGGAAGTAGCACACTGGACAGGATTTGATGAAATGTTAATACACGCTTCCACCAATCGCCCTCCGAAGGGAGAGGAAAAGGTCATTTTGATGGCTGCACTTATGGCGATGGGAACGAATATTGGGTTGACTAAAATGGCAGATGCTACACCTGGAATTACTTATCACCAGATGGCCAATGCCGCACAATGGCGATTGTATGATGATGCTATAAATCGAGCACAGGCAACTTTGGTAAATTTTCAACACAAACTTGCTTTAGCCTCTTATTGGGGAGATGGCACCACATCTTCATCTGATGGAATGCGAGTACAAGTTGGAGTTTCATCGTTACATGCCGAGGCAAATCCTCATTATGGTACAGGGAAGGGGGCAACCATTTATCGATTTACGAGTGATCAATTTTCATCTTTTTATACGAAAGTCATTAATACAAATGCAAGAGATGCTGTACATGTCATCGATGGACTGCTTCATCATGAAACCGAATTAAATATTGAGGAGCATTATACTGATACGGCTGGTTATACCGATCAAGTTTTTGGTTTAAGTCATTTGTTAGGTTTTCGTTTTGCACCAAGACTTCGTGATTTAGCTGATGCTAAACTATACACCATTCAAAAGCCAAGTGATTTTCCTGATCTAGAAAAATTACTTCGTGGGCGAATTAACACAAAGATTATTCAAAAAAACTTTGATGATGTGCTCCGTTTAGCCCATTCGATTCGAGAAGGAAAAGTGTCTGGTTCGCTGATTATGGGGAAATTAGGGTCATATGCAAGACAAAACAAGTTAGCTACTGCCTTACGAGAAATGGGAAGAATCGAAAAGACTATTTTTATTTTAGATTATATATCTAATGAAGCCCTACGTAGGCGTATTCAGCGAGGATTAAATAAAGGAGAAGCTATGAATGGCTTGGCAAGAGCGTTATTCTTTGGAAAACGAGGCGAATTACGAGAACGAGGACTACAAGATCAACTTCAACGTGCAAGTGCTTTAAACATTATAATTAATGCCATTAGTGTATGGAATACCGTATACCTTACCGAAGCAATAAATTTGTTGAAGGAAAAAGGAGATTTGCGAGAAGACTTGCTAAAACATATTTCACCATTAGGATGGGAGCATATCAATTTTCTTGGTGAATACACCTTTGATATGAAGAAAATAGCTAGTTTAAATTCACTGCGCCCTCTTATTCAATAAAAATAAAAGCCGAAATTTCCTTAGCGTAGGAAAACTCGGCTTTATTCATGTCGAAATTTGCTTAGCGTATGTTTTGCGCTTTTTGTTGGTGGGACCCCAGAACCAAGATGATGAAACAGTTGGCCGAGTTCGATACCAATATAACCAGAACCGATGACCGCTAATCGTTTCGGTACTTCTTTTCGTTCAAGTAGCGTCGTGCTTGTGACGTAATCCACACCCGCAAGCCCAGGAATATTAGGAACTGCCGGAGAAGCACCTGTGGCAATCAGGAAGCGGTTCGCTGATAATTTTTTCCCATTGACTTCTACTGTCGTTTCGTCTAAGAATACCGCTTCTCCTTGTATGAGCGTAAATCCATATTCGTTGATGAGATTTACATATTTCGTTTGGCGTAGATCGCGCACTAATTCATTTTTTTGCTCGATTAGTGCAGATAAATCGACCGTTCCTGCAGACGTATGCAGCCCAAGAAACGGATGATTTTTTGCTAAGTAGTTTATTTCTCCTGCTCGGAGCAACGTTTTTGAAGGGACACAGCCGATATTAACGCATGTTCCTCCTATCGTTCCTCTTTCAATCATGACAACTTTCGCCCCGTACTTGCTTGCCTCGATTGCCGACGCAAAAGCGGCAGCACCAGAGCCAATGATGATGTAGTCATATTCTCTTGTTGCATCAACTTCCCCTGCTTCTATCGGCTCATAACCAGCCATAGTTATGGCTTGTTTTGCCGTTTCCACGTTGGCATGAGGAAGTTCAAACACCGCTTCTCTACGACGAAAACTAACATCAATGGATTTTGCGCCGATTTGTTTAAGAATCGAAGCAATATGTTTTTCACAGCTTGGACACGTCATTCCTTCAATGCGCATCATATATCTTTTCATGTTGAAAATTCCTCCTCAATTAGCATTTCAATCATCGGGCACTCGTATAACGCTTTTTCGTCCGGGCACCGCTTCTGCAAGTCTTGTAGCACATGTACTACTCGCTGCAAGTCTTTGATTTGCTTTTGCACTTCTTCCACTTTTTTCGATACAAACACATACATATTCGCGCATCTTTCCTTATCTTGATCGACAATGCCAAGTAGCTGATGAATTTCCGTTAAAGAAAATCCGAGTTGTTGCAGACGTTTAATGAATTGGACGCGCTTTGCATCTGCATCTGAATATAAACGATACCCCGCTTCTGTTCGCATAGGGAGTGGAAGTAGCTGTCGCTTTTCATAATAGCGGATCGTTTCTTTATTCACGCCACACCGTTTGGCTAGTTCGCTAATCCGATACATTGAATGACCTCACTTCCAATTTAAGTATAAACTTTGTACTAAGGTACATAGTCAAGTTAGTAAAAAATTCTACTATTGACAATGAATTGTGAATTGGCGATAATTAAATACAAGAACATATATTCGTTTTTGGTGTTCTACAGTTATAAGGGAGCGTGTATTTATGGAACAAAAAATTATGACGTGCCTCATGTTTTCTGGGCAAGCAGAAGAAGCGATTCGTTTGTATATGTCCGTTTTTTCTCCGGCAGAAATCGAACAAATTGTGCATCAAGAAAACGGAATGGTGCTTCATGCCACGTTTCTATTGAAAGGGCAACGGTTGATGGCGATTGATAATCACGTCGAACATCACGAGTTTACGCCTGCGATGTCTCTATGTGTCACGTGTGATACAGAAGAAGAAATTGACTGTGCTTTTGAACAACTATCCCAATCAGGAAAAGTGCTCATGCCGCTAGGTGCCTATCCATTTTGCAAAAAGTTTGCATGGGTAGAAGACCGATACGGTGTATCATGGCAACTGTCTCTCGGAAATTAGTAGCTAGAAGAAAATAAGCTGTTGACACAAGCTCAACAGCTTATTTTTATCTCATCCGCTTTTATATAGAAGGAAATAAGTTTTTATATTGTTCATTTATGAAAAATTCTCCTAGAAAGATAAGCAGCAAATTAAAAAGACATCTCCACATACATATATTCATGACAATGATGGCAATGTGGATATGGAAAATCCCAAGGCAATTCCTGATTGCAAATTTTACATTTTTTCATATAGCGTATCAAATGTTTAGATAGTACTTCAAATATTTTTTCAGAAATTTTTTCTTTTAGTTCAAAAACCTCTTCTTCGTTAAAAGACAACGATTGAGAATAAGCAAATGACGTAAATAACATAAGCTGTTTATAGCCGTTCTCCAATTCATCAATTGCATCGACCGACGTAAGGATAGGCGGCAGAGCTACCTTCCCTTCCGTTAAATATTCTCTAATCATCGTTAGCCAACAATCTGTTATCTTCGTTTCTTCGATTGAAAACGGAACGAAACAGAAAGATAATTTCTTCCAAAGAGGGAGTTCGATCTTCATCTTTTTCAATGTTTTTTCTAAAACGAACATTTTTCTTTCCCATTCGCTTATTTCATGAACACGATAAGGCGTTTCTTTTAATTCGTTTTGATAAAAGCTCCATGCCCGTTTGAATAAATCGAATGATTCGTAAGGAAACTTTTTTAGTGATTCGATTGATATAGGGAGAAAACTATATTCAATAGGAGCTACCGGCGCCTCTAACAACTTTTTTATTTTCTTTCGATTTACCGTAGCGCAGACGAACCCTTCTTCATATATTCCTTTTCTTCCTGCTCGTCCTGCGATTTGTTGTACTTCTTCTGCTTTTAACGTACGAACGGCTTTCCCATCAAACTTTTCACTTTCCATAAAGATGACTCTTCGAATAGGAAGATTCATTCCCATGCCAATGGCATCGGTTGCTATTAATATATCGGTTAACCCTTTCCGAAATTGCGCGACTTGTTTTCTTCTTGTTTCAGGAGGCATGCTTCCGTACAAAACCGAAACGTTATAGCCTTGTTTTACGAGTGAAGCGGCAACATGGAGAACGTTCTTTTTTGAAAAAACAATAAGTGCATCTCCTTTTTGCAAGTCTTTTGGAAAAGAAAAATCCTTTTCTTCCCAAATAAGTGGAGTGGTACGTTTGTGTTCGATCACTTCAAAATCAAACTGATGGTAAGCTAGCAGTGTTTGAAGCAAGCTAACAGCATGCGGTGCAGCAACCAAATGAATTTCTTTCGCTTTCACCCCGATAATTGCTTTGACCCAAGCAGCCCCTCTCGTTTCATCCGCTAATAATTGACATTCATCAATAACGACAACTTCAAATTCATCGGTGACATTCACCGACTCGATCGTTGCGCTTATATGTGTACTGCCATGTACATTTTTTCTTTCTTCTCCTGTTATTAAGGCACATGCAATACCGTGGGAACACATCTCCTCAAACTTTTCTAACGCAAGCAATCTCAATGGTGCTAAATACATCCCTGTTTTTGCTTGAAGCAACCGTTGCATTGAGTCGTATGTTTTTCCAGAATTAGTCGGACCGACATGGACGATATATTTTTTGTGAACCGATGAAGCGGAAAGTGATAAAGGATGTTCAAAAATTTGCTTGCTTATCGCCTTTAAGTGGCGGTTAAACTCCTTGGAATGAAGAAACGATCGTTCGAATTCTTCCATTGGTGTAAACCACGTACTCAACCAACGGTTCATTTTTTGTGGATTCCATTTTATTGAACATTGATATTTTTCGTTTAGCAACTGTACATACGTATACGCAATTTTAGATAGAATCGCTTCGTATTCCTCTTTCGTTCTTCGTTTTTTATCTACTTTTTTTATAAAAGTCGGATAGTGCCGCATTTTATCAAGGATTATTATCATCTCTTTAGAACAACTATTCTCGAGCAAGCGACAAAGCTCCTCCCATTCATCGTACAGAGCTCTTGCTTCTTTTTTTACTTCATGAAGCCATATGCCTACATGTTGAACAATAATGGATTCACAAACTTTCCATATAGATGTTTGACGAATGGCAAGTAAGGCTTGGAAGCGAGTTTTTATTTCGTTCGTCAATTCTGTTTCTACGTATTTAACTATTTGTGCTAGGTGTTCTTCATCCACCGCATCAAAAAAGGCTTGTACTAGTTTCTCGCTAGAAAAAGGTGTTATCTTTAATGAGTCGTCTAACAGCGTTTCTCCGCACTCCTCTCGAATTTGTTTTTTTATCTGTTCCTTTCTTGCAAATAACCAAGAAGATAGAGCATCGCTCAAAAAATGCAAATCCACTGGTTTTTCTATTTGTTTACATAACTGTTGAAACGGATATTCTTTGCGATAGAGAAATGACAATTCATACTGGCCAAAATGCTCAAGCAAATCCAAGGTGATTTCTGCAATTTCCCAGTCTAATAGCTCATTTACCTCGTAAATAAGGTCTTCCATGTCCATTTCTTCCACCTCATCTGACCACCCTTGGGTTATGAGATACGTACGTACTTCGTCCACTCCTAATTCTCTCACACAATTAGCAAGTAAGTCATAAAGAAACGCTTGTATTTTCTCTTCGCATCGATTAGATAAATTTTCATCGAAACAATACAACTCTATATCATCCCAAACGTCCTTTACTGTAAGAAAAGGTTCGGGCGTAATTTCTAACGACACCAATTCTTCTTTTATAAGATGAAAGATGTCTTCTTCCAAAGCCGCAAAACGGTGATTCAATCGCGCTTGTAATTTCTCTAATATATTTGTTGGCTTCTTTACAGTCATTGAAGTGAAGTTTCCCTCCCTCCTACTTCCAAATGTATGTTTTCTGTAGTTGTATATATGGTGCTTATTTCTATTTAAGAGATTTCATGACAATCCATTCCCACCACTTCCACGGCAACCAGTTTTTCAGCCTTAACGTCAATGTGACCCCTCTCCCTACAGGGTAACGCAAACGCGGAGTCGGCGATTGGACGACTTTAATTATTTGCCTAATGACTTCGTCAGGAGGTGGTGCTGTTTTGACTACTCGATTCACGTATTGCACAATGGTTTTCATTTCTTTTGCATATGGTGAATCCGAACGGACGGACACCCCTTGAAGCCCTTTTGACCAAATGTTTGTTTTGAATGACCCAGGCTCAATTAAGACGACATATACTCCGTACGGCAACATCTCTAAACGAAGCGATTCGCTAAATCCTTCGACAGCAAATTTTGAAGCGACATATGGACCCATCGCCGGAAAACCGACTCGTCCGCTAATGCTGCTAATGTTGATAATCTTACCGCTCCGTTGCGTTCGCATAATTGGCAAAACAGCTTTTGTGACGGCCACTAACCCGAAAAAGTTTGTCGCAAATTGACGCTCCCACTCTTCAAGTGAGAGTTCCTCTACAAAACCGCCAGTGGCAAACCCTGCGTTGTTAACTAATACATCGATCCGTCCGTAGCGATTGATGACATCGTGCATGACCGATTCCACCGCAGCGAAATCGGTGACATCGAGAGATACGATTTCTATCCGATCGTACACGCCGGCTTCAGACGCCACGGTTGCAAGCATTTCTTTGTTTTGCATATTTCGCATTGAAGCAATGACCTGATATCCTTCACGCGCAAGTGCAACGCTTACGAGTGGCCCAAACCCGCTCGAGGACCCTGTCACTAGCGCCACCGACGGGGAGTTTACATTTTGATTCACAACAATCCTCCTCGCTACTATGAAGACATATTTATTGGAATTAGATAACGATAGGTAATATTCCTGCCATTTTGCAAAATCGACCCCTATCACGCACTGATGGAGGTCGATTTTTTCTTTAGTTTAAGTTCTTTTGTTGTGACAACAAGCATAGCTCCACTCAACACAATCAGTCCCCCAATCATTTGGAGAGATGATATGCTTTCATGTAAAAATACCATCGATAGAAGGAACGTCACGATCGGTTCTATCATACTTAAAATTGCTGCTTTTGTCGGACCGATAATATTCATTCCTGCAAAAAACGTCAACATGGCCAAAACGCTTGAGACGAACGATGTTCCGATAATTGGAAGCCATCCTTTTGCGTCAAATTGAAAATGTAATGTTCCCGAACCGATTCCAAAAACAAAAAAAGACAAAGCGGCAAAGAGTGCAATGTAGGCGCTCGCTGTAATGGGTGGAACGTGTGCGGTCACTTTATTTCCAACGATAATGTACATTGAGTAAACAATCGCTGCTCCAACGGCTAACGCAATACCGAGCGGCTGAATTTTTCCTTCTGGTGCCCCTAATACAAGCAACATACCTAAAAAAGAAATGAGAATCGCTATGATGATGTGCTTTGTTAGCTTTTCTTTATTAATAAAAAACGAAAAAATAGCGACGAATATCGGATTTAAATACAACAACAACGCAGCGAGTGAAGATGGAATATATTTTACTGCCTGAAAATAAAAAGAAGATTGCATCATATAGAAAATGCCACCTAGTAAAAATAAATACAATAAATGTGACCGCGAAACCTTCCAGTTTTTTTCTTTTAACCATAAATACAGAAAAAAGAAAAGCGCAGCCAATGCAAAGCGTAAAAACAACAGAGTTGTCACAGTGACACCGTTGTCATATGCGTATAATGCAAAGATGGGAATAAACGCAAATCCCGTTGCCGATAACAATACGAGGCTATATCCTTTCCACATTTCCCCTGCCCCCAAATCATATATTCGCCCCTTTCTTAATGAGAGGGAACATCACTTTTTCTTGTTTACTGTAAATGTTAAACAAAATACCGCTAAATACAAACGCCGCTCCAACGATATGAGTGATTGTCAAATGTTCATTAAAAAAGATCGTTCCCATCACCGTAGCAGAAATCGGCATGACATTAATGAAAACTGAAGCGGTTGAAGCTCCGACTTTTTGAATACCGTTATACCACCAAACGAAGCTGATAGCCGAAACGACAACGGCAACGTACAGTACGCTTAACCACACATCCCATCCACTCATTTGGACAGATGTAAAAGAAGTATAGTATAGCGCAAAAGGTGCTAAAAATAACGTTCCAAAACCTGTTGCGTACGTTGTTGCCGCAAGCGGACTATATGTTTTCATTGCCACTTTTCCAATGACCGAATATGTACTCCAGCTGAGACATGCCCCTGCTAGCACAAGATCGATCGGAGCAACACCGATTTCGATAAGTACGGACGGATGACCGTTTGTAATAATATATACAGCCCCAAATACAGCGAGCAACATGCCAAATATACTTCTTCCGTTCAATCTTTCTTTCAAAAATATTGCAGACAACAATGTAATCAATGGAGCATTGACTGCAATGACTAATGAGCTTTTGACAATTGGTGCATATTTTGTAGCTATAAAAAAGAAAATGTTGTATAAAAACACTCCCGTTAAACCGAGGAGCGCTAACACGATCCAATCTTTTCTCGTCGGAGTTGGTCTATTCGGCTCTTTCCAGTACAATAATGGAAACAAAATCAAACTAGCACCGAAAAAGCGAAAAAAAGCAACTGACACAGGATGTAAAGTCGTCGTTGCGATTTTTCCAGCAACAAAGGCACCACCCCAAATCGTAGCAGTTAAAAATAAAAGAATATACGTTTTTATATTTTTTACTGGCACAAAAACATCTCTCCCTTATTCGTAAAATATATATCGTTTAGGGTGGATAACAGCGAAAACAACAAAAACTATACTTTAATCATTTTATGCTCTTTTTTATCTGAAAACAATATATTTTCGTTATATTAAGAAAAGAAGCCAGGACGTTTCTTCCCGGCTTCTTGTTTTTCCTCTTATTTATTCTCCCGTTTCGGCAAATCGTTTAATTCGTGCCCCAATTTCATCGCGGACGCGTTGAAAGACGGCCCATTTTTCTTCCTCTGTTCCTTCTGCTTTAGCTGGATCGTCAAATCCCCAATGAACACGTTTGACATGCGGTGGTGTGACTGGACAATGATCTGCCGCATGTCCACATAATGTAACGACTAAATCGGCTCTGTTTAAAATCTCTTCATTGATAATGTCTGATGTTTGGTTTGAAATATCGATTCCTACTTCTTTCATCGCTTTGACTGCGTTCGGATTTAAACCATGCGCCTCAATGCCGGCGCTATATGCTTCCCATTCGTCACCAAGATATTTTTTTGCCCATCCTTCTGCTATCTGGCTACGGCAGGAGTTCCCTGTACATAAGAAATAAATTACTTTTTTCATTTCAATCGACTCCTTTTAATGAATAATAAGTAACCATATATATAACCCAACGAGAGTAATAAATAATGTTGGGATGGTTAAAATTAAACCATTTTTAAAATAAGTGCCCCACGTAATTTTTACTCCTTTTGTTGAAAGCACATGTAACCAAAGAAGTGTAGCAAGTGAACCGATTGGCGTAATTTTCGGTCCTAAGTCCGAACCGATTACATTTGCATAAATTAGCGCTTCCCGAATGATTCCCGTCGTATTCGTATCAGCTATCGCTAGCGCATCAATCATGACTGTCGGCATGTTGTTCATAACAGACGATAAAATCGCTGCGATAAACCCCATGGCAATCGTCGCCATAAACAGCCCTTGATTTGCGGCCGCTTCGATCATATCTGCTAGAATGGTCGTCAATCCTACGTTGCGTAATCCGTATACAACAACATACATCCCAATCGAGAAAAAGACGACAGCCCACGGTGCTCCCTTTAATATTTGTTTCACGTGTACAGCTGGGCTCCGTCTTCCCATCCATAAAAACAATAACGCGACAGCACCAGCAATAAACGAGACAGGGATGTTTACGAATTCACCGACAAAATAGCCGATTAATAAAACCGCAAGAACGATCCACGACAATCGAAACATGCGCACGTCTTTAATCGCTTCAGATGGTTGTTTGATATGCGATAAATTGTAGCGTTTCGGAATGTCCTTTCGAAAATATAAGTAAAGCACCCCGATGCTCGCCGCGAGCGAGAAAAAGTTTGGAACAATCATACGCGATGCGTACTCACCAAAACTAATGCGGAAGAAGTCTGCAGATACAATATTGACAAGGTTGCTGACAACAAGCGGCAACGATGTCGTATCCGCAATAAATCCACTTGCTAAGATAAATGGCAATACGTTTCGTTCATCAAATTGTAATGCGCGTACCATGGCTAATACGATCGGTGTTAAGATGAGTGCGGCACCATCGTTTGCGAAAAACGCCGCCACGAGTGCACCGAGAATGGAAACAAATATAAACATTTTAATTCCATTTCCTTTAGCCGCACGCGCCATATGTAACGCTGCCCATTCGAAGAAGCCAATCTCATCTAAAATTAAAGAAATAATGATAATCGCAATAAAAGCAAGCGTCGCATTCCAAACGATGTTCGTTACATCCATAACATCTTGGAAATCAACGACTCCAACAAGCAATGCTAATAAGGCGCCACCGCAGGCAGACCAACCAATGGATAAATTGCGCGGTTGCCAAATGACAAAAACGAGGGTAATAAGAAAAATCAATGATGCAAGAGTAACGGAAAGCAAAAAACCACTCCTCTCTTTTTATTCACAACGAATGCGCATTCCTTTTTTCTCAAGTTGACGAATGTGTTCTTTTGGATCTGGCAGATAAGCGAAAATGCATTTCATCATTGGATAAAATTCATGTTGTTTATTTAATGAATAAAACACCCATTGCGCTTTTTTTGTCTCTTTCACTAAATCGTTGTCTTTTAATTTTCGTAAATGCTGGCTAATAGCTGGCTGACTCATTTGTAGCATCTCAACAAGCTCACACACACAACAATCAGTTTCACTTAATATAGCTAAAATCATTAATCTTGTTTTATCGCCTAATAGCTTTAGCATATTTGCTGTCTCTTCGATGTGCTGCATATACCTCCCTCCTTCATCCATTAATCATTATATAAGCATATACTTATATAAACAAGTAAAGATTTTGTAAAGAAAAAGGCTTGTAAATACTTTTTTGAAAAATTATTTCTTGTGATTTTTGTCTTTTTTGACTATGATCAAAAAGGAACATGTAGAAAGGGGTATTTTATGCATACAGAGGTATATATTTTATCCGGATTTCTTGGAAGTGGTAAAACGACATTATTAAGGCGACTACTACAAAATGAAAAAGAACGTGGACGGAAAGTGGCGGTGGTAATGAATGAAATCGGTCAAGTATCTATTGATTCGCATGCGGTTTCAAAAGATGCTGTGTTAAGTGAGTTATTAAGCGGCTGTGTATGTTGCACCATTCAAGATCAATTTGAAGTAGAACTTCATTCACTTCTTCAACAACATGAGTTAGACGTCATTTATGTTGAAACGACAGGGGTAGCTCATCCTGTTGAAGTGCTCGATGCGTGTATGTCGCCATTGTTTGCTGATCGCATTCAAATGGGAGGCATTATTACGACAATCGACGCAACACGTTGGGTGAATCGTCAACAACTCTCCATTCCTCTGCAAATGTTGTTAAAAGAACAAGTTCGTCACGCGGATGTATTAATTGTCAATAAGACAGATATATTACGTCCAGATGAACAAGCGAAATTATCGTTTGAGTTACAAACGATCAACAGCGAAGCGCGCACAATTTTCACAACGTTTTCTAATGTACGAATCGAAGATATTCATTTGTTATCGAAGCGGATGAGAAACGAGCATGAGCGAATGAACATCGAAAGACTACGCATTCAAACATACGTACATACATTTGCAAGCCCAATTGACTTAGACGTGTTCGAACACTGGGTACGACAACTTCCTGATACTATTTACCGCATGAAAGGATTTTTACGTTTTACTCATACAAGTGGAGTTTACTCCTTTCAGTATGCATACGGTACACCGCTCTATATGAAAGAGGAAATGAATGTCCCGTTACATTTTGTTATCATCGGTGAACAATTGGATAAACAAAAACTAAAACAACAACTCGATGACATGCAAAAAGGAGAAGGTTAATATCCCTCTCCTTTCACTTTCGTCCGAAATCTGCTTTAATTTCTCCCCATTGCTCGGTTTCCCATTTCATAATTTCATTTGTATAATGGTGCGTGCGCAACCACGCTTCAGCACGCTCAACAAGTTGCCAGACACGTTCTGTTTCAGCGTTGCGAACGAGCGTTGTATTCGCCTTTTTTCCTTTTACCCATTTGATAGCTGTTGCCGAATCAGAATAAATCGGCAAACTTTTGTTTTGTTGTTGTAACCATGCTAATGCGTGAACAATGGCTAAAAACTCCCCAATGTTATTTGTTCCGATCATCGGCCCAACATGAAACAACTCTTTCCCTGTTTTCGTATGTACTCCTCGATACTCCATCCATCCTGGATTTCCGCTACATGCCGCATCTACGCAAATGCTTTCCTCTACATAGTTTGTTGCATGCGCTTTATTTTTTTTCGTTCGGTTTACAAACGGACTAGACGCAAATGCTTGTTCTGCTTCTTCTTTCGATGGAAATGAGCGATATTTCGCCCCCGGAACGCCAATAACGTACGGTTTACACTCGTCCCAAGAAGAAAAAATGCCTGTTTTCGCCCCTTCCCAAACGACATAATATTTTTTCAAATTGTCACATCCTCGCAATTGAAATAAAGAAACAAAGTTGAAGATCACAAAGAAGGAATAAAAGAGGAGATATGGCGGAGGAGGGGGGATTCGAACCCCCGCGGGCTTTGACACCCCTATCGGTTTTCGAGACCGACCCCTTCAGCCGGACTTGGGTACTCCTCCGTATGAGTGGGGTGCCAAAGAAATTATAGCGAAAACATGATTTGTCGTCAATTACCTTTTTTGTTTTTCTATATAGTCAACAAGACCCATTGCACACACTTGTAAGTCGAGCTGAAGTATTTTATATACATCGGCATCATCAGGTACTTGCTGTTTGCGCAAAAATGTTTGGATATGATCAAATAAACGATTGGACACAGCCTCTGTTTTTTCTGTAAAAGATAGATTCATTTGTTCATTTACAACATCATAACCGATTTGCACAAAGAGCGGTAACCAGTAATGAAGTTGATTCCAAACTACTTGTGTATGTGTTGACATACCAAAATGGCCAAAATATATACGATCTGGACGTAACGTCATAAATCTTTCAATCGATGTGCGCATCGCTTCGGGATCAAATTGATTTGGCGATGTAGACGGCAGGTATAACTCAACACCGTACGAAAGCAATTGAGGGTAAAAGACACCGGCTGTATCACCTGTAAAAATGCCGTTACTTGTTTGATCATAAATAGAGAAATGGTGATTCGCATGCCCCGGTGTATGAAGAAACGTTAGTGTACGATTTTTTCCAATTTGTAACGTTTCTCCATCTTCTTTTACAATTAATCGGTCTTCAGGAATTGGAACAATCGGGTCAAATAAAGCGTCAAACGATTGGCCATAAACGGCTTTTGCCCCTGCAATGAGACGAGACGGGTCAGCTAAATGGCGCATGCCTTTTGGATGAACGAATACGCGAGCATTTGGACAATGTTGTAGTAACATCCCCGCCCCACCAGCATGATCTAAATGAATATGTGTAACGATAATGTTTTTTACGTCGTGTAAATCAATAGAGATTGCTTCTAGTCCTTTAAGTAAATGCGGGATAGAAGGGCTCGCACTTGTTTCGATAATCGTCACTTCTTCTTCATGAAAAACATATGCTCCTGTTCGCTGGGCAGTTTGTAGATCATATAAATCAATAAGTGAAATGCCAAATCCTAAATCAACAGGTTGTCCCATACTTATTCTCCCCTCATCTGTTCAATAAGTCTAACGAAATGATACACAATTTTTGCGGTTAATCCCCAAATGACTTTGTCTTTGTAGTAATAAAAATGTTCTTCGATTTGCCTTGGTCGCCAATTATACTGTCTTCCTCCAGGAATATCGTCAAATGGGAAATCGTCTTCGGGCTTTGGTTCGAATTGAACACGATATATTTTTGGTTTCGTTTCAATAAAAAAAGATAACGGGACGGTAAATACATCTTCCACTTCTTTTTTATTGATTTGCATGTGTGCGTTATTCACAAATGCAACAAACGGATAAATGACCATACCAAACGGTGAAAGCACATAATCAAGTGGAACGACATGTGTAATATGTTCTTTTTCAATCCCCAACTCTTCACATGTTTCCCGAATGGCTGTTTCTTGTGGACTTTGATCACACGGATCCATTTTTCCACCCGGAAAACAAATTTCACCTGGCTGTCGACGCAATTGAAATGAACGCACTTCAAATAAGACAAATGTATCATCGTGTTGACGGATGAGTGGAAGAAGAACAGCATATGTAGCGTATTTGTCGAAATCCATAACCGTTGGTGTTCGGTGTCGTAATGCATCCATGACCGTATAAATCTTTTTTTTCATTAGTAAACATCCCTTTTCGTAAATACATAAAAAGAAACGATCAGTGCACCAAGCGCCCAAACGGCGAGCACAGTCATTGAAAAGGAAAGTGTCATCCCATCAATCGGTGGCGCCGTTCCACTAACATAACTTGTGAGTCGTAAATTTACCATAAATAAATATTTCGCAGACTCCCACGATGATACCATGCTTGATAAAATCGCACCTGAAATAAGGGCAGCAAGCATAATTCCCATCACCGCGGCTGTACTACGTATTAATACGGACAACATAAACGTAAGCGTACCGACGACGAGCGAAACAAAAAAAGCAAGCCCGAATTCAATAAGTAAGTATTTCCATTGCGGAATAAGATGAACAGCTGTTGTATTTAGTTCTTCACCTTGAACCGAAAATCCTGTTAAAAGCGGCAAATTCCATCCACCATATCCAAATACAATGCCAGAGATAGCGTATGATAATAGAGCGACAGAAAATACGATAAACGACGTAGATAAAATCATCGCTATATATTTGCTCATTAAAACTTTCCATCGTTTCACAGGACGTGTCAACAACAGCTTGATTGTTCCTCCACTTGCCTCTGATGAAACGAGATCAGCTGCAATGACCATAACGAGAAGCGGTAAAAATAACTCAATGGAGTTTTCAATAAACATGCGCATAAATGTTGGAGCACCCGGTGCCATCGGATTAATATCGTTGTCTAAATAATATTGTTGTTGCTGTAAACGGATTTTAAGAAACTTTTTCCATTCCTCAGAAATGCCTGTTGAGTTTAATCGGTTTTGTGTGTCGATGATTTGTTGTTGTAGCTGTGTGCGCCAATCTGTCGTTCCGATCCGTTCTCGAATCGTTTCGATTTGTTTAAATTGCGCGTATGTAAATAAGCTAACGAGAACAGCAACGATCGCTGCGATAATAAACAAGCGTTTTTTACGAACAATTTTTAACATTTCATTGTATACAAGATTAATCAATCGTTTCCCCTCCCGTTAATTCAATAAATAAGTCTTCTAGTGTTGGAAGTTTGCGTTCAATTCCACTGACATATACCCCTGCTTCAATTAAACGAGCATTGCAACGCGCAATCGTTTCATTTGATTCATAGATTGTCACGAGCGCTCCATCTTTTTCACCGAGCAAAGTCGTTTCATTTTGTAGTATTTGTTTGGCTGTATCTATCGGATCAACGCTCCAATATGTCCGAGCTTGTTCTTGTAGTAAATGTTCGACCGTATCAATACGAATAATCTGACCTTTCGACATAATCGCCACACGATCGCACATAAGTTGTATTTCACTCAATAAATGCGATGAGACGAGCACACTTAACTGTTCTTTTTCAGCAAGCGAGCGAATAAACTGTCTCATTTCACGAATGCCGACAGGATCTAAGCCGTTTGTAGGTTCGTCTAAAATAAGCACCGTCGGTTTTCCAAGTAGCGCTTGTGCAATACCGAGGCGTTGACGCATGCCGAGCGAATACGTACGAACAAGATCATGGATCCGATTTTGTAGACCGACGAGTTCAACCACTTCTTGAATGCGATGAGCTGTAATTCCTGGAACCATTCGTGCGAAGTGTTCAAGATTTTCCCAACCGCTTAAATACGGATAAAGTTCAGGGTTTTCAACAATACAGCCTATATGTTGGATCGCCTTTGTAAATTGTTTTTGTAAATCATATCCGCAAATTGAAATCTTTCCAGATGTCGGTCGAATTAACCCGACGAGCATGCGAATAGTCGTTGTCTTTCCTGCCCCATTTGGACCTAAGAAGCCGAACACTTCTCCTTTTTTTAAGGAAAACGAAAGCCCTTTAATAATTTCTTTTTTTCCGATTGTTTTTCGTACATGTTGTACAACTAACGTTTCTTCCATTATTTTTCCCCTTTCGTTAACGTAATAAGTGAGGCAACACGTTCACCAATTCGTTTATATCCTTCTTTATTAGGATGGAATTTATCTGTATATAAATAGTCGTTTACTTGTAGTTCAAACAAATCATATGTCGGAACACAAATGATGAATTGATAGTCCGCTGCTACTTCAGATGCCACATAATTCCAACTACGTACAACGGCAGATGTTTCTTTCCCATTATCTAAATCATTGAACGGATTATATAAAGCAATGTAAAATACGGGCGCTTCGTTGTTTACTGTGCGAACAAGCTGAAAAATTGTACGTAGCTGTTGGGCAAATTTCTCTTTTTCTTTTTCTAATTGCGTAGTGGATAAGTCTCTCAATGCTTCGCCACCGCGAAATAAGTCGTTTCCTCCAATCGTCATTAAAATGATGTCGGCTTCTTTTAATTGACGTTGCACTTCTTTTTGTTTGAGTTGGCCAATCAATTGTGCAGATCGTTGTCCTTTAATAGCTAAATTGGTGAATTGGACATGTTGATTTGTCCGTTTTTTTAGTTCATCTACAACATAGCCAACATATCCTTTTCCTGTTTCATCTCCCGTCCCGCGCGTTAATGAATCGCCAAGTGCGACAATGGAAAGCGCATCGTTTTTCTTTGTGTTTGACGTTGTTTGCTTTGGTTGTTTTACTGAGGAAGCTTCGTAAAAAAATTGGTCTTGAATAGTGACGATTAAGCCGATAGCCCATAGCAATGTTGTTGCAGCACAAATCGCCACAATCATCCCGATGATTCGTTTAGACACAATACCACCCTTTCGTTATGTTCTATGTATCATCATAAACGATTTGTTGTTTAAACACATAATGAAAACATGCAAAAAAGCGAGCACAATCGCTCGCTTTTAAAATTTTGCTTGATAATGTTCAATTTCCCAAGCATGAACAGCTGTTCGATAGCTATCCCATTCGTTCTTTTTCATTGCGATATACTCGTTAAATACATGGTCGCCTAATGTATGACGTCCAATCGTTCCATTTTCTAATTCTTCAATCGCTTTCCCTAAACTACCTGGAAGGTTTTCGATACGAAGCTCTTTACGACGTTCATTCGTCATATGGAAAATATCTTCGTCGATTGGTGCTGGGCAAGTGAGCTCTTTTTCTACTCCATCAAGCCCTGCCTCAGCAATAACTGCAAACGCTAAATACGGATTAGCAGATGGATCTGGACAACGAAGTTCAACGCGTGTTGCTAATCCTCGTTTTGCAGGGATGCGAATTAATGCGGAGCGGTTTGATGCCGACCACGCAATATAACAAGGCGCTTCATATCCTGGGACGAGACGTTTATATGAGTTTACTAATGGATTCGTAATGGCTGCGAAACTTTTTACGTTGTGCAATAAACCAGCAATAAATTGATATGCCGTTTCAGATAATTGATTGTCATCCGATGGATCAAAAAACGCATTTTCTCCATCTTTAAATAGCGAAATGTTTACGTGCATACCTGAACCGTTAATACCGAAAATCGGCTTTGGCATAAATGTGGCATGCAATCCGTATTTTTTAGCAATCGTTTTTACAACCCATTTATATGTTGTTGCATTATCAGCGGAACTAAGCGCATCCGCATATTTAAAGTTAATTTCATGTTGACCTTCAGCCACTTCATGATGCGAAGCCTCAATCGTAAATCCCATTGCTTTTAATGCACGATAAATGTCTAAGCGAACTCGTTCACCGAGATCTTTTGGTGATGGCTCAAAATAGCCACCGTTATCTTGAGGTGTTGTTGTCGGATTTCCATTTTCATCTGTTTTAAACAAGAAAAACTCTAATTCAGGACCAACGGAGATCGTATATCCTTTTTGTTTCGCTCGTTCAACTGTTTTTTTCAATACGTTACGTGGATCGCCATCAAATAACGTTCCGTCTGGATTCATCACAGAGCAAAGAAAACGTGCTTCTGCATACCCCGCTTCTACTGTCCATGGTAGTACTGCAAATGTTTGTAAATCAGGAAGTAAATATAAGTCTGAGCGATTGATTGGCGAAAAACCTTTGATAGAAGATCCATCAAACATTATTTTTCCTTCTACTACATCATCTAGTTGTTCCGCTGTCACTGTGACGTGCTTTAAAACACCTTCAATATCAACAAATTGTAAATGTAATAGTTCAACATGTTTTTGTTTGATGATTTCTTTAATTTGTTCAAGCGTCGAAGTGTTTGTTTGTTCAGAGACGAGTAGTTCACTCATGTCACATTACCTCACATTCTTATGTATATTTTTATAACATGAGTTTATTATATGGAATCATTCATCATTTTTCAATAGTTTTTTATCAAATTTTCTGTATTTTTATTAAGAAAAGCGCAAAGCGCCGCCTATCGGCGAAGAGCGCACAAGCCCCACCGAGGAGGCTGTCGCCGCCGCAGTGTGGGGCGGAGCGACTCGAGCCGATGGCGCTTGGAGCTAGACATCAATTCAAAATTTTATACTTTCTTATCTTTTTTAAAAAAAAACACACTCTTGATATGAGCGTGTTGAACAAACAAAAACGACGGAAACCCTACCTCTCTTCCGTCCTTGCAGCTCCGAAGCTGCGCCAGTGAGAATTTGTTTCGTTGCATATAAAAACGGGATCTCACGAAAAGCGAGATCCCGTACGTTTGACTATTTATGCTTTTTGGACGTTTGCCGCTTGCGGCCCACGGTTGCCATTCACGATGTCAAATGTTACTTTTTCGCCTTCTTCCAACGTTTTGAATCCAGTACCTTGGATCGCTGTGAAGTGAACGAATACGTCTGTACCTCCGTCCGTCTCAATGAATCCAAAACCTTTTTCTGCGTTAAACCATTTTACTTTACCTGTGTTCATGTGAAATTCCTCCAAAACAATTTTAAAAATTGACCACCGTTTCATTACTCATAAAACAAAAGCTACACTTTCGTCAAGTCCTTATAAGATGAACCTGACAAAGGTGCAGCTTATAACGATCATTGATATAACGAACGAAATGGTACTTCTTAAGTATATAGGCTTGAAATAAAAATGTCAAATGTTTTTTTTATTTTTCTTTCCATTTGATGCTGCAACCGATGCTTGGCTTCTGTTCTTTCGGAACAGGTTTCCCTAAAAGCAATGCATCTAAAGCTGTACGAATAGAAGATCCAGTCACTGGGATTCCGTTACTTGGTCGTGAATCATCGAGTTGACCACGGTAAACACATTGTAATGCACCGTTGAATATGTAAAAGTCTGGCGTGCATGCAGCTTGATATGCTTTTGCTACTTCTTGTGTTTCGTCAAATAAGTATGGAAACGGATATCCAAATTGTTCAGCTACCTCTTTCATTTTTTCTGGCGAATCGTCTGGATATTTTTCTACATCATTCGAATTAATGGCAATAAATGAAATCCCTTTTGGTAGATAATCGTTGGCGAGACGGACAAGCTCCCCTTGAACATGTTTAACAAATGGGCAATGATTGCAAATGAACATGATTACTGTTGCAATGTCTGATTTGACGTCTTCTAACCGAACGATTTGTCCATTGACCACGTTGACAAGTTCAAACGATGGAGCTTTCTCTCCTAGTGGAAACATATTTGATTCAACAGCTGGCATACAAATCACCCTTTCTTTTTTCGTTCATTTACTATTATAGCAAAATGTACAAATAACAAAAAATAAGCGAGCTTGAGCCCGCTTATTTTTTGATGAGTTGTCCTCGTGTCACGCCGAGTTGATTAATGGCTTTTAACGTGCGCCATACGCTTGTTCCGCTCCGTTTGCCTTCGAGCGCTTCGCGATATAATGTGATGACTTCTTCTACTTTTTTCGCTGACTCTTCCAAAAACTCGACACGATACGAGCGAACACCAAGGGATAAAAAGTGTGGAATATATTCTGCCCCAGATTGTTCAATGGCATTGTACACTGTATTTCGGCAGCCGATATCCACACGAACAGGATGAAGCATGCCAATACGGTCACGCAACGATACACGATGTTTTTCGCATGGACGTCCACAGTTCGTAAAATCGGTTCCTTCACTTAAAAATGTACAGTATACACAATGTTCAGTGTGAAACATCGGTAAATGTTGGTGAATAACCATTTCGATATGTTCTGTTGGTGCTGCTTCAAGTAAATCAATCATTTGTTGAATATTTAAATCGTATGAAGGGGTGATTCGATCGAGCCCTCGAGATAAAAACAACTGTGCAGCCAGATGGTTTGAGATGTTAAGCGAAAAATCTCCGATTAACGTTTGTTCTATTGATTGATTCGTATAATACTGCACCGCTCCTAAACTACGAACTAAAATGGCATCTGGCTCAGCTTTTAAAATCCCTCTTAAAATTCCATTTTCCCCAGGCATATGAATGCGCGGGGTAGCTAAAGCGATCGGTTTGTTTGTTGTTCGTGCAATCTGCACAGCTTTCGGATAATCGGTTGTAAATTCGAAATCGGCATACACCATGTCTACATCTGTATGACATGCCGCTTCGACTTGTTCGAGCGTACGACAAAGCGCCATTAAAGAAGGGTTCTCTGCTCGTTGTTTTTGTCGGTAAGAAGATGTTAAATCAACGGCTTGCTTGATGTATAGCCGCGGACGTTGTCGTTTTTCAATAAGCTGTTCCACGGCTTGTCTTCTTATTCGGTTTAATTCTTTAACCGGAAGAATAACATTGTCTGTCATATGCATATAAACGTCTTTTAATTCAAAAATCGTTCCGCCTAATCTCCCGAATTGCTCTTTTATAAAATCTAATGTGAGCGGTCGCTTTTGTGCAACATCTAACATTTGCTCAGATTGAACGATTACTTCATTGCCTGTCGTTTCATCGCGCCATGTTGAAATGAGCGGTTTTCCTGCTTCACCGTACACATGCACAGTTAGCGGAAACAACTGATATGGTCGCTCGGTTTCAAATGTTTTACGCAAACGACGATCAAGCTCTTGGTCGCTCGTTTTCCAAATGCGATTTCCTACACGCACGCGCGTTAAATTGACGTCATGTCGGCCAGGGACAATTTCAACAAGACCTTTTTCCACTTCCCCTTCCACTTTTTTTCCGTGTTTTCGTAAATCGTATACGCGGCCGCCTTCTTCTTTTTCTTCTGGACGTCCTGCATCAAATACGATGCCATCCCCACGTTTTAACGGAGCTTGCAGTTCGCATAAAACACCGTCTTTTAATACTTTTTTGACCGTTCCAAGAAATACACCACGGCTTTTCGGAAACGTTCCATCAACAAGCTGTTTGTTGTTCGTTCCTTTTAAAAAGCCATGTGTAAATCCTCGACTAAAGCTTTGTTGTAGTTCACGTATTTCCTCTGTTGAAGGAGTATAATGGCGTCCTGCTAAATATTCATCAATAGCTTTTCGGTATTTGCTGACAACATTTGCTACATATTCTGGTGACTTTAATCGCCCTTCGATTTTAAACGTGCTTACCCCTGCTTCGATAAGTTCTGGAACGAGATCAAGAGCAGCTAAGTCTTTTGGTGAAAGTAAATAAGCGACGTTTCCCATTTCTTTTTGCTCGCCATCAACGATTAAATCGTATGGAAGGCGACAAGCTTGGGCGCATTCTCCACGATTGGCTGAACGCCCACCCCACATTTCTGACGTCAAACATTGCCCAGAATATGATACACAAAGTGCTCCGTGAACAAATACTTCTAAAGGAACGTTCGTTTTCTCAGCAATTTTTTGAATGTGTGTTAAATTATTTTCGCGACCAAGTACAACGACTTCTAAGTGGTAAGGATTTAGAAATTCAACAGCTTCTGGAGATGTAACAGTCATTTGTGTTGATCCGTGAATCGGAAAATCAGGCGACAAATCGCGGATGAGTTTAACAAGTCCTAAATCTTGGACGATCAGTGCATCTACTCCTGCATCTATACATGCTTCAACGAGCTGCTTTGCTTCTTCTAGCTCATTTTCAAACACTAAAATATTAAAAGTAACATATCCACGCACATTGTATTTATGCAAATAAGCCATCACATCTTTTAATTCTTCCATACGAAAGTTTTTCGCCCGTACACGTGCATTATATTTATCCACACCAAAATAAACTGCGTCTGCTCCATTGGCAACAGCAGCACGAAGACAATCCCAATCTCCCGCTGGCGCTAACAGTTCAATTTTTCTCACAGCTAGTCAACCTCTCTATTTTTTATCATGAACAACAATATATTATCGAATATCCCCCTCGTTTGCCAACAAAGAAAAAGACCTGAACGTGCAGGTCTTTTAATGAACGAATGGAGGAACAAAATGTTTTGAAAATGACTGAATGTCAATACGGCCATTTTTATAGTAAATACCTAAAATATAATCTTCCTCTCCCCAAGTAGCCATTTGTAAGCATTGTTCAATTTTCACTTTATCATGAACGACCATTTTTGCTTTTTCTCGCTCAATCATTTCAGGTGTCCACTCATACTGTGGAACTTGTTTTGTGTTTTTAATAATTTTGATTTCAGCAATATCATCCGCTGTCACTCTCGCTTGTTGTAATAAACCGCGATCTTGTAGCCATTGTTCAACGAGATGGTACGATTTTCTCCACTCTATTCCTTGTTCTTCGTATTTTTCATACAAAATGCTAATTGTACCCCAACTGCGATTTATTGTTGTTTCATCAAATGTTTCGTGTAAAAGTTGTTGTTGTAAGACTGCTAAAAATGATTCAATATCATCACGATCTTGCAAGCGAACGACTTTATCTTCTGAACCAATTCTGATTTGTAAGACGTCTTTAAAATTCGTCTTACGTAAAATCGGATAATGATTCTTTTTGAACTCAATGGAATTAAAAATCGGCTTATAAAATTGATTGTATAAATTCGTTGGAACAGTATATTCGCGAACGATTCGTTCTCCATTTTTTAAGTCATAGCCGATAACAACGTTCCGTCTATCGTTGACTGGATATGTTCGTTGTTCAATAAGGTGTTGATGAAATAAATAAATATTTCTAATATTTTCCTTTTCGTAGTAAAAGGCATTTTCCTCGTCTATTTCATCGTTTTCAAAAAAGTATATGTGGTCACCGAAATATGCTCGTTCAATTTCGTTTAATGACGGTTGGTACGTCTTATATCCAAATAGATCAAATGTAAATAATAAACCAACGATACTCATAAATACCACATATCCCACGTATTCTTTCCAACGACTAAATACACGCCACGTTTTTGCTAAAATCATGCGGGCGATGATGTAACCAAATAATGATGAAGATACGTATCCAAAAATCACCCAACTCATCTTTTGCTGCATCTGTCCAAAATATGCTCCACCGACAAGCATGACACAAAACGTGAAACCGTATGTAAATACCGGGCGGAGTGGGCGAAAGACAATCGCATCTGTTGCCATTTCAATATGTCGTTTTTTGTACAACCATACACTCAGTCCATAAAACATAAAAGTCAGCACAGTATATATCAATATTTCGAGCGGTTGGATTTGTTTTGTTGACCAATTTAGTGCCTGAATAAAAGGAACTATTTCATTCAAGCTAGAAGATAAATAATATTCGTATGCAAAGCCGTACAAAAAATATTTCAAATTAAATATAAGTAGAATAAATATTCCAGCAGGGAAGAAAAAGAGAATGTAAGCGAACATGCCTTGCAAAATGGACATGCCAGTGAGCATCCCAACAAACACGGCTCCAGAAAATAATAATAAATTCATTGAAACGGTACTAACAAACCAAATAGCTACATGTTTAAATGAATATAAAGAAATCGGAAGGAATGGCTTCATCATGATTAAACATACTGCAATGACTGCGACGGGTACGATTAAAATAATCATTCCAACAACAATATGTTGAAGAAATAGCACCTCCCGTTTAATTGGTAGACTATGCATGTAGTCAGCCGATAGCTTCACTTGCATATAACGAAATAAAAAAATAGCGAGCAAAATGGGAAGTGTGAACATAAGCGAAAACTGAATGACACTTCCAATATCAAATATGCGCCCTGTTTGATGATGCATAAGCCAATCTTTGTTTTCGCTCATCATAAAAATATGAATAGGCAAAGTAAAAAGTAAACCGACGAGATAAATAATCGAGACCCATCCAACGTTGCGAACAATTTGAGTAAATATTCCACGATTAAACAAGAATGTTTTCAATGGCATATCCTTGTTCCCCCATTTCATAAATAAATATTTCTTCTAACGTTAGTGGTAATAAATCAAACAAAATTGGCTCATGTTTCTGAATATGTGCAATGATTTGTTCTTCTTCCCCACGAACGATACAAAGTAAAACGCTACCACGTTGTTCTTGGTAAACGACATCTATATGTTGTAGAAAAGAAAAAGGAATTTGTCCTTGGAACGCTACCTGCACTTTATGAATGTTTGTTTTCAAGTTATCTAGCTCTTTTTCAATGATGAGCGAACCGTGGTGTAACATGCCAATACGGTCACATAAATCTTCTACTTCAAATAAGTTGTGCGAAGAAATAACAACGGTCATTTCTCTTTCTGCTACGTCCTGAAATAAAATGTTTTTCACTTTTTGTCTCATGACAGCATCTAGTCCATCAAGTGGTTCGTCTAAAATAAGCACATCGGGCATAGTAGAAAATGCTAACCAAAATGCAACTTGTCGCTGCATTCCTTTTGACATGCGGTGAATTTTTTTGTTTACGTCAATTGGGAATAGTTCTTGCATGTTGCGGAAACGTTCTTCGCTCCATTTTGGATATATATGACGATAAAAGTCAGCCATTTGTCGAATTGTTGTATGTGGGAAGAAATAGAGTGCATCAGGTAAAAAAATGATTCGTTCTTTTTGCTTAATGTTTTCGAAAATTGGCTCACCATCAATAGTAATCGTTCCTTTGTCTTGTTTATAAATACCTGCAATCATTTTCATCAGCGTTGTTTTTCCAGCACCATTTGATCCAAGTAACCCATAGATCGACCCTTTTGTGACGGAAAATGTTACATCTTTAATCGCCTCTAATTCTCCAAATCGCTTGCTTACATGATTAATTTGAATCAAGTTCCTCTCCTCCTCGCATCGCACGTTCTGCGCGTTCAACAATCGAAAAAATTTGCTCTTTTTTTACCCCGATATAAAATGCTTCTTGACATAGTTTGAATATACTTTCTTCTAGCTGTTTTACTTTTTCATCGTAAATCGCCTCTTTTTTATTAGCAACAAAACTCCCTTTCCCGGGAATAGAGTAAATGTACCCTTCTCTTTCTAATTCTCGATATGCTTTTTGAATCGTATTTGGATTAATGGTTAACTGTTTAGCGAGCAAACGAACAGATGGCAGTTGCTCATTCGGTTTCAGAACATCGTGAATAATCATTTCTTTCATTTTTTCGATCAGTTGTTCATAAATCGGTTTTCGGCTTCGTAAATCAAGATCAAACATATCGTCCCCCCTTTCTTTTCCGTACTAACTGTAATAAGTGTATTATATTAAATAATACGGTTGTTGTAAATAGTTTCTAAAAAAATAAAAAAGCCGCCAGAAAGGCAGCTTTTTAGTTATGACTATGTCCGTCTTGTTTCATATCCCCATTGTCATGGTCATGTTGATCCATACTGTCAACATGACCATCATTTTTATTTTGCATCATTTGTTTCTTTTTCATATAACGCTCATGAGCAACTTGATCAACATCTTCCCAAGATACAATCGTTGCATTCGGTTGTTCGCTTACAAATTTTTCAGCGTCTTCTTTCTTCGCAAAAAACGCATATCCGTAGTTCATCGGTGTCTTAATGTCAGCTTTCACCACTGTCGCGTTTTGTAATTCAATCCATTCTAATGTGTTGTAATCGCGTACATATTTCTTTGCAGCTTCCCCGTGATCGCGCTCATAGTTAAATAAACATCCGATGTCATCAAAAAACAAGACGTCACCGTTTTCTGTCGCAGATTTCGCTGTAAATTTGCCGAGTTCATGTTCTTTCGGATATACTTTCATGTTACAAAACACACATACAGTGTTTTCATCAGGTTCAGCCATTGCTGCTTTCGCAAATACATCTTCTTCATTTGACTGTTCCTTGTTTTGTTCTGTTTGTTTTTCCTCTGTTTGTTTTGTTTCTTCTTGCTTTTCCTCCGCTTGATTGTTACATCCTGCTAGAGCGAGGAAAAGTGCACCGATTAACAGTACGATCCATTTTTTCATTACTAACGATCCCCCTTATTTTCATTCAATCCGTAAGCTAGTATAGTACACAATTGTGAAATTTATTTGAGAAGGTTGTGTAGAAAATGAAAAAAAGCGGCATTACACCGCTTTTTCTGTAAAATAATGCTTATAATATCCCCCGACTTTGCCTCGATTATCGATAATAAAATAAAAGTCATCTGTTTCATTTTTTACTTCATACTCTCTACCTGGTGTTAACACGTTATGTACGATGTACTTTTCGGCATTTGTATGGTTACATACAACCGTTTTTATCGTTGGTCTTTCATGCCAGTTTAAATGAATCATCATTGATTCCTCCTTCAAGATCCTTTATATTTATTTAAAAATTTAGCAAGTTCATGTAGCGCTTGTAATACCGCAAAATGTTTATCGTTTCCGCTTGCTTGCGCTGTAGCCACATCTTTAAATTTGGCGTGCGCTTCGTACGACCCGTTCTTTTTATATACATCTACTCGTACAGTTCCCCTTGGGTGCGGAACGATAAAAAACTCTATTTGCTTCATTTATTCTCCCCACCTTTAATGTCAATCGTTTATTTAATTTAATAATAGTAAAAAAGACATCATTTTAAAAGCATTGTTTTACGTGAAGAAAAAAATGTACGATTTACGTTTTTAATCAAGGCGACGAATTGCGTATCCAGATTCGATCAACACGCGCTGAATTTGATCAATATGCTCCCTATTTTTTGTTTCGAGGGAAAATCGCACTTCTGCTTGCCCTGGAAGAACGTTTGTCCCCATTCGTTGATGATCAATGGACATGACGTTCGCTTCTAAATCGGCAATAATGCGCAACAATTTATTTAACTGTCCTGGTTTGTCAGAAATGACTGTCGAAAATGTGACGAATCGTCCTGATTCAACGAGCCCTCGTTCAATAATTCGTGAAATGAGTGTGACATCGACATTTCCACCACTTAAAATGGCTACAATATTTTTTCCTTCAAGTGGGATTTTTTTATACAATAAAGCTGCTAGTGAGCAAGCCGCTGATCCTTCAACGAGCAATTTATTTCGTTCGAGTAAATATAACATTGTTCGTGAAATATCTGTTTCTTCCACACAAACGATATCATCGACATATTTCTGTATGTACGAAAATGCCAAATCCCCAATGCGCTTAACAGCAATCCCGTCCGCAATTGTATTTGATGGAGTAATGATAATCGGTTGATTATGTTGTTTAGCTGCTGTTGTGCTGGCACAAGCAGCGGATTCAACGCCGTATACGCGAATAGCTGGATTTTTTTGTTTCATCGCAATCGCTATACCAGCTAGCAATCC
Organism: Anoxybacillus ayderensis; assembly: GCF_000833605.1. Taxonomy (GTDB): domain Bacteria; phylum Bacillota; class Bacilli; order Bacillales; family Anoxybacillaceae; genus Anoxybacillus; species Anoxybacillus ayderensis. Next base: position 12,514 of record NZ_JXTG01000017.1, on the reverse strand, counting down.
CCCACCCCCAACCGGACAAACCACTGCATCAATATCGTCCAGTTGTCCGAATAATTCTAGTCCGATCGTTCCTTGTCCGGCAATGACAGCTGGATCGTCAAAAGGGTGAACAAACGTTGCGCCTGTTTCTTGTTGAAGTTTGCGAGCATATTCTAACGATTCGTCAAACACATCCCCGTGTAAAATGACATTTGCCCCGTAGCTTTGCGTTGCTTGAATTTTACTTAATGGCGCCCCTTTAGGCATGACGATTGTGCACGGAATGCCAATCATGTTGCTTGAATAGGCTACTCCTTGTGCGTGATTACCCGCTGAAGCTGCGATAACTCCTCGACTTTTTTCCTCATCACTTAACAACATAATTTTGTTGTAAGATCCTCGCACTTTAAATGAACCTGTTTTCTGTAAATTTTCTAACTTCATGTATACACGATTATTCGATAAACGACTAAATGTTTGTGAAAATTCAAGAGGCGTTTTGTGAACGACTGTTCTCATTCGTTGTTGAGCTTCTTGAATATGTTGTAGCGTAATCAATAGTTTTCATCCTCCTTTGTGTCTCCTTTATTATATTTGATTGACAGATCCGTATGCAATTCTGTCTTGTTTTCTTTTTCTTTTTTATTGATTATTTAGAACATGGTTTTATTATAAAAATTAGCCCAAAAAAATTGCTATGCACAAAGCATAGCCTATAAGCCGGCTGATTTTTGCAGGCGCTTAGCAATTTCAAGAAAGTCCTCGTATGAAATACCAGGGGCAAATGTTTCCTCCACTGCTTCTAAATCTGGAATTGGGGCACCTGCTGGCGTCCCTTGAATGACTTCGAGTTGTCCTCCATCAAGCGGATGTGTTCCTTTCCAAATTTGTTTAACATCTTGAAAATCATGTTCGCTAAACGTATATAGTCTTCTATGCCACCCTTGCGCCTCGTACTTTCTTGCCGCATCAAATTTATCGTTACTTAAATTCGGAATTGGCAACATTTTTGTGACATCCACCCCTGTAACAATTTGAAGCGCTTTGGCATAAGCGATAACATGCACACCTCCTCGGACAAGTAAATAGCCGATCATTTCTCGTGCGACTGGATGATCGGTCATCTCATATACTCTCATTTTATGTGTACGCGCCCCACACTCTAAAAAGAAATTGTGCAACAAATCTAATACTAAATTCCCACTATTGAACACGTAGTCACCTGACCACGATTTTCCCATCGAATCTCCTGGCAATGCTGTTTGTGCAGTTGCAATAAAATGATACGTATTTCGTTGATCTACCCCGTTTTGCATTGGCGTAATATCTGGGGCACCTTCATGCGTTGTTCCTGTTAAACATAAGTTTATAGCTGTTGTAACGAGCTCCACATGACCTAATTCTTCTGCAGTAATACTTGCAACTAAATCGTAAAAAGGCTTCAATTTTTTCTTTTCCCGAAAATTGAATGACTGAAACAAGTAATTGTTTAATGTTGACATTTCTCCAAACTTTCCACCGAGTAACTCTTGAACGGCCGCTGCGGCATTAGCGTCCGCATACGTAGATTTTGGCAACTCAATTTGAAGCTTGTTTATTCTTGTAAACATCAAGTCCCCTCCTTTTTATTTCGGCATAATCCAAACGATTTGCTGGATGCGAACAAAAAAGAAGGTATCGCTACTTTTTAACACAATATGATCAGGCTTTACATCTTGAATAACACCTTGCACATTTCCTCGCACCGTTTCAATGATGACTTCTTTTCCTCTAATTGTTTGTAATGTTTGATAAACATAAGGATCGATGAAAGACATAAACTGAGGTGTCATCTTCTTCCCTCCTTCTCGTTTATTCTTTTCCATCTTATTCTCCTGTTTCGTTATTTATCACACTTTTCATTTAGAACATAGTTTTATAAAATTTTATTTACATACTAGTCAATTTTGCGTTAAACTTCAACATAGGAATAGTGAAATGAGGAGTTAGAAGGATGGAAAGTCATGAACAACTAAAACAAAAAATAAATGAGCTCGAGGAAGAAATACGGTTATATAAACGCTTTGTGGAACACATTTCTTTTCCGTTTTCATACGTTGATTATGAACTCGGAAAAGTAATAAAAAAAGAAAGAAATATTCCCTCTGCAACGATTGAAACAATAGAGAAGGAAGAGAAAAGAACACCCATTTTGCAATGGAATATTGATTTACAAAAAGACTATCCATTTGAACAAGTGGAACAATTTTTAGCCCCTATTTTTGACCTTGTTTCTCATCATATTGTTTTCGTTGACGCTGAAGGAAAAATTACATTATGTAACTTACAGGCAGCAAACGATGTTGGAGTAAACCGAGATGATATGATCGGCAAACATATTCGCGAATTGTTAAACATCCCAGATGAACAAATTATGACGTTAAAAACATTGCGAACGAAGCAGCCACTTTACAATTGTGAAGTGCTCGATCGATATTACGGGATTATTAATACGCGCATTTTATATAACGAAGATGGGTCGATTAAACGTGTGATTAGTATGTTTCAATCGCTTAATCAAATAAAAGAAGCAGAGAAACTAGCGATCGCTGGCCGGATTGCTGCCGGGATTGCTCACGAAATTCGAAATCCTTTAACGACAGTAAGAGGGTATTTACAGTTTTTAAAAGAACAACTACCTGAACATATCGTTACTCTCATTGATCAACTTCTCATTCCAGAACTCGATCGAGCAAATGATATTATTACAGATTTTTTAAACGTTGCAAAACCGAGCGAAGTAAAAGCAGAATGGATTGGAATAAACGAATTTATTCGACATGATTTAGATCTTTTGTTACAAAGTGAAGCGCTTCTTCATAACGTAGAGCTTTCGTATCATTTAGATGAAAAACTACAACAATACGTTGTTAACATTGACAAAAATCAATTGTTGCAAGTGTTTATTAACTTATTTCGCAATGCGATTGAAGCAAAAACGGAAAAATCGTTGCGGGTAGACATTGAAACGAAATTGCACAATAATCTCGTTCAAATTTATGTGCATGATAATGGACCTGGTATCCCTTCTACCATTATCCATCACGTTTTCGATCCATTTTTTTCAACAAAATCAGCAGGAACAGGTCTTGGTTTATCTTTGTCACGAAAAATTATTGAACTGCATAAAGGCTCGATGCGTGTTCAAAGCGAATTCGGGAATGGTTCATGTTTTATTATTGAATTGCCGGCTTATTCAAAAAATGAGGCTGCAATCTAGCAGCCTCATTTTTACGCTTCTTTTTTCCACTCAATTTGTTTTTCTTTCCAACATTGCACTTGATGGTCTACACCAATATTTCGTGCATAAAATACCGGATTTTTTCCTTGTTTTCGTTGTGTGACATAGTCTTGTAATGCCGCGAAAGCGACTCGACCAAGTAAGAAAATCGAAACTAAGTTCACGATAACCATAAACGCCATAAATAAATCTGCTAAATCCCAAACGATTTGAATGCTCGATATGGATCCCCAAATGACCATAGCTAATACCGCAAGTCGATATACGAGCAATGACGCTTTGCTTGAACGAATAAATTCAATATTTGTTTCGCCGTAATAATAGTTTCCGATAATTGAACTATATGCAAATAAAAATACACTCACTGCAACAAATCCTTTTGCCCACTCACCAATATGTGTGCTCAATGCCGTTTGTGTCAAGGTAATACCATCAAGACCTTCTTTCATATAATCGCCTGATAATAAAATCATAAATGCTGTTGCACTACAAACAACTAACGTATCAACAAATACACCTAATGTTTGAATGAAACCTTGTTTTACTGGATGGGAAACTTCTGCTGTCGCTGCTGCGTTCGGCGCACTACCCATTCCAGCTTCATTTGAGAATAAGCCGCGCTTAATTCCCATCATAATTGCCGCACCAAAGCCTCCACCAACTGCTTGTTCAATACCAAATGCATTTTTAAAAATTAAAGAAAATACTGCTGGCAACTCCGTTATGTTCGTTAAGACAACATAAAACGCAATCAATAAATACAAACTCGCCATCACTGGAACGATAATAGACGATGCTTTCGCTACACGATGCACACCACCAAAAATAATAAAGGCGGTTAAAATAGTAAGTACAATACCGATCACTGTACGATCCATTTGAAACGCGTGCTCAAATGCAAATGTAATTGTATTTGCTTGAACAGAGTTAAATACAAGACCGAATGAGAACGTAATTAAAATGGCAAACAATATACCGAGCCAACGTTTTTTCAATCCTTGCTCAATATAATATGCCGGACCGCCACGATAACCGTTTCCATCTTTCACTTTATAAATTTGGGCGAGTGTGCTTTCCACAAAGCTTGACGCACCACCAATTAAAGCGATCAACCACATCCAAAATACTGCACCAGGTCCGCCAACGGAAATCGCTAACGCAACGCCTGCTAAGTTACCTGTTCCAACGCGAGATGCTGTGCTCATGAAAAACGCTTGGAGCGACGAAATCGCACCTGTTTTTTCCGGCGCCTCTGTAATGACACGGAACATTTCACCGAAATAACGAAATTGAACAAATTTTGTACGGAATGTAAAATACAATCCGACGACAATTAAAAGAGCGATAAGAACATACGACCATAATATGTTGTTTAAAAATGATACAATCGTTTGTAATAATTGCATGCTCGTCACCTCACCTGATGTTTATAATAAAAAACGACTTTTTTAATGTAACAAAACTTAACATGAAAAGCAAGAGGATTATCCATGAATATATGAAAATGATATGTTATAATATCGTTTGTTCATATTTTTCACATGTATTCGGAGGAGCAAATGAAAGAAACATATACGGTAAAAGAAAAAATAAAGCAGTTTTTACATATATTATTTCCTATTTTTCTTACGCAAATAAGCTTATATATGATGAACTTTTTTGATGTGACGATGACAGGGAAATATAGCGCAGTTGATTTGGCAGGTGTAGCCATTGGCTCAAACATTTGGGTCGCTATATCTACGGGAATCGGAGGTATATTAACCGGTTTAACCCCAATTGTTTCCCAAGCGTTTGGAGCGAAAGACCACGAGCGTATTTCTCGAACCGTTGAACAAGCGATATACTTAGCGGCCGTCTTTGCTTTCTTTGTGTTTACGCTCATTTATTTTTTCGTTCCTATTTTATTGGAAAACATGCCAATCGAGCATGATGTTCAAATCGTTGCTTATCAATATTTACAAGCATTATGTATTGGTGTTGTCCCGATTTTTATTTATCATGTTCTTCGTTCATTTATCGATGCACTTGGTCGAACGAATGTAACAATGATGTTAACGCTATGCTCGTTGCCATTAAACATTTTATTGAATGATATATTCATTTTCGGACGATGGGGTATCCCTGCATTCGGTGGAGTAGGAGCAGGATACGCCACAAGCATAACGTATTGGTGCTTACTGTTATGTGCATTTTTGCTCGTTCGCTTTCGTAAACCTTTCGCAACATACAATATACTAAAAAAACTTCATCCGATATCATTTTCTATTTGGAAACAATTATTTTTGATCGGCACACCGATTGGATTAGCTATCTTTTTTGAAACGAGCATTTTCTCGGCTGTTACTTTGTTGATGAGTCAATTTGGAACAGCAACGATTGCAGCTCATCAAGCAGCGTTAAACTTCGGTTCCCTTTTATATATGATTCCACTAAGCGTTTCCCTTACTTTAACCATTATTGTTGGTTTTGAAGTAGGAGCGAAGCGGTTAGAACATGCGAAGCGGTACTGTATCATCGGTATTTGTTCTGCTGTGATGATGGCTATTGTTGCCTCTATCGTCCTATTGCTGTTTCGAGAAGCGATTGCTTCCTTATATACGAATGATGCACTTGTTTTACAATGGACGAAACGTTTTTTGTTATACGTTTTATTTTTCCAATTCTCTGATGCCGTTGCAGCACCTATTCAAGGGGCATTACGTGGATACAAAGACGTTCGCTTTCCATTTTTTATTGCACTCGTATCGTATTGGTTAATTGGTTTACCGGTTGGATACGTCTTCACTCACTATACAACCGCCGGGCCGTTTGGGTATTGGCTCGGTCTTATTGCTGGTTTAGCTTCCGGCGCCATACTATTGTTCATACGACTAATCCAAAAATGGAAACATGCATAAAAGCAAGAGGGAAATCCCTCTTGCTCTTTAGCACCAAGCCGCACCGACGATAATTAACAAAATAAATAATACGACGATAAGCACAAATGTTTTTCCGTATCCTGGATAACCGTAACCGTATCCATAGCCATATCCGTACATCACGTATTTCCCCCTCTATTGTTAATTAATAACCCCAGCCACCAATATAAGCACTACCAACAATAATTAGCAAAATAAACAATACAACAATTAACGCAAAGCCACCACCATGATGATGTCCTCCACTCATCTTTTGACACCTCCTTCTTGTACTAACAACCTATTCAACCGCTAAGTAAAACGTTATAGTTTTTAAAAAAATGGGTGAAAAAACGCCTGTTCACGAGACAGGCGCTAGTTCATCACTGGTAATATTCCCTATAGTACGTACGCAGATAGTGCATAAATGACTCCAATTGTTCTGCTTTCCATTTTACAACTCCTCTCCCATCTCAATCCCCACGGAAAACATTCTCTTGTTCATACGGCTCAATATGAACGTGGGCACGGACAACTCCATACTTTTTTTCGAGCAAGCGCTCAACTTGATCGGCAATGTCATGACTTGTCACAACATTCAAATACGGGGCAACAGAAATCGTAACATCTATGACAATTTCATTCCCATACATTCTTCCTTTAATATCTACTACCTGTTTCACACCGTCAATGCGCTCAATTTCCTGTTTATATTGCTTTAACATTTCGTCATCAAACCCATCCGTCAACGTATGGGATGCTTCTTTAAAAATATCCCATGCTGTCTTGCAAATCATAAATCCAATAACAAAAGCTGTAACAGGATCAAGCCAAAGCATATGTAACTGAGCACCAATGACCCCAACAACCGTTCCTACACTAACGAGCACATCGGATAAATGGTCTTTCGCAGCAGCAGCAAGTGCTTGACTATTTGTAGCTATCGCTAAACGGTTGTTAAACATATATACAAAAAACATAAATACAGCTGAAGCACCTGCTGTCCATACCGCTATCCAATCTGGTTTCACATACTCCCCCTCTTTCAACGTTTGCCCTGCGTTTATCAATACATCCACTCCAATCGACATCATAATAAACGCCGCAATTAAAGACGAAATATGTTCCGCGCGTGAATGACCGTATGGATGGTTGTCATCCCGAGGTTTTTTTGCGATGAGCAGTCCAATTAAAATAGCGATAGAGGCGAGAATATCTGTAAAGTTATTCCACCCATCAGCTTTTAACGCCTCGGAATTTGACATATATCCGATGTATAACTTCCCTAAAGATAAGACGATATAAGAGCCAATGCTCACCCACGCCCCAAATTCAGGTTTCATTTTTGTCATCTGTTCCACCAACTTCTTCATCATTTTTTGCGTTATCATTGTACCAAGCATATATCATGTGGGTCTATAGCAACAAAATTGGCTCATCGAAGAACAGTAGGAAACAGGCAATAACATTGCCTTAGACCAAATTTATTGTTGACGAACGATTCATACATATGATAGATTGTTTAGTGTTTCATCACTCTACCAATTTATCAAACTAAAGTATTTTGGAGGTCACAATTATGAACGCTGTTGTCATCTCAGTACTCATCATGCTTATTCTTAGTTTACTGCGTATGAATGTCGTGTTTTCGTTATTGATCGCGTCATTAGTGGGAGGACTCATTGGAAATCTCAGTCTTTCTAAAACAGTTGAGGTGTTTTCAGAAGGACTAGGAAACAGCGCAGAAGTCGCTTTAAGTTATGCGTTGTTAGGTGGATTTGCCATTGCCATTTCGAAAACTGGCTTACCAAACGCTATTGTTCGCATGATTATAAAAATGGTCGGAAAACAAGGGGAGTCAAAAAGAAAGCAATATTCGAAAGCACTTGTTCTTCTCGTCATCTTATTCATGTCATGTTTTTCACAAAACTTAATTCCAATCCATATTGCGTTTATTCCTATTTTGATTCCGCCACTTTTGCACATTTTAAATGAGCTGCATGTGGATCGTCGGTTAGTCGCATCAATTATTACGTTTGGTTTGATTACTCCATATATGTGGTTACCGACTGGATTTGGGGCTATTTTCCATGACATTGTACAATCGAACATGGCTCAAAGTGGGCTAGTTGTTGCAAAATCGGATATTCCAAAAGCGATGTTTTTCCCTTCGCTCGGAATGATTGTTGGCTTACTCCTTGCTTTTTTTACGTATCGGAAACCGCGCACATATAAACAAATACAAATAGAAAGTCAAGAAACTCAATCGTTTCAACAACGAGGAGTATGGTTTGCGATCATCGCTGTCATTACTGCTTTAACCGTTCAACTTGTTCTTGACTCCATGATTTTTGGGGCGTTTGCAGGAATTGTTGTCATCTACTTAAGCGGATGCATTCGTTTAACTGAAGGTGATCGTTTATTGACAGAAGGCATGCGCATGATGGCGTTTATTGGATTTGTGATGTTAAGTGCTTCAGGGTTTGCAAATGTATTAAAACAAACGGGACATATTGAGAAACTTGTTGAGCAAGCAGCTTCTCTTATTGGCCATAACACCGCACTAGGCGCATTGCTTATGTTAATTGTCGGACTGCTTGTCACGATGGGAATTGGTTCTTCGTTTTCTACTGTTCCAATTATCGCAACCATTTTCGTTCCGCTTTGTATAAAGCTCGGACTGAGTCCAATGGCAACCATTGCGATTATTGGCGCTGCTGGTGCACTTGGTGATGCGGGATCACCTGCCTCAGACAGCACGCTCGGCCCAACATCAGGTTTAAACGTGGATGGTCAGCATCATCACATTTGGGATACATGCGTTCCAACGTTTATTCATTACAACATTCCGGTCATTATTTTCGCATGGATCGCAGCTATGATTTTATAAAAGGGGCTACTTTGTGTAGCTCCCTTTTTTGTCGAAATTTTATCGCACATTCCGACATTTTTTTTAAACAAGATATGTTAATGTATTGTAAAGTATATTTCAATTTTGTAAACACGAAGGAGGATGGAAATGATGCTTTCGCAATTCATCGGTCAAACAGAGGCAGCGATCCTTCGCTTCTCCATCTCACTATTGACGGAAATCGAATTAAAAATTAAGAAAAAACAAATTATTTCACAACATCAAGCAATGAAGTACGCCAAACATCAAATCGAATTATTTGTCAAACAGTTGCATTTGCGCCAAGCGCTAACCGCTGTATATCAATCGGAATTATACATTTACGTATCTAAAAAGTTAGCACATGTATTTGAACAATATCGTGTGCTCAAATGTGTATAACCTTATATTTTCTTTACGATTTGAAAATATTCTTCTAACGTAATTTGTTTCTCATAAATGACCTTGGCTGCTTTTTTACCAACATAGCGCAAATGCCAAGGTTCGTATTGATATTTCGTAATATGCTCCTTTCCTTTCGGATAACGAATAATAAAACCAAATTCATGAGCATGCTGGGCTACCCATTTCCCCTCTCGTGTGTCACCAAATGCAGGCGTAATCGCATATTGAACGCTTGGGCTTGTAATATCTATCGCTAATCCTGTTTGATGTTCACTTTTTCCCGGCATCGCAACGGCAACAACCGCTTTTTCTTTCCCTAATCGTTGAACTTCAGATACAAATAATTGTTGTTGCCTCTCATATGAACGATAGCCTGACACAGCATATAATATCATTTGTTGTTTTTTCGCTGCTGTAAACATTTCTTCCAATGCCTTGGCTGCTTCAGCACGCATATGGCGTTTTTCAACATCTGTTTCTCTGAACGTAAACGGAACATTTGGAATGACTAAGTCAGCCGGCTTGTAGTCGGCCGGTAATTGTTGTTCTTTATTTACTAAGACAAGCACGTTATCCGGATTAACAATCACTTTTACCCCGTTTTGCACTTCAACTTGATTCCAAAATTGTTCTTCAAGCACAAGTTCTTCTTGTTCCTGTTGTTCGGAAGGTGGTGTCGGTGTTTGAGGAGATGGTGCCGGCTCCTCAACTTGGACAGGAGGCTTAGACGGCTTTTGTTCTTGCTCAAGTGATCCAAATGATTGACACCCGCTAATTATTATCACAAAACAACATAACCATTTTTTCATCTTTTTCCCCTCACAATAGAAGAAAGCTCCGCGGGGAATGAGCCGCAGGAGCTTTCTCACTTATTGACGAATCGCTGTTTCAAGCGCAACTTCGATCATTTCATTAAATGTCGTTTGACGCTCTTCAGCTGTTGTTTCTTCCCCTGTTAAAATGTGATCACTTACCGTTAGGACGGATAACGCTTTTCTGCCAAATTTAGCAGCTAACGTATAAAGCGCTGTTGTTTCCATCTCTACTGCAAGTACACCGTAGCGTGCTAGTTTTTCAAACTGCGCATTTTCATTATAAAACATGTCAGCTGTAAATACACTACCAACTTTTAGTTGCAATCCTTTTTCTTTTCCAATTTCATATGCTGTTTTCAGCAAGTCGAAGTTAGCCGTTGGAGCGTAATCAATTCCTCCGAACGTCATGCGATTCATCTGTGAATCCGTTGACGATGCCATTGCTAAAATGACGTCACGAACTTTCACATCTTTTTGAATCGCACCGCACGTTCCGACACGAATTAATGTTTGAACGTTATAGCTTTGCATAAGTTCTGTAATATAAATAGAGATGGATGGAACACCCATACCTGTTCCTTGAACGGAAATACGATGGCCTTTATATGTACCTGTGAACCCAAGCATACCACGAACTTGATTATAACAAGTAGCTCCCTCTAAAAACGTTTCTGCAATGTACTTTGCGCGAAGCGGATCTCCAGGAAGTAAAATTTTATCCGCAATTTCATGTTCTTTTGCACCAATATGAACGCTCATATGTATCCTCCTTTAGCCTTTATCGCTGCATATATACTATACCACACTCTTATATTTCGCTAAAGCATTGTTTTTCATGTATAAAAAAAGAGGGGCGTCCCCTCGTCCTTATTATGATATTTTTCGAAAATACTTCGGTTTTACATATAAAACTTTTTTATCTTCGCTCACAACATATTTTTTCTTCGCTTGCTCGTAATGTTCATATATTAAATAGCAAACAACGTAAATCGGCAACATCGCCTCTAAAGACGCTAAATATATAAGATAAAATGGGTGTGCGTTCGTTTCAAACATTCCGCTAAACACATAGTAAGCGCTTGCAATAACAACGTTAGTGATACTAATATTTGCGAAATGAAGGAAGAAAATTTTCTTTCTCCGCCCAATTAATCGCTCTAATTCAAATTTAATAAACAAAGAACAAAAAATAGCAATAATTCCAACAATCGAAGAAATCATAAACGCAAACATCGCTTTTCCCACCCCATATGTATATTTTTTATGTTCTTGTCGATGCTAATGGATGTAACTACATGTAAAGGAGGGTTACGATTGGGAAAAAAACATCGCAACCGCATTAATAGTCCGAAAAAAAACAATCATGTTCCAAAAGATACGTTAATTGCTGAAGCTGAAGCACACGATAAAGAGTATAGTGCCGAGAAACGAAAAAAATAATCCCCTTGTGCACAAGGGGAATTTTTTATCATACTCTAACCTTGTGCTAATTGTCTATATACAATATAGCACAATTTTGTGAACATTTAAAGACATTTTTTAACGCACATGCATACGGTGAATACGTTCCCATCCATCCGAACTTAAACGATAAAAAAATTGACCGTATATTCCTTCATCAATAAGCAATATATCACCTGTACTAACATATCGCGCACGATAATCTTTCGGTACTAAGTCTGGAACATTAAACATTCGATAAACTTCAGCTAATACGTCATCGTGATCTTCTCCATTTACCGTCAACCGATATACTTGACGATATCCTTTCGTTTGACCAAATTGCGGAGTTTGAAATAACGTTACATCATAGCATTGTGTCGATTTTAATATTTTCCCCATAAGCATGCGAATCACTAACATCCACCCCTCTTTTTTTCTTTACGTAACTATTAGCGATTCGTTTTGTCGATTCCTTTTGCATTTTTTTACTATTTTTGTCGAACCACTAGTGTCGCATTAAAATAATTTAACACCTTTAAATAAACCGAATTTTCTGAAATATAATCCAAACACAAAAAAATCCTTTATAATGGTTGGGTGGTAGTAAACCATCCAAATCCAATACAAAGGACAAAACCATGGATAAGTTTACACGAAAAACATCATTTGAACAATGGTTTTCACCGATTAATCGTCCATTATTTGATGACCTAGTGAAAACACATCAATTAAATCACTATACCAAGAAACTTTATATGGCTTCATTTATGAAACTGCTTTTGTATGCCCAACTCCATGAAAC
>NZ_JXTG01000016.1 GCF_000833605.1 Anoxybacillus ayderensis | reverse complement strand
ACGAGCAACAGGCGAAACGACGTTTGGAGTCTTGGATTCATCGGTATTCGTTTTGTCCTTGTTCGGTTGTGCGCGCGATTGCAAAAGCGCTCGTCAAGCGAACAGAAGAAATCGTTTCTTGCATTTTATCCCCTTACTCGAATGGGAAAATGGAAGGAACGAATAACAAGATCAAGCTGATCAAACGTCGGGGATATGGATACAGAAATATCCAGCGTTTTGCATTACGGGTTCGGTTAGAAACGACTAACATACTTTAATGGCAGGTGCAAGTACATCTTTTGGTGATGAACCATTTTTTCTAAACTTTTTCTAGAGTTTTCAAATGTCCACTCTGATATTATCTCTTTTGACTTTTTTGAAGATTTTTCTTTATCATCTATATATATCACATTTTCTATATATTTAGATATTTCATCCACATCAAACGGATTAACTAGATATCCATTTTCCCCATGTACTACTAAATCATTCGCACACCCACAATGTTTAGACACGATTACAGGTAATCCCGCAGCTAGTGCTTCATTAATAACTAACCCCCAGGGTTCCACAATAGAAGGCAATATTACTGCATCTCCTACAAAATAATGCTTAAACACCTCATCTTGATCAGGTAAGAAGCCAGTAATTATCATATTAACATTTAATTCTTCTGCATATCGCCTCAACTCGTCTTCCAATATGCCTCCACCTATAACTAAAAATACCAGATTTTCTTTTTTTAACTTTGCTATAGCATTAATAACTATCCGGACATTTTTTATATCAATTAATCTTCCAGAATATATTAATACCTTATCATTTTGTTTTATTCCTAGTTTTTCTCTATATATCTTTCTATATTTTGCTCTATCTTTGTATAAAACTTCAATTCTTTTTGTATCCACAGTTAAATACTGGTTATATATCCTTTCAATAGGATAAGAGAATAACTCACTAAAATATCGCTTACTTACATTACCATTTCCCATTATAAAACTAGCGTTTTTTATTACAATACTCTTAATAAGTCTCTTCAAAAAACTCTCTCTCTTGTCTAACCTGTATGTACTAATGCCGTCGAAAAGGAGTATAAATGGCTTTTTTAAAATCTTACACAAAATACTAAGGACTATATATGTTGGTTTCTCATATCCACCCAAAATTAATAAGTCATGTGACTTTACTATTTCAACTAATCCCTTATTTAAATACCCGAATTTTTCAAATAATTTATAACTTTCTAAATCTACCTCTCTATATCCAATTGCTTTATTAGTATTCCAATCTCTGTTTTTATTTGGCTTGTCAGTATAATAAACAGTTAATGTCACATCTTTTATTTTACTAAACTCGTTTAATTGTAATGTTCTATATGGTGCCCTTAAATTAGTAACAAAAGCTATATTCATCTATACACCTCTTTGCTCTTGGTAGCTTTATTTATTATTAAATAAGTATTTATCGGACCTAGTATTGAAAATGGCAACAAACAAATAATCGTTCCAAGTACTACGCCAACAGAACCTAAGCCTAATGATTTTGAAAAATACAAAGATAACGGAATATTCAATATAGCTCCAAGTCCTACTGTAAATAGTTGCCCATTAATCTTGTTTACCCCATTTAAAAAATATGCAAATATATTACTCCATATATTAATTACTACATAAATCGCAACTATAATTATTAGATTAGTAGGTGCAACTACCCCATTGCCAATCCATATTTTTAATAAAGGATTTACCAATAATATAAATATAAAAACCCCACTAATTAGCGGAATAAAGAGCAAAATTATCCTTCTCATTATTTTTTTTATCCACTCTATATCTCCCTTACTGTATGCATGTGTAAAAGCCGACCAAAGTGGAACCATTATTGTCCCCGATACTGTTGTGAATATACTAAATAACTTCATAACTAGTTGATAAATTGTTACTTCTTCACTACCTACTGCATGAGTAATGACCATACTATCAGTTGTAAAAATAATTACTGCAGAAATTTCTAAAAGAAAAAATTTTACTCCGTTCCCCATTAAATCTCTTATATATTTTTTTTCAAAAAAACTTATAGCTGGTTTAATCTCTTTATATTGTCCAGAAAAAAGATATATATTTGCGATAAATAAAACTACTAATATAGAAATACTATAAACTAGTCCGAGTACGAAGAAACCCTTAATACCAAGATGTTTTAATATATACAAACTTAAAACATAAATAATATTTGATAAGAAAGTAAAAAGTGAGGGCAAAGTAGAGTGATTAAATGCAAAACAAACAGCGTTTACAGTTGATAAAGTCAATTGCATAAAATAAGAGACGACAACAACTGAAAATAATGCTGTGAATTCTATTTTAGATATATAATTAGCATTAAATAATGTTCTCCAATCAAAAAAACAAGTAAATAACATAAAAATTATTATACAAACAATAGATATTGACGTTATAACAACATAACTAGTAGATACATAAGCTTTTGCATCTTTATAATTATTGGTTGCTAGAGAATGCGATAGTTTATTTCTCAAACCATTTCCCATACCACCATTTAGTAGAGCTAGCCAACTAATTACCGATAATATGGTTAACCATAATCCATAAACTTGTTGTGATCCTGTAAAATCAAAAGCTACTTTTACACTCCAAAAACTTAACAACATTGATAGTATTTTTAAAGCCAATGAATATATTGCATTTTTTTTAACTAACGATGTAAGTGAATCATTTCTATTAATTTTGATCTTTAAAATTTCTAAATTCTTCATAGAACAAACGTACATCCTCAAAATAGTTTTTGTTTTTTATAATCCAATCTTCGTCTTTATCCCACCATTTAAACTCAAGTAGGAATTGACGCTCCTCTTCATTAAAACGATATTTTATTTTTTTTGCTGGAATTCCCACATTAATGCTAAATGGTTCCGTATCTTTCGTTACAATTGCACCAGTTCCAATCACTGAACCATCGGCTATTTTTACCCCCTCCATAATTAATACATTTTGTCCAATCCAAACGTCATTGCCGATAATCACCGATTTTTTTTCATCATTCGCATATTTATGTTCTTGAAATAAATCAATATTAGTATAAGTAAATCCAGCTTGACATTTTGTAGAATAGAATGCAGGATGAGTACTTACAAACTTATTAACTGGATGTTGTCCAAATACAACTCTACTATTTTCACCTATACTACAAAATTTGCCTATAATTGAGTTTGGAAATTTACAGTTGTGAGATAAATACGTACCGTATCCTATAGAAGAATCATTAATTTGACAACCACTATATATAATGTTATTCCCCCCGAAAAATGTTTTGCTGTTAAAGTATACATCATCATGAATAATTATTTTTTTGTTTCTATTTATCCAGTTAAATAGCTTTATTTTTAACTTCCTCTTAAGCTTTTTCATAAACTTCACCTTAAAATTACTTACTTTGTAGCTATTCAGCCCATCGCTAGTTAATTTGATAGAAAGCAACATGAAGAGGGTGTTTTCTTTCCCAGAAAACACCCTGTTTATGTGGAAGGGGAAAATAAATAAATGCGCTTTCCTTCCATAAGTTGTTGAAGAGTATCCTATGCACATTTTTTCTGTTTTTCGAGGGTGGATATTTTGATTTTAGCATTTATAATTATGGAAAATATAATTAACAGACTAAAAATAATAGAAAATACTTACCAATGTATTAGTTTATTATTAGTTTATTAGTCAAACATTCTCTTAACCTTCTCTTCTTTCTCCACCTTCCTCATATCCGCTTCCACCATAATCCGAACTAACTCTTCAAACGGAGTTTTTGTTGGGTTCCAGCCTAACAAAGTTTTTGCCTTTGTTGGATCTCCCAATAATTGGTCTACTTCTGCCGGACGGAAATATTTCGGATCTACTTCAATTAATACACGACCAGTGGCTTTATCAATACCTTTTTCGTTTATACCTTCACCTTGCCACTCAATTTCAATACCTGCATATTTAAATGCCAAAGTCGCAAATTCCCGTACAGAGTGCATCTCTCCTGTAGCTATGACGAAATCCTCAGGAATATCATGCTGCAACATTAACCACATACATTCTACATAATCTTTTGCATATCCCCAGTCACGAAGTGCGTCTAGGTTACCTAAGTATAATTTATCTTGTTTACCTTGAGCAATTCGTGCTGCAGCTAATGTAATTTTACGTGTTACAAATGTTTCACCGCGTCGTTCTGATTCATGGTTAAACAAAATGCCATTGACTGCAAACATACCATACGACTCACGGTAGTTTTTCGTAATCCAATATGCATATAATTTTGCAACACCATACGGAGAACGCGGATAAAATGGTGTTGTTTCCTTTTGAGGAACTTCTTGGACTTTTCCGTATAATTCAGATGTTGATGCTTGATAAATACGTGTTTTCTCTGTTAATCCTAAAATACGTACAGCTTCTAAAATACGTAATGTACCTAACGCATCTACATCTGCTGTGTACTCTGGCATATCAAAAGAGACACGAACGTGTGATTGTGCTGCTAAGTTATAAATTTCATCTGGACGAATTTCACTAATTAAACGGATAACATTTGATGTATCCGTAATATCTCCATAGTGTAAATGAAAATTTTTATTATTTTTTAACGCTTCCGCTTCTTCCGGTGATAAAATATCTTCTAAACGCTCCTGGTTATAGGAAGAGCTGCGACGAATAATGCCATGTACCTCATAACCTTTTTCTAATAAAAATTCAGCTAAAAAAGATCCATCTTGTCCTGTAACCCCTGTAATTAACGCTCGTTTCATTGTATCCTCCAATTGTTTAATTCGTTTTCACTGCTACGTTATCTAAGAACCATTGATATGCTTTTTGCAATCCTTCTTCTAATGAAATGCTTGCTTTCCAGCCTAATGCATTGATTTTTGATACATCCACTAGTTTACGAGGTGTACCGTCTGGTTTTGTTGTATCAAATTTAATCTCGCCTTTATAGCCAACGATGTTTTTAATTTTTTCCGCTAGTTCTTTAATAGAAATATCTTCGCCGACACCAACATTGACAATTTCATTGCCTTCGTAGTTGTTCATTAAAAAGACGCAAGCATCGGCTAAATCGTCAGAGTATAAAAATTCGCGCCTTGGCGTTCCTGTTCCCCATACTTCGACATATGGGGCATTGTTTTCTTTTGCTTCATGGAATTTGCGAATGAGCGCAGGTAGTACGTGTGAAGTATGTAAGTCAAAATTATCGTTTGGACCATATAAATTCGTCGGCATGACGGAAATATATTTCGTACCGTATTGACGGTTGTATGATTGACACATCTTAATGCCGGCAATTTTTGCAATGGCATACGGTTCATTGGTTGGTTCTAATTCGCCTGTTAACAAATATTCCTCTTTTAACGGCTGTGGAGCAAATTTCGGATAAATACATGTACTTCCTAAGAATAACAGCTTTTTTACACCATTGCGATATGCCGCATCAATGACATTTGTTTGAATCATTAAATTGTCACGGATAAAGTCTGCTGGATATTCATTGTTGGCAACAATACCGCCAACTTTCGCTGCGGCAAGAAAGACGTATTCCGGTTTTTCTTCTTCGAAAAATCGGTCTACTTGATTTCTGTCTCTTAAATCTAACTCTTGGCTTGTTTTATAGACAAGATTTGTATAGCCATCCGCCTGCAATTTTCGCAAAATCGCAGAACCGACTAAACCGCGGTGGCCTGCGACATAAATTTTTGCATCTTTGTTCATTTGCTGTTTCCCTCATCTTTCTATTAAAATGCATCTTTTGAACCAAATAAAACAAATACCGTTTTAAAAATAATTTTAACATCTAAAAGAATCGATCGGTTACGAATATATTGTAAATCTAATTCGACCATTTCTTTAAAGCCGACATTGCTTCGGCCACTTACTTGCCATAAGCCTGTACATCCTGGAGTTACAAGGAGACGTTGTTTATCATATTCCGTATATTGCTCAACCTCTCTTGGGAGAGGAGGACGCGGTCCAACGAGACTCATATCCCCTTTTAATACATTCCATAGTTGCGGTAGTTCGTCAATGCTTGTCTTACGAATAAATTTCCCTATTTTCGTGACGCGTGGGTCGTTTTTCATTTTAAACATGGCACCTGACACTTCGTTATACTTCAGTAATTCTTTCAATCTCTTTTCCGCATCGGTCACCATCGAGCGAAATTTGTACATATAAAACTGTTTTCCGTCTTTTCCAACTCGTATTTGTTTAAAAAACACTGGACCTTTTGGGTCTTCTAGCTTTATGAGAACGGCGACAATAAGAAAGAGCCAAGATAACGAAATTAATCCGATCATGGCTCCGATAATGTCCATTGTTCGTTTAGCAATTAAATAACTTTTTTTATCGTTAACAATCACTTGTTGAGTATATCTTTGTTGGGCTTGTATACTAGCAACATTGCCTGATTGCGCCAACTCCCTTCATCCCCCTTTAAACTTTTATTCCTTCACTTTCGCTTCTTGCAATATCTGCTCCATAAACGGAATGAGATGTTGTTTCAACTCTTCATCTTGCATCGCAAACTCAATCGTCGTCTGAATAAACCCAAGCTTCTCCCCTACATCGTAGCGTTTTCCTTCAAACTCATAAGCAAAGACGCGTTGGATTTCGTTTAGCTTTTGAATCGCATCGGTAAGCTGGATTTCGCCGCCGGCGCCGGTTTCTTGTTTGTCTAGGAAGAGAAAAATTTCTGGCGTAAGTATGTACCGACCCATGATGGCTAAGTTCGATGGTGCAGTGCCTGGCGCTGGCTTTTCGACGAATTGTTTCACTTGATAGCGTCGTCCTTTTTTGTCAAGTGGATCGATAATGCCGTATCGATGCGTTTCGTCATCAGCAACTTGTTTGACGCCGATGATCGAGCTATGCGTTTGTTCAAACTCGTTCATGAGCTGTTTTAAACAAGGGGTATCGGCTTGGACGATGTCGTCGCCTAACAGCACCGCAAACGGTTCGTCGCCGATAAATTTGCGGGCGCACCAGACGGCATGGCCAAGTCCTTTCGGTTCTTTTTGGCGAATGTAATGAATATCAACTTTCGATGGCTCTTTTACTTTTTCAAGCAAGTCGTGTTTGTTGTTTTTTAGTAAAGCTTGTTCGAGCTCGAACGCATGGTCGAAATGGTCTTCAATTGCGCGTTTTCCTTTTCCTGTGACGATAATGATGTCTTCAATGCCTGATTCAATCGCTTCTTCGACGATGTATTGAATCGTTGGCTTGTCGACGATCGGAAGCATTTCTTTCGGCATCGCTTTTGTCGCTGGTAAAAATCGTGTGCCGAGTCCGGCGGCTGGAATGATCGCTTTTCGTACCTTCTTCACATAGATCCCTCGCTTCCTAAACTGTACACCCACGTACATGTTATATATGCACAACACATACGTCGATGTACAAAAAAATAGCTCCCGTGGGGAGTTAGTTTGGTAGACGTGTTTTTAAATTTAAAATTTCTTTTTCATGTTCAATCATTTTATCAAATATGACATCGGATCTACGCTGCAAATAAGCAACCGTCACATCCATTGATTTTTTTATGTTTGTCAAATCATTTATGACTAGTGGCTGGTTGTTTTTTGATATGCGTAGCTCTTCGAGAATCTTTTCTTGCGTCCGTTCCATATTTCCGAGTGATTGTTTCATATCGACCATATCGTTTTCTAGCTTGTGTTGGCCTGCTTGTAATTGTGCAACATCTTGTTGTAATGCCTGCTGACCTGCTTGTAACTGTGCGACGTCTTGTTGTAATGCTTGTTGACCTGCTTGCAGTTGTGCGACGTCTTGTTGTAATGCTTGTTGGCCTGCTTGTAACTGTGCGACGTCTTGTTGCAATGCTTGTTGACCTGCTTGCAGTTGTGCGACGTCTTGTTGTAATGCTTGTTGGCCTGCTTGCAACTGTGCGACGTCTTGTTGTAATGCTTGTTGGCCTGCTTGTAACTGTGCGACGTCTTGTTGAATTTGAGCAACTGTGCTCTCTAATGCTCGCTGACCTACTTGTAGCTCTGCTACTTCTTGCTGAATTTGAGCAACACTCGCTTCTAATACTTTTTGACCACGTTGCAACTCTTGTTGTGTTTGTTCAACACGCTCTAATTGTTCATGAATCGGTTGCAGTTCTTCTTTTAACACAGAGCGAAGCAAAGCTTTTAATTCTTGGCTCATTTGTATCCCTCCTTTACCATTTCCCTCATTATAACATGGCAAAAAAGAGACATAAATAAAAAAACAAGGTTAGCATTGGGCATCTAACCCGCCCTCACACCGCACCATTGACGACAGGCGTCTAAGGTGGCAGGACCGTCATCGTCCCCACCCACAGCACGGCCGAGTGCCTCCGTTGATAATGGTAAGGAGACATCACCGAAAAGAAAAGCCGATATCGACAAACATTCGAAATCAGCAATGCACAATTATTCCATGGTATGTATAGGAAACGATGAAACTTAGAAAATACCGAAAAACTTTTTCTTCTTAATTCGCTCTGGTGCATCTTTATACAACGCGTCGTCCGCAACAAGCAGCTGTGCGTTCTCTTGAAACACATAAACAGCTTGCGAGCCGAACTGTTTTTGAATGACATCGTACGCTTCGCGTAAATGAAAGGCGCGCGTTGTTGTGTTATGCGCATCAGATGCGATGAGGTGAGCTAAATTCGCTTCAATCATTTGAAGTGAAAACTTTTTAATATTTTTCCCGAACTTTCCGGCGACGCTTGCGGCAGTGAGCTGTGTTAATGCCCCTTTTTTCACAAGGTCGTATAGCTTGTTCGGATGTTCGATCAGCTCGCTATTTCGTTCAGGATGGGCAATGATCGGAACAAGCCCTTGCAGTTGCATATCGAAAAGAAGCTGCTCCGTATAGCGTGGAACGTGGTTGCTTGGAAGCTCCACAAGCACATACTTCGTTTCCGCAAGCGACAAAATATCGCCATCGTGATAATGATCCATCAGTTCCCCATGAATGCGCACTTCCTGTCCTGGTAAGATAGAGAGGGGAATGTGATGCATTTGCAACGCCTCATTTAACGCATAAACGTGCTCAATAATCGATTGTTTCTCATTTTCAAACGTGCCGTTGCGGTGATGAGGGGTTGCGATGATTGTCGTAATCCCCTCATCAACCGCCGCTTTCGCCATCTCGATGGCGTCATCGAACGTCTTCGCTCCGTCATCGACAGATGGTAAAATGTGACTATGAATATCAATCATGCAAACCCCTCTCTCCCTTTATATCGGCCAAAAATAGGCGGATTTCATCATCTTTCGACAACTAGATTCATGTAATTTATAGTAGCATAGGAAAATAGAAGGAGACAATAGGAATTTTTGTCGAATGTTGTCTATTTGTTACCATAGTAGTAATAATAGCTACTTTCTTTTTGCTTCTTTTGGTTTAATACAACACCTAATAGCTTTCCTTTCGCCGCTAAAAGGAGTTCTTTTGCCTTTTGCGCGGCCTCAATGTCTGTCTTTCCACTATGGACAACAAGAATCGTTCCATCGCATTGGTTCGCTAAAATTTGCGCATCTGTCACCGCTAAAACGGGCGGTGTATCAAAAAGAACAACATTAAACTGATCATACGCTTCCGCTAATAGTTCTTCCATTGTGGCTGAGCCAAGCAACTCAGCTGGGTTTGGCGGAATCGGACCGCTCGTTAACACGAATAAGTTTTCCACATCCGTTTCTTTCACCGCTGTTTGAAGTGTAGCTTGTTTCGTTAATACGTTCGTTAAACCGATGTAGTTATCTTTTCGAAACGTATAATGGACTGTCGGTTTACGTAAGTCGGCATCAATAAGAAGCACTTTTTTTCCTTGTTGGGCAAAAACGACCGCTAAATTGGCAACGGTTGTTGATTTTCCTTCTGCAGGGGCAGAGGAGGTGACCATAATCGAGCGCAATGGACGATCAGCGACAGAAAATTGAATGTTCGTTCGAATCGTCCGATATTGCTCAGAAATTGGCGATTTCGGGTTTGTTTTTGTAATGAGTGAGCGCATCGTCCGCTCAAATACTTGCTTTTTCTTTTTAAGAACCAACCGTCTCACCTCTTACTTGCTTTTTCGCTTGTAACGCTTTTGCTTCTTTTCCTTCTTCATCAATTGTTGTGACAGCTCCTAGCACAGGTAGCTCAAGCAACTTCTCGACGTCCTGTTCGTTTTTAATCGTGTTATCTAAATATTCAAGTAAAAATGCTAAACCGACACCTGTCATCATACCGACAACGAAAGCGATCGCCATATTGAGTAGCGGCTTTGGTTTCACCGGAACAGGTTGCTCTTTCACTTCTGCCCTCGCTAAAATGTTGACGTTATCAACGTTCATAATTTTCACGATCTCACGCTGAAATACGCTTGCAACGGTATTGGCAATATCAGCCGCCATATACGGATCGGGATCTTCGACTGTTACGTTCACGACTTGCGAGTCTTTTTCACTTGTGACGTTAATTTTTGCATTGAGCTCTTCAATCGGCATATTTAAATCGAGTTCTTCTTTGACGATATCTAAAATGGCTGGGCTTTTCATAATGACGTTATACGTATTAATGAGCTGCAAATTCGTTTGAATTTCGCTAATATTGTAAATCGGCTGTTCGCTTTTCGCTTGATTTACGAGTAGTTGCGTCGATGCTTGATAAATTGGCGTCAACACAAAATAGCTAACGATCCCGCTTGTCATCGTTGCGATGACGGTCATTGCAATAATAAGCCAGGCACGTTTGCGCAACGTTTGAAATAGTTCTCGTAAGCTGATCGTCTCTTCCATAACGTCCTCCTATAAAACACATATTTTCGACAAAAACATTCACTAGATTCATTATAACGACAAATAGCTCCTTTCCTCCACCCTTTTTTGTCAAATTGTTTCCACGAAAAAGAAACCGGCAGTTCCACATACTGCCGATTAGTGAATGATTTCTTCGTCTTTTTCTTCTTGCATAATGATTTGTTTTGCTTGTGCAATCATATCATTCATTTCAGCAACCGTATAGTCACTCTCTGGAAGCGGACGTTCATATGCTTGATAATATAAAATTTCCGCTAGCTTTCGTTGTTTTTCGCTCGCCCGTTTCGTTAGCTTTTCTTTTTTTTTAGCTCTTGTTGTAGACGTTCGATATGGTATTTTGCTTCTAACTTACAGCCATATGGGAAATCATCGATACTAAGACGTTCAACGAGACGGTTAATTTCTGCGATTTGTTCATCGGTTGGAGGTTCGTTGACGAGTTGGTCGATAATTTCGTTAATACGTTCAGCAAGTTGTTCATGAAAGTGTGGGTTTGCTTTCATTGTATCATCTAATTCGTTAAACCATGCCGCTTCATTGTATAAATAATGGCGCCATTGTTCCATCAATGTTGCGGCATTGTATTTTGTTTCATCCCAGCCGATGCTTGCCATATATCGTTCAAACACTTTTTTAATCGATAGCGTCATGTTCATCTTCATGCGATGAGGAAGCTGTTTTAACATGTATAAAACCCTCCATATGATTATCGTCAACCGTTAATGTATCATAAAAAAGCGTGTATTGACAAAGTTTTTTTATAACTATACTAACGGTTATAGGAAGGAAGAGAATAAAAAAACGCAAGAGGAAACCTCTTACGTTTTATTCGTCCGTATTGTCAGCATCGTTCATATCCTCTGCATCTTCAACAGCATCTTCTTCATCTGGCACAGCGTCATTTTCATCGTCGCCAGCGCCTTCATTTGTGTCTTCACCTGGTTGCATTTCTTCTTGGTTATTTACCTCGTTGTCTGTATCATCGTTATTGCAGCCCGTTACGACCATAATGGCGATGAATGCGCTAAGCAATTTGAGTAGCCATTTCGTTTTCATCGTTTGTCTCCTTTCTTTCACATTATGTAATCACCTATAACATGCCCAGAAAGGAGACGGTTATGCATTATTTTTCACCGAGCGCAAACATGATTTCTGTTTCGCATACGAGCTCGCCATCAACGGTAGCGACTCCTCTTCCTTTGCCGATTGCGCCTTTAAAACGAATCATTTCGACTTCTAATCGTAATTGATCACCAGGTTTCACTTGCCTTTTAAATCGGCAGTTGTCAATGCCGGTAAAAAATGCGAGACGGCCACGGTTTTCTTCTTTCATTAACATCGCGACCGCCCCGACTTGCGCAAGCGCTTCGACAATTAATACGCCAGGCATGACGGGATAGTCAGGAAAATGACCGACAAAAAATTGTTCGTTTGCGCTCACGTTTTTCATGCCGACGGCGCGTCTTCCTTCTTCGACTTCAATGATGCGATCAACGAGTAAAAACGGATAGCGATGTGGAATAATTTGTTGAATTTGTTGCATATCAAGCATACTTTCTTCCTCCTTTATAAAAAAACGGAAGGATCTCCCTTCCGTATTTGTTTTCAATGTATCATGTTTTCAAGTGGTCTGTCCACTACTGTTTTTCGATTAAATCGATAATATGCTGCCATGTTGCTGGTTTGAGTGCGTCAAATGGCTTGCCGTCGCCGAGTACACCGTAACCGATCATCGCCCCGATCGCCCCGCTTAGCGCTACGAGAACGAGCACAATCACTAGGCGAAGCCAAATCGGAATAAGACGGCGGCGCGGACGGCGAAGCGAGCGTTTCTGTTGTTTTTCCTCCATATCATTTTCCCTCTCTATGAACGAATGCCGTTAATAATCCCCATCATTTGATCCGACAACGTAATCGCACGAGCGTTTAGCTGATATGACCGTTGCGTAATCATGAGCTCGCTCATCTCGGTCGCTAGTTCAACGTTTGATTGTTCTAGGGCGTATTGTTGTAATGAAATGGCGTTGCGATTATTGCCAGCTAAGTTGATTGTTGCGTCTTCCACATTGAGCCCATTTGGAAATGCAAAACGGTTGTCACCGAGCGCCTGCATGAGTTGCGGACGGGTGATATATGATACCCCGATGTTTACCGTCTGCATGATGTCTCCGTTTGGCGCAATGAATTGCATCGTGCCGTTTTGGGTGACTTGAATGTCTTTAAAACCGTCGCGGACAGTAATCGGTTCGTTGTTTTCATCTACAACTGCATAGCCATCTGCCGTCACAAGCATCAATTCATTCGGATTGTTCACCGACGGACTAAGGTAAAAAGCACCGTCGCGCGTATATTGAATCGCACCATCGACAAGGATGCGGAAAAATTGCCCTTCTTTCGTCAATGCAAGATCAAGCGGACGATCTGTTTTTACAATCGAGCCTTGTTTCACTTGCATATAGGTGGACGCGACTTTTGCGCCGACACCGAGGCGGACACCTGCTGGCGTCAGACGAGGCGCTTCGTCTGATTTAGGTGATTGTTGAAACTGTTGGGCGAGCAATTCGCCGAACACCGCATCGCGTTTTTTAAACCCGGTCGTATTGACGTTGGCGATATTATGGCTAATGACGTCTAGTTGTTGTTGTAGTTGGTTCATCGTATTGGCGGCAGTAATCATTGAACGAAGCATCGTCGTCCTCCTATCTTAAGCGGCCGATTTCATTTGCCGCTTTGTCCATACTTTTATCGTATGCTTGTAAAATTTTTTGGTTTGCTTCAAACGCCCGATAAGCCGAAAGCATGTCCGTCATCGCGCGAGAAAGATCGACGTTCGAGCGTTCAATGTATTGTTGGCGAATTGTATACGTTTGTGCAGGTGGGAGTTCTCCTTCTGCCCGGAATAAACCGTTTCCTTCTTTTGCAAGCGTTTGAACATTGTCAGCGTAGGCGATGCGAAGGCGGGCGATTTGTTGGCCATTTTTTGTAATCGTTCCGTCC
Organism: Anoxybacillus ayderensis; assembly: GCF_000833605.1. Taxonomy (GTDB): domain Bacteria; phylum Bacillota; class Bacilli; order Bacillales; family Anoxybacillaceae; genus Anoxybacillus; species Anoxybacillus ayderensis. Next base: position 34,200 of record NZ_JXTG01000016.1, on the reverse strand, counting down.
GTTAATACAGTAAACTGCTCGTCCCCGATGAAAATACGATTACCGCTTTCATCGAGCACGTAAAGACCATCTGTCGTCGTTAAAAATCCGTCTGCATCTATGGTGAAATGACCGTTTCGCGTGTAACGAACGTCGCCTGCTTCATTTTGTACGATAAAAAACGATGTGCCTGTCCCATCAACGATTGCCATATCGGTGTTATTGCCTGTTTCGCGTATATCCCCTTGGGCAAAGTTTGGCACAAGCTCTTGCACGTACACGCCTGTCGATAGCGGACCGATATATGTACGATCACGCCACGTCGGTTTTTTTTCAGTTGGAATCGTCGTTTGTTGAATGCGATGCATCAGCATATCTGGAAAAGCTCGTAATGACGCTTGATCAGCTTTGTAGCCTGGCGTGTTGGCGTTTGCGATATTGTTCGTCATCATTTCAATGCGCCGCTGTTGAGAAAGCATGCCTGAAGCAGCTGTATATAGTCCGCGAAACATAAAACGTCCTCCCCAATCGTTTTTACACTACTTCCATTATAAAAGAAAAGGGGGAAAAAAGCGAATAGGTACCATTTCCCAATGGCACCTACACGAGTTGACGATATGGAGCTTTGTCAATGTTATCAAGCATTAATCCTGTGCCGATCGCGACGCAATCCATCGGATTTTCTGCAATAAAGACAGGCACTTTCAACTCTTGCGCAAGCAGTTGATCGATGCCGTGAAGCAATGCGCCGCCACCTGTTAAGAAAATGCCGCGGTCGATAATGTCTGCCGATAATTCCGGCGGTGTGCGCTCAAGGACGGTTTTTGCCGTTTGGACGATCGTATATACCGTTTCGCGTAGCGCTTTTTCAATCTCTCCAGAACGAATCGTAATCGTTCGTGGCAACCCTGTCACTAAATCGCGTCCGCGAATGTCCATCGCTTCATCGCGCGCGTCTGGAAAGACCGTAGCGATGTTTATTTTAATTTCTTCCGCCGTTCGCTCACCGATTAATAGTTTATATTCTCGTTTAATATAACTTAAAATTTCTTGGTCAAATTTATCGCCCGCTACTTTAATTGATGCGGATGTGACGATGTCACCCATCGATAAAACGGCAACGTCTGTCGTACCGCCACCAATGTCGATAACCATGTTTCCAGAAGGTTGGAAAATATCCATCCCTGCGCCGATCGCTGCCACTTTCGGTTCTTCTTCTAAGTACACTTTTTTGCCACCGCTTTTTTCTGCTGCTTCTTTAATCGCTTTCCGTTCTACAGATGTAATGTTTGTTGGGCAACAAATTAAAATGCGCGGTTTCGCAAACCATCCTTTTAAGTTCAGCTTGCTTAAAAAATGTTTTAACATTGCTTCTGTAATGTCGAAGTCCGCAATGACACCATCTTTTAACGGGCGGATGGCAACAATATGCCCGGGCGTACGTCCGACCATGCGTCGCGCTTCTTCTCCGACCGCTAACACCCGCTTCGTATGCTGGTCAATCGCTACAACAGAAGGTTCGTTTAATACAATGCCTTTTCCTTTGACATAAATCAACACGTTCGCCGTGCCGAGATCGATGCCGATATCTCTTGCTAAAAACATGCATGTTCCTCCTTGCCATTTCTCCTAATAAAATATTTTACCACAACGATGGCGAAAAAAAGAGAATATTTTTGACAAGGGGAACAACAAATTTACGTCGCTTGCTCCGTTTCTTTTTTATACTTTTTCTTCGTCGCTTCTCCTCCACGCAAATGGCGAATGGATTTATGGTAATCTAAAATTTCTTTTACTTCATTCGCTAATTCGGGGTTAATTTCCGGGAGCCGTTCCGTTAAGTCTTTATGCACGGTGCTTTTGGACACACCGAACTCTTTCGCGATGACGCGAACGGTTTTTCTCGTCTCCACGATATACTTGCCAATCTTGATTGTACGCTCTTTGATGTAATCGTGCACACTGCTCGCCCTCCCTAAGTTGGATGTGAGAAGTGTGAAATGAGACGTATAAGGCGTTGATCGCAGTGGCGTTTACTCGTTCATAACAAAGTCGTCAATCTCATCTATTAATCGTTCATCTCACCTCAAACACCCTCGTTGTTCAAGTTTGTAATAGTGTATTAGGGAAGAAGAAAATATATTCCATAAAAAAGCGAACAGATGAGCATTTTGCCCATCTGTTCATGTTCTTGCCATTCCGATCGAAGCATCTGGAACAGTGCTTGACGGATCGCTTTCTTGTTCATTTGTTTTGTTTTGATTTGTTTCTTGTTGTTCCGTTTGTTTTTCTTTCGCTTCTAATGCGCTAAGCGGTTGATCAAAGTAAGCGACCGGGTTAACGGCTTGCCCATCTTTCCGAATTTCAAAATGGACGTGGACGCCTGCTTCTTTATTAAACTCGTTTGTTCCTGCCTTCGCAATCACTTGTCCTTGTTTTACTGTATCACCTGTTTTCACTTGTACGTCTTTTAATGATTGATATACCGTCACGACGCCGCGATCGTGTTGAATATGAACGACGTAACCAAAGAGAGGGTCTTTTTCTGCTTTAACGACCGTCCCGCTTAACGATGCGGTCACATCAAAGCTTTCGCCGTTTTTCATCGCGATGTCGACACCTTTGTTCGGATAATATTCATCATTATAAGAGACGAGAGCAGCTTCTTGTTCTTCGGCTGATGCATTAAAGTCGTAAAACGGTTTTGCAATTTCGACAGCGTTTGGATCAAGGACAGGCATCGCGATTTGTTCAACGGCTTGTTGGACAGGAACAGATTGTTGTTCGTTTACAGCTGTGCCCGGTTTTGTTTCATCAACAGGCGGTTGCACGATATCGTTTGTTTTGCTTTGGAACCAAAGCACACCTGTTAAAATGAGCGCTGCGCTTAACAAATAAATCGAAGGAACAACCCAACGTTTACGGAACAACTTTGAAACTTTTTTGTTTTCTTCTTTCATGTTCATCACCTCAGCAACCATTGTGAACAGAAAGCAGAACATTTATACACGTGAATATAAAAAAAATTTGCCGCTTCAAAATTTTGAAGCGACAAGTGACACATCGTGAATTTGTACCCCACGATAATAATATTGAACGATCTCTTTATACGTTTTTCCTTGCTTTGCTAAAAAGTTCGCCCCGTATTGACTCATCCCAACACCGTGACCGTATCCTTTCGTTGTGATGACAATGTTGTTTCCTTGCCTTGTCCATGTAAAATCCGTTGATTTTAATTGCAGCTTTTCGCGCACTTCCCGTCCGGTCAGCTTTTTTCCGTGAATATCGACAAGGGCGACACGTTTTCCTGGCGTGCGTGCGAGTATTTTGCCGACTGATCCGTCTTTTGGCAATTTGACACCGAGCCGCTGCTCAAATTCGCGAACAGATAACGTCACTTGTTCGTAAAACTTCGGCGACTTTGTATCCCACGGGCTTTCCACGCTCGTTAAGTAAGGAAACGCGTTTTGCCAATACGCTTCTGAATTTTCCGTATAGCCGTTGCTTGTGGAGAAAAATGCCGCTTCAATCGGCTCGTTGTTGTACGTTAAAATTTGCCCGCGCGTCGCCTCGACCGCTTCTTTAATTTTTTTTATTTTCCATTCGTAACTGATTCCCCACATTTCTTTTAATTGCTCGTCGTTATAATACACTTGATGCATGACCGTATCGGTCACGTTCGCTCCTTCAGGCAGTTGGATCGGTTGGTTATGCATGAGCTGTTTCACGATATACGTTCTTGCGGTAAGTGCTTGAGCTTTTAACGCTTCCATTTCAAATTCTGCCGGCATTTCTGCCGCTACAACACCAACGACATATTGTTCAAGCGGAAGCCGTTCGACCTTTTTTTCTTTACTTCGGTATACAGCCACTTCCACCGTTGGTTCATCGCGTGCTTGAACGGGCTTCGGTTCGGCAGGAAGGGGTGTGTTTTGCTTTTCCCCGAACGCTAAAACGACTAATGCAGGAATAAGTAAAATAAGTGTAAATAACGCAACGGTTGCGATCATCCATTGTCGCAAATGCCATCCCCCCTTTATCATTACTAAACTGTATGCAGGAGGACAAGCATATATGCAAAAACGACCATTAGCTTTTCGCAAACGGTCGTTTTTTTACATTATCCCACATCTGTCACTTGCGTTTGTACGATGTCCACATGTTCGCGTACACGTTCAATATCTGCCCCTAAAGCAGCTAATTTTTCATGAAAGCGAACGTAACCGCGATCTAAATGTTTCAGCTCTGTTACGCGCGTGTATCCTTCTGCCGCTAACCCAGCTAAAATAAGCGCTGCAGCAGCACGCAAGTCCGTTGCTGCCACTTCTGCCCCTTGCAAGTTGCACGGACCGTTAATAATGACCGAACGGCCTTCAATTTTCACATCCGCGTTCATGCGACGAAATTCTTCGACGTGCATAAAGCGGTTTTCAAATACCGTTTCTGTCACCATGCTTGTGCCTTCCGCCTTCATAAGCAACGCCATCATTTGCGACTGCATATCGGTCGGAAAGCCGGGATGAGGCATTGTTTTCACGTCAACTGCTTTCAGTTTGTCCGGAGCGATGACGCGCAAGCCGTTGTCTTCTTCAATAATAGTGACACCCATTTCCTCGAGTTTGGCGATCAACGACGTTAAATGTTCTGGCACCGCCCCTTGTACGAGGACGTTTCCGCCCGTAATCGCAGCGGCAATCATAAATGTTCCTGCTTCAATGCGATCAGGAATAACGGTATGCTCTGCACCATATAATGTAGTAACACCTTCAATGCGAATCGTGCCTGTTCCTGCACCGCGCACTTTCGCGCCCATCGCATTTAAAAAGTTCGCTAAGTCAACAATTTCTGGTTCTTTTGCGCAGTTTTCAATAATGGTTGTTCCTTCTGCCAAAACGGCAGCCATCATAATGTTTTCTGTCGCGCCGACACTCGGGAAATCTAAATAAATTTTTGCCCCGCGTAATTTTCCGTTCACTTCAGCGTCAATGAAACCGTTCCCGATTTTCACCGTCGCACCCATCGCTTCAAACCCTTTTAAATGTTGGTCAATTGGTCTTGACCCGATCGCACAGCCACCTGGCAGTGCGACGCGTGCCCGACCTTTGCGGGCAAGCAATGGACCCATCACTAATACAGATGCTCTCATTTTTCGTACATATTCAAATGGAGCTTCAATACTTAGCTCTCCAGATGCATCGACGACAATGTTGTTTTTGCCAACCGTCACGTCTGCTTGTAAGTGACGTAACACTTCACTAATCGTATATACATCGGAGAGTTCAGGTACATCGTAAATGACGCTTTTTCCTTCACTCGCTAACAATGTTGCGGCGATGACAGGCAACACAGCGTTTTTCGCACCTTCCACTTTCACTGTGCCGCTCAACCGCTTCCCGCCGCGGACGATGATTTTTTCCAAGGCATTCCCCTCCGCGTCCAAAGTCTCTATATTAATATTCAGCTGTTATGATTGGGGTGCCAATGACAACGGTCGTTCGCGCGCCCAATCCGTTTTGTCGTAATGCCAGTTGAAGATTCATTTGTTGTTGTCCGACAGAAAGTGACGTCTTCCACTGCTCAGTATATGCTGAGACGGAGACAAATGTCTCTTCACGTAATGATTCAATCGGTTCCGCTTGAAAGGAAGAAAGCAAGCGAACCGCCTTGTCAAACAAAACACCTTTCATCTTACCATCGAATTCCCCTGTAATACAAGTGAAAAATGTAGGTTTTGCGAATAATTTTGTCGTTTGTCGGACGAGCGTGCGTTCGAGTTGTTTATTCCACGTTGAACCGGTTGCTTCATATAAAATAATGACTGCGGGATGATGAGCGACCGTGATGAGTTGAATCGTTTCAACGTAAGCGGAGGTTTCACGTTTGCCGATCATCTTGTGCGGTTCAACTGTCCAATGGAAAGAGGACCATGTTCTCACGTGTTGTTGGATCCAGTTGTGAGGGTCTTTTGTAAGCACTTGCTCTTTGGCGTAGACGTTCCATCGTTTGAGGTGAATATGATGGGCTTCAAATACGCCGAGCATGTCGTTTATTTTCGTTATTTCTCTTTCGACACGTTCATCATCATACATCCGATAACCACTTAATAACAAACAAAAAATAACGAGTGCCAACCATCTTTTTCTCATCTCTTTTCCCTTCCTCTCCTTAGCTTTTATTGTTGCCAGATCGGAAGGGAACATACGTGAAAAAAATCGACAACGCTCGCGCTTAAAGTAAAAATGGCAATTGGCGTGACCAGCGTAAATAATCTAAAAAGAAATTGCTCACTAACGAGCCGATCGCAATCGTAATGAGAATGTAAAAGACGCGCGCTTGAACGATGCGATTCGGTTTAAAAATTACTTCAAGTCGAACAGCTTGTAACGTCCACCACGTCACCGTAATGAAAAATAAATGCGACAATAAACTAATTAACGCTTCTTGTCCGAATGTTTCCATCTTTATCTCTCCTTACATAAAAAAATGGAAGGGTACACCCCTTCCATTATACGTCTTACTGAAGAAAATCGCTAAAATGTTCAAATGGTGCAATCCAATCGTAAGCAAAGTTTGGAAACACCCCTAACAACAACGTACCGATGATACAAATGACAACGACAGCAATGACACCTGGTGGCCATTGTAATCGATCCGCATGTTCGACAGGTCGGAAAAACATTTGGACGAAAATGCCAAAGTAATATACGTACGATATGACGGTCGTGACTACCATAATGGACGCGAGCACATAATGAGCAGGCTCAACGACAAATGCGCCGAGGAAAATGTTCATTTTTCCGATAAATCCCGCTGTCCCCGGAATGCCTGCAAGCGATAGTAAAAAGATCGTCATCGCCACCGCCATAAGCGGCGAGCGTCGATATAAGCCAGCAAATATGCTAATGTCTTCGTCATCGTGATGTTGAGAAACGACTTGCAAAATCGCAAACGCCCCGATCGTCATAAATACGTACGCGAACAAGTAAAACCAAATCGCTTCAAACATAAACATCGATAAGCTTGCGAAAGCAACGAGCACGTATCCTGCGTGTGCGATGCTCGAATACGCTAGCATGCGCTTGACGTTTCGTTGACGAAGGGCAATTGTATTGCCGATGATCATCGTTACCCCTGCTAAAAAGGCGATGTACGGCGCAAGCGTCATAAGCATCGAAGCCGAACTTCCCGTCGGTATTTGAGCAAAGACGGAAACGACGACGCGCAAGACGATAACAAACCCAGCTGTTTTCGAGACGACGCTTAAAAAAGAAACAACAGGGGTCGTCGCTCCTTGATATACGTCAGGTGCCCACATATGAAACGGAGCCGATGCTAATTTAAACGATAACCCGACGAACGTCAGCAAAAAGGCGAGCGATAAAATGTATTGATGGTTTTCATCGTACGTGCTCGCAAGCTGCACGGCAATTTCTTTTATATTCGTCGATCCGGTAAAGCCAAATATGTAGCTCATCCCGAACAACGTAATCGCCGTTGCAATGCCTCCAGTAATGACGTATTTTAACGCTGCTTCATTTGCGAGTGTATGTTTTTTCCGAATGGCGACGAGAATATAAGAAGAAATGGACAATAGCTCAAGCCCGACAAACAATGTAATGAGATCGCCGCTTGATGCCATCATCATTGCGCCGAGAAGCGCTGTTAAAAATAAGTAATAAAATTCGCCACGATAGGCGATGCGCTCTTTTGGTTCATAATGAATCGAAAGCAATAACACGAGCGCACTACCAATCAGCAATAACGCTTTAAATGATTTGGCGAACGAATCTAGGCGGAACGTATCGCCCAAAATGGATGTGACATCACTCGTCCATAAACCGAGTAGCGAGACGAATGAAACGGCGACGCCAACAAAAGCGAATAAGCCAAGCAGTTGCCGATTTCGGTTTTCTGGCATAAATAGGTCGATGAGCGAGAGCGCAACGGCGACGCCGAGAATAATAAATTCCGGCATCATCACGCCCCATTCATAGCTAAGTAATGTTTCAAAATCCATCTCATCAACCCCCTAACCCATTCATCATCGTTTCAATCGTCGTTTGTAGCGGCATCGCCAACACGTTCGGATATACCCCGATGATGATAATAAGCAACAGTAAACTAATCGCTGGAACCCATTCCATCCCACGTAAATCGGGAACGTTTGTCACCGTCGTTTGCCCGAATGTCATGCCGAGGACAGCGCGCAATAAATACACAGCTGTCATAATAATGCCGAGCGTACCGATCGCAGCGAGCAAAGGTTCCGCTTGAAATGCCCCAACGAACGCCATAAACTCGCTAATAAATCCAGACGTCCCTGGCAAACCGAGAGAAGCCATCGCCCCAGCAAGAATAAATCCTGATACGTACGGCATTGTCTTCGCTAACCCACCTAAACGAGCAAGCGTCGTCGTGCGCGTTCTTTCGTACATGACACCGACGAGGAAGAATAAAAACGCAGCGATAAATCCGTGTGACACCGCTTGGAAAATTGCTCCTTGTATTCCTGCCTCAGTGAGCGAACCGAGACCGATTAATACAATGCCCATGTGCGATACGCTCGAATAAGCAAGCACCATTTTAAAATCGGTTTGTCTTAGTGCTAAAAACGCACCGTACAACAAGTTAACAACGCCTAAAACGATGAGCCATGTCGAAAATTGTTGAAATTGCCCGGGAAATAATCCGAACGCAAAACGGACAAGACCGAAAGAACCAATTTTTAACAAAACCCCTGCATGTAGCATAACGACAGATGGTGGCGCTTGTACGTGCACGTGCAACATCCAGCGATGAAGCGGCACGATCGGTAGCTTAACCCCAAATGCAATGAGCAACGCAAGAAACAATCCGTAGCGAAGCTCGTCGGAAATTGGCGAAATCGTTTGTGCCATCGGATCCGTTAATATGTGGCGCAGCTCATCGATATTCGATGTACCCGTGCGCGCAAACAAGACGGCAATGACGATCAATAAAACGGCTGAACCGAGCCCGTTATAAATTAAATAGCTGTATGCCGCTTTTTCTTTTTCGAAATATCCCCATTTTCCGATTAAGAAAAACATCGGAATGAGCGTTAGCTCGAAAAAGATGAAAAAGAGCACAAGGTTGCTTGCGGCAAACACGCCGAGCATACCGATTTCAAGCAATAAAAACAGTTGAAAATATCCTTTCCATTCTTTTTGAATGGACATGGAAGCGATCGCAGCAAGCGTCGCGAGGACGGTCGTTAAAACGATCATAACGAGCGCAAAACCGTCCACATGAAGTTCATATGCGACAGTAAAATCTGTCTCCTTTAAAAACGGAAACTCGCCAAATTGAATCCATGACCGTTTTTCCGCTAATTTGCTTATATCGTAGCCGTTTTGATATTGCCAAAACGCAAATAACGATAAACATAACGATGGCAACGTCGCTAAAACGCCAAGCCATTTCATCGCTTTTTCTTGTTCTTTCGAAAGGAGCGAAAGAACGAGTATGCCTAAAAGCGGGGAGAAAATTAAGAGCGATAAAAAGTATGGCTGCATTATAAATACCCCCCTGTCACCGCAAAAATGACGACGAGAATCGCTAAAGCAACAATCGTCACCGTACCGTACATTTGTACTTGACCGTTTTGTAAACGTGAACCGATTCGTCCGATGCCGCGCGCGGTTGCTGCAAATAGCTGAGCCACTCCTTCGATGAGGAAACGGTCAATATACTCAAACAATAAGCTAACAAATGACGTCGCACGGATGACTGTCAATCCGTAAAACTCATCAATGTAATATTTGTTCATGAGCACATTGTACGTCATTGGAAAACGTGACGATAGCCAGTCGCGAGCAATGGCTCGTTTGCCATATATGAGCCACGCGAGAGCAATTCCGCATAGCGACACAACGGTCGCTACAATCATAATCCAACTCGGACCTTCCATATGTGCATGCCAGTTCGTTCCTTCTGTCAACCACTCGCCTAAAAACGCTCCCCACGGTGTTTGAACGTAACCAGAAACGACGGCCAACGCACCGAGGACGATCATCGGAAATACCATGACCATCGGTGATTCGTGCACATCGTCATTTGCTGTCCGCGCTTCTCCCGCAAACACGAGGAAAAATAAGCGGAACATATAAAACGCTGTGAAAAAGGCAGCGATAACAGCGACAACAAATAAACCGACATGCCCGTGCGTCCACGCTGCAATTAAAATTTCATCTTTGCTGAAAAAGCCTGAGAAAAACGGAAATCCGCTAATGGCTAACGTTCCGATAAGAAAGAGCGGAGCGGTCCATTTCATTTTTTTCCATAACCCGCCCATTTGCTCAATGTTTTGCGTATGCACCGCATGAATGACACTACCTGCCGCTAAGAAAAGAAGCGCTTTAAAAAAGGCGTGTGTCATTAAGTGAAAGACGCCTGCCACGTACCCAGCAGAGCCGAGCGCTAACATCATGTAACCGAGCTGGCTAACAGTCGAATAGGCAAGCACGCGTTTAATGTCCGTTTGCACTAAGCCGATTGACGCTGCAAAAATGGCGGTAAACCCTCCGACGTAAGCAACGGTCGTCATCGCCACTTCACTTGCTTCATAAAGCGGAAACAGCGTCGCAACTAAATATACCCCAGCAGCGACCATCGTTGCCGCATGAATTAATGCCGATACAGGCGTCGGACCTTCCATCGCATCTGGAAGCCACGTATGAAGCGGAAATTGACCTGATTTTCCGATCGCACCGATAAAAATGAGAATGGCGCTTAACGTCATGATTGTCGTTGAAACATCCCCTTGTTGTAACGCAGCAAAAATAGTCTCGTATTCGAAACTTTTTACTTCAAGGAACAATAAAATCATGCCGATCAATAAGCCAACGTCCCCGATGCGCGTCATAATAAACGCTTTTTTCGCCGCAGCTTTCGCTTCTTCTTTGTAAAAATAAAATCCAATGAGTAAAAACGAACCGAGACCGACAAGTTCCCAAAAAATATACGTTTGCAGTAAATTTGGTGATACGACGAGCCCGAGCATCGCAAATGTAAACAAACCTAAGTAGGCGTAAAATACCGGGAAGCGCTCATCACCGTGCATATATCCTTTCGCATACGTATGTACGAGAAAACTAACAAGCGATACAACGACGAGCATGAGGGCATTTAATGCGTTTACTTCAAAGCCGACAGTCAAATGTACATCCCCAATTGTCAACCATGTGTATGCTTGTTTATATGTTGGCTCCGTCCAGCGCTCGTACAACGTCCCGAGGGCGAAGACGAGCGAAAGAAGCGTCAACAACATTCCGACATACGCGCTTCGTTCTTTTAACTGCTTGCCAACAACAAGCAGCACAATAAACGAGACGAACGGAAAAAGCGGTATGAGCCATGCGTTTTCCATCATCGTTCAATCATCCCCTTTTTCAGGTGCATTTATATGTAACCCCTTTGTTTCCCATCCTTTATCGTTTCATCGAATCGACTTCATCAATATGAATCGTTTTGCGATTGCGGTATAACGCAATTAAAATAGCTAAACCGACTGCTGCTTCCGCTGCGGCAACAGTAATGGTAAAGAGCGAAAATACTTGACCTGTAATGCCTGGATTTACCCCGTATTTGCTAAATGCAACTAAGTTGACGTTTACGGCATTTAACATGAGTTCGATACAAATAAGCACAATGACTGTATTGCGTTTCGTTAACGCTCCGTACAATCCGATGCAAAACAATAAAAGCGCAAATACGAGATAGGCGGATAACGGCACATTCATTCTCCCGCCTCCTTATCATCTTTTTTCGCTAAAATGACAGCGCCAATGAGTGCAACGAGCAATAAAACGGATGCAAGTTCAAACGGAATGACGTACTTCGAATAGAGGGCGATTCCGATTTGTTCCGTATTTTTATCATGAAGCCCAACCGCTTCGCTGCCAAAGTCAAGCGTGCGAATGCCGATGTACATGACCGCCCCAAAAGCAACCGTACCGAGCAATGCTAATGCTTTTCGAAGCGGGCTGCCTGTCGATTGGCCGTCATCTTGATGGCGCGTAAGCATAATGCCGAACAACATAATAATTGTAATCGCACCAGAGTAAATAAGTACTTGGACGGCCGCTACAAATTCAGCCGATAAAAGAACGTAAATGCCGGCGATGCTGACGAACGTGAAAACGAGGGCGACGACCATATGAACAACTTTGTTTAAATTTAACATAAACACGCCGCCGCCAAGCGCAATGAGCGCAAGAACGAAAAATGCGAGATATTGTCCGCTCATGGCTTATTCACCTTCCGCACGTTCGTATCGTTTTCATCAAGCCACGTTAAATCTTTAAATAATTCATCGCGGCTATATTCCGCTAATTCAAAGTTGTTCGTCATCACAATCGCCTCGGTCGGACATACTTCCGTACATAAATCGCATAAAATGCAAATTTCAAAGTTAATGTCATACGTATCAATAATTTTTCCTTTTTTCGTCGGATCCGGATGTTTTTTGCCCGTCAGCTGAATACAGTCGGTCGGGCAAATGTTTGCGCACTGATTGCAAACGATACATTTTTCCGGATAAAACTTTTGAATGCCGCGAAAGCGATCCGGAAGCGGAAGCGGTTCATTCGGATAATCGTACGTCACTTTTTCTTTTGTTAAGTTTTTCAGCGTATACGCTAATCCTTTCATTAAACCGAGCATTTCTGCCCACCCACCTTTTTATTTAAAAAAATAGTTGTTTCACAAGAGCTGTGACAAAAATATTGACGAGCGCCACAGGCAATAACACTTTCCAACCAAACTCCATCAATTGATCGGCACGCACACGCGGAAACGTAATGCGAAACCAAATAAATAAGAAGACGACAAGACTAAACTTTAACGCAAACCAAACGGCCCCTGGAATAAAGTCGAGAAACGGAAGCGGATGCCATCCTCCTAAAAAGAGCACCGTCGTTAATGCTGCCATCGCAAAAAAGTACACGTACTCTGCGAGCATAAAAAACGCCCATCGGAATCCAGAATATTCAACATGGAATCCTGCAACAAGTTCCGATTCTGCTTCCGGCAAGTCAAACGGCGTCCGGTTTAACTCCGCCACAGCGGCGACAAGAAAAACGAGAAAGCCGATCGGTTGGACAACGATAAACCATACATCTTTTTGCGCTTCGACAATGTCGTTTAAGTTTAAGCTTCCCGACAACAAAATAACGCCAATGACAGACATGACAAGCGGCACTTCGTATGAAATCATTTGCGCAGCTGCGCGCATGCCTCCAAGCAGGGCATATTTGTTGTTCGACGCCCATGCGCCTGTCACCACTCCGATTGTCGTTAATCCGGACACAGCGATGTAATACAATAGCCCGACGCCAATATCAGCAAATTGCAACGCATCGGTAAACGGCAGTGCGGCAAGCACCATAAACGCAGGGGCAAACGCGATGACCGGTGCTAAAATAAACAACGGGCGATCGGCGGCTTTTGGAATCGTATCTTCTTTTAATAGTAGCTTTAACACGTCAGCCACCGTTTGCAGCAACCCCCAACGTCCTCCAACTTGGTTCGGACCGATGCGGCCTTGCATAAATCCCATCACTTTTCGTTCCGCTAAAATGCCGTACGTGACAAATCCTAATACAACGAGCAATAGCCCAACGCCAATCGCAAAGAAAATGGCAACATTCGTCCAGCTTGGCGTCGACTGCAAAAGTTGTTCCATCATCATCCATCGACCTCCCCAAGCACGATATCAATCGCGCCAAGTATCGCAATTAAATTCGCGATATTTTCCCCTTTTAATAGTTTCGGAAGGATTTGTAAATTGTAAAATGACGGTCGACGGAATTTTAAGCGGTACGGCTCTTTTTTCCCGTCGCTCGCAATATAACAACCGATTTCCCCACGCGGCGACTCGATGCGCACATACGCTTCCCCCGGTGGCGCTTTAATAATTTTCGGCACTTTCGCCATAATCTCACCGTCATCTGGGAACTGCTCACACGCCTGCTCGATAATGCGAAGCGATTGCTCAATTTCAGCAAGGCGGCATTCATAGCGCGCAAAACAATCCCCTTCTGTACGTACAGGAACATCGAAATCAAATCGATCATAAATGGAATATGGTTCGTCTTTTCGTAAATCCCATTTCACACCGGTACAACGCAAATTGACGCCGCTTAGCGAATATGCTAACGCCTCTTCTTTCGTGTACTTGCCAACTCCGATGACGCGGTTGCGGAAAATTTCATTTCCCGTGACAAGTTCATGATAACCTTCTAGCTGTTTGCGCATATATGGAACGAACTGTTTCACTTTGTCGATCCATCCGTCTGGCGCATCCCATTTCACGCCACCCACACGCATGTAGTTAAACGTTAAGCGCGCACCTGATAGTTCATTTAATAGATTAATAATCATTTCCCGCTCACGAAACGCATATAAAAACGGACTGACTGCACCAATATCAAGCAAATACGTCCCCCACCAAACGAGGTGGCTCGCAATGCGACCGAGCTCCATCGCAAGCACGCGTAAATACTCGGCACGCTCCGGCACTTCAATGCCCATCATCGTTTCTACTGCGTGACAAATGACGTAGTTGTTCGTCATCGCTGATAAATAGTCCATGCGATCAGTGTATGGGATGATTTGTGTATACTGCAAATTTTCTGCGATTTTTTCTGTCCCGCGATGAAGATAACCGATGACAGGAGTCGCTTCCTTAATGATTTCCCCATCGATTTTTAACACGAGACGAAACACGCCGTGTGTGCTCGGATGTTGCGGTCCGACGTTTAAAAGCATCTCCTCTGTTCTCAGCACGCCTTAACCCTCCATATCGTACGGCTCGTAATCTTTCCGAAGCGGATAGCCGACCCAGTTTTCCCCTAAGAAAATGCGAATGAGTTGTGGATGACCTTCAAAACGAATGCCAAGCAAATCATACGCCTCACACTCCGGCCAATTTGCCCCTGGCCAAAGCGGAACGAGCGAGTCAATGACCGGTTGATCGCGATCAATTTTTACTTTCAACGCAACTGATTGGCGATTTTTATACGAATATAAGTGCACATACACTTCCATATGCGTTTGAAAGTCCGTTCCGTGCAATTCTGATAAATAATCAAAACTTAGCTGCTCATTATATTTTAAAAACTCAGCCACTTTAAAATATGTATCTTTCTTCACAACAAGCGTCGGCACATCTTTCGACAAACGATTAATGTAAGCGTTTTCTAATACGTCTTTTCCGAGATGTTCTTCAATGACTTTGACGTATTTGTCGAGATATGGCTGATTTGGTGACGGTTTTTCCTCTTTTTCTTCAGCGACATCTGCACTTTTTGCTTTTGCTGCCGCTGCAGCTTTCGCTTTCGCCGCTGCTGCCGCTTTTTTCTTTGCCAATTCTTCTTCGCTTAATTCTCCTGACTCCGCTGCTTTTTGTTTCGCTAGCGCTGCGGCTTTTGCTTTCGCTGCTGCTGCCGCTTTTTTCTTCGCTAATTCTTCTTCGCTTAATTCTCCCGACTCCGCCGCTTTTTGTTTCGCTAACGCTGCGGCTTTCGCTTTTGCCGCTGCTGCTGCTTTTTTCTTCGCTAATTCTTCTTCGCTTAATTCTCCTGACTCCGCTGCTTTTTGTTTCGCTAACGCCGCAGCTTTCGCTTTCGCTGCCGCTGCCGCTTTTTTCTTCGCTAGCGCAAGGTCTTCTTCGCTTAATTCTCCCGACTCCGCTGCTTTTTGTTTCGCTAACGCTGCAGCTTTCGCTTTTGCCGCTGCTGCCGCTTTTTTCTTCGCTAGCGCAAGGTCTTCTTCACTTTCGAGCGGAGGCTCAGTTTGTTCCGCTGCTTGCTTCGCCGCAAGTCGCTCTTTCGCTAATTGTTTCGCCCGTTCCGCCGCCTCTTTTTTTAGTTGCTGTAAATCTTTTTCATCACTCATTTACAGCACCTTCTTTCCTGTTTTCGCTTCGTAGCGAATTTTTTCTTTTAGTTTGTTAATGCCATAAATTAATGCAGCTGGATTTGGCGGACAGCCTGGAATATATACGTCAACCGGTACAATTTGATCGACACCTTTTACGACGCAATACGATTTCACATACGGACCGCCTGCTGTCGCACAAGATCCCATCGCAATCACCCATTTCGGTTCAGGCATTTGATCGTATAAACGACGAACAATTGGCGCCATTTTTTTCGTCACCGTTCCAGAGACGATCATGACGTCTGATTGACGAGGGGATGTACGGAAAAAAGAACCAAAACGATCTAAATCGTAATGCGAAGAGCCAACCCCCATCATTTCAATCGCACAACAGGCAAGACCGAACGTGAGCGGCCATAACGAGTTGCTGCGCGCCCATGCTTTAAGCTGTTCTAACGTCGTTAAAAAAACGTTGCGACGCATTTCTTCCATTTCTTGATCTGATACGTTCAACAATTTTACATCCATTTTAACACCTTCTTCTTCCAAGCATACACAAGTCCAATCAACAACATGACGACGAAAATGAGCATTTCAATGAGCGCAAATGCACCGAGCTTTTCAAACGCCACCGCCCACGGATATAAAAATACAGTCTCTACGTCAAAAATGACGAACAATAACGCAAAAATGTAATACCGTATGTTAAACTGCACGCGTGAATCGTGGAACGGATCTAATCCGCTTTCGTACGTTGTTTGTTTCGCTGCATTTGGCGCATGTGGACGTAGAAAACGACCCGCCGTAAGCGCAACGATTGGAAGTAAAATGCCTAAACAAAGAAACACAAAGACGACTACATAACTGTTTACATAAACGTTCAACGATGTCCCACCCCTTTGTGACTTTATACACATTTTTCAAAAACGTCACACTATTAAGACTGTAACCGATAACATTATATCACTTCTTCACATATGTGTCGATAAAACTTGTTCCAAAAATAAACAAAAAAACCCTAAGAGACGATGCTCCTAGGGTTAAAAATTGCGATTCGCAACATTTAAACGGTTAATCGCACGGCGTAAAGCTAATTCCGCCCGTTTATGATCAATGTCATCTTGCTTCGCTTGCAAGCGGCGTTCAGCCCGCTCTTTCGCCGCTTTTGCGCGCGCAACGTCAATATTTTCTGCGCGTTCTGCTGCTTGCGCTAAAATCGTCACACGATCAGGGCGAACTTCTAAAAAGCCACCGCTCACCGCCACAAGTTCAGTCGCGTTTCCTTTTTTCAAACGAACCGCGCCAATTTCTAGCGGTGCGACCATCGGAATGTGCCCTGGCAACACGCCGAGTTCGCCGCTTTGCGCTTTAGCGCTTACCATTTCCACATCCGCTTCATACACTGGGCCGTCCGGAGTTACGACACTGACTTTAATCGTCTTCATGAAAAAATCCTCCTCGGTCCCTTATTAAACTTCTACGCCCATTTTTCTCGCTTTTTCAATTACTTCTTCAATGCGACCAACTAAGCGGAACGCATCTTCTGGAAGATGGTCATATTTTCCTTCCAAAATTTCTTTAAAGCCACGAACTGTCTCTTTTACAGGTACGTATGAACCTGGTTGCCCTGTAAACTGTTCAGCGACGTGGAAGTTTTGTGATAAGAAGAACTGAATGCGACGAGCGCGATGAACGACAAGTTTATCTTCTTCTGAAAGCTCATCCATACCAAGAATGGCGATAATGTCTTGTAATTCTTTATAGCGTTGCAACGTTTGTTGCACTTTGCGCGCCACTTGGTAATGCTCTTCTCCAACAATTTCTGGTGAAAGCGCACGAGATGTCGATGCAAGCGGGTCTACCGCTGGGTAAATACCCATCTCTGATAATTTACGCTCTAAGTTTGTTGTCGCATCTAAGTGCGCGAACGTTGTCGCTGGCGCTGGGTCAGTGTAGTCGTCCGCTGGAACGTAAATCGCTTGGATCGACGTAACCGAACCGACAGCTGTTGATGTAATACGCTCTTGTAATTGACCCATTTCTGTCGCAAGTGTTGGTTGGTAACCTACCGCTGAAGGCATGCGTCCTAATAGGGCAGAAACTTCTGAACCTGCTTGCGTGAAACGGAAAATGTTGTCGATGAAAAACAATACGTCTTGTCCTTGCTCATCACGGAAATATTCCGCCATTGTTAATCCTGTTAGCGCAACGCGCATACGTGCTCCAGGTGGCTCGTTCATCTGACCGAATACCATCGCTGTTTTGTTAATAACGCCAGAGTCTTTCATTTCATGGTACAAGTCGTTTCCTTCGCGCGTACGCTCACCAACGCCGGCGAATACGGAAATACCACCGTGCTCTTGCGCGATGTTGTTAATTAACTCTTGGATTAAAACCGTTTTTCCTACCCCTGCACCACCGAACAAACCGATTTTTCCACCTTTAATATAAGGGGCAAGAAGGTCTACAACTTTAATTCCTGTTTCAAGAATTTCAACTTGTGTTGAAAGTTGTTCGAATTTTGGTGCTGGACGGTGAATTGCATCGCGACGAGCGTCTGCTGGAATTTCTTCTCCTAAGTCAATCGGCTCTCCTAATACGTTAAATACGCGTCCGAGCGTGACTTCACCGACAGGAACAGAAATCGGTGCTCCCGTATCGATGACTTCCATTCCACGCACTAATCCGTCAGTCGTTGACATCGCAATTGTGCGCACTGTGTCATCCCCAAGGTGAAGGGCTACTTCTAACGTTAAGTCGATATCGACTTCTTTTTCGCTACGCGCTTTATGTTTAATTTTTAGGGCGTTGTAAATCGCAGGTAAGTGTCCGTCTTCGAACTTGACGTCTACAACAGGACCCATAACTTGAATAACGCGTCCTTTTGCCATCGTTTTCCCTCCTAACTGCTAATCAACCTTATTGCAATGCGTTCGCTCCGGCCACAATCTCTGTAATTTCTTGCGTAATCG
This sequence comes from Anoxybacillus ayderensis, assembly GCF_000833605.1. Classification (GTDB taxonomy): domain Bacteria; phylum Bacillota; class Bacilli; order Bacillales; family Anoxybacillaceae; genus Anoxybacillus; species Anoxybacillus ayderensis. The sequence goes on along the minus strand of NZ_JXTG01000016.1, from coordinate 15,349 downwards.
CTGCTTGACGGGCACGGTTGTAAGAAAGTGTAAGCGTCCGAATCAATTCTTTTGCGTTGTCTGTTGCGTTTTTCATCGCTGTCATCCGCGCAGCATGCTCGCTCGCTTTTGCATCTAGCAAAGCACCGTAAATTAAACTTTCAGCGTATTGCGGCAACAACACTTCTAAAATTTCTTCTTGCGACGGCTCGAATTCGTAAGCTGTCAACTTTTTATCGGATGCTAAGTCCGTTAACGGCAATAGCTTTTTCTCCGTTACATCTTGTTGAATAGGGCTCACGAAATGGTTGTAAAACATATACAGTTCATCAAACGTGCCATCCGCAAACATATTGACAGTTTTGTTCGCAATTTCTTTAATATCCGCAAACGTCGGTTGATCTGGCAAACCGGTAATATGTAAAGCTACCGGGATGTTGCGTCGTTTAAAGAAATTTAAACCGACGCGGCCGATTGCGATGATCGCATATTCCTCTGTTGAACGGTGACGCTCTTGAATCGTTTGGTATACCGTACGGAGCACGTTGCTGTTGTAAGCACCTGCTAAACCGCGGTCAGACGTAATGACTAAATATCCCGTCTTTTTGACTGGGCGCTTCACAAGCATCGGATGAGAAGCGTCATTGCTGCCAAGTGCAACGCTCGCGACGACTTCTTCAATTTTTTCCATGTACGGCGTGAACGATCTCGCATTATGTTCAGCACGGTTTAATTTTGAGGCCGAGACCATTTCCATCGCTTTCGTAATTTGGCTCGTCTTTTTTGTCGTATTAATGCGCGCTTTAATATCGCGTAACGATGCTCCCAAAGGTTTCACCACCTTTTTCGCTCAATTGTTGAAAGGGACGGAACAGCCATGCTGTTCCGCTCTCCACTTTACTTTTGTTACTCGGATACAACAAACGTCTTTTTGAACGCTTCAATTGCTTTATTGAAGTCTTCTTCGTTTGGAAGATCGCCTGTTGTGCGAATATGCTCCATTAGCTTTTGACCGTTCTCGTCCTTATCTAACCATGCATGGAACTCTTTTTCAAAGCGGCGAATATCTTCGACTGGAATATCGTCTAAGAAACCGCGCGTTAATGCATAAATGATCGCTACTTGCTTTTCAACTGGCAGCGGCTCATGTAAACCTTGTTTTAACACTTCAACTGTGCGCGCACCGCGAGCAAGTTTTGCTTGTGTCGCTTTATCAAGGTCGGAACCGAACTGCGCGAACGCCTCTAGCTCACGATATGCCGCTAAGTCAAGACGCAACGTACCTGATACTTTTTTCATCGCTTTAATTTGTGCTGCCCCACCGACGCGCGATACGGAAAGACCGGCGTTAATCGCTGGACGCACACCAGAGAAGAACAAATCAGACTGCAAGAAAATTTGTCCGTCTGTAATAGAAATGACGTTCGTCGGAATGTATGCCGAAATGTCGCCCGCTTGCGTTTCAACGAAAGGTAACGCTGTTAATGAGCCTGCACCTTTTGCATCGCTTAATTTTGCTGCGCGCTCAAGCAAGCGAGAATGCAAGTAGAATACGTCACCCGGATACGCTTCACGACCTGGCGGACGGCGTAATAATAACGAAAGCTCACGGTAAGCTGCCGCTTGTTTCGATAAGTCATCATATACAACAAGCACGTGTTGTCCTTTGTACATGAAGTATTCGCCCATCGTTACGCCCGCATATGGCGCTAAGAATAAAAGTGGAGCTGGCTGTGATGCAGAAGCCGTCACGACGATTGTGTAATCTAATGCACCGTATTTGCGCAACGTTTCAACGACGTTACGAACCGTTGATTCTTTTTGCCCAATGGCAACGTAAATACAAATCATGTTTTTTCCTTTTTGGTTAATGATTGTATCTACTGCAACGGACGTTTTTCCTGTTTGACGGTCTCCGATAATTAACTCACGTTGGCCGCGACCGATTGGCACAAGCGCGTCAATCGCCTTAATTCCCGTTTGTAATGGCTCATGAACGGATTTACGATCCATAACGCCAGGTGCTGGGCTTTCAATCGGACGTGTTTCAGTCGTTTCAATTGGACCTAATCCGTCTACTGGTTGTCCTAATGGATTTACGACGCGACCGATTAACGCCTCTCCAACTGGCACTTCCATAATACGACCTGTACGACGTACTTCGTCGCCTTCTTTAATGCCTGTGTACGGTCCTAAAATAACGATACCGACGTTGTTTTCCTCTAAGTTTAGCGCCAGTCCCATGACGCCGTTGGCAAACTCAACAAGCTCTCCTGACATGACGTTGTCGAGGCCATGAGCACGAGCGATTCCGTCACCGACTTGAATGACTGTACCGACATCGCTCACTTCGATTTCAGACTGATAGTTTTCGATTTGCTTTTTTATCAGCGCGCTAATTTCTTCCGCTTTGATGCTCATGCATTTCACCCCTATCTATAAATGTTAGCGAGTTAACTGTCGCTGTAATCTTGCTAATTTTCCGCTGACGCTTCCGTCGAAAATGCGGTTGCCGATGCGCACTTTTACCCCACCGATCACATCTTTATCGATGATGTTTGTGATGCGAAGCGTGTCGACGCCGACTTTTTTCGCAAACACTTCTGCAAGCGCCTTCGTTTCGTCTTCCGTTAATGGACGAGCCGAATAAACGATCGCTTCAGCTACACCGCGCGCCTCATTCGCTAGCGTAATGAAAGCATCTACTAAGTCTTCTACAATGTCGATGCGATGACGATCTAAAAGCAACATAAACGTATGCTGCAGTACATTTGAAACGCTTGCAAACGCTTCTTGGATGAGCGCTTTCTTTTTCGCTAGCGCAACTTTCGGATGGTTCAATACAGAAAGAAGCGCTTCATTTTGTGCAAATACTTGTTTAACGACGCGAAGTTCCTGTTCGAGCTGATCAAGAAGCTGTTGTTCTTTCGCAATTTCAAAAAGTGCCGACGCATATCGTTTCGCTACGACTTGTTTGTTCATCAGCGTTCTCCTACCTCTTGAATATATTCGCTAATCAGCTTTGCTTGATCTTGTTCGCTCAATTCTTTTTCAATTACTTTCGATGCAATAAGTACGGATAAGGAAGCAACTTGTTGGCGTAACGCTGCCATCGCTTGTTCTTTCTCTTGCGCGATTTCTTGTTTCGCGACTTCTTTTAAGCGCTCCGCTTCGGCGCGCGCCGCTTGAATGATTTGCTCTTTTTGCTCTTCACCAAGCTTACGTGCTTCCTCGATAAGCGCTTGCGCTTCTTGGCGCGATTTTTTCATTAATTCACGTTGCTCTTCTGCAAGCTTTTTCGCTTCTTGATGATGTTTTTCTGCTTGCTCGATTTCGTTCGCAATATGCTCTTCGCGTTGCTTCATGACGCCCATTAACGGCCCAAATGCATATTTACGTAGCAAAAACATGAGCAAGAGGAACATGAGTAATTGGAATGCAATATCACCACCGTTGAACCCATGTCCACCAGCACCTAATACAAACATGTTTACCACCGCGCGTTTCACTCCCTTCAAAAATCGCCCGAATATCGCTCGGAGCGTGTGCGTACGAACATAAAGGAATGGCGAAGGTTCTCGTATGAGACGGACTTCGCCATTATTGAACCGTTTCGTATAAGTTCACTTTGACAATTACATACCCATAACCATGAACGCTACGACAACCGCGATAATCGGAATCGCTTCGACTAGTGCTACCCCGATGAACATCGTCGTTTGAAGTGCTCCACGAGCCTCAGGTTGACGAGCAATTCCCTCTACTGTACGACTGACAATCATACCGTTACCAAATCCTGCACCAAGTGCTGCTAAACCGATTGCAATTGCAGCTGCTAAAGCTCCCATATTTAACTCCTCCTTAAATGCTGTTTTTTGAGAACAAAGTTGTTAATATATTCTAATGGTCATGGCTCACTTTGTGAGACATATAAACCATTGTTAACATAGTAAAAATAAATGCTTGAATCGCACCAACGAAAATACTAAACGCTTGCCATACAATTGTAGGAATGATCGCTACAACCGTGCCAGCAAATCCAGTCGCTAGACTACCAGCCAACAATCCTAACAAAATTTCACCCGCGAAAATGTTTCCGTATAAACGGAGACCGAGCGTCAGGGTATTCGCAAACTCCTCAATAATCTTCAATGGGAACAAAAACGGCATCGGGCTGACAAAACCTTCGGCATATCCTTTTAACCCTTTCATTTTAATGCCGTAATAGTGAGACAATCCAACTACCATTGTAGCTAGTGTAAGTGTGATCACAGGATCAGCAGTCGGGGACTTCCACCATAGTTCGTCGTTAATGACGACCGCAAAAGGTAGACCAAGCATATTGGCTACAAAAATATACATAATTAGTGTAACACCTAAAACTTGGAATCTCCCGCCTGTTTGCCAATCCATGTTGCTTTTAATAATTCCTTTAACAAAATCCATAACCCACTCAAGAAAATTTTGCATGCCAGTTGGTTTCATCGACAAGTTGCGGGTAGCCAATAAAGCGATCACAAAAACGATGGCGGATGTAACCGTAATCATCATTACGTTTGACAAATTAAAGGTTAATCCAAACAATTCATACAGAGGAGCTTCATGATGCACCTTTACTCACCTCTCTTCCCCTTTGTTTTTTTGAAAAAAGAAATCTATCATAATGACAACATAAGATGTCATTAATCCTACCACTATCCAAACGATCGACAAGTGTTCTGGATAACGCAACGCAAAAATGGCACCCAATGTAGCGGCCGCCATACGTGAGAGCATGCCAAGTGAAACTACTCGTCTCCCTAGAATAACAGCTCGTCCTAGTCGCTCAACCCTTCTAATGAGCGTCCACGTATTAAATAAGCCGACAATCGTTCCTATAATTAAACTTAAAAATATTTTTTCGTATGACGAAAAACCCCATCCTAATACATAAAGTGCCAACAAATATAGTATGTATGATTTGTGACGTCGCCAATGCTGCTGCAGTTCGTTCATTTTTCCTCTCCTGAAAAAAATGAGCGAATGAGGCGAATCATTGCGTAAACACCAGCCGCTAAGCCGAGCAACAAGCCGACAATTAAAAAGAGCGGTTCAGTACCAAAGTGTTCGTCGACAAAACGTCCTCCAAAAATCCCAACTAAGACGGACCCGACAAGCTGGGAAGATATCCCCGTCATCAAGCCGATTGCCCGAAACGGATGGCGCTCACGTTGCCGCATACGAAAGCCTCACTTTTCATTTTCAGAATTTACTGTATTTTTCAAGAAGGTTATCCTTACCCCTTTGTAAGCATACAATAGTGAAAACGTGATGTCAATGCGTTCGATCACAAAAGTAGGGAAATTTTTGGTAGAAAAAAGGGATGCGTCATCACATCCCTTTTTCGTGTTGAAATGGCGTCGGCAAAACATCGCTTTGCCCGAAATAATAACGAATCGCTTCGACAATCCGCTTTGATGCCCATCCGTCACCGTACGGATTTGACGCTTTCGCCATTTGGTCATATGCTTTTTCGTCCGTCAGTAGCTCGCTAGCTAACTTGTAAATCGTTTGTTCGTCCGTTCCAGCTAATTTTAGCGTTCCCGCCTCGATCCCTTCCGGACGCTCTGTCGTATCGCGCAACACGAGGACAGGAACACCGAGAGAAGGCGCTTCTTCTTGAACGCCGCCTGAATCGGTTAAAATCATATATGCACGGGCTGCGAAGTTATGGAAATCTACGACATCTAACGGTTCGATTAAATGAATGCGTTCATCGTCTCCTAATATATCATTCGCCAATTCGCGAACGACCGGATTTAAATGAACGGGATAAACAACTTGAACGTCGCGGTAATCGTCTACGAGCCGTTTAATCGCCCGGAACATATTACGCATCGGTTCACCGAGGTTTTCGCGGCGATGCGCCGTCAGTAAAATCATACGGCTTCCCGCTACCTTTTCTAAAATCGGGTGGGTATACGTGTCGCGCACCGTCGTTTTTAACGCGTCAATCGCGGTGTTGCCGGTAATAAAAATGGCGTCGTCCCGCTTGTTTTCCGCTCGTAAATTTTCCGCGGCTTTCGCGGTTGGAGCAAAATGCAAGTCAGCTAATACCCCCGTCAATTGCCGATTCATTTCTTCCGGAAATGGCGAGTACTTATTCCACGTTCTAAGCCCTGCTTCCACGTGTCCGACTGCAATTTGGTTGTAAAACGCCGCCAGACTCGCGACAAATGTCGTTGTCGTGTCGCCATGAACGAGCACGATGTCAGGCTGTACTTTTTTCATAACATCGTCCAAGCCAGCAAGCGCCCTTGTCGTAATATCGACAAGCGTTTGGCGCTCTTTCATAATGTTTAAATCATAATCTGGTTGAATGCCAAAAATATCGAGCACTTGATCAAGCATTTGGCGATGTTGTGCTGTCACAGTCACAATCGATTCAATGTCTTCGTACTTTTGCAACTCTAAAACGAGCGGAGCCATTTTGATCGCTTCCGGTCTCGTCCCGAAAATGGTCATCACTTTTCGTTTATTCATCATACCCACCTTACTTCGTTCCAAATAGACGGTCTCCAGCATCGCCAAGACCTGGCACAATATAGCCGTGATCGTTTAACTTTTCATCTAACGCAGCGATATAAATATCGACGTCCGGATGCGCTTGTTGCACCGCTTCGACTCCTTCTGGCGCAGCAATTAAACACATAAATTTAATGTTTTTTGCGCCACGTTTTTTCAACGCATGAATGGCTTCCACAGCGGATCCACCTGTCGCAAGCATCGGATCGACGACAATGAAGTCGCGTTCTTCAACATCCGTTGGAAGTTTCACGTAATATTCGACCGGTTTTAACGTTTCCGGATCGCGATATAGACCGATATGTCCAACTTTTGCGGCTGGAATAAGCTTTAAAATCCCGTCAACCATTCCGATTCCTGCACGTAAAATCGGGATGATGCCTAATTTTTTTCCTGCGATCACTTTCGCTTTTGCTTTGCTGACAGGCGTTTCGATTTCAACTTCTTGAAGCGGCAAATCGCGTGTAATTTCAAATGCCATGAGCGTCGCTACTTCTTCGACAAGCTCACGGAACTCTTTTGTTCCTGTATGTTTGTCGCGAATGTATGTAAGCTTATGTTGAATTAACGGATGATCAAATACGTACACTTTACTCATGTCAATCGCTCCTTTTTCATATGCATTCTTGTAAATTTTACATAAAAACAGACGATGATTCAACCGAAGAAAAGGTGCCCCAGTCGGGACACCTGTCGTTATACGTACAATGGGAATTTTTCTGTCAATGCTGCAACGCGGCGGCGCGCTTCGTCTAATTTTTGTTCATCGTCTTTATGTTTGAGCGCAATGGAAATGATGCGCGCAATTTCATCCATTTCCTCAAGACCAAAGCCGCGGCTTGTTACGGCCGCTGTACCGATGCGAATACCGCTTGTGACAAACGGGCTTTCTGGATCGTATGGAATCGTATTTTTATTCACGGTGATGCCGATTTCATCGAGCACTTTCTCAGCAACTTTTCCTGTTAATCCGATCGAACGCAAGTCAATTAACAATAGATGGTTGTCCGTTCCGCCAGAAACGAGTGTAAACCCTTCTGCCGTTAACGCTTCTGCTAACCGTTTGGCGTTGTTCACGATGTTTTGCGCATATGTTTTGAAATCATCTTGCAACGCCTCTCCGAGCGCAACAGCTTTGGCAGCGATGACATGCATGAGCGGACCGCCTTGAATGCCTGGGAAAATCGCTTTATCAATTTGTTTTGCAAATTGCTCTTGGCATAAAATCATTCCCCCGCGTGGACCGCGCAACGTTTTATGTGTTGTTGTCGTCACAAAATGAGCATAAGGAACAGGATTTGGATGCAACCCTGCCGCAACAAGCCCAGCGATATGTGCCATATCGACCATGAAATAAGCGCCTACTTCATCGGCAATTTCACGAAACTTCGCAAAGTCAATCGTGCGAGGATACGCGCTTGCCCCAGCAACGATTAATTTCGGTTTATGTTTTAATGCTTTTTCACGAACGTCATCGTAGTTAATACGGTGCGTTTCTGGATCGACGCCATACTCAATAAAATTGTATTGTATGCCGCTAAAGTTAACCGGGCTACCGTGCGTCAAATGCCCTCCGTGTGATAAGTTCATGCCAAGTACCGTATCACCGTGCTCTAAAATGGTAAAATATACAGCCATGTTCGCTTGCGCTCCTGAGTGCGGCTGAACATTTGCATGCTCGGCTCCGAACAATTGTTTTGCACGCTCACGCGCAAGCTCTTCAACGACGTCAACATGTTCACAACCACCGTAATAGCGACGTCCCGGATATCCTTCTGCATACTTGTTCGTTAATACCGACCCTTGCGCTTCCATGACCGCTTCGCTAACGAAGTTTTCTGATGCAATTAATTCAATTTTCGTTTGTTGTCGTTTTAATTCATCTTGAATAGCTTGAAATACTTGCGGATCTTGCTGTGACAAGCGACTCATTGACAATCCTCCCCTAAAGTGTGAATATTCTTTTTTATCTTAACACATTTTCAAATGAAAAAGTGAACAAATTTAACCGATTGAACATGATTTGTTCGCCTTTTCTTGCGAATATACGGCGCGCTCGCCCCCGATCAGTTTCGGTCGTGTTTTCGCAAATGTGAGCGTCGCATGTCCAATTTGTTTGATCGATGTTCGCACAGGAACAGCGACGTGCTTTAAATGCATGCCAATTAATGTAGCGCCGATGTCGATGCCCGCATCTGCCCGAATATGTTCAACAACGACAGGATCGCGAAATTGCGTATATGCATATGCCGCCATCGCTCCACCAGCGTGGCGAACCGGAATGACCGTCACGATTTCAAGCTGCTTTGTCACAGCTGTTTGTCGTTCCACAACTAATGCGCGGTTTAAATGTTCACAACATTGAAACGCAAGCTGTACCCCCGTTTCGTCGTGCCACCGTTTTAGTTCTTGAAATAACATGGCCGCCACGTCCATCGTTCCTGCCGTCCCAATTTTTTCCCCAATGACTTCACTTGTGCTACATCCAATGACGACAACATCTTTGTCCGTTAGCGGCACTTGTGCACGAAACTCAGCTAGCGCCGTTTGCCATTCATTGCGCCATCGTTCCATGTCCGTCACGCTACTCCCACCTTTATTGCTCGTTTTCATAAGCAGAAATTTTTTGAATGCGTTTTTCGTGACGGCCTCCTTCAAACGGAGTCGTCAACCATACTTTTGCAATTTCTCGTGCCAATCCTGGTCCGATGACGCGCTCTCCCATCGCTAATATATTGCTGTCGTTATGCTCGCGCGTCGCTTTTGCACTAAATACGTCATGAACGAGGGCGCAACGAATTCCTTTCACTTTGTTTGCTGCGATGCTCATGCCGATTCCTGTTCCGCAAATTAAAATCCCGCGGTCAAATTCACCGCTCGCCACTTTTTGCGCAACTGGCAGAGCATAATCTGGATAATCGACCGATGTTTCACACTCACACCCAAAGTCTGTATATTCGATACCCATTTCATCCATTAGTTTTTTGATTTCCTCACGAATTCGAATGCCACCATGGTCTGATGCAATGGCTACTTTCACGTTTGAACCCCTCCTTATCGTTATAAAGAAAAAGCCGTCTCTTTTCATTTTAACGGGTTGAGACGGTCTTTTCATCATTTATTATGCTTACAAACGAAAACGGGCAATCGTTTGTTTTAATTTTTCTGCTTGTTCTCCAAGTTCTGTCGCTAGCTCGCGCATGCTTTCAATGACCGCTGTTTGTTCTTGTGTCGCTGCTGTCACTTCTTCAGCACCGGCCGACGTTTGTTCGGCAATCGCCGCAACCTCTTGTGATTGAACAGATGTTTGTTGAATGTATTTCATTTGTTCATCGACAAGTTGGGCGATTTGTTTCACCGCATCTGCCACTTCATGAATCGATGCGCTCATATGCGAAATCGCTTCGTTTGTTTCATTTCCTTTTTTCGCCTCATCATTCGCTTTTTTCACTTGCTCTGTAATTTGATTGACGACGTTTCCTACTTCATGTTGGATGTTTTGCACAAGCTCAGAAATACCTTGTACTGCTTTGGCGCTTTCATCTGCCAACTTTCTTACTTCTTCCGCAACGACAGCAAAACCTTTCCCGTGTTCACCAGCACGCGCCGCCTCAATCGAAGCATTGAGCGCGAGTAAATTCGTCTGCCCTGCAATATCTCCAACGAGCGAAATAATTTGCCCGACTTCTTTCGCATGATCTTCTAAACGCCGCACAACATGTAATGATGCTTCGTTGTTTTTCGCTAATTGTTGAATGCCTGCAATGAGTGAACCGATGACGCGACGGCTTTGTTCAAGCGTTTCGACCATATCGGTCGATAGCTTTTCAGACTGCATCGCTTTTTGTTGTACATTCCCTGCGATCGCTAACACATCTTCCACCGCTTCTGCCGTCGTCTGCATCGCAACGGCTGAATTGTCCGCCCCTTTTGAAATTTCATCAATCGTGCGCGCAATGTTTTCCGCTTGTTCCGCAGCAACGCGAGACACGTTTGTCATCTCTACTACTTTTTCATTCGTATGCGCAAAATTTTGTTGAATGTTGCGCACCATGTCACGCAAGCTTCGCAACATATCGTTAAACGCGAGCGCAAGCGCACGAATTTCATCATCGGATTTTGGCACAGGCACATCTTGTCCGATTTCACCTTCCGCCGCTTTTAACGCTGCTTGCTCTAGTTGAGAAAGCGGTTTCGTAATGACACGCGCCGCAAAATATGCTAAGACACCAGACCAAAAAATACCGAGAAGCAACGTCAAAATTGTAAACGTATTTTTACTAAACGGAAGCCATTGTTTTACATAGTCGTAAAGCACATAAATGTAAAAAGCGCTCGTTGAATACGTAATGATTGCTAATACAGTTGTAAAAATGGCTAGCTTTTTTTGTAAGCTAAATGTGTATTTTCCCCCCATCATACATCCCCCTTGCTTTATAGCTTTTCATGTAGCTTTTCGATTGCTTGTTCGAGCTCATCGCGCGTTTGACGATACACGTCAATGGAGCCACCAAACGGATCGATGACATCTTTATCGCCCCCAAGAAATTCGTGTAACGTAAACGTTTTTCCTTCTGCCTCTGGGAAACGCGCTAACACATGTTGTTTATGACTTTCGGTCATCGTCAACACGTACGTCGCCCAATCAATATGTTCTTTCGATAATAACGTCGCACGATGGTCGATATGGATTCCTTTTTCAGCGAGCGCAGCTTTCGTATGTTGTGAAGCGTCACTTCCATCAAACGCAAATATGCCGGCTGATCTCACTTGCACATGCGGCAATTGTTTATGCTTTAGCAACGCTTCTGCCATCGGACTGCGACACGTATTTCCTGTGCATACAAACAAAACGTTCGTTTGATTCACTTATTCACACCTCGCATCATTTCCCACATGTTTACTATTATTATAAAGCAAACAGTTGGACAAAATATAGAGCGAAAAAAAGAAAAAAGAACTGGAAACGCTCCAGCTCATAGCGGAAATAAAAGTTTGCATGCAAACAAAAGCAAAATGGCGCCACCGAGCGCCTCGCTATATGTACCTAAACAACGTTGAAAACGCCGCCCAAGAAGCAGCCCAATCCATGTCAACACCATGCTCGTAACCCCAAACGCCATGACCGCTAATACGATCTCTACTCCGTAAATCCCTAAACTGAGTCCGACAGAAAAGCTGTCGAGGCTGACGCTAAATGCAAATAAAAACAAACCGATGCCAACAGGCCTCAGCCAACGTTCTTGTTCATGACGAAACGAAGCGATGACCATTTGCACACCAAGAATAAACAACAATCCCCCACCGATATACATCGCCATATGACCGAGTTGGACAGATAATAGCTGCCCAATCATCATGCCTGCTAAAGGCATGACGATATGAAAAAAACCGACCGTTAACCCAATATAGGCGATTTGTTTCAAACGAAGCCGAAGCAACCCCATGCCGAGGCTGACTGAAAATGCATCCATCCCTAACGCAAATGCCATCATCGCTAATGTGATCATTTCCCCAATCATACGAATGCCCCCTTAGGACGTGCCTTCACGTTAACATATGCACATCCTAAGGCGTTTAGACGTCATTTTTCCATAACTTGTTCATGACCTGCTGCTTTTAATAAACGGTTCATAATGGCTACACCCATTCCTTCATTCGGGAAAGACTCGCTATAAATGATATCGACATTCGTTTCATCAAACGCTCGCAGCACATCATATAAATGTTGAGCAACCGTTCGCAAATCGTTCCGTCGTCCACAAGGAATGACAACGTCAGCTTCATATGTGTGACGACGTTCTTCCGTCGTCAACACTCCTACTCTTAAGCCGTTGGCGCGCTTTTCATTCACAAGTTGTTGCAAAAATGTCGAAGAACCGTTCACGACAATTAACGGCGCTTTCGGAGCATAATGTGTATATTTCATTCCCGGAGATTTCGGCACCGCCCCTTTTTCCACAAGCGCACGATCGATATCCACAACACCGATCACTTGTTCAATGTCCTCTTTTGTTACGCCACCCGGTCGTAAAATCGTCGGAATCGCTGTCGTGCAGTCAATAACCGTCGATTCAACCCCGACTCCTGTTGCCCCTCCATCGACAATAGCCGCAATGCGCCCATCTAAATCATCAAGCACATGTTTGGCTGTCGTCGGACTCGGTCTTCCGGAACGATTCGCACTTGGCGCAGCAATAGGCAGACCGCTTGCCTGAATGAGCGCAAGGGCAATCGGATGATTCGGCATGCGAACGGCTACCGTGTTCAACCCTGCAGTCACACGTGGAGAAACGGCTTCTTTTTTTGGAAGAATAAGCGTTAGTGGACCAGGCCAAAAATGCTCCATCAATGTGTGTGCGACAGGAGGAATGTCGCAGGCAATATCGTGCAGTTGCTCCTTTGTCGCAATGTGGACAATCAGTGGATTATCGCTCGGTCTTCCTTTCGCAACAAAAATGTTTTCCACAGCAGTTGTGGACATCGCGTTCGCCCCAAGACCATATACCGTTTCTGTCGGAAAGGCGACAAGTTCCCCTCGCTGTAAATACGAAGCAGCTTGCAAAATGTGTGGATAAGTATTTAAATCATCCACATTTTTATCCACAAAAAACACATGTGTCTTCAACGTTTTCACCTCAATAAATATTCAAATCGCTTGTTTTTTTATCAACATTCCACACGCATTTTACAACTTTTTTCTTCAATGAGTATAAAAGATTCGCCCAAAATACACAACAATTGTCCACAAATTGTGAATAAGTCGCTTGTTTTTGTTGATAAATTTGTGGATATGTTATTGAATAAGCTTTTTCCATACTTCCGCAACGAAAAATTTCACTTCGATTTGCTGTTCGTCTTCCACAACAAGCGGTTGTTCATCGATTCGTTCTTGTTGCTCTATTTGTTTTTCCACAGGACGAACGGCTTCACCTGTGGAAAAATCGAGAAAACAGAGCGGAGGAAACAAGACGCACCACCAATTTGCTCCTTCCCCTTTGCCAAGCGTAATTAATACAGCATCATACTCACCTGCTGGATATATATATGATCCGTATATTTTCGTCGGAAATGACACGCGTCCAAACGTCACGTTGTACGTCTGATCACTCTTCTTCTCACGAAGAACGCGAGCGACCGTTTGTTCAATGTCTGGCACATGTTGGGCAATGACTTGTTTCGCTTCTTCAAATGATGTTAAGTCGCTAACCCATGTTGTTATTTGTTCATTTACTGCGTCACGAACCGCGCGTTTTAACGCTTGATCCTCTGGTGAATCGCTATTTGCTAAAATGCGCAACCGTACCGCTTCGTTTGGGATCACGACATCGCTTTGCGCCTCTGTTTGTTGCCCATATATCGTGACAATGCCCCCAATCATCACGATCGTCATATATAAAATGATAACGTATTTGTTCATCGTTTACCTCCCCTTTCTTGTTATGCAGTGTAACCAGAAAGAGAAGTTGATAAACTATGAATTTCTATTCTTATTAAACAAAAAATGAGATAGAAGAAAAGGAAGGATCTAACAAAGTTACTTACTCCCTAGTCAAAATTCTGTTTTACTTTCAATAATGATATCTGTTTTGTATATAGGGGATCTACCAACCACAATTGATCTATTTGTTCTTACTTGAAATTCCCAATTAAAATCATGGTCAGGATATGTAATCAATAGAACAATATCTTGATCTTTAAACTCTTTTCTTAAATTGTATTCCAGGTACTCTTTAGAAACTATTAATATACCTAGGTACAAAGCAATTATTGAAAATGACGTTATGACAAAAATAATTTTTTTCTTATAAAAGAACAGAAGAATAAATGAAGTCATAAGAATCGCAATAAAAATTAAATCTATTTTATTAATCAAAGTATAATCAATAGAATCTCTGACAAAGGGATAAAATAATTCTGCTCCATTATCAATGAAGTCAAGCAAAAGATGTCCGAATAAGATAATTAAAGAAAAAATGAGCCAAAGTGTCTTGAATTTATTTTCATTATTTAGCCGAGAATAGATAAACGAAAAAATAAAAGCTAGTATTGGAACCATCAACAAAGAGTGACCTGAAAGTATTCCTATTATTTTCAATATATCAGGGGAAATGACCACTAAACTATTAAATAATAAGATGATTATTTTTTTCCTGAAAGTATAATTATCTTTCAATAAAGTCAAAGCTGTTATTATACTACTTACAAATATATGTGGCAAAGTTGCTAGAACAACATTGAATCCTATTGCCAAATATTCCACCTCGAATCACTCCTGTATTTCGTTCTTTATGACTTTTTGAAATTTCATTAATGAATCCTCTGGCGAGATATTTCCCCTGATACTATCGTACATTAATGTTATACCTGAGAACACTATTTTATTTCCATAATTAGTATGTGAGAATTTAATTTTATCTGGATAAAAAATATGGTTCATCACCAAATTTTGTGATTTATTGACAAAAAAGAGAAAGCACTGACGAGATCCTGGCAATAATGTTAGCGGTGAAATAAACATCAAGGAGGTCTCGTAAGTGCTTTCTATACCGCTAGGATTGCCAGAATTTAAAGTGATTAAACAAGAACTTCTTTCCTATGGTTATGCGATTCATGTAGAGAAAACAGAGACACAGGAACGTTGCCCTCATTGTGGGGTTGCCACTTCCTGTGTCCACGACAGACGGACAAGAAAAGTACGAGATTTGGCGATTTTCCATCAACCCGTGTACTTGTTCGTGAAGGTAAAGCGCTATCGGTGCTGGAATTGTTCCCAAGTGTTTTCCGCCTCTTTGGAATCGATTCA
>NZ_JXTG01000015.1 GCF_000833605.1 Anoxybacillus ayderensis | reverse complement strand
ACGACCCGAAGGCCTTCTTCGCTCACGCGGCGTTGCTCCGTCAGACTTTCGTCCATTGCGGAAGATTCCCTACTGCTGCCTCCCGTAGGAGTCTGGGCCGTGTCTCAGTCCCAGTGTGGCCGATCACCCTCTCAGGTCGGCTACGCATCGTCGCCTTGGTGAGCCGTTACCTCACCAACTAGCTAATGCGCCGCGGGCCCATCCTGTAGCGACAGCTTGCGCCGCCTTTCAACGAAAAACCATGCGGTCTTCCGTGTTATCCGGTATTAGCACCGATTTCTCGGTGTTATCCCCGTCTATAGGGCAGGTTACCCACGTGTTACTCACCCGTCCGCCGCTAACGATCCAAAAGCAAGCTTTTGAATCGTCCGCTCGACTTGCATGTATTAGGCACGCCGCCAGCGTTCGTCCTGAGCCAGGATCAAACTCTCCATAGAAAAGTTATCCTTAGCTTCTGTACGCTTTTCGCTTCGTTCAGTTTTCAAGGAACATCTTGTCGCTTTTGAAGCGACCTTTTCAATATAACATTTACGATTTTTCTTGTCAACACTTTTTTATTTTTTACTTTTTCGTGTTATCTTCAACACGGACGATTAGTAATATATCATATTTGATTATCTTTTAGCAATATATTTTTTCTCTTTTTTTTTAAAAAAGTCCCGATCATCTCGGGACTTTCGCAATTACTTATGGCGCATTTGAGGGAACAACAACACATCGCGAATCGATGGTGAGTTCGTTAACAACATAACAAGGCGATCAATACCAATTCCTAATCCACCTGTTGGTGGCATACCGTACTCTAGCGCTTCGATAAAATCTTCGTCCATCTCATGCGCTTCGTCATTTCCTTGTTCTTTTTCTTTTAATTGCGCTTCAAATCGTTCCCGTTGATCAATTGGGTCGTTTAATTCTGTAAATGCATTTGCATGCTCACGGGCAACGATAAATAGTTCAAATCGATCTGTAAAACGAGGATCTTCTGGATTTTTCTTCGCTAAAGGCGAAATTTCAACCGGATGACCGTAAATAAATGTCGGCTGAATAAGGTGTTGTTCTACCTTTTGTTCAAAAAATTCATTTACAATATGACCGAATGTCATATGCGGAGCTACTTCTACTCCGTGTTCTTTCGCTAGTTGACGAGCTTCTTCATCGCTCATATGCTTCCAAAAGTCAACACCAACATACTCTTTAATCGCATCAACCATATGAAGTCGTTTCCAAGAAGGAGTTAAATCTACTTCATATTCTCCGTATTGGATTTTTGTAGTTCCGAGCACTTCTTGAGCAATATGCGCAATCATATCTTCTGTCAATTTCATAATATCTGTGTAATCAGCATAAGCTTCATAAAGCTCAAGCATTGTAAACTCTGGATTATGGCGCGTTGAAATACCTTCGTTTCGGAATACACGACCGATTTCATATACCTTTTCTAATCCACCAACAATTAAACGTTTTAAATGCAATTCGATCGCAATACGCATATACAACGTCATATCTAAAGCGTTATGATGCGTAATAAACGGACGAGCCGCAGCCCCTCCAGCAATCGAATGCATCATAGGGGTCTCTACTTCTAAATATCCCTTTTGATCTAAATAGCGACGCATGGACTGAATGATTAAGCTGCGTGTAATAAATGTTTTTTTGCTTTCTGGATTCATAATTAGATCGAGATAACGTTGGCGGTAACGTTGCTCAATGTCTTTAAGCCCATGGTACTTTTCAGGGAGTGGACGCAACGATTTTGTTAACATTTCATATGCATGCACTTTAATAGATAGCTCGCCCACTTTTGTTTTAAATACTGTGCCTTGGACACCAACAATATCCCCTAAATCTGACGTATCAAAAATTTCATACTGCTCTTCGCCAACATCGTCTTTGCGCACATAAATTTGAATTTGCCCTGTTAAATCTTGAATATGTGCAAATCCAGCTTTTCCTTTGCCACGCTTTGTCATAATGCGACCGGCTACAGAAACATGAATTTGTTTCTCCTCAAGTTCCTCTTTCGATAAATGACCGTATAGCGCAAACAACTCTTCAGCCTTATGTGTGCGCTCGAATCGTTTCCCGAATGGATCAATTCCTTTTTCACGTAACTTATGTAACTTTTCACGACGAACTAACAGTTGATCATTTAATTCTTCATGTGACATAACAAAGTTCACTCCAATGACCTTTTATTTTTTAAGCCATACTGCCAGCATGAGCTGACAGTATGCTTTATACTTCCATCACAACATCACTTTCTTTTGCTTCAACTTCTTCGACAAAATTCATAAGTAACGTCACAAGCTCATCGCGCGTCTGGCATTCGTTAATCGCATTGCGCACTTTGGCGTTTCCACGAATACCTTTTAAGTACCACGCAGCATGTTTGCGCATTTCTTTTACAGCGATATACTCGTTTTTCAAAGCGATTAAACGATCTAAATGCAAAATGCATACTTCGATTTTTTCACGCACAGATGGTTCCGGAATGAGATCACCTGTTTCCAAATAACGAACTGTACGATAAATCATCCACGGATTACCAAGGGCAGCTCGGCCAATCATCACACCATCGACGCCCGTTTGCTCTAACATTCGTTTTGCATCTTGAGGAGTCTGGACATCGCCGTTACCGATAACAGGAATGCGAACGGCTTCTTTTACTTGTTTAATAACGTTCCAATCCGCTTTTCCTTCATACATTTGTACGCGTGTTCGCCCATGGACTGCAACAGCTTGTCCGCCTGCTCGTTCCACCGCCTGAGCATTTTCAACAGCATAAATGTGGTTTTCATCCCAACCAATCCGCATTTTTACCGTTACAGGCTTTTCTACGGCATCAACAACCGCCGCTACCATGTCGTAAATTTTATTTGGATCTAATAGCCATTTTGCCCCCGCATCACATTTTGTAATTTTCGGAACAGGGCATCCCATGTTAATATCAATAATGTCCGCATTCGTATGCTTATCTACATATTTGGCCGCTTGTACAAGCGTTTCTTTTTCTCCACCAAAAATTTGCAAGCTTAATGGTTTTTCACGCTCATCAATATAGAGCATGCCCATTGTTTTTGGATTATTAAATAAAATCGCTTTATCGCTAACCATCTCTGCACAAACAAGTCCTGCACCAAACTCTTTTACAGTTAGACGAAAAGCTGAATTACATACGCCCGCCATCGGAGCAAGCACGACAGGATTATTAATTTGTACATTTCCGATTTTAAACATTAAACTCCCTCCTTTCTTGCTAACATAAATTGTTCCTCCACCGCTTTGCGACTTTTCCATATACGAACACCTTGGTCCGATAACTGTTCAACGTACGAACGTAAAGGACGTTGAACGGAAGGAATAATTAGCGATTCATCTATTTCAAACAACGGGATTAATACAAACGCCCGTTCATACATGCGCGGATGCGGAATGATAAGTTGTTCTGTTTCAATATTTTCGTGATTATATAGCAAAATGTCAAGGTCTAACGTTCGTGGCCCCCAATGAACTTCTCGTTTTCGACCAAACTGTTTTTCAATGTCCATCGTTGCTTCTAACAAAGCAAATGGAGATAGCGACGTAGCAACCTTTACAACCATATTTAAAAAACAAGCTTGTTCGACATATCCAACCGGATCTGTTTCATAAACGGAAGATGTCGCTAAAACAGAAATACATGAATGGTTATTTAAAGCCGTGACCGCTTTACGTAAATAATCAAAACGATCTCCTATATTTGAGCCTAATGCAATATAAGCAATATGTTCCATTTGTTAACGCCCTCTCGTCATTTCAACTGCCACATACGCATAGTGACCTTTAATAGGTGGATTTGGCTTCGTCACCTTGACTGTACACGACGAAATCGTTGTATACGTAGATAAAATTTGCTCAGCAATACGTTCCGCTACTGCCTCGATCAATTTAAACGGCTTTCCTTCAACGATACTTTGACATATGTCATATATATGTGCGTAATTAACCGTTTCACTTAAATCGTCCGTTACACCTGCTTTTCTTAAATCCGTTTCAATCATAACATCAACGTAAAAACGTTGACCGAGTTTATTTTCCTCAGGAAACACCCCGTGATAACCGTAAAACTCCATTTGCTGAACGTAAATTTTATCGCTCATACTCTCACCCTCTCCCGATCATCGCATCCATCATTTTAGCCATTCTAGCGATCGGTAAAACGTCATGTACACGAACGATATGCACGCCTTTCGCAATGCCGAGACAAACGGTTGCTCCTGTTCCTTCTACTCGTTCGTGGACGGGTAAATCAAGCACATGCCCAATAAATGACTTTCGTGATGTTCCTAACAAAATAGGATAATCAAGGACTGCAAACTCATCTAATCGACGCATCACTTCTAAATTATGCTCTACTGTTTTAGCAAAACCAATACCTGGATCGATAATAATTTGTTCATCGGTCACACCTGCTTGCTTTACGAGATGAATACTCTCTTTTAAATCATTGATCATATCTGAAATAAAATGTTTATAATTGCGATCGTGACGATTATGCATTAATACAATCGGAACACCGTAATTAGCCGCTACTTTAGCCATATTCGGATCGGCTTTTGCTCCCCAAACATCGTTAATCATCGTAGCCCCTGCTTCAATGGCTTGTTTTGCGACTTCTGCTTTATACGTATCGATAGAAATTGGCACATCCACCGCTTTGGCTACTGCTTCCACAATGGGAATGACGCGACGCAATTCTTCTTCAAGCGGTACTTTTTCAGCCCCGGGGCGAGTTGATTCGCCCCCGATATCAATGATGTGCGCTCCCTCAGCTACAAGTTGTTTTGCCCGTTCAATTGCCTGCTCTACGTGATTGAACTTCCCACCATCAGAAAAAGAATCAGGAGTTGCGTTTAAAATGCCCATAATAACTGTTTGTTTTCGTAAATCTAACTTATGCTTTCCGCAATAAATGACATTAATCAATTGACGTACCCATCCTTTCTGTCGTACCTTGTCCATAAATGCGTTGTAAACGATGCGTACGCACGTTGTAGACGTTTTGTTATTTCCCCACATTTCCCGGGATATATATCCTCATCTAGCCGAC
This sequence comes from Anoxybacillus ayderensis, assembly GCF_000833605.1. GTDB lineage: Bacteria > Bacillota > Bacilli > Bacillales > Anoxybacillaceae > Anoxybacillus > Anoxybacillus ayderensis. The sequence goes on along the minus strand of NZ_JXTG01000015.1, from coordinate 45,393 downwards.
AAACCGGCACAACTTCTTGAATGGAATTTGTTAAAAAGATTTCATCTGCGCTTTTTAGCTGTTGTAGCGAATAAAAACCTTCTTCCACACGAATGCCCCATGAGTGTAGTAAATCGATCACAAACATTCGGGTCACACCGTTTAAAATCCCCGTTTGTACGGCAGGGGTGTACACAACACCATCTTTCACCCAGAAAATGTTAGAAACAATCCCTTCTGCTACACATCCTTCTTCTGTAAGGAAAATGCCTTCTACATTTGGATGATGACCAATTTCCCTTTTACCTAAAATATTGTTTAAATAGTGATGCGATTTTAAGCGAATACACCCTTCTGGCGTATTTCGTTTCACTTGTAAAGTTTTACATACTTTCTCTTCCGCAAAGGCTGGAATACGTTTCATATACATAATGATCGTCGGATGTGTATATTGTTCCACTTGCAACCCAACATCTCCGATTCCAGCTGAAACGTTTAAACGAACATACGCATCGCGATAACCGTTAGCCTGTAACAATTGGGAAAGAATATGCAAAACATCATTTCGAGTGATAGAACATGAAATGTTGAGCATATCGAGTCCGTTATGAAGACGAGCTAAATGATCATCAAGCAAAAATGGATGTCCATCATATACGCGAAACGTTTCAAACACCCCAAGCCCATACATAAATCCATGATCAAACGGAGAAATACGAGCATCTTCCTTTTTTACAACTTGTCCATTTACATAAACGAACATAAGGCATCACTTTCGTCTATATAGTGTAATGAAATTTTTAAGCATCTCTAAACCATATTCCGTCATGATCGACTCAGGATGAAACTGCACCCCTTCAATCGGCAATGTTTTATGGCGAATAGCCATAATTTCTCCTTCTTCTGTCCATGCGGAAATGTCAAAGCAATCGGGCAATGTTTCTCTTTTTACAATTAACGAATGATAACGCGTAGCGGTAAACGGATTCGGAATTTGAGTAAAAATCGTCTTTCCATCATGAAAAATGGGCGATGTTTTCCCGTGCATTAAACGTTCCGCCCGAACAACTTCCCCGCCAAACACTTGCGCAATCGACTGGTGACCAAGACATACACCAAAAATCGGGACCTTCCCTGCGAAATATTGAATCGCCTCCATGCTGATGCCTGCTTCATTCGGACTGCAAGGACCAGGCGAAATCATTAAAAAATGTGGCTGAAGTTGTTCAATTTGAGCAATCGTTACTTCATCGTTTCGTTTAACGATTAATTCTTCCCCTAATTGCCCTAAATATTGGACTAAGTTATACGTAAATGAATCATAATTATCAATCATTAAAATCATTTTGCTCACCTCATGCTTAATTGTACATACTCTTCTTCGCTCAGCTCTTTTGCTTTCCATAAGGCAAATGCTTTCTTTAAACATTCTTTATATTCATGTTCTGGTTGAGAATCAATAACGATTCCTGCCCCTGCCTGTACATAGGCAAGACCATCTTTCGCAATCATCGTTCGAATCGCAATGTTTAGCTCCATATCGCCGTTAAATCCGATCCAACCAATGGAACCTGTGTAAACACCACGTCGAACAGGCTCTAGCTCTTCGATAATTTCCATTGTTCGTACTTTCGGAGCCCCTGTAATCGTTCCACCTGGAAACACAGCTGATATCACATCAAACGCATCTTTCCCTTCTGCAAGTCGTCCAGAAACATGGGAAACGAGATGCATTACATGAGAATATTTTTCAATTACCATAAACTCGTCTACGTGTACCGTCCCATATGCACATACACGTCCAAGATCATTACGCTCCAGATCAACAAGCATTAAATGTTCCGCTCGCTCTTTTTCGTTTGCTAATAATGACTGAGCAATTTGTTCATCTTCTTGAATTGTTTTACCACGTGAACGCGTTCCTGCAATCGGACGTGTACTCACATACTCCCCCTTCTTTTTTACAAGTAACTCTGGGGAGCCGCTCACGATTTGAAATTCAGGAAAATGCATATATGCCATGTATGGTGATGGATTTAATGTACGTAATTTTTCATAAATCGCAAACGGATGAGTAAGTAACCGTTTCGACTGTCGCACAGACAAGTTCACTTGAAAAACATCGCCTTGCGCAATATACGCACGCACTTTTTCGACAGCTTCCATAAACTGCTCTTCGCTCATTGACACCGTTTCTTCTTTTTCATAGTTCGGAATAAACGGACGAGAAGCATCGGTAAATTCCGTTGTCCATAATTGCTCGTACCGTTCAAGACGTTCACGCGCTTGGCGTTCTTCCCCATTTACATAATGAGTAATAAAATAAAGAGATGATTCATCATGGTCATATACAAACACATCGTCAAATACTAAAAAATATAAATCAGGCATGTTTAAATCGTCACGTGCGATCGAAGGGAGCTTTTCAATATACCGGGCACAATCGTAACTAATGTAGCCGATCGCCCCACCTTGAAAGTCTGGACCTTCCTCTAATTTGTCTATCCTCCATTGATTCAACCATTTTTTTAATGATTGCAATATATTCCCTTCAAACGTCTCTGTGCGATGCTTCTGCCACACTGTCAACTTGTCATCTTTTCCAATGACAACCGCAAATGGTTGTAAGCCGATAATACTGTATCGGCCGTCCCGACCGCTTTCAAGCAAAACATGATGCAACTGTTTTCGCGACAATGCTTTATATTGCGAAAACCAGTCACGTTGTGCGTATGAGATTTTTTTCATCATCGGTCGTCGCTTTTGCTGGCTCAAAGATGTCACTCCTCTCCATCAGTCCATACGCTTATTGTACAACGAACATATAGAAACAATCACGAAAAAAAATTCGGCAAGAATGTCCTTGCCGAATTATTCTTCAAACTGATATAGTGGTGTGCTCAAATAACGTTCACCGTTACTTGGAATAATTGCTAACACTTTCTTTCCTTTTCCTAATTTTTTCGCCACTTGCAATGCTACATGAATCGCTGCACCAGATGAAATGCCTCCTAAAATACCTTCTTGGCGAGCAGCTAGACGAGCCGCTGCAAATGCTTCTTCTGTCTTTACAGTGACGACTTCATCGTAAATGGATGTATTTAAAATATCTGGGACGAATCCTGCACCGATACCTTGTATTTTATGCGGACCTGGTTTTCCACCTGAAAGCACAGGAGAGTCAGCTGGTTCAACAGCATAAATTTTAATGTTTGGGTATGCTTGGCGCAACACTTCTCCAGCTCCTGTAATCGTTCCACCCGTTCCAATGCCAGCTACAAACGCATCTAATTGATCGCCCATTTGTTCAACGATTTCTTTTCCTGTCGTTAAACGATGCACTTCCGGATTTGCTTCGTTTTTAAATTGTTGCGGCATAAAATAACCGTGCTCTTGTGCAAGCTGCTCTGCTTTTTGAATAGCACCTCGCATCCCTTCGCTCCCTGGGGTTAACACAAGCTCCGCTCCATAAGCGCGAAGTAAGTTGCGACGCTCTAAACTCATCGTATCAGGCATAACAAAAATGGCTTTATATCCTTTTGCAGCAGCAACCATCGCTAAACCAATTCCCGTATTTCCACTTGTCGGTTCAATGATTGTATCCCCAGGCTGAATTTTCCCGGCTTTTTCTGCTGCTTCAATCATCGCAAGCGCAATCCGGTCTTTTACGCTGCTTCCCGGATTCATAAACTCTAACTTCAAATATACGTCTGCGCTATTTTCATCAACGATGCGATTTAACTTTACTACCGGTGTTTGACCAATTAACTCTGTAATGGATTGTACTACACGCGCCATTTCATCCACCCCTAATCCCGAGTATTTTTATAGAATTTGTAACCAATTTATCAGTTATTTTCGAAATTGTCAATCATTTATTTTTGTTTTGCTAATTTTTTTAACTCCTCAAGATCTTCGGCCGAAAATGTGTACGTTTCATTACAAAAATGACAAGATGCTTCCGCTTTCCCTTCCTCATCAATCATTTGCTGAATTTCTTCCGCTCCCAAGCTAATAATGGCATCTGCTACTCGTTCACGCGAGCAACGACAAACAAATGACACGGGCATCGTTTCGAGAATTTTTACATTTTGTTCCCCACCGAGCAGTTCATATAAAATTTGTTCCGGCGTCAAACCACTTTCGATCATTTTGGAGATCGGCGGAATAGTAGCTAAATTTTTTTCAATGTCGGCAATTGTTTTTTCTTCTGTTCCCGGCATGAGTTGTAAAATAAAACCACCAGCCGCTAATATCGTATAATCTGGGTTAACTAACACACCAACCCCAACGGACGATGGCGTTTGTTCAGAGGAAACGAAATAGTATGTAAAGTCTTCACCAAGTTCTCCAGATACGAGCGGAACTTGTCCTGTAAAATAATCGCGTAACCCTAAGTCTTTCACCACTGTTAATGTCCCATTTGTCCCAACTGCCCGGGCGACATCGAGCTTCCCATTCGCATTTAATTCAAAATGAACATGTGGATTGGATACGTAGCCACGCACATGTCCTTTGGCGTTACTATCAACAAGAATATGTCCAATAGGTCCACCACCTTCAATTTTAATTGTAATTTGGCTATCTCCTTTTAACATGGCCCCCATCATCACACCCGCCGTCATGGCACGACCTAAAGCAGCAGACGCTGTTGGCCACGTTTCATGTCGCCTTTGTGCCTCCTGAACCGTTTCTGTTGTTCGTGCTGCATACGCTCGCACTTGACCATCGTATGCCAACGCTTTTACTAAATAATCTGCCATTGCTGTCACTCACCTTTCTTGTTTCGCTCATATAACAATTGCAATCCTTTTAACGTTAAAAACGGATCGACGATATCAATCACCTTCGATTCATGGGCAATTAGTGATGCTAATCCACCTGTTGCAATTACTTTTGGAGGAATAGTGCTTTTTCCTTTCATCCGTGACACAATTCCTTCTACTTGTCCGACATATCCATATAAAATACCAGCCTGCATCGCACTTACTGTATTTTTCCCAATAATATCGTCTGGACGGGCAATTTCAATACGCGGAAGTTTAGCGGCTCGAGAATAAAGCGCTTCCGTGGAAATCGTAATACCTGGCGCAATAGCTCCTCCCATATATTGTCTATGCTCGTTAATATAACAGTATGTTGTTGCTGTACCGAAATCAACGATAATAAGCGGTGCACCGTACAAATGAATGCCCGCTACAGCATTGACAATTCGGTCTGCTCCGACTTCTTTCGGATTGTCATACTTAATGTTCAGCCCTGTTTTAATGCCTGGACCGACAATGAGGGGCTTAATATGAAAGTATTTTGTACACATTCGTTCTAACGCAAACATAATTGGCGGAACAACGGAAGAAATAATGATGCCGTCAATGTCAGAAAAATGCAATCCGACATCTTGCAACAACATTTTCACAATCATCCCGTATTCATCTTCTGTTTTGCTTCGGCTCGTTTCAATGCGCCAGTGAAACTTCAGTTCGTCTCCATCATATACACCTAGTACCGTATTTGTGTTTCCAACGTCTAATACAAAAATCATCACTCATCCCCACTTTTCGCAATTTGTTCCTTTTTTCATCATACCATACTCGTTTGAGCGGACGGTAAAAAAAGATGCCTCTTATAAAAAGAGACACCTTTATTCTTCTTTTTTCGTTTGAATATTTACTTTTACCTCTTCTTGTTTATCACCATTTCGATTTGGTAACGTACCGTGCTCGAACAAATGCTTAATTTGCTCCGCATCAAGCGTTTCAACTTCAAGCAACGTATTCGCAATGAGGTTTAGCTTGTCGCGATTTTCTGTTAATACACGCTTAGCTTTTTCATAACATTCTTTAATAATGCGTTGCATCTCAAGGTCAATTTCGTATGCGATTTGATCGCTGTAGTTTTGCTCGTTATGCAAATCACGACCTAAAAACACTTGACCGTGAGATTGACCAAACTGCATCGGTCCAAGTTTATCGCTCATACCAAACTCCGTAACCATGCGACGAGCGATGCTTGTTGCACGTTGGAAATCGTTATGTGCTCCTGTACTCACTTCGCCAAAAACAATTTCCTCCGCCACGCGTCCACCGAGAAGGCCTGTAATTTTATCAAGCAATTCTGGTTTTGTCATAAAATAACGATCTTCTTTTGGCAACATGACCGCATAGCCACCTGCTTGACCGCGCGGGACAATCGTTACTTTATGTACCATTTCCGCATCAGCAAGCACCATGCCAATGACTGTATGACCTGCTTCGTGATAAGCGACAATTTTTCGTTCCTTTTCAGAAATGACGCGACTTTTCTTAGCAGGACCAGCAATGACACGATCCGTTGCTTCATCAATATCGCTCATATCAATTTTTTTCTTGTTACGTCGAGCAGCAACAAGTGCAGCCTCATTTAATAAGTTTTCTAAATCTGCACCAGAAAAACCAGGTGTACGCATCGCAATCGCTTTTAAATCAACAGATTCATCAAGAGGCTTGTTGCGCGCGTGTACACGAAGAACCGCTTCACGTCCTTTCACATCTGGACGGTCAACCGTAATTTGACGGTCAAAACGACCTGGACGTAAAAGGGCAGGGTCTAAAATGTCTGGACGGTTTGTTGCCGCGATAATAATAATGCCTTCATTTCCGCTAAATCCATCCATTTCAACAAGCAATTGGTTTAATGTTTGCTCCCTTTCATCGTGACCTCCACCTAAGCCAGCACCACGTTGACGCCCGACCGCATCAATCTCGTCAATGAAAATGATACAAGGAGCATTTTTCTTCGCTGTTTCAAATAAATCACGTACACGCGAAGCACCGACACCGACAAACATTTCAACGAAATCTGAACCGCTAATAGAGAAAAACGGGACACCTGCTTCCCCAGCAACAGCTCTTGCCAATAACGTTTTCCCTGTTCCTGGTGGTCCGACGAGAAGAACCCCTTTTGGAATGCGAGCGCCAAGCTCGACAAACTTGCGAGGATCTTTTAAAAACTCAACAATTTCAACAAGTTCTTGCTTTTCTTCATCCGCACCGGCAACGTCTTTAAAGCGCACGCGCTTCTTATCTTCGTTATACAGTTTCGCACGGCTTTTGCCAAAATTCATCACTCGGCTGCCGCCGCCTTGCGCTTGATTTAATAAAAAGAAGAACAAAATAAAAATGATGATAAACGGAATAATGGACGTAAAAAACGTCACCCATCCGCTCGTTTCATCAGCAGGCAACACTTCTACCTTCGCCTGCTTCGCTGCCTCATCGATTCGCTGAAGAACTTGTGGGCTGTTTGCTACGTATGTCGTAAAAAACTGCCCTTCAGCATAAGTTTTTAATTGCCCACGAATTTCATAAACGCCTCGCTCCGGCTTCAACGAGACATACTTTACATCACCATTTTCTAGATGGGTAATGAACGCATCGTACGTCATCCGTTCCGCCCGTTGATTGCCGCCATTTAAAAAGCTCACAACACCAATGACGACAAGGAAAATAAGCAAGTAAAAGATTGTATTACGGAAAATGCGGTTCATTTCCTACCTCCTCCCACACTTAAAACACGCTATAGTCAATAGTATCATAGAAAAACGTTCCAAAACAAACGATGTGCATGAAAAAATTATTTGCTGTATACTTCTGGCTTTAACACACCGATGTACGGAAGATTTCTGTATTTCTCACAATAGTCTAACCCATAACCGACAACGAATTCATCCGGAACGATAAAACCGATATAATCTGCTTCAATATTCGCTTTGCGACCAGACGGTTTATCGAGCAAAGTCACGATTTTAATCGATTTTGCTTTGCGATAGCGGAATAAGTCGGCTAAATAGCTGAGTGTTAAACCACTATCAATAATATCCTCAATAATGAGCACGTCACGACCTTCAACGGATGTGTTTAAGTCTTTCAAAATTTTCACTTCTCCAGACGATACTGTCGCATTGCCATAACTCGATACATCCATAAAATCAATTTCTAAATATGTATCTATATGCTTAATTAAGTCTGCCATAAACGGCATAGCACCTTTTAATACACCAACCGCAAGCGGAAAGCGCCCTTCATATTCTTTCGTCAATAATGCTCCTAACTCTTTTACTTTTTGTTGAATTTGTTCTTCAGTAATTAAAATTTTTTCCATATCTTGATGCATACCCATATTCTTTCCTCCTACCATCATTCATTGCTTTTTATAGTGTAATACAATATAGCGATTTTTTGTAATATTTGTTGCTGTATAAACTGATTTTTTTACACCAGGAATCCATATGATGTTCCCGTTTGCATCTTCAACAATTGGCCATTGTTCCCGCTCGTTCGCTGGGATTTTTTCGTCAATAAAAATGCGAGCTACTTTTTTCGGATGCTCCATTCCTTTTACTTTCATGCGGTCTCCACGCTTTCTCGTTCGAACCCGGAGCGGCAACGCTAATTGATCAACATCAATCACTACATGCTCATCGTCTTCAATGACAGGATAACGATCAACAAACTGACTAGTGAGTTGACATCCGTTTGGTAATACGAGCGTCTCAGGAACACGGAAAAGAAACTCATATTCACTCGTTTGTTCCTGTTGAAACGTAAATATACACACCTCGTATTGACGAATGACTTTTAAACCATTTGGAAAATGAAGCATACCTGAAGGATGTTGTCGTTTTAAAAAAAGTAGCGCCTGGTTTATATGTATAGAAGATAACGACGATGGAACATTCCCATAAAGATAGTTTAATATTAGTTGAATCCCTCGCCTTTGTAAAGGTTTTGGCATGCGCATAAACGAAGGAATATGGACACGGACATGCCCTTTTTGTTGGTCAACAACATCTTTCAATTTTTCTTTCGTTAATTGCTCTAAAAATGCTTCATCTTCGCTCATCGTCTCGCTAAATTGTTGAACATGCTCATGAGCGCGACTGTTTTCACTTTTTAAAAAAGGGAGAACGTAACGACGAAAACGATTGCGCGTGTAATCATCTTTGTCATTGCTTGGGTCGTGACGAGTACGCAAGCCATTCTTCTGACAATACTTTTCAATTTGCTGTCGATCAATGCATAAAAAAGGGCGAATAATATATCCGTTGCCAAATGGCCGCTTGATTGGTATGCCTGCATATCCTTTCGGTGTGCTTCCGCGCACAAGTCGCATAAGCACCGTTTCTATCTGATCATCACCGTGATGAGCTAAGGCGACACAATGCGCTTTGTACTTATGCATCACTTGTTCAAAAAAGGTGTAGCGGCAATCACGAGCTGCTTCTTGCACCCCTTTTCCCGTTTGCTCCATATATAATTGGACGTTCAGCTGTTTCGCCTCACATATAATACTACGTTGATCGCAAAAATGTTTCACAAAATGCATATCTTCTTCCGACTGTTTTCCTCGCAACATATGATCAACGTGTGCCACAACGATTTGAATGTCATATCGCTCCCGTTCGCTCCATAAAAAATGGAGCAACGCTAACGAATCCGGACCACCCGATACACCAACAACGACGGTCGTATGACGTTCAAGCAATTGATGCTTTTCAATAAATTGATGTACAATGTCTAACATACTCTCCCTCTTAACAACGTCGTTTTTTACAATCGTACCATATCTCATTCCTCATACTCAAAACGAACGCAGAAAAAATTAAAGAATTTGGACATACAAATAAACGACATACATAAATAAGACGCAAACAAATAAAAACATCGTCTCTACCCAGCGAAATTTTTTCTTTTCTTTTACGTGCACGACTCTCTCTCCCCGTTTTTTTTCTGTCTGCATAGACGGTTGTTGCATACATTGCAATAACTCTTTTCTCATTTCGTAAGCGCAAGTATACTTTCCATCTAGTGCACGCCATAATATTTTTTCATATGTTTTTAAGTACGGATGGGAAGAAATCATGAGACGCAACTGCTCTCGTCCGTTTTCTTTTCTTTCAAATCGCTTTGGATAGCACATATTAATCATAATCATCGCTACGGCAAACAAATCATATGATGGCTCTGCTTTCCTTGTTCCCATTCCCCAATACCCTCGATCAAAAAACTCTGTAAATTCTTTAATCGCCCTCCCGCGAATCGTCGTCCCCCCCACATCAATTAACCGAACTTTTGGAACCTTCCCGGAAACGATTAAATTTTCTGGTTTTAAATCACCAAACACCCATCCTTTTTCATGTAACTTATGCAAATCACCTAGCAGCTGCAATATAATAACAATAATCCATTCTTTCCCACGTTTTTGAATAAAAGTTAACAAATCATCCCCTTCAATATACTCCATCACATAAAATGAATAAATCTTTTTTTCTTGCGGATGAATCCAATCATCTACATCTAATAAACAAGGTCCGAGGGCGACTCCCTGGACCTCTGAAAATCGTTTCAGTACATTTACTTCTGACATCATAGCTGTTGCTTGGTTGCTTATTTTTAGCGCGACAAACGTTCGTCCTTCTTTCGCTAAATAAACAACTCCGTTTGCTCCTTTACCGAGCTGCTTAATAATTTCATAGCGATGTTTATGCCACTTTCCTTGTATAACCGTTCCTGTTCGGATGTTACATAGATTGTTCGATGTATACATCGTCATCACCATCGTGAGTAAATAAGCTTTTTAATGAACGTCTTTTTTGGAATTGTTGTAGCGCCTCGCGGATGGCTGGACCGGTCGGTGTAATTCCCCCGGATGTTAGCTTCGGAAACACACTTGAAATCGACTCCATTTTCGGTGTCCAATCTAAAATGCGGTCCACTTCTCCTTTTTTCCCGGGAAATACGAAAACAGAAAACTCATTATTTCCCGAACGAGCATTTAAACTAATTGATAAATCTAACAATGCTTCTTTCACAGTTTGCAACTTCGTCTTCATACTTCCGCTTGTATCTACTAATATTAAAACTTGTAAATTCACTGTTTCCCCTAATTCTTCGACAACTTCCATTACTTCTCCCCTTTTTTCTGGCGGAAGCTGCTCGATCGAAGCTTGCGATCCTAAAATTTGTTTCAACTCTCGATTAATGACTCCTTGCAACGTCTGTGTCATCGCTTTTCTTGTTACCATTTGGACCGTCTGTGACAATTGTTTAGCATACACAACTTGACTAATTCCACCACCTGACTGAGCAATGCCTTCAATTTCACGCAATCCTTGCTCATCAATAATGTCTTGATCAAGAACACCGATCACATTTACTGTAATTCCTTGTTCTTTCGCTAATGCCGCCATAGCAATTGGATCTTCACCGTGGTTAGAACAACCATCTGTAATTAATAAAATTTGACGTAACGTCCCTTTCCGCATACGTTCATCCCCTCCGAAAAAAGTAGTATACTCCCATCATCGACGTTCAGAGGGGATTTTATACCTTTATTTCATATATTGATATGCGGGAATGACCGCCCATTTCGGTGTATTATGCTTAATGCGCGCAACAACAATTGTCATATCATCTTCAATTTCTCCGCCGTTGACACGAATGACCTCTTCTAAAAGCAACTCTGATACTTCTTGCGGATCATTCGTTTTTAATTCTTTAATTTTTCGTTTCATCCATACATCATGATTTTCAATGTGCGACACTCCATCTAAAATGCCGTCGCTCATCATAATAAGCAAATCGCCTGCTTTTAATTGTTCTTCAATCATTTCAAACTCTACTCCAGTAATAATGCCAATTGGCAAATTGCTCGATTCAATTTTCATCACGTTGTTTCCCCGTTTAATAAAGCTTGGTGAAGACCCGACTTTCAAAAATTTTGTCGTTGCATTTTGCAAATCGACAATGGCCAAATCTAACGTCGAAAAAATTTCTTCTGTCGTACGTAAAGCTAAAATAGAGTTAATGGATTTAATCGCAATTCGTTCTTCAATTCCTGATTGTAAAATTTTTTGTAACAGCTTGAGCGTCTCTTTACTTTCATAATGCGCTCGTTCACCATTCCCCATTCCGTCGCTAATAGCTAACGCATATTTTCCTCCGCCAATTTCCATCATTGCATAGCTATCACCTGAAATGAATCCGCCCCCCTTTGCAACATACGCAACACCTGTGTCAATGACAAACGCTTTCGAAGAACTGAACGTCACCCGACAATCTCCGTTTGGATATATAGAACAATCTTCTTTTTTCACAACGATCGTCTCACCTAAAATATCAGATAGCATCGGTGCAATGAGCTTTTCGCACTCCCCTCTTCCGTCGCAATACGGAACGACCATCTCAATGTCAACGCTTCCTTTGTCTAAACTATAAATTTCAACATCGTTTACATCGACCCCAAACTGTTGAAGGGCATGTAAAATTTGTTCTTCCTGCACATAATAATTTTCACGTTCTTTTTGAATTTCTTTCGCGAAGTCTTCCATGACTTGCGATACACCTAATAACTGTTCTGCGACAAGTCTTCTACTCTCTTTCATTTGTTGCTTTAGTTTTTTATTGGCTTTATAAAATGACACGTCTTTTTCAATAATTTGAACGACTTTATTTGCTTTCACACAATGTTTATTCCATTCGCGTAACAACTTCGCATTCGTCATTTGATCATTTTCGCCTGCTTCTTGCATAATCTTTTTCATATAATCATATGTTTTATCAAAGTGGGTCATCCAACATTGGTCTTTCTTAAAACACGTTTGACACGTTTTAGCAGCAACATCGCTTAAAAAGTAATCAATTTCACGTTCTTCCTCTTCCTCATGCGTAAGCACACCGTATGAAGAGAAACTTTTCGATAACGCTTGAAACACATGAGAAAATTGTTCGACTCGCTGGGCTGTAACATCGCGAATTTTTCTTACATATTGTTGTTGCTCATTCGTATGCTCAACCGTTCCTGGCACATACTTCGCCATTTTGCTCGTTAACGATTGTGGCGTCATCAAGAAAAGTAAAACGGCAAATACCGACTCGACGACATTTGGCACAATGTTCGCTACCCCTTCGCTATAAAGGGTGATTAACAATGTTGCAACGACGAGCCCAAACGAAACACCTAGCTTTCTCCCTTCTTTCAATAGCCCACCGAGCAATCCAGCGAATGCTAGTAGACTCATTTGGTATAAATTTGATACATTCGCTAAACTTAAAATGAGCCCTGTCACAACACCAACAGTTGAACCGACGGTCGCACCAGCAACAAAAGCAAACAAAAGCAATAAATAGCGTGACGCAACATGTTCTAGTGAAAGATCATAAATCGACCAACCAACCATCCCTGTCATCATCGAAGCAAGAAGAATGACAAAAGAAATGACTTCTTCTGGCTTTAACGTTTGTTTATATTTTTGATGGTCAAATAACGGAACACTTTGTAAAAAAATGAGCGTTAAAATGGAGGCAAGACCTGCTTCAATAAACATCGTCATTCCTTCGTATATCGTCCATTCATCATTCCACGTATAAATCATGATCATCTTCGCAAACACAGAGGCAGAAAACACGACAACTGGCAATCTTTTCGGCGGAGCATCAATCCAGTACAACAAACGATAAAAAACGAGAAACATAACGATCGAAGCAACTATAAATAGAGAGGTGTAAAAAGAGATGGTCAACGCTCCCGCAAATAAAGCAATAAACACAAATCCTAACTTATCACGACGAAGTAAATAAATGGCTGCAAAAAAAGGTAAAGCAAACGGTGTCATTTTTGTTAAAATGAGAGCTCGTCCAAGCAAAAAACCGATGATTAAAAACAAAAACCCTTGCTGGAATAACAAATGGCTTAAACGAACCGTAAACCGTTGAAACCACTGAGAAACTGTTGTTCTTGTCTCACTTAAAGGTACTTCCGCCATTCGATTGACTAACTTCCGTTCTAATCTCTCCATATTTATCCTCTCCCTTTTTTCCATATATTCGTCTATTAACTTGTATTATACAGACTGAATTATCAAAATTTTGTCAAAAAAAGAAGATGAATCATATAAATCTTTCGACGGAATACCACAAAAAACGGGTTATACAAACAAAAAAACACCAATTTCGTGACGAAATTGGTGTTTTTTGATGACCCGTACGGGATTCGAACCCGTGTTACCGCCGTGAAAGGGCGGTGTCTTAACCACTTGACCAACGGGCCACTATGTGTAATTTGGTAGCGGCGGAGGGAATCGAACCCCCGACCTCACGGGTATGAACCGTACGCTCTAGCCAGCTGAGCTACGCCGCCATGCAACGACATTTTTTATGCTAACATGTTCTTTAAACAAAGTCAATAGTTTTTTCACTATGAAATTCAAACGAAAAAGCATCCACTCATGAAATGGATGCTTATATAAACTGCCTCATGTCTCGTTCGGCAGCAAGTTAACCGCGTCGAGCACCACGACCTCCTCGTTTCGATTCAGTATGGCGTTTAAGGGATGCTAAACGATCTTCACTTTCTTTCAAGAAACGGCTAATTTTTTGCTCAAAACTTTCTTTTGAAGCGCGATCATTTCCTTTATTGCGCGGACGTGAAGCTTGTTCTTTTGCCTTTTTGATCGATAAGCCAATCTTTCCATCTTTCTCAACATTAATGACACGAACTTCGACAACATCGCCTACTTTAAGATGTTCGTTAATGTCTTTTACATAGCTGTCAGCTACTTCACTAATGTGCACTAAGCCTGTCGCGCCTTCTGGTAACTCAACAAACGCTCCGAATTTTGTAATGCCCGTTACTTTTCCCTGTAACTTGCTGCCTACTTCAATTGACATAAAAAAAGTGCTCCTCCTTAAAATCTGAAAAATCGTTTCTTTCATTATACATAATGAAAAAAACAAGTGTCAATAAGCCTTCTGCCTATCTCTTTTACTCATCAGGAGTGATGAAAATAATTTCTCCTTCTTTCGACAAAAAATATTGTTTTCGCGCCAATTCGGCAATATATTTATCATCATTTAATTTTTTGATCTCTTCTTTTAATCTTTTTTCATCTTTTTGTAACGTGCGCAACTTTTCCTCTAGTTGCTCTTTCGTTTTTATTTGTTCATCGATTGCGGAAGATTGTGTCATCATCGTATATAAAAACAGCGAAGAAGCGGCTAACGCTATCGTTGCCACAAAGCTAAAACGAATAACAATTTTTTTACGACGCCGCGCCTTTTTATGTTCTTGTTTTTCTTGTTGAATAACATACGACGTTTGAATTTTTTTTACTTTGCTTTTTTGTGGGGCACCCATGTTTTTCACCGCTCCTTCTTCATTACCCTTTTTTCCTAAATATATTCGTGATTTTGGCGAGAAACCCTTTTCCAATATGAAAGAAACGTCCAACTGCTGCTTGAAAGCGAAGCGGAGTTTTTCGCCAAATGAAACGTCCAATCCATATAAAAGGTTGCAATAAAAAGCGTATACATACATATACGACTTTATATAAAATTTTACCAATGGATAAAACAAAATGACAAGTAGCGATCAATAAAAAAACAAAAAAACGGTAAAGAAGTCGGAGTGGAAATACGATGATGTAATAAAATAAACGCATAAGGAAACGATATAACGTCACAACGATGCGAATGATGTGTTGCAACAAGCGAACATACATATTTTGAAATAACGCTTGATAAGCAGCGTACCCACATAAAATAGCTAAAAAAATGTACAAGCGAATTTGTCCATTATTCACGAGCAACAACGTGTAAAATACATATAACGCTTGCACAATCCAAAAAAGAATATCTGCAATCCATACGATCAGCCGATGACGTTCGGAACGATTGAATATATGTGCGTATGTATCAAAAGATGCACCGATGACGATCCCTGTTCCAATCATCGCAAGCAAAGTCGTAAATTGCACATGTAAACTCATTTAAACAACTTGCTAAAGAATCCTTTAGCTTTCTCCGTATGATGTTCGTCCAAATAAACGATCTCGAAAATTTTTCCCTTAATTGACACAATTCCTTTATCTACATCTAAGTTTTTCATTTGTAAACTTTGTCCTTTAATAGACAAAAAACCCATAACCGTTTCTAATAAAAATTCTTCATTATCAAAGCTTTCGACTTGCTTCACACCTGTAATTTCTAACGTGCGGCGACCGCGCATCATAATGTCGTGTTCTTGAATCGGTCCTTTATTTCCGATATTTTGTGTCATCATTGTCTCCCCCTCACAACGATCATTTGTACAAGTGTATGAGGGGGGGAAATGGTTTAGAACAAGCTATTCCACTCGCTCTTCTTTTACGATTTCGTATAAGGCGCTCGCTTCTTCTTTTTTCGCATGCTCTTGCAATCCGAGCACTTTTACTGTCACATGTTTTTGACCAAATTGAATCATCATTTCATCGCCTATTTTTACTGTTGAACTTGCTTTCGCTTGTTGACCGTTAATAAATACACGTCCTTGCTCAGCTACTTCTTTCGCCAACGTTCTTCTTTTAATAAGTCGAGAAACTTTTAAAAACTTATCGAGTCGCATATTATAACCCCTCCCTTTTTGCTTCTTCCCATATTTCATCTAGTTGGTCTAGCGAATATGAGCTCCAATCTTTTCTACTTTGTTTTACTTTTTGTTCGATGTATTGAAAACGACGATAAAACTTTTCGTTCGCCATCGCTAATGCCTCTTCAGGATTGACTTTATAGTATCGACATACGTTAATAAGCGCAAACAATAAATCACCAAACTCCATTTTTAATTTTTGTTCATCCATGCGATTGGCTTCTTGTTTCACTTCATTCATTTCTTCTTCCACTTTACGCCACATCGACTCTACTTCAGACCAATCAAATCCAACTTCCGCTGCCTTTTTTTGATATTCATATGCTCGCGATGTGCCTGGTAACGCCTTAGCCACATCGTCAAGCAATGAAAGAGACTCCCTTGCTTTTTCCTCCTGCTTTATCGCTTGCCAGTTACGTACAACCTCTTCAGCATGCTCGACATGAACATCCCCAAATACGTGTGGATGACGGCGAATCATTTTTTCTGTAACGGCGCGAATGACGTCATCAATCGAAAACATTCCTTCATCTTCTCCAATTTGAGCATGAAGCATGACTTGTAATAATACGTCGCCGAGCTCTTCAACCATGTTTTCATCGTCTTGCTGATCAATTGCATCAAGAAGCTCATATGCTTCTTCGAGCAAGTATTTTTTCAGCGACTCGTGCGTCTGTTTCCGATCCCAAGGGCAACCGTTCGGCCCACGCAACGTCGCAATGACACGTCGTAAAGTAATGAAATCATGGTACAAAAGCTCATCATTTTCTACTTTCGGTACATAAACGCTCGTTAAATTGTTAACCGTCATCCCGCGATCAAGCTCGTATAGTGGAACTTTTTCGATACGCTCTTGTTTACTTCCTGCTGCATAAACGATAAAAACCGGATAATCGTGCGGTAATTTTTCTAATAGAGCTAGTTTGACATCGGATGCAATAAACGAATCATATACTTGACAAAAAATGATATGATTTCTCAATTGAATTTCGTCCGGTTGAAATGAAGTCGCATCAATCAATTGAAATCCCTCAATCGGATCGAGACCAACGGCGTTAAATAGGGCATCAAGAAAGCTCTGCCCCCCTTCAATGCGAACAGATATATGATCTCGTTTTTCAAGCAATAACTTTACTGTGCGCTCAGCAACAAGTGGATGTCCTGGCACAGCATATACGACATCCCCTTTTTTTACTTCTTCACAAAGAAAAGCAACAATATGTTCATACACTTGTTCAAATTGATCATATTTTTCATATATATCGTCAAATGATTGAGCGTATATCCCTTCTGCTTCTAATTGTGCAACAACAGGATGATCTTTTGTCCGCAAAAAGAGGCGCTCCGCTTGTTTTAACGTGCGGTACACACCTAAAGACAGTTGATCTATATCTCCTGCCCCAAGACCGACAATTGTAATTGTACCCATGACTATCCAGCCTTTCTTTGTTTGATGTTTGTTAAATAACGACCAAGTGGAATGGCAAGTAATTCTTTCTCATCGAAAACTCCCTTTTTAACGACCATTATAATATAAACAAACGCCCCTATAAACACGCCAACAATTGCTTGAAGCGATGAAAATAGCCTTCCTTGATGAACAGGTAACTCGTTCGTTAACATGATGTATCCAATTAAAATGATTGCCATCACCGTAGCCGCTTGCATCGTCTGAATGACTGTAACGAATGAAAGCAACGGGCGAGACATTTGTTTTTGCACATAAAAAAGAGCGCTTGTACACATGACAACATAGGCAAAGAATGTCGCCATTGCTGCCCCAACCGTATGCCATAAAGGAACGAACCATATATTTAACACCCACTTCGTTACCATACCTATACATACGATGGAAAGCGGGCGAAATACATCCCCAATTCCTTGTAAAATCGCAATAAACGTTAACGTTAACGAAGTAAAAAGAATACAAATGGACAAAATCGTTAGCTCGATCGCACCAGCATGATCTTTAAACAACATGATATTCGCTTGTTTTAATATACAAACTAAACCAACTGCTGCCCCCAACCCAATAACAAAAGCTACCCGAACAGCTGTATATACCCCTTCACGTTGTGTTTGTTTGCGTGATAACATCGGCACAAGCGCTAACGAAAAAGAAGTAGCTGCTACGGTTCCAAGTTGAATGAACGGTTGACCACGGTCATAAATTCCTTTCGCCGTTTTAGCTAGCTCATGTAATCCTGCTTGTCGCAGCAAAGGTAAAAGAGTAAATGAGTCAACGAGCTGCATTAAAACGAGCACCATGTTTGCTAAGCAAATCGTCACTCCGTGAATCGCTAAAAATGACAGCACTTTTCTTTTTTCCTGTTTTGGCAACTGTATTCCCGTATAGGCATTCATTCGTCTTCGCAACATATACGCAACGAGAACGAAAAGCGCTGCAAAACTTCCTATGAGCGAGCCAAACATCGCACCAGCCCCTGCTTCATAAACGGTAAATCCGCGATGAAGCAAAAGAAAAGATAGAAACAAAATAGCTACTACACGTATGAACTGCTCCACGACTTGTGAAACAGCTGTCGGAATCATCTCCTCTCTCCCTTGAAAATATCCGCGCAAAACAGAAGTAAATGGGAGAAGCAAAAAGGCAAACGAAATCACACGAATAAGGGGAGCTAATTGATCATCTCCCATCATGATCGCAAAAAACGAGGCACCAAAATACAAAATGGAAAACATGATAACGCTGATGAATGATAAAAAATAAAAAGAAAGCCGCGCAACCGCAAACTCATATGTTGGCTGTTTATTTTGAGCAATCAGTTTTGAAATCGCAACAGGGTATCCATACGTTGATAAAGCAAGGAAAATTCCATAAAACGGATAAACTTGTTGGTAAATATAAAATCCAACATCACCCGCAATATTTTGATACGGAATGCGATAAAAAGCGCTCAATATTTTTGTAAATAAGGCCGCAAGCGTCAATATGAACGCTCCGCGCAACCAGTCTTTTCTTCCCATAGCCTTTCACCTTTTCAGTCACGTATAATGATACATCAAAAAAAGGTAGCGAGATGCTACCTTTATTGTTCCATTTGACGAGCGAGGAAGCTCGCGGCTGTTTCTGCTGCTTTATGCTCCACTTCACCAAGTGTTTTATCTTTTGAGAAAATAATAACTGCCCCGATTGGATCCCCTCCGGCAATAATCGGTGCAATCACGTATGATTGCATATGCTCTTCATGGGCTTGTGCAAATGACACGTTTGTTTCTTCCGTATGCAAAACGGACTGGCGATCTTCCATCACTTTTTCAACAAGTTCACTTACGCTTTTGTTTAAATACTCTTTTTTCGATCCACCTGCTACTGCGATAAATACATCGCGATCACAAATGAGTACAGGTTGTCCTAAGCTGTCAAATAGAGCCTCAGCGTACTCTTTTGCAAAGTCGCCTAGTTCGCTAATCGGCGAATACTTTTTCAAAATGACCTCACCATCACGGTCAACAAATATTTCAAGCGGGTCTCCTTCACGAATGCGAAGTGTTCTGCGAATTTCTTTCGGAATGACTACTCGTCCTAAATCATCAATTCGTCGAACAATACCTGTTGCTTTCATCTATCGATGCCTCACTTTCATGTAGTTATTAAAAATGGCACTGGTGAAGCAGTTGAATAATTCACCATTGTTGTGATTAGTATCCGTAACAAACGAAGTTATATACACAATGAAGGGGGATTTTTTTTAAAAAGTGAAAATCCCCCATCTTCATCATTGCCACTTATTTATAAACAGTAAACATGTATTACTCAATTATTTTTTAGCATATTTTAACCCTTTTAGCAACTCATAAATGATCATCATCCATTGTTGTGGTTTCATCCCTTTCGTATGAACGACAATTTTAAATCGATCGCCGTCCATGCCAAACCCAACGTCTCTTCCATACGGCTCACCGAGTTTAAACAATTTGCTGACATCGATTTGCTTTGTCGTTTCTTGTGAGAACAAAATCGTAATTTCTTGTTTCGTTTGCTTAATGGACTGAATGAGATGCTGTTTTGCATATATTTTCATTTCTGCAATTTGGAATAAATACGCCACTTCATCTGGATACTCACCGAAACGGTCTAACATTTCTTCTCGCAATTGTTCGAGTTCCTCTAACGAGTCAAGTGCGCGGAATCGTTTATACATCTCGATTTTTTGTTGTTCATTTGAAATGTAATGCTCCGGAATATACGCATCAACTTCTACATCAATTTCTACTTCAAACGGTTTTTCTTGCTTCATTCCTCGTCGTTCTTCAATAGCTTCTTTCAACATTTGAGAATAAAGCTCAAAACCGACGGAATCAATAAACCCGTGTTGCTGTGCCCCTAATAAGTTTCCAGCTCCTCGAATAGACAAATCGCGCATCGCAATTTTAAAACCAGATCCGAGCTCTGTAAACTCCTTAATCGCTTGTAATCGTTTTTCGGCTATTTCATTTAACACTTTATCTTTTCGATACGTAAAATACGCATACGCAATGCGATTGGAACGCCCCACTCGCCCACGCAATTGATATAGTTGGGAAAGACCCATTTTGTCGGCATCATAAACAATTAACGTATTTACATTTGGAATATCGACGCCTGTTTCGATAATCGTCGTACTTACTAACACATCGTACTGTCCTTCTAAAAACGCAAGCATGACCGCCTCTAATTCATGTTCGGACATTCTTCCGTGCGCATACGTGACGCGCGCATCAGGCACGAGCATCGAAATTTCTTCCGCTTTGCGATCGATATCTTCAATGCGATTATAAAGGAAAAACACTTGTCCTCCGCGCGCCATTTCGCGCTCAATCGCTTCTCGCACAATGATCGGACTATATTCCATCACATACGTTTGTACGGGGAAACGATTTTCCGGAGGTGTTTCGATGACAGATAAATCGCGGACACCGATAAGCGACATATGCAACGTGCGCGGGATCGGTGTAGCGGTTAATGTTAATACATCAATATTTGTTTTTAATTGTTTAATTTTTTCTTTATGAGCAACACCGAATCGTTGTTCCTCGTCAATAATTAATAAACCTAAATCTTTAAACGATACATCTTTTGATAAAAGCCGATGCGTACCAATCACCATATCGATTGTGCCGTCTTTTAAGCCTTGGATCGTTTCCGCTTGTTGTTTTTTTGTACGGAAACGACTTAATAAACCGACGTTAATCGGATATCCTTGGAAACGTTCACGGACCGTTTCATAATGTTGCTGGGCTAAAATTGTCGTTGGAACGAGAAATGCGACTTGTTTTCCGTCCATAATTGCTTTAAATGCGGCACGCAACGCAACTTCTGTTTTCCCATAACCAACATCCCCACATAATAGCCGATCCATCGGGCGCTCGCTTTCCATGTCCCGTTTAATTTCACGAATCGAACGAAGCTGATCTTCCGTTTCTTGATATGGGAACGCTGCTTCAAATTCCCGTTGCATTTCATTATCAGGTGAGAATGCATATCCTTTGCTCGCTTCTCGCTCCGCGTACAATTTCATTAAATCTTCGGCAATATCTTGAACAGAAGACTCTACTTTCTTTTTTACTTTCTTCCATTCTGTTCCGCCTAGTTTATAAATTTTCGGTTCTTTTCCTTCTGAACCAACATATTTTTGGACGAGATCCATTTGATCAACAGGAACGTATAACGTATCATTCCCTTGATATTGAATATGAATGTAATCTTTATGGATTCCGTTAATTTCTAACGTTTCGATTCCTAAATATTTCCCGATTCCGTGATTGACGTGAACGACATAGTCACCAACTTTTAAGTCCGTATAACTTTTAATACGCTCCGCATTCGACAATTTTTGACGTCGCATAGGACGTTTCAGTCGTTTTTTAAATAGCTCTTCTTCCGTAATGACGGCAAGCTTTTGCATTGACAATTCAAATCCTGCGACGAGCCCCGACGGAACGATTTGACATTTCCCATGGAATAATGCATCGTCTTTTCCGATTTGAATGGCATCAATCTCATAATCTTCCAACGTTCGTTTCAGCTTTTTCGCTCGTTCTTCGTCCCCCGCTAGCAACACAACCGCATAGTTTCCCTTTTGCCAACGTTCAATTTCCACCTTTAACAATTGCATTTGACTATAGAACACTTGTATTTGCTTGCAAGATATATTGACAATATTTTGCGGGTGTGTATATGGGATATGACGTAAAAATAAAGACAAATAAATCGTTTGCCTCATCCGCTTTTGTAACACTTCAGGAAACGAATGAGAAATCGATACGTTTTGTACGATTTTTCCTTCTTCCAATAAGTTCGTATACCACTCTGCCTCTTCTTGCTCGAGTTTTTCTGCTACTTCTTGAATGCGACTCATTTCATCAATGACAACTACACCGTTGTCTGGAATATAATCTAGCAAACTCGCAGCCGAAGGGTAAAAGAACGAGAAATACTTGTACATTTCTTCGATTGATTTTCCATTTTTCAGCTGTTCCAATTCAAACGACATATGTTCGTATAAACGATTTTTCGTCTTTTCATCATGAATATGCTGCAACGTATCATGAAATTGTACTTCTAGCTTTTGAATAGCTTCAGCCATATGTTGTTGTTCAATAATGAGTTCCGTCGCTGGACCGATGAATACCTCATCTATTTCAGCTACCGAACGTTGATCGTCAACTGCAAACGTCCGAATCGACTCAATTTCAATATCAAATAACTCAATGCGATAAGGAAGCTCTGCAGTAAGGGGATAAATATCAATAATGCCTCCTCGAACGCTAAACTCCCCTGGCGTTGAAACGACTGATACACGCTCGTATCCCATCGCAACAAATTGTTTTAAACAACGTTCGACGTCCACTTGCCCACCAACGCGAAAATGAAGTTGATAACGTTCCCATACATCTTTTGGTGGAAGTAGTCGTCGCAATGCGGCAATTGGAGCGATGACGATTCCTTTTTTCCGTTCACACCAATAGTTTAATACTTCTAAACGTTGTGCTCTCAATTCCGGACTAGCTACAGCTAATTCAGCTGCAATTAATTCATTGACGGGATAAAGAAATACTTCCTCCTCATCCACTAATTGAATCAGATCGTCATATATTTTTTGTGCTTGAAATAAATTGTGCGTTACAATGCATAAAGGCCGTTCTGTCTCCTCATACAAAGAAGAAATAAAAACAGAACGGGCCGAGCCAGATAAACCTGTCACAAGCTGCTCTTTTAACCCATTGCGAATGCCCTCTGCAACCGATTGCATGTCCGCATGATTCATAAAATATTGTCTTAAACCTCGCAAAAAATTCCCTCCTCTCCAACATAAATACAAAAACGCTTTGGGATCCCCAAAGCCAATTATTGAATAAACTTTTCATATTGATGAAGATCAGGATTCTGATCTAATGCTTCTTGGCAATGTTCACAAATGGACTTTACGTAAATTTCTCCTGAAGGGAGATACTGGATCATATCTAATTTTTCTTCTTCCGTTAAGCGATGAAAACCTAATTGCTCACTTTCTAAATCGAGCACATCAAGCGTCCCCATTTTCATGCCGCAATGACGGCAATAATAGTGTAATGCCATATCGCATCCCCTCCTAAATGGTTGATTTAATCGAATACATTTTGAACCATTTAGGAGGAAATTATTCAATTATTTATTGAATTCATTCATCACTTGAGCGAATGGAATGTGTAACGATCGCTCGCACGCATCAGCTGCCTTTTGAATCGCTTGATCGATATTTATTTTTTCTTCAGCTGTAAACCGACCTAATACGTAGTCGCTCACTTTCATGCCATTTTTCGGGCGATCGATACCGATACGGATGCGTTTAAATTGCTCTGTCTTCAAATGATGAATAAGTGATTTCATCCCATTATGCCCGCCTGCACTTCCTTTCGGGCGTAAGCGAACCGTCCCTGTCGGTAAGTCTAAGTCGTCATAAATGACAATCACATCATCGACATCAATGTCATAATAATCCATCAACGGACGAACACATTCGCCCGATAAGTTCATATATGTAAGCGGTTTGCACAATATGACTTTTTCCCCCGAAATGATACCACTTGCAAATATACCTTGAAACTTCGTTTGATTAAGGGCAAAACCCCAGCGATGAGCAAGCTCGTCAACGACCATAAAACCTACATTATGTCTCGTTTGCTCGTACTCTTTTCCTGGGTTGCCTAAACCAACAAACAGTTTTGCCATTTCTTCTGCTCCTTCTCTCCATACTGCAAAAGACGTAACCAATGATGGCTACGTCCGTCACGGCGTTGTTTCGCGTCCTTCTTCCGATTCCGGTTTCCCTGGTTCTTGTTCTTCACCGCTATGAATTTCTTCTTCTTGCTTCGGTGGCAAGATCGACGCGATCACTTCTGTCGGATCATGATTGATTTCATAAACACCGTTCGTTTGAATATGTGAAACTGTAACAACATCGCCTACTTGTAAATTTGTTATGTCTATATCGATGGACGGTGGAATATTTGACGGTAACGCCCGAATGGACAATTGATGCATCGCCTGCTGCAGTACACCACCGTCTTTTACACCTGCTGCTTCACCAACCAAATGAATAGGAACGTGAACATCAATTTCTGTCTTTGCATCAACCGCTAAAAAGTCAATATGAATGACATCGTGGCGAATCGGATGCTTTTGCATATCACGAACGATGATGCGAATATGATCGCCATTTAGTTTCGCGTCTAAAAGACCGCTCCCGCCAACAGCCCGCCATTGTTTCAAAAACTCGGCCGCATCAACAAAAACCGATTGGCTATTCGTTTTTTTTCCGTACAAAACAGCTGGGATGTGACCATGTTTTCGCATTTGTTTAACATAAGAGCGTCGATGATCTGTACGTAATTGAAGTTGTAACAATGAAATCACCTTCCTATTTTAGAATCGCTCATAGCTTCCCCTAAAATAGGAAGGTCTAAACGCCATTAATCGAACAATGCGCTAATTGATTGTTCTTCGTGTACGCGAATAATTGCTTCACCGATAAGCGGGGCAACAGATAGCTCTACAATTTTATTCGTTTTCTTTTCTTCAGGAATAGCAATCGTATTCGTTACAACAAGCTCTTTAATTTTCGAGTTTTGAATTCGTTCAATCGCTGGACCTGATAAAACAGGGTGCGTACAACATGCATACACTTCTTTCGCCCCATGCTCAGCTAACGCATTTGCTGCTAAAGTAATTGTTCCAGCTGTATCAATAATATCGTCCACTAAAATTGTCGTTTTCCCTTGCACATTACCAATAATGTTCATCACTTCCGCCACATTTGGTCTTGGACGGCGTTTGTCAATAATGGCAATAGGCGCTTTTAGGCGATCTGCCATTTTCCGTGCGCGCGTCACACCGCCGTGGTCTGGAGAAACAATGACAATGTCATCAAGCTGTTTTTCTTTAAAGTAATCTGCTAAAATCGGCACACCCATTAAGTGGTCGATTGGAATATCAAAAAATCCTTGAATTTGTGGTGCGTGCAAATCAAGTGTAATGACGCGAGAGGCACCCGCTGTTTCTAATAAATTAGCAACCAATTTTGCGGTGATCGGCTCGCGAGAACGGGCTTTCCGATCTTGGCGAGCATATCCGTAGTACGGTATAACAATATTAATGGTTTTGGCAGACGCTCGCTTTAATGCGTCAATCATAATAAGCAATTCCATCAAATGTTCATTTACAGGGGCGCTTGTTGATTGAATAACATAAACATCGCAGCCACGAATACTTTCTTCAATGTTAATTTGAATTTCCCCGTCGCTAAAACGAGAAACGGAGCATTTTCCTAGTTCAACGCCAATGACTTTTGCGATTTCTCGGGCTAAAATCGGATTCGAATTTAACGAAAATAACTTTAAATTAGAATTCAAATACTGAGACATGGGTAAGTAAACCTCCATTAGGATTTTTTCTTTTCTTGTAGACGCTCAACATAATTTTCTTTATTTGTTTGCCGAGCGCGGGCAATAGCTAAAGCTCGGTTAGGTACATCATCGGTAATAGTTGATCCGGCCGCTACGTATGCTCCGCTTCCTACAACGACAGGGGCAATTAAGTTTGAGTTACAGCCGATAAACGCACCATCTTCAATTTTTGTCACATATTTATTTACCCCATCATAATTTACCGTAATCGTACCACAACCGATATTCACATCAGCACCTACTTCAGCATCCCCGATATAGCTTAAGTGCGATGCTTTACTTCCATTTCCAAACGTCGCTTTTTTAATTTCGACAAAGTTTCCGATTCTCACATCGTCGCCAATTTTAGATAGCGGACGAATGTGGGCAAATGGACCGATCGTTACATCTTTGCCTACTTCGCTGTCATGTACAACAGAATGACGAATCGATGTATTGTCACCAATACGACTATTTTTAATTTCGCTATTCGGTCCGATGATGCAATTTTCACCAATTACCGTATCGCCTTCAATCCATGTCCCAGGATAAATGACCGTATCCTGTCCAATGTGCACATCAGGTGCTATATACGTATGCTCAGGATCAATGATTGTCACGCCATTTGCCATATGTTTACGATGAATGCGCATACGCATAATTTTTTCTGCTTGAGCAAGTGCAATGCGGTCATTCACGCCTAACGTTTCTTCAAACATTGGTGTTTCGTACGCTGAAATAATTTCGCCTTGTTTTTTCAAAATTTCGATGACATCTGGTAAATAATATTCCCCTTGCGCATTATCGTTCGACACTTTCGTCAGCGCTTCAAATAGCGCACGATTATCAAAACAATACGTTCCTGTATTAATTTCACGAATCATTCGCTCTTCTTCTGTTGCATCTTTATGTTCTACAATTTTTTCGACATGTCCATCTTGATTTCGGACAATGCGACCATATCCAGTTGGATCTTCTGCAAGGGCGGTTAAAATCGTTGCTTTCGCTTTCGTCTGTAAATGATGTTGTAAAAGCGCTTCCATCGTTTCTGAGGTGATCAGTGGTGTATCTCCACAAACGACGAGAGTTACACCATCTTTATCAGCTAAATGAGGTGCTGCTTGCATGACAGCATGCGCCGTCCCAAGCTGTTGTTCTTGAATGACGTACTCACTTTGATTGCCAAGTTGTTCTTTCACTCGTTCTGCTCCAAAACCAACAACTGTAATTAATCGATCGACATGTAACGTAGAAATGGCATCCACTACATGTTGTACCATCGGCTTCCCACAGACAGGGTGTAACACTTTATACAGCTTTGAACGCATACGCGTTCCCTGTCCAGCCGCTAAAATGATCGCATATCGTTTCATCGTAAGGCCTCCATACCTCTCTTTATCCATATTGAATATATATCAATTATGTATGTATTTCAAGGAAACATTGTCATCTACCAAAAAAATTCATCATTTTCACTATATGTTCTTTATTAATAGGATGAACATTATTTTGCATATGAAAAGGACCCTCTTGTAACGAAAGGGTCCTCTCTTATGATTTACGAAGCACCTGCTTCTTCAAGCTCTTTTTCCAACTCACCAGCACGGTGATATTCAGCTAAAACAGCTTCTTGAATTTTCCCGCGGGTTGTTGAGTTAATTGGATGAGCGATGTCACGGAATTCCCCGTCAGGAGTACGCTTGCTTGGCATAGCGACAAACAAGCCGTTATTGCCTTCAATCACGCGGATATCATGAACGACAAATTCATGATCCAACGTAATCGAAGCAATCGCTCTCATACGTCCTTCGGTATTCACGCGGCGTAATCTCACGTCAGTCACTTCCATTCTGTTCACCACCTTTTCCCTATATAAGAACTTAAGTGAATTTATTCCACGTCGTTTTTTATTTTCCTGCTAACATGAAAAAAATTTTTTTACGATTGTTTGACAAGTGCAACGACTTCAATTTCAATTAACGCATCTTTTGGCAAGCGGGCAACTTCAACAGCGGAACGCGCTGGTTTATGATCGCGAAAATATTGGCCGTATACTTCATTCATCGCTGCAAAATCATTCATATCTTTTAAAAATACTGTTGTTTTTACAACTGTTTCTAAAGACGCCCCTGCCGCTTCAAGCACGGCTTGTAAGTTTTTGAATACTTGATGCGTTTGTGCTTGAATGTCCCCTTGTACCATTTCTCCTTCCGGCGTTAAAGCAATTTGCCCAGAGCTGTAAAACATATTGTTAACGATAATGCCTTGAGAGTATGGTCCAATCGCTTGTGGAGCTTGATTTGTGTGCACAACTTTCATGTCTCTTCCTCCTGTATGTAAAAATCATTTATTTTATTTGACAAAATGAAAGTAGTTTCCTTCTTCTACGGTAATTTGTTTTTCTTTGACATTCACAGACGTTAGTTTCACAAGGGAAACATATTCATCAACGAGTCGCTCTTCTGCTTCTTCCGACTCAACGAGCACACCAATGCCAACAACGTTTGCACGAAACTCTGAAAGCAAACTAATCATGCCGTTAATTGTTCCGCCAGCTTTCATAAAATCATCAACAATTAAGACGTTTGCTCCTTCTTTTAAACTCCGCTTAGATAAAACCATCGTTTGAATGCGTTTCGATGAACCGGACACGTAATTGATGCTGACCATTGATCCTTCCGTTACTTTACTATCACGACGAATAATGACGACAGGTACATTTAAAAAACTTGCAACCGCATAAGCTAGCGGAATTCCTTTTGTAGCAACCGTTACAACAAAATCAATATGTTCATGCGCAAACGCAGAAGCATATAAACGCCCAATTTGGTTGACGATGCGCGTATCACCGAGCAAATCCGTCATGTACAAATAACCCCCTGGTAATAATCGATCAGGGTCTGCTAAGCTTGTACATAATTGCTGAATAAACTGTTTTGCTTCTGCTTCTGACATTTTCGGGACATATTGCACTCCTCCGGCAGCTCCAGGAAGCGTGCGCAACAAACCGATTCCTTGTTGCTCAAACGTTTGCTTAATAATAGCTAAATCTTCGCTAATGGACGATTTTGCTGATCCATATCGCTCTGCAAAAAAAGTCAGCGGTACAAGTTGATGTGGGTGATAAAGCAAATAGTGCGTCATATCCACAAGCCGACTGCTTCGCCTTAATTTCATGTGATAACCTCCTTATTGTTCGTGCCTTTCCCCGATTAATCGAACAGCATATACGTGTTCACAAAAGCCCCGCAACCCGTTATATACACGTTGCAAACGCGAATCGTGTTGAACAAGGCCAAATACGGTTGGACCACTGCCACTCATTAACGATACATCTGCTCCAAAACGCTTCATTTGTTCTTTAATTTGAGCTACTTCGGGATGCATGTTTAATGTGACACTTTCTAGCACGTTCCCCGCGAGCGCACAAATTTTTTCGTAATCTTTTTCTTTAATGGCAGCAACCATTCCGTCTACATTCGGATGATCAACAGATTGTAAATTCAAATTGCGATACACATCCGCCGTTGATACACCGATTGTTGGCTTCGCTAAAATGACCCAACTTGGTGGAGGGGCAGGGATATGTTCAATTTTTTCTCCTCGCCCTGTGGCAACTGCCGTTCCTCCATATACACAAAACGGAACATCTGAACCGATTTCTGCACCAATTTCAGCAAGCTCATCTAAGCTTAAACCTAACCCCCAAAGTTTATTTAACCCACGCAACGTTGCAGCCGCATCGCTACTCCCACCTGCAAGACCTGCTGCAACAGGGATACATTTCGTAATAGAAATGGCTACACCGCGACGAACGCCGAACTTTTCTTTCAACAATTTCGCGGCTTGATACGCTAAATTTCGTTCATCATCCGGCACAAAACGATTGTGGGAGATAATTTGAATCTTATCACAATACAAATCCATTAACTCTACACGGTCAGCTAAGTCAATTGTCGTCATCACCATTTTGACTTCATGGTAACCGTCCGCACGCTTATGTAATACATCGAGAGATAAATTAATTTTCGCTGGTGCCTTCACTAACAACCTCAACTTGTTCACCTACTTTTCCGACTTCAAACTTCTATCGACATTTTACCACAAAAAATAGTGAACAAATACGTGCCTTTTCAATAGCCATAAAAAAAGAGACTACCGATATCGGTCGCCTCCTTAACCGTTATGAATGTGAGCTGCTCATCGCTACTTGTTCGTCATCTAAAAATGTAAGTTGCACCGTCTCTGTCAATACGTCTGCATAACTATATGATACACGTTCAAAAGCGTTTTCTTCTTGATCAAGTTCAACGACAAATACGGACGGATATGTTTGGGCTAACACGCCGCAACGCTCGATTGTCTTTCGACGCCCACCGTTCGCCTTTAACGTCAATCTTTTACCTAGATTCGAATCCAGAACTTTTTTAATTTCCGACAATGTTTTTCCCATCGTATCCACCTCACTATTATGTAGTATAACAAATACAAATAAATAAGTCAAAAAATAAGAATTATATCAACAAAAAATATTTTATGTCAATACTTTTGTCTTTATTATGGACAATAATAAAAAAAATTATGTATAAAAAGCGTTAAAAACAAAATGATATTGCCTCATCTTGTCTTTTTACCATAATGGCAAAAAGACAAGAGGCATTTGTTTATGTTTGCTCAGCAATCGTCCGAAAAGGCATTCCGGTTCGCAACACACCTCGCGTCTCGACACCGCCAAGCCCTTTTTCCCCCGTTAACGTATTTCTTAATACATCCCATACATTGACACGATCCATAAAAGGAGTGAAACTAATGCGCGAGACGATATATACAGGATCAAGTGCATGAATATTGACGCGTGCAGGCGAGCTAGCAAAGTTCGCACCTGCCCGAATAAGCGATTCGAAATGAGATTGACAAGCGCCAGCGAAAATGACGAGTTGATCGAGATTCGGAATTTTTTTGCGTGCCTGTCGCACCGTTTGCACAAAATATTTCGAATGACGATACGCTTTTAAATCATCCATCGATCCTTTTGATTTTGAATATGCATCATGCCCAGTGACAACTAAAATATCTGGACGCACTTGTTCAAGCAGCGGAATAATACGATCAGGCATATCTGTTTCATGACAATGAACCCCATATACCGGAACCCCAATTCGTTCATACAACTGCATACATTTTCGTAAATAAAGCGGGTCTCCATCAATATGAAGCACTCGTCCTGGAAGTTGGAAAAAATCCATTTTCACTTCGTATCCACCGGTCGCTTCATATTCGCTTTTTTCCCGCAACAATCGATAATCTTGACGCAGCAATTTATAACATTGCTCAATATGTTGTTTCTCCTTTTCTTCTCGCTTCTTTTTTTCCCGCTCATCAATAACAACTAAATCAGAAAATGGAGCGTCTGCGATGAGCCGAACGTCTTCTCCGTACAAAATCGCTTCTTTTTCCCCCTCTTTTTCTTTTATATCAATGACTCGAAACAAAATATCATATTCATACGATTTCCGTGCAACAATATCCCCAATTTGAATCATACACGCCCGCCCTTTCGTTTGTTTTGTTTGTAACATATGCAACGAAAGGATCGAACGTGTAAAAAAAGAGGCTTTAAGCCTCCTGTGAAAAAAAGTCGTATAGTCGCTCGCTCAAAATAGCAAATTCAGCGATAGTAAGCGTTTCTCCTCTTCGTTTCGGATCAATACGGGCACCCTCAAGCGCCTTTTCAATTTGTTCTTTTTTCTGTTTGCCGTTTGGCAAGTGACTCATTAAATTGTTTAAAATCGTTTTCCGCCGCTGTCCAAAACTCGCACGAACAACAGTAAAGAAAAAATCTTCATTCGACACAGCAACAGCAGGTTGTTCTCGCTTCAATAAACGAATGACTGCAGAGTCCACATTCGGCTTCGGTACAAATACCGTTCGTGGCACATTCATGACCGTTTCCGCGTGTGTATAATATTGAACTGCAATCGTTAAGGAACCGTAGTCTTTCGTTCCTGGCTTTGCCGCCATGCGCTCTGCTACTTCTTTTTGCAACATAACGACCATTCCACGAATAGGTAAACGATCCGTTAACAACTTCATAATGATCGGTGTCGTGACGTAATATGGTAAGTTGGCAACAACCATAATATCTTCTACATCCGCTAACTGTTCCGATATCACTTGTTGAACGTCAGCTTTTAAAATATCTTGGTGAATAACGGATACGTTTGAATACGGGGAGAGCGTATCCGCTAAAATAGGAAGAAGCCGCTGGTCAATTTCAAACGCAATCACTTTTTTTGCTCGGCGCGCTAATTGTTCTGTAAGCGCACCGATTCCCGGTCCAATCTCGATGACACCTGTCCGTTCAGAAAGCTCAGCAAAATCAACAATACGATGTAAAATATTCGGTTCAATTAAAAAATTTTGTCCAAGGCTTTTTTTAAACGAAAAGCCGTATTTCGCTAAAATTTCTTTCGTACGAGTCGGTGTAGCAATATCTTTATACATGTTCTTCCTCCTGCACCACTTGCTTCATCGCTTCCACAAACTGTTCTTTTGAAATTTGAAACATTTGTAACCGCTTATGCAGTTGTTTTCCGTTTGTATATCCGATTTTTAATAATTTACCTAACTTTTCACGTCGGGCGCGCGCTAGCGGGCCTCCGATTAATCCTGCATCGACAAGCTGCTGAAATGGAATCTCCTCTTGCGGATCGATCATTTCTTCGTACACACTTAAAAGCGCTGTGCGAATCGCTTCAATGGAAGCATGCTCAACACCGAGACCTTTTCCGTGTTTTCCTCTCGCTTCCTCACGCGTTAAAAATGCGTGTTTACATCCCGGTACACGCTCAGCAATTGTTTTGCGAATTTTTTCCCCTGGGTAATCAGGATCGGTAAAAATAATCACCCCTCGCTGTTGCTGGGCTAAACGAATGCGCTCAATCGTTTCCTCATTAATCGCTGCTCCGTTCGTTTCAATCGTATCTGCATCTACCGCACGGCGAATCGCCACTGTATCGTCGCGTCCTTCGACAACGATAATTTCCTTAATTTTCATAAAAACCTCCATCTGTTAACTGTTCTTCACCCATTATAACGAAAAAAACAGAGGATCGTGAAATCCTCTGCAGTTATTTTAAAATTTTAATTTTCACACGTTTCGTTCCCCAACGATATGCCGTCGATTTATCGGGGAAAAATACGTCGATTTTATACCCTCTCACATTCGCGCCTGTATCTGCAGCAACAGCATATCCATACCCCTCAACGTATACTTTTGTTCCAAGTGGAATGACACGCGGATCGACAGCGATCACCTTGGCGTTTGGGTTTGAACGTAAATTCACACCTGTTGCAGTCGTTCCAGAACAGCCACCACAATACGCTGTATATGCTGTGGCAATCACATAAAGCTCTTCAGCTACCTCACCGCTTCCACGGGAAGCTAATATTCTCGGAGCTTGTTTTGTGCCGATGGCAACAATGCGACTTTTGCTCGGCTTAATTGTCTCTGTTTTAATAAGCTTGCGCGACACTTCTTTTCCATTTTCTAAAATCACTTCATATTGCTTCGCGACAAGCCCTTTCTCTCCCTCGCTAATCACTTTTTGTTTCCCTTTTTCCAATCGTGCATCTTTCTTTTTCACAACAGTATAATTGACTGGTTCTTCCACTACATCGGTGACTTTTTCAACTCGAACAATGTTTATTTTCGTGTTTGGTTGAATCATGTCATTCAATTTTGGTTGAACGCGATCCAGCTTTCGCAATGTAATATGTTGTTTAGCTAAAAAGTCAGCGACCGTAGTCGAAGTAGACCAAACTTGCTGCTGTTTGCCGCCGTCATTTACCGTAATCGGAAACGCTTTACTTATCACTATTTTCATGTTGTCTTTTACTTTTTCGTCAACGTTTGGTGATATTTCGTCATAATCACGAAGCTGGATTTGCTGAATATGCAATACATCCTTCACCGTTTTCGCCGTCGTCCTTAATCTCTTTTCTACCCCATCAACGACTAATACAATCGGCTTACTTTCTTCCCATTTCACCGTTAAATGATCAACAATTTTAGTTTGTGGGGAAGGAGAGATAAAATCTTCTTGTTTTAACTGAATATTTTGTTCTTTTAGTAGCTCAGCAACCGTATTTGCATGCGTACGTACTTTTTGTTCTTTTCCGTTTGCATACAACGTCACCGTCTCTTTTGTCCATTCATAGCTGGCATATCCCGTCATGCTAGATAAGGCTAAAAACCCTCCTGTAGCAAGCGCAATTTTCTTTTTTGATGTTGATTGCAATAATTTTTTTACATACGTAATCAAAATAAAAACGCCTCCTTTTCCGATAGATGATCGCGACGACCCTCCCTTTCTATGAAGCTTATTATCTATTATTCAAAATATTCTTTCATAAGGGAAGGAAGACTTGTCGACAAGCTTATTGTATGCTTGCAAAAAAAGTTGTAGAACAATCTCGTTTCATCTTTTCTTTAGACAAGTCTTCCTAATTATCGACACGATTCTCTATCAAATGATGCCGAATAATCGCTTCGCATTGTCGGACGTTTTTTGGGCGACTTCTCCAAAAGATAAACCTTTTAATTCGGCGATCGCTTCGGCAATATATTTGACGTAGCTCGGTTCATTCCGTTTTCCTCGAAACGGATGTGGCGTTAAATACGGACAGTCCGTTTCAATAAGCAACCGATCAAGCGGAATTTCTTTCGCCACTTCTTTCGGTTTTTTGGCATTTTTAAACGTCACAGGACCGCCAAACGAAATATAAAAATTCATATCCATACATTGACGCGCCACTTCTATGCTTCCGCTAAAACAATGCATCACGCCTCCGACTTCCTCAGCGCGCTCTTCTCGTAAAATATCAACAATATCGGCTGTCGCATCGCGATTATGTATAATAATCGGCAACTTTACTTTTTTCGCTAAACGAATTTGTTTTCGAAATACTTCCTTTTGTACGTCTTTCGGTGATTGATCCCAATAATAGTCAAGCCCCATTTCACCGAGCGCGACAACTTTCGGATGCGCAGCCAAACGCTCAATCATGATGAGATCTTCATCAGTCATATGAATCGCATCGACAGGGTGCCATCCGACAGCTGCGTAAATAAAAGAATATTGCTCTGCTAACTCCATTGCCCGTTGAATAGTTGGTCGATCAAAGCCGACAACAACAATATGTGACACACTTTCTGCACGCGCTCGTTCAATTACTTGTTCAACATCTTCGTTAAATTGTGTCGCATTTAAATGTGCATGTGTATCAAATAACATATAACCCCTCTTTTCTTCCGATGTTCAGTTTACCACACAATCCCGTTACATAAATCACAGCTATATAACAATTACATTACAAAATAGAAACAAAGAGGTGTTTTTGCAACACCTCTTTACTTCACTTTAGCTCCGTTTGGAAGCGATTCGTCCACTGTCGCCAATGACAATACCCCATCTTTTTCCCCAGCTAAAATCATCCCTTGCGACAGCTCTCCGCGCAATTTCACAGGCTTTAAATTCGTCACGCAAATGACTTTTTTCCCAATTAAATCTTCCGGTTTGTAATGTTTTGCAATACCTGATACGACTTGTCGCTTTTCATAGCCTAAATCAAGTTGCAATTTAAGCAAGCGATCCGCTTTTGGAATTGGCTCAGCATGAATTACTTGTGCGACGCGCAAGTCCACTTTCATAAAATCATCAATCGTAATTTCTTCGCTTTTCTCTTCATTTTGTTCCTGCTTTTCTTCTACGTTTGCTGACGTCCCTTTCATTTGTGCTTGAATATATTGCACTTCTTCTTGAACGTCTAAACGTGGGAACAGTGGGGTCCCTTTTTCAACCATTCGCTCATGTTGTGAAGAACCAAACGTTTGTAAGCTGTCCCAGCCCATTAATTGCTCATCTTGAATGCCAAGTTGAGCAAACATTCGTTTTGGCGTTGCTGTTAAAAACGGTTGCAATAAAACAGCTACATATCGAAGAGACTCCGCTAAGTGCGACATGACGGAAGCTAACTGTTCACGCGCTCCTTCGTCCTTCGCCAATACCCATGGTTGCGTTTCATCAATATATTTGTTCGTGCGGCTAATAAGCTGCCAAACAGCTGTTAAAGCTTGTGAAAATTGCATTTGTTCCATCGCTTCTTCATATTGTTTAACGGTATCATACGCCGTTTGTACAAGCTGTTCATCAAACGGGGTGTGCGTGCCACTATACGCAGGAATACGGCCTGCAAAATATTTTTCAATCATCGCTACCGTCCGGTTAAGCAAATTACCTAAATCGTTCGCTAAATCATAGTTTATACGCTCAACAAAACCTTCTGGTGTAAACACACCGTCTGAACCAAACGGCACTTCACGAAGTAAATAATAACGTAACGCATCTAAGCCATACCGATCAATTAACGTAACTGGATCAACGACATTTCCTTTCGACTTCGACATTTTTCCGTCTTTCATGAGCAACCAGCCGTGCGCAAACACTTTTTTCGGAAGCGGAAGATCTAAAGCCATTAACATAATTGGCCAGTAAATCGTATGGAAACGTACAATTTCCTTCCCAACAAGATGAACATCTGCCGGCCAATACGTTTTATATTTTTCATCATTTTCTGTTCCATACCCTAACGCAGTAATATAGTTTGACAGCGCATCAATCCATACATAAATGATGTGCTTTGGATCGCCTGGAACAGGAATGCCCCAATCAAACGTTGTCCGTGACACAGCTAAGTCCTCTAAGCCCGGCTTAATAAAGTTATTAATCATCTCATTTTTGCGCGATTCCGGCTGAATAAATTGCGGATTTTCTTCATAAAACGCTAATAAGCGATCGACATATTTGCTCATGCGGAAAAAATATGATTGTTCTTTTACTTTTTCTACAGAACGTCCACAGTCTGGACAATTGCCTTCAACTAGTTGTCGCTCAGTATAAAACGATTCACACGGAGTACAATACCATCCTTCATATTCGTCTAAATAAATATCCCCTTGTTCTAAAAGACGGGCGAAAATTTTTTCAACAACTTGCTTATGGCGCTGTTCTGTCGTACGAATAAAATCGTTATAAGAAATGTCGAGTTTTTTCCAAAGTTCTTTAATTCCAGCAACAATGTCATCCACATATTGCTGTGGAGTAACCCCTTTTTCCTCTGCTTTTCGCTGAATTTTTTGGCCGTGTTCATCTGTTCCTGTTAAGTACATCACATCATAGCCGCGCATCCGCTTATATCTTGCCATCGCATCGCCAGCTACCGTCGTATAAGCATGGCCGATATGTAATTTATCGCTCGGATAATAAATGGGTGTGGTAATATAAAACGTCTTTTTTGTCACTTGTACCCCTCCTTGTTGCACGTTTAGTAGAAACGCTCTCGCCCAAAGGACGAGAGCGATCGCATATTTCTTATTCTTGATCAGTACATCTATTCCTCTTATCTCACCAAAATATACATAAAAATAAAGAGCGCTGTCAACTATTCGACATGGGATTGTCGATAAATCGCATATTTTTGTCGAATTTTGTCGAAAAAATAACGAAAAAATTGTCGAATTTGTGTTGAATTTTGTCGAATAATATTTATAATAAGTTTTGTATCGTCTTGAAAAGCAGTTAAAAACTGTGTATGCATCTGTTGTCAAATGACTTGGATTTTGTCATTTCGACTATAATTTTGTCGAATTTTATATGCAGCTACATGTAAATCATACATTTTTTTTTATTGTTGCATATAAAAGGATTGACGCTTAATGGAAAAGTTGTTATGATAAATCCATAGAGATTTTGTCGAATATTGACGAAAAAAGGAGAGGAGAATAAAGATGAAATCAACAGGTATTGTTCGTAAAGTCGATGAGTTAGGTCGTGTAGTTATTCCAATCGAATTGCGCCGCACATTAGGTATTGCAGAAAAAGATGCATTAGAAATTTATGTAGATGATGAGCGTATCATTTTGAAAAAATACAAACCAAACATGACTTGCGTAGTAACTGGGGAAGTATCTGACGACAACTTTAAGCTTGCAGATGGAAAAATCATTTTAAGCAAAGAAGGCGCAGAAACGTTATTACAAGAAATTCAAAACCTTCTTCAACAATCAAAATAAAAAGTTTCTCTAGACTTTTCTAGAGAAACTTTTTTTACTTATGATACGCCTCATACACATCCCGCTTCGGTAATTGGCGATCTTTTGCTACTTGTTTAATCGCTTCTTTCGATGTATATTGCTTCGCTTCTATATAATAATTTACATGTTCAACAATAGTTAAATCATTCCACCATATCGGTTCTTCATCATATATGTGATTTCCTTCAACAAGAAGACAAAACTCTCCGCGAACTTCATGATGTTCTGCCCAATGCATCACTTCTTCTATCGTTCCGCGAATAAACTGTTCAAATTTTTTCGTTAGCTCGCGCGCCACAGCCATTTGTCGATTGCCAAATATATGATACATGACCGTTAACGTTTCTTGAAGACGATGCGGCGCTTCGTAAAAAATAAGCGTATCTTTTATATGTTTTAATTGCTCCAGCTCTTTTTTCTTTTCTTTCTTATGCCGCGATAAAAAACCATAAAAATAAAAATGATTTGTCGGTAATCCAGAGGCTGTTAACGCGGTAATGGCCGCATTCGCACCAGGAAGAGGAACAACTTTACATTGTGCACGTAACGCTTCAACTACAAGCTCATGGCCTGGGTCGGAAATCGTTGGCGTTCCAGCATCACTCACTAAAGCGATATGTTTCCCTTGTAATAGAGAAGCAATAATATGCTCTCCTCGCGATTGTTTATTATGTTCATGGTAACTAACAAGCGGCGTATGAATATCGAAATGATTAAGCAATTTCTTCGTTTGCCGTGTATCTTCAGCCGCAATGAAATCTACTGTTCGTAACGTTTCAATCGCACGCAACGTGATGTCTTCTAAATTGCCGATCGGCGTCGGGACGATGTACAAAATTCCTTTTTCATCTTCTTCAATAAAACTTTTTTGTTCGTTCATCTCATCTCATTCCCCGTATAAAATATGTTTTAACTCGCTCGTATACTCTCCATTTTGTTCGTATACAAAGAGAGGAGGTAATATTTTCAACCCTTTATTGCCGTCTTTCGTTCCTTCAATTAAAATGGTGTTCGCTTCCTTTCCCTGTTTTGGATAAACAAAACGCAACCGTTTCGGTTCTAAACGATATTGTCGCATAAACGTAACGATATCTAACAACCGCTCAGGGCGGTGAACGAAAGCGGCCTTTCCACCTTGTTTGAGCAATTGACTGCTTACGCGAATGACATCTTCTAACGTGCAGTAAATTTCATGGCGCGCAATCGCGAAATGTTCATTTTTATTCATTTCTTCTTCGTTTGGTGTTGGGAAATACGGAGGATTGCACGTCACAACATCAAACTTACTATACCCAAGATGAGCAGGCATATCTTTAATGTCACCGTGAATGATTTCAATTTGCTCCTCTAATTTGTTGTATTGTACGCTTCGTTTCGCCATATCATAAATTTTTTCTTGAATTTCTACCCCAATCATTTTCCCTTTCGTTCGTTTGCTTAACAATAGTGGAATGACTCCATTCCCTGTACATAAGTCAACTAAATTTCCTTTTTGAATCGGAACGTATACAAAATTGGCCAACAACACCGCGTCAAGTGAAAAAGCAAATACGGATGGACTTTGAATAATTTTCATATCTTCTGCTAGCAAATAATCGAGTCTTTCATCCTCACGCAACATATACAATCCCTCTTTCTACGACAAAATAGCCTTTCCAGACCATTCGTCAGAAAGGCTATTTTTTATTTAAAAATGACAAACAAAATAAACAATCCCCATCGGTCC
Source organism: Anoxybacillus ayderensis (assembly GCF_000833605.1). Taxonomy (GTDB): domain Bacteria; phylum Bacillota; class Bacilli; order Bacillales; family Anoxybacillaceae; genus Anoxybacillus; species Anoxybacillus ayderensis. The sequence continues at coordinate 5,167 of NZ_JXTG01000015.1, read as the reverse complement.
GTAAACTTCCGTAATGTACATTGCAAATGTGAAAGCCTTCTTGGTACAGACGAGCTAAGTTGTCGTATCCTTCACCAATATCAACTAATTTTTCTTTCGTTTGTTTTTTGCCTTGTTCGACTTTTCGCTCAGACAACTGTTCGAGCCGTCTGCGCAAATGATCATTTTCAACTTGGAGGCGATGATTTTCTTCAATTAACTCTCCAAGATAGCTTTTCAACTCACCTAGCTGTTTATATAAATGAGCAATTTGTTCCTCGATGCTCGTTACAGATTGGAAAATCTCTTTTTTATTCACGCGCCATCCACCCCATCACTCTGTGGCTTGAGTAGGAAGAACTTTTTCCTTTAATAATTCGTCAATCGTATACTCAACGACCCGATCTTTTTCGACTAACTCCACTTGTAACACTCGTTCTAAAATGTTCAAACCAACAACTTTCCCTAGTCCAAGAGGCGTTTCGATCATTTCCCCTAAATCCGGCAACTGTTCTTTCGCTGTTTCGTATTCGTCGTTTTCATATTTTAAACAACACATTAATCGACCACATAATCCTGATATTTTTGTCGGATTTAATGATAAATTTTGATCTTTCGCCATTTTTATAGAAACAGGATCAAAGTCACCTAAAAACGTCGAACAACAAAGCATGCGTCCGCATGGTCCGATACCACCTAACATTTTCGCTTCATCACGTACACCAATTTGTCTCAACTCAATTCTTGTGCGAAAAATAGCTGCTAAATCTTTAACAAGCTCGCGAAAATCGACTCGTCCATCAGCCGTAAAATAAAAAATGATTTTATTGCGGTCGAATGTATACTCGACATCGACAAGCTTCATTTCCAGCCCGTGTTCTTCTACTTTTTTTAAGCAAATGTCGTATGCTTCTTCGGCTGCCTTTTTATTTTCCTCTACAATAAGCTTATCTTTTTGATCAGCCATGCGAATCACTTTTTTCAATGGCAAAACAATATCTTTTTCATCAACTTGTTTTTTAGCGACAACAACCTTTCCAAATTCAATGCCGCGAACGGTTTCAACAATGACATAATCACCGTTTGAAATCGGTAAATCTCCAGGATCAAAATAATAAATCTTTCCTGCTTTCTTAAAACGAACGCCTACAACTTCATACAAATGCAGATCCCTCCCGCAACTGCAATACTAACTGTTCCATTAAAAGCTGCGGATTCATATTCGTATGCAACCGCGCTTTTGCTTGTAAAATGGCCTTCATATGTTGAGCAATTTGCTTTTCAGAATAAAGAAAACGCGACCGCCGAAATTCATTTATGCAATCATCGTATGCAATTTGTTGTTCTTCTCCTAGTAACACATATAACAAATCTTTATATAAATATAATAATAAGTCTAACCCCATGCTCATTTGTTCTTTATTTGTAAAATGACTAAGCCAATGTTGTTGAATAACGAGCAACGCTTGGACATATTGCTTGTTTAATGCTTCATATAATTGTATCACTATTTTTCGTGCTTGTGCAAACCAATCATCTTGACTTAACTGAAAAGCTTCTTGCACATTATTTGTTAATCTGGCAGCTAATATGGCTAGCTCCCGTGGTACACCTTGTTGTTGTAAATAAGCGTATATTTGTTCCGTCGGTAATGTATGGAAAGAAATAACTTGACAACGTGAAACAATCGTTGGGAGTATGCGATGTAATTGCTCTGTTAATAAAATGGCCACCGTTTTTGCTGACGGTTCCTCTAAAAATTTTAATAAACTATTCGCTGCTTGAACGGTCATCTGATCAGCATGCTCAATGATGTATAGCTTGCGATTCGATTCAACAGCCGTTTTTGTAAACTCCTCTTGCAGCTGCTCAATTTGTTGTTTTTTAATTGAGTTTCCATCAGGAACAACAAGATGAACGTCTGGGTGATTACCAGATTGAATCCGCCGACAATTTACACATGTTTCGCAAGGTTCATCATGTACATTTGTTAAACAAAACAAACGCTTAGCGAATAAAAGAGCCGCTTCTTTTTTCCCTGTCCCCTTTTGTCCTTCAAATAAATAGGCATGAGCCACTCTTCCTTTTCTTATACTGTTGACAATCATTTTCGCTACATGTGGTTGATTTGTTTCGAGCGCTTTCCATGACATAACGATCCTCTCACTTTCTTAAAAAAGGCTCAATCAATGCCCGTACGTCTTCAAATACTTTGATTATCGACTGAGTAGCGTCTACTTTTTTTATGCGATTTGGAAAACGATCTAATAACATCATATATCCATCACGCACTCGCTCATGAAACGCTAGTTCCTCTAAATCAAGTCGATTCACTTCTCTTAATCCATTTTCGCGAATACGCGCTAACCCAAGCGCTGGATCAATATCAAAGTAAATCGTTAATGTCGGCATCCAATTTTCAATCGCAAACGCATTAATAGCCAATATCTCATCTATTCCTAAACCACGCGCGACCCCTTGGTAAGCGAGAGAACTGTCAATAAAGCGATCACAAAGAACGATTTTTCCTTCCTCCAACGCAGGAATCACTTTTTCAACTAAATGTTGTCGTCTTGCGGCTGCATAAAGTAAAGCTTCTGTTCGTGCATCCATTCGATTATTATTAGGATGCAAAATGACGGAACGAATTTGCTCGGCAATATCAATTCCCCCTGGCTCACGCGTCGCAATAACGTCAACATGTTGCTTCGTTAAGTAATCAGTTAACATGCGAACGATCGTTGTTTTCCCTGCTCCCTCGGGACCTTCAAATGAAAAAAATAAGTAGTTCATCTTAAGCCTCCTCAAAAACTTCGATATAATCCCCATTTATATCTGTTTGAAAATATGCCCCCATTTGCTTCAAATATTGAATAAGCTCAATATGTTGCTTTGTCACAATTTCTCCAATAAGTAAAATAGGAATCCCAGGTGGATAAGGGACAACCATTTGAGCACAAACACGTCCGACTGCATCATAAAGCTGCACTTGTTTTGTTTGCTTACCTTTAATCCATTCATAACTTACAGCTTGACAATGCTTTGGTAATTGAATTTGTACATGTTCGTTTTGTCGTTCGCTTCCGATAGATTGTAGCGCGCGTTTTATTCGCTCTGTAATCATTTGAAATTGTTTGATTTTCGCAAGCGGATAAACAAGTAATACGTTATATGGATCAGCCATTTCTGTGAAAATTTCGTTTCTTTCTAATAGCTGTTGCAACTCATAACCTGAATGTGCACTGCGTGTTTGTAGCGTAATCTTTAACAAGTCTGTTCGAACGAGTGGATGCTGTGATTCTACAACATGAATTGCCTCAATTCCTCGCAACTGTTGCTTAAATAATTGAATTTGCTCAACCATTTCATTAATCGTTTCACGTGTCTGTTGCGCAACATAAGCGCGAGCCAAATCAAGCGAAGCCATAATTGGATAAGATGGGCTGCTTGTTTGAAAAACTTGCAAAAAGTATCTTAACGTACGTTCATCTATAAGATCACTATTAAAGTGCAAAAAAGAACCCATTGTCATAGCTGGAAGTGTTTTATGGGCTGATTGTACAACAATGTCTGCCCCACACTCAACAGCCGATTTTGGAAAAGGTTCCCCGAGCACAAAATGAGCTCCATGTGCCTCGTCCACTAAAACAGGCATGCGATAAGAATGGGCCAATTGAATAATTTTTGTTAAATCAATAGACATCCCATAATAGTTTGGATTTGTTAAAATGAGCGCAGCGGCATCCGAATGCTCACGCAATGTATTATAGATTGTTTCAAACGATACAAAAGACATCACTCGAACATCTTCATCAAATTCCGGGGAAATAAAAATCGGTGTTGCCCCAACAAGATGTAGCGCATGTAAAATGGATTTATGGCAATTACGTTGTACAATAACTTTTTTATTTTTTTCACATACAGCTGTAATCATTGCTAAATTACCAGAAGTAGAACCGTTAACTAAAAAGTATGTCTGTTTAACCCCATACAGTTTTGCCGCTAATTGTTGCGCCTCTTCAATCGCTCCCGTTGGATGATGCAAGTCATCTAAATGCGAAAGTTCCGTTACATCTAAATGTAACAACGGTACAAAAGTAGAAAGAGCCTCTTCATAAAAAACAGCTCCATATTTATGCCCTGGTACGTGAAATGAAATCGGTTGTCTCGAGGTATGTTCACATAAAAGTGTATATAGAGGTGTTTTCGTTTGGTCCATCTTTATTCGTTTCCTCGCTCACGTTTTTTATATATTTATATTAAAATAAAACAGGCCCTAATCATAGTAGGGGCCTTTTGTTATGAATATATTTTATTCTCTCTTATTTTTTTCAGCCGATCAACGTAAAATTTGTATTTTTCATCATTTGTTTCCGTTTGAATGAGATCGTTATGACAATCCATGCATATAAAATGATGAAAAACATGAATCCCTTTTTTATTTTGTCCATCACATACGATGCAAGTTTCTTTATAAGACATTTGTTCTCCACCTCCCGCTAACAGTTTTCCCAGTTTCATATAACAATATACTTCGAAAACGATCATTTGGTGCGAGAGTATAACAAAAGCGAAAGTAAAAAGACCAAGACTAAATGTCTTGGTCTTTTCTTTGCCCGGCAACGTCCTACTCTCGCAGGCGGTGTCCCGCCAACTACCATCGGCGCTGGAGAGCTTAACTTCCGTGTTCGGGATGGGAACGGGTGTGACCTCTCCGCCATCGTCACCGAGCAATATGATGAAGGATTATTCCTTCAAAACTAGATAACAGGAGTTCAGATGTTTTCTTGACTACGTCAAGAACCGTTCTCCGCTTTTCTCATGTGCTTAGTTAAGTCCTCGATCGATTAGTATCCGTCAGCTGCACGTGTCGCCACGCTTCCACCTCAGACCTATCTACCTTGTCATCTTCAAGGGATCTTACTCGCTTGACGCGATGGGAAATCTCATCTTGAGGGGGGCTTCACGCTTAGATGCTTTCAGCGCTTATCCCTTCCGCACATAGCTACCCAGCTGTGCTCCTGGCGGAACAACTGGTACACCAGCGGTGCGTCCATCCCGGTCCTCTCGTACTAAGGACAGCTCCTCTCAAATTTCCTACGCCCGCGACGGATAGGGACCGAACTGTCTCACGACGTTCTGAACCCAGCTCGCGTACCGCTTTAATGGGCGAACAGCCCAACCCTTG
>NZ_JXTG01000014.1 GCF_000833605.1 Anoxybacillus ayderensis | reverse complement strand
TGCGCCGCGGGCCCATCCTGTAGCGACAGCTTGCGCCGCCTTTCAACGAAAAACCATGCGGTTCTTCGTGTTATCCGGTATTAGCACCGATTTCTCGGTGTTATCCCCGTCTACAGGGCAGGTTGCCCACGTGTTACTCACCCGTCCGCCGCTAACGATTCAAAAGCAAGCTTTTGAATCGTCCGCTCGACTTGCATGTATTAGGCACGCCGCCAGCGTTCGTCCTGAGCCAGGATCAAACTCTCCATAGAAAAGTTATCCTTAGCTTTTGTACGCTTTTCGCTTCGTTCAGTTTTCAAGGAACATCTCCGTCAAACGACGGCTTGGTTATTCTAACATTTCTTTTTGTTATTGTCAATCACTTTTTTCTATCGTCAGTCGTTTTTTCGTTGCTGACGACGTTTATTAATTTAACATACGTTTTATTTTATTGTCAACAGTATTTTTTAAAAAAATGTTCTCATTTATTCATTAATCATATCGTGTTATTTCTTGCATAAGATGGTCATAAAAAGGACAAGGGGGGACAAATATTGAAGTTTTTTTATATACTCGACGGAAAAAAAATTAAAAAATGGCTTCTCATTATATCAATCGCCTTTGTCACAGCCTCTATTTTTTATATTCAACAACTTGCAAGCGAATCTGTATTTTCTACCGATCCCGGACCAAAAGCCATTTACAAAGTCGAAAATAAAAAAAACGAGCTTGCTTTGACATTTGACATTAGTTGGGGTGAAACAAATGCTTTAACTGTTTTAAACGTATTAAAAAAACACGGGGTAAAGGCTACATTTTTCTTATCTGCTTCTTGGGCGGAACGTCACCCTCGCATCGTAAAAAAAATTGTTGAAGATGGTCATGAAATCGGTAGTATGGGTTATGAGTACAAAAATTATACTGAACTTGAGCGGGGAAAAATTATTCGCGACTTAGCACAAGCTAAGAAAGTGTTTGATACGTTAGGCATTAAACATACTCCTTTTCTTCGTGCGCCGACAGGAAATTTTAATAAAAACGTTTTGAAAGTTGTTCACTCCTTTGGCCATACGGTCGTCCATTGGAGTGTTGATTCAAAAGATTGGCTTAATCCTGGAGTACATGCCATTGTTGAAAACGTCACGAAAAACGCTAAAAGCGGTGATATTGTGCTGCTTCATGCATCAGATTCAGCTAAACAAACGGCCTCAGCATTAGAACAAATTATCATATGGATGAAAAAAGAAGGATATAGGGGCGTAACGATATCCGATCTTGTCAACAACGCTCATATCAAAAGTAAAGAAATAAAATGAGGCGGCAGGCCTCATTTTATTTTCTTAAAAGCCTATGCAACGTAAGCAATTGATACGCATTGCAAATTAATAACGGGAACAACATTAAATATAACCAATTTTCTTCATTAATTCGCAATACCGGGAACCATTCAATCACCGTAACAACAACCATAAAAAATAAGGCAGGAATAAATGCTTCTTTGTTCGTTTCACGCATTTTCACGTATGCAACAATGAGTCCAAACAGGAAAATGAATAAAGCAACAAGCACGTAACTAACAATTGATTCTCCTTCTTTAGCAAACAGTTGATAACGAAAATAAACGAGATCAAATAAAACAAAAGCAATGAGAACGATTTGTACCGCATTCCATAAACTGACGGAACGGAAAATTCCGAGACCAAAACGATGAATCGTTAAATACGCAAAAAAACCCATCTGACTAATGACGCTAAAAATGAAACCAACTCCAATCAGCCAAACGAGAACAGATAAAATTTCTTTTATCTCAAACGATGTAAAAAGATGTGCGTATTCATTCCACTTCACAGCAAATCCAACAATCCCTGTACTTATTCCACCGACAAACAATGTTGAAAAAAACAATTGAACCCACTTTCGACTGTTCACTTGTGTACCCTCCAATTCTCAATATCCCTTTCAAAATTCTATCAACGAAATAAGAAAAATGCTAGCGAATATTTTTGCAAAGAATATTGAATATTAACAGTAAGGAAACTTGTTGAAAGGGGCCCTTGATGATGAATCGAACATTTTTGCTCCTCGCATTTAGTTGTGTATTAGCGCTAGCAGGGTGCGCCCAACAAGAGAAAACCCCTGCGCAACCTGATTACGATCAAACGAAAAAAATGGTTGTTGATATTTTAAAAACGGATGAAGGAAAAAAAGCGATTCAAGAAGTGATGAGCGATGAAAAAGTAAAACAGCAGCTCGTCATGGACCAAGAAGTTGTAAAAAAAACGATTGAGGAAACGTTAACTTCAGACAAAGGAAAAGCGTTTTGGAAAAAAGCATTTGAAGACCCAAAGTTCGCTCAAAATTTCGCGAAAAGCATGAAAGAAGAACATGAAAAATTATTGAAAGCGCTAATGAAAGACCCTGAATATCAAGCAATGATTGTAGACATTATGCAAAATCCAGAAATGAAAAAATTAATACAAACAGAGATGAAAAACAAAGATTTTCGCGCCCATTTGCAAAAAGTGATTACAGAGACATTTAGCAGCCCGCTATTTAAAGCAAAAATTGAAGATATTCTTATGAAAGCAGCAGAAGAAATGCAAGGCGGCAAGAAAAAACCTGATCAAGAGGGGTCGAGCGAGGATCAAACAGCATAAGGGTGTCCTTCGATTACTAGGACACCCTTTGTAAATACATATGCACAATCCATCATCAAAGAAAGACGCCACTTCATCGTAACTTTGCGATGATTTTTTTAGCAATATCCATATACACTTTTCCAATTGGATGATCTTCACCATATACAGAAGGGGCAAAGTCATCATCGTTCCAGTCAGGTTGTCCGAGCGGTAGCTGTCCAAGTAAGTCCGTCTGTAATTCTTCAGCTAATTTTTGGCCACCGCCTTTTCCAAAAATATATTCTCTTTCACCCGTTGTTTGGCTTTCAAAATATGACATATTTTCGATAACACCGACAACTTCATGATTCGTCCGAACCGCCATCGCTCCCGCTCTTGCGGCAACAAAAGCAGCCGTTGGATGAGGCGTCGTCACAATAATTTCTTTCGATGTCGGAAGCATCGTATGCACATCTAACGCTACATCCCCTGTGCCTGGAGGTAAATCTAATAGTAAATAATCTAATTCTCCCCATTCCACTTCATCAAAAAAGTTTTTTAACATTTTGCCGAGCATTGGTCCGCGCCAAATCACCGGTGAATTATCTTCTACAAAAAACCCCATAGAAATTACTTTTACACCAAACCGCTCAACCGGAATAATTTTTTCTCCACGGACGATTGGCCGTTCTGTAATCCCCATCATATCTGGCACACTAAACCCGTAAATATCTGCATCGATTAACCCAACCTTTTTACCAAGCCGCGCAAGCGAAACAGCTAAATTAACGGATACCGTTGATTTCCCTACGCCACCTTTTCCGCTTGCAATGGCTAAATAAATCGGTTCATTCGTTGATCTTTCTTCTAACGGCAATTGAGCAAAACGAAGCCCAACAGATGATGCTCCTGCATCTTTTAAACGTTGGACAACCGTCTGTTGCACTTGAAGTTGTTCCGCCGTCCCAGTTTTAGCTAAAGCAATTTTTACGCTCACTAGCCCTTTTTCTTCATTTATTTTGACTTCTTGAATCGCTCCTGTTTCTTTAAACGTTTTTTTCAAAAAAGGGTCGTAAATCGTTTCAAGAAGCTCTACAACTTGTTTTTCTGTCAACATCGCGCCTCACCAATCCTTATGTATTCGGTTTCATACTTTCAATATAACATAATTTTCTGTATAAAAAAATGAATCCTTCTCACTCAGAAGGATTACGTTCATTTGATACGTAACGTAAAATACCTTTGTAAATCGAAGCGGCAAGCTTTTCTTGATACGATGGAGACGATAACAACATTCGCTCTTCTTCATTGGACAAAAAGCCTACCTCAACTAAAACTCCTGGCTTTTTTGCTTTTTTTAATAAATATACTGTTTGAATCGGTTTCGCCAATCGGTCTGTATTTTCCAAATTACCGCGTAGCTCTTGTTGAATAAACTTAGCTAATCGTTCATTCTCCTTTAACGAAGGATAATAAAACACTTGCGCGCCTTTCCATTTCGGTGAAGGGATCGCATTTAAATGGATGCTAATAAAAAAATTAGCTTCTGACTCATTAACAAATTGAACTCGTCGTTGTAAATCTTCTATTTTCCTCCGACTATATCCTCTCGTTTGCTCGCTTGCTAAATCGTAATCCCCTTCTCTTGTCATTTGAACGAGCGCGCCTTGTTGTTGTAAGTAATCACGTAATTTTAGCGCTACATGAAGAGCTATTTCTTTCTCAATTACATCTCCCCCAATCGCCCCCCCGTCAGGGCCGCCGTGCCCTGGGTCAAGAATGATTACCTTTCCTGATAACGGTAAGCTCCATGCTTTCCACGAGCGATCGCTTAACACGTAAAACTGTAACAAAAGGACAAAAACGATAAAAAGAACGATAACGCGTATTTTCATCCCTTCTCCTCCCCACTATTTATGTTATATGGGACAAGAGAAGAATTTAGAACGGTTATTTTAAACGAAGCTTTTGACGACGCAATCCTTTTTCCATTCCCTCTTCCCACCATACGTCGATATAGCGAGCACATACATCGTATATTCCATCTCTCCACTGTTTCATGTACTCATGTAGCTCATGAATGAGCTGCTCATACTCATCTATACAACGACTTTTTACCGTTTCGATTTTCTCGCCGTAATATGCAAATCGACTATAATGCGCCCCGAGTAAGTACGCTTCAACCGCAACGTCAATACAAATGTTTTCAATGACATGAGAAATAATCATATATCGTTGCCAATATGTATGTACACGTCTACACAATTCACGATAAGAAAGATCCCGCAATACGTTTCGTTCATAAGTAAGCTGTTTTTCTAATTTCTTCGCTGTAAATGATGTAAGCATTCCCATTTTGCTGTCCCTCCTTATGTATATTGTTTGCATGTGACAAAGGAACATACAAAAAAATCTCGGCAAAATAATTGCCGAGATTTTTTGAAATTAACGTTTTGAGAATTGTGGTGCACGACGAGCGCCTTTAAGACCGTATTTCTTACGCTCTTTCACACGAGAATCGCGCGTTAATAAGCCTGCACGTTTTAATGTTTGACGGTATTCAGGGTCAACTTGTAACAATGCACGAGCGATACCGTGACGGATCGCACCTGCTTGACCTGTAAATCCACCACCGCTTACGTTTACTAATACATCGTAGCTACCGAACGTTTCTGTTAAAACAAGTGGCTGTTTTACAACTTCCACTAACGATTCATATGGAACGTAGTCACGAATGTCACGACCATTTACGATAATGCGTCCTTCACCTGGAACGAGACGCACGCGCGCAACTGAACTTTTGCGACGGCCTGTGCCGTAGTATTGTACCTGTGCCAAAATAATGCCCTCCTTTAATCAATTATCCGCGAAGTTCATAAACTTCTGGTTTTTGTGCTTGATGCGGATGTTCACTTCCGCGATAAACGTGCAATTTTTTGAACATTTGACGACCAAGGCTACCTTTTGGAAGCATGCCGCGAATTGCTTTTTCAAGCATTTGCTCTGGGTAATTTGTGCGCATTTCAAGAGCTGTTCTTACTTTTAACCCACCTGGATGTAAGCTGTGGCGATAGTATAATTTGTTTGTTAATTTTTTACCTGTTAATTCAACTTTTTCTGCGTTGATGATGATCACATGATCACCTGTGTCAACATGCGGTGTGTAAGTTGGTTTATGTTTACCGCGCAAAATTGCAGCAACTTCGCTAGCAAGACGTCCTAACGTTTTGCCTTCTGCATCAACAACGTACCATTTACGTTCTACTTCATTTGGCTTCGCCATATACGTACGCATTTGTTTTCCCTCCTAAAATAAAAAATAAACAAACGATATTTATTTCAACACGATTAATTTCCGGGGCTAATCGTGGGTTTAAAATACATACCATATGATATAATATCTCTTTCATAACCTAATGTCAAGAAAATGTTACACCTGGATTAGTTGTCATAAGAAACGTGCCATAAATATAGGCCGTGACCTGGAGCCGTCTTCCCCGCAGCACTTCGATTTTTTTGTTGCAAAATCGTTTTCATCTCTTCAGCACGTCGTTCCCCGCGCCCAACTTCTAGCACTGTTCCAACGATAATGCGAACCATATTGTACAAAAAGCCGTTTCCAACAAGACGGAAGATTAGCTCTTCTCCTTCTTGAATCACTTCCGCTTCATAAATGGTACGAACTTTATCGTCAATTTCCGTTTTTGCCGAACAAAAACTTGTGAAATCATGCGTCCCGATCACATAACGAAGCGCTTCGTTCATCGCCGTGACATGAAGCTTGTACGGATAGTGATATACATAATGGCGTAAAAATACGTTTTTCTCTCCTATCCAGACGCGGTAACGATATTCTTTCTTTTTCACGCTAAATCGGGCATGAAAAGAAGGAGGTACTTCACTTGCTTCTTTGACAATGACGTCATCCGGGAGAAGAGCATTTAACGCCTTTGGCCATTTTTCATCTGGAATCGCAAGCGGCGTATCAAAGTGAATCACTTGTCCATATGCATGAACCGTTGCATCCGTTCTTCCTGACGCATATACGCGAACAAATTGCCCTTTATGAATGATGGAAAGTGCATGCTCTAGTTCTCCCTGCACCGTTCGTTTTTGTTGTTGAATTTGATATCCAGCAAAATGCGTACCATCATATGCAATGGTACATTTTATTCTTCTCATGATTTTCGCTCCTTCTCATGAACGAAGTAACCATAAAGCAATAGCCAATAAGCCGATGAAAAGCATAAAAGCCGTATCTATTCGTCCCCACGTCAACTCGCGCCATTTTGTTCGATTTTGACTACCACGATATCCGCGCACTTCCATCGCGACAGCTAGCTCTTCTGCTCTTTTAAATGCGCTAATAAATAGCGGAACGAGCAACGCCGTCATCGCTTTCATTCGTTCTTGTAACGGACCGCTTGAAAAATCGACACCACGAGCGGTTTGAGCTTTCATAATTTTTTCGGTTTCTTCCATTAACGTCGGAATAAAACGAAGAGAAATCGACATCATGAGCGCTAGTTCATGAACAGGTACATTCCATTTTTTTAACGGCGAAAGTAACGACTCCATCCCATCTGTCACTTCAATCGGCGTTGTTGTTAACGTCAATAGCGTTGTGACGACAATAAGGAGCAAAAAGCGTAAAGAAATAAACGCCCCTTGTTGAATCGCTTTATCGTACACTTCAATGCCAAGCCATTGAAAAACGATATGTCCTTCTTTTGTTAATAGCACATGGAGAAAAAAAGTAAATACAATGACCCACAAAACAGGTTTTAACCCTCTAATCATAAATGAAAAAGGAATGCGTGATAAAAACAACAAAAGGCATGTAAACAAAGTCAATATTCCATACGTCCATCCGTTGTTTGCAAGAAATACGATAAACACATAAATAAACATGAGCAGCAGTTTTGTACGTGGATCGAGCCGATGAATAAAAGAATCCCCAGGAACATATTTTCCGATAATCATACCGTTCATCATATACGCTTCACCCTAGTAAATAACGTTTGTAAAGATCGTTCGACGTCTTCTATCGTCAAACATGGTTCTGGAAATTGTATCCCGAATTTTTGTTCGATTGCCCGCTGAAACAAAACTGTCTCAGGGACATCTAATCCAAGATGTATTAAATCATCGACGTTACGGAAAATTTGTTCTGGTGTCCCTCTTCGAACAATCGTTCCTCGATGCATAATAATAATATCATCCGCGTAACGTGCTGCCTCTTCCATGCTATGTGTCACAAGTACAATGGTCATCTTTTTTTGCCGCTGAAGGTTTGCGAACATATCCATCATTTCTTTTCGTCCGCGAGGGTCTAATCCTGCCGTAGGTTCATCTAACACAAGCACTTCCGGCTCCATGGCTAACACACCTGCGATCGCTACGCGGCGCATTTGTCCGCCGCTTAAAGCAAATGGAGATTTATGTCGCACTTCTTCCGGCAATCCAACAAGCGCTAACCACTCGCCAACACGAGCTTTTGCTTCTTGTTCTGACATGCCGAAATTCATCGGTCCAAAGCAAATATCTTTTTCTACTGTTTCTTCAAACAATTGATGTTCAGGGAATTGAAAAACAATGCCTACTTTTTTCCGTAAAGGCTTTAAATGTTTTTCTTTTTTTCCCGCTACAATTGTATAATCGCCAAGGTGGACGGTTCCTTTTGTCGGTTGAAGTAAACCATTGAAATGTTGTAAAAGGGTAGACTTGCCCGACCCTGTATGACCGATTACCGCTACATATGAGCCGCTGCGAATATCAACATGAATATCGTACAACGCTCGCTTCTCGAAAGGGGTATTTATTTGGTAACGATGTTCGACATCGCGGAATACAATGTCCATAATTCACTCACCAACCCCTCCATTGTTAAATGATCAGCTGTCATTGGAATGCCATTGTTCTTCAATCGTCGACTTAGTTGTAGCGAGAATGGTAAGTCTAACCCCATCTCTTCTAATTTCTCCCCGTATGAAAAAATATGTGCAGGCGTTCCTTCGAGCACAATTTTTCCTTTATTCATCACAATAACCCGATCTGCTTTTGCGACTTCATTTAAATCATGAGTAATTGAAATAACCGTCATATCGTGTTCGCGACGAAGCGACTGCATCACATGAAGAACTTCTTTTTTCCCGCTCGGGTCAAGCATGGATGTCGCCTCATCTAAGATGATGACATTCGGCTGAAGGGCAATGGCGCTTGCAATGGCGACGCGTTGTTTTTGTCCACCTGACAAGCGATGCGGCTCGTGATGAATGAAATCTTCCATTTTTACTTTTTTTAACGCTTCGTTTATGCGTTTTTTCATTTCCTCTTTTTGTATCCCTCTATTTTCAAGACCGAAAGCAACGTCATCTTGAACCGTCGTTCCAACAAACTGGTTGTCTGGATTTTGAAATACAATGCCTAATTGCTCACGTACGTCCCATATCGTTTCTTCATTTAATGGTATTCCACATACATGAATCGTTCCACTTGTCGGTGGCAATAAACCAATTAACAACTTCGCTAATGTTGATTTACCTGATCCATTATGCCCGACAATTGTTACCCATTCACCTTTATACACTTGAAACGATATGTTTTGTAGAGCATACGTTTGTTCATTTGCGTATTGAAAACTTACATCGTCCACACGTACTGCAACTTCCACGACTCTCTCCTCATCTCTTCTGAATGTTCTTACTCTCTACTCTACTACAAAAAAGAAAACAAAAAAAGGGCATAGATCCAGTTCAAAAACTGTCTCGCCCTTATAAAAACGTATTAAACTAGTTCAATAATTACCATTGGCGCACCGTCACCGCGACGTGGTCCAAGTTTCATAATGCGTGTATAACCACCTTGACGGTCTTGATAACGTGGTGCGATATCGCTGAACAATTTTTGAATCGCATCTTGACCTGTTTCTGTGTTTGCTACTTCTTTGCGAACGAATGCAGCCGCTTGACGACGTGCATGCAAATCGCCGCGCTTTCCTAATGTAATCATTTTTTCTACAACAGAACGCAACTCTTTTGCACGAGCTTCTGTTGTTTCAATTCGCTCATTAATGATTAAGTCTGTCACTAAATCACGAAGCAATGCTTTACGTTGAGAGCTTGTGCGTCCTAATTTTCTGTAAGACATGTGATGTCCCTCCTTTATTTCACTTTTAACATGAAAATGCCTAGTTAACCAAACGCTTAACTAGTCATCTTTACGTAAGCTTAATCCTAGCTCTTCTAACTTCGCTTTTACTTCCTCAAGCGACTTGCGGCCTAAGTTGCGCACTTTCATCATATCTTCTTCCGTTTTTTGAGCAAGCTCTTGCACTGTGTTGATGCCAGCACGCTTTAAGCAGTTGTACGAACGAACAGAAAGATCAAGCTCTTCAATTGTCATTTCGAGCACTTTTTCTTTTTGGTCTTCTTCTTTTTCGATCATGATTTCAGCATGTTGTGCTTCATCTGTTAAGTTCACAAAAATGTTCAAGTGCTCTGTTAAAATTTTTGCCCCTAGTGAGATTGCTTCTTTCGGGCCGATGCTACCATCTGTCCACACGTCGATCGTTAACTTGTCGTAGTTTGTCATTTGACCGACGCGCGTATTTTCGACTTGGTACGATACGCGCGATACCGGCGTATAAATGGAATCGATCGGGATAACACCTATCGGTTGATCCTCGCGCTTATTAGCATCAGCTGGTGTATACCCACGCCCGCGTTTCGCTGTCATTCTCATGCGCAAACGACCGTCTTTTGCCAAAGTAGCAATATGAAGGTCTGGATTGAGAATTTCTACATCGCTATCGTGAGTAATATCCGCAGCTGTAACGACTCCTTCACCCTGTACATCAATCTCAAGCGTCTTTTCTTCGTCCGAGTAAATTTTTAGCGCTAGCTTTTTAACATTTAAAATGATCGTTGTTACATCTTCCACGACGCCATCAATTGTTGAAAATTCGTGCAACACACCATCTATTTGAACAGATGTTACAGCGGCACCAGGGAGTGAGGATAACAGGATACGACGTAAGGAGTTACCCAAAGTTGTACCATATCCACGCTCAAGTGGTTCAACGACGAATTTGCCATATTTGGCATCCTCGCTGATTTCAACCGTTTCGATTTTCGGCTTTTCGATTTCCAACATTCCTTTAACCCTCCTTCAAAACGTCGAAACCCCGATTAAACCGATGACAGCTCAATCGAAATTCCCCCATGAATAAGTTCCCGAATGTGCACAACAACTGTTTTTCATTTCCCTGTAAGAATGACTATATCCCATTATTGACACATACGCAAATTCTATACAGAGAAATTAAACACGACGACGTTTTGGCGGACGGCATCCGTTATGTGGAACCGGTGTAACATCTTTGATCGCTGTAATTTCTAGCCCAGCCGCTTGAAGTGCACGAATTGCTGCTTCACGACCAGCACCCGGACCTTTTACGTTTACTTCAACAGTTTTCATGCCATGCTCCATAGATGCTTTTGCAGCAGCTTCTGCAGCCATTTGTGCAGCGAACGGAGTTGACTTACGAGAGCCTTTAAAGCCTAACGCACCTGCACTTGACCAAGAAATTGCATTTCCATGAACGTCTGTAATTGTGACGATTGTGTTGTTAAAAGTCGAACGGATATGAGCAATACCAGATTCAATGTTCTTTTTTACACGACGTTTACGCGTATTCGTTTTACGTGCCATTCGTTCATGAACCTCCTTTACTTAATTATTTTTTCTTGTTCGCTACTGTACGACGTGGACCTTTACGTGTACGAGCGTTGTTTTTCGTATTTTGGCCACGAACTGGCAATCCGCGACGATGACGAAGACCACGATAGCAACCGATCTCCATTAAACGTTTAATGTTTAAAGATACTTCGCGACGAAGATCTCCTTCTACCTTCAAGCGATCTACGATTTCACGAATTTTCCCTAATTCTTCTTCTGTTAAGTCGCGAACGCGAGTGTCTTCAGATACGCCAGCCTCTGCTAAGATTTTTTGTGCAGTTGCTTTACCGATTCCGTAAATGTATGTTAATGAAATGACTACACGTTTGTCACGAGGAATATCTACACCTGCAATACGTGCCATGATTTGTACACCTCCTCAAGTTTTATCCTTGTTTTTGTTTATGCTTTGGATTTTCACAAATAACCATAACTTTTCCGCGTCTGCGAATAACTTTGCATTTTTCGCAAATCGGTTTTACAGATGGTCTAACTTTCATGAGAACTTACCTCCTTGTTCGTGCGGAGTGTTATTTATATCGATACGTAATTCTTCCACGTGTTAAATCGTAAGGTGATAACTCAACTGTTACTTTATCACCTGGTAAAATGCGAATAAAATGCATGCGAATTTTACCTGAAACGTGAGCTAAAACGGTATGACCATTTTCAAGTTCCACCCGGAACATCGCATTCGGCAACGTTTCAACGACTGTACCTTCCACTTCAATTACATCGTCTTTCGCCATTGAACGGCTCTCCCTTCTTTTTTGAAATGAGTAACATGTTCAACTAACACGACCAGTTTACAGCTTACGATGCGCATCCGCAAAGAAGGTTAAAGCGTTCAAAGTGTTGTTAAAATTTCATATCCCGCCTCAGTAATCGCAATCGTATGTTCAAAATGAGCACAAAGCTTGCCATCTACTGTGACGACTGTCCAATTATCTTCTAACGTGCGAACATAACGGGTTCCTGCATTCACCATCGGCTCAATGCACAGAACCATGCCTGGCTTTAACCGCGGTCCCTTATTTGGCGGACCGTAATGTGGGATTTGCGGATCTTCATGTAAGTCTTGACCAATTCCATGTCCGACATACTCACGCACAACGGAAAAGTTATGCGCTTCAACGTATGTTTGGATCGCATGGGAAATGTTCGTTAACCGTGCGCCAGGTTTCGCTTCTTCCAATCCACGATACAATGACTGCTCTGTCACTTCTAAAAGCTTTTTCGCCTCTTCTGAAATGGCTCCGACTGGATATGTCCATGCCGAATCACCATGGTATCCATTGTACTTTGCGCCAATATCGATGCTAATAATGTCTCCTTCGCGAAGCACACGGTCTCCTGGGACGCCGTGAACGAGCTCCTCGTTTACTGACGTACAAATGCTCCCACGAAATCCATTATATCCTTTAAACGAAGGAATTGCATCATGTTTGCGAATAAACGTTTCAGCAATATGATCGAGCTCTTTTGTCGTTATACCTGGCTCGATATATTTTTGTAACTCTTGATGAGTTAACGCAACAATTCGGCCAGCTTCACGCATAATTTCAATTTCACGCGGGGTTTTGCAAATGATCATTATTGTAAGCCCCCAAGTAATTCACAAATGTCAGCAAACACTTGATCAATATGTTGTTGTCCGTCAATGTTGCGCAAATACCCTTTCGCCGCGTAAAAATCAAGCAACGGCTGGGATTGCTTCATATTGACTTCAAGACGGTTCGCTACTGTCGCTTCGTTATCATCTGCACGTTGATACAACTCTCCACCGCATTTATCACAAACACCGGCTTGTGCTGGCGGATTAAATACGAGATGATACGTTGCTCCGCATTCTTTACAAATGCGTCTACCTGTTAGACGTTCCATTAAAATGTTTTTATCTACTTCAATGTTAATGACATAGTCGATGGAGCGGTTCAATTGTTGAAGAAGCGTTTCTAACGCTTCAGCTTGAGCAACTGTTCGCGGAAACCCATCAAGCAAAAAACCGTTTTGGCAATCGTCCTTGCTTAAACGCTCACGAACAATGCCGATTGTCACTTCATCTGGAACAAGATCGCCGCGATCCATATATGATTTCGCCTTTAAACCGAGCTCTGTTCCCTCTTTCATCGCTGCTCGAAACATATCCCCAGTAGAAATGTGAGGAATTTTGTATTTCTCAACGATTTTCTCTGCCTGTGTGCCTTTTCCAGCTCCCGGCAGTCCCATCAATACTAAATTCATCAATTTCTCCCCCTCAGCTCTCTATATGAGGTAGAGGGAATAAAATTCCCAACACCTCTTTACTTAATAAAGCCTTTATAATGGCGCTTCACTAATTGGCTTTCTAGCTGCTTCATCGTCTCTAAAGCAACGCCAACGACGATTAGCAAGCTCGTTCCTCCAATTTGAGCAGAAGGCGGTAGTTTAGCGAACTCGATAAAGAAGACAGGAAGAACAGCGATTGCTGCTAAAAATAGAGCCCCGACGAAAGTTAAACGATACAAAACGCGTGTAATGAATTCCTGCGTGTTCTTTCCTGGACGAATGCCTGGAATATAACCACCTTGCTTTTTCAAATTGTCCGCCATTTGTTCTGGATTGACTTGAACAAACGCATAAAAATACGTAAAGGCAACAATTAAAGCGACGTATATGAGCATACCAACTGGTTGTGTGTAGTCAAAAACTTTTTTGATCCACAATGTTACATCATTCGAGCCGAAAAACGATGCAATCGTCGGTGGAGTAATGATAAACGACACCGCAAAAATAACCGGAATAACACCTGCCGGGTTTACTTTTAACGGAATGTGTGTCGAATGACCACCTACTGGACTACGTCCTTCTAATCGCTTCGCATACTGAATCGGAATTTTCCGAAACGCTTGTTGCATATAAATGACGCCAACAATAACTGCAACAACTGCTAAAGCGACCAACAATACTGTAACGATGCGTAAAAACAGCTGATCACCAGCGTTTTCAAATTGTTGAACATAAATTTGGTTAAGCGTCGTCGGGATACCAGACACAATTCCTGCAAAAATCAATACAGAAATGCCGTTCCCAACACCTTTAGCCGTAATTTGCTCACCAAGCCACATTAAAAAGGCTGTTCCAGCTGTTAAAACAAGCGCGATAAGCAAATACGTCGGAATGCCTGGATTTTTAATAAGCACACCACCAGACATATTATGAAAGCCGTACGACATAGCAAACGCCTGGATAAAACCAAGCACAATTGTAAAATAGCGAGTAAACTGAGCGAGTTTACGACGGCCTACTTCCCCTTGCTTCGACCATTCAGTAAATTTAGGAACAACATCCATCTGTAATAACTGTACGATGATGGATGCCGTAATGTATGGCATGACGCCCATCGCAAAAATAGAAAAGTTTTGTAGAGCGCCACCACCGAACGTATTCAACACGCCAAAAGCGTTGAATTGATCTTGCATTTTTAGTACATCTGCATTTACGCCCGGCACGGGAATAAATGTACCGATGCGAAATACAATGAGCATAAGAAGGGTGAATACAATTTTTCTTCTTATATCACCCACGCGCATAAAATTGGAGATTGTTCGAAACATTAAATCACCTCAGTTGTACCGCCAGCAGCTTCGATTGCTTCTTTTGCAGAAGCAGAGAATTTATGAGCTTTCACTGTTAATTTTTTCGTGAGCTCACCGTTTCCAAGAACTTTGATGCCTGCTTTCAACTTGCTTACGACGCCTGTTTCAAGCAACAATTCTGGTGTCACTTCCGTACCGTCTTCAAAGCGATTTAACACTTCGAGGTTAACGATCGCATATTCTTTACGATGGATGTTAGTAAAGCCGCGTTTTGGTAAACGACGGAATAAAGGTGTTTGACCACCTTCAAAGCCGATGCGTACACCGCCGCCAGAGCGAGCGTTTTGCCCTTTATGTCCTCTACCAGAAGTTTTTCCGTTACCAGAGCCGATACCACGACCAACACGATTACGTTCTTTACGGGAACCTGGTGCTGGTTGTAATTCATGTAGCTTCATGCCTAGGCACCTCCTTATTCTTCTAATTCTTTTACTGTTACAAGGTGAGAAACTTTATTGATCATTCCACGAATGGCTGGATTGTCGTTATGAACAACTGTTTGATGCAATTTTCGTAAACCTAATGTTTTAACCGTCACGCGTTGGTCTTGCGGACGACCGATTACGCTGCGAGTGAGGGTAATTGCTAATTTTTTCGCCATCATTTTTCCCTCCCTTATCCTAACAGTTCCTCAACTGTTTTGCCGCGCAATTTTGCAACATCTTCAGCACGTTTTAATTGCTTCAAACCGTCGATTGTTGCGCGCACCATGTTGATTGGTGTGTTGGAACCGATTGACTTCGATAAAATATCGCTAATGCCTGCTAACTCTAATACCGCACGTGCAGGACCACCGGCGATAACTCCTGTACCTTCAGATGCTGGTTTTAAAATAATTTCACCTGCTCCGAAATGTCCGATTACTTCATGTGGAATCGTTGTACCAACGATCGGTACAGTAATTAAGTTTTTCTTCGCATCTTCAATTGCTTTACGAATTGCATCCGGAACTTCTTGAGCTTTTCCAGTTCCGAAGCCGACATGACCGTTTTTGTCACCAACAACGACTAACGCAGCGAAACGGAAACGACGTCCACCTTTTACAACTTTAGCTACGCGGTTAACGGCAACAACGCGTTCTTCTAGTTCAAGTTTATTTGGATCAATGCGACGCATCTCTGTCCCTCCTTCTTAATTAGAATTGTAATCCAGCTTCACGAGCAGCGTCTGCAAGTGCTTTAACACGTCCATGATATAAATATCCACCACGGTCGAATACAACCGATGTAATTCCTTTTTCAAGTGCACGTTTAGCAATTAATTCGCCCACTTTTTGAGCTGCTTCAACATTTCCCGTTGATTCTAAATCGAAATCTTTATCTAATGTTGACGCGCTAACAAGCGTCACAGCTTTCATATCGTCAATGATTTGCGCATAAATGTGTTTGTTTGAACGGAACACATTTAAGCGTGGACGTTCCGCAGTTCCTACTACTTTACGACGAACACGAGCGTGTCTTTTTTTGCGAACTGCATTTTTATCAAGCTTAGTGATCATTCGTGTCACTCCTTTCATTTACCTAAGCAGCATTATTTCTTACCAGTTTTACCTTCTTTACGACGTACAACTTCACCTTCGTAACGAATACCTTTTCCTTTGTAAGGCTCTGGTGAACGAACGGCACGAATGTTTGCTGCTAATTCACCAACGCGTTGTTTGTCCGCACCTTTAACAATAATTTTTGTTTGTGAAGGAACTTCGATTTCAAGTCCTTCTTCAGGCTCAATTTCAACAGGATGAGAGTATCCTACGCTTAACACGAGCTTTTTCCCTTGTTTTGTCGCACGATAACCGACACCGACAAGCTCAAGGCCGCGCTCATAACCTTTTGAAACACCTTCAACCATGTTTGCAAGTAAGCTACGAGTCGTTCCGTGAAGCGCGCGATGATGTTTCTCATCACTTGGACGCTCAACTGTTAAAACGTTACCTTCTAATTTAATGACCATATCTGGATGGAACGTACGAGTAAGTTCACCTTTCGGACCTTTTACAGTAACTGTGTTACCGTTTAATGTAACTGTAACACCAGCTGGAATTTCCAATGGTTTTTTACCAACACGTGACATGTATTACACCTCCATTCGTTACAAAATAATTACCAAATGTATGCTAACACTTCGCCGCCAGTGCGTTTTTGACGTGCTTCTTTGTCAGTTAAAATACCTTGAGATGTTGAAAGAATTGCAATTCCTAATCCGTTCAATACGCGTGGAACTTCGTCCGCTTTTGCATATACGCGCAAACCAGGTTTGCTAATGCGTTTAAGACCTGTAATTACGCGTTCATTGTTTGGACCGTACTTTAAGAAAATACGAAGAATACCTTGTTTGTTATCTTCAATGTATTCGACATCACGAATGAAACCTTCACGCTTTAAAATTTCAGCGATTTCTCTTTTAATTTTTGAAGCAGGAACTTCAAGTTTCTCGTGACGCACCATGTTCGCATTACGAATGCGAGTAAGCATATCTGCAATTGGATCTGTCATCACCATTATGTTTTACCTCCTTCCCAACTCATGGGTTTATTACCAGCTTGCTTTTTTCACACCAGGAATTTGACCTTTATACGCTAATTCACGGAAACAAATACGGCAAAGTTTAAATTTGCGATATACAGAGTGTGGACGTCCACAACGCTCACAACGAGTGTACGCTTGCACTTTAAACTTTGGTGTGCGTTTTTGTTTCGCGATCATTGATTTTTTAGCCACGTTTTCGCCTCCCTCTTTTTACGAATGGGAATGATTATTTTTGGAATGGCATACCGAGCAATGCAAGTAATTCACGAGCTTCCTCGTCTGTTTTCGCAGTTGTAACGATCACGATGTCCATACCACGAACTTTGTTTACTTTATCGTAATCAATTTCTGGGAAAATTAATTGCTCTTTTACACCTAACGTGTAGTTTCCGCGTCCGTCAAACGATTTTTTAGAAACGCCACGGAAGTCGCGCACACGCGGTAAAGAAACGGAAACGAGCTTGTCGAAAAACTCGTACATACGCTCACCGCGAAGAGTTACTTTCGCACCGATTGGCATTCCTTCACGAAGACGGAAACCTGCGATTGATTTTTTCGCGCGTGTAACAACTGGTTTTTGACCAGAAATTAATGCGAGTTCTTCTACAGCGTTATCTAACGCTTTCGCGTTTTGTACCGCATCACCAACACCCATGTTGATGACGATTTTTTCGATTTTTGGAACTTGCATCACAGATTTATAGTTAAACTTGCTCATAAGAGCAGGAACAACTTCTTTCAAATACTTTTCTTTAAGGCGGTTCATTTGAGTACCTCCCTTCCTCAATCACTTCATTATTTGTCTAAAATTTCACCAGAACGTTTCGCGTAGCGAACTTTTTTACCGTCAACCACTTTATATCCAACACGAGTTGGTAATCCTGTTTTTGGATCAAGAGGCATTACGTTTGATACGTGGATTGGCGCCTCTTGGCTGATGATGCCGCCTTGTGGATTTGCTTGAGAAGGTTTTACGTGTTTTTTCACGATGTTCACACCTTCAACAAGCACTCGGTTTTTCTTTGGAAACGCAGCGAGGATAACGCCTTGTTTGCCTTTATCTTTACCAGAGATTACTTGTACTTTATCACCTTTTTTTACATGCATCTGAATCGCACCTCCTTAAAAGGCTTTTCCTTTTCATTAAATCACTTCTGGAGCTAAAGAAACGATTTTCATAAAGTCTTTTTCACGCAATTCGCGAGCAACTGGTCCGAAAATACGTGTGCCGCGTGGGCTCTTGTCATCACGAATGATTACGCAAGCATTTTCATCAAAGCGGATGTAAGAACCATCTGTACGGCGCACGCCACGTTTCGTACGAACGACAACCGCTTTAACAACTTGACCTTTTTTAACAACGCCACCTGGTGTTGCATCTTTAACAGTCGCTACAACGATGTCGCCCACGTTCGCATAACGACGACCAGAACCACCTAGCACTTTAATAACAAGCACTTCACGTGCACCAGAGTTATCAGCAACTTTCATACGAGTTTCTTGTTGAATCATTGACGAAACCTCCTTTCGGATTTGTATCCATCATACCGAACATATTCATTAAACGATTACAGCTTTTTCAACCACTTCAACAAGACGGAAACGTTTTGTTGCAGAAAGAGGACGTGTTTCCATAATTTTTACGATGTCGCCCACTTTTGCCACGTTGTTTTCGTCATGCGCTTTATATTTCTTTGAATACTTTACGCGTTTGCCGTAAAGAGGATGCTTTTTATAAGTTTCTACAAGAACCGTGATTGTTTTATCCATTTTGTCAGAAACAACACGGCCAACGAGAACTTTACGATTGTTGCGTTCACTCATTGTGCGAACCTCCTCTCGATATCAATTATTTGTTAGCAGCGATCTCTCTTTCGCGAATAACAGTTTTCATACGCGCAATCGCTTTGCGTACTTCACGAATACGAGCTGTATTCTCTAATTGACCTGTTGCCAATTGGAAGCGAAGGTTGAATAACTCTTCTTTCAACGCTTTAATTTTTTGTTCAATCTCGGCAGTGGTAAGTTCACGAATTTCTTTAGCTTTCATTTGATTCACCACCAATTTCTTCACGTTTTACGAATTTACATTTGATTGGAAGTTTATGAGAAGCAAGACGTAACGCTTCACGTGCTACTTCTTCAGAAACCCCAGCGATTTCAAACATGACTTTACCAGGTTTAACAACAGCTACCCAACCTTCTGGAGCACCTTTACCGGAACCCATGCGCACTTCAAGTGGTTTTGCTGTGTATGGCTTTGAAGGGAAAATTTTAATCCATACTTTACCGCCACGTCTCATGTAACGAGTCATCGCACGACGAGCAGCCTCGATTTGACGGTTTGTAATCCATGCTGGTTCTAACGCTTGTAAACCGTATTCACCAAAATGTACTTCCGTACCGCCTTTTGCGCGACCTTTCATACGACCGCGATGTTCACGACGATATTTTACGCGTTTTGGCATTAACATGATTAATTTCCTCCTTCCTCAGTTTTCTTTTTCGTAGGAAGGACCTCTCCACGATAAATCCATACTTTCACGCCGATTTTTCCGTATGTTGTGTCCGCTTCTGCTGTCGCGTAGTCAATGTCAGCGCGAAGAGTATGAAGTGGAACTGTTCCTTCGCTGTAATGTTCTGAGCGAGCGATATCTGCTCCACCTAAACGACCAGATACCATTGTTTTAATTCCTTTTGCACCTGCGCGCATTGTGCGTTGGATTGCTTGTTTTTGCGCACGACGGAATGATACGCGGTTTTCAATTTGACGCGCGATATTTTCCGCAACAAGTTTTGCTTCTAAGTCTGGCTTTTTGATTTCAACGATGTTGATATGAACGCGTTTGCCAGTTAATTCGTTTAACGCTTTACGAAGCGCTTCAACTTCAGATCCACCTTTACCGATAACCATTCCTGGTTTCGCTGTATGGATTGTGATATTTACACGGTTTGCTGCACGCTCGATCTCAATGCGAGAAACAGCTGCATCGCTTAAGCGCTTTGTGAGGTATTCGCGAATTTTAAGATCTTCGTGTAAAAGGTCCGCATAATCTTTTTCAGCGTACCATCTTGATTCCCAATCACGGATAATACCGATGCGAAGACCGATTGGATTTACCTTTTGACCCACTGATTATCCCTCCTTCTTTTCTGAAACGACGATCGTGATATGGCTTGTGCGTTTGTTAATTGCGCTCGCACGACCTTGTGCACGAGGACGGAAACGTTTCAATGTTGGTCCTTCGTTCACATAAGCTTCCGTAACAACGAGCTTGTTAACGTCCATGTCATAGTTATGCTCTGCATTTGCAACTGCAGATTTTAATACTTTCTCGATAATTGGAGAAGCAGCTTTTGGCGTATGGCGAAGAATCGCAACTGCTTCACTCACTTGCTTTCCTCGAATTAAATCAATAACTAAACGAGCTTTACGAGGAGCAATTCGAACCGTTCTAGCAACAGCTTTAGCTTGCATAAATGAAGCCTCCTCTCATATTAACGTTTTGTTTTCTTGTCATCAGCAGCGTGACCTTTGTATGTGCGCGTTGGCGCGAACTCACCGAGCTTATGACCGACCATGTCCTCTGTGATGTAAACTGGAACGTGTTTACGACCATCGTAAACAGCGATTGTGTGACCAATGAATTGTGGGAAAATTGTCGAACGACGAGACCATGTTTTGATCACTTGTTTTTGTCCAGTTTCATTCAATTTCTCGATTTTTTTCATTAAATGATCATCACAAAAAGGACCTTTTTTCAAGCTGCGACCCATAAGTGAACCTCCTTTCGTGATTGCTCTACGGTTCTTTTGAACCGTAGCTCAACCCCGTTATTTTTTACGACGACGTACGATAAATTTATCGGATTTATTTTTCTTCTTACGCGTTTTGAATCCAAGCGTTGGTTTACCCCATGGAGTCATTGGAGACTTACGTCCGATTGGTGCTTTACCTTCACCACCACCATGTGGGTGATCAACAGGGTTCATAACAGAACCGCGAACTGTTGGACGAATGCCTAACCAACGAGCGCGTCCAGCTTTACCGATGTTCACAAGCTCATGTTGTTCGTTACCAACTTGACCGACTGTCGCACGGCAAGTTGCCAAAATCATACGAACTTCACCTGAAGATAAACGAACAAGTACGTATTTACCTTCTTTACCAAGCACTTGTGCAGATGTACCTGCAGCGCGTACTAATTGTCCGCCTTTACCAGGTTTTAATTCGATATTATGAATAACTGTACCGACTGGAATGTTTGCTAAAGGTAATGCGTTACCTACTTTAATGTCCGCATCTGGACCTGACATAACTTCCATGCCAACTTGTAAGTTTTTCGGTGCGATGATGTAACGTTTTTCACCATCAGCGTAATGAATTAAAGCGATGTTCGCAGAACGGTTTGGATCGTACTCGATTGTAGCAACGCGTCCTGGAATGCCATCTTTATCGCGTTTGAAGTCAATAATACGATATTGACGTTTATGACCGCCACCTTGGTGACGAACAGTTAATTTACCTTGGTTGTTACGACCACCTTTTTTCTTTAAAGGCGCAAGTAACGATTTTTCCGGCTTATCTGTTGTAAGCTCAGAGAAGTCTAAAACCGTCATACCACGACGACCGTTAGACGTTGGCTTATATTTTTTAATCGCCATGTCCGTTTCCCTCCTTCACTTTTAAACTTATACTTCAAATAGTTCGATCTCTTTGCTGTCTGGCGTTAACGTAACAATCGCTTTGCGGCGGCGGTTTGTTAATCCGCTATAACGACCAACACGTTTGAACTTTCCTTTATAGTTCATAATGTTGACCTTCGCTACTTTCACGCCGAAGATCGCTTCGATCGCTTCTTTTACTTCTGTTTTGTTCGCTTTCACATCAACTTCGAACGTATATTTTTTCTCACCCATTAACTCTGTTGAACGTTCAGTAATGACGGGGCGCTTAATAATATCGCGAGGATCTTTCATTATGCAAGCACCTCCTCTACTTTTTCCACGGCAGCTTTTGTAATGACAAGCTTGTCGTGGTTGAGTACATCAAGAACGTTAATTCCGCTTGCTGTCACAACTGTCACTCCTGGAATGTTGCGAGCTGAAAGAATGACGTTCTCATTCGCATCTGCTGTTACGATTAACGCTTTGCGATCAACAGAAAGGTTGTTTAAAATTTTAACCATTTCTTTTGTTTTTGGTGCTTCAAGTGCTAAATTGTCTAATACGACGATGTTGTTTTCAAGCACTTTTGAAGATAATGCTGATTTAATTGCTAAGCGACGAACTTTTTTCGGAAGTTTGTAGCTGTAGCTGCGTGGAACTGGACCGAATACAACACCACCGCCACGCCATTGTGGAGAACGAATCGATCCTTGGCGAGCACGTCCAGTACCTTTTTGGCGCCATGGTTTACGACCACCGCCGCTTACTTCTGCACGATTTTTTGTTTTATGAGTTCCTTGACGCAAGGAAGCACGTTGCATAATTACCGCTTCAAATAACACACTTTTGTTCGGTTCAACACCAAATACGGCATCGTTTAATTCGATTTCACCGATGTTTTCTCCGTTTTGGTTATACAATGCTACTTTTGGCATTGGGTATTTCCTCCTTTCTTAAAGAAATTATTTCGCTTTAACCGCGCTTTTAATAATAACAAGCCCTTTGTTTGGACCTGGTACGTTTCCTTTAATTAAGATTAAGTTGCGTTCTGGGTCTACTTTCACAACTTTTAAGTTTTGTACTGTTACACGCTCGCCACCCATGCGACCTGGAAGCTCTTTTGATTTGAATACACGGTTTGGAGCGATTGGACCCATTGAACCAGGACGACGATGGTAACGAGAACCGTGAGCCATTGGTCCGCGAGATTGTCCATGGCGTTTAATTACACCTTGGAAACCTTTACCTTTTGACGTACCAGTTACGTCAACGATTTCACCCTCGTTGAAAATGTCCACTTTTACTTCTTGACCTACTTCATATTCCGCAAGGTTCACACCACGAATTTCACGAATGAAGCGCTTAGGTGTGGTGTTTGCCTTCGCAGCATGACCTTTTTGAGGCTTGTTCGCTAACTTCTCACGCAAATCTTCAAAACCTAATTGAATCGCTTCGTAACCGTCGTTTTCAACTGTTTTCTTTTGAAGAACTACGTTTGGAGTAGCTTGAATGACCGTTACAGGAATAAGATCTCCGTTTTCAGCGAACACTTGAGTCATGCCGATTTTTCTTCCTAAGATTCCTTTCATCTTTCACACCTCCTATATCGCAATTACAACTTGATTTCAATATCGACACCAGATGGTAAGTCTAAACGCATTAAAGAATCTACTGTTTGTGGAGTCGGATTGACGATGTCAATTAAGCGTTTATGTGTGCGCATTTCGAATTGTTCACGAGAATCTTTGTATTTATGAACCGCACGTAAGATCGTGTATACCGTTTTTTCAGTTGGTAACGGAATCGGTCCAGATACAGTTGCGCCTGAACGCTTTGCAGTTTCCACAATTTTCTCAGCAGATTGATCAAGAATTCGATGATCATACGCTTTTAAACGAATACGAATTTTTTCTTTTGCCATTATTTTCCCTCCTTCTTCGCCTATTTTCAAAATAGACATTCTCCATGGAAATTTCCTTCACACTCGCCATGGCAAAGCGGCCGGGTGTGTCAGCAACCTTCCACTTCATCGCAGTCAAAGACCAACGTTTATTATTATATATAAAATTCATGGTCAATGCAAGCTTTTTATTTCTTTTCTCAACAAACTGCCTTTCCCATTATACATATTTCACAACTTATTTTCAATGGAACAAAAAAATAAGTGGTCTAGCTTATCGCTAGACCACGTTTATCGATTACTCGATGATTTCAGATACAGAACCTGCACCTACTGTACGTCCACCTTCACGGATCGAGAATTTTGTACCTTCTTCGATCGCGATTGGAGCGATTAATTCCACTGTCATTTCGATGTTGTCGCCAGGCATAACCATCTCAACGCCTTCTGGAAGTTGGATGATACCTGTTACGTCCGTTGTACGGAAGTAGAATTGTGGACGGTAGTTAGAGAAGAATGGAGTATGACGTCCACCTTCTTCTTTTGTTAATACGTAAACTTGCGCTTTAAATTTTGTGTGTGGAGTGATTGTTCCTGGTTTCGCTAATACTTGACCACGTTGTACTTCGTCACGAGAAACACCGCGAAGAAGCGCACCGATGTTGTCACCAGCTTCAGCTTGGTCAAGAAGCTTACGGAACATTTCAACACCTGTAACAGTTGTTGCTTTTGGCTCTTCAGAAAGACCGATGATTTCTACTTGGTCACCAACTTTTAAGATACCGCGCTCAACGCGACCTGTAGCAACTGTACCACGACCAGTGATTGAGAATACGTCCTCAACTGGCATCATGAATGGTTTGTCGATTTCGCGCTGTGGAGTTGGGATGTACTCATCAACAGCGTTCATAAGCTCGATGATTTTTTCTTCCCAAGCTGGATCTCCCTCAAGTGCTTTTAACGCAGAACCTTTAATTACAGGAACTTCGTCTCCAGGGAAGTCGTATTCAGATAATAGATCGCGAACTTCCATTTCAACAAGTTCTAAAAGTTCTTCGTCGTCTACCATGTCGCATTT
The DNA here is from genome assembly GCF_000833605.1 of Anoxybacillus ayderensis. Taxonomy (GTDB): domain Bacteria; phylum Bacillota; class Bacilli; order Bacillales; family Anoxybacillaceae; genus Anoxybacillus; species Anoxybacillus ayderensis. The sequence goes on along the minus strand of NZ_JXTG01000014.1, from coordinate 30,976 downwards.
GTTTAAGAATACAACGATGTAAGGTACGCCTACTTGGCGAGAAAGAAGAATGTGCTCACGAGTTTGTGGCATTGGACCGTCAGCAGCAGATACAACAAGGATCGCGCCGTCCATTTGCGCAGCACCTGTGATCATGTTTTTCACGTAGTCAGCGTGACCTGGGCAGTCAACGTGTGCATAGTGACGGTTGTCAGTTTCATACTCAACGTGTGCAGTTGAGATTGTAATTCCGCGCTCGCGCTCTTCTGGAGCAGCGTCGATTTGATCATACGCGCGTGCTTCTGCTTTACCTTGTTTCGCAAGAACTGTTGTGATTGCAGCTGTTAAAGTTGTTTTACCATGGTCAACGTGGCCGATTGTACCAATGTTGACGTGTGGTTTCGTGCGTTCGAATTTCGCTTTAGCCATTATAATATCCTCCTTAGTGTTTTTTTATAAGTATAGAATGCTCGGAAGTGAAAGTGCACAGCACGTCCACTTCCAAGTCTTACATAAGTATTTATACTTGAACAATGCTAGAAAATCAATTATTCACCTTTATTTTTTTTGATGATTTCCTCAGCAATGCTCTTCGGAACTTCTTCATAATGGTCAAATACCATTGTGAACGTTCCGCGACCTTGTGTATTTGAACGCAATGTAGTTGCGTATCCAAACATTTCAGAAAGTGGAACCATTGCGCGCACAACTTGTGCGTTACCACGAGCTTCCATACCTTCGACGCGACCGCGACGAGAAGTGATGTCACCCATAATGTCACCTAAATATTCTTCAGGGACGATGACTTCTACTTTCATGATAGGCTCAAGCAATACAGGGTCACATTTTGCTGCTGCGTTTTTCAACGCCATTGAAGCAGCGATTTTGAACGCCATTTCGCTTGAGTCAACATCGTGGTAAGAACCGTCGAATAGCTTCGCTTTAATGTCGACAACTGGATATCCAGCAAGGACACCGTTTTGCATCGCATCTTCAAGACCTGCTTGGATTGCAGGGATGTATTCTCTCGGAACAACCCCACCAACGATCGCATTTTCGAATTCGAAGCCTTTTCCTTCTTCGTTTGGCGAGAACTCGATCCAAACGTGACCGTATTGACCGCGACCACCAGACTGGCGCACAAATTTACCTTCAACTTGTGCAGACTTACGGAATGTTTCGCGGTACGCAACTTGTGGAGCACCAACGTTTGCTTCGACTTTAAATTCGCGACGCATACGGTCAACGATAATATCAAGGTGAAGCTCACCCATACCTGCGATAATTGTTTGACCTGTTTCTTGGTCTGTCCATGCACGGAATGTTGGGTCTTCTTCTTGAAGTTTTTGTAACGCTGTGCTCATCTTATCTTGGTCAGCTTTTGACTTCGGTTCGATCGCGATTTGAATAACTGGTTCTGGGAATTGCATAGACTCCAAGATTACTGGGTCTTTTTCATCACACAAAGTATCACCAGTTGTTGTATCTTTTAAACCTACAGCTGCCGCAATGTCACCTGCATAAACTTGTGCAATTTCTTCGCGGTGGTTTGCGTGCATTTGTAGAATACGACCGATACGTTCACGCTTACGTTTTGTTGAGTTCAACACGTAAGAACCAGAGTTTAATGTACCTGAGTATACACGGAAGAACGTCAACTTACCAACGTAAGGGTCTGTCATAATTTTGAACGCTAACGCTGCAAATGGAGCATCGTCGCGCGCTTCACGAACTGTTTCTTCTTCTGTATCAGGAACAGTTCCTTTGATCGCAGGAATGTCGACTGGAGATGGTAAGTAGTCAACAACTCCGTCAAGCATTAATTGAACACCTTTGTTTTTGAATGCAGAACCACAGAATACAGGGAAGAATTGCACAGAAATTGTCGCTTTACGAATGGCAGCTTTTAATTCTTCATTCGTAATTTCTTCCCCTTCTAAATATTTCATCATTAATTCTTCATCAAGCTCTGCAACCGCTTCGATTAACTTACCGCGATATTCTTCAGCCATATCACGATAGTCTTCAGGAATCTCGATGCGCTCGATATTTTTTCCTAATTCATCGTGATAATGGTACGCGCACATTTCAACAAGATCAATGATACCTGTGAATTGATCTTCTGCACCAATCGGCAATTGAACAGGGTGCGCATTCGCTTGTAAACGTTCATGAAGCGTTTTAACAGAGTATAAGAAATCTGCGCCAATCTTGTCCATTTTGTTGACGAAAACGATACGTGGTACGCCGTATGTAGTCGCTTGGCGCCATACTGTTTCTGTTTGCGGCTCTACGCCTGATTGTGCGTCTAATACCGCGACTGCACCGTCTAATACACGCAGTGAACGCTCAACTTCTACCGTGAAGTCGACGTGTCCAGGTGTATCGATGATGTTAACGCGATGGCCTTTCCATTGAGCTGTTGTTGCCGCGGACGTAATTGTAATTCCGCGCTCTTGCTCTTGCTCCATCCAGTCCATCGTTGCTGCGCCCTCATGAACTTCACCGATTTTATGAACGCGTCCTGTGTAGAAAAGAATACGCTCTGTCGTTGTTGTTTTACCGGCGTCAATATGGGCCATGATTCCAATATTGCGAGTGTTTTCTAAGGAGAACTGTCTTGCCATATGGATTTTTTCTCCTTCCTTATAATGAAGTATCGTAATTTAATTTACATATAGGAATATAGGCGAATGAGCGATGGGCATGCTTTTTTAGTTTCAACCGCATCGCTCTCACCTATTCTTAATTTAACGAAAAAATTACCAACGATAGTGTGCAAACGCTTTGTTTGCTTCTGCCATTTTGTGTGTATCTTCGCGTTTTTTCACAGCTGCACCTGTGTTGTTTGCAGCATCCATGATTTCGTTCGCTAAACGCTCTTCCATCGTTTTTTCTCCACGAAGACGAGCGTAGTTAACGATCCAGCGAAGACCTAATGTTGTACGGCGCTCTGGGCGCACCTCAACAGGAACTTGATAGTTTGCACCACCAACACGGCGTGCGCGAACTTCAAGAACTGGCATAACGTTTTTCAACGCTTGCTCAAACACTTCCATTGGATCTTTACCTGTGCGCTCACGAATGATATCGAACGCTGTGTAAAGAATTTTTTGCGCTTTACCTCTTTTACCGTCAATCATAATTTTATTGATTAAACGTGTAACTAGCTTTGAATTGTAAATTGGATCTGGTAACACATCTCGTTTAGGAACCGGACCTTTACGTGGCATAGTTTTTCCTCCTTTCAGTAAAAATCAGCGAAAAATGATGCATGTTATTTCTTAGCTGCTTTTGGTTTTTTCGCACCGTATTTTGAACGACCTTGCATACGGTTCGCTACACCTGCAGTATCTAAAGCACCGCGAACGATGTGGTAACGTACCCCTGGTAAGTCTTTTACACGTCCACCGCGAATTAATACAACGCTGTGTTCTTGTAAGTTATGACCGATACCCGGGATGTAAGCAGTTACCTCGATACCATTAGATAAACGTACACGGGCATATTTACGAAGCGCGGAGTTTGGCTTCTTTGGTGTCATTGTACCTACACGTGTACATACTCCACGTTTTTGCGGAGAGTAAACAGTTGTTTGAACTTTTTTGAAGCTGTTATACCCTTTATTTAACGCAGGTGATTTAGATTTCACTACCTTTTTTGTACGACCTTTGCGTACAAGCTGGTTAATTGTAGGCATGGTAAGTTTCCTCCCTTCACAATTAAATTCAAGCCCACACATCCAGGTGGCTCATTTTTATGCAAAAACAAAGTTTTTGTAGTAAACCCACAAAAACAGTTTTTAACGAATGATTGCAACAGCCGCTGCTCCTACATCGATTTTGCATGCTTTTCCGAGCTTTTTCATCGAGTCGACTTTATAAACAGGCACATTCGCTACATTCGCAGCTTCGATCACTTTGTCAATGATCGCTTTATCCGCATCTTCTGCGATCACAAGTTCATGTACCTTTCCATCTTTCAGAGCTCGTACTGTTTGTTTTGTTCCTACGATAATTTGTTTAGCCTGTGCGACTTTTTCATAAGACACGTAACATATCCTCCAAAGTGACAGGTTTTCGGAACACCTTTATTATGCTATCACTTTCTGAGAGCTATGTCAACTATATTTTTTCAACCTATTGCTAGCGAATGATGCTAGCAATAGGTTGACCGTTATTTTGTTGTCACAGCATCTTCATCTTTTGTTGTTTTAATGACCGGTTTTACTTTGCGATAGCGTGCCATTCCTGTTCCTGCTGGAACAAGTTTACCAATAATGACGTTCTCTTTTAATCCGAGCAATTCGTCGCGTTTTCCTTTGATCGCTGCATCCGTTAAGACGCGTGTCGTTTCTTGGAATGATGCCGCAGACAAGAACGAGTCTGTTTCAAGCGACGCTTTCGTAATTCCAAGCAATACTGGGCGAGCTGTTGCTGGACGTTTCCCTTCCATCAACACTTTCGCATTCGCATCCGTAAATTGATGGATGTCAAGCAACGTTCCTGGCAACAAGTCCGTATCCCCTGCGTCAATGACGCGAACTTTTCGAAGCATTTGGCGAACCATCACTTCGATATGTTTATCGCTAATTTCTACCCCTTGCATGCGGTATACTTTTTGCACTTCGCGCAACAAGTACTCTTGAACAGCATTCATATCTTTGACTCTCAATAGTTCTTTCGGGTCAATCGAACCTTCTGTTAGTTCTTGACCACGTTCAACCTTCTGTCCTTCTTGTACTTTGAGACGTGCGCTATAAGGGGCTGTATACGTACGCGTCTCGACTTCACCTTGGATGACGATCTCACGTTGACGATCACGCGTTTCATTAACGGCCACAACAACACCATCAATTTCTGAAATGACCGCTTGCCCTTTCGGATTACGCGCCTCAAACAATTCTTGTACGCGCGGTAAACCTTGTGTAATATCGTCTCCTGCTACCCCACCTGTGTGGAACGTACGCATTGTCAGCTGTGTACCCGGCTCACCGATCGATTGTGCTGCGATAATACCAACCGCTTCACCAACTTCCACTTCTGCACCAGTTGCCAAGTTGCGTCCGTAACATTTTTTACATACACCATGACGTGTATTACATGTAAATGCCGAACGAATCCACACTTCTTCAATGCCAGCTTTTACAATAGCATTTGCGATATCTTCTGTAATCATTTCATTTTCACGCACAAGCACTTCGCCTGTTTCCGGATGTTTCACCGTTTTGCGCGCGTAACGTCCAACGAGACGCTCTTCAAGCTTCACAATCACTTCTGTACCGTCTTTTAACGCACGAATTAACGTACCGCGGTCTGTACCGCAATCGTCTTCACGAATAATGACGTCTTGTGCAACGTCAACGAGACGACGTGTTAAATAACCAGAGTCAGCTGTTTTTAACGCTGTATCAGCAAGACCTTTACGCGCTCCGTGGGTCGAAATAAAGTACTCAAGTACCGTTAATCCTTCACGGAACGAAGATTTAATCGGAAGCTCGATAATACGTCCTGCTGGGTTCGCCATTAATCCGCGCATACCTGCAAGCTGCGTAAAGTTCGATGCGTTACCGCGGGCTCCTGAGTCGCTCATCATGAAAATTGGATTTCGTTTATCAAGCGACTCCATTAAGCGGCCTTGAATTTTATCTTTTGCCGCACTCCAAATTGAAATGACACGTTCATAACGCTCTTCATCCGTAATTAAACCGCGTCTAAATTGTTTTAATACCGTATCAACTTTCGCTTGCGCCTCTTCTAAAATTTCTTGTTTTTCCGGCAAGACAACGATGTCAGCTACACCGATTGTGATACCTGCTTTTGTTGAGTATTTAAAGCCAAGGTCTTTCATACGGTCAAGCATTTTAGACGTTTCTGTAATTTTGAAACGTTTAAATACTTCCGCAATGATGTTACCAAGAATTTTCTTCTTAAACGGCGGAACGAGTTCGCGTTTGCGAATTTCTTCTTTCACGTTCACACCTTTATCAAGGAAATATTTATCTGGTGTTCGTTCTTCAATGTTTTCTTGCGTCGGTTCATTAATATATGGGAATGACTTCGGCAAAATTTCATTGAAGATTAACTTTCCGACAGTCGTTACAAGCAACTTATTATTTTGCTCTTCTGTAAACGTTTCGTTTTTCAGCGAACTTGCATGGACCGCAATACGTGTATGCAGGTGAACATAACCGTTATGGTAAGCCAGCAACGCCTCATCCGTATCTTTAAACACCATTCCTTCACCGACTGCACCTTCACGTTCCATCGTTAAATAGTAGTTTCCTAAAACCATGTCTTGTGAAGGAGTAACAACTGGTTTTCCGTCTTTCGGGTTTAAAATATTTTGCGCCGCAAGCATCAGTAGACGTGCTTCAGCTTGTGCCTCTGCCGAAAGCGGTACGTGCACAGCCATTTGGTCGCCGTCAAAGTCTGCGTTATAGGCAGTACATACAAGCGGATGCAAGCGGATTGCACGACCTTCTACAAGCGTCGGCTCAAACGCTTGAATGCCAAGACGGTGAAGCGTTGGTGCACGGTTTAATAGCACTGGGTGTTCTTTAATGACAGACTCTAAAACATCCCAAACTTCTGGGTGCACGCGCTCAATTTTCCGCTTCGCACTTTTAATGTTGTGCGCTAAGCCGCGTTCCACTAATTCTTTCATAACAAACGGCTTAAACAATTCAAGCGCCATTTCTTTTGGCAAGCCGCATTGATACATTTTTAAGTTCGGGCCGACGACGATAACGGAACGACCAGAATAGTCAACGCGCTTACCGAGCAAGTTTTGACGGAAACGACCTTGCTTTCCTTTTAACATATGGGAAAGCGATTTAAGCGGACGATTTCCTGGTCCTGTGACCGGGCGGCCACGACGACCGTTATCAATTAGCGCATCAACCGCTTCTTGAAGCATTCGTTTTTCGTTTTGAACAATAATGTTCGGCGCCCCAAGGTCTAATAGACGTTTTAAGCGGTTGTTTCGGTTAATGACTCGACGATATAAGTCGTTTAAGTCAGATGTCGCAAAACGTCCGCCATCTAACTGTACCATCGGACGCAACTCCGGCGGAATGACCGGAAGCACATCTAATACCATCCACGATGGGTCGTTACCAGAGTTACGGAACGCTTCAAGCACTTCAAGACGTTTAATCGTGCGAGCACGACGTTGTCCTTGTGCTGTTTTTAGTTCTTCTTTTAACGTCTCTACTTCTTTTTCAAGATCGATATCTTGTAACAGTTTTTTAATCGCCTCTGCACCCATTGAAGCTTGGAATGAATTTCCGTACTTCTCGCGATATGCGCGATACTCTTTTTCAGAAAGCAATTGTTTCTTTTCTAATGGCGTATCGCCTGGATCCGTCACGACGTAAGATGCAAAGTAAATGACTTCTTCTAGCGCACGAGGGGACATGTCTAAGACAAGTCCCATGCGGCTAGGAATTCCTTTAAAGTACCAAATATGTGAAACAGGGGCTGCTAGTTCAATATGACCCATGCGCTCACGGCGAACTTTTGCACGTGTCACTTCAACACCGCATCGGTCACAAACGACACCTTTATAACGAACGCGCTTATATTTTCCGCAATGACATTCCCAGTCTTTTGTCGGACCAAAAATGCGTTCGCAAAACAGACCATCTTTTTCTGGTTTTAATGTTCGATAGTTAATCGTTTCTGGTTTTTTAACTTCACCATACGACCAAGAACGAATTTTCTCGGGTGAAGCGAGTCCGATCTTCATATATTCAAACTTATTTACATCTAACAAGGGGCCTACCTCCCTTTTAATATCCAGGTTTTACCCTTATGTCCAAACGCTATTCTTTTACAACAACGCCTTCATCTTCTTTGGCTGACTCATCTGTAGGTGGGATGATGTCAACTGGTTGAACGTCATCATCTTCCCCGAAGTTTTCCATGCTAATTTCTTTTTCATCGCTTGATAACACTGTTACGTCCATACCTAAGCTTTGTAGCTCTTTAATTAATACTTTGAAAGATTCAGGAACGCCTGGTTCTGGAACGTTTTCACCTTTCACGATCGCTTCGTACGTTTTCACACGACCAACCACGTCGTCTGATTTGACAGTTAAAATTTCTTGCAATGTGTAAGCTGCACCGTATGCTTCAAGCGCCCATACTTCCATCTCACCGAAACGCTGACCACCAAACTGCGCTTTTCCGCCGAGCGGTTGTTGCGTAACAAGTGAATATGGACCTGTCGAGCGAGCATGTAACTTATCGTCAACCATGTGCGCGAGCTTAATCATATACATAATACCGACAGAAACACGATTATCAAACGGCTCTCCTGTGCGTCCGTCATATAAAACTGTTTTCGCATCGCGCGCCATTCCTGCCTCTTCTAACGTTGCCCATACATCTTCTTCACGAGCACCGTCAAATACAGGTGAAGCGACATGAAGGCCTAGCTTTCTCGCTGCCATTCCGAGATGCAACTCTAGCACTTGCCCGATATTCATACGCGAAGGTACGCCTAGCGGGTTTAACATGATATCAACTGGTGTACCATCTGGTAAAAACGGCATGTCTTCCTCAGGTAAAATGCGCGAAATAACACCTTTATTTCCGTGGCGACCTGCCATTTTGTCACCTTCGGAAATTTTCCGTTTTTGTACAATATACACACGAACAAGCTGGTTCACACCTGGCGGCAACTCATCGCCATCTTCGCGAGTAAACACTTTGACATCAAGAACGATTCCGCCTCCACCGTGCGGTACGCGTAAAGACGTATCTCGAACTTCACGTGCCTTCTCACCGAAAATCGCATGAAGTAATCGTTCTTCAGCTGTTAATTCCGTAACCCCTTTTGGTGTTACTTTTCCAACGAGCAAGTCGCCATCTTTTACTTCTGCACCGATGCGTACAATCCCGCGCTCATCTAGGTTGCGAAGCGCGTCTTCACCGACGTTCGGAATATCGCGGGTAATTTCCTCTGGACCGAGCTTCGTATCGCGCGCTTCAGATTCGTATTCCTCGATATGAATGGACGTATATACATCGTCTTTAACGAGACGCTCGCTCATAATAATCGCATCTTCGTAGTTGTATCCGTCCCATGTCATAAACGCAACAAGCACATTGCGACCAAGAGCTAATTCACCTTTTTCCATCGATGGACCGTCGGCTAAAATTTCACCCTTCTCAACGATATCTCCAGCCTTAACGATCGGGCGTTGATTGTAGCACGTTCCTTGGTTTGAACGAACAAACTTCAACAGACGATATTTATCTAAGTCACCTTTGACTTCTTTTCCATCGACTTCGATTAAACGGCGTACCCAAATTTCTTTCGCCTCGACTCGCTCAACAATTCCGCGATGCTTACAAATAACTGCTGCCCCGGAATCTTTCGCTGCGACATATTCCATTCCTGTACCGACGATTGGCGCCTCTGGCTGCATAAGCGGAACAGCTTGACGTTGCATGTTCGCACCCATAAGCGCACGGTTCGAGTCATCGTTTTCTAAGAACGGAATGCACGCTGTCGCCACCGACACAACTTGTTTTGGAGAAACGTCTACATAGTCGACACGATCTCGCTTAACAACGATGTTTTCACCACGGAAGCGAGCAACAACGTTTTCTTCTAAAAATGTTCCATCTTCCGCAATCGGAACGTTCGCTTGGGCAACGACGTAATTATCTTCCTCATCCGCCGTTAAATAGTCAATTTGATTCGTTACTTTCCCTGTTTCAGGATCGACGCGGCGATAAGGAGTTTCAATAAAGCCAAATTTATTCACTTTCGCATATGTGGAAAGCGAGTTAATCAATCCGATGTTCGGACCTTCTGGCGTTTCGATTGGACACATGCGTCCATAGTGCGAGTAGTGAACGTCACGCACTTCAAAGCCTGCGCGTTCACGCGTTAAACCACCTGGACCAAGGGCAGAAAGACGACGTTTATGTGTCAATTCTGCAAGCGGGTTTGTTTGATCCATAAATTGCGATAACTGCGAGCTTCCGAAAAACTCTTTAATAGCCGCAATGACTGGACGAATATTAATGAGTTGCTGTGGTGTAATTGTGTTTGTATCTTGAATGGACATCCGTTCACGAACGACGCGCTCCATGCGCGAAAGTCCGATTCGGAATTGATTTTGCAGCAACTCGCCAACAGAACGAAGTCGGCGATTTCCTAAATGGTCGATATCGTCTGTATCACCGACTCCATGCAATAAGTTAAAGAAGTAGCTAATAGATGCAATAATATCTGCAGGTGTAATATGTTTTACCGTTTCTGGAATATATCCATTACTAATGACCGTGATGACTTTTTCGCCATCTGGATCGTTTGGAGCGTAAATTTTGATTGCTTGCAAAGCAAATTCATCTTCGACAACGCCCCCAAGCGGTTGGTATTTACGCATACCAATCCCTTTTTCAAGCTCAGGTAAAATGCGATCGAGCGTTCTCCGATCGAGAACCGTTCCTTTCTCAGCAATCACTTCACCCGTTTCCGGATGAACGAGCGTCTCCGCTAAACGTTGACCAAATAAACGGTTTTTAATATGGAGCTTTTTGTTAATTTTATAACGACCAACACTTGCTAAATCATATCGTTTTGGATCAAAGAAACGAGAGATGAGCAAGCTTTTTGCGTTTTCAACGGTAGGCGGCTCCCCTGGACGTAACCGTTCATAAATTTCAAGCAACGCTTTTTCTGTACTTTCTGTATTGTCTTTTTCTAACGTATTACGAATATACTCATTATCACCAAGTAAATCGACAATCTCTTGGTCCGAGCCAAAGCCTAACGCTCGTAATAATACGGTTACAGGCAACTTACGCGTACGATCAATGCGAACGTAAACAACGTCTTTTGCATCTGTTTCGTATTCAAGCCATGCACCGCGGTTCGGAATAACGGTAGCCGTAAAGCCACGTTTTCCGTTTTTATCTACTTTTCCGCTGTAATATACGCTCGGTGAACGAACAAGCTGAGAAACGATAACACGTTCAGCACCATTAATAATGAATGTGCCCGTTTCTGTCATTAATGGGAAGTCTCCCATAAATACGTCTTGTTCTTTTACTTCACCTGTTTCTTTATTGATTAAGCGTACTTTCACCCGAAGCGGTGCTGCGTATGTAACATCGCGTTCTTTTGACTCTTCTACAGAGTACTTCGGCTCTCCTAAGCTGTAATCAATAAATTCTAGTGACAAATTTCCTGTAAAATCTTCGATCGGTGAAATGTCTTGAAACATTTCACGCAATCCTTCGTCGAGAAACCACTGGTAAGAAGAAGTTTGAATTTCGATTAAGTTCGGTAACTCCAACACTTCACTAATGCGCGCATAACTTCTTCGTTGGCGGTGTCGTCCGTATTGAACTAGTTGACCTGTCAACTGATTCACCCCTCAAATCAAACATTAATAACTTGTCATCAGACAAAAAAGAAATGGTTTCTTATAAGAAAACCACATGTTTGACCTATTATATATTTTATAAGTTTTTCCTTTAAAACTAAAATTATACATACATACACAGCATACGTAAACTAAAAAAAATACACATTTAGCATTTTATAATGGTACCATACACAAAATTGAGCGTCAAGCTTTTTGTGCTCGAATAATAAAGTAACCTTTTTTCTTTTCCACAACATCAACTTCATCAAAAATCGTTTTTAACTTTTCTAATGCAGATGGAGCCCCTTGCTTCTTTTGAATGACAACCCATAACTGTCCGCCAGAAAGCAAGTAGTTTGCACTTTGTTCAAAAATCGAATGGACGACTGCTTTTCCAGCACGAATCGGTGGGTTTGTCACAATGGCAGCAAACGTTCCTTCTACTCGCTGAAATAAATCACTTATGTAAATTCGTGCATTTTCAATACCGTTTTGCTGTTTGTTTTTCTTCGCTAGTTCGATTGCTCGCTCATTTACATCGATCATATGCACAGTTCGATGCGGGAAATCTTTTGCTAGTGCTAAACCGATCGGCCCATATCCACAACCTACATCGAGAATATTTCCTTGCACATTCGGTTCAACAAATGTTTCAATTAGCAATCGCGAACCGAAGTCCACTTCTTTTTTTGAAAATACACCTTGATCGACCGTAAACAAAAACTGATGACCTCGCAACATATACGCCCATTGAAAAGGCTTACTTTCTACCGTTGGCCGTTCAGTATAGTAGTGATCACCCATCGTCTTCACCTCTCTTTTCTTCATTGTAAACGAACGAACATAAAAACACAAAGAAGCTCGCTACTACGAGCGAGCCTCTTTACATCATTACTTAATTTCAACTTTCGCGCCAGCTTCTTCAAGTTTCGCTTTAATTTCTTCAGCTTCTTCTTTAGAAACGCCTTCTTTAACTGGCTTTGGAGTGTTGTCTACTAAGTCTTTTGCTTCTTTTAAGCCAAGACCAGTAAGCTCACGCACAACTTTGATAACTTTGATTTTTTGTGCGCCGCCATCTGCAAGGATAACATCGAATTCAGTTTTTTCTTCAGCAGCAGCACCAGCAGCAGCACCGCCAGCAACTACTACAGGAGCAGCAGCAGTTACACCAAACTCTTCTTCAATTGCTTTTACTAAGTCGTTTAATTCTAAAACAGTCATATTTTTAACCGCTTCAATGATTTGTTCTTTAGTCATGATCGATCTTCCTCCTTAATGTTTTAATTTTAGGCGATTTGTAAATTAAGCACCTTGTTCTTCTTTTTTCTCAGCAACTGCTTTTGTAACAAGAGCGAAGTTGCGGATTGGTGCTTGAAGAACGCTAAGCAACATAGAGAGCAAGCCTTCGCGAGACGGAAGCTCTGCAAGCGCCTTAACTTCTTCAAATGTCGCTACGTTACCTTCGATGATACCTGCTTTAATTTTTAACGCATCGTTCTTTTTCGCGAATTCGTTTAAAATTTTCGCAGGAGCAACGACATCATCATTGCTGAATGCGATCGCATTCGGACCTGTTAACGTTTCATCTAAACCTTCTAAACCTAACTCAGCAACAGCACGGCGAGTTAATGTGTTTTTGTACACTTTGAACTCAATACCTGCTTCGCGAAGTTGCTTACGAAGTTCTGTAACTTGCGCGACATTTAAGCCACGGTAATCAACGATGATCGTTGATTTGCTCGCACGAAGCTTTTCAGCAATCTCCGCTACTAACTGCTGCTTTTGTTCAAGTACGCTGCTCATGTCAACACCTCCTGTAGAAGTTGAGTTTCAACACCACTTATACCGTCCAATGAAAAACCTCCATGTCAACGTAGACATGGAGGCCCCTGAAAGTGCAAGCATGCACTTATTTATCAGTTTCAACACCTCGGTAGGAAATTAAGCCTGCTTGAGGCACCTACTGTCTACGGTACAAATGATATTCGCTTTTCAAACAATGAATATTGTACTAAAGCGTTTCTAAAAAGTCAAGATCTATATTAGCGCGCAACAGCAACAGTAGAAGGATCCACTTTCACACCAGGGCCCATTGTTGAAGCAACTGTTACATTTTTCACGTATGTGCCCTTCGCTGCTGCTGGCTTCACTTTCAAGATTGTTTCGTAAATTGTTGTGAAGTTTTCTACTAATTTTTCTGTATCAAATGACACTTTACCGATTGGTACATGGATGTTTCCAGCTTTGTCAACGCGATATTCCACTTTACCAGCTTTAATTTCGTTGACTGCTTTCGCCACATCAAATGTAACTGTTCCTGTTTTAGGGTTTGGCATTAATCCTTTCGGTCCTAAAATACGACCGATTTTACCAACTTCACCCATCATATCAGGAGTTGCGACGATGACATCAAACTCAAACCAACCTTGTTGAATTTTGTTGATGTAATCTGTATCGCCTACATAATCTGCACCAGCTGCTTCAGCTTCTTTCGCTTTTTCACCTTTCGCAAGCACTAGCACGCGGCGAACTTTACCTGTACCGTGCGGCAATACAACTGCACCACGGATTTGTTGGTCCGCTTTCTTCGGATCGACTCCTAAACGGAAAGCAACTTCTACTGTTGCGTCAAATTTCGCAACATTTGTCTTCTTCACTAATTCGATTGCTTCTTGCACATTATATGCTTTTGAGCGATCAATTAATTTCGCTGCCTCTAAGTAGCGTTTTCCTCTTTTTGGCATGTTTTATTTCCTCCTTTTTGTGGTTTTAACGGAAAGACCTCCCACGAATAAAGGTTGCGAAAACTATATAGTCCGCTTCCGCAACCTTCTCCAGCCAGATTAGTCTTCGATGACGATACCCATGCTGCGCGCTGTTCCTTCGATCATGCGCATAGCTGCTTCAATGCTCGCCGCGTTTAAGTCTGGCATTTTTGTTTCAGCAATCTCGCGAACTTTGTCGCGCTTTACTGTTGCCACTTTATTACGGTTTGGCTCACCAGAACCAGACTCGATACCAGCCGCTTTCTTCAGTAATACAGCAGCAGGTGGAGTTTTCGTAATAAATGTAAATGAACGGTCTTCATATACCGTAATTTCAACAGGAATAATTAAACCTGCTTGATCAGCTGTACGAGCGTTGAATTCTTTACAGAATCCCATGATGTTAACACCAGCTTGACCTAATGCTGGACCGACTGGTGGTGCTGGATTCGCTTTCCCTGCAGGAATTTGCAATTTGACAACTTTAATTACTTTTTTAGCCACGAGACACACCTCCTTAAGTCCGTGATGTGGTATTAGGGATGTTCCCTCCCACTCCATATATGAAAACAATCATCGCATTCGTCTCAATGATTGAGACATACTGACCTTAAAATATTATCACTTTTCTTTCCTATTTGCAAGTTGTTTACTATTATATTTTTTCGATTTGCGAAAAGTCAAGTTCTACCGGTGTTTCACGTCCGAACATATCAACAAGCACGGTTACTTTTTGTTTTTCCATCTCAATCTCTTGAATCGTTCCAACAAAATTTGCGAACGGTCCTTCTTTAATGCGAACCGCTTCATTCAATTCAAAATCAAATTCTAACTCAATCAAGTCGACACCCATTCGTTTTAAAATTGCCGAAACTTCTTCTTCGAGAAGCGGGGTCGGTTTTGATCCAGCGCCAGCTGAACCAACGAATCCTGTTACCCCCGGCGTATTGCGGACAACGTACCAAGAATCGTCTGTCATAATCATCTCTACAAGCACGTAACCCGGGAATACTTTCTTTTTAACAACTTTCTTTTTGCCGCCCTTTGTGTCTGTTTCTTCTTCTTCAGGCACGATGACACGAAAAATTTTATCTTGCATACCCATCGATTCAACGCGCTTTTCTAAGTTCGTTTTTACTTTATTCTCATAACCTGAATACGTATGAATAACATACCAATTCTTTTCCATTAGCTGGGACGATACCGTCCTTCCCTCCCTAAACAAATCTTTTTTAGGCAAAATAAAAACCCGTTACCGGGCTTTATTTCTGTTTGTTATCTTCCATTATACCATGGATATACTAGTCCTATTCAAGTATAAAACGAACTAACTCTGAAATTCCTAAATCGACAACCGCAAAAAATACAGTGAAAAATGCCACTGTCGCTAAAACAGTAATCGTATAATTCACTAGTTCTTTTCGTTTCGGCCAGCTGACTTTTTTCATTTCGCGAACAACTTCGCGGAAAAATTTCGTTACTCGTTGCATATAAAACCCTCCAACGTCTCGGGATCATCAACTACTTTGTTTCACGGTGAATCGTATGCGTATTGCATGTTTTACAAAACTTCTTCATCTCAAGTCGTTCATGGTGTTGCGCCACATTTTTCATCGTTGAATAATTTCTGTTTAAACATTGGCTGCACGCTAAAATTACTTTTTTGCGCATACGTTTTCCTCCGATATACTACGTCTTAAAAACTGTATCACACAATATTTTTTTATGTCAATATTATAAACGAATCCCTTGAATTTCTACATACTTTTCAAGCTTGCGTTTTACGCGTTGCAACGCGTTGTCAATCGATTTCACATGGCGATTGAGCTCTTCAGAAATTTCTTGATATGATCGACCCTCTAAATAAAGAAGAAGCACTTTCCGCTCTAAATCGCTAAGCAGTTCAGTCATTTTTTCTTCAATATGATCGAACTCTTCGCGATTAATGATTAACTCTTCAGGATTTGTTATTTTCGTTCCCGAAAGAACGTCCATTAATGTACGGGCAGAATCATCTTCGTAAATCGGCTTGTCCAATGAAACATAACAATTAAGCGGAATATGTTTTTGGCGCGTAGCCATTTTTATCGCCGTAATCATTTGCCTCGTGATGCACAGCTCAGCAAACGCCTTGAACGATGACTGCTTATCTTCTTTAAAGTCTCGGATCGCTTTATATAATCCGATCATTCCTTCTTGTACAATATCTTCGCGATCTGCACCGACTAAAAAATATGAACGTGCTTTCGCTCGGACAAAGTTTTTATACTTATGAATTAAATAGTCAAGCGCCTCACTATCACCTTGATGCACAAGTTCTACAATCGTTTCATCTTCTAGTTGTTCATAACGGCTTTGTTGTTTTTCATTTGCATTTGCGCTCACGCCGATCCCCCCGCCCTGCACATGGATAAAAGTATTATACAGTACATTTTTTTACAGGGTCAATCGTTCATTTTTCCCCTCTTCGCCATTTTTCGAAAATTTTTGCGACTTCATCCGTCAGAGGAATTTTTGATATCGGCTTTTTTTGTTGAATATGCTTGACGTTGCTTGAAATATTTCGCTGCACCGCATCCACCTCAATGAGTAGCTCTCGTGCTGATTTGCGCAACGCCCCTTGACCAAAAATCGCCCATTGTTCTGTATAATCTGATGTAGCCACGTATACTTTCGTCCGAACTTTTTGGAGCGACTTTGCCAATTTCTCGATATGTTCATCTGCGGTTTCATTTTCTTTTGTGAAAATGACTTCTACTTGATGATCGACATATTTTTTTGTTGTTCCTTGTACGAGGTGTGCGTCAAAAACAATAATCACTTTACAGCCGGTAAATGCTTGATACTCCGCCATTCTCTCGACAAGTCGATCGCGCGCCAAAGCTAAATCTACATCCCGTAGTTCTCGCAATTCCGGCCAAGCACCGATGATGTTGTAGCCATCAACGATTAAAATATCCATCTTACTCACCTAATGGATGACGTTTTCGATACACCTCATACATTAACAAGCTAGCCGCAACGGAAGCATTTAACGATGTAACATGTCCAACCATCGGCAAGCGAACGAGCACATCGCACTTATCGCGTAATAAACGGCTCATTCCTTTTCCTTCACTACCAATGACTAACGCTAACGGGATGACCCCATCTAGTTGGCGATAATCTTCATTTCCTTTTGCATCCGTTCCAAAAATCCAAACTCCCCGATCTTTCAACTCATCTACTGTTCGTGCTAAGTTCGTGACACGCGCAACAGGAACATGTTCAATTGCACCCGTTGACGCTTTTGCGACTGTTGCGGTCAAACCGACGGAACGACGCTTCGGAATAATAATGCCATGAGCACCTACTGCATCAGCCGTTCGCATAATGGATCCTAAATTGTGTGGATCTTCAAGTTCGTCTAAAATGATAAAAAATGGTGCCTCTCCACGTTCTTCGGCTTTTTTGAACAAGTCATCTACGTCGTAGTATCGATATGCCGCAACTTGCGCAATGACCCCTTGATGATTCCCTTCGCTTAACTGGTCCATCTTTTTTTTAGGAACGTATTGCACCGTAATTCCCATCTCTTTAGCAAGCTGGATAATCGGCTGCATTTGACCGCGTTGCGAACCTTCAGCAATCCATATTTTATTCATTTCTCGTCCGGATTTTAATGCTTCCAATACCGGGTTTTTACCGATAATGAGATCCATGCGTTACATCCCCCTTTCCTCATCATTGTGTTGTACATCAAACACCCATTGCATTAATTGATGAAGCCTCTCTTCATTCCCATTTAGAAAATGGTAGCCAATTAACGCTTCAAACCCTGTACTTTGACGATACGTTTGTACGTCTGTATTTTTCGGAGTGCTCACAGATTTTGCATTACGTCCACGTCGAACAACAGCAATTTCTTGCTCAGATAATTGATTGTGATTCAGCAACCATTGCAACACTTTCGCTTGTGCTTTAGCACAAACATACGTTTTCGCTAAGTTGTGTAAATCGTTTGGTTTTACTTTTCCTAAGGCAAGGAGATGATGCCGTACGAATAACTCGTATACGGCATCACCAATGTAAGCTAACGTTAAACCGTTTAACTGTTGAAAATCTTTAATTTTAGGAAACAAGTGCAACATTGTTTTATCCTCTTCTCCATCTCGTTCCTTGTGGTGTATCTTCTAAAATGATGTTTTTCGCCTTTAGTTCATCACGAATGCGGTCAGCTAAAGCGAAATCGCGATTTTTCCTTGCTTCAATTCGCTGTTGAATGAGCGCTTCAATTTCTTCATCGAGCAATTCATCTTGCTGTAAAGAAAGACCAAGGACATCAAAAAGCTGTTCAAATTGTTGTAAAAACTTTTGAATAACCGCTTCAGATGTATGCTTCTCCATCAAATATATGTTCGCTTGTTTGGCTAGTTCAAATAAAACCGCGATCCCGTTTGCTGTGTTAAAATCATCATCCATTTCGCGAATAAATTCGTTTTTTAACTCCTCAATTTTCGCTAACCACTGTTCATCATTTGTCGTTAAATTTGTACTGCTTTCTAAACGATGTTTTACATTCGCATACGCTGTCTTTAGACGTTCTAACCCACTTTTTGCACTGTCAAGCAACGGTTGGCTATAGTTAATTGGATGACGATAATGAACCGAAAGCATGAAGAAACGCAACACTTGCGGATCAACTTGCTTAATAATGTCATGCACTAAAATAAAGTTTCCAAGCGACTTTGACATTTTTTCATTATCGATATTAATGTAGCCATTATGCAACCAATATTTCGCAAAAACTTTCCCTGTTAACGCTTCCGATTGGGCAATTTCATTCTCATGGTGCGGGAACGTTAAATCTTGCCCACCGGCATGAATGTCAATCGTATCTCCTAAATATTTACGCGCCATGGCTGAACATTCAATATGCCATCCTGGTCGACCTTTCCCCCATGGACTATCCCAGTAAATTTCCCCTTCTTTTGCTGCTTTCCATAACGCAAAATCAAGAGGATCTTCTTTTTTCTCCCCAACCTCAATACGAGCGCCTGATTTTAATTCGTCAATCGATTGATGCGATAGTTTCCCGTAATCAGAGAAGCGACGTGTGCGATAATATACATCGCCGTCAACTTCGTACGCATATCCTTTTTCGATGAGCTGTTCAATAAATTCAATGATCGTATCAATGTTTTCTGTCACACGAGGATGAACATCTGCCTTTTTGCAACCAAGCGCTGTAATATCTTCGAAATACGCTTCAATAAACCGCTCTGCAATAGTCGGCACGTCTTCTCCTAGTTCTCTTGCCGCTCGAATAAGTTTATCGTCTACATCGGTGAAATTAGAAACATATTGAACTTCATACCCACGAAATTGTAAGTAGCGGCGAATAGTATCAAATACAATAGCCGGACGGGCGTTGCCAATATGAATATAGTTATATACTGTCGGGCCGCATACATACATTTTTACTTTATTTGGTTCTAATGGGATAAACGGCTCCTTTTTTCGCGTTAACGTATTATACACTTGAATGCTCATGGTTCACCGTTCCTTTCTTTAGTTCTTCTAATTGTGTTTTTAGTTGCTCAATTTCTGCTTCTAACTCTTTAAAACGATCTGCAATTGGATCCGGTAAATCACAATGATTTAAATCTTTATTGACACGCACTCCATTTTGTACAACGACACGCCCTGGAATGCCGACAACCGTTGAGTTCGGTGGTACATCTTTCAACACAACCGAACCGGCCCCAATTTTACTATTCTCCCCAATAGTAATGGAACCAAGCACTTTCGCACCGGTTGCAATCAAGCAGTTATCTTTAATCGTCGGATGACGTTTTCCTTTCTCTTTGCCTGTTCCACCGAGTGTGACACCTTGATACACCGTTACGTTATCACCAATTTCACACGTTTCCCCGATGACAACTCCCATGCCGTGATCGATGAAAAAGCGGCGACCAATTTTTGCCCCCGGGTGAATTTCAATACCGGTAAAAAAGCGGCTAATTTGTGAAATAAGGCGAGCTAAAAAGTAAAATTTTCGCTTATAAAGCGCATGAGCAATGCGATGTGCCCAAATCGCATGTAACCCAGAATACGTTAAAATAACTTCTAAATAACTTCTTGCTGCTGGATCTTGTTCGAAAATCACTTCAATGTCTTCTTTTAATGTTTTAAACATGCTGTTCCCCCCTTTGTTATCTTCTAAATAAAAAACGTCTCTGTGTACGATGACACAGAGACGCTTCATTAGCGCGGTTCCACTCTGTTTAGCCAAAAGGCTCACTCTTGCCCTTATAACGGAAGGGAATCCGCTCCATTCTACTGCAGAACGTCTCTGGTTCGAAAGGAGGCTCCGAGGTGCATTTCAAAAGAATCGAGCATAAACCACTTCCAGCCAAGGTGGTTCTCTCTGACATGCTGACTCTTTTTACTTCTCCTCATCGACGCTTTCACCGATATGACTTACACCTATTTTATTATATAGACAAAGAAATGTTAACCGATCAATTTCGCTAATCGGGACATAACCGTTTCTTTTCCGAGCAAACGAATAGCCTCTGGAAGTTCTGGACCGTGCGTTTGCCCTGTTACTGCTACACGAATCGGCATAAACAAGTTTTTCCCTTTTTGTCCCGTTTCTTTTTGTACCGCTTTAATTGCCGCTTTAATATGATCACTATCAAACGTTGCAAGCTGCTCTACTTGCTCATAAAATGCTTTTAACACAAGCAGTACTTGCTCGCCATCTAAAACAGCCTTCGCTTCTTCATCATACTCGATTTCTTGCTTAAAGAACAACTCTGATAACTGAACAATTTCGGCACCGTAACTCATTTGCTCTTGGTATAGCGCAATTAAATCACGAGCCCACTGTTTTTGTTCATCGGTCATTTGTTCTGGCAAGCGCCCCGCTCGAATTAAATGAGGAAGCGATAATTCAACTAGTCGATCTAAATCAAGCTTTTTAATATATTGGTTGTTCATCCATGTCAGTTTCTGCTTATCAAACATCGATGGAGATTTTGATAAGCGTGAAACATCAAAAATGCGAATAAGTTCTTCTTTTGAGAAAATCTCCTCTTCTCCTTCAGGAGACCAGCCCAACAGCGCAAAAAAGTTAAACATCGCTTCTGGTAAATATCCAAGCTCTTTATATTGGGAAACGAATTGAATAATTGACTCATCGCGCTTTGATAATTTTTTGCGATTTTCATTCACAATAAGCGTTAAATGTGCGTATTTTGGTGGCTCCCAACCGAAATATTCATATACCATTAACTGTTTCGGCGTGTTCGATAAATGCTCTTCGCCGCGAAATACATGTGTGATTTTCATTAAATGATCATCAATCACGACAGCGAAGTTATACGTTGGGATACCGTTCGCTTTTACGATGACCCAATCACCGATATCTTTCGATTCAAAAGATACTCGACCGCGCACCATATCTTCAAATTCATATACTTTTCCTTCTGGTACTTTTAAACGAATCGTATAAGGCTTGCCTTCCGCTTCTAGCTGTTGAACTTGCTCTGGAGTTAAATGACGACATTTTCCGCTGTATTGTGGCGCTGCAATACCTGCCGCTTTTTGCGCCTCACGCTCTTGTTCTAACTCCTCAGGTGTACAAAAACATTTGTATGCATGTCCTTTTTCTAACAACTCGTTTGTATATTGGCGATATATGTGCAGACGCTCTGTTTGGCGATAAGGACCATATCCACCATCTTTATCTACAGATTCATCATATTCAATCCCGAGCCATTTCAAATTTTCAAGTTGTGATTGTTCGCCGCCTTCTACATTTCGCTCAATATCTGTATCTTCAATGCGGACAATAAATTTTCCGTGATGATGTCGCGCAAATAAATAGTTAAATAATGCTGTGCGCGCACCACCGATATGTAAATGCCCCGTCGGACTTGGCGCATAACGCACCCTAACTTCCTGTGACATGCCATAACCTCCATCTACCTAATTTCTGTACCTCATTGTACCGTAAACGGCATACAAAATCCATCATTCATTATTTTTTTGTAACAAAACGACGGCTTGTGCTGCAATTCCTTCTTCTCTCCCTGTAAAACCAAGCTTTTCTGTCGTCGTTGCTTTTACGTTTACTTGTGAAACGTCTCCTTCTAACAACTCGGCAATTCGTTTTTGCATATTTGCAATATATGGCGCCATTTTTGGCTTTTGCGCAATAATTGTACAGTCAACATTCACAAGCGCATATCCATGTTGGCGTACAAGGCTCCATACACGTTGTAATAAGAGTGCAGAGTCCGCATCTTTGTAAGCGTCATCTGTATCAGGGAAGTGTTTTCCAATATCTCCTTGACCGATCGCTCCTAAACATGCATCAGCAATCGCATGAAGCAATACGTCCGCATCGGAATGTCCAAGCAACCCTTTTTCATACGGAATGTGTATTCCACCAATAATAAGTGGACGCCCTTCAGCAAACTGATGGACATCAAACCCTTGTCCAATTCGATACATCATCGATCCCCTCTCGCACGTAAAATGGCTTCCGCAAATAATAAATCTTCTTGTGTTGTAAGTTTAATGTTCGTATATTCTCCTTCTACAACAACGACGCGATGACCGATCCGCTCAACGAGACTCGCATCATCTGTTCCGATAAACTGTTCTTTTTTCGCTCGTTCATGAGCATCAATAATTAATGGCATGGAAAAAGCTTGTGGCGTTTGTACAGCCCACAAGCTCGATCGATCGACCGTTTTTTCAACTTGGCCATCGATCACCTGTTTCATCGTATCTTTGACAGGAACAGCTAACACTGCTGCTCCCGTTTCTTTTGTTACTCGAACGAGTTCGTGAATTTTTTTCATCGTTACAAATGGGCGAGCACCATCGTGAATGAGTACAATATGATTACCATTCACCGCTTTTAACCCATTATAGACGCTCTGCTGTCTTTCTTCCCCTCCTGAAACGAGGGATTTCACTTTTTTTATTTCAAAACGATGAAGCATATGAACAAACTGCTCACGTTCTTGATCATTAATGACTAACACAATGCCTTGACAAAAATCATCTCGTTCAAATACACGTAACGTATGGATAATAACGGGTATTCCTTCAAGCTCGATAAATTGTTTATTCATTCCTGCATTCATTCGTTTTCCTTGACCAGCTGCCGGTATAACGACATGATAATTCATTTTCCTAACTCCTAACAGCTTATAATGCTTTTTCAAGTAGCTTTAGTTTAGCAAAAATCATTCTTCCAGCTGATGTTTGCAACACGCTCGTCACAAGCACATCAACTCGTTTTCCGATGTAGTCCTTCCCATCTTCTACAACGATCATCGTTCCATCATCTAAATAAGCAACACCTTGATTTTGTTCTTTCCCATCTTTAATGACATGAACATTTAATTCTTCTCCCGGAAGAACAATCGGTTTTACCGCGTTCGCTAAATCGTTAATATTTAGCACAGGAACATTTTGTAATTCACACACTTTATTTAAGTTGAAGTCATTTGTCACAACAACTCCTGATGTCAATTGCGCCAATTTTACAAGCTTGCTGTCGACTTCTTGAATTCCTTCAAAATCGCCTTCGTATATTTCAACGTTAATAGCTAACTCTTTTTGAATACGGTTTAAAATATCTAACCCTCTTCGTCCGCGATTTCTTTTTAACGCATCGGAAGAATCAGCAATATGTTGCAATTCTTCTAGAACAAAGCGCGGAATGACAATCGTCCCTTCCAAAAAGCCCGTTTGACAAATATCCGCAATACGACCGTCAATAATGACACTCGTATCTAAGATTTTCAGCGATTTACCTTTTTTCTCTTCTTCTTCGCTACCTTTTTTCTTTCCTGTCCGATTTGGCAAAGAAAATAAGTTCATTAACTCATCGCGCTTTTTAAATCCGACTTGAAATCCTAAATACCCTAACAATAGCGTAAGGAAAATGGGCAAGATCGTATTAACAAGCGGAATTTGAATAGAGTTTAATGGAATAACGACTAAAAAGGCTACAATCAATCCGAAAATTAAACCGAGACTTCCAAATAACAAATCGGTTACAGGTGCTTTGACTAACGCTTCTTCCATCCAATGAATAAGTCCAACCACATGATCGACTAACCAAAACGTGAGAAGGAATACGATGATCGCACCAACTGGGGCCGCTACATATGGGCTATCGACATAAGGAAAATCGTCTAAGTGCAACAGCTTCAACAAAGTAGGAAAGAAAATGATTCCTAACATGCCCCCAGTAATTAAAAAAGATGCTTGCACAATTCGTTTTAACACGTTTTTTCACCTCCTCTATTACATTATAAACAGTTTCCAATGTTTGAAACCAATCTGAACATGATTTTTAATGATTTTTTAATGGTTTTGTTAAAATATTGGGCGATTTTTCCCTTCTCCTAATGCATAATATAGCGCTTCTTCTACATTGACCACCCCAATAACTTCAACATCTTTTGGAATGTTCCAGCCACCGATGTTGCTTTTCGGAATAATGATGCGTTGAAAACCGAGCTTCGCAGCTTCTTGTACACGCTGTTCAATGCGAGAGACGCGACGTACTTCACCTGTCAATCCGACTTCCCCAATCACGACATCCGTATGATTTGTTGGTTGATCACGAAAACTCGAAGCGATACTTACTGCAATGGCTAAGTCAATCGCAGGTTCATCTAACTTTATGCCACCAGCTACTTTTAAATAAGCATCTTGGTTTTGGAGAAGCAAGCCAACCCTTTTTTCAAGCACAGCCATTAGTAAAGAAACGCGATTATGATCTATTCCTGTTGCCATTCGACGCGGCGTTCCAAAGCTAGTCGGTGATACTAATGCTTGAATTTCCACTAACACCGGTCTCGTTCCTTCCATAGAAGCAACGACCGTTGATCCAGCAGCTCCTTTAGAGCGCTCTTCTAAAAAAATTTCTGATGGGTTTTTTACTTCAGCTAGCCCTGCTTCTTTCATTTCGAAAATACCGATTTCATTTGTAGAACCAAATCGATTTTTCACCGCCCGTAAAATGCGATACGTATGATGACGCTCTCCTTCAAAATATAATACGGTGTCAACCATATGTTCTAAAATGCGTGGTCCGGCAAGCGCCCCTTCCTTCGTAACATGCCCAACAATAAAAATCGCAATACCTTTCGTTTTAGCTACTCGCATCAACTCTGCTGTACATTCACGAACTTGTGAAACACTCCCTGGTGCAGATGTAATTTCTGAGCGATATATCGTTTGAATCGAGTCGATGACAACGAACGATGGTTTCATTTCATCAACAGTTTGGATAATATGCTCTAAATTTGTTTCAGACAAAACATATAAATGTTCAGCAGTTACATGTAACCGCTCGGCGCGCAACTTCGTTTGTTTTACTGATTCTTCCCCGGAAATATATAATACAGGATGAGCATCGTTTGCGAGTTGAGCACAAATTTGCAACAATAATGTTGATTTCCCAATACCAGGATCCCCACCAATCAAAACAAGGGAACCACGAACAATTCCACCCCCGAGCACGCGATTAAACTCTGTAAACTTCGTATCGATTCTCGGTTCTTGTGTTGTTTCTACCGTCGTAATCGATACAGGCTTGGCTGCTACCCCTTCTGTATGCACAAATAGCGCACGGTTATGTGGTTTTACTATTTCCGTTTCTTCGACCATTGCGTTCCATGAATGACAGCCTGGACATTTTCCCATCCACTTCGCTGTTTCATATCCACAATGTTGACAAACGAATTTCGTTTTCCGCTTAACCATTACTCCATTCCTTTCATTATGAAAAACAAGGTATGCGTGTAAGCATACCTTGTTTTCGTTATTTTACTGTCTCTGTTGTTAACACAACAAACTGACCATCTTTTACGTCCATAACAACTTTTTGTCCACTTCCAATCGTTCCTTTTAACAGTTCTTCAGATAAACGATCTTCAATATGTTTTTGAATTGCTCGACGCAACGGACGCGCTCCGTACTCTAAATCGTAACCTTCTTCTGCTAATTTTTCAATTGCGGCATCCGTTAATTCTAAATCGATTTGTTGTTCTTGTAGGCGTTTTTTCAATTGCTCAACCATTAATGAAACAATTTCGTTCAAATGTTTCTTTTCAAGTGAATGGAAAACAATAATTTCATCAATTCGGTTTAAAAACTCCGGACGGAACGCCTTTTTCAACTCGTCCATCACTTTCCCTTTCATATCTTTATATTGTTGGCTTTCGTCTTGCACATTAAAGCCGACATATTTATTTCTTTTTAAAGCGTCAGCACCAACGTTTGATGTCATAATAATAATCGTATTGCGGAAATCAACTGTGCGTCCTTTCGAATCTGTTAAACGTCCATCTTCTAGTACTTGTAATAAAATGTTAAATACATCTGGATGCGCTTTTTCAATCTCATCTAACAAGATGACAGAATACGGTTTGCGACGAACTTTTTCCGTTAATTGTCCACCTTCTTCATAGCCGACGTACCCTGGAGGTGAACCGACAAGACGTGATGTCGAATGTTTCTCCATATATTCAGACATATCGATACGAATCATCGCATCTTCATCACCAAACATCGCTTCAGCAAGCGCTCGTGCTAACTCTGTTTTTCCTACACCCGTTGGTCCAAGGAAAATAAACGAGCCAATCGGACGCTTTGGATCTTTTAATCCTGCCCGAGCACGACGCACCGCTTTTGCAACGGCCTTCACCGCCTCTTCTTGCCCAATGACACGAGAATGTAAAATCTCCTCTAACTTTAATAATCGTTCTGTTTCTGTTTGAGCTAATTTAGATACCGGAATTCCGGTCCAACTTGACACAACAGCTGCAATATCTTCTACAGTCACTTCAGAGTTTTCTTGACCTTGTTTCTCTTTCCATGCTCGCTTTGTTTCTTCAAGTTGTTCGCGCAATTTTTGTTCCGCATCGCGTAATGATGCTGCTTTTTCAAACTCTTGGCTTTGTACAGCTGCATCTTTTTCTTTGCGGATTTCCTCAAGTTTTTGTTCGAGCTCTTTTAAGTTTGGTGGGGTCGTAAACGAACGTAAACGTACTTTCGAGCAAGCTTCGTCAATTAAATCAATTGCTTTATCTGGTAAAAATCGATCCGAAATATAGCGGTCTGAAAGCTTCACTGCCTGCTCAATCGCCTCATCTGAAATAGAAACGCGATGGTGAGCTTCGTAACGATCTCGCAAACCTTTTAAAATTTGAATAGATTCCTCAACCGTTGGTTCCCCAACATGAATTGGTTGGAAGCGTCTTTCTAACGCTGCATCTTTTTCAATATATTTTCGGTATTCATCTAATGTTGTCGCCCCAATGCATTGTAATTCTCCGCGAGCAAGAGAAGGTTTTAAAATATTTGACGCATCAATAGCCCCTTCAGCACCGCCAGCTCCAATGAGCGTATGCAATTCGTCAATAAACAAAATGATGTTGCCAGCCTGGCGAATTTCATCCATCACTTTTTTCAATCGATCCTCAAATTCCCCGCGATATTTTGTTCCTGCAACGACTGTTCCCATATCAAGCGTCATGACACGCTTATCGCGAAGTGTCTCTGGCACTTCGTTATTGACAATTTGTTGAGCTAGTCCCTCGGCAATGGCCGTTTTCCCTACACCTGGCTCTCCGATTAAAACAGGATTATTTTTCGTCCGGCGACTTAACACTTCAATGACACGTTGAATTTCTTTACTTCTTCCAATCACAGGGTCTAAACCGCCTTCACGTGCAATAGCTGTTAAATCACGTGCTAAACTGTCTAATGTCGGCGTGTTCGCATGCGTTGTTCCCCCATGATGTCCTGAGGCCGATTCGTTGCTTCCTAATAATTGAAGCACTTGCTGACGAGCTTTATTTAGGCTTACCCCTAAATTATTTAAAACACGTGCAGCAACACCTTCTCCTTCACGAATAAGTCCAAGTAAAATATGCTCTGTTCCAACGTACGAATGTCCAAGCTTTCTAGCTTCATCCATTGACAATTCAATCACTTTTTTTGCGCGAGGCGTATAGTGAATCGTTTGTCCTACTTCGTTTCCACGTCCAATGAGTGATTCTACTTCTTTTTGAATTTTATCTGGTCCTAATCCAAGCGCCATAAGCGCTTTTGCTGCAATTCCTTCCCCTTCGCGAATTAAGCCAAGCAAAATGTGCTCTGTTCCAATATTGTTATGTCCCAAACGAACCGCTTCTTCTTGTGCTAGTGCTAACACTTTTTGTGCTCGCTCTGTAAAACGTCCGAACATCATTCTCATCAACCTCCTTTAATTTACTTCCATTGGTATAATCGTTCGCGAATGAGTGATGCACGGCGAACATCTCGCTCTTGCGGACGCAACGCACCACCTGCATATTTTTGTAAAAAACCGGGCTGTGTCAAAATCATTAGCTCTGTTAAAATCGTTTTTGGCACGTTCGTAATATACCCTAAATCAATACCTAATCGTACATCGGATAAACATTGTGCCGCTTCTTTTGAACCGATGATTCGACTGTTCGTTAAAACACCGTAAGAACGATATACCCTATCTTCTAATTGTATGTTAGAAGTTTTGACTAATGCCTCACGAGCCATTCGCTCTTGTTCAATTAATTGACGAACAACTCCCGTTAAATCTTCGACAATATCTTCTTCACTTTTTCCTAATGTAATTTGATTTGATATTTGAAAAATATTCCCTAATGCTTCACTGCCTTCTCCATACGTGCCACGAACAACTAAACCAAGCTGATTAATAGCTGGAATTACTTGATTTATTTGTTGTGTTAATACAAGTCCTGGTAAGTGCATCATAACGGATGCACGTAATCCTGTCCCGACGTTTGTTGGGCAACTAGTTAAATATCCGTATTTTTCATCAAAAGCATAGTCGACATGTTGTTCAATCCAGTCGTCTAAAGCGTTAGCCATTTTTAACGCTTCTTTTAATTGAAAGCCTGCAAACAAACATTGGATGCGAATATGATCTTCCTCATTGATCATAATGCTCGCTTCTTCTTGTTCCGATAATAAACATGCACCAAATGTACAATCTTCAGCTAAATGAGGACTAATCAAATGTTTTTCGACTAACACACGCTTTTCAATCGATTGTAATTCATTCATTTTTAATAAGAAAAAGGGACCGATATGACCGAGACGTCTTTGTGAAAATAACTGTTCAAACAATTGAACGATTTGCATCGCTTCTTCATTTGTAAATACGGTCGGGAACGAGTATTGTTTCATGTTTCTCGCTAGACGAATGCGACTACTTAACACAATGTCGGAATCTGGACCTTCTTCGTTCATCCATGGGCTTAGAGCGCGTTGAAAAAATACATATTCATTCATATATCAAGCGCCCCCTTCTGCGTTTAGTTTTGTCTCAAGCTCCCGAATTTGATCACGCACTTCAGCGGCTTTTTCGAACTGTTCTTTAGCAATAAGCTCCTGTAACATTTGTTTTAACTGTCCAATTTGTTTACGAACATATAATGTGCCACCGACCCGCTTCGGAATTTTCCCTTCATGGGCTACATGCCCGCCATGCAGTCTTCGGAAAATAGGGGGCAAATAGGTACGAAACGTCTCATAGCAACTCGCACAACCAAAGCGACCAACTTTTACAAATTGGGCATATGTCATTTTGCAATGCTCGCATTGTAATATATGCTCATTATGAAAAGAGGGCGCTTTTGGTTCTTTTAGTGATGCATCCATATTTAATAATCCTGCAATTAAATTGTTAATGGAAAAAGCGCCTTGATGAGGGAACATAAACATTTCACCTTTTTCATGCGCACATTGTTCACAAAGATGAATTTCTGTTTTTTCCCCATTCACAATTTTAGTAAAATGAAGCGTCGCTGGCCGTTGATTGCATTCTTGACATATCAAAGTATTCACCCTCTTTACATATACTTTAGCGATGTCAGCATTGCTTTTAATATGCGTGCACGCAGTTCATCACGATCAGGAAGGTCAATAGACAAAACTGCGCGATCAATAATGCTTAACATCATATTCGCTTCCCGCTGTGAAATTACCTTTTCATCTAACAATCGTTGAATAATATGTTCTCCATTCGTTTGACTAATTCGATCCCGAACGATGGACAATAAATGGTCAATGAGCTGAGAAGCATTTTGGGCTTTTACTTTCATAATACGAATATAACCGCCACCGCCCCGTTTACTTTCAACAATATATCCTCTCTCTAACGTAAAACGCGTATTAATGACATAGTTAATTTGCGAAGGAACACACTGAAATTTATCCGCAATTTCACTTCGTTTAATCTCGACGATATCTTTTCCGCTCATATTTAACACTTGCTTTAAATATTGCTCAATGACATCAGAGATATTCCTCACATAATCCCTCCTCTGTCAGTTGACTTTGACTATATTTGACTTTAATTTTAATATATACGGAATTCTGCAAAAATGCAAGAATCCCTTCTTTTCTTCTCATATATTTTACCCATTGCATTCACTCAATAAAACAAAAAGACCAAGACAATTTTCGTCTTGGTCTTCTCTTTGCCCGGCAACGTCCTACTCTCGCAGGCGGTGTCCCGCCAACTACCATCGGCGCTGGAGAGCTTAACTTCCGTGTTCGGGATGGGAACGGGTGTGACCTCTCCGCCATCGTCACCGAGCAATATGATGAAGGATTATTCCTTCAAAACTAGATAACAGGGGTTGCGTAGTCGCCTACGCTTTTCTTGTGTCTAGCTTCGAACTAACATCCTCCTACGCCTTCGCTTTTTCCGTTCGACGTGCACGCACGTCTTCGTCAAAAGCTTTTGGCTCCGTCGGATGTTTTCTTGACTACG
>NZ_JXTG01000013.1 GCF_000833605.1 Anoxybacillus ayderensis | reverse complement strand
TTCAATTTCTTTATTCGCAATGTCTTGTGCTTTTTTGAGCGCTTCCGCAAGCGGTTGTTCACCTAAAAAGGCGCTCACAAACTGGTTGTTAAAGTTGTTCATAATAATCGGCAAGTTCGTACCGTTTTGCCATACGGTCGCATACGGTGCTCCTGCAACAAGCGCTGCGCGCAATTCATCTTTATCGTATCCGAGTTCAGATGCGACCGATTTACGTGTTGGCAACGCAAATCCTTTACTTGTCCAAATTTTCATTCCTTCTTTTCCTGTTAAAAACGAAATAAGTTTCCATGCCGCTTCTTTCTTTTGCGAATCTTTGTTCATGACGTACGCTACTGTATAAGCCATCGTTCCTTTTTTGCCGTCAATCGTTGGCACTTCTGCTGTGCCGAACGGTGTATTTGGGAACGTTTCTTGTAGGAATGGAATCGCCCAGTTTCCTTCGATCACCATCGCTGCTTTTTGTTGACCGAACATTTCGCCGCCCCAGCCGGCGCCAACTTCATTTGGTTGCGCTGCTGATTTATCTTTTAAGCGCATATCGACGATTGGCTGTAACGCTTCAACGACTTTCGGATCGGCAAAGCTTGCTTTGTTGTCTGTCACGACTTTGCCGCCTTTTGATTCCGCGATGTAGTATAGGCGCGCTAATTCCGGTGCTACCCCGAAACCGTACACTTCTGTTCCCTTTGTTAATTTTTTCGCCGCTTCGCGCAATTCATCCCACGTTTTCGGTACGTCTAGCCCTGCTTCTTCAAACATTTTTTTGTTGTAGAAAAGCGCTAACGTCGAATAGTCTTTCGGGAAGCCGTATATTTTACCGTCTGGACCTTTAAACGCATCAAGAAGCGGTTTTTCAAAATCGTTGATGTCAAAATCGTCTGTGACATAGTCATCAAGCGGCTCTAAAACACCTGTTTCAATCATCGCTGGCGCTTCAAACGCATCTAAATAAAATACGTCTGGACCTTCGCCACCAATTAAGCGCGTTTTAATGACATCCATATATTGATCGGAAATGACTTCATGTTTCACTTTAATGTTCGGATATTTTTTCTCAAATTCATCTAACGTTTGCTTTAACAATTTTTGTTCCATCGGGTTGCCGCCCCAACCTGCAAGCGTGACTTCTACTTGTTCTTCTTTCTTATCGTTTCCTTCATTTTTTGCTGTTTTTTCTTCGCTGCCACATCCCGCTAAAACGCTTCCAAAAAGCATTGTCGACATACTAAGCGCAAACCATTGTTTCTTTTTCATCATATAAGACCCCTTTCTTATTCATTTTATATTTGGAAGGGAGACGAGCTCCCTTATTCCCGATGAAATGCACGTACAATTACATCGTACGTTAACTCAGCTGTCGTTTGGACGATGTAGTCCGCTTCTTTTAACGCTTCCTCGTCACCGACGCCAATGGCGAACATGTTCGCCGCTTGAATGGCTGCCACACCTGCTTGCGCATCTTCCACTCCGACGCACGCGGACGGGTCTACTTGTAGCTGTTTAGCCGCAGTCAAGAAAATTTCTGGGTGCGGTTTGCTGTTTTTTACTTTCGCCGCATCGACGATCGTATCGAAATATTCGCCAATTTGTAGCCGTTCGATGACGGTAAACGCATTTTTACTTGCGGATGCTAAGCCGATTTTCACGTTTTCACGTTTTAGTTCACGCAATAAATCGAGTATGCCGGGAAGTAAATCGTCTGGCGTCATGCGCGCAATGAGCTGTTTATAATGTTCATTTTTTTTGTCGGCTAGCGCCTCTTTTTCCGCCATCGTATAGCGATCCGCTTGGCCGCCGAGCGCTAAAATGCGCTCGAGCGACTCCATGCGGCTCACCCCTTTCAACTGCTCGTTAAACGCGCGATCAAACGTGATACCTAATTCCTCCGCAAGCTGTTTCCATGCGATAAAATGATACTCTGCCGTATCGGTAATGACACCGTCTAAGTCGAAAATCACTGCCTTTAGTTCCTTGTTCATCATGTCAAATCCTTTCATGCAAGTGGAATCGTCACTTCGTCTTTTACTTCGTATGTCGTGCCGAACACATCAAACGTCACGGCATCGCAAACGTTCGTCACTTTTTTCACGACGAGCGACTCGTGCGTGACCGTTACTTCTAACCGATCACCGCGCCAATATATTGGAAACGATAGTTTTCTCCATTGTTTTGGAAGTTTCGGATGAATGCGTAACTTTCCGTCAAGCATGCGCACGCCGCCGAATCCGCATACGACCGATTGCCATA
The DNA here is from genome assembly GCF_000833605.1 of Anoxybacillus ayderensis. Taxonomy (GTDB): domain Bacteria; phylum Bacillota; class Bacilli; order Bacillales; family Anoxybacillaceae; genus Anoxybacillus; species Anoxybacillus ayderensis. Next base: position 64,018 of record NZ_JXTG01000013.1, on the reverse strand, counting down.
CGCCGCCGATGGAGGCGGTATGCATGCCGTGATCCGATGATTTCATATTCGGACCTAAGTCGATGCGGGATGCTTGTTCAAACAATTGATACGCTAGCTCGCGATCGTCCATATCGCTCGCTAAAATGCAATGTGTCGATAAACTGAGCGATGAATCGTGAAGCGTTTTTGGCTCATAATAGTTCCAGTTCGCTCGTTTCACTTCTTGTGAAAACTTATTTTCTAGCAAGTAAAACAACACCATAATGTCCGCTTGTTTCGATACTTGAATGTTGTTCACTTGTTCAAGGTTGTAATCTTCAAAAATTGTGCCGACGCGCGTTTGCTTTTTATATTTCGTTAAGTCGATAATTTGTTTTGTTAAATACGTATCATCTTGCGGAATGACAAGATCTTCTTCGCGCGGCTGCGGCAAGTAAATGAGATCGACTTTTTCTTTCCATTTTTTATATGCTTCATGCACGCCAATTTTTTCGTGTAACGCGTCAAGCAATGCCGGATCGCTTTCTTTTAATCTTTCATAATAGCGAATCGCTGTTTCAATGTTCCAATGCGCCATATAGTTCGTAAAGGCGTTGTTGTTGACGTGCTCTTTATATTCATCTGGACCGATGACGTCGTTAATGTGATATTGTTTCTTTTCTTCGTTCCATTCTAATCGGCTCGCCCAAAACGTCGCGGTATCAAACAACATTTCATAGCCACAACGTTTCATAAAATCTTCATCGCCTGTCACTTTGTAATATTGCCATACCGCAAACGCGATATCGCTCGTAATATGTTGCTCGATAAAGCCAGACCAAATTTTCGTCGCTTTTCCTGTCACAATATCAACCGCGCCCCATACCGGTGTCACTTCATCGCCTGTAAACGCTGACTCCCACGGATACATCGCTCCTTCATAGCCGTTCGCTCTCGCTTTTCGGCGCGCCCCTTCAATCGTGTTGTAACGATATTCAAGCAAGCTGCGGGCAATATGTGGGAACGTGTATGTGAAAAACGGCAAAATGAAAATTTCTGTATCCCAAAACGAATGACCTTTATATCCTTCGCCTGTTAACCCTTTTGCCGCAACCCCAAAGCGCGCGTCATGCGCTGGCGTCATAATGATTAAATGGTAATGCGCAAAGCGAATCGCAAGCTGGTCAAATTCGTTTTCGCTTTCGATCGTAATGTTCATTTGCTCCCAACGTTTTTTCCATTCCGAAACGTTTTCGGAAAAGAGCGCATCGTACCCTTTTTTCGCTTCTTCTTTTAAGTCGTTGAGCGCCTCTTGTCGCATCACATCAAGGCTGTATGCGTCATGGTCGTACGCTTTGTCGCGGCTTGTGTACACGTTGGCGAGCTTTTCAAACGTGAACGCCTCTCCCTTTTTGACATGAAACGATACTTGAATAAACACTTTGCGGCGGTCGATCGCCATGCGCGGCTCTGTTTCGACTTCTTTTCCGTCAATCATATATCGATGGACCGCATTGACGACAAAATCAATTTTCGATTCCGTCGTCGTTTGAATAAGTTGCAAATATTTTTTATCAAAAATGCGCTTTTCTCCTTCGTGAAAATGTTGCGCTCCGCTATTTGTCATTTGCCCGTTAATGCCGGATGTAATGTGAACGTCCGCGTCGCAATTGAGCGGTCTTATTTCCATCTTCATGCCGATGAGATGTAAGTTTTTTAGCGACACAAAGCGGCGGAACGTAAGCTCAAACTGCTCGCCGCGCGTATTTTCCCAAATGATGTGGCGCACTAATTCCGCATCTTTCACATTTAAGTCGCGGCGATAATGAATGATTTTCCCTTTTTCCAACGAAAACTTTTCGCCATTTAACCAAATGTCTAACTCAACGACATCTGGTGCATTCGGCAGTTCCGTCACTTCATATTCATCAAACTGGTTAAACGTACCGGCGACAAACAAATTGCGCACTTGCCCGACGTACGATTCTTCCGTCGCTGAACGAAGCCCCATATACCCGTTGCCAAGCGCCATAATCGCTTCGCATTTTCCGAGCGCATGCGGGTTGAATGCGACTTCTGATACGATCCAGTTTTTATACTCGCCTGTTCCTAAGTTGTATTGCAGCATCGTAAACTCCCTTTCCTCGTGTAAATGTCATTTTTCCAAAACGTTTCGGATTTTCAACATGAAAAAAGGATTACCCTTTTTTCACTTCCGCCGTCGACTCGCGCACGACAAGTTGCGTCCGCAACGTCACGACTTTCGCTTCGTTTCCTTCCAACATATCAATCAGCATGCTTGCCGCTTCATAACCCATTTGAAATTTATTTTGCGCCACCGTCGTTAATGCGGGAGATACGTATGACGCAAGCAAAATATCGTCATATCCAACGACCGATACATCGTCAGGCACGCGCAAATGAAGCTGTTTGAGCGCTTTCATGACACCGAGCGCCATTAAGTCGCTTGCGCAAAAGATGGCAGTAATATTCGGCTCGTTTGTAAACAACTCGTATGCCCTCGCTTCCGCCATCTCTTCCGAAAAATCGCCGTTAACGACCCACTCTTTTCGAATCGGCACATTTGCTTCTTCCATCGCCTCATAAAATCCTTGCAGGCGCTGCTTGCTCACGAAAGCGTAATCGTGCCCGTTCATCATCGCAATGTTGCGATGCCCAAGCTCAAGCAAATGTTGCACCGCTTTTTTCGCTCCATATACGTTATCGGTCGTTACATATCCGACGCGATCGGACTGAATCGGAATGTCGATTAATACGCACGGAATGTCGCTTTCGACAACTTCCGTTAAGTACGGATCATCCGTTTTAATTCCTTGCAAAATGACGCCGTCAACGCGCCGTTCGCGACATAGTTGCGAATACGTTTTTTCCCTTTGTTTCGTCGAATTTGTATTAAACAAAATGACGTCATAATCTGTTTTGGCGATGTAATCGTTGACGCCTGTCATCACTTCAAACGTAAAGTTATCCTTTACCGCTGAGCGCGTCATGCCTGAAACGAGCAGCCCAATCGTTTTCGATTTGTTCATGACAAGGCTTCGCGCAAGCGTATTCGGGCTGTAATTGAGCTGCTTGGCGATGTCGATAATTTTTTTGCGCGTCTTTTCACTGACGTCGGAATAGCCGTTTAACGCGCGCGAAACAGTCGTCACCGACACACCAGCCGCTTTCGCAATATCTTTAATCGTTGTCACTTTCATTTCCTCCAAAACGTTTCGGATTCCTTGTTGATTTGAATTGTAAACGAAGTTGAAACCGATTGCAACAAAAAATTTGTGACAAAATTCGTGGCATTTTCCCCAAAAATACTCTCCCTTTCTTTTAAACGGTCATGCTATAATGAGAAAAAAGCGAAGGGGGCCTCACGATGAAAAAACGATGGTCAATCCGTTTTCAGAAAAAACCAAAAACAAAACAAACGAAAAAAACGACGACGATCGGCAGGAAGTATGGGATCGTTTTCAGCTTTGCTACACTTTTATTTGTCAGCGTTTTCATTTTTGTATTTTTACTCGTCAATAACTTAACGAACGTCGTCAAACAAGTCGAACAAAAAAGCGACCAAGCGATTTTAATTACCGACCTCGGCTCATTATTTAAACAAAAATATATTGTCATTACTGACTATATGACAAACCCCCGCCCAGAAACGCTTTGGCAATACGGCGACTTAACGAAACAGTTTAACGATAAAATGAAACAATTAGAGCCGCATATGCAGACGGAGGAGGCGAAAACGATATATCGCTCGACGATTTCGATTGAAAATCAGTTAAATGAATTGCTTTATAAAACGATTCAACCTGCGGTATTATCGTATCGTGATCGCGGGGAAATTATCGACATTTTCCAAGTTATTAGCTTTCAAAATAAAGCGGCAACTATTCGCGATATGAGCATCGAAAAACTCGATGTGTTACGAAACATCGTTGTCAATGAACGAAGCGCGCTGACGACAGAAATGAACGATACGATTGCGAAAAACATTTTTATGATGTTGATTACCGTCGTTGTTGCGATCGTTTTATCTGTCATCTCCCTCGTCATTGTGAGCCGAAAAATAAGCAAACGATTAAAACAAGTCGTCGACGTCTGCCATGAGCTTGCGCGCGGCAATTTGCGCGTCCAACGCTTGACGGATACAGAAATGGATGAAGTCGGACAAATTTCGCAAGCGATGAATGAATTAGCGGACGGTCTTGAACAATCGATCGCCCAAATTCAAGCGGTTGCTACGCATGTAAACGACATGTCGCACACGTTGCGTCTAAACGCGGAAGCGACGACAGAAGCGAACGAACAAATTACACAAGCGATTCTCGAAGTCGCATCAGGGGCAGATGAACAAGTAAGCGTATCGAAACAAACGAACGAAGCGGTGCATAACGTATCCGATGCATTAACGACCGTGATGAGCAAAGTATCAGAAACAGCAAAAAGAACAAACGAAGCAACGAAGCGCGTGAATGAAGGAACATCACTAGTAGAGCAAACGGTTGCACAAATGAAGCTTATTCGCGAACAAATTGAACGTCTCGCTTCCGTCATTGAATCGTTAAACGATAAATCAAAAGAAATTCATCAAATCGTCGGCTTTATTACAAACATTTCTGATCAAACGAATTTGCTTGCGTTAAATGCCGCCATTGAAGCAGCACGAGCGGGCGAGCATGGAAAAGGATTTGGCGTCGTCGCAGAAGAAGTGCGCAAACTGGCTGAACAGACGGCGCATGCGGCAGGAAACATTCGCACGCTCGCTGAACAGTCGCAAACGCAAACGGCGCATGCGGTGCACGTCATGCATGAAAGCAGCGAGTCGTTCCAATGCGGTCATTCGCTCGTTGAACAAGTCGGGCATATTTTCCGTATGATTTCTACCGATATGGCGCGCGTCCAAGCAGAAAGCGATACGGTGAACGAAACGATTCGTTCCGTTGATGAAAAAGTAAAAACGATGACGTCATTTGCGGATCAAATTATTGATATTTCATCACAATCAGCTAAAAATATTGAACAAGTCGCGGCTACAACCGAAGAACAAAACGCAACGATGCAAGAGCTGCTCGCTTCTTCGCAAGAGCTCGCCAGCACGGCCGAACAACTTCGCCAAACGGTCGCACGTTTCCACATGTAATCGGACAACCGTCCTTTCTCAACATAAAAGGACGGTTTCTTTTTCGTATGCTACATGCAGAAAGGAAGTGAACGAATGCTCTCTTCTCACCTCGCGAAAAAAATCGTATCTGACGTGCGTCGCCTTATTCATGAAGACATTATTATCGTCGATACGAACGGCATCATTATGGCAAGCACCGACACGACACGCATCGGTCAATTTCACGAAGGAGCGTTTCTCGTTTGCCAAGAGAAGAAAAAGCGAATCATTACAAAGCAAGACGAAGGTGTATTAAAAGGTGTGAAAGCAGGCGTGAACTTGCCGATTTTTTTTCACGGCGACGTCATCGGCGTCATCGGCATTACAGGCGATCCAACGAACGTATCGCCGTATGGAGAACTGTTGAAAAAAATGACCGAGCTTCTTATTCAAGAAAACTATTATACAGAACAACTGCAGCTCGAAGCGCGGGCGCTTGAAACGTTCGTGTTTGAATGGCTGCAAACGCGCGAATGGTCACCGTCTTTTTTTGAACGCGCGCAACTGTTTCATATTGACTTAACAGCGAAGCGACGCGTCGTGATCGCTTCGTTAAACGATAAAGAACGGACGATTTCGATTGAAATGTGGAAATTTACCCAAACCGTTTGGGACGACAAACGCGACATCATCGTCCGCTGGGGAAACGATCGCTTGCTTTTTTTGCAGACAGACGACGACAAAGAACGAACGATCGCAAAAATAAAGACGTTGCAACGATCGTTTTTGGAAAAATATGATGTTTCGTTTCATGTCGGATGCGGAAAAATGACCGATGCGAAATACGTGTATGAGTCATATAAACAAGCGGAGCGCGCCCTTCATGTCGCGAAACAAACGGAGGAAATCGTCTTTGATGAAGATTTACGACTAGACATGTGCTTAGAAGACATTTCTTTATCAACAAAACGAGAGCTCATTCAACGAACGATCGAACCGTTAATGAACGACGAAGAACTGCTTCATACGCTCCGCACATTTTTTGCGCACAACTTATCGCTCAAACAAACAGCCGAAGCGCTTCACATTCATATTAATACGCTTCATTACCGACTGAAAAAAATACAAGAATATACAAATTTAAACGTGCGCAACTTGGAACATGTCATCACTTTATATTTAGCCATTCGTTTTTTAGATGAAACAACAAAAAAATAGCTTGTAAACGCTTTATTTTTATATGTTCATCCATAGCGGGTTTCCCCGCTTTTTTTTATGCTTATAGTACAAATAAGAAAAGCGAAAAGCGCCCGCCTATCGGCGAAGGGCGCACAAGCCCCACCGAGGAGGCTGTCGCCGCCGCAGTGTGGGGCGGAGCGGCTCAAGCCGATGGCGCTTGGAGCTAGACAGCTCCATAAATCTGAAATCTTATACTTTCTTATCTTTTGAAAAAGAAGGTGGATGACATGATCACTGAACGAGTGAAGCAACAGTTTATTGACATTGTTGGTGCAGAAAACTACGACGATTCGAAAGCCGGACGGCTCGTTTATTCATATGATGCAACCCCAAACTTTCAATCGCTTCCTGATGCGGTCATCGCACCGCGCAACACAAAAGAAGTGAGCGACATCGTAAAAATTTGTAACGAAGAGCGCATTCCGATCGTTCCGCGCGGTTCAGGGACGAACCTTTGCGCTGGCACGTGCCCAACAGAAGGTGGCATCGTCCTATTGTTTAAACATATGAATCGCATATTAGAAATCGATGAGGAAAACTTAACGGTTACTGTTCAACCGGGCGTCATTACGCTCGACCTCATTCAAGCGGTCGAAGCGAAAGGGTTATTTTACCCACCGGATCCGAGCTCGATGAAAATTTCGACGATCGGCGGCAACATTAACGAAAACTCCGGCGGTTTGCGCGGCTTAAAATACGGGGTGACGCGCGATTACGTCATGGGGCTTGAAGTTGTGCTCGCTAGCGGCGACATCATCCGCACAGGTGGAAAACTTGCGAAAGACGTCGCCGGCTATGACCTCACCCGTTTATTTGTCGGCTCGGAAGGCACGCTTGGAATCATTACGGAAGCGACGTTAAAGCTCATTCCGATGCCGGAGACGAAGCAAACGATGCTCGCGCTTTATGAAGATTTAGAAGCGGCTGCCCGTTCCGTTTCAACGATTATCGCCAACAAAATCATTCCGACGACGCTTGAATTTTTAGATCAGCCGACGCTGCAAGTCGTCGAATCGTTCGTCAACATCGGCTTGCCGACGGACGTAAAAGCGGTATTGCTTATTGAACAAGACGGTTCAAAAGAAGTCGTCGCCCGCGATATGGAAGCGATGGCGCGCATTTGTCGCGAACAACGCGCCATTTCCGTTCAAGTCGCAAAAACGGAAGAAGAAGCGAACAATTTGCGCACCGCAAGACGTTCTGCCTTATCGGCGCTCGCTCGCTTAAAGCCGACGACCATTTTAGAAGATGCGACCGTCCCGCGCTCGCAAATTGCCAATATGGTGAAAGCGATTAACGATATTGCGCAAAAATATAACGTCACCATTTGCACGTTTGGCCATGCGGGAGATGGAAACCTTCACCCAACATGTCCGACAGATGTGCGCGACAAAGACGAACTGCATCGCGTCGAGCAAGCGTTTGAAGACATATTTGCGAAAGCAATTGAACTTGGCGGCACGATTACAGGCGAACACGGTGTCGGCGTCATGAAAGCGCCGTATTTAGAATGGAAGCTCGGCAAAGAAGGAATCGCGGCTATGAAAGCGATTAAACAAGCGCTCGATCCGAACAACATTATGAATCCGGGGAAAGTGTTCGCAAAAAGCACGCGCAAACGGGTGGTGGTGACGCGATGAAAAATGAACAGATCATGCAACAACAATTTCAAGCGCGCATGAACGAAGACGAACTATTAAACTGTATGCGCTGCGGCTTTTGTTTACCGACATGTCCGACATATATTGAATCCGGCTTTCAAGAGTCGCACTCGCCGCGCGGGCGGATCGCGTTAATGAAAGCGGTCGTCGATGGGCTCATTGAACCGGATGAAGACGTTGAACGTTCGCTTCAACTTTGCCTTGGCTGTCGGGCGTGCGAACCCGTTTGCCCTTCTGGCGTGCGCTACGGTCATTTGCTTGAAGAAGCGCGCGATATTATTGCGCAACATAAAACGTATTCGCCGATCGTTCGTTTCATTCGCCACCTCGTATTTAAACAGCTGTTTCCATATCCGAAGCGCATGCGCATCGCAACGGCGCTCCTCGGCTTTTATCAACGGTCTGGGCTGCAATCTTTCGCGCGAAAACTTGGCTTGTTGCGCCTGTTGCCGAACCATTTAGCGACAATGGAAAAAGTGCTTCCGAACGTGCCGACGTGGAAAGAAATGAACGAACGTCCGACGCACGTTGAAGCGCTTGCCCCACGAAAGCGTCGCGTCGCCTTTTTTAGCGGTTGTTTAATGGATACGATGTTTATGGACATAAACGATCGCACGATGAAACTATTGCAGCTTGCCGGCTGCGACATCGTCATTCCTGAGGCGCAAACGTGTTGTGGGGCGCTCCATGGACATAGCGGTGAAAAAGCGGACGCAAAAACGTTAGCGAAACGAAACATTGAAGCGTTTGAAGCGCTAAACGTCGACTACATCGTCACAAACGCCGGCGGTTGCGGAGCGTTTTTAATCGAATACGACCATTTGTTAAAAGACGATCCCGTTTGGGCGGAGCGCGCGAAAGCGTTCGTTGCCAAAATCAAAGACGTCTCCGTCATTTTAGTAGAGCTCGGCTTTCATCATCGCAGCTTGCGCTTGCCAAACCAAATCGTGACGTATCAAGATTCATGCCATTTGCGCAACGTGATGAAAACAGCGAGTGAGCCGCGCCTTCTTCTTCAGTCGATTGCAGGCGTCGAGTTTCGCGAAATGAAAGATGCCGACCGGTGCTGTGGGTCTGCGGGCATTTATAACATCGTTCATCCGGATATGTCGATGCAAGTGCTCGATTACAAAATGGAACAAGCGAAACAGACGAAAGCGACGACGATCGTTACCGCCAATCCCGGTTGTTTACTACAAATGAAGCTTGGCATTGAACGTGAAGGGCTCGCAAACGTGCGCGCCGTTCATCTCGTCGACTTGCTTTTTGAAGCGGTCGAAGCGACGAAAGAAGCGACTGAGCCGATGAAGCAAACAGGCTAAGGGGCAGCCCTTAGCCGTTTTTCTAATGCCCGTCTTTTTTGTTCGAGCTCGGCTTCACTGCAAGCTTTTCGTTCATATTGCGAATAATCGATATGTAGCCACTCTGGAATCATCTCCGTTCGCACCGGTCTTCTTCTTCGCTCTTTTGTCGTTACATATCCGTTTTTCTTCCAGTTACGCAAAATGCCTTCCGTATATGTCCACGTGTTTACCCCGTTTTGTAAAGCGACTTTCAGCGCATGAAGCACCATTTCCTCTGACGTTTCATTGACCCATAATGCGATTTTTTCTCCAACATAGCCACTTATCGTCCCGAAACCGTTTTGTTCATAAAATTGTATAATATTTTGTAATGTATGATCTGTTGTTATATTTGTTTGTCTGTTCATCGTGCTATGTCCGTCTAGGCAAGTTGACACGTACGACGCGTCATGTTGCACCGTCTTTTGTTCATGTTGCGCGTTCGTGTCATCATTTTGTCGTTTTTCCTCGTCATTCATGACGTTCGCTAGCACATCATAATCAATGCGATACCATTTCGTTTTATCAAGCTTGGAGCGATACCTTGATACGACGATGCCTTTTTTCTCAAGCCGAACGATCGTGCGCCGAATCGTGCTTTCCGACCAAAACGGAAACTGCTTTTGCCACCCTTCGTACGTGTTATATACCCACACATGCCCGTCATACGTATGCGTACTTTTCCCGAGCCAATAATGAAGCTGCTGCAAAAAAATGCTTTCATTCAACCCGAGCCTCACCGCCACCGTCGGCAAAACAAACAACGGATCATCATTGACTAACCATCCCATCCGAATCCCTCCTACCTACATTTATCGCCTCATGTGCGACATTTAGTTAGGCGGGAAGAAAAAGTATGTTAGGCAATTTTTAAAATTTTCGTTTTACTGTTTTCAGAGTAAAGATGATGGACAAAATCACCATCTAGCGTTGCGAAATAATCATAACCGTGATACATCGCGAGCGCATAATGTAATGCGTCGTACACTTCTAATTGAAATAATTTCATTTGAGCGAATGTTAACTGTTGAATATCGCTATTTGTAGTCAAAAACGATACGTGAAAATCATTTCTTAAGGCATTCATAAACTCATTATAGCGATCAATCGCATTGTTATAAAAAATTTGCAACTTATTTCTGTGCGATGGATAACGATTTTTTACAGACTTAATAAGACGGGATACATTCACGACAAAATTGTTATTGTAAAAATGAGGGATTTCTTTTTTCCATATGTCATAAAGAAATGCAGTAGATTCTTCTAGCGGTCCTAACTGAACATCTGGATGGGATTTTAACTTTCGATGCAACTGCTTGTTGTGGTATATTTCGAGCGGAAACAATATTTCTTGAATAAACAACTGATGAATGACTTCTCCAAACACATGACTGCTTATTCCTAATTTAGCGACACCTTCTCCTTGCCATTTTTGTAACATTTCACAAACTTTATCACCGCGTGGATCATCGCTGTTCATGTAAGCCAAAATAAAACAAGCATCAATGTAAATGGACGCTTGTTGAAAGCTTTCATGACGCGCATCTTCAAAAGTCAATACGAAAGACATGTGACGCTACCTTCCTTGTTTATACATATCAACGAGCTTTCTGCCAAAAGGGGAAGGTTTCGCGATCTTCTTTCTTAATTGTGCAAAGTCAACAAAGGACGTATTCGGTTTACTTTGTTTTACTTGAGAAGAAATCGGCGTTTCGATTCGTTGTGACATCTTCATCCCTCCATTCCTTTTCCAATATTATAGCATTCACAAAAATCATTTGTACACATATGCGATCCCCTTAAACAAAAAGAGAATGCGTATGCATTCCCTTTATGCTTCTGGTGTAAATGTGCGCTGGGCGAGTTCGTTGTCAAGCATAAATAGCGAGTTGCTGTCGTTTTCGATGCGCTTAAGTTTTTGGATAAGCGTATCGAACAGCGACTCTTCTTCAACTTGTTCGTCAATAAACCATTTTAAAAAGTTCATCGTCGCATGTTCGCGCTCGTCTAACGCTAAGTCAGATAGTTTATAAATGCGGCGCGTCACTTCTTTTTCATGAGCGAGCGCTTTTTCGAAACAATCGCGAACGGACGTAAATTCGTTGTTTGGCGATGGGAAGCCTGTCATAATCGCTCGTTCGCCAAGCGCGTTAATAAAGTTGTAAAACTTCATCGCATGGAAGCGCTCTTCTTCCGCTTGAACTAAAAAGAAGTTCGCAAAACCGTCCAACCCTTCCGCCGAGCAATATGCTGCCATCGCCATGTACGCATGCGCAGAATAAAATTCAAAATTCATTTGATCGTTCAGTCCGTTTAACAATTTTTCACTTAACATACATCAACACTCCTCTCTTTCTTTATTATAACAAAAAGAGGAGGAACGTGCCTCCCCTTATTCGTTTTGCGCTTTTTTCAACGTTTGAATCGCTTCTTTTTGTTGTTTCGTTTCTTTTCCGGAGAAAAACCAGCCGCCAGCGGCAATCGCTAAAAGAACGATCCAGAAAATCGATTTCCATAATGCTGAATGGGCAAAATGTTCCGAAACGATGGCTAAACTTGGATGCGCAAGCGTATAGACTGCCAACTTCACGCCAACCCAGCCGACGATTAAAAATGCAGCGGATTCTAAGCTTGGGCGTTTATGCAACAATTTCACGAACGCATTTGCCGCAAAACGCATAATAATGACACCAATTAATCCACCGGCGAAGATGACTAAAAACTTTCCGCCATCTAGCCCCCCGATCGTTGGTAAATTCGTATTTGGCAACGTCATCGCTAAAGCGACCGCTGCTAAAATCGAATCGATCGCAAACGCTAAATCAGCAAGTTCCACTTTAAATACTGTCATCCAAAAACCGGACTGCTTTTTCCCTTCTTTATGCGAACCGTCTCTGTTTTTGTTAATAAAATGATGCACGGCGATAAACATTAAATATAACGCACCGAGCGCTTGAATTTGCCAAATGTTCACTAAATAAGAAATGACAAACAGCGCTGCAAAGCGAAGAATAAACGCACCGGCAAGCCCGTAAAAGAGCGCTCGTTTCTGCTGCTTCTCTGGCAAATGCTTTACCATGACCGCCATCACAACGGCGTTATCGGCAGCTAAAATGCCTTCTAAACCGATTAAAACGAGAAGCACCCAACCGTACTCTAACAATAATGATACATCCATGAATGATCCCTCCTGTAATATGTAGTTTTCCCTCGTCCGTCGGCAAAAATCATAAAAACGCAAAAAAGACCTTTGCCAAACGGCAAAGGTCTCGCTAGACACATGTTGTGCCAACAAAGCCGATGGACGACGTCCATGAACTGACGACTTTGTTTTCAGGCAACGCCTGAACGCTACTCCCCTTTGTAAAGGAAAACTATGTTATTTGTAATTTCATTATAAGCGTACGAACTTATTTTGTCAATCCGTTAACTCACTTGTTTTTGCTCACCGTTTGCCTCATTTAATTTACTATGTTTGCGGCCGTACAAGAAGTAAATGACGAGACCGACCGCAAGCCAGCCGCCAAAGCTTAACCACGTCGTCGCTGGAAGCTGAAGCGCTAAATACGTACAAAACGCTACCGCAAGAAGCGGAATGACAGGCACAAACGGCACCATAAAGCTTCGTTTTAAGTTCGGTTCTGTTTTGCGTAAAATTAAAATGCCGATCGCCACAGTCGTAAACGCAAACAACGTTCCGATATTTGTTAAATGCGCTAATTTATTTAACGGAATAACCCCAGCGAAAATGGAAACCGCAATGCCTGTCACCCATGAATTAACAAGCGGTACTTGTTTCCGCTCGCTCACTTTCGCAAACAATGACGGAAGCAAGCCATCGCGGCTAATCGCATAAAAGAGGCGCGTTTGGGCATAAAGCATCACGAGAAGCACCGTCGTAATCCCCGTAATCGCCCCGAGCGAAATAAATCCTGCCACCCAATCTTGCTCAATATAGTTTAACGCAAAAGCAACCGGATTTTTTACACCTAGTTGGTCGTACGGCACAATGCCTGTTAAAATGAGCGAGACGGCAATATAAAGAAGCGTACAAATCGCAAGCGATGCGATAATGCCGATCGGCATGTTGCGCTGCGGATTGCGCACTTCTTCTGCCGCTGTCGATACCGCATCAAACCCTAAGTATGCGAAAAACACCGTCGCTGCCCCTGCCGCCACGCCTGAAAAGCCAAACGGCATAAACGGCGTCCAGTTTTCTGGCTTCACATACCAAACCCCAACAGCAATAAACAATAAAATGACCGCAACTTTAATAAAAACCATCACCGCATTAAAGCGCGCTGATTTTCTCACCCCTTGCGTCAATAAAAACGTAATAAGCAAAACGATGACAATCGCTGGCACATCAATGAACGTACCGTTTGCCGGATCGTAGGCGCTTGTCAATGCCTTTGGCAACTCAATGCCAAATCCAGCGAGCAACCCTTGAAAATAGCCGGACCATCCCGCCGCTACTGCTGACGCTGCCACTCCGTACTCTAAAATTAAATCCCAGCCGAGCATCCATGCGATTAACTCACCAAACGTCGCATAGCTGTACGTATAGGCGCTTCCCGACACCGGCACGCTTGAGGCGAACTCCGCATAACAAAGCGCCGCAAAGACGCACGCCAATCCTGATAAAATAAACGAAAGAACGAGCGCTGGTCCTGCATGCTCAGCTGCAGCCACCCCTGTTAAAACGAAAATGCCTGTTCCAATAATTGCTCCAATTCCGAGCATCGTTAAATCAAAGGCGCCTAATTCTTTTTTGAGCGCTGCCCCTTTTCCCGACTCGCTCATGAGCGCATCAATGGACTTTTTCCGAAACAAACTCATCGTTGTAAACTCCCCTTACTTGTTATGTTCATTTTATACTTTAACGCCCAAAATCGTTAAAGACAATACTTTTTCGCTATTTCGAAATATTTTTATTTTTCCAATAACAGATGGAATGTGACTTTCATCGTCGTTCCGCGCCCTTTTTCGCTTTCCATCGTCCACGTGCCGTCCATCATTTCAATGATGCGAATCGATACCATCGCCCCGAGCCCTGTCCCTTTTTCTTTCGTGCTGAAATACGGTTCCCCATATCGCGCCAACTGCTCTTTCGTCATTCCTTTTCCTTCATCGCGCACAACGATCGTAACCGTTTTTTCAGCGACATATACAGCGACGTACACCGCCCCGTCGCCTTCTATCGCTTCAATTCCATTTTTTATTATATTTAAAAAGCATTGCCGAAAATATTGTCCGTTCCCTTTGATTGTTGCAGGCATAAGTGTTGGGACGATTTTCACCCCATGAATGTTCGCGAACGGACGCAACATGTCGATCACTTTTTGTAGTTCATGATGTACATGAAGCGGTTCTGTTTTTTCTGGGAACGGCTTCGCAAACGTTAAATAATCGTCAATAATGGCACAGGCGCGGTCTAATTCCTCAAGGGCGATATTCATATATTGCTCTTTCGTTTCCTCCGATATGTCTTTTCCTCTCATCAGTTGCATAAATCCTTTAACAACGGTAAGGGGATTGCGAATTTCATGAGAAATGCTTGCGGCAAGCTGGCTAACGACTTCCATTTTCTCCAGCTTGATCGCTTTCGAACGAATGAGCAACGCTTCTCGTAACGTTTCCATCGCAAACACAACAAATAGTACGGCGACAGGAGGGACGAGAATAAAATCAACGATGTACGACTCGGTCACTTCGAAATCGGAAATCGCTATCGCTAATATTGTTGCTGCAATCGCAAGAATAAACGTCATCATCATGGAAGCAATCATCCGTTTTGTTTTCGGCAACTGTTTAAAAAATGGAGAAAACAAACTTCCGAACATAAACATCATGACGTACACAGCGACCGTAATAAACTGATACCCGTACATCACCCATCGCGCAACGAGTAAAATAATAAGCAACGGCAGGCTCACCGTCCATCCGCCGTAAAACGTGCCGATGAGAAACGGAACTTGCCGCAAATCGTGCACGCAATCGGGCGCAATGTAAATCGGATATTTCATACATAAAATAAGCGGCACGCTTAAGCAAACAACAAACAACAAACGTTGATACACTTTTTTGCGCTGGAAAAATCGAACGTAATCGTATAAAAAGTAAAAGAAAAAAATGCTCACTAAAATGTAAAACAAATTGTTTAACACGTGCTGATTAATATATGTCATCTTTCTCAACTCTCCCACATCGTTCATCCTTTTTTCAGTTTCGCGAAAACTTTTTCCGTTGTCAATGCAGCGACATCTTTGAAAAATGATCACGTTTCCATTATGATAAATATGCAAACTACATAGTGGAGATGGTGATGATGAACGATCGGCGTTATTTGCCGCTTTTATTTGTCGTGATGTTTTTAGTCATGGTTGGATTTGGCATTATTATCCCTGTCCTTCCGTTTTTCGCAGAAAACATTGGTGCGACTCCGACACAGCTTGGTTGGTTAATGGCTGTATATTCGTTTATGCAATTTTTATTTGCGCCGATGTGGGGACGGCTGTCCGATCGTTACGGACGCAAACCGTTTTTACTGCTCGGCATTTTCGGTTTGGCACTTTCGTTTTTCTTGTTCGCGTTGGCGACAAAACTTTGGATGTTATTTGCCGCTCGCATCATCGGTGGCTTTTTATCCGCCGCTACAATGCCGACAGCGATGGCATATGTCGCAGACGTCACGACCGAAGAAAACCGCGGGAAAGGAATGGGCATAATCGGTGCGGCGGTCGGGCTTGGCTTTATTTTCGGACCAGCGATCGGCGGCGTGTTTTCAAAGGCGAGCTTAACCGTTCCGTTTTGGATCGCAGGCAGTTTGGCGCTTATCACTGCCATATTCGTTTTCTTTTTCTTACATGAATCGCTTCCGAAAGAAAAGCGATCGAACGGAGAAACGAAACGCCCATCACTCATGGCGGCACTACGAAGCGACGTATCGCGTCTATACGTATTGCAGTTTATCGTCACGTTTTCGCTTGCAGGACTTGAGGCGACGTTTGCTTATTTTGCCGCAAAACGTGCAGGACTTTCATCGACAGAGCTTGGCTACATTTTTATGATTATGGGACTTGCCGGTGCGATCGTCCAAGGGGGATTGCTTGGAAAACTCATTCAGTCGTTCGGTGAAGGAACGGTCATTCGTGGTGGACTATTTATTTCAGCACTCGGCTTTTTTCTTATTTTATTCATCCATCACTTTTGGACAGCCGCCCTGTATTTAACGATTTTCGGTCTCGGCAACGGCGTCATTCGCCCATGCGTATCCGCCTTATTAACGAAACAGACGACCGATGGGCAAGGAAGCGCAACAGGACTGTTATCGTCGTTCGATTCGCTCGGGCGCATCGGCGGACCTGCCATTGCTGGATGGCTGTTTACATTAAAGCCGAGTTTGCCGTATATAACAGGCATCGTGCTTACGTTCGTTTCATTCGCCCTGTTTCAATCGTTTCAACGAACAATGATGCAAAAAGGCTCCGCTTAATCGGAGCCTTAACTAATTCCTTCTTCACTAAACGTTTCTCGTTCACGTGCCGCGATCATCGGTCCATTTAACAAATCCATATCGACAATATAGCGCGGACGTTGTTTCGTTTCTTGATATACTTTTCCGATATACTCTCCAACTAACCCGATCGCAATGAGCTGCAATCCTCCGACAAGCCAAATGGACATCATAAGCGACGTCCAACCTGTTTGTGTATGACCAGTCATTTTTAAAAATAACACATACATCGCAAACAAGATGCTCACAAAAAATGAACAAAAGCCGAGAACGGAAACGAAACGAATCGGCATCATGCTAAATGACGTCAATCCGTCAAACGCAAAGCGAATCATTTTCATGAACGGATATTTCGTCACTCCAGCTTTTCGCTCTTTTCGGTCGTAATATACGGTTGTAGATGGAAATCCAAGAAGCGGCACGACCCCGCGCAAAAACATATTTACTTCGCGAAATTGTGCTAACGCTTCGACGGCGCGCCGACTCATGAGACGGTAATCCGCATGGTTGTAAATGAGTTTCACCCCGATGCGATTCATGACGCGATAAAACGTTTCAGCTGTCCATCGCTTCATATACGAATCGACATCGCGCTTTTTCCTCACCCCATAAACGATGTCATATCCTTCATGAAATTTACGCAAAAACTCACGAACGACATATATATCATCTTGTAAATCAGCATCGAGCGTCACAATGCAATGCGCCATTTGTTTGGCGGCAAACATTCCCGCAAGGAGCGCATGTTGATGCCCTGCATTTCCTGCCAGTTTAATCCCTTTAATTTCTTCGTGTCGCAAACATGCTCTATAAATGATCGACCATGTCCGATCACGGCTTCCATCATCGACAAATACGATTTTACTTTCCGAAGAAATGAGCTGTTCCTCGATGAGCTGTTGTCGCAACGCCCGCAATTGTTCAATCGTCTCTGGCAATATGTCTTCCTCGTTATAACAAGGGACAACGATCGCTAAAATCGTCATGTCGTTTCACTCCTTTCTATTTCGTATAAATAAATCGTCCATGCGGACTCCTCGTGTTCAAACGTTCGCAATAGCTTTAGTTTGTTTTTTTTCGCATTGTCAATCGGCACGGCGGAAAAGACGTATCGCCCACCCATGTCGTATAATACGTTCGTATTGAGCTGCATACGGCGAATGCGTTTGTTTGATTGTTTCGTAAACATATAACGTTTGCCAAGCTCATCGACAAATACGTAACAACGTCCGCCCCATTCATCGAAATATTCCTTCAGCTTTTTATTTTTGTTTAGCTCGCTCGCAATCACTTGCCGAAATTGATGTTTGTACGAAAGCGGATAAAAGTTGTTGTACGTATCTAACGTGTAAAAGCCGTTATATTGAGCGATCGCTGGGTGAATGCCGATGCTGACGACCCGATACGTATGAACAGGCTTTTTTATATATTGTTTGATGTCTTGAAATTGCTTTTCGGCATAAAACGCGCGAAACGTTGGCTTGTCGCGATAGACGATTTGTTCATGAAACAACAGCGCCACAACAAGCTGCGCAAAAAGCGCAAACGAAACGATGCGCCCATCCCATGCGCGCCAAATGATGCGAAGCGACAATGCAAACAGCACGTAAATGACCATCGGACGTAAAAAATGATAGCGCGCAAAATTAAACCGGTCTAAAAACGGAAATGCCTCCGTCGCAGGAATCCATCCCTTGTAAAACCAAAACGCATACCAAAGCGATAGCGCAAAATTCAGCACATGAAGTTGCCAAAATAGCCGTTCGTTTCGCCACCATTTTTTTCTCCATACGATATATAATGCGATGAACGTGATCGGTAAAATAATGAGCGTATGAATTGTCATCACATGCGTATGACCGAGTATGTAGTTTTTGAATGTTAATCGCAGCGAGCGCCATAACGACAGACGGGCATGAAAATATTCATCTCGACTTGTCGGTTCTGTCGAAAATAAAAACGAATGAACGAGCCGATATTCCACTGCCAAATAAAGAGCAGTCATATATACGAGCGCCAACAATAACGAGATGTTCGGGCGACGGCGCCACGCATCAACGATCCAAAACAAAAACATTGCGCTTAAAAAAAAGAAAAAGCCAAGCACAAAGCTAGAATAGAGCGGCAACAAAGTAAGGACGACATAGTTTTTCAACGAGCGATCACCAGCGCGAATGTTCAGTAGCGCCCAGAGCGCTAGCGGCATGCCGAGCGTGCTAAGCATCCCCGATGGCCAAAACGGTGTCAAGGCAAACGCAAGCGCCACGCCGACACGAATCCACTCCGCTGTTTTTTCTTTTTCCTTAATCACGTGCGTTTTCAACAATGCATACATGCCGATAAATGCAAAGACGCGCGTCATCAACTGGCTCAATCCGTATGCATAGACGGGCGGAAAAAGGGCGTGAAGCCAGACGATGCCGCTAAATTCCGTTCCGTATGCGTTGCGCGGCAACCCGTTTATCACTTGCGGAATCGTCGCATGAACGGAGCCGAACAGCTCACCGCTTCGTACGAGCACGCGATACCAAGCGATGTTTGAATCTAAATTGTCGTGTACGCGCATATGCGCATCTTCCCCGAGCACGAAATACGGCAATGCATGTAAACAAACGATGATGAATCCAAATGCAAACAATCTCATACCCCCCCTCCATTCCCCATTATTTTTTAACAACAAATGAAAAATATGCATAAAAAAAGCCTAAGCTATACAAGCTCAGGCCAAAGTTGTTTGCAAAATTTGCGAATGAGACGGGGAACGAGATGGTCGCGCCGATAAACGAGCGTATGAACGAGCTGCTTTCTTTCTTCTTCCGTAATGTCCCAATCTTCTGGCATATGTTTCATCATTTCTTCTATTAAAAGCGTCGGCATCGTTTGAATGATGGCGATTGCTTGTTCGAACTGTTCTACCGTCGTAAACGACGCCATCATGCGATGTGTTTTGCTGTCTATAATCGTTTGCGGCAACTGTTTTAATTGTTCAACCGTCCACGCCGAACAACCACATATGTCGGCATGATCGATGATCCATAACGTTTGCCTTTCCTCTCGTTGCTCGATGATAACATTTTTTCTCGTCCGATCGCGATTGTACAACCAATAGTCGAAAACGATGACGCTCGCCAATTGCCATCCATTTTCAACATGTTCGATCGTCGTTTCGTGGGCGTTTTTCCCTTCGATATACGCGCTCGCAAATTGCGTTTTTGTTTTTATAACGGTCGTATCGTCTGGAATAGGCAAAAGCGTATGAGGCAAAGAAACGAGACGGGCGTGTGGGATTGGAAGGTTCATATATTTTGCGATTTGATAAGCGAGCCATTCGTTTATGAGCGCCTTCGGTTTTTTCGCATCATAACATTTCACGACATACCGTTTGCCATCGTCAAAAGTGACAAGATGGGAATTATGTTTATGTTGCGCAAATGTCCGTTCATACTTCATGTATATCCCTCACGATGTTGTGTAATAAGTCGACATACGTTTGGGCGCAACGTTCGATCGTAAATCGGTTGAGCACATGCGCTCGCCCAGCTTCGCTCATATGAGCATATTGTTGTTTGTCGTCTAACACTTCAGCGATCGCACGAACCGCACCGCGCGTATGATGCTCGCGAAATAAATATCCTGTTTTTCCGTGAACGATAATTTCCGGCATTGCCGATACGCGCGGGGCAACGACAGGCACGCCGCACGCCATCGCTTCAATAAATGTATTTCCGAACGATTCGACTTTCGTCGTCGCTAATAAACAGCCGCCCGATTGACGAATTTTCGCATACATATTCGGCATTTGTTGATACGGCACAACGGGAAACCATTTCACAAATGGTGTCAGCTGTTTTTCCTTCCATTCCGTTTCAAACGCTTCTTTATCTACACTATGTTGTCCGCCAATGATCCAACATTCCACATCATCGCGCTCTTTTTGCAACAACGAGGCGATTCGTAAAAACGCACGCCAATTTTTACGCCCATCTAACCGTCCGACGTACGCAACAATTTTTTTATCCGGGACATCATCGCACTCCATCGGGCGAAAAAAAGAAGCATCTAAGCCGTTATAAATGACCGTAATCGGTGCTCGTTCGTCGCTCAAAACGGAAAGAAGACGTTTTTGATAAAAAGACGGAACGATAAATTGACGCAGTGTCACTTTTTCAATCCCTTGTAAATTTCGCTTCAATTTTAACAATTCTGGTGTGCGCGCCTCGACAATAATCGGTCCACGATACCCGACATCGCTTAACCAATCGTACGCTTGGCTCGTATCGACGACGATAATCGCATCATATCGTTTTTGTAACAGATCGTATATGTCATTTTTCTTTTTCATGACGTAAACGTTTGCGACGTCTTCCATCATATGCATGCCACCAAGGTCTTTTGTATATAAAAAGTCCATCGCGATCCCATGTTTTTTAAAATAGATCGCCCGATTGCGCCAGCCCGCATTCACCCCACCAACCGTCAACAACCGCCAAATGACTAAAATGTTCACACCTCAGCCCCCTTCATCGCATGCTCTTTTATTACTGTATGTTGCGAAGGGAGGAAAGTTTATAAAAAAATAGCCATCGACAATAAGATGACTACTTTTTCATCACGATTCCATATACGCTCGGGTGAAAATGAACGAGCTCGACATGTGCAAATGCCGCTTTTGCCTCGTCCATCAGCTGTTGCGAAGGAATGCGTTCATGAGTCGGTGGGCCCATGTCGCTTTCAACCGCTTCCCACTCAATCAATAGAAACGCACCGTTCGGTTTCATGATGCGAGCAATTTCCGCAAACACCGCTTCCCGATCGGCCACTTCATGAAGAACAAACGCCATCAGCCCTTGATCAACCGATTGCGATGGAATCGTTGTTGCGGTCACATCGCTTAGGATGTAAGCAATGTTTTCTACCCCTTCTTTTTCTGCATGTTGCTGTAGGGAAGCGAGCATTTCTTGTTGTACATCAACCGCATATACCGTTTTTGCCACTTTCGCTATCGGGACAGTAAAATAGCCATTCCCTGCCCCTAAATCCGCCACGACATCCCGTTCGCTGATGTGCAATAACGAAACGACTTCCTCTGGAGCAATGAGTTCTCTCCTTTTCGGATTCAACAACTTCTCTGCTTTCGAATGATGAAATCGATTCCCTGCCATGAATCATCCGTCCTTTTCTTTTTTATACCCACATCCGTATTTTACTCTTTTTTTCGATGTTTGTCATCTGAACAACAAGTCAAAACAAAAGGAGCTTCATTTATTGAATGAAAAATAAGCTCCTTTACGACACAGTATTTTGTTTTGACTCATAATTATTCTTGATTCGCTCAACCCAATACGCTTCATCGTAATGGTAAACGTAATCCGGATCCTCTACTATTCGTTCTAACAATCCTGAATTCAACAAAATAATCGACGCACGGTCGCCGAAATGTTGTTTTAATCTGTTCTGAATTTCTAAAATAAATTCAAGATCAAGTTCATCAAGAGGATATTTTAAAAGTTTCAATGATATGCACCTCCTTATGAAGTACGTATGCCAAAGCTTCCTCAGTATGCAAAGAAAGTTGATTTACAATGTTTCCTCTCGGGAGTATGTGTCGCTTAAACTCTAATAATGATATTTCATTTCTTTCCACTTTGTTCATCAGAGGAACAATTTTCCCATCAGCCAAAGGACCACATACAAAATCATGTGAATGATACATCGCATTTTTTCTACCGTATTTACGGCAATTATAAATAAACTCACTCCATTTGTCATCAGGTCTTTCAAAAATTAATCCGCTTTTAACATATCGACTTAATGCTTCAACATCTAACCACAATTGCACAATCGCAGGCTTTGGCTCAGAAATGCTATTTAGATGATCCCTATACTTTTTCATTGCCCATTCCTTCGCCTGATCATAACTGCTTGTAACATAAAAACCTTGACCAAAATCAGTAAAGTATCTCCCCTTCTTTATATCTATATTCTCCAAAATACTATAAGCGTACACATCAATTGTTCCATGAAAACTTTTCTTAAAACAATTTAACAACCCTCTCTCCCCTTCAATGTATGATAACATGTTGCAATATTCGACAAAATAAAAAAAATTCCTTTTTATTCATTGCTTTCATGAATCGACATGAATTTTCAATTCTATACTCATATTTTCATTTCTTACTCTCTACTTGCCACAATTTATAATAAAAAGAAAAAGAAGTCAGCGTGTTAGTCGCTGACTTTTTTGTTTTATTCCTTATAGGTACGATACAAACACAACGTTTAGCGATTGCCATCATTTCTTCGTCTTCTGTGTTTCAATTCCTCATAGGTATGATACAAACGAGGACATGCGATGCTTGTGGAAGCGAGGTTCACATCAGTTTCAATTCCTCATAGGTACGATACAAACCCCAAAAAGTGTTGATGGATCATCACATGGAAAAGCTATACAGTAACATTATACCCATATTCGAAAATTCAGTCAATAGTCTATATTCCTTGCTACATATGTAAAAATCCCCAAAAACAACTTGTCGTCGATCCCCCGAGTTTTTTGCAAGATTGGAGGTCGACGACAGTTGTGAAATGATGAACAAAACCATAAATATGCTGTTTTTATCTGTGAATCGGAAGACGAATGACAAACGTCGTTCCTTGTTCCGAGCTGTCGTGAAGCGCAATCGTTCCGCCATGGTTTTCAATAATTCGTTTGACGATCGTTAATCCTAATCCTGTCCCTGACGACTTCGTTGTGATACTTGAAACGAAAAAACATGGCGCAATGACGCCATGTTTTTATCGGAACATCATATCGTCTTTTCGGGCGACGCCTGTTTTGTATGCAGCTTTCATGACAGCTTCGCGCACGCGTTCAGCCACTTTGTTGTTAAAGACGCTTGGGATAATGTATGTTTCGCTTAATTCTTCGTCGGTGACGACAGAGGCGATCGCTTCGGCTGCTGCTAGCTTCATTTCTTCGTTAATTTCGATGGCGCGGCAATCTAACGCCCCACGGAAAATGCCTGGGAAGCAAAGGACGTTATTAATTTGGTTCGGATAGTCTGAACGCCCTGTCGCCATGACGCGAACGTACGGTTCGGCAAGCTCTGGATCAATTTCTGGAACAGGGTTTGCCATCGCAAAAACGATCGGGTCTTTCGCCATTTTTTTCACATCTTCGACCTTCAAAATGCCCGGTGCGGATACGCCAATAAATACGTCCGCCCCAACGATGACGTCGGAAAGAGAGCCTGTCATATTTTCTGGATTCGTTAATTGCGCATATTCGTTCCAATACGGATTGTCGTATTGTACACCGCGATGAATCGCCCCTTGACGATCGACACCGATAATGTTTTTCACACCAGCCGCAAGCAATATTTTCGTGCAGGCGATTCCTGCAGCACCAATGCCTGTTAATACGACTTTAATGTCTTCAATTTTTTTATCTACAATTTTTAACGCATTTAACAACCCTGCAAGTAAGACGACCGCTGTTCCATGTTGGTCATCGTGGAAGACAGGAATGTCGAGCTCTTGTTTTAATCGTTCTTCAATTTCAAAACAACGTGGTGCGGCGATATCTTCTAAATTAATGCCGCCAAACGCTGGGGCGATCGCTTTGACGATTTGCACAATTTCTTCCGTATCTTTCGTATCTAAACAAATCGGAAACGCATCGACGCCCGCAAGCTGTTTAAATAACATCGCCTTCCCTTCCATGACCGGCATCGCGGCATACGGTCCAATATCTCCGAGTCCTAATACGGCCGTTCCGTCGGAAATGACCGCCACTGTATTTCGTTTAATCGTTAACGAATACGCCTTCGTCGGATCTTCCGCAATTGCCGTGCATATGCGCGCCACACCCGGCGTGTACACGCGCGCTAAATCATCGCGCGTTTTAATCGGAATTTTCGATTTCACTTCAATTTTTCCGCCGATATGCATTAAAAACGTGCGGTCAGAAACGTGAATGACTTTGACACCTGTCGTTTTTCGCAACGTATCGACAACTACGTCCGCATGTTTGGAGTCAAGAACGCTGACGGTAATATCTCGCACCGTATGTGTTTTGCTTGAAGAAATGACGTCGATACCGACAATATCCCCGCCAGCTTGTCCGATCGCTGTCGCAATGTCGCTAAAAGCGACAACGTTTTTCGCAAATTGTAGTCGAATAGTAATGTGCATGTTTGCTCCGCTTGACATCGTATGTACCTTCCTTTTCTTTGTCGATTCGTGTTATTTTCCTGCAATGCCTGGACTTGTCATCGCATACGGGTCTAAAATAGCACGTAGCTCTGTTTCATTCAATAAATTTTGCTCGAGGCATAATTCACGCACCGATTTTCCGGTACGAAGCGCTTCTTTTGCGATGCGTGATGCCGCTTCATAGCCGATGTACGGATTGACTGCTGTAATGACGCCGATGCTGTTTTCGACATGTTGTTTTAATCTTTCTTCATTCGCTTCAATGCCAGCTAAGCAGTAGTCGGTAAACACGCGAAACACGTTGTCCATCATATGAAGCGACTGAAGCAAATTAAACACAAGCACAGGTTCCATGACGTTTAACTCGAGCTGCCCTGCTTCCGATGCTAAACAAATCGTTTGGTCGTTGCCGATCACTTGAAACGCCACTTGATTTACGACTTCCGCCATGACCGGATTCACTTTTCCCGGCATAATGGACGATCCCGGTTGACGAGCAGGCAATGTAATTTCCCCAAGCCCTGCGCGCGGACCAGACGCCATGAGACGAAGATCGTTAGCGATTTTCGACATGTTGATCATACATATTTTTAAGGCAGCCGACACTTCTGTATACACATCTGTATTTTGTGTCGCATCAACGAGATGTTCTGCGCGCACAAGCGGCAAGTCGGTCAAACGAACGAGATGAAAAATGACGCGCTCAATATAGACCGGATCGGCATTTAATCCTGTACCTACCGCCGTTGCGCCGATATTCACTTCGTATACATGTTGGCGCGACTGCGCAATGCGCTCCATATCGCGCTTCACGACGCGGCGGTATGCTTCAAATTCTTGCCCGAGCCGAATTGGAACGGCATCTTGTAAATGCGTCCGTCCCATTTTAATGACGTGATCAAACTGTTTTGCTTTATCAGCGAACGTATCGTGCATATGCTCCATCGTTTGAAGCAATTGGTTCACCATGTTTAACACCGCGATATGAATGGCCGTCGGAAACACGTCGTTTGTCGATTGTGACATGTTGACGTGCGTATTTGGACTAATGATATGGTAACTTCCTTTTTTCTCCCCTAACCATTCAAGTGCGCGATTCGCGATCACTTCGTTCGTATTCATATTGATCGACGTTCCTGCGCCGCCTTGAATCGGGTCGACGATAAACTGATCGTGCCATTGTCCTGCGATCACTTCTTCTGCCGCTTTGACAATCGCTTGACCGATGCGCGCATCGAGTTGACCCGTTTCCATGTTCGCAAGCGCGGCCGCTTTTTTGACGATCGCCATCGCCTGAATAAGTTCGCGATGCAATCGATACCCTGTAATCGGGAAGTTTTCTGCCGCGCGCATCGTTTGAATGCCGTAATATGCGTCGTATGGAATTTCTTTTTCGCCAAGCAAATCTCGTTCGATTCGTACGGCTTTCGTTTGCATCATTTACGCATCCCAACTTTCTTCTTGTTTTTGTGTCATGTCATTTGCGATTGGCGTTTCCATCAAGTTTTTTATGTCAAGCAAATTCGTCGTTTTTCCTAGCGCCCACATGAGCTTCGGCACGATCGCTTCCGTATTCATATCGCCTGATAAAATGACCGTATTTTGCGCCACTTTTCGCCCGACTTCGTATAACGTTAAGTCTTCCCCTTCTTCTAAACATTGCGTCGTAATAACGACGGCCATGCCATCGTCGATCAGTTCTTTTATTTTCGGCAACAAATTCCGCCCTTGAAACGGCACGCCGCCGCTTCCGAAGCTTTCGATAATGACGCCGCGATATAAATGGCGAATGTAATCAAATATTTCTGGCTTTGTGCCCGGATGAAGCTTCAACAAAAACACATCCGGACAAAGCGACGCATCAAACTGCAGTTTTCCGCTCGGCTTCGGAAACTCATATTGATAATCAATCGTTTCTCCATGAATGTAGGCGACGTACGGATGGTTAATGCTTTCAAACGCGTCGTAACTTTTCGTCCGCATTTTTACCGCTCTCGTTCCTAAAATGACGCGCCCATCGAAGACGACAAATACCCCGCCGACGTCTTCGCACGCAAAACGAAGCGCATCGCGTATATTTTTTTTCGCATCTGTTTTCGGAAAACCGATCGGCACTTGTGAACCGGTCAACACGATCGGTTTGTGGCTGTTTTGGATCATATATGATAACGCGGCTGCCGTATAAGCCATCGTATCCGTTCCGTGTGTGACGACGAAACCGTCATATTGATCGTAATGTGTATAAATCGCCTCAGCAATATCGCGCCAATGTTCTGGCTGCATGTTTGTGCTGTCGATGTTCATTAAAATTTGGCTATGTAGCCGATACGGCTGATTGTCGATCGTAATGTAGCTTGTTAATTCTTTTGCGGTTAGTTTCGGTGTCAATCCTTCTTCACTTGGCACCGAAGCAATTGTGCCGCCTGTCGCAAGCAACAAAATTTTTTTCATCATCGTCACCTCAAATATGGCGATTTTAAGTCATCTATTGTATTCTTTGTGTCATGTAGTGTAAACTATGAATACATTCGTTCGCGATTCGCGTACATTCATTTCAATTATATTTAGGAAAAAAGAAAATAACAAGTGTTTTTATTCATTTCGCGAACAGCAATAAGGGGGAGAAACATGATGATTTCAAAACGACTATCGGAATTAAGAAAGAGAAAGCAATGGTCGCTGCAATATATTGCCGACCAGCTAAATATTGCTAAAAGCACGTACGCAGGCTATGAGTCCGGTTATCGCCAGCCGTCGCTCGAAGCGGTCAAGGAGCTGGCAACGTTGTTTGGCACAACAACAGACTACTTACTCGGGACAACAGACGAGGAACAACCGTCGATCGAGCTCACTCTCCCGACGGTTCGACTGACAGTAGACGGTGAAGCCGTGACGGAAGACGAAATCATTCAACTCATCGCCTTCATCCGCGCAAAACGCGACATCGAAAATAAAAAATAGGCGCCATACAACGCCTATCCAATTACATCAGCAACATCGCGCGCCAATTGCGCAACAGATGCATACGGCAAATCCAACTGCAACATGCGCCGCAACACATAGCGCGCTTCTTTTGACAAGGAAAGTTCGTCTTCCCAACTTTTCTCTTTGTCCGCTGTCGGTTCATAAGAAGAATACAATAAAAACAATAAAAAATGACCGAGGGCGTATATGTCGCTTTTTACATCAATCGTTCGCCGCAGTCGCTGTTCAAGCGTAAACAACCGTTCATTTTTTTCGGATAAAAAGCGCGCAAGTCCAAAATCGAGCACATATACAACCCCGTTGCGAAAAACGATATTTGGGATGCGCAAATCGCGATGTACAATGCCGTGCTCATGAATGTATTGCACGACACGCAACACATCCGCCAATAGTGAAAACGCTTCTTTTTCATCGTACGTTTTGTTTTTATCAAAAATAAGCGTCTCCATCGTATCTCCTTCAATGTATTCCATGACAAGATGCAACGTGCCGCGCACGTCAAACGAGTCGTACAACTTCGGAATTTGTGGATGATTGAGCTTTTTTAAAATGAGCGCTTCTCGTTCAAACGATGCGCGCCGCTTCTTTTTTTTCGCCCGCTTCATCTGTTTTAAAACGACAAGCTCCTTCGTTTCTTCATCGCGCGCCACATACGCCATACCGTAACTTCCTTCTCCAAGCAGTGCTTGAATCGTGTATCGCCCGTTTACGACCGTTCCTTCTCGATACGGCTTTTCAACAAACATCATGAACTGCCAAAAAAGCTAGAGAAAATGCTGTGGCTATGATGTTTTTTCTTATAATGCTTATAGCCGTATTGCGACGGATGGCGATGCGGACGGTACGTATAACGATCGCTACTGCTGTAACGATGCTTGTGCATATTTTTGTGTAAAAGCATGTCAAGCAATTTTTTCAACATAGTTATCATCCCCTTCATCACGGATAGCTTACTATACGAAAAAATAAGAAAAAAGTTTCATATTCAAAATATATCCTTGCGAAATAGAAAAAATTTTATGAAAATACAGAAGAAGGGGGGATGTACATGTTTCGCGACGGAGTAAAATCAGGAGTAGCCATTGCGATTGGATATGCGCCTGTTGCGCTTACGTTCGGTTTGTTAGCGAAATCAACAGGGCTGTCGCTTATGGACACGACGCTTATGAGCATGATTGTATTTGCGGGGGCGGCGCAATACATTTCGCTCAATTTACTATCTCTTGGCACCGGTCCGTTTGAAATCATTTTAACGACGTTTATTTTAAACATTCGGCATTTTTTAATGTCCGCATCACTCAATGAAAAAGCTGAACATGACGCACTTTGGAAAAAAGCACTATACGCATTCGGCATTACAGATGAAACGTTTTCTGTCGCCGCCATGAAAGAAGGAACGATCTCTGCTTCGTATATGTTCGGACTCATTTTCATTTCCTACAGCAGTTGGGTCGTCCATTCGGCCATCGGACATATTGTTGGCGGGTATTTGCCGGAAAACGTACAAGTGAGCTTATCTGTCGCCTTGTATGCGATGTTTGTCGGGCTATTAGTCCCTGCCGTCAAAACAGAACGAAAGGCGCTTTGGCTTGCGGTGTGCTCTGGTCTCATGAACTGCGCGCTTTTATTATGGCTCAACGTCCCGAAAGGATGGGCGATCGTCATCTCTACAATCGTTTCGGCTATATGTATCCAATGGATTGTAGAAAAAAGGAAGGAGACGGAATATGCACAATAACCTTTTTCTCATTATTCTTGGCATGGGCATCGTGACATACATTCCGCGCATGCTTCCATTGACGGTTTTTCATCGCATCCACTTGCCGCCGTTTTGGCGCGGTGTATTGCGCAACGTCCCATACGCCACGCTCGGCGCTTTAATTGTTCCGGGCATCTTTCTCATTCAAGACGATCCGGTATTTGGCATCCTCGGCTTTGTAAGTGCCGTCATTGCCGCATGGCTCGGCGCGAACGTCATGGGCGTCGTCTTCATATCTGTCCTTGTGTTAACCGTATATACGATGGTGTCATAGTGAAAAGTCAGCGCATCACACGCTGACTTTTTCTTCATTTTGCCGTTCGCTTTCCACTCCTTTTTTCTCCAAAACAGCCATGACCACTGCAACAATAATGAACGTTCCACCAATCCAAAATGAGACATGTAATTGCTCATGCAAAAACAGCCAGCCGAACAAAGAACCGACAAGTGGCTGGAAAAAGAAAAAGAGCGAACCGACCCCAGCATCCATCATTTCCATTCCTTTATTCCAAAGAAAAAACGCCCCAGCCGTCGACACAATCCCAAGATAAAAAATCCCGAGCACGACCGAAAACGAAAACGTTTGTGACATCCCTTCCGACCATTCCCATACCATCATCGGCGTTGTGCCAATGAAAGCGACAAAAATCGCGTACGTCGTGATTACTAATACGGAAAGGCGCGCAGATGCGATTTTGACGAGCACAGATAAAAGCGCCCACGTCACCGCAGCTCCAACGAGTAAGACGTTCCCGAAAAACGAAGTCGCCTCCCCCTCGCTAAATCCAACGACAACAACAACCCCTGCTGTTGCGAGTAACAACGCACTTAGTTTCCTAAGAGTCATCGTCTCATTCAACATCCAGCGAGCGAAGATGACGATGAAAGCAGGCGTTGCTGACGTAATAAGCGAAGCCGTGTGCGCATCCGACCATTTCGTCCCGACAAACTGTAAGGAAATCGAAAGAACGTATCCAACAACTCCAATATATATGATCGGTTTCCAATCGTTTTTTCCTTTTGGCATCGGGATGCGCTTTAGTCGTAAAATCGTCCATAATACAAAAAAAGCAATCGCATAACGAAGCCATACGAGCGTAAATGGCGGAACGTAATCGAGCACATATTTACTAACGACATACATTCCACCCCAAATGCTAGCAGCGAGCGACAAATACAACGAACCGAAAAACGTTTGCCTCATCTTTTCTCCCTCCGTCTTAGGACTCCCCTCTGTTCATTTTTTCATTGTATCAAATTTTTTTGACTTTTCTATTTTTTATTTTCAAGATATATTGTGTAGTTTTGTTGATGTTCCTTAATGACATCATTGAAATATGGTTGGTCGTTCACCGACTGTTTTTAAACAGTTGGGATTTCTTTTCTCTTTTAATCACGATCCCTTTCCCTCCAAAAATTGAATTTTCAACGAAAAAAAATGGTTCATCCCTCGCTTTTTCACTCCGTTTGCCATAAAAATTCTCCTCAAAATTCAATTTTCCACTTTTGCATTTCCCTTATTTCCCGATTTTAATCAAATTGTCCCCTACATTCTACGAAAGGATGATCCATATGCAATACCTCGATTTAAAAATGGATTTTATGTTTAAGCAACTGTTTGGTCACCCAAGCAGAAAGTCAATCACCATGGCGTTTTTAAATGCGCTTCTACATCGAACCGGCGATGACCGCATCGTCGATGTGCAGTTTGAAAACACCGAACTAACGAAAGAAACAGAAGATGGAAAAACAGGACGGTTAGATGTCATCGTCCGCACAAATCGCGGCGAGCGCATTCATATCGAAATTCAAATCATCCCACAATACGGTATGCCTGAACGGCTGTTGTATTACTGGGCACGGTTGTTTTCATCTTCACTATCGAAAGGAGAACGGTACGACACCCTTCCTCCAACGATTATGATCGCCATCTTAAATTACCCACTTTTCCCACATGAAACCGACCGCTTCCATACCGTCTTTCACATTCGTGAAGATGAAGAACAATTTCTTTGGAGCAATCACCTTGAATTTCATGTACTCGACTTGTCACAATTTATGGTAAAATGGAAGAAATATCGGAGAGAAGTGAAGCAATCACCCGAATGGCCATGGCTCACGATGTTGTCCGCTGTCGATGGACGAACGAAAAAAATGGATGAAGAGATGTTTCGCGAATTGGAGGGAATCGCCATGAACGAACAAGACATTTTAGAAGCGCTAGAAGAATGGCAAAACTTAAGTGTCGACCCTGAAAACCGCTACGCATACGAAATGCGGCTGAAATGGCTTCTTGATCAACTCTCAAACATTCGCGGCAGTCGGGAAGAAGGAAGGCAAGAAGGATTGAAAGAAGGATTGAAACAAGGGCGAGAAGAAGGAAAAAATGAAACGATTCGAAAAATGCTCGAAAAAGGAATGGATATAACAGACGTTGCCCATATTCTCGATATGACAGAGGAGGAAATACGAGAACGATTGAGCGATTAATTTCGACATTTTTTAAGGGAGTGCCCTTACGAACATGCAAGGGCACTTCTTACACCTGCTTTCCCATCGGCCATTTTTTCTTTCTCCACGGTCGTAAAAAAGAAATGATAAATACAAAAATCGTTACTGCCATAGGAAAGTGCGTTCCTTTCATATGTACGCAAGTATGAATTTGTGCTAATTCTTGAGGAGTATTCACTGCCAAACAAGTTCAACCAGCGACAAAAGCGCTGACTTTTTTCATTAAGAATCGAAATGGTCAGGATCTGAACCCACTCGCTCGTTCTTATTCAAGCTATCAATTCATTCCATCTCTTCTTCTGTGAGTGAAAAATCAAATATTGACGCATTTTCAATCATGTGCATGGGGGAGAAAAGCAAATTACGAAAGTGTATGGCGATAAATTCACGGCGTTAAAAGGGAGTGTGTTAAACGGCAAGCGAACATCATATTGGCACCTACTCATTGTAAAAACAAAAAACTGTCGTCGCCAAAAAGGTCGACGACAGTCCCCCCTACTCCAACAACCGCTCCACTTCTTCTTCCGAAAGGTCCGTGACGTTCGCAATATCTTTTACGCTCATCCCTTTTTTCGCCATCGTTTGTACAAGGCGCTTCATTCCTTGTTTTATTCCTTGCTTCATTCCTTCTTCTCTTCCCTTTTCTAACGCCTTTTGTTCATACGAAATAATTAATTCCATCACTTGTTCTTTTTCTTTCGTCTCCATTTCATTCACCTCGCTTCTTAGTCTTCGTTCTTCTTCATCGGATAGTTTGATATATGTTTCAAAAAAGCCAAACAGTAATCGTTGTTTCGCTTCGTCTAATTCCAATCGGACAAGCATGCGTAAAAATTGTTTTTTCAGTTCTACTCGTTCACTTTCAGTATATCCCATTTTGCTCAACAATGCAGCGGCAATGGGGTTATCATTTCGGATGTAATTTCGCCAGTTTTGTTTGCGCAATTCGACAGTGAAGAAACGAAAATCAAGCACGTGGCCAAATGGAAATTGGAGGGTAAATGTCGATGGTTCGTCGC
Source organism: Anoxybacillus ayderensis (assembly GCF_000833605.1). Taxonomy (GTDB): domain Bacteria; phylum Bacillota; class Bacilli; order Bacillales; family Anoxybacillaceae; genus Anoxybacillus; species Anoxybacillus ayderensis. The sequence goes on along the minus strand of NZ_JXTG01000013.1, from coordinate 30,694 downwards.
GGATCGTATCGTAGCTAAATACAGCAATAGGTACAATGTTTTTACGGTATTTTTCAAACAAACGGCTAAAATAAATAAACATCCGTTCAGGAAACGATGGTTGGACGTAGCTTTGGTTTTCGATGTGCACGATCACAAGCCCATCTTCCCCTTTTAACTTCGTTTCGACAAGCAAATCGACGCGGTACTTCTCCCCTGCCGTCACATCGGTGAACAGTTCCTCGGATAAAAACGAGACGTGGCGAAAATCGATATGCTCGTGCATCGCCGGAAAAAAGAGAACAATAAACTCCTCAAAAAACGTTTGGATCAACTCTTTAAACAGACGATCGTGGTCAATGGACATATAGTCACCTCGCATACAATCGTTTCGATGTTTTTATTCGACAACATCGACTATTTTCCTGCATACGAAAACATTTGTGGCAGTCGAGAGGAGAGGTTAAATACAACGAAAAACCCCCGAGCTCTCTAAGAGAACTCGGGGGTTGTGATGATTCCGACTGGGCTCGAACCAGCGACCTCCACTAAGTGGCTCGACGACTTTTAAGAGGAACCACTTCACATTCTATTTTATTTTTATTAGAATTTACTCGTGGTGTTAGTTGAGTACTAACGCTCAACTAGCACCATGGGTTATATAAAAATAAAAAGTCATCTGATGACGACTGATTAATCAAAAATATATCTCATTTTTTATCGATCAAACTAACCATGTACAGTTTCTAAAAAATCTAACAATATCTCATAATCTCTTTCATCCATTTTCCCGATACATTTCTGTAACGCTTCTTTTGGTAATTCAATTAACACTAAACATAAACACCATGAAGGCTCTGTCAAACCTGCTTTACGCCAATTTAAAATAGGAAATTTAAATTGATCATATGGTTTTGGAGGATCTTCTGGACCTTGAGTTGTTGTAGCAACTAAAATTAAATCATCGTTTTCTTTTCCAACAATTATCGCAGGTCTGAGTTTAGACTGTTCAGGATCGTCATCAAAAGATTTTTCAATCCAGTAAACCTCTCCAAAATCAAAATGAGCCATAAATTAATTAATTCTCCCCATCATTAAAAATATATCTGTGTAAAGGATTTTTTCTGTCTAACAATAGTTTTCCGTCTTTGACTTTAGGCTTAATTACATTTTTCTTAGACTTTAATGACAATCCTCTGTATGAATTTTTCTTTAAAGCAGCTTCCATTTCCTTTTCCTCCTCCCGCCACATACAATCGCCTCCTTGAGAGGCTATTATATGCTTATTTTAAGGAGATTATACCATAAAAAATATTTATTTCATACAATATTAACCCCTCCATCCCCACATATAATCTTTTCAATCATCACATCATCCAAATTTAAAAAGCACCCATTACGCATACGAAATGCGGCTGAAATGGCTTCTTGATCAACTCTCAAACATTCTGTGATAATTCTTGATGAGTATTTTGTCTTGTCGCCCCTTTCCCATAAACGAACAACTCAACGATTGACCTTTTGCTTTCCCAAGGATAAAATGAGAGACAATCAAACGATTAAAGGAGTATGTATTGTATGCCTAGCTTTCAATACGGCAAAACAACGATAGATTATGCAATAGAGTATAAGCCAGAAAAGCAGGATGTGACGATATCAGTTGAATGGCTAGAGGGAGTGAAGGTAGTCGCTCCTGAGGGGATCGAGGATTCACAATTACATTCCATTCTTTATAAAAAAGCCGGATGGATTATTGATAAATGGCAAGCGTTAAATCAAATTTCTCATCCCCCTACTCCGAAAGAGTTCGTAAGCGGAGAAAAATTTGCATATTTAGGGCGTAAATATCGGTTAAAAGTATATAAAAGCGAAGAAGTAACAAAGCCAACTCTTATGTTTAAACAAGGGAAATTTATTGCCACGGTGCCACCCCATATCACAGAAGAAGAAAGAATCTCATTTTTCCAACAAGCATTCAAAGATTGGTACATTTTACACGGAGAAATAAAACTACAAGAACGGTTAAACGTGTATTGCCCTAAAATGGGAGTAACTCCCACAAAAATGAAATTAAAAGAACAAAAAATGCGCTGGGGAACATGTACGAACGAAGGAGCGATATATTTAAACTGGAGAATTATGATGGCACCTGTGCCGATTATCGATTATTTACTCGTGCATGAATTAGCACATCTGAAATATCCAAATCACTCGAATGATTTTTGGCATTTTATTAAATCTGTCATGTCGGACTATGAGCAAAGAAAAGAATGGTTGCGTGTAAATGGCCCAACGCTAACTTTGTAAATGACGAAAGCCTCCCTAGATTAGTAGGAGGCTTTCATACGTTTATCGTTTATAATGAACCATCGCTAACGACATAATTTGTTGCGTGACGTTTTCTAACTGATCTTTCGGGATGACGCTTGCCCGCAACTGCTTCTTAATCTTCTTCCTCATTTCCCGTTTGACATCTTCTTTATTTACCCAATCAATCACTTGACTTTCCTCGGCAATCATGTCTGTTACAAGATGCGTCAACGCATCGATCGCATCTTTATGTTCTTCATCTGGAAGAAGCTGTTGGAACAATTGATAGAATGGATATTGTTCTCGTGTAAAGCCGAGATTTTGCGCTTGTTGGTTGACATTTCTCATATCGTTGACCATGTTGCGTAGCTTGTCTACCAATTCCGCAATGTCCATCATTTTTTTTCGTCTTGCTTCGATGAGTTGCTCGAGTTTTTCTTTTAACGATGTGTAATAGACAGGGTTTTCTTCGAGCTTCACTTTAATTTCATGACGAATCGCATGTTCCATTTCCGCTGCTTGCGCCTCTTTTGAAGGAGCTTTTTCCAACCGCTCATCAAACTTATTCGACAAAATATCAATTGGTTCATGGATGATTTCGACAGACTGTGCATATAAATGCTCAGCGATTAATTGTTTGACCTTCTCGCCACACTCGGAAATGTCCATTTGTTCGTCACGATATAACGTTTTTGCCATTTGCCGTATTTTCCCTAAAAACTTTAAGTCTTCTACATATGGAGAAGCTTCACGGTTCGGTAAAATCATATCCATTCGTTTAGAAAACTCTTTAAACGCTTTTTCAAACTCATGACGCACATCTTCAGGCTCTAATACTTGAACGCACGCATCGGCATCGCTTCGGTTAATATAGTCAAAAAAGCTCATTGCTTTTCGATGGGCTTGTTTTAACTTTGGCAACTCGCTTTCAATCGGCAACAGCGCTCCTTGAATATCTTGTTTAGAGAAAATCGCGAGCGCCTTCTCTAAAAATTTCGATACCCCAAAGTAGTCAACAATAAGCCCATACGTTTTGCCCTCATACGTACGATTTGTACGGGCAATGGCTTGAAGAAGGTTATGCTCTTTTAACGGTTTATCTAAGTACATCACTTGTTCGATTGGAGCGTCAAAGCCTGTTAGGAGTTTATCACAAACAATTAAAATCGCTAGTTTGTCTTCTTCAAACGGCTTTTTGAATCGTTCAATTAATTGTTTTTCTTCTTCACGAGAAAGGGAGTAGTCTTTTAATAACTCATTGTTTTTATCTTCGGGACTTGTTGAAATAATTAATGCTGTTTCATATTTTCCATTAATGAGTTCATCAAGCTTTTGTTTATAAATCGCCGCCGCTTCACGGTTCACCGCAACCACTTGCGCTTTAAAACCGTTTGGTAAGATATAATTTTCAAAGTGTTCTACAATATCTAAAGCAATTTGCTCAATGCGGCTCGGAGCGGCTAAGATTGCTTCTTCTTTTGCATATTTCTTTTTAATACGCTCACGGTCTTCTTCGCTATAGTCGCTAAATTTACGATCAAATAAGCGATCTAGTGACTCGCCTTGCAAATGAAGGTTAACCATTCGCGCTTCATAGAAAATTGGAACAGTAGCCCCATCATCGACCGCTTGTTCAATCGTATATTTGTCAATATAAGAGCCAAACGTTCGTGTTGTACTTTTATCTTCTTTATCGATCGGTGTTCCTGTAAAACCGATATAGCATGCATTCGGCAATCCTTTCCGCATGTTCATCGCTAAACCTTTGTATTGCGTACGGTGCGACTCGTCGACTAGCACAAAAATATTTTCCGACCTTGAAAGTTCTGGATACTCGTCTTGCTCCTTGTCTGGTTGGAACTTTTGCACAAGCGTCATAATCGTGGAACCAGGTCCTTGTTGTAATAGCCTTTTAAGGTCTTTAACGCTTTCCGCTTGTTGCGGATTCGGGAAGCCGCACTTACGGAATGTTTTTGTAATTTGGTCATCTAAGTCTTTCCGATCAGTCACAACGACAATCGTTGGGTTTTGCAACTCTTTGATTCGTCGCAGTTTGACGGCTAAATATAACATTGTTAACGATTTACCTGAACCTTGCGTATGCCAAATCACCCCGCCGCGATCTTTTGGTGTTTTTGCATGTAAAATGCGCTGAATCGCTTTATTGACAGCACGGAATTGTTGATAACGGGCAATTTTTTTAATGACACGTCCACCATCTACTTCAAAGACAATGAAGTTTTGAATCAAGTCAAGCAAGTTTTCTTTCGCTAACATCCCTGCAACTAAAATATCTTGTTTCGTAGGTGAGTCGCCAAGTTCAGGCACCGTTCTTGGATACGGATCTTTCCACTCGCTATAATGTTGTACTTTCGCACCAATTGTTCCTGCTTTCGCTCGATAATTACTTGTCGCAATCATAAATTGGTTATAGTAGAACAGTTGTTCATGCGTCTCTTGATAGCGGCGCAGTTGATTGACCGCTTTTGAAATTTGCGCATCTTCTTGTAGCGTCGGGCTTTTACATTCGACGACGACCAAAGGCAATCCGTTTACAAAAATGACAACATCCGGACGAATCGAACCCCTTGCATCTTGAATGCGGAATTGGTCAACGACAAGAAATTCATTGTTATAAGGGTTATCAAAATCAATGAGTTTCACCGTTTGATTTTTTTTCCCTTTTCCTACATCTTGTTGGATGGAAATGTAATTCACAAGCATGTCATGAAATTTTTCATTTGCTTGCATAAGCCCCGTTGCTTCGATATGAGTCAAGTTGTAAATGATGCGGGCAAGGTTGTTCTCATCGATCCACGGATTTAACCGTTGAATCGCTTTCTTTAACCGTTCTTTTAAAATCACTTCACTTAATGAATCACGTTCAGACTCAAGAGCTGAGCCTGTGACATGCTCATAGCCCAACTCTTGAAGCTGCTCGATCAAACGTTTTTCTACAAGATTTAACTCATTCCATTCACTTGCGGCGGTCACTGCGACATCACCTCATCATCGACTTTCACACGGACTTTGCCTGTGAGTAGGGTTTGCATTAGGGATTTTTTGATTTTATTAAGTTCATGATATCTCTGAGTTTCAAACGTAAGCTTTAAATCAAATGTTTCAATTATTTTTGCGATTTTTTCTTGCTCTTCAAGCGATGGAAACGGTACTTTAAGATTATTTATATCTCGCAGAAACAAGTTGGCTTGAGCTAACTGGCTTTGATTTAACATCATTTGTTTTTGAAGATTTGGAGACTGGAGTGCATACATCAAAAATTTTGAATTTGTAGTGTTTTTATCTATCTTTACTAATGCAACACTTCGTACTAAACCAAACTTCGTTCCCTTCGGTACAACACATACTCTTCCTATAGTACCAGAACAAGAAATAAGGATATCTCCCTCTTCAGGGTTACATCTTTTTGTTATTTTTTCCAACTCCTCTTGAGAGACGTAATCAACATTGGACAAATCGAGCATATTATTTCTGATATTTCGTGCTGATAAGAGGAGTTCTCCAAATTCTGTACGCTTAGGGGTTTTATGCTCTCCATCCGTAACTTTTAATGCAAAATCCTGTATCTTTAACACTTCCCACTCTTCAGGAATCTCCCCAATCTCCGTCTTTTTAAATTTCGTATGTCCGATTCCCTTTGTCAGCAACTGTTGCATAAGCCCTTTTTTCACTTTTTCTGTTTGCTCGATGATCACTTCGGTTTTCTCAATCGCTTCATCAACAGAAGAAAGAATCGCTGCGATTTTGCGTTGTTCGGAAAGAGAGGGTAACATTATAATTAAATTTTTTAATTTCTCTTTATTCAATGTCTGTCCTTTAACAGCAACATCTAAAGAATCTTTGTAATCTAAATTACTTAAAGCATAATACAAATATTCACTAGAAAACGTATTCTGTTGTTTTGGCAAGAAACCAGCAATCGCCTCATTTGTATATAATCGTCTTTTAGTAATAGCAACTTTTCCAACTGTGAGCTTAAAACTCATTATTACAGTATTTTCTGGCAATAACTTTACGTTTGAGTTTCGTATCCCTTCATCGGTAATCCGTTCTTTAGTGTTTTGAATGTATTTACTTTGTAAATCAGAAATTGAAACCCAAAGATTATCAGTTTTCAGATCCTTATCCCAATATTCCCCTTTCTTTCTCGAAGGAGTACCGCCTATTAAAATATCTGAAATTTCACCTAATTTCACACGTCTCCAATTCAATTCACCCATCATACCCCAACTCCTTCAAATATCCATACATCACCTTTTCAATTTCTTCCCGCTCTTGTTCGAGTTGGCGAAGTTGGCGAAGGGCTTCTGCCACATCGATTTGTTCTTCTTCTTCGGTTGTGTCAATGTAGCGGGCAATGTTTAAGTTGTAGTCGTTTTCTTTTATTTCTTCAAGTGTCACGACACGACTGTATTTCTCCACATCTTTCCATGCATCGTATGTGCTGACGATTTTTTCAATGTCTTCATCACGAAGAACGTTTTGATTTTTTCCTTCTTGATAATCGTGTGATGCGTCAATGAAAAGAACCTTTCCTTTTTTATGCTCTTCTTTGTTTTTGTTGATGATAAGAATACAAGCTGGAATGCCTGTTCCGTAGAAAAGGTTTGCTGGTAAACCGATAATCGCTTCGATTAAATCTTCTTCTAAAATGCCTTGACGGATTTTCCCTTCTGCTCCGCCGCGGAAAAGAACGCCATGCGGCATAACGACTCCCGCTTTTCCTTCATCATTGAGCGTGGCGATCATATGCTGAATAAACGCATAGTCTCCTGCGTTTTTTGGCGGTAAACCAAAGCGGAAACGGTGAAAGGCGTCTGCTTCTGCCTCCTCACGTCCCCAGTTTTTTAAGCTGAACGGAGGATTCGCAATGACACGATCGTATAAGAGAAGCTCGCCGTTTTCGTCTAACAATTTTGGTTCACGAATCGTATCGCCCTTTTTAATTTCATGGTCGCTTAAACCATGAAGCAACAAGTTCATTTTACAAATTGCCCACGTATTTAAGTTTTTCTCTTGTCCGTGCAATGTAATGTTGCGCGGGTTGCCACCTTTTTCTTTTATGTAGTCGACCGCTTGAATGAGCATTCCTCCAGACCCTGCGGTTGGGTCACATACACGCATGCCTTCTTCAGGTTTAATCAGTTTGACGATTAGTTTAACGACTTGGCTTGGCGTATAGAACTCGCCACCTTTTTTTCCTGCATCGTCAGCAAACTGCTTAATTAGGTACTCATAAGCACGACCAAGGATGTCGGGTTCTGATAAATTTTCGTTACGTAAATCAATTTGCGAGAAGTGCTGCACTAATTGAAGAATCGTTTTATCTGATAACTTCTCTTTATCGTTAAAATCAATGTTCGCTAATACCCCTTGGAGCGAAGGGTTTTCATCTTCAAGTAATTCAAACGCTTTGTTAATGACTGCTCCAACGTCTTGGGATTGGGATTGAATATAGCTCCAACGTGCTTTTTCAGGAACGAAAAACTGATGTTCATCACGGTCATACCAACCGTAATCTTCCCCTTCTTCCCTTTCAATCCGTTCAGCCGTTTCCACAAACACGTCGTTTAATCGTTTCAAAAATAACATGCCAAAAATATAGTTCTTATAGTCCGAAGAATCAATACTACCACGCAATATGTTTGCTGATTCCCATAAATGAGATTCAAGCTCCTGCAACGTTAACTTGCTCATCGTGCTGCCTCCGTCTTTTCTTGTTCTTTCATCTCTTACAACTTTAATCATAACAAAAATTCCTACTGTAAACTACTGTCATTTGACAACAATGAATAAGAACATCATGTCTCATATGCCCAAATATATGAAACCCCAGCTATCTGAACATAGCTGGGGTTAAGTTTAGTCCATCATCTTTATGGATTGGTACATTTGTCGTCGATCCCCCGGAGTTTTTGCAAGATTGGAGGCCGACAATAGAAGACAGGCAACGAAAATCAGTCAAATTAGATTAATAGCGACAGCTTGTCTTTTCTATATATATTGTCTTTTCTATATATATTTGTAAAATCGTATTTCTTTTCCATGTATACTTGATGCCAAATCATAAAAGCAAGGACGGTCCAGATTTTTCGGCTATGGTCTGCTTTATTTTTGCAATGTTCGTCTAGTAAACGATACAATACATCTTTATTAAATAAATGATCGGTTGCGCTTTCTTTTATAATGTTTTTCGCCCAATCATGCATTTCATTTTTTAACCAATGACGAATTGGCACCGGAAATCCTAATTTTTTGCGATTTAAAACATGATCTGGAACAATTCCTTTTGCTGCTTTTCGTAGAATATATTTCGTCGTTTTGTTTGTCGTTTTCATTTCCGGAGCAATTTTGGCGGCTACTTCAAATACCTTTTTATCTAAAAATGGAACCCTTAACTCTAATGAATGGGCCATTGTCATTTTGTCGGCTTTTAATAAAATATCGCCTCGCAGCCATGTATGAATATCAATATATTGCATCCGGTTTACAGGAGGATAATGAGTTGTTTCTCTATAAAAAGGAGCTGTAATATATATATATTCTAATCCCCTCTTATATCCTTTTAGCAGTTCTTGTTTTTCTGTCTCGCTATACATTTTCGCATTGCCGATATATCGTTCTTCCATTGGTGTTGTACCGCGCTCAATAAAGCTTTTTCCTTTTATTCCTTCCGGGAGTAGCCCTGCAATCACTCTCAAAGCTGATTTAACCGTACTTGGCATTCGCTCAAAAAGTTCCAATGACTGTGGCTCACGATAAATGTTGTAACCGCCAAATAACTCGTCAGCTCCCTCACCGGAAAGAACGACCGTTACATGCTTTCTTGCTTCCCGGGCAACAAAATAAAGCGGTACTGCCGCAGGATCGGCAAGTGGATCATCCATATGCCACATAATTTTCGGTAATTCCGCCATATATTCCTCTGGTGAAATGACATAGCTAATATTCTCAACGCCCAGCTTTTCCGCTGTTTCTTTTGCCACATCAATTTCACTGAAGCCTTCCCGCTCAAAGCCGACAGAAAATGTCTTGATATTAGGATTGAATTGTTTAGCAATTGCTGCAATGAAGGATGAATCAATTCCTCCTGATAAAAACGAACCTACCGGCACATCGCTGCGCATATGCACTTGCACGGAATCGAACAGCGCGTTGCGAATTTCTTTGACAAGTTCATCTTCTGATTTGATGATAGGTTGGAATTTGGCTTTCCAATAGCGATGAATGGTTAATTTTTCACCGATTTTTTTCTTAATATAATGACCCGGTTCTAACTTTTTAATACCAACAGACATCGTCATTGGTTCAGGTACATATTGGAATGTTAAATAATGCTGCAGTGAATCATAGTCTAATAAATCATTTTTAAGAGCTAGCAAAATACTTTTCTTCTCGGAAGCAAAAAACGTACGGTCGCCCTGTTCCATATAGAAAAATGGTTTTATGCCAAACGGGTCACGTGCCGCAAAAATCGTTCTCTCTTGTTTGTCCCAGATGACGAAAGCAAACATACCTCGAAGCTTTTCTACAGCTTTTTCTTTTTCAGCACTATAAAGAGCAATAATGACTTCTGTATCGGAATGAGTAGTAAATTTATATCCCTTTGCAAGCAATTCTTCTCGCAATTCCACATAGTTGTAGATTTCCCCATTAAATATGATCCAATATCGTTCATTTTCATAGGACAATGGCTGGTGCCCTGTCTCAAGATCGATAATACTCAAACGTCGAAATCCAAAATTCACATATTCATCAAAAAAATAACCACCATCGTCAGGACCACGATGAGTAATGATATCATTCATTTCTTGAAACGTTTCTTTCCATTTTTCATCAATGATTCTTGGATGATCATGAATACAACCAATAAAACCGCACATGAACTTTTTATTCCTCCTGAAACCTGCTTGCGATATTTTCATTCCTCTAACATATTAAAACAATAAAATGTGGAGAAATTATGGATTTTTTGAGATTGTTACATAATTACATGATAAGAATCATCTCCATTGTTTCTGCATATTTAGTCGATAATATAAAAACAGCAAGTTTAACAAAGGGGTGCAGCTGTCATGTTAGGGATTATACTTTTTTTAGCCTTTATGATTGTTTCACTTTCTATTTTTCTTTTACGAAAGCCAACCAATGAGAAGTTATATAAACTAGCAATAGGATCCTATATCGCTTTTTTCCTATTGTTTTTAACTCTATTTTTCCATTATGTAAATTCTGAAAATATGGTCGACGCTATAAACAATCTAGTACAGAAAACATCATATAAAAATAAAGTTGAAGCGAGAAATCCATCATCTAGACATTCAAAAGAACAAATCCCGGTTAAATCAGCTCTCATTGATGCCCCCCTTTTCTCGCAACTCCCAGAACTACCAAGGGGGTGCGAGGTAACAAGTCTGGCAATGCTTTTGAATCACGCGGGAATCAATGTAGACAAGATGACACTAGCGAAGCAAATAAAGAAAAATCCAACCCCTTATCGAATACATAATGGAAAAGTATTTTATGGACATCCAAATGAAGGGTTTGTTGGTGACATGTATACAATAAAGAAACCGGGATATGGTGTCTATCATAAACCTATAAAAGAATTAGCCGAGATTTATTTACCAAACCAAATCGTTGATTTAACAGGACAATCATTTGAAGAAATATATAAGTATTTGTCTGAAGGTACCCCAGTTTGGGTTATTACCAACACAACCTTTCGTATACTTCCTCCGTCTGAATTTATTGAATGGCAGACCCCGCAAGGCCCTATAAAAATAACATACCGAGAGCATTCCGTGTTAATCACCGGATATGATGAGAAATATATTTATTTTAATGACCCATTGACAGGTACGAAAAATAAAAAAGCACCTAAGTCTGAATTTATTCAAGCTTGGATACAAATGGGCAAACAAGCTATTACCTATAACCGCAATTAACCGGTTATAGGTAGTGGCTTATCTTTTTTATTTTAATCTTCGAACTACTTCGTGTGAAAAAAATATAATTTTTCTCCATAAATTTTGCACATTTATTTTTTATGATGATGTTACTATGACTTACATCACAAGTTTATGGAGGGAAAGCGATGAAGAAATTATTGTTAGGAACTGTTTTGGCAGGAGTTGTTGCGATTGGTGCAGCTTGCTCAAATAATTCTTCGATGCAAGGACACGACATGTCCAACATGAATACAAAAAAAGAAAATACTTCTAATGAATCCAGTAAGCAGCAATTACCTTTGGCAACCAATACAGAAGTTTTATCCGGTAAAGAGATTAATCTTACTGCTAAGGAAGCATTATTACAAATAAATGATCAAGTCAAACTTCCGGTCTACACGTACAATGGATCGGTACCCGGTGCGCAAATCCGCGTAAAGCAAGGGGATAATGTGAAAATTGTTTTAAAAAATGAATTGCCAGAACCGATCACGATTCACTGGCACGGCTACCCTGTTCCAAATAACCAAGATGGAGTACCGGGTGTCACGATGGACGCCATTAAACCGGGTGAAACGTTTACGTATGAATTTACAGCAACCGTGCCGGGAACGTATTGGTATCATTCCCATCAAGAAAGCGCCGAGCAAGTGGACAAGGGATTATACGGTACATTAATCGTAGAACCGAAAAATGAAGAAAAAGTCGATCGAGATTATACACTTGTGTTAGATGAATGGATGAGCAATCCGGATGAAGGAAATATGGATATGAGTGGAATGGATCATAGTAATATGAATAATGGAAATAGCTCTGATAATCAACAAATGGATATGAACAGCATGGGCCATGATATGAATATGTACGATATTTTCACGATTAACGGAAAAAGCGGGGCTGCTGTCCAACCGTTAAAAGTGAAGAAAGGCGAAAAAGTGCGGCTTCGCCTTGTAAACGCAGGATACATGGTCCACAAACTTCACCTGCATGGTCATGAGTTTAAAATTGTCGCAACTGACGGGCAGCCGTTAAAAGATCCGCAACCAATCAAAGATGAACTTTTAAGTATTGCTCCGGGTGAACGTTATGATATTGAATTTATCGCGAATAACCCGGGTGAATGGTTACTAGAATGTCATGGTGATATGGAAGGTACCGATGGCATGAAAGTGAAAATTCAATACGAAGACCAGACAAACAATACGGATAAAGAAAATGCAAAAGAAAACCTCCCTGTTGTGGATATGACAACATACGGAAAATATGAAGTAGGTCAATTTACACTAGACCAAAAATATGATGTAGAGTACACAATGGATTTAGGAACAGCCATGGGCAAAGATGGCATGGTCTACACGATTAACGGCAAAACGTATCCTGACACAGCGCCGATCAATGTGAAGACAGGAGATTTAGTAAAAGTAAAAATAGTGAACAATTCACCTACGGATGTCCATCCGATGCATTTACACGGCCATTTCTTCCAAGTATTAAGCAAAAACGGCAAGCCAGTCACAGGCTCTCCATTGATAAAGGATTCGTTAAATGTAAACCCTGGTGAAGAATATGTCGTCGCGTTTAAAGCGGATAATCCGGGAAATTGGATGTTCCATTGCCATGACTTGCACCATGCTTCAGCCGGAATGGTCACACAAGTAAAATATACCGATTACAAATCGGACTATACCCCAGATCCGAATGACACAACGAATAAAGGTGAATAACAGCTTATCGTAGTAAATAAAAGAGGCTGAGTTCAAAAGGTTAACACCCTTTTGAGACAGCCTCTTATTTTTTTGTTTTTATTTCCAGTTTATTTTTTTTAGTTAGAAAAAAATAATAATGAATTTAAATCATTGGAGGGATTATATATGACGACAGTTATTAGTTCATCAGTTCAACAATTTCAAACGTGTATTGATGCTTGCAACCAATGTATGCAAGCGTGTGAAGAATGTCTGACTTCATGTTTAAAAGCAGCTGACGTACAGGCTAGAACACATTGTATCAACATTTTAAGGGATTGTGCAGATATTTGTGCCATGGCGGCTCAATGGATGTCTCGCGGAAGCATGTATGCGAAGGAGTTTTGCCAACTTTGCGCGACAATTTGCGATGCTTGTGCCGCTGAATGTGCAAAATTCCAAGATACACACTGTCAGGAATGTGCCAATTTATGCCGTCAGTGTGCTGAAGAATGCCGTAAAATGTCATCATAATACTATTTGAGGGTGTCTCAAAAGTGATCACTTTTGAGACACCCTCTTTATGTTACTTCACATTATATCCTTGCTCTTCAATCGCTTCTTTCAGTTTTTCTACGCTTACTTTTGTTTCATCATAATCTACATCGACTGTACCTTCTTGCAAATGTACTTCGACGCGGCTGACGCCATCTAACGTTTGAAGTGCATTTGTCACCGCTGCTTTGCAATGTCCGCATGTCATTCCTTGTACTTGTAATGTAATCGTCATCATCCATTCCTCCTTAAATGTTTATATTTTCACGCGTTTCAAACGAAGCGCGTTTGTCACAACCGATACAGAGCTAAATGCCATCGCTGCCCCAGCGATCCAAGGTTCCAACAGCCCGAGAGCGGCTACAGGAATGCCAACTGTATTATAGAACAAAGCCCAGAACAGATTTTGCCGAATGTTTTTCATTGTTTTGCGGCTTAACTCAATCGCTTTCGGAATATGGGCTAAATCCCCACCGACCAAGGTAACATCGGCCGTTTCGATCGCGACATCCGCTCCTGTGCCAATCGCCATCCCAATATCCGCTTTCGCAAGAGCTGGAGCGTCATTAATTCCATCACCGACCATCGCGACTCGTTTCCCTTGTTTTTGCAATTCCTCGACGATTTTCGCTTTGTCTTCCGGCAGCACCTCTGCATAGACATGATCAATGTGCACTTGGTTTGCGATCGCTTCCGCTGTCCGTTTATTGTCTCCCGTTACCATGTACACTTCGATACCCATTTGTTTTAATGTTCGAATCGCTTCTTTGGAGCTTTCTTTTACTGTATCCGCGACAGCAATGATGCCGGCAAGCTGTCCATCGATGGCAACGAGCATGACTGTTTTCCCTTGTTTTTCAAGCTCTACCATTTTATCTTCATGCACAGAAATCTCTACAGAGCGCTCCTTCATCAATTTTCGCGTTCCAATAAGGATGCTTTTTCCGTCAATGACAGCTTCAATTCCGTGGCCGGTAATGGCAGAGAAATGCTCCAATGGCTTAATAGAAATTGCTTGTTTCTTCCCGTATTCAACAATCGCATGAGCCAACGGATGTTCCGAAGCGCTCTCGGCTGAAACGGCATAGTCAAGCATGTTTTCTTGGAATTGTAACACATCTGTCACTTCCGGTTTTCCTTTTGTCACTGTTCCTGTTTTATCGAGTAATACGGCATTGATTTTATGCGTTCCCTCTAGGTACTCACCTCCTTTAAAGAGAATTCCTTGTTCTGCCCCTTTGCCTGTACCGACCATAATCGATGTCGGCGTGGCAAGACCGAGCGCACAAGGACACGCAATGACAAGAACGGCGATGGCCACTTCAAGCGCTTTTGCCAAATCACCCGGCGCAACAAAGAAGTACCATATAATGAATGCAACGACGGCAATTCCTACAACAATCGAGACGAAAATGCCAGAGATCGTGTCCGCCATCCGCTGAATCGGAGCTTTCGAACCTTGCGCTTCTTCGACGATTTTTATGATATTGGCGAGCGCGGTATCTTTCCCTACTTTTTCTGCGCGAATGGTCAGTACGCCATTCGTATTCATCGTCGCCCCGATCACATAGTCGCCTTCCTTCTTATCAACTGGAATCGATTCACCAGTAATCATCGATTCATCTACGGAAGATGCCCCAGCGATGACCGTACCGTCTACCGGGATTTTTTCTCCTGGCTTGACAAGAATCGTATCGCCGATCACCACTTCCTCGAGCGGAACCTTTCTTTCCTCCCCGTTACGGATGACAGTCGCTTCCTTTGCCTGAAGGCTCAACAGCTTAGAGATAGCTTCTGTTGTTCGCCCTTTCGCAAGATCCTCAAAGTATTTGCCGACAACCACAAGCGTAATCAAGACGGCGCTCGTTTCAAAATATAATCTTGGCATATATTCAGGATTCCCAATCGTTCGAAAAGCTTCATACAAGCTGTAAAAGTACGCGGCCGATGTTCCAAGCGCTATGAGAACGTCCATGTTTGCGCTCTTGTTTCGCAACGCTCGGTACGCCCCGACATAGAAGGGACCGCCGATGTAGAACTGAACGGGTGTAGCTAAAAGAAGCTGGAACCACGGATTCATCAGCAGATGCGGCATCGGCAAGCCTATATCAAACGGCATATGGGCAATCATCGTATAAAGCAGTGGCAACGATAAAATGATGGAAATTGCGAGTTGGCGTTGTTTTTGTTTCAACCGCTCTTCTTTCCGACTAGCATCATCTTGTTCTCCGTTTCGAATCTGCCCCTTGTACCCAAGCTTTTTGATTTTTTCTAAAATGTCTTCGACAGATGTAACGCCTTCCTTGTATTCGACAACAGCACTGTTTGTCGCCAAGTTTACAGCAGCGCTTGTCACACCTTCCATACGATTTAACCCTTTTTCAATCCGTGTCGCACATGCCGCACATGTCATTCCTTCAATATCAAGCGTCACTTTTTCTGTCGCAACGCCATACCCCAAATTCTCAATTTTCGTTTCGATATCGGCGATCGTTTGCTTCGATGGATCATATTTAATCGTTGCTTTTTCCATTGCCAAATTGACATTGGCTTCTACTCCATCCATCTTATTTAATACTTTCTCAATCCGATTGGCACACGCGGCACATGTCATGCCAGTCACTCTAAGTGTGACATGCTTTTGTTCACTCATAATGCTTCCCACTCCTTTCACTTTGAGAACTGTTTAATGACATCCATTAATTCGCGAATGGATTCTTCTCCGCTTCCTTCGCGAATCGCTTTCGATACACAATGGCCAACATGGCGTTCTAACAAATTCAATCCGACTTTATTTAACGCTGCCGTGATCGCAGAAATTTGCACTAAAATATCGATGCAATACCGATCGTCTTCGACCATTTTTTGCACCCCGCGCACTTGTCCTTCAATGCGCTTCAAGCGCTTGATAATGCTTTCGATTTCCTGTTCCGTTCGTGGAACCATTTTTTTATCCATATTATGATCTTCACAATGGTTCATAAAACATCACTCCTTGAATTACATTATACCGGTAATGGGTATAAATCGCAACTAGGATATCTCACAAATCATGTTCGCCAACAATCCATAATAAACACTAAGTAGGGAAAATCCAATTTTCCACAAAAAATTCACAATTTTATTTTACAGTATCGTTATTAAGATTGAAGAGAGAGGATCGATCAATATGAACGATATCAATGTATTTCTAGCTTTCGGAGCGGGATTACTGTCTTTTATATCCCCTTGTTGTTTACCACTATATCCAGCTTTTTTATCTTACATTACTGGAGTATCCGTTGATGAAATAAAGAAAGAAAATGGGATTCTTCAAAAACGTGCAATACTCCATACATTCTTTTTCTTGCTCGGTTTTTCCGTCATCTTCATCGCTATTGGTTTTGGTACTTCTGTAATAGGAAAATTATTCGTTAATTACCAAGATTTAATCAGACAAATTAGTGCCTTGTTCATTATCTTTTTTGGTCTCGTCATTTTAGGTGTATTTTCACCTTCCTTTATGATGAAAGATAAACGGTTAGTTTTCCGCAACAAGCCTTCCGGTTATTTTGGCTCTATTTTAATTGGCATAGGATTCGCAGCGGGCTGGACTCCCTGCACAGGTCCAATTCTTGTATCAGTGATCGCGTTAGCAGCTACCAAACCGAGTGCAGCCATGTTGTACATGTTCGCATATGTATTAGGGTTTGCTGTACCTTTTTTCATCATGTCATTTTTCATCAGCAAGTTGAATTGGATAAAAAGATATAACGCTGTCATCGTCAAAGTCGGAGGGGTTCTTATGATTATCATGGGAATTATGCTGTTTTTTGATTGGATGACAAAGATCATTACCTTTTTTACAGGTTTGTTTGGTGGGTTCACAGGTTTTTAATATACTCCCGAAATCCCCCTTGAGTGAATAGCAACAATTCTT
Source organism: Anoxybacillus ayderensis (assembly GCF_000833605.1). Classification (GTDB taxonomy): domain Bacteria; phylum Bacillota; class Bacilli; order Bacillales; family Anoxybacillaceae; genus Anoxybacillus; species Anoxybacillus ayderensis. The sequence goes on along the minus strand of NZ_JXTG01000013.1, from coordinate 13,274 downwards.
GTTACTGTCCACTCAGGGGGGATCATTATTTAGTTTTTATTGAATATTCGAGATCATGCGATCCATCGTTTCATAAGACATAGGACCTATATACTTATCTCTAATAACCCCGTTTTTATCGATGACATACGAAGTGGGGATCGTTATTGCACCGTATAGATTTCCAATTTCCCCTTGCTCATCAAGCACAACTTTAAATGTCACTCCCTTATTTTTCACAAAATCGTTCACCGCATCAGGACCTCTTTCGCTATTCGTTAAGTTGACTGCTAAAATTTCTACATTGTTATTTTTATTGTTTTCGTAGAACTTTTGCATTTCTGGCATTTCAGCTCTACAAGGCGGACACCAAGTAGCCCAAAAATTCAATATCACCGTTTTTCCACGCAAATCAGACAATTTTATTTTATCCCCTGTAATTGAAAGTAATTCAAAATCCGGGGCAACTTCTCCTTTATTCGTGCCGATTTTTCCCGAATCCAATGAAGTAGACACGACCGGCTTTGGTTTGATCTTTCCTTCTTCCTGTTGATTGTTAAAAATAGAAGCTACAGCAATACTTACCATCATCACACCTAAAGCGAGTTGGGTCATTGCGTTTCTCCGCCCCTTGTTCTCGTCCCCAAGAGCCGCTTCTCTTTCTCGCCTCTCTAACCAATATGAAATACATATAAAAACGATAACGAGAGAGCCATACAACCATACTTCTTTTGATATGATTCCTGTATTTACAAAATATTTTTTATACAGGGCTAGTTCGAATTGAATGAGATGGAACCATATAAGAAGTTGCAATAAAGTTTTTTGAATTTTGACTCGTGATGCTACTATAAAAAAACAAATCGCTACTATTGCTTGCAAAATGATGAAATAATTTTGGGAATTTTCCATTACTCGAATCCATGCAAAAGTACTAAAATAGCCAAAATATACCGGAACTACTGCTCGTGTGTAAGAAGCCACAGGAATATTCTGCTTTTTTACGTATAACCAAGTATAGACCGTGATAAAAACAATCGCCATACTAACGCCAACATATCCCCCGTTAAAATAAAGGATTGTCATCGGATTTTGTAAAACTGAATTTGGATGTAAAACGACATAACTAAATTTCCAAATGAGTACACCGTTAATAAAACTGTTCAAAATTAAATCCATGATGTTTCGTTCTATTTTTAATATCTTAATGCCGTAATAAAACATAACATAGCTAATCAGTAAGCTGCTTACGAGCAAAAGATTTTCGCCTTGAACTACAATATTGCCGAATTGCAATACGCATCCCTCCAAAATTTTATGTAGTTGGCTTATTATAAATAAAAAATATGAATTTATTATGGAGATAAAAAGAAGTTGTTGACAATGCAATCAACAACTTCATTCATCTATATGAAATGAAAAAAGGGGGGAGCAATGGTAAATCGCATCTCCTGTATACAATATAACGACTACAATTTTTTGGATAGCTGTTCAAATTCATCTAAAGAGATCTCTCCTTTGGCTAATCGTACTTTCAATATTTCTATCGGAGAGAGTTCTTCTTTACGACCATTGATAAAACGATATAAGAGATAATAACCAACGGCGATTAATACAACCCAAAATAACATCATCCCAACCATCATGAAAGAACCTCCAAACATTCCCATTGAGTTTCCCTCCTTTTCCTAACTTTAAAACCAATAAGTGATCGTATCTAATATACCAAGTAAAACCATCACGATTCCGGCTGTTTTCTGAACAATCCCCCCTACTTGTCTTCCTTTTTTCATTACAGTGCCGCTAAATCCTAAGTACCAAAGGATAAAGATAAAGAAAATAACAGGTACAGAAGTTCCAACGGCAAAGATGCTCGGTAATAGTACCCCATAAGACGTTGAATAGACGAGAGGCATGAGAGTGACAAAAAACAGCACAAACATCGTTGGACAAAAAGCTAACGAAAAGCCAAATCCCATGAAAAACGAACCGATTTTTCCTTTTCGCCATCTCTCAGGCACTTTGAACAAGGTAACGTTCCAATACATTTTAAAAAGCCCTAACAAATATAAGCCTACAAGAATGAGAATGGGACCAATAAGCTTTCTTAACCACGGAAAATACAATGTTAGCGTACTTTGAATCTCTTTCCCCATGAGCCAGACAATCAAGCCTAAACCGGAAAAAGCAACGATTTTACCGAAAATAAATAAAAGCAACTCTTTCCAAGCCATTCCTTTTTGCAAAGACTGATTACTGTATAATGTGATCGCTCCTAAATTACTAGTGAGTTGACACGGAGCCATCGCTCCCACGATGCCAAGAAGAAAGGCTGACAAAATAGGAATCGCTGTCATGCTATTTGCCATATTAAGAAACGGTTGACTTAGAAAGTTACTGATTTGACTCAAGAACGAATACACCCTTCTTCTCACCTTCTTCTCTATCTGATGTCTATATTGTAGCAATGAATTTTGCAGAAATTGTGGAGTGGTATATTTTAAGCAAAAAGACATGCCTCCGCATGTCTTTTATTAAAAATTTATTTTCCCTTTCGATGCTAGTTTTGTCCAGCTTGAACCGTTATTTTTTGTCATAAAAATATCCCCGTTCATCGTCGCAATCACTATTTCGTTGTCATTTGCTGGATTAGAAGTGATATACATGATATGATCTTTTTCATCCAATGCAGGAACAGAAAGAACTTCCTCTTGTTTTGTGTCTAATGATTGTTTGATTAGGATCGGCTTATCGTTCTCTACAGCTGCAAATACAATGAATTTTTCTTGGAACGTAAACGTCGTCGTATTGATGTTTCGAGTAAACCGTTCAAACGTATTCCCATTATCTCTCGAAACAAAAATTCCTTCCGATGTACTAATTCCGACCATATTTTCGTCCGTTGGATGGGCAGCAATCGTTCCCGCTGCAGTTTGCGGCAGGCCGTTCAATTGACTTGGCGACCACGTTTTGCCGTCGTCTTTACTGTAAAATACCCCTTGTCCGAGCGTTTTATTTTCTTCTTCGTTCACAACATAAATGGTATGGCTTTTATAGCCAACTGTCATATAATGAAAATCAGATTCTTTATAAAATCCTAAATTCATCAATGTTTGTCCATTATCAAAACTTTTCACAAGACCAAGTGGATTTCCTAAAGATGAACCTTCTTCCGGATGCCCTGATGAATAAAAGCCGTCGTCTGTAGCCGAAAAGCCCATATAATCATGCTTATTAGAAATCGTTTCATACCACTTATTATTTTGGTAAACAAGTAAACCTTCATGTGTAGCAAAGTAAATCGCATTTTGGTTGCCTGCATAACCGATTCCATGTAAATGTTCGAACTTTCCTTCTTTCTTTTCTTTAAAGAAAGGATTATTGGTAACAGATACATTCGATTTTGCTTGTTCTTTGCTTGTAATAAAGGCCTGCTCTTTTTCGTTGGATGATGAACAAGCGCTTAGAAGAAGAATGGATGATGTAATGATGATTGCTTTCGTCATTTTTGTCATGGTCGACTCTCCTTTGTATAATGTAGATTTCGCACATTTTATAACAGAAAGATTTGCAAAATGTATGGAATTGCAAACCCCTTTTTCATTCGTTTAAGCCTTTTTTCGAGTGATTTTCTTCCAAGTAAATATAAATAAAAAAACAGATAGAAGTGTCGATATCACCTTCCCTTGCCATGTCCAATTCATCACTTGATAAACCGAATATGCCTCTAACAAAAGTGCTGGCAGCTTTCCAAGCGAGCTGGCAATGATAAAGATCAGTAAGGAGGTGTGTCCGATCGCTGCCACAAACGTCACAAGTCCCGACGGAACAAAAGGAAGAAGACGCAAAGACAAAATAAGCGAAAAGGCTTCTACCCCTTCTGCCTCAAGCAAACGTTTCACTTTCGGATAGGAAAACCATTTCGTTTCCGAAAGTTTGTGAAATCCTTTTCGATATAAAACGAAAGAAACAATCGCCCCAACAGCTTCCCCTACAAACGATAAAAGGGTGCCTTTCCAAAAACCGAATACCGCCAAGTTAGCTGCAGTGAGAAATACGCTCGGTACAACGCCTAAAATACTGATCACAATATTGATCGCAATACTAATGAGATAAGCAACGCTTTCATATGTATGAAACAATGTAATGAGCTTCTCTTCCATTTCTTTTTACCTTATCCCCCCCATTTATATCCTACACCCCAAACGGTTTGCAGAAATTGATCGATCGGAAAACCGGCTTGGCGGAGCTTCTCGCGAATATTTTTTACATGTGAATCGACAGTTCGTTCTTCCGTATTGGCGTTATATCCCCATAATGTCACGATGAGTTGCTCTCGGCTAAATACCCTGTTTGGATTTTTGAGAAAAAGTCCTAAAATGGCAAACTCTTTTGGCGTGAGAAAAATATCGTGCCCAGCGTATTGAACTTTATGCTGCGCTTCATCCCAAACTAAGCCGTTAAACTCCAGTTTCGCTTGTTTTCCTACAGAACGGCGCAATACCGCTTCGATCCGAGCGAGCAGCTCAGATTCGTCAAATGGTTTTGTAATATAATCATCTGCTCCAATTTTCAACCCTTGGACAACGTCTGTCGTTTCCCCTCTTGCGGTGACCATAATAATCGGAACGTCCGAAAACTCTCGTATTTGTTTGCACGTTTCCCATCCGTCCATCTCTGGCATCATCACATCAAGCAAAACGAGATCCGCTTTATTACTTTCTAAATAGCGGATCGCCGCTACCCCTGACTCGCATTTCACACAACGGTACCCGTTCGGGATAAGATACAGCTCTAATAAATCCAACATTCGTTTTTCGTCATCAACTAGTAATATCGTGTACATGTTCATCTCCCTTCGGTAACGTAATGATCATCGTCGTCCCTTTTCTACATTGGCTCGTTGCGTAAATCGAACCGCCGTGCGCTTCGACAATTTCTTTCACAATCGCCAAGCCTAATCCCGTCCCTCCGCCTGTTCTCGATCTTGATTTATCCACCCTGTAAAATCGTTCAAAAATATGCGGCAAATCTGCTTCAGGAATTCCTATTCCTTCGTCGGAAATCATGATCATCACGTTCTTTTTCTCCATTCTTACATCAATGGAAACGGTAGAACCTTGATGAGAATATTTTAACGCATTGTCCAAAAGATTCATCATCACTTGCTCAAAACGCTGTCGATCAATATGGACAGTAATGTCTTCATCACAGCGGTAGACAAGCGACATATTTTTCGTCTGAAACGCGGGATACATTTTCACGTATATTTTTTTTAAAAAAAGGCACAGTGGAGTTGGCTCTTTCTCGATTTGAAACGAATGTTGATCCATTTTCGCGAGCTCAAACAAGTCTTTCACTAACTTTTGCATATGCTCTGCTTCCTCATAAATAATGGACAAATATTTTGCTCTTTCTTCCTCCTCGAGCGTTGGCCTTCTTGCAATGTCCGCATATCCTTTGACATACGTGAGCGGAGTACGAAGTTCATGAGAAATACTAGCGAGAAATTCGTTTCTTTCTTTTTTTAAGTATTCTAAATCCTTTGCCAATGTTTGAATCGCTTTTCCTAACTGTGCCAACTCATCTTCTCCCTTTACTTGCAGGCGGACAGAAAAGTCCCCCTTGCTCAGTTTTTCGGTCGCTTGTTTCATCCGAATGAGCGGAATCGTAATGATTCTTGACAAGAAAGCAATCGTAATAATCGTTAAAAATACGGAAAGAATTCCAACCATAAGGAAATGATGCTTTAACTTATAAATCATGTTTTGAATGGAAGCCGTATGCTGAAACATATAGACATACCCTTTGATCTTGCCGTCAATCCGAATCGGGCTGGCGGTAGCGATATACGATTCTTTTTTCCAGTTGTTTTGCACAACCATCCCGCTGTGAGGAATGTGGTGGACATCGGCATACGGAATGATTTTTTTGGCAAACGGTAAAATGTGATCGGAAAAATACAAAATATTCCCTTTTGAATCTGTAATGACAACATCCGTCTCCGCTTCCGACTCCATCATGGTGACATGTTCTAACGTAGAAGGGTGATAGCTTTTTTCCAATACATCACGGTGATTGTTCCCTCTCGCTAACAGCTGCTCAAATTCTTCATTAATTCTAGCGTTAACGAGTGTCACATATAACGACGCAAATAAAACCGTTTCGATTCCTAACACAAAGACAAAAAATAATAGCCCTAACTTAAACGAAATTTTTCGCACTTTTGTCCCTTCCTTATAAGAGCTCATTATTACTTTTATGTAGAGCGCTTTTTATTTTACGACATAAATTTGCAGAATCGATGGATTTTACAGTGAAAAATACACACGAATATTGCCTTGCAAATATCATACAACAATAGGCGGACGAAAAAAACACTGTAGTTTTAAGCCTACAGTGTTTCAATAACTGATCTTTACATCATATATCCTTGTTTCATCATTTATTGATTCGTTTTGCTATTATTCATCATATGTTCCATCATTTGATCCATATTTTTAGTATTTCGACACTGTTCATACATTTTTTGTAATTGTTCCTCTGAGAAGTTTGGATGCATTTGTTTCATCATTGGCAACATTTCTTTCCAATCATTATTATCATTTTTATTTGCTGCAAAAACAGCTGTAGCTAATACAAAAGCTGAAACAAGGACGAACAAACCTGAAATAAGTTTTTTCATTTTTTCAACACCTCCATTCTTATTCTGGTTTTAGAATAAAGAAAAAGTATGGAGAAAGTGTTCATAAACATTTACAAATTTTTGTCGCGAATTATCATTAGTAATTAGATATTTTCAAAAATCGATTAGAATTTCTAATGGCCTAATGGCTCTGTCATCATAATCATACTTTGTTGCTTACATGTTTCTTAAACAACATGAATCATTACAAATTAGCTTGTAGAAGTTGTATGTGATGATATGCGAATAATTCAAGAACCTTTGATGTTAGTTGAATGCCATATGTTTGCATCATCATATTAACACCACAAGTTTCAAAAATAAAAAAAACAGCTTGCTCGGCTTGCAAGCTGTTTTGCGTATATAGATTTACGTGCTTCTAATGCCCTGCATGTCCTTCTCCGGTTGCCGGAACAATTTCGAGCTTTTCGTCAATAATTCCTTGTGTTTGATAAGAGATGGAACGGAATGTACCAGATAAAAATGCATGGTTATACGGTCCCACTGTTGGATCATCCGTAAAAGTTGGTTTTAAACGGGCTAAAAATTCGTATACGTCCTTTGTTAATGCTCCATTCTCTAGCCATATTAAAGGTGCGTGTTTTCCTAGATGAGAAAACGGTGCAGCCGCAATCGCTAGTTCAGGGGTTTTCGTTGAAATAAATGATACGCCATGTCCCGGATCATTTAGCCCCCAACCAAACTTCGTTTTTTCATCTTTGTAGGTAGCAAAAGAAACGGATTGCTGCACCGGTGTATCGCCTGCGATTCGGACAACAGTGCCAAATGATTTTAGTTCGTTTTCCACTTCTTTAGAGATTACTGATTCGGGACCTAAAAGATATATATTTGCTTTTCCTTTTCTTTGCTGTAACGCCTCTTTTGTTGGCTGTGGAATTTCATTCGAAGAGACGTACAGTAACGGTTCTTCCATGTGGGCAATCCAATTGGCAGCTATAAGAGTGTACAATTTCGCCTTATCTTCCAAAGAACCAATAATCACACTTTGTGGAGTCTTGCCGGCAATGTCGCTGTAAAATTGGTCAATTTCTTTCGCAAACGCAGCTGGATCTGTTTCACTAATTTGTTTCATCTTAAAATTCTTTAATTTATCTAGTTCGCTTTTCTTGAGATTTCCCATCACCATAATTTGCGTACCGTCAGCTGTGCCTAAAGGTTGAAGACGGTTTATTTCCTTTAAGACGGCATCCGGTATTTTTTGATCTTTTGTAAACAAAACAGGGCCGTTGTTCGGATGATGAATTAAGTCTACACTTGCCAATGCGATTTGCCAACTTTCAACGGGCACTAAAATAATTCCGCCGGGCTGGTTTTCTTTATGAGTGGCAGGCCAAACCGTTTGTGAAACCATGACGGATAACTCAATAGGATCATCCGTGTTGATACGAGTAACGTTTTTCGTCGCTGTTATCATGATGTTTTGGCTTGCTAAACGGTTGAATGAGTTTGGCGGCTTCGCGAACTCCATTTCATTTGTTTTGTTATCTTTGTCTTTATCATTGGCGGACATATCCATATCTTCATGATTCATATTTGCATGATCCATTTCTTTCGAATCATGATTCATCTGATTATGGTCATTGTTTTGATTGTTACATCCGGTAATGATAAAGATAGGTAGCACAGCTACTAGGACTCCCCTAAGTAATTTACTGATCATGTGTAATCCTCCCTGAAAGAATCTTTTCTTTATTGTATTTATCCCCATTTGTTATTACTTTTAAACTTTTCCCAAATTCCATAATAAAAGGCTTTTTATCAAAAAACAATGTGATTTTCACTTTATTTTATTTACACTCATTGATGCAGGATATCAATCTTTTTTCAATATCCTCGGCTAAGTGTTCCAATTGTTCATTATTCATCATGCTGATCAACATGGTTGGTTTTGGCATCCCAATTTTTGTCGTTTCATTTTCTTTATACACCACGATTTTGCATGGCAAAAAATAACCTGCCAATAAATTTTCAGAAAGTACACGCGCTGCCTCTTGAGGATTGCATACTTCCAAAATCACAAACGGTGTTTGAAAATCGAATCCTTTTTCTTGAAGCTTTTCCGTGACGCTAAATTTCCACAAAACTCCGAATCCTTCTCTTTTTAAACTCTCCTCCAATATTTCCATCGTTTCATTCATTTCCTTTTGTACTTCAACCGTATAATGAAACACTTTCATCAACCACCTTTCTCCAACATATTTTTGTATGCTATTCCACTTAGTTGTATGTAAAACTTAATAATAATATAACATAAAAGCCAAGTGCGTACTAAAAGCGAGCACTTTTAGTACACACTTCTCACCACTCATCTACTTTTTAATTGTTCCTTTAATCGTTCATTGTCTGTCTGTAATTTTGTAATCTGATCCTGTAATTCCTTGATGGAATGATGATCAGAAGAATGATGATCATGATGTTTATGATGCTTATGTCCTCTCATACAAAATAGCATCATTAAAGGACATAGTAACAATATTAAAAGATTAGCCCAATTCATTCCGTCTCTCTCCTCTTCCGCTTAGTTTATAGCTTTTGTCAACTACCCCCACTTCAAGCGTTAGCTAAGTGGGGGTAGTTGACCTCCCACTTACTCCCTTTGGTCGTTGAAGTGGGGGTCTCCTCGCCAAAGACGATGAAAAAACCACTATGTCATCTTTTAATCCTCGACAACTACTTTCCCGCGATACATCCCCATTTGACATTGAAACGAATATTCTCCGCTTTCTTTTGGCAGAAATTCAACCGTCACCTTTTCCCCAACAGGGAGAGCCGCACTTTTATTGAATTCAGGAAATACAACCATTTCCGAACAAGAGTTTTCCTCTTTGCGAATAAATTGAAACTTCACCGGCTTTCCTTTTTTTACTATAACAATGTGTGGAGTATAGCCACCTTTGACGATTATTTCTGCTTCTTGATATCCAGATGGGGTGAAGGTAGCTTTGTATCCGCCCTTTTTAGGCCCCCAGAAAAACCAAGCAACGAAAACAATAAGGAGCAGCCCACTCACATTAACGATCATTTGAGTCATATCCATCAATCATACCTCCTTTGGTTTAAAACGTTTCAGGCGATTGGCGTTTGCCACAACTGTAACAGAGCTAAACGCCATTGCCGCTGCGGCTACAAGCGGAGACAATAATGAACCGGTCAATGGATAGAGCACGCCAAGAGCGATTGGGATGCCTAGTGTATTATAAATGAACGCACCAAATAAATTTTGATATACATTTCTCATCGTTGCCCGACTAATTTGAATCGCCTGCACTACCGATTTTAAACTTCCTTTAACAAGGGTAATATCACTCACTTCAATCGCTACATCCGTACCGGTTCCAATTGCCATTCCAATATCTGCCTGCGTAAGTGCCGGGGCATCATTGATTCCGTCTCCCACCATCGCTACTTTTTTTCCATCTGCTTGCAGTTTCCGAACAATTTCTGCTTTATTCTGCGGAAGCACATCGGAGATGACATTGGTAATCCCTACTTTTTTCGCGATTGCACGCGCCGTTCGCTCATTATCCCCCGTAACCATGATCACCTCTAATCCGATGTTTTTCATTGCCGTAATTGCCTCTAAAGAATCTTGTTTCACCGTATCCGCTACGGAGATGACTCCTTCCGGTTTTCCATCAACCGCCAAAAACATAGGTGTTTTTCCTTCGTCCGCCAATCTTTCGGCATGTTGTATATAGGCTTCTGTTGCAATGTTGCCTTTCTTCATGAGTTTTAAGTTTCCGAATAGAACATGGTGGCCATCAATCCATCCTTGCACGCCATGCCCCGGTATAGCTTCAAAATTCTCGGTTTTTCCCAGCAATATATTTTTCTCTTTAGCTGCTTCAAGTATTGCACTTGCTAACGGATGTTCCGATCCTTGTTCGAGCGTTGCTGCGAAATAAATTAATTCTTTTTCTTTGAGGGAACCAACGGCGATCACATCGGTTAATGAAGGTTTGCCCATGGTGATCGTCCCCGTCTTATCTAAAACGATGGTCGTTAATTTCTGGGCGATTTGCAGCGCTTCGCCGGAACGGATGAGAATCCCGTTTTCCGCTCCTTTGCCTATCCCGGTTGTTAAAGACATAGGAGTGGCCATTCCTAATGCACAAGGACAGGCAATAATGAGCGTCGTCACTAAAACAATTAGAGCATACATACTTGAAGGTGAAGGACCGAAATTAAACCAAATTAAGTACCCAATGATAGCTAAAATGATTACACTCGGAGTAAAAATCTCAGAAACTTTATCAACAATTCGTTGAACAGGGATACGGGAGGCTTGAGCTTGCTTCACCATGTTGATGATATTAGATAATGCGGTATCATCCGGTGACTTTGTCACCTGAAATGTAAAGCTCCCTGTTTTATTCATCGTGCCGCCAAATACTTCGTCTCCTTGAACTTTCTGTACAGGCAACGATTCGCCGGTCAACATCGATTCATCAACAGTTGAACTTCCGTCAAGAATTATCCCGTCCACTGGTATCTTTTCACCGGGCCGTACAACAACGATATCCCCGATCTGAATTTGCGATATAGGAATTTCTGTTTCGACTCCTTCTCTTAACACCCGAGCCGTCTTAGGTTGTAAACCAATGAGTCTTCTAATCGCTTCAGATGATTTGCCCTTCGCTTTTTCTTCCATCGCCATTCCTAATACAACTAACGCCGTGACAACCGTTGAAACATCGTAATACACTTCCGCCATCGATGGATCTGGAAATAAGTCCGGCCAAAGCAAGGCGACAACCGAATAAATCCATGCCGCACTGATCCCGATGGCAATCAGTGTATGCATATTGGCTGAACGTTGTTTTAATCCTTCCCATGCCCCAATGAAAAACTGGCTTCCGCTATAAATCATCACAATTAAGGCTACTACTGCCATGAGCAGTCTGCTAAACCAGAGTTGACTGCTTCCCATAGGCAACAAATTTCTTATGATTGGAAAAAAATCTGGATAAGATACCAATATAATAGGAACCGACAATATTCCGGCAAACCACCATTTTTTCATTAGTTTTCGATACAATTGTTCATCATCTTCGTGTTTTTCTCTCTCTTCTGTTTGATGTGAGGTATCCGAGTGCATCGAGCTAGAACTGAAAGTGTTGGATTCGTGATGACATGAATGTTTCTCTTGATGGTGAGCGTGATGATGACCATGATCATGATGATGGTGGTCATGGTGATGATTTTTGTTATGGGTGCTAGAAATATGTTTATTCCCCTTCATAAATTCCCCTCCGTGAACAAATTTTCTTTCTTTATATGATCATGTTAAAAATAAAATATGGAGATTCTATGGAGAAATTCAGAAAATTAGGTGACACCTGAATCCTGATGAACGCATTTAACTGTAAAAAAGATGATTGTTTTCATCACGGTTTTGATTTGTCGACGCCGCACACGGCTCCATAGTGGACTGTCGTTTCGCTTCATGCTTCTTGTTGACCAGTAACCAATGAAACGTAACTGATTTTTATCCAACCGAGTGAAACGTTTAGATACTTATCCAACATTTCTTGAAATTTTGTCTAAAACACCTATGTCAGTCCCAAATTTGCACATCGCATCACAATCACATCGGAGTTCAGAAAATAAAATGTAAGAAATTTGACAGGCATTTGAATGTCGAATGGACGGCCTTAAAAGTTGTGCTTTAATTTCTTTCTCGCGTTTATCCGGAGCAACTAAATAAAACTTAGTTTGATTTTCACTCATAGTTAAAGCCAAGTCATAGAGTCTTAAAATCCCAGAATAGATAGATGTACTTTTTTCAACCTCAAATGCACCAACAATTCTTTCTTTTTTGTCCAACCAAATGACATCAATGAGAGCAATGGTTTCCTTTATTGACTGAGAGATATTGGGCAAATTTAAGCGTTTTAAGGAAAATTCCCCTAACTTTTGATTATTCCACTCTCTCTTATGATCATTTTGAGCAATCCATACATCATAACCAAGCGCTTTCCCTAATCTTGCTAAATGATATTGCATTTCCGAGTGGTCATTTTCCTCGATAGCATCATTTATCACTTCAGAATGACGTTTCATTTTTGCTTTTGTTTGCTTTTCCATATTTTCTAATGTGATTTCATAGTTTTCACTAATGACTAATCTTCCCGTTCCAATTTCAAACAGGAGTCCTCCTACTGCACCAAGGTCCTTTGATAGTAAGTTTCTATATTTATCATTAAAATCTAAAATGATTTCTCTCATTTTTAAATATTCTTGCCACGAACCAAGCTTTATTTTTTGGTCAAACAAAAGGTTAAAACCTTTCAGACTGTTGACAAAATGGTTGTAAGACAGTTGTTTTACAACCATTTTGTTCCATTTTGATATTTGTTTTCCTTGATGAACCGACGAAAATAACGACATACATAATTGAAAAAGAGGAGAGGTGCCCATTCTCCATAGGTAGTTTGCTAATTTCTTTAAATTCATCGCAGCACAAACAAGCATCGCCTGCATCTGGTTTCTTTCCAATCCACGGTAATTTGTCCAGCGCAGACCATGCTTCTCTTTCAAATCTGCAAAATTTCGTTCGATTGTCTCTTTTCTTCGTTCATACAACTCC
>NZ_JXTG01000012.1 GCF_000833605.1 Anoxybacillus ayderensis | reverse complement strand
CCATTGCTTCTTTTTTCCTGTCATTTTGATCGTGCGTTTCAAGCAGACAGGACATAACGGGCATTGTTCAGGTAGAGAAAGTTCGAAAATCCAACGATCTCCTTCTTTTCGCACCTTTTGAATCAAAACATCTGGTAAATCGATGAGTTCTTTGATAAACTGAGAGTACATGCGAATTTTCCTCCAATGGTTTGGTTTGGTCACCTTTACCATACAGGAAAATTCGCATTTTTTGTACCCCTATTTTCTATATGCACACCGATCTTAAATGATCAAGTACAACTTGTGGTGAAGAGCCAATAAAATTCATACGTGGTATAAGGTTCCGAGAGAAGTGTACTATGAAGAATGGAAAAAGTTATTGAATATGTTTTAACCAGCCCCACGCGGAGGCTGGTTGTTATTTTCGCACTTGCCCGTTTCCATACACGAGCGTTTTCGTTGTCGTGATGGCGCGTAAGCCCATCGGTCCACGGGCGTGCAGTTTTTGTGTGCTAATGCCGATTTCAGCGCCGTATCCGAACTGTTCGCCGTCGGTGAAGCGAGTGGAAGCGTTATGGTACAACACAGCAGCATCGACGCGAGTGAAAAACTGCTCTACATGTTCGTTGCATTCGGAAATAATCGCTTCAGAATGTTTCGTTCCGTATCGTTCAATATGTTCCATCGCTTCGTCCACCGTTTCAACGAGCTTCACCGCTAAAATGGGTGCTAGAAATTCGGTTGCCCAATCTTCTTCTTTTGCCTCACGGACGAACGGATATGTATCCGCAAGTTGTTTGTCAGCACGCAATTCGACCCCTTTTTCATGCAACGTTTCAAGCAACTCTTTTATATACGGCCATTGTTTATGAACAATCACCGTTTCGACCGCATTGCAGACGGATGGACGTTGCAGTTTCGCATTGATGACGATATCGATCGCCATTTCTTTTTGCGCGGAGTCGTCGATAAAAATATGGCAATTGCCGACTCCTGTTTCTAATACGGGAATCGTTGCGTTTTCGATGACCGACTGAATAAGTCCTGCACCGCCGCGTGGAATGAGGACGTCTACATATTCTTTTAGACGAAACATTTGTTGAGCAGTTTCACGGCTCGTATCTTCTAACAATTGAATGGCGTCTGTCGGAATTTTCGACTGTTTTAATGCTTGTTGCATAACGGAAACAAGCGCTTTATTGGAGTGAATGGCAGAAGAACTGCCGCGCAACAAGACAGCATTTCCTGTTTTTAAACAAAGGCTAGCCGCATCAACGGTGACGTTTGGCCGCGCTTCGTACACCATCCCAACAACGCCGAGCGGTACACGAATTTGTTTTAAGAGTAGCCCATTTGGTCGTGTCCACTCTTCTATCGTTTCCCCGATCGGATCTGGCAGGTCGATGACTTGGCGGACGCCATCAGCGATTTGTTGAATGCGTTCTTCCGTGAGCTGCAGCCGATCAAGCAATGAAGGAGAGAGACCGTTTTCTTTTCCGATCGTCATATCTTTTTCATTTTCTTGTAAAATGTACGCCATTTGCGCAATTAACGCTTCGGCAATCATCGCGAGCGCGTTGTTTTTTTCTTCTGTTGATAATATTCCTAATTGCTTAGCCGCTTGCTTTAACTTTTTCGCTTTCACGATTAATTCACTCATTCGTTTTCGCTCCTTTCGTTTTTAGCAGACAGATGTCTTTTTGAAACATACTAAGTTGTCGCGATGAATAACTTCTGGGCGGTGGTGGAAAGAGTATCGTTTTGCTTCCTCGCTTGAAAGACCTTTTACCTTCGCTAAATCGTTAGCCGCATAATATACTTGCCCTCTAGCGATCACATCGCCTTTTTGATTGACGACATTGACGACATCAAGTGCTTGAAATGAGCCGACTACGTTCGTTACACCGGCAGGCAATAAACTTTTTCCTTTATGCAAAATGGCTGTTTCTGCCCCTTCATCAATTTCAATCGCTCCTGTGACTTCGGAATGGTACGCGATCCATTGTTTACGCATTTGCATATGTTCTTGAAAAGGGGATCCGATATACGTCCCGTCGCCTTTTCCTTCTAGAATATGTTGCAATTTTTCTTTGCCAGCGCCTGTGCCGATAAAAACGCTAACACCGAAGGAAAGCGCCTTTTGTGCTGCCAACAGCTTTGATTTCATCCCCCCTGTTCCAACCGTTGATCCGCTTCCACCTGCTTGGGTAATAAGTTCGTCAGTAATTTCCGATAGAAAATGATATTTTTTCGCTTCAGCACGTTTCGGGTTTTGATCGTATAGCCCGTTAATGTCCGTTAAAATGATGAGGGCATCTGCATGCAAAAATCCACTGACAAGCGCCGACAATAAATCGTTATCCCCAAATGTCAACTCTTCGACGGAAACAGAGTCGTTTTCGTTAATAATCGGGAGCACACCTCGTTCTAACAATGTGGAAATCGTCGCAAATAAGTTACGAAATCGCTCGCGATCGTAAAAATCTGCTCGTGTTAACAATAGCTGCCCGGTGACGATACCAAATGAACGAAAGGCTGAAATGTAGCTTTGCATAAGCACTCCTTGACCGACTGCGGCTGCTGCTTGTTTTCCAGCGATCGTTTTTGGGCGCGAACGATATCCAAGCAACCCAAACCCAGCAGCGACTGCGCCAGAGGAAATGAGAATGACGTCATGTCCGAGTTGTTTCATATACGCAAGCGCTTCAACATGTTCGCGTAGTTTTTGTTCCGAGAGTGTTCCGCTTTTTTCCGTTAATGAACTACTCCCAATTTTGACGACAATTCGCTTTTTTTTCACCGTTTCACTCCTTTCTAAAAAATAAAAACGCTTCTTCGCCCTTATAGAAAAGGACGGAAAAGCGTTGTTTCCGCGGTACCACCTTTTTTGGCGCAAAGCGCCCACCTCTTGCCCCGTAACGCGGGGAGACGGCTTATGTTTGCATAAGCGGCCATATAGGGTAGGTTCAACCGACTTCCTGTGAGGAACCTTCCAGCCTATGAGTTCCACTCTCTTGCACATTCCATCGGTTTACTTGTCCCGTGCCGTTTTCACTTATTATATTTTTTAGAATTATGAAACAAAAAAGCGAAGATGTCAACGGATTTTACGACTGTTTGGATAAAAGACGAAGTTTTCGCTCATGTTGGAGTGTTTTGGAAGAAAGCAGATCAACGGTTTCTTGTGTATCTGATAGCTCGTCTCGTAAGTGATCGATTTTTTCGTTGAGTTGTTTAAATTGTTCGTTCGTCTCTTGTTTTAGTTCGTCGATTTTTGCTTCTAATTTGCTTTCCACCGCACTAATTTCAGCCCGGAGCTGGCTTCCCATTTCCTGCATTTCGGTCCGAAGTTGGTTGCCCATTTCTTGCATTTCCGTTCGGAGTTGGTTGCCCATTTCTTGCATTTCCGTTCGGAGTTGGTTGCCCATTTCTTGCATTTCGGTCCGAAGTTGGCTTCCCATTTCCTGCATTTCCGCCCGAAGCTGACTGCCCATCTCCTGCATTTCATCACGAATTTTGTCTGAGAATAGTTCGAGCGCTTTCACAATTTCTTTTACAATTATTTCTTTCTCCACTTCGATTCACCTCCCCTTTACTTTTCATTATAAATGAATGACGGACAAGAAAGAAGCATGTTTCTCGTCATTTTTTGAACATAAAAAAGTAAATATATGAAACTTTTACCTAGATTTATACGTTATAATGGAATAAAGGGAGGAGTGAGAAACATGGGTTTAGTTTTACAACATGTGACAAAACAGTTTGGTTCGTTTGTAGCAGTAGATGACGTAACATTATCGATTCCAGAACAGCGTATGTTTGGGTTTCTTGGA
Organism: Anoxybacillus ayderensis; assembly: GCF_000833605.1. Classification (GTDB taxonomy): domain Bacteria; phylum Bacillota; class Bacilli; order Bacillales; family Anoxybacillaceae; genus Anoxybacillus; species Anoxybacillus ayderensis. The sequence continues at coordinate 64,216 of NZ_JXTG01000012.1, read as the reverse complement.
GCAAATGGAGCAGGAAAAACGACAACATTCCGAATGATTTTAGGGTTGCTTGAGCCGACGAAAGGGGAGATTACGTGGAACGGTGAACGCATCACGTACAAGCATAGTCACCTCATTGGGTATTTACCAGAAGAAAGAGGGCTGTATCCAAAGTTGAAAGTAAAAGAACAGCTCATTTATTTAGGAAGATTGCGAGGGTTACATAAAGAAGACATTGTAAAAGAAATGCGTTATTGGCTCGATCGTTTTAAAATACCACAATATGAAAATCAAAAAGTAGAACAATTATCAAAAGGCAATCAACAAAAGATTCAATTTATCGCTGCGGTGTTACATCGTCCGTCATTACTTATTTTAGACGAACCGTTTAGCGGACTAGATCCAGTAAATGTAGAAATGTTAAAAGAGGCAGTGATTGACTTACAGCAACAAGGAACAACAATCGTCTTTTCAAGCCATCGGATGGAACATGTCGAGCAACTATGTGAACATATATGTATTATGCATAAAGGAAAACCGATTGTGCACGGATCAATGAAAGAGTTAAAGAGATCTTTCGGCAAAAAAAATGTGATCATTCACGGAGAGTTACCGTTTGAAACGTTAACAGAAGTTCCAGGCGTATTGAAAATGGAGAAAACAGTTGAAGGAGTTCGTTTGCAAATAGCTGATGAACACGTATCACAGCACATTCTTGAACACATTTATGCGAAAGGATTCATTCGTACGTTTTCATTAGAAGAACCATCGCTGAATGACATTTTTATTGAGAAAGTAGGTGCAGCGTATGAACAATAAATTTTGGATTGTTTTTGCTCATACGTATATGACGAAATTAAAATCAAAGTCTTTTTTCATTTCAACGGTGATTACTACTCTCATTATATTTGGTATTGGTCAATTAGATCGCATTATTGAAGCGTTTAGCGATAATGGTCAAAAAACGATCGGTGTGATCGATCAAACGAACGGATGGTACGAAGCGCTGCAAGCACAAATGCAGTCAAATAAAGAAATAAAACTTGTTCGCCATGATGAAAACGAAGAACAAGCGAAAAAATATGTTCAAACAGAAAAGTGGTATGCGTATATTGTACTTCATGTACAAAATGGACAGCCGAAAGTAGCATATTATGCGAAAAATATTGCAGATAGCGATGTCACTCATGAAATTGAGCAAGCACTACAACAAGTAAAAATTGCGATGATGGCGAAACAAATCGGATTAACATATGACCAAATCAATGCATTATATGCACCGATTGCGATAGAGAAAGTAGCGCTTGAAAAACACGCAAAAACAGAAGAACAATTAGATCAAGCTAGAACGATCGTGTATGTTTTACTGTTTGCGATGTATATGTTCGTGTTAATGTACGGAAGTATGATTATGATGGAAGTAGCAACAGAAAAGTCATCACGCATTATGGAAATTTTAATTTCAAGCACTTCACCAATTCAACAATTATTCGGGAAAATTTTAGGGATTGCTTTGTTGAGTTTGACGCAGTTTGTTGTGATTTTCACTGTCGGTTATACATCGCTGCAAAATAGCGATATGTTAAATCAGTTACTTGGAATGGAAAAACTACCGCTTTCTTTACTTGTATACGGAATGATCTTTTTCTTGCTCGGTTATTTGTTATATGCAATGTTATTTGCTGTGCTTGGCTCGATTGTTAGCCGAGTAGAAGAAGTGCAACAAATGGCCGGTCCTGTGACGATGCTCGTTGTTGCCGCGTTTATTATGGCGATGGTTGGGCTTAATGTACCGGAATCTCCATTTATTACTGTAATGTCGTTTGTCCCGTTTTTTACTCCGATGATTATGTTTTTAAGAATTGGGATGTTAAATGTTCCGATTTGGGAAATCGTCCTTAGTCTCGCTTTGCTCGTTGGAACGATTGCCTTTTTATTCGTGTTTGGATCAAAAATATATCGTGGTGGTGTGCTGATGTACAATCAAGCGTCTTCCTGGAAAGACTTGAAACGAGCGTGGCAATTAACAAAAAGATGAAAACCGAGCTGATTGCTCGGTTTTTTACATCGGCTTTGTCGGCGTTGGTTTCGCATAGCCTTCTTTATATGTTTCATCAATAAGGCGGCGAATGTCTTTCACAGACATTCCTTTTTCATATTGTTCGATTGAAATGGATGCGATTTCTAAACAAACGCCACATTTTGTCGCATGATCATCCCAGACGATTGCACCGTTGCTTTTGTTTTCATATACGAAACAATCATAATTGTTTTCATGACCTGCCGATTCACCACAACCGCAATAACAAGGAATGTTTTCTAACAATGTTCGATGTGTTGCTACTTGTTCGTATAAATGGATCATCGACTCATTGTAAGATGCTAAAAACGATGGAAGTTCGTGAATCGAGGCAGTCTCTTCTCGAATATCTCCTGTCTGATGTTCAGTTGCGTGATCATTTTCGTTTTGTGCACAACCACTGAACAATAAACTGACGGAAAGTATGGAACTAAACATAAATTGTTTTCTCATATGGAACCATCCTTTTCAACAATGATTGTTTTGTCCGACTTTTTTCACTATTTCTTTTATCTTTTTACTATTATAATAAAAATAATAGTAAATGATAAGGAAAAAGGCGGGGGAAAAATGGATGGCATCGAAGTAAAAGGACAAACGGTAGAAGAAGCGATTGAAGAAGGGCTAAAGCAGCTTCAAGTGACACGCGAAGATGTAGTCATTGAAATCGTTCAACAAGAGCGTAAAAAGTTGTTCGGTATCGTTTCGCAACCTGCTATTGTCCGACTAACAAAAAAACAACAAACCGAATCAGTTATCCAAAAAATAGAAGGTAAAGCGTGGGTGAAAGACGGTGTTTTACATTATGAATGTGTGCATGAAGGTCCAACGATTGTCGTTGGTGAAGGAGTCATCTGTTTACATAACGGAAAAGCGATCGAAGGAAGTATAACGCTACAAGAAGGAGACGACGTTCGCATTTATCCGAAAGAAGAAAGCATCGCCCAATCTGTTTGGAAAATTGACATAGATGCTAAGAAGCTAGAGGCAACGCTGACGTTTGCACCAGGTGTACGACGCCGCTATGTACTTGAAGATCAGCAACCAGCTAGCAAATTACATATACAAGCGAAAATGGAGACAGAACTTATCTATGATGTGTCATATGAGCAAGTGATGGCGAAACTTCAAGAATTAGGAATCGTGTATGGAGTGAATGAAGAAGCTATTCGAGAGGCGTTGCAGGCAGAGAAAAAAATAACGGCTGTGATCGCAAAAGGAATTGAACCAATCGAAGGAAAAGACGGTTGGGTGGAAGTAAAAGTAGGGGAGGGGAGAAAAAAGCCAAAAGTTCGTGAAGACGGGACCGTTGATTATAGGGAAATAGAAACGATTGCGACTGTCGGTGAAGGAGATTTAATTGCTGTTGTTCATCCCCCGCAACAAGGGAAACCAGGGTTAACGGTGACAAACGAAGTGATCCCTGTGAAAGAAGTGCATCCGGTGACAATCAAACTTGGTAAAGGGGTAACGATGGATGAAAATCGCATTTTAGCTATACAGGGGGGACGACCACAAATAGCGAAAAAAGGAAAAACAGTTGTCGTTTCCATCATTCCAAAGCTCGTTCATCAAGGAGATGTGGATTTATCAGTAGGAAACATTCATTTTAAAGGTGATGTCGAAATTACAGGAAACGTTCAAGAAGAAATGGTTGTTGAGGCACTTGGTAGCATTATGATTTTACAAAATGTCAATCGAGCAAAAATTCGTGCGCAACAATCGATTTTTATTCAACAAAACGTCATTGGTGGTACAGTGACATCAGGGGAAAATAAAATGCTTGTTACGCAGCTTATTGGTTTATTACAACAAATTCGCCACTCACTTGAGCGAATGATTGTTACGATCCAACAACTTATGGTCATGTCTAAAATTCGCGAACAAGATATTTATCCAATTACGAAAAAGTTGATCGAAAGTAAATTTCAAACAATGATGGAGGCAATGAGGCAGTATAAAACAATGTGTGAGCAAAAACGAGACCAAATCGGCGAACAATGGTTTGATATCGGTTCGCAGTTGGACGGCTGTTTGCTTGCGGATCGTCCGAATCATTTTCATTGTTTAGAAGGGATGGCCAATTTACTTCGTGAACTCAATACGTTTATCGGACAATATGATCGTGAAGAGAATGATGCAATTGAGCTTTCGTATGCTTTAAATAGCGTCATTCATGGAAGTGGTGATGTAATTGTGACAGGAAAAGGATGTTACAATTGCAATATTTATGCCGGTGGGACATTGACGGTTCATGGGGTATTGCGCGGTGGAGAAGCGTATGCCCAAAAAGGAATGAAAGTGAAAGAAGTCGGATCTTCACTCGGCATTAAAACCGTATTGGCTGTGCCAAAAGGGGAGATCATTTATATTGAACACGCGTGGGAAGGAACTGTTGTGCAATTTGGTAAAAGGACGTATACATTTTATGAAGAAAAAAAATATGTTGAAATGAAATGGGACGATGAACGTCAAGAAATTGTGTTTGGATAAGAAGGCGTATTGGCAACAAAGACCATGCGTCTTTTTATATATTTTTTCATTTATGCATATAGTATAATAAAAATGTTCTTAATTTTCTTTCTTTTTAAAAAGGGGAGGTTGGAAAATGAAAGCGGTTACGAATGGGGATATTTTATGGACACCGACGAAAGAACAAATCGAACAATCAAGCGTAAAAAAGTATATGAATTGGCTAGAAACGAATAAAGGGCTGACGTTTGAGTCGCACGCGGAGCTGTGGAAATGGTCGGTCGAGAAACTTGAGCAATTTTGGGAAACAGTGTGGGAATATGGGGAGATTCAATCGTCGAAGCCTTATACGTGCGTCCTTGAGGAGCGAAAAATGCCGAGAGCAAACTGGTTTCCAGGTGCACGGTTAAACTATGCGGAACATATTTTCCGCAACATGAAGGAGAAGCCAGCGCTTTTGTTTCGTTCTGAGCGTGTTTCACTACGTGAAGTGACATGGGAAGAGTTAAAACAACAAACAGCGACGGTCGCTTCGGCATTGAAAAAACTTGGCGTGAAACAAGGCGATCGCGTCGTTGCTTATATGCCGAACATTCCCGAAACAGTCGTTGCGTTTTTGGCGTGCGCGAGCATTGGCGCGATATGGTCAAGTTGTTCCCCGGATTTTGGTGCCAACGGCGTCATCGACCGCTTCCAACAAATTGAGCCGACGGTTTTGTTTGCGGTGGACGGTTGCCAATATAACGGAAAAACGTTCGACAAAGTACCTATTGTTAAACAATTACAAGAAAAACTGCCATCGTTAAAAAAGACGATTGTCGTTCCGTATTTACGCAACGATGTCAGTCCGTGGGACGAGTCTGTTTTGTTATGGACGGACGTGTTGAAAGAAGAGGGCGAGCTTATATATGAACAAGTGCCGTTTGCTCATCCGCTTTGGATTTTATATTCTTCCGGGACAACCGGGTTGCCAAAGCCGATTGTACAAGGACATGGCGGCATTTTATTAGAACATTTGAAAATTTTATCGATTGAATACAACATTGCACACGATAGCACGTTTTTCTGGTTTACGACGACTGGTTGGATGATGTGGAACTTTTTAGTTGGCGGGCTGTTAGTCGGGGCAACAGTCGTACTTTACGACGGAAGTCCGACGTTTCCAGATGCGAACGTGTTATGGGAACTTGCCGAAAAAGCAAAAATCACCCATTTTGGCACAAGCGCAGCGTTTATTAACGTCTGCATGAAACAAGGCATGAGGCCGAAAGATACCTACGATTTCTCTCATTTGCAAGCGGTTCTGTCGACCGGATCGCCGCTGACGACCGAAGGGTTTCTTTGGGTGTATGAACATGTGAAAGATGTTTGGCTCGTTTCATGCAGCGGGGGAACGGATGTATGCACCGCATTTGTCGGTGGGTCGCCGGTGCTGCCGGTTCGTGCCGGCATGCTGCAATGCCGTTCGCTTGGGGCGAATGTGCAAGCGTTTGATGAACATGGGCATTCGCTGATCAACGAAGTCGGGGAACTAGTCATCACGGAACCGATGCCTTCAATGCCGCTCTTTTTCTGGAACGACGAAAACGACCACCGCTATCTCGAAAGCTATTTTGATACGTATCCAGGCGTATGGAAACATGGAGATTGGATTAAAATTGACGACGAAGGGAGCTGTATCATTTACGGCCGTTCCGATTCGACGATTAACCGTGCGGGCGTGAGGATGGGCACGAGCGAAATTTATCGCGCTGTTGAAACGGTTGAAGGCATTCTCGACAGCTTAGTCATTGACTTAGAAGTGATGGGGCGGAAATCGTTTATGCCATTGTTTGTCGTCCTTCAGCCAGGGGTAGAGCTAGACGATGCGTTAAAACAACGAGTGAAAGAAGCTATTAAAGCGCACGTATCACCGCGCTTTATTCCAGATGAGATTTACCAAGTCGACCAAATCCCAAAAACGTTAAACGGAAAGAAAATGGAAATCCCTATTCGCAAACTGTTGTTAGGCTTCCCGCTCGAAAAAGCGGTGAACGTCGGCTCAATGGCAAACCCCGAATCGCTTTCTTTCTTTATTGAACTTGCAAAACAATGGGAACATTCGAACGTATAAGCAAGGCTGTTGCCGTTTGGCAACAGCCTTAGACATGCTTCTTTTTTCATTGTGGGAGAAAAATATTGTCTGCGTGAATCGAAAAATGCCCAAATAGCTGAACAGGAATCGCGTCTCCTTTAAAATACGTACCGTAAAGCTGGTATGCTCCGTCTTTTAGCACATGTACTTCCACATACTCATGAACGGGGTCAACAATCCAATATTCGTGCACCCCTGCCTGTTCGTACCGTCTATATTTAATTAACCGATCTTTTTTTGCGGTAGACGGCGATAGCACTTCGACAATGATATCAGGTGGCCCAATAATGCGTTCATCGCTAATTTTGTTCGAATCGCAGACGATAACAATGTCAGGTTGAACCCATTCGTCATTAGAAAAACAAACATCGATCGGAGAAACGAATATACGGCCTGTTTTCCCACGTAAATGCGTGACAAACTCCGCGCTAAGTAGCGTGACCACTTGTTGGTGTTTCGGAGTAGGAGCTGGTGCCATGTTGTAAAGCTTTCCATCGATCATTTCATAACGATCACCATCGCTAAGCTGTACATACTCTGCGTACGTAAACGGTTTTCGCTCTTGCGGAAAGACCATATCGTCCTCCTACCTTTCTGAATATGGTTGTTACCATTATAGCAAATGTACTTTTGATATGAATAAACATTTTTCATTGACTTTTACGTAAACGTAAACTAAAATAAAATTCAGAAAATTTAAAAATAAAGGTGAAGAGGATGAATTATTATACGATCTCCCAACTTGCCGAGCAGTTTGATGTTAGCACACGAACGATCCGCTATTATGAAGAGCGCGGGCTCATTTCACCAATTCGTACTGAGTCGGGCCAGCGGCTGTATACGAAAAAGGACCGAGCCGTTTTAAAGCTTATTTTACGAGGGAAACGGTTCGGCTTTTCATTAGATGAAATTCATGAAATGATTAGCCTGTTTGATAACGATCGCACCGGTCGAAAACAGCTGGAAAAAACAATCGCATATGGCGAGCAAAAGTTAAAGGAGGTGACGGAACGGATTGAGGATTTAATGCAGTTAAAACAAGAAATGGAGTCGATTTTGGCGGATTTTCGTGAACGATTACAAAAACTGGAGGGAATCGAATGAACATTTCTGAGTTGTTAGCGCGCAATGCGCGAAAGTTTCCGAATAAAACAGCACTAATTGATGGCGACGTATCGCTTTCTTATCAAGAAGTAGACGATACAGTTAATCGGCTCGCCTCTTCGCTCGCTTCGCTTGGCATCACACAAGGCGATAAAGTCGTATTGTATATGCCGAACACGAAAGAGTTTTTATATGCGTATTTTGCTGTCTTACGCCTTGGCGCAATCATCGTGCCCGTTAATGCGCGGCTAACTGCCCAAGAAGTGCAATACATTATCGAACATAGCGAAGCAAAAGCTGTCATCGCGCACGATTGGATTTATGAAGAACTTGCCTCGCTTGTTCATACAGTTGACGTCATTTGGGTGAAAACAGGAGAGGCAACAGACGGTTGGCGTTCGCTGACCCAGCTCATTGCAAACGGCTATACGTTCCCGATCGTTTGCTCGCTGAACGAAGATGACGAAGCGACGATTTTATACACGTCAGGAACGACAGGTCGACCGAAAGGTGTCTTGTTCACGTGCCGCAATATTTTAGCCGTCGCAACGATGATGGCGCTCGAAACGAAAATGGATAAACATAGCCGCCTATTGCATATGATGCCGCTTAGCCATTCCGCACCGCTTCATTTATTTTTTGTCGGCGGCATGTACGTCGGGGCCACCCATGTGTTATCAGCAACGTTTTCCCCAGAAGCATTGCTACAACTGATCACGAAACACGAAATTACCCACTTTTTCGGAGCACCAGTTGCTTATTTACTCACGGCACAGCATCCGCGTCTTCACGAATACGATTTATCGTCCGTCCAATATTGGACGTATGGCGGCGCACCGCTATCGGCAAAGGAAGTGCAATTTGTCGCCAAACAGTTTCGCACCGATCGACTCATGTGTTTATACGGACTAACGGAAGCCGGTCCGAACGGGACGTATTTATCGCCAGAAGAACACGCGACAAAAGCAGGGAGCGTGGGCAAAGATGCTGCTCTTCATTGTGAAGTGAAAATTGTCGATGAACACGGCAAAGAAGTTCCGCCTGGCGAGGTTGGTGAAGTCGTCTTAGCTGGAGAAGGTATTATGAAAGGCTATTACAAAGATGAAGAAAAAACAGCGGAAACGGTGAAAAACGGCTGGCTATACACAGGCGATTTAGCGCGCTGTGACGAAGATGGGTACATTTGGATCGTCGATCGAAAAAAAGATATGATTATTTCCGGCGGGGTGAACATTTACCCGAAAGAAGTGGAAGATGCACTAAAGCTGCATCCGGCGATTGTCGATGTGGCTGTTGTTGGTGTGCCGCATCGTGAATGGGGCGAAACGGTGAAAGCGTTTGTTGTAACAAAAGAGCCAATCGAGCAGCTTGAGGAAGAATGTAAACGTTTTCTTTCGGATAAACTCGCAGACTATAAAATTCCAAAACTTTACGAAGCCATTCATGAACTGCCGCGCAATGCGACAGGGAAAATATTAAAACAAGTGTTAAGGGGGATGGATCATGAAACGGCTACAAGAAGTTGATCCGAACTTACTTGCTAATTTAAAAAAATATTTAGACGAAGAATTTTTTGCGTATGCGGAAGAAGAGTTAGAGAAGTTTTGGCAACGTTGCATGACCGATATCGACCGCCGCGCGGTACATACCGACCGTGAAGGCCAGCCGCGGCTCATCAAATATGACCGTTTTGGTAACGATATTTCTGAAATATGGGTGAACGAAGGATATAAGCAAACGGTGAAAGAAACGTATGAAACAGGCATTGTCGGCTATGTTCATAAACCGATTCCTGCGCTTGGCCGTGTTGGTAATTACATTTACTCGTATGCCCAAGGCTATTTGTTATCACAAGTCGAGCCGGGGTTTTATTGCCCGGTGACACTTACGATGGCAACGGCGTACGTGTTAGAGCATTTTGCGGACGAACGAATCAAAGCAAAATATTTGCCGCACGTCATTTCGACAGGAGAAGTCGAGTTGTATGAAGGGGCGACGTTTTTAACGGAACGGCAAGGCGGTTCTGACGTTGGCGCCAATGAAGTGCGCGCCGTTTTATGCGGCAATCATTATGAAATTTATGGAGAAAAATATTTTGCGAGCAACGCTGGCATGTGTGGTGTTGCCTTAGTGCTTGCCCGTATCGACGGAAGCGAGCCGGGGACGAAAGGGCTTAGTTTATTTTTAGTGCCGTGGCGTAATGATGACGGCACATTAAACGGCATTCACATTCGCCGCCTCAAAGATAAACTCGGCGTTCGCGCTGTGCCGTCAGCGGAAGTCGTATTTGAAGGGGCAAAAGCTTATTTAATTGGTGATGCGAAAAAAGGGTTTTATTATATGATGGAAGCGCTCAACTTATCGCGTGTCTGCAATGCCGTCGCCTCGATTGGCATCATGAAGCGAGCGCTAGAAGAAGCGAAGCAATATGCGGAAAATCGACAAGCATTTGGGCATACACTTACATCGTATCCGATGGTGAAAGAAACGCTAGCGAACTTAACGGCGCGTCAAGAAGTGCAAACGAGCGCTTGTTTTGAGCTAATCTCCTTTTTTGACCGTGTCATGCGCGCGCCAGATCGCGCGTCTGAGCAAGAAAAAGCATGGAATCGCTTATTAATTGCGCTTTTAAAAATGCGTACAGCCGAAGAAGCCATTACATTTGCCCATGAAGCAATTGAAATGCACGGTGGCAACGGCTATATCGAAGATTTTGTCACGCCGCGTTTGCTTCGCGATGCACAAGTGTTGACAGTGTGGGAAGGAACAGCAAACATTTTAGGACTCGAAGTGTTGCGTCTTATCCGCAAATATTGCATTCATGAAACATTTATTCAAACAATAAGCGAACAACTAGCTGCACTTCCTAGCGAAATACGTGTATTTGCTAAACCGGTCGAAAGCGGGCTGCATGAATTGGTGCAGTCGCTTCAAAAACTGCACGGACAACATGAAGACGTGCAAACGTATCACGCCAAAAAAATCGCCAACCGCCTTTGCGACTTGTATGTAAGTGTCGTTGCGTTAAAAGAAGCGGAAGAAAGCGAACGCAAACAAATCATCGCTCGCCTCTTTTTACAGCATATTTGGGGATGCGATTTATTCGATGACGAGATGTTATCGGTTCGTCATTTTGATTTAGTGATGAATGAAACGAGGGAAGACGAAAAATCAATAAACCGGTAATCAGCAGGCTTATTGATTTTTCGATATGCGTTGAATGTTAGGGGACAAATACAGGTTATTTTTTGTATTTGGTATAGAAGTTATTTGTGGTTTTGGTGGATTTGAGCAAATACAGTTGCCTCTTAAGTTAATTGGAATAACACATAAAAAGGTGTATACAAATAATAGGCGTTTGTGACGTTTAATTACATCTATATCCTCAATGGCAACAAAAATATCATGGATGTGTTCGCATTGAAAAACTGTAATACTAAGTGGAGTTGAACATTCGACTACTGAGATCGTATGATTGGTTGTTTCATAGTTGATACGAATATGTTTTTTCCCTAAAAAAATTAATTTTTTTCCTGAGGGGGTTTGCAATGTCTTTTTTCGATCCATGGATATAGAAACAAGCACTTCAATTGTATGCAAATGAGGGGATTGAGGAGGATGAAGAACGATAGAATCAGTTTCATAATGGAAAAATGGTGTGCAACCGATTGGATATAAGTGATCAGGTGTAATTCCTATCTTTTTCATTATTTTCATCCTCCTGTAGTCTTTTATTCGTCATCATCTTCGACACAGTAAGTGCATGGATAGCCTTTATTTTTATATTGATGATTTTTATAGCATGTATTATGACGTTTTTTACAATGTTTTTTGTGGGGTATATAATGGAAATGACAATGACAGTTACTTCTGTAACGGTAACAATGGTTTAGGCAGTGATTGTGATAAGGAAAATGTTGTTGTGAACAATATTGGCTACCAACATATATATGAATATGCTTTTTCCCCATTTTTTCACCTCCCTCTCTTGTTATTTATACAAAAAAACTAAAATATGGTAAGTGATAGAAGTTAATTAGGAGCAGCATTTTTCTTCTTCTGTAACAACTAGACATACAACTTTACAAATATGCACTTTTCGAGCTGTTTCGTGGAAAATATGCATATCTTCAAGAAAACTTTCGACTTTTATATGCGATAAGCATATATCTGAAGGCAATATGATCATTTCACAAAATGAAGCAGATGAGTGAAATGTATGCACAGGTTGATCGAGTTTTTTTGCTGTATACATAATTATTTGTTTGATATGGCCATTTACCAGAATTTTACTATCGTATGGAGATGAGATGATTTTTGCGTCATGAATATGAACGGCAGCCATGACTTTTATAACCTTTTCGATATCTGGCTTTATTTTTGGGACTATTAGCTTTTCAGTTACAGTAAATTGTTTATATGCAAGTGGACAAGATGGAAATTCATCCCTTCCTGCGATTCCGACATACATAGTTAGGCGCTCATGATCAAATTTCATATACTTTCCTCCTCCCGTTATTTTTTCGTATGTGCAAGGGTATTAATTTGCGCATGTCCTTTGATAAAAATAAAGTAAAGACATTTATAAACAAATGTAACCCTTATGTAGAAAGGATGCCCAAGTATTCGGGCCATCCTTTTGTCTTAACGTAATATAGGCTGTAATAATGGATTAAGCGACGTATACAAGAACAAAATGACACACTTATGGACTGTGCGAGGATCAGTTAAGTTTATTTCAACGTCTTCAATAAAAACTTGCACAGGCCCAGCAAGAATATTGTTAATAGACAAGCCAACAGAAGCGAGAAGTTGGTTAACTGTAACCCCAGATGGAATATTAAGCGGAATGTTGATAAAAGAACAAAACGGTTGTTCAAAGTGAGCGGAATGAACGGATTGTTGTGGGACGTTAGCTGTATAAATAATTTTTTGACGTAATACGCCTTCGACAACAACTTTTACACCGATGGGGGTGAAAATATTACGTGTACCCGTAATGACCGCTTCAATTAACAACGTATTAATTTGTTCTACATCTGGTTTTACGGAAGGAATAGTTAATTTTTCTTGAACTGCAATTTGATTGTTCGGATTTAGTGAACCGACAAAAGGAAATTCTGATGGAGGTGTAATACCAATAATTTGAACAAAGTTGTTTAGTACACCATCATTCATAAAACATTCATCCTTTCTTTTATTTAGCATTGTCCAATTGTTAATGTTAAACCTGTTAACGGGATAGAGAGTACGACAAGATTTGTAATTGGATCGCGAAGTTGGAGTGTAACAGTTCCTAGAGCAGCGTTAATTGTTAATGTAAAGTTTAATAGACCTGATAATAAACCGAGTACGCTGCCGGTACCGGATACGGTAAGAACATTGTTTTCACATAATATTTGAGTAATTTGAGAGCTATTTACATTTAAACTGATTGTGCCTAGAAGCGGAACAGTGACGTTTAAGGAAATTCCGTTGTTTGTCGGGTTGCATTCGTCACACAAACTAATATTTAAAGAAACGTCCGCTGTGACCCCTGCACCGTTTAATGTAATCCCCACACCATTAGCTGTTAACGTGTCAACAAACGAACAGTCACATGAAGAAAGAAGTGGTTTTATTGTTGTGTAGGCAAACAAGACGACACATTTACTAATTGTTCTGGGATCCAACATTTGTATTTCCACATCTTCAATTAAAACTTGTACAGGACCGTCTAAAATATCATTTAAAGAGAGACCGAGGGATGACAAATATTGTTGTACAGTAAGACCTTGTGGAACGTCTAACGGGATGTTAATGAATGCACAAAAAGGATGTTCAAAATGCGCAGAATGAACCGATTGTTCTGGGACATCAGCTGTATAAATGACTTTTTGTCGCAATACACCATCAATAACTACTTTTACTCCTACAGGTGTGAAAATATTTTTCGTCTCCGTAACTACCGCCTCGGTTAATAATGTATTCACTTGTTCAACATCTGGTTTCGCATCTGGAATTGTTAATTGTTCTTGAACAACAAACTGAGTATGTGGATTTAAATTTCCTATCACAGGAAATGTAGAGGGAGATGCAATTCCTATTATTTGTACAAAATCCCTTAAGAAACCATTATCCATGTTATTGATCGCTCCTTTGTTTTATGACTTAGCACAATACTATGTATATTGAAGTGAAGAACAGGTTGATTGTGTGTTTGTTTAAATTTGTAAAAATGGTTTGATATCCTCGAAAACACATTAAAGCATACATTGACGATAATCTAACAGAGATGGGGGATATCCTATGGGAGGTATTTAATTAACATGTTTTCTGTTCATAGCTGTTATTGTTACAGACGGGCAGGAGTAACAGGTAAATAAAAATAGAAGGACAAATTTCCTTCATCCTTCTTTCATTACTGAACATTCAATTGAGCAATACAAACACTGCGAAAAAGTGCGCGACAGACCCACCTAACACAAACATATGCCAAACCGCATGGTGAAATTTAAACCCTCTCCATACGTAAAAAATCGCACCGACCGTGTATAAAATGCCACCGCTCACTAAATACACGACTCCTTCTTGTGATAAAGCAGAAACGAGCGGTTTCCATGCAAATACAATTAACCAGCCCATCACAACATAAATCATTGTCGATGTGTATAAAAAGCGATTGACGAAAAAGCATTTAAATACTGTTCCGATGAGGGCCAGCCCCCAGACGATGCCAAACAACGTCCAACCGATTGCCCCCTTCACTGCTAAAAATAAAAACGGTGTATACGTGCCTGCGATAAAAAAGTAAATGGACGAGTGGTCGAAAATTTCGAATACCCGTTTCCATCGTCCTTCTGGCAAGGCGTGTACGATTGTCGATGATAAATACAAAATCAACATGGTGCTCCCAAACAATGTAAAACTAACAATGTGCCAAGCGTTTCCGTGCATCGCAGCCATGACCGTCAAAATAATAAGCGCTGCGATGCTAAACACCGCACCAATTCCATGTGTAATCGCATGAACGATTTCTTCTTCTTTCGTAAATGTATGTGTAAAAGCCAATGGTTTCATTCCTTTCGTGAAAGACATTTTGTTTATTCTACCACATATACATACATATCGTACATTTTTATTCATTATTGTTTTTGTTCGCGATATAATGGGAAAAGAAAGGGGTGAGAACGATGCAAATACAGTTGGAAAGGCAACGAAAGACAAAAAAATGGCTCGTACCATCACTCATCGGAGTATTGTTCCTTGCGGTGATCGCATGTGTTGCCATTTCGATTTACGTCGGCTGGAATTTGACGCATAAAGAGCGAAAAGCGGTCGTTGAAACACCACAAGATTACGGAATGGTTTATCAAAATGTGACATTTACAAGCAAAGATGGGGGATTGAAGCTGAAAGGTTGGGTCATCGAACCGACGAAACAAGCGAAAATGACCGTTATTTTTTCACACGGTTATGGCGGCAACCGCTACGAACCAAACGTGCCGTTTTTACCAATTGCCAAAGCGCTAACAGACGAAGGGTATCGCGTCATCATGTTTGATTTTCGTGCCAGCGGTGAATCGGAAGGGGAGATGACAACGATTGGTGCGAAAGAAAAATACGATTTGCTCGGTGTCATCGATTACGCGAAACAACACTATTCCGAACCGATCGCTCTTTACGGGGTGTCGATGGGAGCGGCAACGTCGATTTTAGCAGCAAGTATGGATGAAGATGTTAAAGCGGTTATTGCTGACAGTGCGTTTAGCGATTTAGAAGGGTATTTGCGGACATATATGCCTGTATGGACGAACTTACCGAATGTTCCGTTTACGTACTTAATTATTACCCTTATTCCGATGATTACTGATTTAGATCCAGCGGAATCTGTTCCGATCAAAGCAGTTGATACGATTACGCCGCGTCCCATTTTATTCATTCATAGCAAAGCTGACCCGTCCATCCCATATGAAGAAAGTGTAAAAATGTATAACAAACATCCAGACGTATTTGAACTTTGGCTCACCGACAAAGCGAAACATGTGAAAAGTTTTGCGATGTATAAAGAGGAGTATATTCAGCGTATGTTAGCATTTTTAGAAAAATTGAAAAAATAAAATTCTGAATATTCATTGACTTCTGATAAAAAGATAGGTATGCTTGTAGTAAATTTGAAAATAGAGAGGGGAACAGGAACAGTAAAACAATTTCTATAATTTTTTATAAAACTCTATACATAAACAATAATTTTCATGGTGTTATTTATGTATAGAGAGGTGATTGCGATGAAGTATTACAGTATTGGCGAATTTGCCGAGTTTATCGGAAAAAGCCAACAAACGTTAAGAAATTGGGATAAAAAGATGTTTTAAAGCCTGCTTATGTTGCGCCATCAGGATTTAGGTATTATTCCGAGCAACAGCTTCATCAAGTGCTTGGGGTCAAAAAAGCGATTGTCCCTAAAAAAGTTATTGGCTATTGTCGAGTATCAAGCAGAAAACAAAAAGATGATTTAGAACATCAAGTCGAAGCGGTACGCACATATATGATTGCGAAAGGCTATTCGTTTGAAATCATCGAGGATATTGGAAGTGGAATCAATTACACGAAAAAAGGATTAAGTCGATTAATCGACATGATTTGTAATGGTGAAGTAGAAAAGGTTGTCGTTTTGTACAAAGACCGGTTGGTTCGCTTCGGATTTGAACTGATTGAACAAATTTGTAAACGTTATGGGGTAGACATTGAAATCATTGACCATACAGAAAAAACAGAAGAACAAGAACTTGTCGAAGATTTAGTCCAGCTTCTCACCGTTTTTAGCTGCAAACTTCAAGGGAAAAGAGCCAATCGAGCCAAGAAGATGATAAAGGAGTGGCTTGAGGATGATTCGGTCGATCAAAGTTAGGTTAGAGCCGAACAACAAGCATTTCCAATCTATTATTAGTGAAGAAAGTAAGCGGCAAATTATCGAGAAAGAAGGACGTTTGCCTGATGCTGTGATCGCTTGTGTAGGTGGTGGCAGTAATGCGATTGGTGCTTTTGCTCATTATATCGATGAACCGAGTGTGCGCTTAATCGGTGTCGAACCGGAGCGGGTCGCTACGCTCACAAAAGGTGTTCCCGCGGTCATTCATGGTTTTAAGTGTCTCGTTTTGCTTGATGAAGAAGGAAATCCACAACCAACATATTCTATTGCCGCGGGACTTGATTATCCGGGAATTGGGCCAGAACATAGTTTTTTAAAAACATCAGGTCGAGCAGAATATTATACGGTCACGAACGAGGAAGTGTTAGAAGCATTTCAAACGCTTTCAAAAACAGAAGGAATTATACCGGCTTTAGAGAGTGCTCATGCCGTTGCATATGCAATGAAATTGGCCCCGACGCTCAATTCTGATCAAATGATTATCGTCAACTTGTCGGGGCGTGGTGATAAAGATGTCGAGCAAGTGTTTCATATGTTGAGAAGTTAGCCAAAAAAAACGTCGTTCCGCGTGATAGGAACGACGTTTTTTTGTTAATTTGCCTTTTTTAACATGTGCAATTCTTCTTCTGTTCGTGCAATACGACCAAGCTGATAGTCGAGTCGTTCGTGAATGTAAGCGATATCCTGTTTTGTGGCCATTTCTCCTCGGATGTGAGCAATTTCATGCCGCATTGCATCTTGAATGCTACGTTGCTCTAGCTGGTTGTCTCGAATGGCTTTAATCATTGCTGTATTTTCCTTCATTTGCTCTTTCAACCAACGAATATCTTCTTCATGTCTATGAACGATTGCTTTTAATTCACCAATCTCTTGTTTCATTGTCTGAATCTCTTGTTTCATTGTCTGAATCTCTTGTTTCATCCATTGCATGTCTTCTGCTAAGTTTTGAACGAGGTTAACAAGTTGAAGGAGAAGTTGTTCTTGCACGCCTGATTCACCTACCTTTCATCCTAGAGGTATACGGCATTTCTAGTGAGGAGTATGAAGAGGAATTTGGTGAAATGCCTTCGCCGTCATCTTATCATAATTTGTCGAAATGGACAAACTATTTTTTATATATGTGTTGAATCGCTTATTTTGTCGTACGTGTAGCATACATGCGCTCTTTTGCAACTTGTAAAAGCTGTTGCAATTGCTCTCCTTCGACTGGATATGTCGCATAACCGACAAGAAAAGATACGGGGCTATTTCGTCTGATTCGTTCAATCATTGTAGACGGTTTTACAGCATTTTCGACAGCAATAATCAAGTATTCATCATTTGACCATTTAGCGATGATGTCGCTTTTTCGTGTTTCTTCGACTAAAAGTTGTTCAAATGCTGCTTTTTGTTGTGGTTGGCTATTTTGTTTCGTGCGGAGTAAATAAATGGTTAGACGACTATCCGGATCACGATCAACGAGCGCTGCGATTTTTTCAAATGTACTTGTAGCAAAGTCTTTGCTTTTTAACTGATATATTAAATCTTTGACGCACGTTTTTCGATCATAACGATTACCAAAATAAATACCTACAATGGTTTGGAACACATAAAAACCAACGACAACATATAATTCCGTTCCGTGTAATTGTGTTACATCAATCGTATCGCTCATAGCGATCGCTTCCGAAAATAATACAAGTTGACTAATGAATAAACCGATTGTTTTTCCTATATGTTTCTTAAACATACATCGTCACCTCTCTCCATATTATGAAACAATCGTGCTGTTAGGTTGGACAAATGGAGGAAAAATAAAAAAGGGCGAGACGATCGCCCTTTTACGTTAAAAGATGAAATGCGCTATAAAAACGATAATTGGTAATGTAATGAGTGTGCGAAGCAAGAAAATAACAACTAAATCTTTAAACGTAATTGGTAGTTTAGATGCGAGCAGCAATCCACCTACTTCAGACATATAAATAAGCTGTGTTACGGAAACGCAAGCAATGACGAAGCGAGTAAATTCACTTTCAATGCCGCTACCGATAATGGCAGGTAAAAACATGTCTGCAAAGCCAACAACCATCGTTTGTGCAGCAGCTGATGCTTCTGGTACTTGTAGGAGTGTCAAAAGTGGTACAAACGGTTTACCGAGCCATTCAAACACCGGCGTTGTTTCGGCAATAATTAATGCAACCGTTCCAATTGCCATGACGACAGGTAATACACCTAACCACATATCAATGACTGTTTGTATGCCGTTTTTTAATAGTTTCCCCATATCGCTATTGCGTTTAGCAGCGTCTGTTGCTTGTTTGAGTCCCCACTGAAAAGGTGTGTACCCAGCTGGTACTGTTTCATCCACTGGTACGTGATGTTCATGATAATACGTATCTGGTTTTTTAGATAATGGCGGGATACGCGGCATAATAATCGCTGCTACGAGACCGGCAACGACGATAGTAAAATAGTACGCTCCAAACATATGTTCAAGCTTCATATACGTAATGACGACAATGCTAAATGTAATCGAAACGACAGAGAAGGTTGTTCCGATCACCGCTGCTTCTCGCTTCGTATAAAAGCCGTCTTCATATTGCTTATTCGTTAACAACACGCCAATTGTTCCATCCCCTAACCAAGAAGCGATACAGTCGATAGATGAACGACCAGGTAATTTAAATACCGGACGCATAATTTTTGTTAAAAGTGCACCACACAATTCGAGTAAGCCGAAATCTAAAAGTAACGGCAAAAATAATCCTGCAAATAAAAAGACAGAAAACAAAATTGGAATTAAACTATATAACAACAAAGCACCTGTGTTTTCTGACCATACCCATTCCGGGCCAATCTTCCATAATGTCATCGCCCCTAAAATTGTACCAACGATACGGGCAACGACAAACAAGCCATTCACATCGAATAATCGACGAAGAAACGAGCTATTCATTATAAAAGAAGGTTGTGCTACTTTGGCGATAATTGTGCCAATCATTGCGATAAACATAACTAAAACAGAAATGGCTGGGATGACAGAAACAAAATTCCCTTCGACCCACTTTGCTAAAATGGCTACAGGAATAGTCATTTCATTTTTATAAGGGACAGGAATCATAAAAAGGAATACACCGATAAGTGATGGAACGAGAAATTTTAGTATGTCAGTAAGCTTGTGTGACTGAGTATGATTCATTTAAAAAACCACCTTTCCACTACATATTTTGAGAGCGGATACATAACATTACTACTATCGTAATATAAAAATAAAAATAGTCAATATAACAAAATGATTCAGAAATATAAATTATTTTGTATGGCTGTATAAATATAAAAGTGTGCACTTATATACATGCAAAATTATGAATTAATAACGATTTTAATATTGCAAAATAAGCAACATAAAGCATAATAAAACAAAATGGACATATAATCAATCATTTTTTTGTATAAACGTTCAAATTCGAAATTTTTTGTTTTTATAAGCACATCGATGCGTGTATTTTTTTTGTTTGTGCGATATGATAAGCAAAAACAAGCAAAGGAGGAATAACAGATGTGGCATTATGCAAAACCAGCCGTCGTTGTTAGTGAATGTCTCGGTTTTTCCCCTTGTCGGTATAACGGTGATCAACTAAACGATGAAGTGGTACATAAGCTCGCACCATTTGTGCAATTTATTCCTGTTTGTCCAGAAGTGCGCATCGGGCTTGGTACGCCGCGCGAGACGATTCGGCTCGTTCAAGATGGGGACCGTGTTCGGCTCGTTCAACCATCGACCGGAATGGATATAACCGAACGAATGAAAGAGTTTTCTGTTTCATTTTTGACGCAATTGTCGAATGTAGACGGATTTATTTTAAAAAGTCGGTCGCCATCATGTGGAATAAAAGACGTCAAAATATATCGTAGCGAACAAAAAGGACCTGCATCAGGAAAGGGGAGCGGGATGTTCGCGAAACATGTGTTACAAATGTTTGCACATAAAGCTGTGGAAGAAGAAGGTAGATTGACGAACTTTGTTATTCGAGAACATTTTTTGACGAAGTTATTTACGCTTGCTTTGTTTCGAGAGGTCAAAGAGTCAAAATCACACCACCGTCTCGTTGAATTTCATGCGGAGCATAAATATTTATTTATGGCTTATCACCAACAAAAATTGAAACAATTAGGCAACATTGTCGCGAATCGAGATCGTTTACCGATAGAAGAAGTATTTTTACATTATGAACAAACATTATATGAACTGTTTGCCCGTCGCTCACGCCGGAATTCAAACATAAATGTTTGTGAACATATGATCGGTTATTTTAAACATGAATTAAGCGGTGATGAAAAACGTTATGTCCATGAGTTGCTTGAAAAATATCGTGCAGAAAAGTTACCGCTAAGTAGTGTGGCAACAGTCATTCGTTCATGGGCGATTCGTTATCAAAATAAATATTTACTGAAACAACGATATTTTCAGCCTTATCCAGAACCATTGCTTGATGTGACGGACTCTGGAAAAGGGAGAGACTATTGAAAAAAGCGACAAAGGATTATCCTTGTCGCTTTTTCGTCATAGCATAATACACTGGGATACCAGATAGCGTCACAACAATCGATAAAAACGTATCTAACGGTACATGAAGTACTGTACTCATAATAATATATGCTGTGCCGACAATCGCAACGATTGGGGTAAATGGATAAAGTGGCACCCGATATAATGGTTCGCTAGATAAGGATGATTTTCGTAATAAAAATACCGCATAAAAGGCAAAGCCGTAAAATAAAAAGACGCTAAAAATAGCAATATCCGTTAAGCGATCTGCATTTCCAAGCAACATCATGACAATGGCAATGGCAATTTGCATCATTGTCGCAAAGACAGGGGTACGCCATGTTGGATGAATATGAGCCAAATATTTAGAAAAAGGAAACAAACCATCTGTTGCCATAGCAAATGGCATACGTGGAAATGTAAGTATTTTTCCATTTAAACAGCCGAAAATAGAAATTAAAATACCAATAGCAATAAATTTCCCACCGAATGCCCCAAATAAAATGGTCGCAGCTTCGCTTGCTGCATTCGGTCCAAGTGCAACAATTTCATCGGCACGAAGCACATGAAGCAATGCTACATTCACAGCCACGTAGGCAAACATGACGATAAGAATACCCGTGATAATCGCTTTTGGTAACGTTTTTGCTGGATTTTTCATTTCACCAGCAACAAATCCAACGTTCATCCATCCGTCATACGCCCACAATGTTGCCAAAACAGCAGCTCCCATACTGATCGTTTGGCTGTTTCCACTATCCATGTTGAAAATAGGTACATTCCCCTTTACTACTCCAAAGATAATAATAAGAAAAATAGGCAATAGTTTCGCCGCAGTTAACACACTTTGAACCATTCCACCAAACTGCGAACCAAGCATATTCACAACGGATAAAAACAAGACCGCAATGATTCCAATCCAAAGCTCACTTTCTTTTGGTAGAGCAAAAACACCTGCAAACAATGCACCAAAATACAACCCTAGTGCACCGATGACGGCAGGACCGTAAATGATTGTTTGCATCCATCCACATAAAAATCCCCAAAACCGTCCATACACTTTTTCGATATACACATACAATCCACCTGTTTCAGGAATTTTTGAACTTACTTCTGCAATCGTTAACCCACTTGCTAAAGTAATGATGCCGCCGATGATCCATGCGAGAAGAGCAAGTGTAGAATTTCCAGTTGAGTCGATGACGATCGCTGGTTTCATAAAAATGCCTGAACCAATGACTGTGCCGATGACGATGGCTGTGGCTGTAATAAAGCCGATGCTTCGTTTTAATTCTGTGTTCATCATGTTGTTCACCTCTCGAGGACAAATGTTTTTTTGTGTCGAACAATCGCTATTATAGCATGAGATGAAGAAAAAATTGTTTTTTTGAAAATTAAAACATTGACACGATAGAAGGAAATGAATAAGATAAAATTAAAGTTGGTTTAAAGAAACTTTTTTAACCTTAATCATCATTGTTTGCTTGTTCCACATGTCACAACATTTTTTGCTTATGCATATGATGGGCGGCAAACAAATTTTTTTGACTTTATTTTGCATTAAGGAAACTTTTATACCTTTATACAACTTTCGAGGAGGATGCATATGAAAAAGTGGATAGTTGTATGGACTGCTTTATTATTGTTGTTTGGGTGTGAAACGAAAGAACATAAAAAAGACGTCATCTATATTGTCGCTACGACAGGGCAAATTGCTGATCTAGTTGAACGTGTTGGAGGAGAGCATGTTCATGTAGAAGCATTGATGGGGCCAGGGGTAGATCCGCATTTGTATAAAGCGACACAAGGAGATATTCAAAAGCTAAGTCAAGCAGACGTCATTTTTTATAACGGTCTTCATTTAGAAGGAAAACTAGGGGAAATATTCTCTAAAATGTCAAAAACAAAAAAGGTTGTTCCAATCAGTGAAGCAATTCCAAAAGAAAAATTAATTGACGTAGATGGAGTATATGATCCGCATATATGGTTTGATCTTGATTTATGGAGTTATGCTGTTCGAACGGTAAAAGATGAGTTAAGTGCGATCGATCCGAAATATAAGCAAACTTACGAAGAGCGAGGAGAAGAATATATATCCGAACTGATGAAATTAAAAGAAGAAGCAAAACGAGAAATTAGTTCCATTCCAAAGCAGCAGCGCGTTTTAATTACAGCGCACGATGCCTTTCATTATTTTGGGCGCGCGTATGATATTGAGGTAGTTGGGTTGCAAGGATTAAGCACGGATGCAGAATACGGATTGAAAGATATACAAGAACTCGTTGACCTCATCGTTTCTCGAAATATTCAAGCGGTGTTTGTGGAAAGTAGTGTATCGAAAAAAGCGATCGAAGCAGTTGTCGAGGGAGCGAAACAGCGTGGACATCATGTCTCGATTGGTGGGGAGCTCTTTTCAGATGCGCTCGGCCGAAAAGGGACAGAAGAAGGGACATTCATTGGTATGTATCGTTACAACGTCAAAACGATTACACAAGCGTTGAAAGGGGAATGAAGATGAATCCGTTAGTTGTAGAACAAATGACAGTTGCATATGACCGGCAACTTGTATTAGAGGATGTGTCGTTTTTTATTCCCAAAGGAAAGTTAGTTGGGGTAATCGGCCCAAACGGGGCGGGAAAATCAACGTTAATGAAAGCGATGTTAAATTTTATTCCGCGTATGCACGGACATGTTTTTGTATACGGTCAACCATATGAAAAGCAACGCCATCTTGTTGGATATGTTCCACAACGAAATTCGGTCGATTGGGATTTTCCGACGAATGCGCTTGACGTCGTATTAATGGGGAGATACGGTCATATCGGATTATGGAAACGACCGAAAAAAGAAGACGTAGATATGGCTATGCAATGTTTAGATAAAGTCGGCATGTTGCCGTATGCAAAGCGGCAAATTAGCCAATTATCTGGTGGGCAGCAACAACGTGTATTTTTGGCGCGAGCGCTAGCACAAGACGCTTCCATTTATTTCATGGATGAACCGTTTGTTGGGGTAGATGCAGCAACAGAAAAAGCGATTGTCCAGCTGTTAAATGAATTAAAAACGCGTGGAAAAACAGTATTAGTCGTTCATCATGATTTGCAAACGGTACGGGATTATTTTGATTACGTTTTGCTGCTAAATAAGCGTGTCATTGCATTTGGAGAGACGGAAAGCGTATTTACGTATGATCATATTCAAAAAACGTATGGTGGAAAAGTGACTTTTCTTTCTTCCACACATATTGTGGGGTGAATAGGATGGATATTAATGTTCAATGGGTATTTACAAGCATGGCTTTGCTTGGATTAGCAAGCGGGATGATCGGAACGTTTGCCTTGCTAAAAAAACAAAGTTTAATAGGAGATGCGATGGCGCACGCTGCTCTTCCTGGTATTTGTATCGCGTTTCTTTTATATGGACAAAAATCGCTACTTCTTTTTCTTATTGGTGCTGCTTGTTCGGGATATATTGCGACGATATGCATTCAGTTTATTGTGAAACATACGCGTGTAAAAGAAGATGCCGCGATCGGTATTGTGTTGTCTGTATTTTTTGGTTTAGGCATTGTGCTATTGACATGGATTAATCAACATGAAGGCGGAAATCAAAGTGGAATTCACGACTTTTTGTTTGGAAAGGCAGCGTCATTGACTGGAAGCGATGTAAATGTGTTAACTGTAACAGCTGTAACGGTCATTATTATGATTCTCATTTTCTTTAAAGAGTTTAAAATCATTACATTTGACCGAGCGTTTGCGCAAGGAATTGGTATATCCGTATCGCTATTAAACGGTGTGCTCATGTTTTTAATCGTTTCCGTTGTTGTGATTGGTTTACAAGCAGTAGGCGTTGTGTTAATGTCCGCACTACTTATTACCCCTGCATTAGCTGCGAGATATTGGACAGAAAAACTTGAATGGATGACATTATTAGCCGGAGGATTTGGTGCTTTATCAGGTGTGGCCGGGGCATATATCAGTTTAATCGCCTATGCACCGACTGGTCCGCTTGTTATTATTTTTGCGACGATGCTGTTTATTTTTTCATTTTTATTTGCTCCGAAACGTGGTTTATGTAGCAAAATGATTCGGCGCCATATAGAAAGAAAAAAATTGCAATCTCAACAGCTCATGTATAAGCGAGGAGAGCAACTATGAGTTATACGATGTGGATTTTACTCACTGCATCTCTTGTCGGCATCAACTGCGGGTTAGTCGGTACATTTCTAGTGTTGCGAAAAATGTCAATGCTGTCCGATGCCATTAGCCATAGTGTGTTGCTCGGCATTGTTGGAGCGTATATGATCAGTCATCATCTCCAAGGTGTGTCTATGCTCGTTGGTGCATTAATTGTTGGATTGCTCACGACATTTCTCGTTCAATGGCTGCATCAAAAAGGGGTTCAAAATGATGCTGCAATCGGAGTTGTGTTTACATGTTTGTTTGCTATCGGTGTTGTCCTCATTTCTCTCTTTGCAGATCGTGTCCATTTAGATGTTGAACATGCATTAATGGGAGAGATTGCATTTGTGCCTTGGGATGTGCTTGAAGTCGGGGGCAAAAGCATCGGTCCGAAAGCGATTTGGTTGCTTGGATTTGTTTTAGCTATCAATATATTTTGCATCGTTTTTGCTTACAAAGAATTGAAAATTAGCTCATTTGATCATGAAATGGCAGTCACGCTCGGCATTCCGGTTGTATTGATTCATTATGTATTGATGGGAATGTTGTCATTAACGACCGTTGCATCATTTGATAGTGTTGGTGCCATTTTAGTAGTAGCGATGCTTATTGTACCAAGTGCCACGGCATACTTATGGACGGATCGGCTAAGTGTGATGCTTATATGCAGTGCTTTCATCGGTGTGTTAGCGTCAATGATCGGTTACACGATTGCAACGGTATTCAATGTATCTATTTCCGGAGCGATTGCTGTATCAACAGGTGTCATCTTTTTTATCTCTTTATGGATTGCGCCCAAATACGGACTATTACGAAAGTGGTTAAAAAAATCTCCTGCCTAGGCAGGAGATTAATCTTTTATTGATGAAAGAAACGTATCCACAATGCTCACATCATTTGTAATAAGAAAAGCAGGAAGTAATGCAATAATTGTCACAACCGTCGCATAAGAGACAATAATATTTTTCACTATTTTCACTGTGCTCACTTCCTTTTGAATTTATTTTCTTATTTTTCTGTCATTTTGTCAACTTCTTTTTATAAGCAAAATGTTTATAAGAAAATGGTATAATAAAAAAATAGTTGTTTGAAAGGGGGGATACGGTGCGAATACGAGATTGGGATCGGAATTTACGCATTCGTTTAATTGGAGAGTCATTGGTCGGGGTTACATTTTGGATGATATTTCCTTTTATCGCTATTTATTTTTCAGAGATGTTTGGTAAAGAAAAAACAGGTATATTACTTGTTATTTCGCAATTATTTTCCGTGATTGCTAATTTGCTTGGCGGGTATTTGGCTGATCGATTCGGAAGAAAAAAAATGATGGTGTTTGCTGCTTGTGGACAAGCGCTTGCTTTTTTGTTATTTGCATTGGTCAATTCTCCGCTATTTTCATCACCATTGATGGGTTTTATTTGTTTTGCTCTCGTAGGGGTATGCGGTTCACTTTATTGGCCTGCTAGCCAAGCGATGGTGGCTGATGTTGTTTCGGAAAAAGACCAAAGTAGTGTATTTGCTGTATTTTATACGGTCAATAACGTAATGGTTGTGATCGGTCCATTGCTTGGTGGCATATTTTATCCTGAGCATCGTTTTTTCCTATTTTTAATCGCGGGAACGTTTTGTGCTATCGTCGCTATTGTTCTTTCTATTTATTTAGAGGAAACCGCACCGATATGGGGAAAAACAACAGGAACGTGGTATATGTTTTTTGTGGAGCAATTAAACAATTACCGTCTCATTGCAAAAGACCGTACATTTCTTTTGTTTATTGTTGCCGGTATTCTCGTAGCACAAACGTTTATGCAACTTGATATTTTAATTCCTGTATATGTGAAAGACGTTGTGTCACAGCAAACGTTATTTTCCATCGGACAATGGTCCTTTTCGTTGAGCGGAGAGAAAGCGTTTAGTGTTCTTATTGCTGAAAATGGATTGCTTGTCGCTTTATTTACGGTAGCTGTGACGAAGTGGATGGAAAACTATAAAGAAAAATGGGTGTTTGTCTTTTCTTCACTCTTTTACGGAATCGCCATTTTTCTTTTTGGCCAAACAACATCGCTATGGATGATGATCTTTTTAATTGCTTTATTTACGCTCGCAGAACTGATGACAGTCGGCTTACAACAAACGTTTGTTGCTAAATTAGCACCTGAACATATGCGCGGACAATATTTTGCTGCAGCGAGCTTACGTTTTACGCTTGGGCGCATGATGGCACCGCTCGCTTTGACGTTGCCGTTTGCGTATCATTGGACGTTTTTTATCTTAATGTTACTTGCTGTATGTAGTGCATGGCTGTATGCGATCATGTTTCGAGCGATGGAGGAAAAACAAGCATGATTATTCTGGATGGTTTGCAAAAAAGAAAAAATGGGCGTATTGGGAAGCTGTGACGTTGTCGTTGACAAGGCGCACACCGTGATGTACATATATGGTGTGTAGCCCCTTCTTTTTCTCATATTTTCCCTTTTCTTCTCATACATATAATGATGTAAATATGAGAAAAAGAGGGGAAATACGTGTGAATGAACAAGGGGGATTACAAAAAGAAGAGATGACACGAAGCGAACGACGAAAACGAAAACGACCATTTGTTTTTGCATGTTTATTATTCGTTGTAAGCGCGTGTGTCGTCGGGGCATGGGGAATGGTGAAACGAGAGACGAATGAGCAAAAAGTAATCGAGCAATTCATCATCGCATTGCGTCAAGAAGATGTACATACGTTGCGTCAATTTATTGATGTACCATTAAATCATAAGTCGCTCTCACCGCTTTTTGCGTATTTGCGCCAACACCCAGAAGGCTATGACCGAATAAGGAAAGAGTTAGAGCGGCAAAAAGATGATCGAGTTTACATAAAAGGATTAACGTCAACTCCGCCGATTTTTTTAATGAAATTGTCGCAAGGAACATACAAATTTGAGCCCGCGTTATATCACGTCTATGTACAAACGAATGAGAAAGGGGCGCGTATTTTTATTAACAACGATTATGTTGGAGAAACGAATGTGCCGTTAACGAAAGTCGGGACATATGTTCCAGGCTTATACGAAGTGAAGATCGTTACTGATGAACACGAACGAACGGAAACAATATCGCTTTTCGGCGGTGAACGCATTCGAATGATCCGCCTTGATTTCAATTAAAAGGATGCAGCGATACGTTGCGTCTTTTTTTATGAACAATTGAAACATATTTTTTCGCTCGTACGTAATACAGTCAGCGTTTCCATTTAGTAAAAAATCATAGTAAAATAAAGGATCATAGACGATTGGAGGAAAACGATGAAACGATTCATTCGAACGATATGGCGATGGTTTGTGTCATGGAACGTTGGATTATTTAGTGCCCTCATTTCGTTGCTTGCATTTCGTTTGCCGTTTTTTATTTCATTTTTGATTGGTATAAGCATAGGGGTGATGTATTCACTTTATATGAAGAAAAAAGAAAAGAAAGATCAATTATACGATTTTAAGGACGAGCGATTGAAAGATGCGAAAAAAAAGGTTCGGAAAATAGGACAAAGTTTGTGGAGAATTCGTTCAGTTGCGATGTTTTCTAAACTTTCCCGTTTGTACTCCATCTGTCAAAAAATAATTGAAATTGTCGAAAAACAACCGGATCGTCTTGCTGTCGCACAACCGTTTTTTAACACAACGTTAGACTCTATTGTTACAATTATTGATAAATACATTTATTTAACGAAACAACCAGTAAAAAGTGAGGAGATTCGTCAGGCGATTCATGAAGCAGAGGAAGCGCTTAGTCTTGCGCTAACGAAAGCAGAAAACGAACTGTTGGACATGCTTGAAGAAGATTTGTTTGATTTAAAGACGGAAGTAAAACTTGTGAAACATACGATTGCATCAGAGGATCCCATTTCTTTACCAATAAAACATACAGTAACAATAACGGAGGAGAAAAAGCATGAGCAAAAACGATGAAATGCTTTGGACAAGTTCGATCGATTCGTTGCTTGCCAATCCATTTGGCGAAGTGACAGAAGTAAGGGACAAGCCATCATCTTCGCGTTTCATTGACCAATTAAAAGAAGAACATCGCCAAAAAGCGTTCGCACTTGCAGAACAAATTGATCCGCGCAATCATCAAGCTATTTTACAATATGGAGTAGCAGCACAAGCGGAGTTGTCACGCTTTTCACATTCGATTTTAAACCATGTGCAGAAAAAAGATGCCGGACCTGTTGGAGAAGTGATTCAAGAGCTAATGACAAAAATGAAAGAAGTAAACGTTGAAGATTTTGCAATGAACAAAAAAAGCTTTTTCGCGCGCATGTTTCAATCTGTCACACAGTCTGTGCAACATATTTTATCTAAATATCAAAAATTAGGTGTCGACATTGATCGGATTGCTGATCAACTTGAAAAACATCGCCAAATGTTATTTCGTGACATCATGATGTTAGAAACATTGTATGAAAAAAATAAAGAATACTTTGATGCCTTAAACATTTACATCGCTGCAGCTGAGTTGAAGCTCGAACAACTGCGAACAAAAACGATTCCAGAGCTAGAGAAAAAAGCGTTACAGTCACAAAATCAAATGGATGTGCAAGAAGTAAATGATATGATTCAATTTGCTGACCGACTTGAAAAACGCATTCATGATTTAAAATTAAGTCGGCAAATTACGATTCAAACGGCACCACAAATTCGGCTCATTCAACATGTCAATCAAACGTTAGTCGAGCGCATTCAATCGTCCATTTTGACAGCCATTCCGCTTTGGAAAAATCAACTTGTCATCGCACTAACGCTCCTTCGACAGAAGAAAGCGGTAGAAGCGCAAAAAGCGGTAACAAAAACGACGAATGAGCTGTTGTTGCGCAACTCAGAGATGTTAAAAATAAATACAATTGAAGCGGCAAAAGAAAATGAAGAAGGGCTTGTCAGCATCGAAACGTTAAAGAAGACGCAAGAAAATTTGTTAGAAACATTGGAAGAAACGTTAAAAATTCAACAAGAAGGTCGCATGAAGCGTCAGCGAGTAGAGCAAGAGCTGATCGAAATGGAAGAACAATTAAAACAACGACTACTTACGTTAAAAAGGGCTGAATAAAATCAGCTCTTTTTTATTGATTTTATATACCTATTAGGGTATGATGTGTAAGGGAGGTAAGACAATATGATTTATACAGTCATTGCTTTGTTCGTACTATATGCCTTGTATTATCGTTATGTACCTGTTCGTGGTGTCAAAGAGTTGACATCTTTATCATCATATGAACATGTGACGTTGCTTGATGTGCGTGACTACAATGAGAAAGACGAGATGAATGGAGCGCTTCGGATTCCGGTTGCGTACTTAAAACGTCATTATCAAGCCATTCCAAACCGTCAAGTGATCGTCATTGCAAAAAGCCATTTAGAGAAAAATGTCGCCATTCGATTGCTTAGACGTTATCATTTTTCTGTACAAGGATACTATATAAAGGAACATGAGCATGCAAATGCGTTAAAGATGGTAAAGTGTCACTAACTGTTCAAACTTTATGAAATGATTGTTTGGTATAATACGGTTACACGTACTTGTATATGGAGGGGATAGATGATGAGAAAAATTGTTATTGTTGGCGGTGTAGCTGGAGGGGCTTCTGCTGCGGCACGTTTGCGTCGGTTAAGCGAAAAAGATGAAATTATTATGTTTGAACGAGGTGAATATATTTCATTTGCAAACTGTGGGCTTCCGTACTACATTGGGGATGTGATTCAAGAGCGAAGCAAGCTACTTGTACAGACGGTTGATGGCATGTCCAAACGATTTCGCATTGATGTGCGCAATTTAAGCGAAGTCACAAGCATTAACCGTGAACGAAAAACGGTCACTGTAACAAATTTACGAACAAATGAACAGTATGAACAACCGTATGATGTTCTTATTTTGTCGCCAGGTGCTAAGCCGATCGTACCGCCAATTCCGGGGATTGATGAGGCAAAAGCGCTTTTTACGTTGCGTAATGTACCGGATACAGATCGTATTCGTTCGTTTGTTGATAACGAAAAACCGAAACGTGCCGTCGTCATCGGTGGGGGATTTATTGGTGTAGAAATGGCTGAAAACTTGACAGAGCGCGGGGTACATGTGACGCTTGTAGAAATGGCGAATCAAGTGATGGCACCGATTGATTACGAGATGGCAGCAATTGTGCACACACATATGAAAGAACACGGTGTCGATTTAATTTTAGAAGACGGTGTGCAATCGTTTGAAGACGAAGGTCGACGCGTCGTATTAAAAAGTGGTCGCACGATTGAAACAGATATGATCATTTTAGCCATTGGTGTTCAGCCGGAAAGCCAGTTAGCGAAAGAAGCAGGATTGGAACTTGGTTTTCGTGGTGCCATTAAAGTAAATGAACATTTACAAACGTCTGATCCAAATATTTTTGCAATCGGTGATGCGATTGAAGTAAAAAGCTTTATTCACGGATTTGAAACGTTCATTCCGCTTGCTTGGCCAGCAAACCGTCAAGGTCGACTAGTCGCTGACTACATTAACGGCCGCGATGTAAAGTACAGCGGAACGCTCGGTACGTCGATCGCTAAAATTTTTCATATGACAGTAGCAGCAACAGGATTGAACGAAAAAATACTAAAACATCACGGTGTTGATTATGAAGTCGTTCACGTTCATCCAATGAGCCATGCAAGCTATTATCCAGGTGCAACGCAAATGACATTAAAGTTAATTTTCGATCGTCAAGGTCGAATTTATGGAGCACAAGCGGTTGGACAAGATGGAGTCGACAAGCGCATTGATGTCATTGCAACGGCGATAAAAGGTGGATTAACTGTATACGATTTGCCTGATTTAGAGTTAGCCTATGCGCCTCCATTTTCATCAGCGAAAGATCCAGTCAATATGGCTGGATATGTAGCGTCAAACGTGCTAGATGGTATGGTTGAAACGGTACAATGGCATGAAATTGATGACATTGTCGCTAACGGCGGGGTGCTCATTGACGTTCGCACACCGAAAGAATTAGAGACAAGAGGGATGATTCCAGGAAGCATCAACATTCCACTTGATGATTTGCGTGACCGTCTTCATGAATTGCCGAAAGATCAAACGATTTATGTCACATGTCAAGTCGGTCTACGTGGATATTTAGCCACGCGCATTTTACAAGAACATGGTTTTCAAGCAAAAAATTTAGACGGCGGTTATAAACTGTATTCAAGTGTAAAATAAGGGGGATTGACATGTTTGAGAATATTTTACCAACACAAGCGGACGTATTGCGCCATGAAACAAATGTTGAAGTGCTAGACGTTCGTGAAGCACACGAAGTAGCGGCAGGAAAAATTCCAAACGCACGCCATATTCCGCTCGGCCAGCTGTTTGCTCGCTTAAACGAACTTGATCCGGATAAAACGTACATCGTCGTTTGCCATTCCGGTGGCCGAAGTGCATTAGCGTGCGAATGGCTAGCGGAACGCGGCTTCCATGTAAAAAACATGGTCGGTGGCATGATGAGTTGGGAAGGAGAAGTGGAGTAAGACTGGCGATGTGCCAGTCTTATTTTTTATGCATTTTTAATCGTTTTATTGTAAAATGAAAGACATGTATTGGAAGTAAGATATAAATGAAGGGGAATACGTATGTGGAAAAATAAAAATATTATGCTTATTTTCATAGGGGAGTTTATTGCGGGAATTGGCTTATGGCTTGGAATCATTGGGAATTTAGAATTTATGCAGAAACATATTCCTTCTGACTTTGTAAAGTCGCTTATTTTATTTTCTGGTTTGCTTGCTGGTGTAATTGTTAGTCCAATAGCAGGGAAATGGATTGATACATATAACAAAAAACATATTCTTCTATACGCTGGAATCGGTCGTGTAGGGAGCGTCCTTTTTATGTTGTTCGCTTTAAAATATGAATCTATTTTTCTTATGATTTGTTTTATGATCTCGATTCAAATGGCGGCAGCTTTTTATTTTCCAACGCTGCAAGCCATTATTCCACTTGCTGTAACGGATGAGAAGCAATTGATGACCGTCAATGGAATGCATATGAACATTTCTGCATTATCACGTATTGCTGGTACTGCCTTCGGTGGTGCGCTACTGATGATTACGAGTTTACAAACGTTATATATTGGGGCGATGATTGCATATATTTTACTATTTTCGCTTACGTTTTTTATTGATATAAAAGAAGAAAGGCGTGAAACAAAACACAATACAAAAGAAAAAGAGCGATTTACAGACATATTTCCAATCATTCGTGAACTCCCTATCGTTTATGTGGCGGTTGTTTTAACGATTGTGCCGCAGCTATTTATTGGCGGGTTTAATTTAATGGTCATCAATATTAGTGAATTGCAACATGACCCGTCAATTAAAGGATGGCTATACACCATTGAAGGAATCGGATTTTTGTTCGGGGCATTTTTCATTAAATATGCTGCTCATGAAAAAACGTATATAAAATGGATGTACGCATTAACATGTTTCATTGCTTCTGCGCAACTATCTCTACATTTTGCTCATATAACATGGGTTTCACTCGCTTCATTTGGATTGTTCGGCATATCCGTCGGTTGTTTTTTTCCAATGATTGCGACCATTTTTCAAACAAATGTTCCAAAGCGATACCACGGTCGATTTTTTTCATTTAAAAATATGTTTGATCGCGTGACGTTCCAAATTGTATTGTTAGCTTCGGGATTTTTGTTAGATACAATTGGATTAGAGAATATGGTCGTTTTGTTTGGATCTTTATCACTTTTGTTAATGATGTACACGATGTTTCGTAAAAAAGAAGAGTTAAAAAGCGAAGGAGCATAAATACCTTCGCTTTTAACCAATAATAATGCGCTCTTTTGGATAATGGTACGTCTCTTTTTGATTGTTGCCGCGAATAAGGAACAAAAACGATAAAATGCCAATTCGTCCAATAAACATTAAAGCCGTAATCACTAGTTTTCCAAATGTGCTTAGTTGGGATGTAATACCCATAGATAAACCGGTCGTTCCAAAGGCCGAGCATACTTCAAAAACGATTTCGATCATTGTAAAAGGCTCTGAAAAAGAAAGAAACACAACAGCTAAAAAGCAAAGAATAAGAGCTGTTCCAAACACAATAAACGACTTTAATATATCTTCATGGTGAATCTCTCGTTGAAACACTTTAATCGAGTTTTTTCCTTTCGCATAAAAGAAAATCGTTAACATCACAATAGCAAACGTCGTCGTTCGAATCCCTCCCCCTACACTGCTTGGGGAGGCACCGATAAACATGAGGACACTTAAAACAAGTAGTGTAGGTTCAGAAAAGTCGGCGACATCCATCGTTGCTAGCCCACCGTTGCGAGAAGAAATCGATTGAAACAACGCATAAAAAAGCGACTCATGCCATGTTTTATTCGCAAAAAAACGATTCCATTCGATGAATAAAATAGCCCATGTCCCAAATAAAACGAGAAGAAAAAATGTGACGGTCGTTAATTTTGTGAAAAGCGAAAAACGATATTGTTGCTTTTGACGATGGAAGAAAAATTCTTTCACTTCAATAAGTACAGGAAAACCAATTGCACCTAAAACGAGCAAAATCATATGTATTGTTTGGACAAAATAATCGTCAGCAAATGGAATAAGCGACTGTCCTGTAATATCAAATCCAGCGTTCGTTGTTGCGCTCACCGATGCAAAGAAGCCTTGGAAAAACGCTTCTTTCCATGACGGAAAGTAACGGAGAAAATATGCACCTAAAATCAACGCACCAATGATTTCAATAGTAATAATGAGCGTTAAAATTTCTTTCATTAGCTTTACTAATCCAGCAAATGTTGAACGGTTTTGATCTGTCATAATCAGTTGTCGTTCGCGAAAGCCAATTTTTTTCCCGAACATCAGCCAAATAAATGTTCCAAGTGCCATAATGCCAATTCCGCCAAATTGAAGAATAAAAGCTAATACAAATATACCAGGCGTATTAAAAGTATGAGCTGTGGATACGACGGTGAGCCCTGTTACACTAATGGCGCTGACTGCGGTAAATAACGCATCAACAAAGCTAATCTTTACCCCAGGCTGATGAAAAATAGGAAGCCATAGTAAAAATGTCGATATGCAAACAGCTACAAAGTAAAATAAGACGATAAGCTGAACGGTAGATAGGCGCGATAATTTTCGAGATTTCACAGCTTTACTCCCTCACATGTTTTCGTTTTACACATATTTTGATTTTGGCAAATGACAAAAAGGAATGCAAGTCTGTTTTTTCATGAGGCAATATTTGTATTTATAAATTTTGTTACATTTGATAAAATAGTGTTGCTCATTGATTCGCAAAAGTGGAGGGGACAATTATGAAGACGCGTGGAAAAATTGTAGCTGTATATATTCTGACCGTTTTTTTATTAGTGGGGCTTATTAACGGTATGATTTATGTTCAATTTCAATCATTAATCGCAAATAAAGTGATAACGACAAATGCACAGCTTGCTTTGCAATTGATTGATGCGAAGTTTGCTGGGGAGTGGCAAATGAAAGACGGCAAACTTTACAAAGGAGAAGTAGAAATTAACAACAACGAGAAGGTCGTTGATTATGTAAAAGAAGTTGTTGGGGCAGACAGTACCATTTTTCTTAACGATGAACGTGTTACCACCACAATTATGAAAGATGGCGAAAGACAAATAGGAACGAAAGCAGATCCGAAAGTTGTACGGGAAGTCATTCATGGTGGAAAGCGTTACATCGGTGAAGCGAACGTACTTGGGGAACCGTATGTAACGAGTTATTTACCAATTACAAACGACCGTAATGAAGTCATCGGTATGTTTTTTGTCGGTATGCCAAAACAAATCGTCAATCAAGAGATTAATAACGTTATTATAAAAGTGATTGCTATTTCTGCATTGTTTGTTATTGTTGGAGTCATCGCATATCATTTCTTTATTTCTATTCGAATTATGAAACCGTTACATATCGCCAAACAACATCTCGAACAAATGGCTAGCGGCGACTTTAGCAAACAGGTACCTGAAAAACTTCTCGAGTCCAAAGACGAATTTGGCGAAATGGCGCGCGCACTCGCGGAGACAAAACAAGCGCTGCGACATATAGCTATTCACATTCAGACGCAAGCGGATGCCATCGATCAACAATCAAGCGCACTCTCAGCTACTTCACAACAAATGTCTGCATCTACTGAAGAAGTGGCCGCAACGATGGAACAAGTATCGCAAGGAGCGGCCGCGCAAGCGAACGATTTAGCCGACATGACCCATTCGCTTTCTTATTTAACAGAGAAAGTCGAACGTGTATATGTAGAACTTGAAAATGTCAAACAAGAGGCGGTTCGCACGTCTGAACGGGCAGATATTGGTAAAAAAGAAATGGATGTATTAATTGCTTCGATCGAACAAATTAAACGAGCGTTTGAAACGGTGACAAACCATGTTCGGACATTAACGACATCTGTACAAAAAATTAGTGGGATTACGGAAATGATTTCAACAATTTCAGATCAGACAAACTTGTTAGCCTTAAACGCTGCCATTGAAGCGGCACGCGCTGGGGAGGCTGGAAAAGGGTTTGCTGTTGTTGCTGATGAGGTGCGCAAATTAGCTGAACAGTCTAAATCATTTACAGAGGACATTGTTCATCTCATTACATCCATTAGTAAAAATACGGAAGACGTCATTCATACATCGGAAGAAGTGGAACACTTTATTAAAGATCAAGCAAATGCCGTCGAAAAAACGGTCCGTTCGTTTGCTGATATTTTAACATCCATTAGTCATATCGCACCTTTACTTGTTTCGACTGAACAAGCGATGGATGAAATCGTGAAAGAAAAAGATAAAGTGATTGCTCGTATTGAACAAATTAGTGCAGTGGCTGAAGAAAACTCAGCAGCGACAGAAGAAGTAACTGCCTCATCAGAGGAATTAACCGCATCAGCCCAAGAAGTAGCCGCAACGGCTCAACGGTTGTATGACATTGCAGAAAAGATGAAAGAAACGACCAATCGATTTACCGTGTAAAGCGACAGAAAATCTGTCGCTTTAAAAAATATTGTAAACGTTATCAAAACGAATTATAGTAAAATTAGGTGAAGACAATGGCGCAAAAAAAATGGACAATTATTTTAATTGGTTTGTTTGTTTTATTTCTGTACGTATTTTTCTACTTCATTATTGTGACACAGCAACTAGAAAGGACTGTTGCTCGTTTGCAATATCAGCCGAAACACATGTCGCAATATCCACATATTGTTTTAATATCCCAAGTATTTGATAATCCATATTGGAGAAAAATTGAGAATGGAGCAAAAGAGGCGGCAAAACAGTATAATATCAATATTGAATATACTGGTCCACTTCAAACAAGCATTGATGAACAAGTAAAATTGCTAGAAAAAGCGATTGCTTCCCGGGTGGATGGCATCATTGTTCAAAATTTAAAAGACGAAGCGTTTACACCGCTGATCGACAAAGCTATTTCGCGAAATATCCCTGTGATTACAATTGATGCTGACGCCCCAAAAAGCCGACGCATCGCTTATGTTGGAACAAATAATTTTGAAGCAGGTCAGCTGCTTGGAAGGGCAGTTGTTTCTCGCGTAGAAGGAGAGCGAGCGATTGGAGTAATCATTGGAACCGATACATCAGAAAACCAACGTCTACGTTTGCAAGGGTTTTTATCTGTTATTGCTGAGCATCCGCGCTTACAAGTTGTTTCCGTTACATCATCGAACATTTCTCGCATTCAAGCCTCGATTCAAGCGGAACAAATGTTGCGCAAACATCCGAATATTTCTGTTATGGTCGGCACGAGTGCGCTCGATGCGATCGGTATTCGAATGGCGGTAAAAAACTTACATCGTGAAAACATTCAAATTTTCGGTTTTGACGATGTGGAAGAAACAATGGAAGCGATCAAAGAAGGGGACATTGTGGCTACGGTCGTCCAAAAACCTTACGATATGGGATATTCAGCAGTCAAATTAATGGTTGACCATCTTTCTGGCAAACAAATTGATAAAGAACATTTTACAGCGATTGAAGTCATCGACCGTCAAAACGTTCAGCAGGGGAGAAACAAATGAAAATCCGAACGAAATTGTTTGTTTTTATTCCACTTCTCGTTC
Organism: Anoxybacillus ayderensis; assembly: GCF_000833605.1. Lineage (GTDB taxonomy): Bacteria > Bacillota > Bacilli > Bacillales > Anoxybacillaceae > Anoxybacillus > Anoxybacillus ayderensis. Next base: position 25,691 of record NZ_JXTG01000012.1, on the reverse strand, counting down.
TTTTATTGAATTGTATCGCGTTTTTTATTTTTCAAAGTGGAAAAAAGGTACAAGAAAGTTACGATGTCATGATGCAGCGCATTTTTTTATATAAACAAATTTCGCTTGAAACACAAGAAAATGTGCGTTTTTTAAGCAGTTATTTAATTCATCAAGATGAAAATAGCTATAAAGAGTTAATTGAGCATAAAAAAAAATTGGAGATGCTACAAAGTTTGCTAACTGAAAGAAAACTAGAAGGAGATGACGCTTTTATACTCGAAAACTATAAAAATATGCTAAGTGTGTTTTTGCAAAGGGAACAGTCAATCATAAATCAACTTGTAAACAAACACCTCACAGGATATGCTGACCAATATAACGAAATTGAAAAAATTGCTTCATTTATTCGAGAAGATAGCCAAGCGCTTGTTGATGTTGAACTAAGCTTATATCAACCGGTGTATAAGCAAATGTTACAACATACAGCACGAATGAATGAATTAGGTGGGATGCTGTTTATTTTAACAACGATTTTAAGCATCGTATTTGCAATATGGTTATCACGAACGATCGTCATTCCGATTCATCATCTTGTTCATGCGGCGAAAAACATCTCAGCGGGTCAACTGGACACGCGAATCCCCCGCTTTGATGGATATGATGAAATCGGTTTACTCGGTAAAACATTTCAACATATGATTGAAAATTTGCGTATATTAATCTCTAAAAATATGGAAATATTAGAAAAAGAAAAACTTGTTCGAGAGTTAGAGCTAAAAGCGCTCCAAAGTCAAATTAATCCTCACTTTTTATTTAATACGCTAAACGTCATTTCAAAACTTGCTTATATCGAAGGGGCAGAAAAGACAAGTGAACTCACCGTATCCACGTCGAACTTGTTGCGATACAACTTACGAAAGCTCGATCAGCCTGTTACGTTACGTGAAGAAGTAGAGCATGCAAAGGAGTATTTTGCTATTCAAAAAGCCCGTTTTCGCGATCGTGTGACGTTTCAACTCGAAATAGATGAATCATGTTTAGACCAGCCGATCCCTTGTTTAACGTTGCAGCCACTGATTGAGAACGCTTTTATTCATGGTATCGAAGGAATGGAAGAAGGAGCGAACATTCAATTAATCATTGAAGAAAAAAGAAATTGCATTCAAGTAACTATCGCAGATAACGGTGTAGGGATGCCGTACGACGTACAACGAGCGATTATGAACGCATCATATTCATTAACAAAAACAGGTCATTCCACTGGACTTGGATTAGAAAACGTGCTACGACGTCTGCAACTTTTTTATGGGGTAGAGAAAATACTTGATATAAAAAGCGCACCAAACGAAGGCACAGCCATTATTTTACGACTGCCGAGGAGGGAGAGCGATGTACAAGCTACTTATTGCTGATGATGAGCCGCTAGAGCGTGAAGGGTTGCAATTGATGATTGAGCGCGCATTTCCACAGACGTTTACTATTTTTCATGCTGAACATGGTCGAAGTGCGATTCAGCAAGTGGAACAACATCGTCCACATATCATTTTTATGGATATTAAAATGCCGGGCATTCAAGGACTAGAAGCAATTGCAGAAATACGTAAAATAGATGCGCAATCAAAAATTGTCATTTTAACAGCATATGATTACTTTACATATGCGAAAGAAGCGATTTCTTTAGGTGTTATCGAATACGTGTTAAAACCGGCTAAAAAGCAACAAATCGTCGAGCTGTTGCAAAAATTGTTACATCAAATTACGAAAGAACAAGCGATGCGTGAACAGCAATTAACAGCTCGTGAAAAACTCGTTCAGCTGCAAGCGCTAAGTGAGACAGCTTGGACATGGTTGTTAATGGGGAAAATGGATGAATGTTCTGCACATACATTTACCGGCATGGAATTTGAAAAGGGATATGCAATGGTTATTGAATTAGAAAAAAGTGATGCGTCTGAGCGTGAAAAGTGGGAAGAAATAGTGAAACAATGTATAAAACAACAGCGACGTTGTTTATGTAGCCCGCTTAGCCAAAGGCAAATGGCTATTTTTATTGAGGCTGAACAACATGAACGGATCATTTCTTTCGCTCAATCGTTGTTAAAACAGCTTGAGAAAGCATTGCAACAGCGTGTAAAGATAGGGATTGGTACGATTCGCTCGGGAGTGGATGGTTTGAAGCGTTCATATAAAGAGGCGTGGACCGCGGTACGTTATGTATCATCATTTAGTCGAGCGATACATATTGATGATGTTCCGATAACGGACGAAGTGGAACAAATTCATATAAAGACAAATGGCAATGTCATTGAGCAAGTCGAAATGTTTTTGCACGAAAACTATTGCTATGATGTCACGCTTGAAGAAGTAGCAAAATATGTCCATTTAACACCGTATTACTTTAGTAAACTATTTAAAAAAGAAACAGGTCAAACGTTCATCGACTACTTAACACATTTGCGCATTGAAAAAGCGAAACAGTTGATGCGTGATGAAGGATTAACGGTGAAAGAAGCATGTTATCGCGTTGGATATAAAGATCCGAACTATTTTAGCCGTGTGTTTAAAAAAGTGACAAATATGACACCGACAGAATATCGACAAGAAGTGTGCGAGCGTCTATAAAGCGCTCGCATTTTTTTGTCTTATCACAAAAAAATGCTAATTTGTTCTTTTTCGCACTCATGAAAACGCTTAAATTGTGCGAATATATCGCAAATAAGTGAAGAAAACAAAGAAAACGCTTTCTTTTCTTTGTGGTACGCTTAACATGTAAACGATATGAAAAACAAGGGGGAATACATGTGAAATGGTGGAAACATGTCGCGAAAGGGGCGGCAACATTTGTTCTAGCCTCCGCATTAACAGCGTGTGGAGTTGTATCTTCAGGAAACGAAGGGGGAAGCGAATCGTCGAAAAAAGACGATGACAAAATTGTCATAGGACTTTCTATGGACACACTGAAGGAAGAACGTTGGCAGAGGGATAAAGAATTGTTTGAGGCAAAAGTGAAAGAGCTTGGAGGAGAAGTAAAAACGTTAGCGGCAAATGGGGATGATGCTGTGCAATTGAGCCAAGCTGAACAGCTCATTTCCGAAGGAGTAGATGTTCTTGTTGTGATACCCCACAACGCCGAAGCCTCTGCTCCAATTGTAGATAAAGCACATAAAGAAGGAATTCCTGTAATAGCGTATGATCGATTAATAAAAAACGCAGATGTTGATTATTATGTTTCATTTGACAATGTGCGCGTCGGTGAAATGCAAGCACAGGCGATTGTAGAGAGAGCACCAAAAGGAAATTACGTTTACATCGGTGGAGCAGATACAGATAACAACGCCCATTTATTCCGCCAAGGAGCGATGAACGTATTAAAGCCGCTTGAGGAAAAAGGCGACATTAAAATTGTTTACGATCAGTTCTCAAAAGATTGGAAACCAGAAGAAGCGTTAAAAAATATGGAAAACGCATTAACAGCAAACAATAATAACATTCAAGCCGTTGTTGCAGCGAATGACGGAACAGCAGGTGGCGTCATCCAAGCACTAGCCGCGCAAGGATTGGCAGGAAAAGTACCTGTTTCTGGACAAGATGCTGACTTGGCAGCACTCCAACGTATCGTTGAAGGCACTCAAACGATGACAGTATATAAACCAATTAAAGCCATTGCAACAAAAGCAGCGGAGATGGCTGTTGCTTTAGCGAAAGGTGAGAAAATCGAAACGAATCAAACTGTGTCAAACGGTAAAATTGACGTTCCATCTGTTTTGCTTGATCCGATTGCGGTAACAAAAGACAACGTATTAGATACAGTCATTAAAGATGGATATCACAAATTAGAGGACGTATTCAAAAACGTACCGAAAGATCAATGGCCAAAACAATGAAAACAAGGGGCTGGCTTTGCCAGACCCTTATTTTCAACATGATACAACGGGAGTGAAACGAATGTATGCGTTAGAAATGATGAATATTACAAAAGAGTTTCCCGGTGTGAAAGCGCTTGACCGCGTTAGTTTCAAAGTGAAAAAGGGAGAAATTCATGCGCTTTGTGGCGAAAATGGTGCTGGAAAATCGACGTTGATGAAAGTGTTAAGCGGACTATATCCAGCTGGCACGTATGATGGTGAAATTCGTATTGATGGTAAACCGGTCTCGTTTCGAAATATTGTTGATGCGGAACAGGCAGGCATTGCGATCATCCACCAGGAGCTCGCACTCGTAAAAGAAATGACGGTTGGCGAAAACATTTTTTTAGGACGCGAACCACGTAAATTCGGTATCATTCAATGGGATCAATTGTATTATGAAGCAGAAACATGGTTAAAGAAAGTCGGATTAACAATTTCTCCACAAACAAAAATCCATTCACTTGGCATAGGTCAACAGCAATTAGTTGAAATCGCAAAGGCGCTCGCAAAACAAGCAAACATTTTAATTTTAGATGAACCTACGGCAGCTTTAACCGAAAGCGAAGTTGAAATTTTAATGGGTATTTTAGAACAGCTACGGGCACAAGGAGTTGCGTGTATTTATATTTCTCATAAAATGCCAGAAGTATTTCGATTAGCAGATTCGATCACCGTATTGCGCGACGGAAAATCTATTGCGACACTTTCACGCGCAGAAACGAATGAAGATGAAGTTGTTGCGCTCATGGTTGGACGCGAGTTGACAGAGCGTTATCCGTACGTCAAAAAAACGCCAAGGCATGTCGTATTAGAAGTGAAAAACTATTCCGTTTGGCATAAAGAAAAACCGATGAAAGTCAATGACGGTATTCATATGACTGTTCGTGCTGGGGAAATTGTCGGAATTGCTGGTTTGATGGGAGCCGGGCGAACGGAACTAGCGATGAGCTTGTTCGGTGCATACGGAGGAAAAGCTGAAGGAGAAGTATGGATGGAGGGAGAGCAAGTGCACATTCGTTCGGTACAAGATGCTATTCGTTCAGGTATTGCACTTGTCACAGAAGATCGAAAAAGGTTAGGGCTTGTACTCGGAATGGATGTTAAAACAAACACGACACTAGCAAGTTTAAAAAACATTAGCCGTTGGCAAGTCATTAATCAAAATGAAGAATTAAAGTGGAGTCAAAAGTATGTCGATGAACTAAAAACGAAAACAGCGTCTTTAGAAACAGCTGTTGGTACGTTATCTGGAGGAAATCAACAAAAAGTCGTATTAGCGAAATGGTTAATGGCGAAGCCAAAGCTTTTAATATTAGACGAGCCAACACGCGGTATTGATGTTGGTGCAAAATATGAGATTTATCATTTAATGAATAAATTAGCAGAAGAAGGCGTTGCCATCATGATGATTTCTTCTGAGCTTCCAGAAATTTTAGGAATGAGCGATCGTATTTATGTTATGCGTGAAGGACGAATTGTGAAAGAGTTATCACACGATGAAGCAACACAAGAAAATATTATGATGGCAGCGACAGGAGGGGAATGAGTCATGGAAGTAAAAGCAGTCATCGAACAGCAACAAAAGAAGAAAAATATATTTGGAAAAGTAGATATTCGTGCTTATACGATGATCGGTGCACTCATTGCGATTTGGATTTTCTTTGGGATGCTAAATGAGACATTTTTAAGCGCACGAAATTTATCCAACTTATTTACACAAATGTCGGTTACCGCTATTTTGGCAATTGGCATGGTGCTCGTCATCGTTGCCGGGCATATTGACCTTTCCGTCGGTTCGATCGTCGGATTAACTGGCGGCATTGCAGCCATTTTAAGCAACTGGATGGGAATGCCGACATCTGTTGTCATCGTATGCACGTTGCTTGCGGGAGCGCTTGTCGGCTTTGTTCAAGGATGGCTAGTTGCTTATCGAGCGATTCCAGCGTTTATCGTGACGTTAGGTGGGATGATGATTTTTCGTGGGGCGTTAATGGGGATTACAAAATCAACAACTATCCCAATTTTTGATGCTCAATTTATCGCTTTAGGAAGCGCATATTTTACAAACGCCTTTGGGATCGTGCTTGCGGTGATCGCTATTGTTTCTTTATTTGTTTCTACGTTCCGTAAGCGAAAATCGCGGCAACAATACGGCTTTACTGTCTCACCATTACCGATTGAGATTGCTAAACTACTTGTCATTAGCGTACTTATTTTGTTATTCGTTTTGACGATGAACAGTTATAAAGGGATCCCTTTTCCTATTATTTTTGTTATTGCACTCGCGTTGATCTTTTCATTCATTGCGACAAAAACGACATTTGGTCGTCATGTATATGCAATTGGAGGCAACGTGGAAGCCGCTCGTTTATCTGGTATTAACATTCAACGTCATACGATGATGTTGTTTGTTTTTACAGGATTGCTCTCTGCCATTGCGGCTCTCGTGTTAACGGCACGCTTATCATCAGCTACTATTTCAGCGGGACAAATGTACGAACTAGATGCGATTGCTGCTTGCGTCATCGGTGGAACGTCGTTAATGGGTGGATCTGGTACAATTATCGGTGCAATGATCGGAGCCATGGTCATGACGTCGCTCGATAACGGGATGTCACTGCTAGGTATGGAAACATTTTGGCAATACATTGTAAAAGGAAGTATTTTAATTTTAGCCGTTTGGATCGATATTGCTAGCCGAAAACGAAAAGCGAATTAACAAAGGGCGTCTAGCAAGGCAGAAAATGCTGCCTTTCTAGCGCTTCTTTTGTATGAAAATGGAAATGTTTTAGAAATATACTGTTAGGGGGGGAATATTTTCATATGTCCCATTTCATTGTTCAATGGGATGTGGGGAAGCTGATCGTTAATACGATCAGTTTTTTGTTGAAATATGTCTTTTCTTTTAAATTTCAAAAATACGTCTTGTCTATTCTGTTAATTCATATTATATTATTCTTGTGAAAATATTAAATTTTCAGAAAATAAAAAGGGGGATTGACATGAAAGGGAAAAAGACGCTTTCTATTTTCACATCTGCTGCTTTAGCTATTGGTTTGTTAGCTGGCTGTTCAGCAGAGAAAACGTCGGAAACGGCAAAAAACGGTGGAGAATCTGGAGGGGGGACAGTCATTAAAATTGCCACACAAAGTCCGCTTTCTGGTGGAGCAGCAACGTTAGGAGAATCGATCAAACTCGGGGCTCAACTCGCGTTAGAAGAGCAAAAAGAAAAATTCGAGAAGTTAGGTTTCAAATTAGAACTCGTTCCATATGACGATCAAGCTGATCCGAAAAAAGGAGTAGCAAATGCTCAATTAATTGGGGCCGATCAGCAAGTTTTAGGTGTAGTTGGACATTTGAACTCAGGTGTTGCCATTCCATCCTCAGAAATTTACGAAAAATATAGCATCCCAATGGTCTCTCCAGCAAATACAGCAACAGATGTCACTGACCGAGGCTTAAAAACGGTGAACCGCATTTGTGCACGTGACGATTTCCAAGGTCCTGCAGGTGCAAAATTCGCTGTTGAAAAATTAGGAGCAAAGAAAATTTTTATCATTCAAGATAAAACAGCATACGGCACAGGCTTAGCAGAAGCGTTTAAAAAAGGAGCGGAAGAAGCAGGTGCTGAAATTGTTGGATTTGAAGGAATTACAATTGGCGAGAAAGACTTTAATGGCGTATTAAACCAAGTGCTCGCGAAAAAACCGGATCTCGTTTATTTCGGTGGTATGTATACAGAAGGTGGCATGTTAATTAAGCAAGCGCGTGATAAAGGTATTAATGTACCATTTATGGGCGGAGATGGGATGGACTCGTCAACGCTTGTTGAAATTGCGGGCGATGCAGTGAAAAATACATTCATTACATCCGCAGCAGGTATTGCAACGGCGACGGAGGCCGGAAAGCAGTTTGCTGAAAAGTATAAACAAAAATTCGGCAAAAATATTGAATCGTATTCCGCTTACGGATACGATGCGATGGGTGTTTTATTAAAAGCGATTGAAGAAGCAATTAAAGCAAACGGAAACAAACTTCCTTCCCGTGAACAAGTAGCGGAAGCGGTTCGTAACGTTCAAGATTATGAAGGAGTTGTGACAAAAGTAAGCTTTGATGAAAAAGGGGACAACAAATACGCGAAAATTTACATTTACAAATTCGAAGAAGCAACATATCCAGCTCGATTAGAAGATGAAGTAAGTAAATAATGATGAATACGTTTGAAAAGGGTATGACAGTTTGCCGTACCCTTTTCTTGTAAATTTTTTCACGAGCAAAGGGACAAGCTACATGTTTTTAGAAAAAGACAAGGAAATGGAGGAACTACATATGATCGAACATGTGCTACAAACATTACCCCAAGTCATCATCGACGGATTGGCATTGGGCGCTGTATACGCCATTGTCGCTCTCGGATATACAATGGTTTACGGAATTTTAGAACTTATTAACTTCGCTCATGGAGAAATTTTTATGACAGGTGCATTTGTTGGGACAGCGCTTTTATTATCATTTTCTGCTTTTGGCTGGCTATCTTCTATGCCGATGCTGTTGGCGTTGCTTCTCGTCCTTGTAGCGACATCGATTGTAACGGGATTGCTCGGCATGGGCATTGAGCGAATTGCTTATCGTCCGTTGCGAAATGCCCCAAAACTAATTACACTCATTACAGCAATTGGAATTTCGTTTTTATTACAAGATTTTGTTCGTTTTATTACAGAATTAAAGAAAGGAAACTACATTTTAACTGGTCCAAGTTTGTTTACTGGACAAGTAAACATTTCAGCTTCCTCTATTTGGTCAGGATTTCATGACGCCTCAGTTAAGTCCTCTTTCTTTATCGTTTTAGTTACAGCTGTTGTCATGATGGTGACGCTTGACTTTTTTGTGAATAAAACGAAGTGGGGGATGGCGATGCGTGCTGTCGCCCAAGATCGTGAAACGGCTGCGCTTATGAGTGTAAATGTCAATAAAGTTATCGCTTTAACGTTTTTTATTGGATCTGCATTAGGCGGGGCAACAGGTGTTCTTTTTGCGATTCAATATGGAACGATTGATCCATACATCGGTTTCATTTTAGGATTGAAAGCTTTTACCGCAGCGGTATTAGGTGGGATTGGAAACATTCGCGGTGCGATGTTCGGTGGCATTGTTCTCGGTCTACTTGAAATGTTTGCAGCGGCCAACTTACCGATTGTCTCTGATGGAATATTAGGAGCGGAGTACAAAGACGTGTTTGCTTTTTCTATTTTAATTATTGTTCTTATTTTCAAGCCAGAAGGACTATTCGGAAAAGTGTCGGTTGAGAAAGTGTAGGTGGTCGAGATGAAAAAATGGTTGAACGTATTGGAGAAAAATAAACGTCTTCAGGCGACCGTGATTGGTATGTATATTGCTACCACGTTTATCAGTTTATATTTAGCACAAAAATCAGTTGTTGCTTTTTTGCTTTTGCTTTCCTCGCTTTTGTTTTTATATTTTACGTCATTTTCGAATCGTGTGAAGTGGGTCATCGGCATTCTCGTATTAAGTGTGCTATTGCCTCTAGCCGCAAGCCAAGGAGAAGCTTATCAATCATATATGGAAGTGGCCACGTTAGTCGGAATTTACATTGCGATGGCGCTTGGATTAAACATTGTCGTAGGGCTTGCTGGTCTTTTAGACTTAGGGTTCGTAGCGTTTTTTGCCATTGGTGCCTATACGTACGGTATTTTCGCGACAGCACAAGCAAACAACTTTATGCCATTTGGACACTATCCGTTATCTGGGGAAAGTTTTTGGATATTTTTAATCATCGGTTGTATTGTTGCTGCGATATTTGGCGTGTTACTCGGCATTCCGGTTTTACGAGTAAAAGGCGATTATTTAGCGATCGTAACGCTCGGATTTGGAGAAATTATTCGTATTATTTTTAATAATTTGGATAAACCAGTTAACATTACAAACGGTGCGATGGGGCTCGCTTCTGTTCAACCGCCCAAACTGTTCGGGATTGAATTTATGTACCCGAGTCAATTTTATTATGTTGTATTAGTGATTTTGTTGCTTACGATTTTTATTGTCCGTCGTTTAGAATATTCGAAAATTGGTCGAGCATGGAAAGCGGTGCGGGAAAATGAAATTGCCGCACAAGCGATGGGCATTCCGCTCGTCCGTACAAAGTTGATGGCGTTTGCCGTTGGCGCTTCATTTTCAGGAATGATGGGGGTTGTATTTGCAGCAAAACAGACGTTTGTTGATCCAACAAGCTTTACACTGCTCGAGTCTATTACAATTCTCGTCATGGTCATTTTAGGAGGCATGGGTAGCGTTCCGGGGGTTATACTCGGTGCAGCGCTCGTAACGATTTTAAATCTTCAAGTGCTTACAGAATTAACAAACTGGTTGAACCAGCTTAGTTTAAGCGGAGTCGTTCACATTCCTGATGCGCTATCTCCAGCCAAAATGCAACGGTTTATTTTTGGCTTGATTTTAATTGTCTTTGCCTTGTATCGTCCGCAAGGATTGTTGCCGGCAAAAAATCCTCGTTTTGATGAAAAAGAGTTGAAAAGTGGTGTAACAAACGTAGCAGATGGAAAGGAGGGAGCAAAAGGTGTCTATTTTAACGGTTAAACAATTAACAAAGCAATTTGGTGGGCTTATTGCAAACAACAATATTGATATGGATGTACAAAAAGGGTCAATTACAGCTGTTATCGGACCGAACGGTGCAGGGAAAACAACATTGTTTAACATGGTCACAGGGGTGTATCAACCGACGAGCGGTGATATTTTATTAAATGGCGAGTCGCTCGTTGGATTAAAGCCCCATCAAGTTGCACAAAAAGGCATTTCGCGTACGTTCCAAAATATCCGTTTATTCAGAGCGATGACCGTATTAGAAAACGTCATGGTTGGCATGCATACGCATTTACGTAGCGGGTTATTTCATATGATACTTTCTACTCCATTGATGCGCAAAGAGGAAAAAGAAGCGAAACAAGAGGCGTATCGTCTTTTGCAATATGTCGGTTTGGAGTCACTTTATAACGAAGAGGCAAAAAATTTACCTTATGGGGCGCAGCGAAAACTTGAAATTGCCCGCGCACTAGCGACGAAACCAAAAGTGTTGCTATTAGATGAGCCTGCCGCTGGAATGAATCCGAAAGAGACAGCGGAATTGACTAAGCTTATTTATGATATGCGTGAACAATTGCAACTAACGATTATTTTAATTGAACATGATATGAAGCTCGTTATGGAAATTTCTGAACATATTATTGTGTTAGATCATGGGGAAAAAATTGCTGAAGGTACGCCGGATGACATTCGAAATAATGAAAAAGTCATTGAAGCTTACTTAGGAAAAGGAGCGACAACAGCATCGTAGGAGGGGATGGCGAGTGAGTTTGTTGCGTTTAGATCGCGTTCATACGTTTTATGGTGGAGTGCATGCGCTAAAAGGAATTGATTTAGAAGTATGTGAAGGGGAAATTGTTACGTTAATCGGCAGTAACGGTGCGGGAAAATCGACGACATTAAAAACAATTAGCGGACAAGTGAAGGCGAAAAGCGGAAGCATTGTATACGAAGGAAAAAACATGACAAACACACCACCACATGTAACCGCGCTGGCAGGCATCGCTCATGTTCCTGAAGGACGGAGAATTTTTCCACGATTGACGGTAAAAGAAAATTTAGAAATGGGTGCCTTTTCGGTGAACGATAAAAAAGAAATAGCTGAACGAATGGAGCGAGTCTTTCATTATTTCCCCCGGCTAAAAGAGCGTCTACAACAAAAAGGGGGGACGATGAGTGGAGGAGAGCAACAAATGTTAGCGATCGGTCGTGCTTTAATGATGAAACCGAAGTTGCTCATGTTAGATGAACCGTCGATGGGATTAGCTCCAATTATCGTTGAGCAAATTTTCCACATTATTCGAGAGTTAAACGATGAGGGAATGACAATTTTGCTTGTCGAACAAAACGCGTTTCAAGCGTTGCAAATCGCGCATCGTGGCTACGTCATTCAAACAGGAGAAATTACAATGTCAGGTACAGGAAAAGAACTGCTTGGAAACGAACAAGTACGAGAAGCATATTTAGGGTGAAACATAAGGCGTCTGGCGACAAAAGCTAGCGCCTTTTTGTATAATTGTTTCGGAGGGATGGATGTGCACATTGATACAGTGATATTGCGACATTTAGAAATGGAATTAAAATCACCGTTTACAACAAGCTTTGGAACGATGAAAACGCGACCCGTTTTATTAGTGGAAGCGATCGATGAAAATGGCGAGCGAGGATGGGGGGAAGGTGTTGCTTTTTCTGCCCCTTGGTATACGGAGGAAACGTTGGAAACGACGTGGCATATGCTCGAACATTTTTTAATTCCGCTTCTTTTTCAAGAACCCGTTTATCATCCGGATGAACTGCACGCCCGATTTTCGATGATTCGCCGCAATTACATGGCCAAAGCAGCGCTTGAAGGGGCGGTATGGGATTTGTTCGCCAAACGACGTAGGATGTCATTAAGCGCGGCGCTCGGCGGTGAAAAACAAGAAGTGGAAGTTGGAATAAGCATCGGTATTCAGCCAATAACGAATTTGCTAAAACGAATGGAACAAGCGCTTGCGGAAGGATACCGGCGTGTAAAAATAAAAATTAAGCCAGGATGGGATGTGGATGTCGTTCGTGTCGTTCGTCAACATTTCCCTAATGTTCCGCTTATGGTCGATGCAAACTCCGCTTACTCGTTACACGACATCGATCGCTTACAAGCGCTCGATGACTATGAGTTGCTGATGATTGAACAGCCGCTTGCTGTAGATGACATCGTTGATCATGCGAAATTACAAGCAAAGCTAAACACACCGATTTGTTTAGATGAAAGCATATGTTCATACGAAGATGCCAAAAGAGCAATTGAATTGCAAAGTTGCCGAATCATCAATATAAAAATTGGCCGAGTAGGTGGATTAACGGAAGCGAAACGCATTCATGATTTATGCCAAAAACATCATATTCCTGTATGGTGTGGCGGAATGTTAGAAGGTGGAGTCGGACGAGCGCATAGCATCGCTCTAGCAACACTTCCGCATTTTTCTTTGCCAAGCGATACTGCTGCGTCGGCAAATTATTGGGATCGTGATTTCATTGATCCGGAAGTTACCGTTCATCATGGACGCATTTTCGTTTCGAAACAGCTCGGTATAGGCTATGAAGTGAATATGAAAGAAGTCGAAAGGCGTGTCGTTCGTTCAAAAGTATATAACCGTGTGAAAGGATGAGGATATGTTTGATCCAACGATTTTTGATAATTTAAAAACAGTTGTTGAAGGAGCCGTTTACGATTTAGATACAAATGATGAACTCATTGCGATCATTGATCGCTCAGACATCGTTGACTTAGCGAAATTTACGCGCGCGTACGCTCTCTCTTTTCAATTGCGTCATGCTCATCAATTGACGTGTACTATTTCGCTTGAAATGACGCTCCAACATATTGCAAACGAGTTGTTACACGAAGATGTCACGAACACAGGTTGCACCGTGACGGTTTCGTTTTCTTTTTCAGCTACACATGTCGATTGCCAAGCCGTAGAACAGGCGCTAAAGCGCATTTGGGGGGAACAGCGCACAGTTATCCAAACGTTAACGTATACATACCCAAAACATGAACGATATACTCATCAAGTGACGATTGATTTCGAACGTACGATTAACGAAAGCCATGTTGACGATTTATTACAGATGATTCCATATATCATTCGTTCGCTTGAACAGTTGCTTTTGTATGCTGAACAAAAATAATTGAAGGAATGTGATATTCCAAGTATGATAGAAGTGAAAATGATTATAGTTATCATACTTGGAGTGTTGCTGAATGAAAAAAGTATATTTTTGTAAAAAGAATAAATTTGCAACGAAAACGTTGTATCAATTTTTAAAACAAACGTTCAAACATGTGAAAGTGAAGCGAAAAGATTGCATCGGCAAATGCAAAATGTGCAAACATTGTCCGTTCGTTTTAATCGATGGAGAAGCTGTAAAAGCGACGACGACGGACGAATTGTATGATCGTATTTCTTATGAAATGACAAAACAATGGTGGACGTTTCGGGAAAAATAAGCAGGAATTTTTTTATTTTTGTTTAATTTCATGTGTGAAAGGGGGGAAAATGATGTGGTCAGAAGTCAAACAAGTGTTATCTCGCATGATGTCCTCACTTGCTTTTGAAACATGGATTGAAGGAACGACAGCAACGATGGAAGAACATACGGTCACTATTCATTGCACAAACCCAATGCAAAAAAGTTGGATTGAAACGTTGTATATGCCTTACATTGAACAAGCGATCGAAAAGGTTTGCGGAAAACGGGTGGTTGTCAAGTTAGAGGCACCCCATGAACTCTCTAATGAGCAATTTATGCGTATGTGGAACTACATGATTACCCTCGAAAAACAAACGTGGCATCTTGAAGCGCGCGTCACAAAAGTGGAACGGCAAATGGAAGAAATAGAAAAAGAAGTGGCGCAACTGCGCGAACGGACAGATTTTCTTGAACGACTGCTTGCGACAGATGAGAAACCTGTACAGAAAACGTATATTCATTAAAAAGAGACTTATTCTCAATGCTATTGAACAGGGTGCTTGTTATCGTATCTTAAGGCACCCTGTCGCTTTATTTAATAAGTTTTTATAAAAACGGGTTGCGCCATTCCATAAGCAAAGCGTAGTTGCACGACTGGGCATCTTCTAAATAATTAGCGACGACCTTCACTGGCGTGCGACCGCAGCGAAGTAAAAAAGTAATAACAGGGTCTGTGAGTTTTCCGTTTATAACTGCATCTACATATTGTTCGGCAGTCATTTCATTGGCATATCGATGATACCCTGGCATTCGACTCCCACCTAATAGCCGTTCAAGCTTTTGATGGACGACAACTTCGTACATCGACTGCATGAGCCATTTTCCTAACCCGAGTTTGCGATATGCTGGGCGCACACCAATGTCAACGACGTATAACGTATTGCCGTTTCGATTATGATTGCGAATATATCCGTTGTCCGTTATTTCCTCCCACGTATGATCGGCGTCGTTCGGATGGTAGTTCACAATTAAACCGGTCATCGATCCGACGACTTCCCCGTCAATTTCGACACATAACGCTCCTTCTGGAAAAAGTGTCATATGATTCATGAGCTGCTCTTTATTCCACCATAGTTCAGATGGGAAAGGGGGTGGAAAGCTTTCCTGTTGAATCCGAATTAACGCATCGATATCTTTTTCTTCATAGTTGCGAATGAGTGCAGGGATAGGACGATCATCATGAAATACGTAAAGTTGCTTTTTATACATTGTCTTCCTCCTTATGTCCAATCTACATATAAATCTGTGCGACGGTCGCGCCAAGTGGTTACCGATCCGCGCTCGCGAACGTCGTAAAGAAGCTGTAAATCAAGATCAGCTGTAATGATCATATCGTCGTTTATTTCTCCTTCGGCTAAAACACCGCGTGGTGGGAACGGAATATCGTTCGGTGTAATGATCGCTGCTTGTCCGAAGTTTGCGCGCATAAAATCAACGGTTGGCAACGACCCGACTGTCCCTGTCGTGACGACGTATACTTGATTTTCGATCGCACGAGCATGGCATGTGTAGCGTACGCGATGAAATCCGTGGCGATCATCGGTACACGATGGACAAAAAATGACGTCCGCTCCTTTTGCACGTGCCATGCGTACAATTTCAGGAAATTCAATGTCATAACATGTTAAAATCGCAATCGTTCCTTTTGTTGTTTGAAACACATGTAATGAATCGCCGCCATGCATATTCCATTCGTTCACTTCCGTTGGCGTAATATGTAATTTCGCCTGTTCAGCAATCGTTCCATCGGGATAAAATAAATGAGCGACATTATATAGTCGATCCTCTTTTTTTATGACATGTGTCCCGCCAATAATATGCATATTCGTCTGTTTCGCAAGTGTTGAAAATAATGAGCGATAGGCGTCCGTAAACGTTGGAAGCTCTTCAATCGTTATTCCATCCCCAATGGACATAAGTTGTGTTGTAATAAACTCAGGGAAGAGCACGAACTCAGCACCGAATTCTTGCGCTGTTTTTACATAATGTTCGACTTGTTTTGCAAACTGTTCAAATGATGGAATCGTATGTAAATAATATTGAACCGCACTGACGCGCATTTTCAATGAAACGCACCTTCTTTTTTGTATTTTTTCACCATTATTATAACGAACATTTTTTATTTTGTCTGAATCGAAGCATCGTTTGTGTAGAAAAAATGATCGATGTGTTACAATAGCGTTAAGGGAGGAATGAAAAATGAGCATTTACGATTTTCATGTACGTACAATTCAAGGGGAAGAGCAATCGTTAGCGCAGTATAAAGGAAAAGTATTATTAATTGTCAATACAGCAAGCAAATGTGGGTTGACGCCACAATACGAACAATTGCAACAATTGTACGACAAGTATAAAGAACGAGGCTTTGTTGTGCTCGGTTTTCCGTGCAATCAATTCGGAAATCAAGAACCGGGATCAGAGGATGACATCTCACAGTTTTGTCAACTCAATTACGGTGTGACGTTTCCGATGTTTGCGAAAGTAGACGTAAACGGTCCAAACGCTCATCCGCTCTTCATTTACTTAACGGAACAAGCGCCAGGTGTGTTAGGAACGAAAGCGGTGAAATGGAACTTTACAAAGTTTTTAGTTGATCGCAAAGGTCAAGTGATTGCGCGGTTTGCCCCAACGACAAAGCCGTTCGAGCTTGAACAACATATTGAATCGTTGCTTCATGAACCCGTCTCTGAATGAAAAAGAGACGGTTTTTTGTTGGGCGTAATCGATTTGTCTATACCGATTTTTGTATAGTGCATATGCTGAGATAGTAGAGATTGACGCCAAATAGGAGGGGTTATATGTTCATTGAACCTTGGATCGTAGATGAAACGATGCATGAGTTTTTCGTACCGGATTATATTGAACAAATGGCAGAAGATGTTTTGCGTCATTATGATTTATCTGTTCAAAGTAGGCAAGTCGTCACGACGAAACCGGATAAAGGAGGAGCCATTTGGAAGTTAGAAACGAACAAAGGGCCAAAAAGTTTAAAATTGCTTCATCGTCGTCCAACACGCAGTTTGTTTAGCCTTGGCGCTCAGCGATATTTAGTCGATGTGCAAAAAGCAAATGTCCCACCGATTGTTCAAACGAAAGAAGGAACGGATTATGTGGAGGCTGGAGGGAAGCTATGGTTTGTTGCGGAATGGATCGAGCCGTTATTTCCTGTAACGAAAGATTTAGAAGGGGCAAAACAGCTTTGTTATGCACTTGGTGAATTTCATCGTTTAAGTAAAGGATACGTTCCTCCAAAAGGAGCAGAAATCGCGTCCCGGCTGTATAAATGGCCGAAAACGTACGAAAAAACGATAAACAAAATGGACTGGTTTCGCCAATTAGCGAAGGCGTATAAAGAGATGCCTGCAAGCGCGATGTTATTGGAAGTTGTCGACCGCTTTCAGGCGCAGGCGCGCGAAAGTTTCACTAGACTACAACAATCTCCGTATGACCAATTAGTTGAACTTGGACATAGTGAATGGGGATTAGTGCATCAAGATTATGGGTGGTCGAACGGACAAATGGGTGCGAATGGCATGTGGATTATCGATTTAGATGGTGTCGCGTACGATTTGCCCATTCGAGATTTACGAAAACTGATTTCTGGTACGATGGCTGATTTATACCGTTGGGACGCTCAATGGGTGCGAGAGATGATTCGAGCGTATCATGAAGCCAATCCAATTGACGCTTCATTATATGACATATTGATGATTGATTTGTCACTTCCGAATGAATTTTACAAAAACTTAAAAGAAGTCGTATATGAGCCAGAGTTATTTTTAACGGAACAAACGATGCAACTCATTGAGATCATTGTTGCAACGGATGAAACGAAATGGCCGGTTCTTGCGGAAATTGAAAACGATTGGAAGGAGAACAGAAACAGATGAACATTTTAATGATTTGTACAGAAAAGCTACCTGTTCCTCCCGTGCTCGGTGGTGCGATTCAAACGTATATTGCTGGCATCCTCCCCCATCTTCACCGCGCACATCGTATTACGGTATTAGGTGTACAACATGAAACACTGCCAAATGAAGAAACGATCGACGGCATTCATTATGTACGCGTTCCGGGTGGGATATTTGACATATATCTCGAACACGTCGTTCAATACGTGCAAGCTCATTCGTTCGATCTTATCCACATTTTTAACCGCCCACGTCTCGTTTTACCAATTCGTCAAGTTGCTCCTCATACAAAAATTACGCTGAGCATGCATAACGATATGTTTCAACCTACGAAAATCAATCGTGAAGAAGCAGAGGAAGTCGTGAAGCAAGTATGTGCGATTGTCACTATTAGCGACTATATCGGTCAAGTCATTCGCGACCTATATCCAGAAGCAGAGGGAAAATTGAGAACGATTTACTCAGGTGTCGATTCCGATCGATTTTTACCAGGGAATCATCCGAATATGGCACCGATTCGTAAGAAACTACGTCAGGCGCATGGGATCGATCAAAAAACAGTCATTTTATTTGCTGGGCGTTTGTCGCCAAATAAAGGGGTTGACAAACTGATTCAAGCGTTGCCGGAACTTGCGAAGCGATTTAACGACTTAGCGCTCGTCATCGTCGGAAGCAAATGGTTTAGTGAAGAAGGGACGACGGACTATATTGCTTACGTTCGTTCGTTAGCTAAAAGATTACCTATTCCTGTTGTGGCGACAGGATTTGTGCCGCCAAATGAAATTCAACATTGGTTTGCCGCAGCTGATTTATTTGTTTGTACGTCGCAATGGCAAGAGCCGCTTGCTCGCGTTCATTATGAAGCGATGGCAGCCGGGCTTCCGATTGTTACAACTGCTCGTGGTGGCAATCCAGAGGTCATCGTTCCAAATGAAAATGGTGTTGTTGTCGAAAGACCAGAAGATCCGCAAGACTTTGTGGAAAAAATGGCATATGTGTTGTCCAATCGTACTCTAATGAAAAAAATGGGAGAAAACGGGCGTAAATTAGCAACATCACTTTATCGTTGGGAGCGCGTGGCATCAGACCTACTCCGTGTATGGCAACATGTCGAACAAACTGAGCTTTCGCCAATACAAGCAACTGTTTCTGTTGAAGAAATCGTTGAGCAAGTCGTTGAAAAACAGCCGACCGAGCCAGTTTTACCATCTTTACAGCCAATTGAAGAAGAAATAGTGTTAAACAAAAAAAGAAAAAAAGCATTTGTATGGGCGATTACGACATAAAACTCCCACTTATGTTTGTGGGAGTTTCGGTCTTGTTTGCATATATAAATAAAAGTCATCGTTTTGTTTTTCTGTAATGACGTCGCGTAAAATTTGAGCAAGGACTGTGCTATACACGGTTCCGTTATCTCCGTAAGCATAGACGAAATAACAGTTTGGAAAGGAATCGTACACACCAATCATCGGAAGACCATCATGCGTCCCACCGTAAAAGGCAGCTAAATAAAATTCAGGAACGACGCGAATATCGAGGAAAAGTCGATGAAATTCCTCGATCAGTCGTTCTTTTTTATGCATAAGCTTAGCGTCGCGATCATCCGCATACGCTGTATTCTCATCAAGCCCTCCGATAATAATGCGATCGTCAGCCGTTGTTCGCATATATACATACGGACGGGCTGTCTCCCAAATGAGCGTTCGTTTATACCAACTTGAAAAATCTTCAACTCGATTTGTAATAACCGCATACGAACTAACGAGTAACGCTTTTTTTTCTTGTTTCACTTCTAACGTTTCGTAGCCTGCGGCAAAAATGACTTTCCGAGCTTGAATGGAATGCCCATTTTTCGTATAACATGTTGCCATATGTTGTTCGAGTTTTTTTCCGTTGATTTCTGTTTCTTCGAAAATACGCACGCCACGTTGTTTTGCATATTCCAATAAACCAATTGTCAATTTATATGGGTTTAATTCTCCATCCCCCGTTGTATATAAAGCAGCATGTTTTGCAAATGGGTAATGGCTACGAATTTGTTGTTCATTCAACCAGACAACAGGATAGCCTTGTTTTTTTAACGCTGTATATTCTTTTTCAAGCTTTTGGACATCTTCGGCCACGCTTGCATAATACAAACTATCCCTTCTTTGAAATTCCACATCGATATGTAAGCAATTTGCTGCCCGTTCAAGTTCATCGACGGCTTGTTGACAAAGCGTTAAATGACGTGCGGCATACGTTTCGCCAAAGCTGTTAACGAGTTCAAAAAACATTTTATCACCGAGACATTGAATCAGTGCTGTATTTGTCATCGTACTTCCGTATCCTGCTTTTCGTTTATCGACCACAACAACGTCTAAATTTGTTTCACTTAAATAATAGGCGCATAACGCTCCTGAACCGCCCGCTCCGACAATCAACACGTCGCATTGTATGTCGTTCTCAAGAGGGGGATACGATGGAACATCGAGAAATGTCGTTGGCCAATATAACTTTCCTGTTTGTAAATCCATTGCGATAGCCACCTTTCTTTTTTGTTCTGGTCTTTTTTAGATTGACCTGCATATGTAAAAGTATGCGACAACAACAATGGGATTTATATATTGACATAGCAAAAAGCTTTCTTATTTTTGGAATATTTGATAAAATAGGACGAAACGACAATGGGCATGTGAGAAAGTAGGGATGGAATGTGAAAGTATTTTTGGACTTAATGTGGTTTTTTAAGCAAGAAAAAAAAGCGTATATGATCGGAATTATATTGCTTGCGATTGTATCGTTGCTTGAGCTTGTCCCACCGAAAGTGATTGGGCACGTTGTTGATGCTGTAAAAGCGGGGGAACTGACGAAAGAAAAGCTCGCTACGTGGTTAAGCTTGCTCGCAGGTGTAGCGATTTGTATGTACGGTTGTCGTTACGTTTGGCGGACGATGATTTTCGGATCAGCAGCGAAGCTTGCTCGGCTTTTGCGCGATCGGCTGTACGGTCACTTTACAACGATGTCTCCGTCATTTTACCAAAACCGCCGCATCGGTGATTTAATGGCACATGCGACAAATGATTTACAAGCGATTCAGCAAACAGCGGGTGTTGGCGTCTTAACGCTTGTCGATTCACTATGCATCGGGGGTTTTGTCATTGCGACGATGGCATTTACGATTAGCTGGAAACTGACGCTCATTTGTTTATTGCCAATGCCGCTTATGGCTTATTTAACAAGCTATTACGGGTCGTTGCTTCATCAACGTTTTCATCATGCGCAAGAGGCATTTTCTGCTTTAAACGATAAAGTGCAAGAAAGCATTGCGGGCATGAAAGTAATAAAAACGTTCGGACAAGAAAAAGAAGAAATCGAATCGTTTCGAGTACAAGCGGATGACGTCGTTCAAAAAAATATGGCGGTTGCTCGCATTGATTCATTGTTTGATCCAACGATTTCGCTCATTGTCGGCGTGTCGTTTTTTTTAGCGATTGTTTTTGGTGCTCGTTTTGTCGTTCAAGGAGAGTTGACAATTGGGCAACTCGTTTCTTTTACGATGTACTTAGGACTTCTCATTTGGCCAATGTTAGCGTTCGGATGGCTATTTAATATTGTCGAACGCGGTCGCGCTTCGTATGACCGTGTTTCCTCGTTATTGCGTGAAAAACCAGATATACAAGAAAATGAAGGATTAATTGATGAAGTACCGACAGGCGACATCACGTACGACATTCGTTCCTTTACGTATCCGAATGAAACGAAGCCAACATTACAGCATATTCAGTTTACGTTAAAAAAAGGAGAAACGTTAGGGATTGTTGGGAAAACAGGAGCCGGAAAGACAACGCTTTTAAAAGTATTATTGCGCGAGTTTGTTGGAATGGATGGGGACGTTTATTTTGGCGGACATTCCATTACACAATATCGGTTAGAACGATTGCGCGAAGCCATTGGTTATGTACCACAAGATCATTTTCTTTTTTCTGCCTCCATTCGTGACAATATTGCTTTTGCTCGACCAGATGCGAGTCAAGAAGAAATAGAGCATGTTGCCAAACTCGCTCAAGTGCACGATGATATTGTACAGTTTCCAGAAGGGTACGAAACAGTTGTTGGTGAAAGAGGTGTGTCTTTATCTGGAGGACAAAAGCAACGGCTATCGATTGCGCGTGCATTGCTCCTTGATCCGGAAGTGCTTATTTTAGACGATTCACTATCCGCTGTTGATGCTCAAACGGAAGAGCGCATTTTACGGGCGTTGAAAGAAAATCGGGCAGGCAAAACGACGATTATTGCGACGCATCGGTTAAGTGCTATTCAACACGCGCATTTAATTTTAGTGCTTGAAGATGGAAACATTGTTCAGCGAGGTACGCACGAAGAGCTTGTTTCCAAAGACGGTTGGTATCGAGATATGTACGTTCGCCAACAGCTTGAACAGTTTGTGGAACGTGGAGGTGTACAATGAGATCGAATATGAATCAACGGCAAGTGTTTATGCGGCTCATGAGCTATGCGATACCGCATCGAAAGTCACTGTTTTTTGCTTTTTTTCTTTTAGCCTTAACGACTGCGGGCGAAGTGCTCGGTCCGATTATTGTAAAAGTGTTTATTGATGACTACTTAACACATATGACATTTCCGCTTCAGGCAATGATCGGATTAGCAGCCGCTTACGTCGCGATCCACATTGGGAAAGTCGTTCTATCTTATTTTCAATTGTTAAAGTTTCAAGAAATTGCACTAAAAATTATTCAACAACTTCGTATCGATGTTTTTTCTAAAGTACAATCGTTAGGAATGCGCTATTTTGATCGGACGCCAGCGGGAAGTATCGTATCGCGAGTGACAAATGATACGGAAGCGATTAAAGAAATGTTTGTTGAAGTGCTCGTCACATTTATCCAAAGTGCTTTTTTCTTAGTCGGTGTATTCGTTGCGATGTTTTTGCTCGATGTTCGTTTAGCTACTTTTTGTTTAGTGATTTTACCGGTTATTTATATCATTATTCGTACGTATAGAAAGTATAGCTCGGTGTTTTATAGCGATTTGCGTGAGCGGTTAAGCCAGCTAAATGCAAAGTTAAATGAGTCGCTTCAAGGTATGGCGATTATCCAAGCGTTCCGCCAACAAAAGCGAATGAGAGAGCAATTTGGAGACATTAACGAAAAACATTATATAGCGGCAATGAAAAATATTAAACTTGATAGTTTATTGCTTCGTCCAGCGACAGACGTCGTTTATGTGTTTTCGCTTATTGTCGTTTTAAGTTATTTTGGCATCTCTTCTTTTCAAAGTCCGGTTGAAATCGGTGTGTTGTACGCCTTCGTCAATTATTTAGAGCGTTTTTTTGAACCGATTAACCAAATGATGATGCGTTTATCGATGTTTCAGCAAGCGCTCGTTGCTTCGTCGCGCGTGTTTCAATTGTTAGATGAACGAGAAGAAGAACCGAAACAATATGAGCGACCACTTGTTATTGAAAAAGGAACGGTGGAATTTCGCAATGTATCGTTTAGTTACGATGGAAAACGCGACGTGTTAAAAAATATTTCGTTTATCGCTCGACCTGGAGAAACAGTTGCGCTCGTCGGTCATACAGGAAGCGGAAAAAGTTCGATCATTCAACTGCTCATGCGCTTTTACGAGTTTGAACGCGGTGACATTTTGATTGATGGACATTCCATTAAAGCATATCCGAAAAGAGAATTGCGAAAAAATATCGGCCTTGTCCTTCAAGATCCGTTTTTGTTTTATGGGACGGTGCGAGATAACATTCGACTTCATCATAAACGTTTGACAGATGAAGATATAGAACAAGCTGCGGCATTTGTTCAAGCCCATTCGTTTATTGAAAAATTGCCAAAACGGTACGATCATCCCGTGACAGAGAGGGGGACGACGTTTTCGAGTGGCCAACGTCAACTCATTGCATTTGCTCGTACGATTGCAATCAATCCGAAAATATTAGTGCTTGATGAAGCAACGGCAAATATCGATACAGAAACAGAGGAAGCCATTCAACAAGCGCTCGAAAAGATGAGAAAAGGGCGAACGACGATTGCGATTGCCCATCGCTTATCAACGATTCAAGATGCCGATCAAATTCTCGTTTTGCATCAAGGTGAAATTGTTGAGCGCGGCACGCATCAACAGCTGCTCGCAAAACGAGGGTTATATTATCGGATGTACGTCTTGCAAAATGGGTTAACCGAAGATGTATGTATATAAAAGTTTTTAAAGCTTGTTTTAGTTTTGTCAAACACATTTGTCGAAACCGCCATATTAAGTGGCGGTTTCGCAATATACGATTTCCCCAAGTTTTGGTACACATAGCTGCTCGCTTGGAAAGTTGCGCCGTTCCCATTCGGCATATAGGCGATCTAGCGCTTCTTTTGGTGTATCGTCAGCGAGTGGAAATGTACCGTAATGCATCGGAATAAATGTTTTTGCACGGCAATCGACAAATGCTTGTACAGCTTCTTCTGGTGTCACATGTTGAGGCCCCATAAACCATTCTGGTTCATATGCCCCAATAGGCAGCAACGCATAATCGATATGGAAACGCTCCCCGATCGCGCGAAATCCGCGAAAATATCCACTATCTCCAGCAAAATAAAACGTTGGTTTTTCTTTTCCTTCAATGACCCATCCGCCCCAATGGGATGTATTCGTATCAAATAGTGTCCGCTTTGACCAGTGTTGTGCAGGAACGAACGTAAACGAAACATTTTGTTCAACAACGGTGTCCCACCAACAGCATTCCACGACACGTTCAAACCCTCTTTTTAGAAAGGAAGAACGTAACCCGCTTGGAACGAGGATGAGAGGATTTCCTTTTAGCTGTTTTATGCTTGAGAAATGTAAATGGTCATAGTGGCTATGAGAAATTAATATGACATCAGCGGGAGGTACATCATGAATCGGAATGGACGGATCAGTTAGTCTGCGAATCGTTCCTAATCGTTTTGCCCAAACCGGATCTGTAACAATGGTTAAGCCATTTATTTGAATAATAAATGTCGCATGTCCTATCCATGTGAGCAACGTTTGGTTTTTATTTGTATGTAGCAAAAAAGAATCAATATGTTCACGAGGCAAAGTGTATGACCAGTCTTTCTTTTTTTGTCTTCTTTCCGCATACCAACGCCGTAAATCAGCAAATGTTTTTGTTGTGCATACCCCATCTAAATTTTCATATCGTTTTCCCATTTTCTTCTCCTCCAATATGGGTGTTTCATTTGAGCATTCAGTATATATAAGTATACACCATGATTTCTTTAATTTTTTTGTTCGTATGAAAATGTTTCTCTTGACAATGAGAAAATGAAGCAAGTCATCCGCAAAACATCCGCATCTTGTCGTAGTGAAGTTTAAAATATATCAGAGCCAAAGAAAAAATTGTTAAATATGTGTTGAACGAGGGGGAAGAAACTGGGCATAACATATGTTCAGTTCTATTTTTTATTGTTCACATCACTAGCATTGCAGTAATTAAATCTGATGATTCAAAATACTAAGAATGTTCAATTTTTTATTGATTTCGAAACAAAAAAATCCTTTACAATGGAAGTACAGGTGGTTCCTGTCCAAATCCAATCGTAAAGGATAACTGTTATGGACAAGAATACACTAATTTCATCATTTGGTAAATGGGTTTCACCCATAAATATTCAAAAACTTAGCGAACAAGTCAAAGAATTGAAACAGGACTATTACACAAAAAAGCTGACAACAGAAGCCTATATTAAATTTTTATTGGTAGCCCAACTGC
>NZ_JXTG01000011.1 GCF_000833605.1 Anoxybacillus ayderensis | reverse complement strand
GAAACTGACCCGACCGACCGGACAAGCGATTTTTCAATTATTTTGGTATGTCAGAGTCGTCCTGTTGGAACTGCCGGATGGACGAATTCAACGCGCGTTAGGTCAACCGCTCACGTACGAGCAGCGAAGGATTTTGCAAGGATTAGGGATGGACGAGAGCATTTACGTCTAACGGGATAAAGAACGATCAGAGATGGTAAAAAAAGGATGCCATCGCTTTTGGTGTTGGTTTAAAAGTTATTCTAAAAAACTGAATAAAAAATCCTTTTGTTCCGCTCTACCAAGGTGCGAAATATGAGATAAATGCTGCGATGCGACTCATCGACGATAATTAAGTCAAAATGTCCGACGGTAAAGAGTCGTTTGCCGTCTTTTCGCTTCGCTTCGTCAATCGCGTTCATCATCGTCGGGTACGTCGAAAACACCATGCGGCTTTCCTCTGGATTATCTTTGTTGTCAAGCAAATTACATAGCGTTAAATTCGGAAGAAGGTGGCTAAAGTTATTTTTCGCTTGCGTGACAAGCGTTTTACGGTCTGCTAAAAACAAAATATTTTTTACCCAATTATGGCGCGTGAGCACATCGACAATCGCGATGGCTGTTCGCGTTTTGCCGCTTCCTGTCGCCATGACAAGCAACGCTTTGCGCTGTTTTTTCTCGAGCGCATCGCATACAGCTAACACCGCTTCTTTTTGATAGTAACATTTGACCTCTTCGCTCTTCCACAGCGTTAGGCAAACTTTCGATTTTCTTTTGCATATTTTTACAATAATATACAAGGAATTTGATAGCTATTGTCGAAGAAATATGCAAAGCGAGAAAGCGGGAGGGAACCTTGTTGCGCAAAATCAATCCTATTCGATTGATTGGTATTTGGAAAGAAGGATATGCCTTAGATTATCATTCAATTGCGAGCGAGTTCATCGGTATTGATGAATGGGGACACAATCGTTTTCAAACAACTAGAAGTTATTTAGGTGAGTTATTGTATCAATTTAAGTATAATCAAGATAGGGAGAAGTTAGCAGAAATAATGAACCTGATCACACAATTTATTTCTCGTTGGGATGCCTTAAAGGAAGTAGATGTAGTCCTCCCTGTTCCTCCATCTAATCGTAACAGAACATTTCAACCTGTTTTTGAACTAAGTAAACAGATTGCAGACTATTTACGTGTACCTTCATATAATGACATATTAGAAAAAACAAATACTGCACAAGCAAAAAATCTAAATAAATTTGATAAATCAGAAATATCAGGTTCGATTGTGCGAAAAAAAAGATTTTTAAAATTGGTCAATATATTAGTTGTAGACGACTTATACTCAAGTGGGACAACATTGCATGAAACTGTGAGAGTGTTAAAAACAGATGAGAATGTTAAAAATGTATACGTCCTTACAATAACAAAAACGAGAAGGTGAATTGAAATGAAGGTATTTGTCGCTGGCCCACGGGCAGTCTCCATTTTGAATAAACAAGTGAAAGAAAGGTTGTTCAACATTATAAACAACAATTTCACTGTTTTGGTCGGGGATGCGAATGGGGTAGATAAACAAGTTCAAAAGTTTTTACATTCGTTGAATTATCGAAATGTTAAAGTTTATGCAACAAATGGAAAGGCAAGAAATAATATTGGGCAATGGGAAGTAGAGAAGGTGGAGGTTGAACCACACAAAAAAGGATTTGATTATTACGCAGCCAAAGATATAGAGATGGCTAAAAACGCAGACTACGGCTTTATGATTTGGAACGGACAAAGTAAAGGAACATTGAATAACATCATTAATCTTACCAAGTTAAACAAAAAAGTATTAGTATACTTTATCCCTGCTAAACAATTTTACACGATTAAAGATGTGGATGACATTCAAATGATGATAAATATCGACAATGCCCCTGTTGTCGCTAAACTTCATGAGCTTATGCACAATTCAGAGCAGTTAAAGCTGTTTTAAATTTAATGCACAAAAAATAAAGGAGGACTGTCATGAAATTATGGTAATATGTTGAAAAAAAATGTACGAATTGTATATAAAGACGGAGATGTGTTAGAAGGATATGTCCTCGATTACTGTGACGGTGAGGACAATGAGGATGGAATAGACAGTTTAGTGATTACAAACGAAAAAACAAAAAGGGAAGGCTACCTTTTAGGTGTATCGGAAAACGAAATAAAATCGATTACAATCCTTAACGAAAAGCGTGGGAGAGACAAATGATTGTCGAAGAATTGGATGTCATACGTCTAAAAGTCGGAACAGAAGCTACTGTTTTAGAAATTTTTCCGACAGAACCGAAATATTTTTGCCAACGCGTAGATGAAGACGATGATATGTTTTACGTTACCACAGATGAAATTGTTAAGATTACTTATAAATGTCGGAAAAACGAATGACACCATTCCATTATAGGGTAAAAACATAAAAAGCACGTAACCATGTTCGGTTATGTGCTTTGCAACATTTTATACTTCTCCAAAACAATTTTCCGTAGTTCTCCCTCCCCAATATAGCCATCGTCATCTTTTCTATGCAACGGATTCGGTTCATACCAGCCACAAGCTTCAGAAATATCATCGAGAGCATCAACATACTGCTCATCAATGTTTCCTTCATCAATATAAAAAAGGTATATGGAAGGAAATTCATAGGAAAACTGTTCCGCAGATAATTTACCGTTGAGATATTTTTCAATGCAATGCAATAATTCATTCATTATTTTTCACCCTCCTCACCAACTTCGCCACACTTTCGACATGCGCGGTGTGTGGGAAAAGGTCAAACGGTTGAATGTATTCGACACGGTATTGTTTCGCAAGTGTATCAATGTCGCGAGCAAGGCTTGATGGGTTACAGGAAACGTACACGACCGTTTTTGGTTTCACTTGTAAAATCGTTTTTAACAAGACGTTGTCGCAGCCTGTTCGCGGTGGGTCGACGACGATGACGTCCGGTTTCCAACCTTCTTTCACCCATTTTGGCAACAACGCTTCCGCTTTTCCGACCGCATATGTGACGTTTGTGAAGCCGTGACGTTTGGCATTTTGACGCGCATCGTCAATCGCTTCAGGGATCGTGTCCATGCCGCGCACTTCTTTCGCCTCGCGGGCAAGCCAAAGCCCGATTGTGCCGACGCCGCAATACGCATCGACGACGCGTTCGTTTTTCGTGAGCGCAGCTGCTTTTTTCACTTCGTCGTATAGCTTGACCGTTTGAATCGGATTGAGCTGGAAAAAAGCGCGGGCAGATAGTTCAAACGATAAGTCGCCAAGCACTTCTTGAATGTACGGTTCTCCTGCGAGAACGATCGTTTCGTCGCCAAAAATAAGCGACGTTTTTTGCCCGTTTATGTTTTGCGCGATTGATTTCACTTCTGGCAGCCGGCGCTTCACCTCTGCTACAAATAGTTCTTTGCGCGGAAATTCTTTCGTCGCTGTCACAATGACAAGTTGCACATCGCCTGTATAAAACCCAACGCGGGCAACGATTGTGCGCACAACGCCTGTTTTCTTTCGCTCGTGATAAATCGGAATACGCAAATCTTGTAAAATCGTTTTGACGACCGTTGTGACGCGGTTTGTGGCGTCATGTTGAATGAAGCAACGGTCAATGTCAATCAGTTCGTGCGAGTTCATGCTGTAAAGTCCAGCGATGACACGCCCTTTTTTCACTCCTGTTTGAAATTGGCTTTTGTTGCGATAATGCCACGGGTCGTCCATCCCAATCGTCGGACGAATATCGAGCGCTTCAATATTTAGTCGGCTATGGCGTTCCAGCGCTTGAATGACAATATCGCGCTTTGCTTCAAGCTGCGCGTTGTAGTCTAAATGTTGCAGTTGGCAGCCTCCACATTGGTCATATACAGGACAAGGCGGTTTGACACGGTGTGGGGATCGTTTACGAATGCGCACGATTTTTCCTTCCGCATACGTCGGGTATACGTTCGTCGCTTGAACGACGACTTCTTCTCCCGGAAGCGCTCCCGGAACGAACACGACTTGTTTTTTAAAATAACCGACTCCTTCCCCGTTAATGCCGAGCCGTTTAATTGTTAGTGGAAATTGTTGTCCTTGCTGTAGCATGATTCTCTCTCCTATTCAATACTTCGCCATAAATAAAATGTTGCGTAGCTTGCATACGGTTCCCACATTTGTCGAAATTCGTCCATTTCCTTTGCTGTCGGACGATGATCAAGCTGAAACCATCGTTCAATCGCTCGTTGCAAGCCAACATCTCCTTTCGGAAACACATTTGGACGACCTAAACCAAACAATAAAAAGTTTTGCACTGTCCACGGACCGATGCCGCGTATAGAAAGAAGCTGTTTCGCCACTTCTTCATCGGAAAGCGAATGCATCTCTTCTAAACGCAACTTCCCTTCTACAATAAGACGCGAAATATCAACAATATATTGTGCTTTTCGCTCGCTCAAAGATAAAGCGCGCAACTCGTCGTATGAAGCATTAGCGATTCGTTCTGGCCGAGGATATATGTATAAATCCCCGAGGCGTTCGCCGAATGTATGCACAAAACGTTCGGTGAGCCGATAAGCGACTTTCATATGAATTTGTTGGTGGATGATGCATTTGATTAAGCAAAAATATAAATCAAACTCCAATACAATCGGCGTTCCTTCGTGAGCGATAAATAAGTCTCGTAAATTGGTTTGCATAAAATGGTCGTGGATAGGGGCAAGTGACCTGTCCCAATGAAAAATGTGCGAAATGCGCGCAATCGCTTCTTCTTTATGCTGTTCGTTATCACACGACACAACGAACGATGGCTTCTCTTTTGTTCCGGTGCTTTTCACATATACAACAACCGGTGTTTCTTTTACATACAGCGGAACAGCGATTTCGTTATGTTGAATGCGTACAAGCGGATCACGTGCTAGCCGTTCACATACACGTGTAAAATCGTATGGGGTCATTAAACTTCACCTCTTTCCCCCATTGTATCAAAACAAATCCCTTTGCACATCGTCAAAGGGAAAAAAGCCAAGAAGGGACATTCATTTTTTCAAGCATGAAATCGTCTAAGCTTTTAAAAACGTATCCTTCTTTTCGCAAATCGTCAATGATTTTACCGAGCGCATCGGCATTGTCTTTAGACACTGTATGCAACAATATAATGGCCCCGGGATGAATTTGCTTCATCACGTTGTTGTAAGCGTATTGCCATCCTTTTTGATCGTGAATGTGCCAATCGACGAACGCTAATGACCAAAAGACGTGATAATAGCCGAGTTCGCGTGCGACCGCAAGCGTCCGTTCATCAAAAATGCCGCGCGGAGGGCGGATGTAACGCATATGTTTTTGCCCCGTCAACAACTCTGTTTTTTTTCTAACCATTTCAAGCTCTTCGCGCAATTTTTCATCACTAACGGTCGTTAAATCAGGATGATGCCATGAATGGTTGCCAACAATATGCCCTTCGTTTACCATCCGTTTCACGAGATCCGGAGCAGATTGCAAATAATGGCCGGTCACAAAAAACGTAGCGGGAACTTTTTTTTGTTTGAGCACGTCTAAAATTTGTGCCGTATAACCATTTTCGTATCCGTTATCGAACGTTAAATAAATATATTTTTTTGTTGGATTACCTAAATAAAACGCATCGTATTTAGCAAGTAGTTCATCTAACTGTTTTCCTGCAGAAGGAGGGAGATGATTTTCACTTCGCTTAAATCCCCATGACATCGCTTCTATTTGACTAAACGGCAAACATAAAAAGAAGAGAAAGAAGATGATCGTTTTTTTCACTGCTTGCACCTCCATATTCATTTCAATGATAGGTTGTGCAAAAAGAAGCATAAAAAATCCGCCTAGCTAACGCTAGACGGATTTCCATTAAAATACACGTTCTTTAAATTGAGCTAATTTTTCGAGCGACGATTTTTCGATATCTTCATGTAAGCTGTTTCCGTGCGAGTCCATCGTGACGACAGCTGTAAAATCTTTCACACGCAAATGCCACATCGCTTCTGGAATTCCAAATTCCAAAAAGTCGACGCCTTCTACTGATTGAATACATTCAGCATAATATTGCGCTGCACCACCGATGGCATTTAAATACACGCCGCCATGTTCTTTTAACGCGGCGAGCGTTTTCGCCCCCATCCCACCTTTTCCGATGACAGCGCGAATGCCGAATTTTTTCATAATTTCTCCTTGATACGGCTCTTCACGAATGCTTGTCGTCGGACCAGCTGCTTTGACGTGCCATTTGCCGTTCTCATCTTTTAACATAACCGGTCCACAGTGATAAATAATTTGACCGTTTAAATCAACAGGAGCATCGTGATCCATTAAATGTTTATGAATCGCATCGCGTCCTGTATAAATCATGCCGTTAATGCGAACGACATCGCCTACTTTTAGCGAGCGAATTTGCTCTTCCGTAATTGGCGCTTCAAGCACAACTTCACGCGCTTCGCTTGTCATTTCGGTTTCTTCTTGTTTGAAATCGACATTTTCTCCTTCTTGATACAACCATTCTTGAATGTCGCCTGTATGTGGATCAATGATGACGCCTAAACGGCGAAACGCCCAGCAATTGTATGCGACAGAAACGAAAAAGCTGGCTGGGATGCGGTGCATGACGCCAATTTTACAGCCAAGAAGAGTCGTCTCTCCGCCAAATCCCATCGTGCCGATACCGAGTTTATTGGCAGCTTCCATAATGTATTCTTCTAGTTTGCGCAAATCTTCGTTCGGATTGACATCGTCAACAGGACGAAATAGTTGTTCTTTTGCTAAATCGTACCCCGCAGAACGATCGCCGCCGATCCCAACGCCAATAAATCCTGCGCTACAGCCTTGCCCTTGCGCTTGGTATACCGCATGTAAAATACATTTACGAATGCCATCTAAATCGCGGCCTGCGCGGCCAAGCCCTTCTAACTCGCACGGCAAGCTATATTGAATGTTTTTATTTTCACAGCCGCCACCTTTTAAAATTAAGCGAACGTCAATGTAATCTTTTTCCCATTGTTCAAATTTCATGACAGGCAACCCGATCCCTAAATTGTCGCCGCTATTTTCACCTGTTAATGAATCGACCGAGTTTGGACGCAGTTTCCCGTCTTTCGTTGCTTGAGCGATCGCTCGGCGAATCGCCTCTTTCATTTCAATTTGATTAACCCCAACCGGCACTTTAATTTTAAATGTCGGCAACCCTGTATCTTGGCAAATCGGCGATACGTTTTCATCGGCCATTTGAATGTTTTGCACGATCGTAGCAAGTGACATCGCTGCTCTCGTTCCTGCGTTTTCACGCAGTTTTGCTTTCGCAATGGCACGTCGTACATCTTTTGGCAACTTTGTTGACGTTTCAACAATTAGCTTGTACATACTTTCTTGAAACTTTTCCATCACCATTTCCCTTCCCCTTTGTTCAATATGTAACAATTTTTCGAATTCTCCATCTGTATTATACCTCTTTTTTGAACATGAAAAAAAGTCGCTTAGCGACTTTTTTCCCAATCTTTTTTAAACCGCTCGTATTTCATTTCTAAATCATCAATCATTTGAATAAGGCGGTCAATATCTTCTAATTCAGCCGTTTCTGGATCGAGAGCTTCGAGCACTTCAAGAAACATATTTAAGCGCGTTTTTAAATATGTTAGTTGTAGATTTTGATCTGATACTGCGTTGCCCAACATCGTCACCTCGCTTTTTCTTTATCGTACACGATCGAAACATCATTGACAATCATTCCATTTCGTTTGCATAATAATCGTTAGTCCTATTTTAAAATAAAAGGAGCTTGGTTATGGAAACATTGTTGCGTCAAGCGATTACTCCGACATTTGATCCTTGGGAAGCATATATGGATGTTGAACAGTACGGAAGCATGCAGTTGACGAATATCGAACTTACAACAACGACACTTTGCAATATGCGTTGCGAACATTGTGCCGTCGGTTATACGTTGCGCACGAAAGATCCTGAGGCGCTACCACTCGATCTTCTTCTTCGCCGTCTTGACGAAATTCCACATTTGCGTTCGTTAAGCATTACAGGCGGTGAGCCGATGCTTTCGCTGAAATCGGTCGAACAATACGTCGTGCCGTTGTTAAAATATGCACATGAACGCGGAGTGCGCACACAAATAAACTCTAACTTAACTCTTGATTTAGAACGGTACGAAAAAATTATTCCTTACTTAGACGTTTTACATATTTCGCATAACTGGGGCACGATTGATGATTTCATTGAAGGCGGATTTGCGATGATGGAGAAAAAACCAACCGTCGCACAACGCGAGCGCTATTTTATACGCATGATCGAAAACGCGCGTGCCATTTCAAACATGGGGGTCATTGTTTCAGCTGAAACGATGTTAAATAAACGGACGCGTCCACATATAGAAACGATTCATCGCCAAATTGTAAACGAAATGGGCTGTAAACGTCATGAAGTACATCCGATGTATCCGAGCGACTTCGCTAGCAGTTTAGAAACATTAACGTTAGATGAATTGCGTGAGACGATTCATCATTTACTTGATATACGGGACGAGAACGTATGGATGTTGTTTGGTACGTTGCCTTTTTATCCATGTAGCGACAACGAAGAAGATTTAGCGCTATTAAAACGTTTATACGAGAGTAAAAATGTAACGGTACGAAACGACCCTGATGGACGTTCACGTTTAAATGTAAACATTTTTACAGGCGACATTATTGTCACTGATTTTGGCGATGAACCGACGCTTGGCAACATTCAAACCGACTCGCTTCTTTCTGCTTATGACAAATGGATGGCATCCGACTTAGCCAAATCATTGAACTGCCATTGCCCTGTGGTAAAATGTTTAGGGCCAAATGTGCTTGTGAAAAACCGCTATTATCCGAATGTCGATTTTACAACAAGAAAAGCAAAAATTGAACGGTAAGACGAAAAAGCTTGTCGGGGCGCTCGACAAGCTTTTTTCATCATCTCGGTACGTCGCTTGCGACAAATGCGAATGATAGGCGGTCTTGTACTGGAATCCAAGCACCAATCCCTTGCGACGTCACGTTTTTTACGACAATGCTCTTTTTGTTTCCTTTTAGGACGATATATACTTCACCGTACGTCACTTTTCCTTTTTCGTTTACCGCAGGAGCGTAGGCGTATAAATATCCTAATTTTTTCGGCGGGACGTTATATGCTTGTTCTTTTTTCGTCCCGATGCCGATCCACGTACTAAACGAGAGCGGCAAGTTTGTTTTTTTCATCGCTGTTAATAACATCATTTTTTTCACATCTTCTTCATTCGGAATGCTTGCGGTTAGCCCACCCCGCACTTGTTTTTGCATCTCTTGTCGATATGTCAGTCGCGCGGCTGTTTTCCCACCGCGATTGTCAATGAAGTTTGTATTTACTTTTTGATACTCCCAATTCGTCGATGTTTCCGTCGATTCATAATTCAACGGCCATTGTCCTAAATAAATCGTTGCTTCATAACCGATCGCAAACGGCGTGCTCGAAATCGACGATTCATTTAAAAGACGAATTAATTCCGGATTTTCAATTTTCACATTCGCCGATTGAAGCAGTTGTTTCGCTAATTCACTTGGTTGCAAATAAGGCAAATTTTGCGTCGGATTCGGATACGTATTTTCTTTTGAAATGTCAATAACCGATGACGGGAGCTTGACAGTTGCTTCGCTAACCGTTGGAATACAGAAGAAAATGAACATCATACTTAAAGCAAACCATCTTTTCATGCGTAAACTCCTTTCTTTATTACATCGTTCATCGTTATTTTTTTCAAAAGTCAACAATTTATCCTCTCCATAAAAAAAATCCGCCATTGTTGCTTCTTCTCGTGAAACGCTTTAATATCGAACATAGTGAACATATTACAGGAGGGAATTATGCAACAACGTCATTTTTTTATTTTAGTTAGCATCGTCATGATTTCAGGTCTTTCTCAAGGGCTATTGTTGCCGCTTATTTCTATCATTTTTGAACAAAATGGTATTCATTCGTCGCTTAGCGGCATGCATGCAACAGCGATGTACATCGGCGTTCTTGTCGTTTCACCTTTTTTAGAGCGTCCGCTTCGTCGCTACGGCTTTAAACGTTTAATTATGGCCGGTGGAGCGATCGTAATCGTTTCCTTGGCGATTTTTCCGATCTCATCTTCGTTATTGTTTTGGTTTATGCTTCGGCTATTCATCGGAATTGGCGATCACATTCTTCATTTCGGTTCGCAAACAT
This sequence comes from Anoxybacillus ayderensis, assembly GCF_000833605.1. Lineage (GTDB taxonomy): Bacteria > Bacillota > Bacilli > Bacillales > Anoxybacillaceae > Anoxybacillus > Anoxybacillus ayderensis. The sequence goes on along the minus strand of NZ_JXTG01000011.1, from coordinate 81,550 downwards.
GGATTACATACGCTTCTCCTACTCATCGGCGCGGTCGCGACATTTCGCTATATGGTTTATCGTTTGGCGTCGGCTTTATGATCGGACCGCTTCTCGTTCCGCTCGTCCACATACATGAAGCGTTGCCGTTTATCGTTTCATCTTTGCTTAGCTTATGTGGCTGGATATTATTATTTTTCTTGCCACATATGTATCCAGAAACGGAAGAAGCAGAAAAAGTTGGAGCGACACGCTTTTTTCAAGCTTGGAAACAAGCTTGGCCAGCTTTGTTGTTGCCGTTCGGCTACGGCTTTTTAGAGGCGTCGCTTCATAGCATGTTTCCGATTTATGCGTTAAGAAACGAGTTAAGTGTTGAGACAGTTGCGATGATGCTTCCTGCATTTGCCCTTGGCGGCATCGCTTTTCAACTTCCGCTCGGAACGTTAAGCGATCGCTTTTCACGAAAAACGATGATTATGATTTCATTAGCCGTAGGTGCCCTTTGTTTTGCTATCGCTACATGGTTTTCTTCTCCTGTGCAACTAACAACAACGTTTTTCGTTGCTGGTATGTTTGTCGGTTCGCTTTTTTCACTCGGCATGGCATATATGGCGGATTTGTTGCCAACGTCGCTTCTTCCTGTCGGCAACATTTTATGCGGTATGCTATATAGTATTGGGAGCATATGCGGTCCTGCAATCGGTGGCGTTGTATTACAAAAGCAAGAGGAATTATTTTTCTTTACCATGAGCTCTCTTTTGCTTTTTTTACTATTCGCCCAGCGCCCGTTCACAAAATTTTCAAAATATTTTTCTAAAAAACAAGAAAAAAACGTTGACGCTTTTTGAACCACTGTTATATAATACAATTAAACAAAATAAACTGTTTTAAAACAGAGGGGAGAGCGATCATGATGAGTAGAGAAGAAAGAAAAAATATGATTGAGTTTATTACAAAATTGCGTGGCTTTAATCAAGAACAACTTGTTTATATGACAGATGCAGAAATCGAACATATTTACAACCAAACATATTATCATCACGAAGAAATTGCAGAATAAAAGGGATGTGCAACACATCCCTTTTCTTTTTAATGATATCCGTTTTGTCCGTTTGCGCTACTGCTCGTTTTATGTTTCGGACGGCTTTTTCCCTTTTGTTTTGTCCCGCCGTCTTTTTTCGTTTTTTTCGTCACGTATATTCCCCCTTTATAACGACGTTCATTTGTAATATGGATTAAACAGGGCTTTTCTATAAGAGGGAATGTCTACCGTATGCGCATGTTTCCTTCTCGTTTACAACAAAAAATGGCGTTTAACTCTCCACCTAATACAATCATCATGCCGGACAAATAAAACCAAACCATTAACGCAATAATGCCACCTAGACTACCGTACATCGCCGAATAGTTACCGAACTGATTCACATAATACGAAAAAGCAAGCGAGACAACCATCCAACCGACTGTGGCAAACAGCGCACCACTCCATACGTCGCGAAAACGAACATATTTGCTCGGCGCAAAAACGTACAACACAGAAAAAACAAAAAATAAAATGATAAAACTAACGAACCAACGAATCGTTTCCCATATGCGTAAAAAAACGTCCGAAAGCCCAAACGCTGAAAAAAGAAACGTGCCAATCATTTTACCGAATACAGGGAAAACAAGCGCGACAATAATGACGAAAATCATGGCAAATGTAAGTAAGATAGAAATACCGCGCGCAACAAGAAAGGAACGCGTTTCTTTCACATCATATGCACGATTTAAAGCACGAATAATGGCTGACATCCCGTTCGATGCCGCCCACACGGTCGCAAGAACGCTGAACGATAACCATTTTCCACTTTGTGATTTCATGAGCTGTTGAATGTTTGTTTCGATTAAATGTACCGTTTCACTCGGAGCATATTGACTTAAAAAAGCGATCACATCTTCATGCGGGATGGGCAAATACGATAAAAACGTCAGCAAAAACAGTAAAAACGGAAATAGCGAAAGTAAAAAGAAATACGCCAACTCAGCCGACAAGTCGAACACTTCATCTTCATCGAACCGTTTCATGAGCTCACGAACGACGGAAAAGCTAATAATCATCTTTCACCACCTCGCTCCTTATGTCGAGCGTTTGCGAATCAGCTCCCCAATCCATTCCATCACTTGCGGCGTTGTTTCTTTTACTTCACTTAGTTTATTCACAATAAACTGCAAATCATTCACTATTTCGTCGACATGTTGTCTTGTTTGACGGACTGTCTCTTTTACTCCTTCCACATCATCCATCCACTCACGACACGCTTCTTTTACCACTTGACGCGCTTTTTTATTCGCTAGCAACAAAGCGACACCAGCCAATGCAAGCCATTTCCCCTTTCCCATCGCCATGCCTCCTTACAACGAATGATCTCGTTTTATGCGTTCTAATATATGTTTACATCCTTCCTCTACTAATTCGTACACTTCTTCAAAATTTCCTGTAAAGTACGGGTCTGGTACATCATCTACGCGACGGTTTGGCACAAAGTCCATAAAGCGAGCAATCACAGCACGACAATCATCGCTGACAAGACGGCGAAGATGAGCGATATTATCGCTATCCATGCCAATAATATAGTCAAATGTATGAAAGTCTTCTTTTTTAATTTGCCGTGCTTTCAATCCTGTAAAATCGATTTGTTTTTCTGTTAAAATGCGCTGTGTGCCGTGATGAGGCGGCTTACCAATATGCCAATTTCCTGTCCCTGCTGAGTCAACAGAAATGACGTGATCAAACCCCTCTTGCTTCACAAGATGCCGAAATACCGCCTCCGCCATCGGAGAACGACAAATGTTTCCTAAACAAACAAATAACACACGAATCATTTCATTTCACCTCACACATAAAACAATGATACAATGAACAAAATCACACACGAAAGGATGACGATTGTGCGTTTATCAGTTGAACAAATGATTGAGCAAATCAAAGAAAAGTTAAAAGTATTAAATTTTGATGCGATTAAACCAGATCATTTTGATGAGCAACTATACGATGAATTAAAAGATATATACGATATGGTGATGAAAAAGTCATCGTTTAGCCCGAGCGAAATGCAAGCGATCGCTGAAGAGCTCGGAAACTTACGCAAAAAATTATAAAATCGCCTGTCCAACGATGAGCAGCGACGGATGATCCGCGAGTGCAATTTCTTCACGTGTATCCGTGTACCGTACGTACGGACGTTGCATATGTTCAACGATTTTTGTGACAATCGCGTTTCTTCCGTCGCCCATTTTGACCATCGTTCCCGGCAAATAAGCAGGAATCGTCTCAACAAACAGCCGCACAATCTGCTGGCTATACCGAATACCACTTCGCGCCATAATAATTTCAAGCGCTTCGTGCGGTGGAACAAATTCAGCGGAAATTAAATTTTCATATTCATTGGCAATGGCGCAAATTTGGGCGTACAAATGAATATCCGTTTCTTTTAATCCGCGCGGCGTACCTGAGCCGTCTGCATGTTCGTGATGTTGATACGCCATATGTGCGCATAATAAACTAAGTTCTCGCTCTTTTCGTAAATACTCAAATCCCTTTACTGCATGATGCTCTTCCCCTTCTATTTCTTTCCCAACGTCGTGAAACAACGAGCCAAGCGCGACATCGCGCAACTGTAAATCGTTCAAATGTAGCTTCTTCCCTAACTGTAATGCTAAAAGCGCTACGTTGATTGCATGAGCGTACGGCTGCGCTTCCACTTCAAGCGACGTCGCTGGGATGATCGCTAATACTTTTCTTTTTTTCACTTCATCAACGAGCTTTACCGCTAGTTTAAACAACAAGCGAAGCGGCAATTGTTCTCGTTTTCGCACCGCGTCAAACGATTGCTGAACAACTTCAATCGCGTCCATCCACGACGGCATATCGAGCAATTCTTCTAAAGTAATGCCTTCAGACACCGCATCTTCAACAAATACGTAGCGAATGTCCATTTGTTTTAAACGCTCTACATATTTTGGATGAATTTTTCTTCCTGCTGCTAAAAGCACTCGACGATGGCGATCATAAATCGGACGTGCCAATTCCATCGTTCGCTCATCGTAGTCTTCTAATAAAATGAGCCGCAAACATACTCCACCCCTTTCGACATCTCCCATACAAACAGTATAATCATGTTTTTTTTCGTTTGCCATGACGTTTTTTAAAAAAATAAATTCCGATAGAAAAACTAGGATTGACATTCACTTGAATTGTGTTAAAATTTAAAACAATCAAACAGAAAGAGCGACGAATAAGAAAGGGAGATGAGACATGGTTACGTATGAAACGTGGGACGAGGTCCAAAAACCGACTTTTCCAATCGATAATAATGAAAAAGGGGCATTACATGTACTTTCATGGGCGTATACCCATTATGGCGACGACCTTTTGTATGCGTGCAGTTTTGGCATTGAAGGCATCGTGCTCATTGACCTTATTTCTCAAGTGAAGGATGATGCTCATATTGTGTTTCTCGATACGCATTTACATTTTTCTGAAACATACGAAACGATTGAACGCGTCAAACGAGCATACCCACGCTTGCGCATTCATTTACAAACACCGTCTTTATCACTTGCAGAACAAGAGAAACAATTTGGTGCAGAACTTTGGAAAAAAGACCCGAACAAATGCTGTGAACTAAGAAAAATTGTTCCGCTACGAGAAGCGATGATAGGAAAAAAAGCGTGGATTTCTGGGCTGCGCCGTGAACAATCACCAACAAGGCAACATGTTGAATTTATTAATCGCGATAAAAAGTTTCAAAACATTAAAGTTTGTCCGCTTATTTACTGGACGTGGAAAGACGTATGGCGTTATGTGCATCGCCATAACCTCACTTATAATCCGCTTCATGATCGCGGATATCCGAGCATCGGTTGTGCACCGTGTACAGCCCCTGCTTATACAGAAGAAGATTTACGTTCTGGTCGATGGGCTGGGCTAGGAAAAACAGAATGCGGCTTGCACGAATCATAAAGGGGGGAGTGACTTGGTCATCGTTGCTTTTATTATTGCTTTTTTCTTTGCGATGAACATTGGGGGAAGCGGAGCCGCCGCGACCATGGGAGCTGCTTACGGTTCTGGCACATTGCCAAATAAACGAATCGCTTTACTCCTATGCGCCATTGCCATTTTCCTCGGCAGTTTAGGCGGGGGCGAAGTTGTGAAAACGATCGGCTCTGGCATTGTTCCCCCATCCATTTTACAAACAGAGCTTGTTGTCATCGTTTTAGCAGCAGCAACGATTTCGTTATTTGCGGCCAACGTGCTTGGCATTCCGCTATCGACAAGCGAAGTGACAGTCGGTGCGGTCGTTGGGGCAGGAATTGCGTATCAAAGCGTATATGTTGGCAAACTCCTATGGATCGTATCGTTTTGGCTCATTACACCGCTTGCTGCGTTTTCTTTCGCTTTTTTCATTAGCAAATGGCTAAAAGGAAAAACAGTAAAACAAAACAAATGGATCGGCTTTTTGCTTATTATCGCCGGATTTTTCGAGGCGTTTTCAGCCGGAATGAACAATGTCGCCAACGCGGTCGGGCCTCTCGTTGGAGCGGGTTTACTATCCGTCCAACACGGGATCATTTTCGGTGGGTTATTCGTTGCCCTTGGAGCGCTTTTGCTTGGCAGCCGCGTATTAGAAACGAACGGGAAAAAAATTACGACGTTCTCTCAACTCGAAGGATGTATTATTTCAGGAATCGGGGCAACGCTCGTCATCGTTTCATCTCTTTTTGGTCTTCCCGTTCCACTGACACAAATTACGACATCAGCCATTATCGGCATCGGGACAACGAAAAGCGGCTTTTCCATTTGGCAAAAGCAAATTGTCATTCAAGTGCTAAAAGTGTGGGTTGTCTCGCCTATTTTTGCATTAGCTGTTTCATATAGCTTAATTAAATTATTCCTTCATAGCGACGTCTATACAGCCATTGCGATTGTGAGCGTTTGTTTCGCCACACTTGGAACGATTAGCTTAAAAAAAACAATCACAGAGGAACGCCGCTCGTTTCACGAACATGGTGGCGGCATTTAAACCTAGTTATTTTATAAGGATAATAAGTTTAGGGGGTATTAAACATGAAACAAATCGTATTAAGTAAAGCGGAGTTAAGTGACCTTGAATTACTTGCCATCGGCGGATATGAACCGCTCACTGGCTTTTTAGGAAAAGATGATTATGAGTCGGTTGTCGAAACGATGCGGCTTACAAATGGAGCGGTATGGAGCATCCCCATTACGCTTGCCGTAACAGAACAACAAGCGAAACAACTATCGCTCGGAGATGAAGTCGAACTCGTGTATGACCGAACGGTATACGGCACAATGGAAGTGCAACATATATATCGCCCAGACAAGCGAAAAGAAGCGCGCCTTGTATACCAAACAGAAGACGTGGCACACCCTGGTGTAAAAAAATTATTTGAAAAACCGGATATATATATCGGTGGACCTGTGAAGCTTGTGCGTCAAACAGATAAAGGAATTTTTTCGCCATTCTTTTTTACACCAAAAGAAACAAAGCAACGGTTTGCGGAACTTGGCTGGAAAACAGTCGTCGGGTTTCAAACGCGCAATCCCGTTCACCGCGCCCACGAATACATTCAAAAATGTGCACTTGAAATCGTCGACGGTCTTTATTTAAATCCGCTCGTTGGCGAAACGAAAGAAGATGACATTCCTGCAGACATTCGCTTAAAAAGCTATCAAGTATTACTTGAACATTATTATCCAAAAGATCGCGTCTTTCTCGGTGTATTTACAGCTGCAATGCGCTATGCAGGTCCACGTGAAGCTATTTTTCATGCGCTCGTACGTAAAAATTTTGGCTGCACACACTTTATCGTCGGCCGTGACCATGCGGGAGTTGGCAATTATTATGGTACGTATGATGCTCAAAAAATTTTCTTGCAGTTTACAAACGAAGAGCTAGGCATTACCCCTCTCTTTTTCGAACATAGCTTTTACTGCACAAAATGTGAAGCGATGGCGTCAACGAAAACGTGCCCACACGATGCAACCGCTCATGTCGTTCTTTCTGGAACAAAAGTACGGGAAATGTTGCGCGCTGGCGAAATGCCACCAAGCACGTTCAGTCGCCCAGAAGTTGTGCGCGTGCTGATGGATGGTTTACAAACAGTCGGAGGTGGCCGTTCATGAATATCGTTTGGTATCAAGAAAGTGTAACAAAAGAAGAACGACGAAAAAAAAATAAACATCATAGCTTCGTTCTTTGGTTTACAGGATTGTCAGGTTCTGGGAAGTCCACATTAGCAAACGCGGTCGCGAAAACATTATTTGAACAAAACATTCAATGTTACGTGCTTGATGGCGATAACGTGCGTCACGGCTTAAATAGCGATCTAGGTTTTTCTGCCGAAGATCGTACAGAAAACATTCGCCGCATTGGTGAAGTGGCAAAATTGTTCGTAGACAGTGGACAAATCGTGCTGACTGCCTTTATTTCCCCGTTCCGTCAAGATCGTCAACTCGTTCGCAGCAAGCTCGAGCAAGATGAATTTATTGAAATTTATGTTCATTGTCCGCTTGAAACATGTGAGCAACGCGATCCAAAAGGATTGTATAAAAAAGCACGAAATGGAGAAATTCGCGACTTTACTGGCATTGATTCACCATATGAACCACCGCTTTCGCCAGAACTTGTCGTCGATACGGATCAATATTCAATTGAACAATGCGTTCAACAAATCATTTCCTATCTAAAAAATAAACAGTGGATTTAGGAGGAGACAATGGGGAAAGTATATTTAGTCGGCGCTGGTCCTGGGGATCCTGAGCTCATTACAGTAAAAGGATTAAAATGTATTCAACAAGCAGATGTTATTTTATACGACCGCCTCATTAACGAACAGCTACTGTCGTACGCCAAGCGCGATGCTGATTTGATTTATTGCGGAAAGTTACCAAATTACCATACAATGAAACAAGAGACGATTAATCATTTTTTAGTGAAGCATGCAAAAAGAGGAAAATATGTCACGAGATTAAAAGGCGGCGATCCTTTTCTATTCGGACGTGGTGGTGAAGAAGCGCAAGCACTTATCAAACATCGCATTCCGTTTGAAATCGTTCCCGGAGTGACATCTGGCATCGCCGTTCCAGCATATGCGGGAATTCCTGTCACTCATCGCGATTTTAGCGGAAGCGTTGCATTTGTCACAGGTCATCGCCGACTCGATGCAACAGATGCGGTACAATGGGAGCATTTAGCAAAGGGAGTCGATACGCTCGTCATTTATATGGGCGTGAAACATCTCCCATTCATTTGTAAACAATTACAGTTGTACGGCAGACAGCCACAAACCCCTGTTGCCGTCATCCAGTGGGGAACGCTTCCCGAGCAAAAAACGATCGTAGCGACGTTACATACGATTGCGGATGCTGTAAGAAAAAACTGTATCTCGAATCCGAGTATCATCATTGTCGGGGAAGTTGTCCAGCTACATGAACAGCTACAATGGTTTGAAACAATGTTAGAGGAAAAAATTGCACATGGAATGAGGTAGCATATGAAAGCTGTTTTATACATTTGTCACGGAAGTCGTTCAGCAGAAGGACAAAAAGAGGCGGTCGCTTTCGTCGAACGCCTCTCTTCTTCCATTTCAATCCCTATTCAACACATATGCTTTTTAGAATTGTGTGAACCGAATATTGTCGCGGGGGTGGAACGTTGCGTTCATGATGGGGCAACGACGATTTATGCCATTCCGCTTTTACTATTGTCGGCTAACCACGCGAAACGCGACATTCCATATGAGTTAGAAAAAGCAAAAAAGATGTTTCCTTCTGTAACGATTACATATGGAAAACCGTTCGGTGTACAACGTCTTATCGTTTCCGCCATATCGAAAACAATCGAACATGCTGATGCGATCATGCTCGTTGGCCGTGGAAGCAGCGATATAGACGCGCAAGCTGATTTCAAACAAATTGCTCATCTATTGCAACAAGAAACAAACATCCCCGTCTATCCATGTTATTTAGCAGCTGCTTCTCCTTCTTTTTCTGACGTTGTCACTTCGCTTGCCAAAACAGCGAAGCACAGACGAGTGGCCGTTGTGCCATACATTTTATTTTTCGGACAGCTGCTTGACTATATTCATGAAACGCTTCAAGCACAACAAACGAGCGACGTATCGTTTACATTATATCCTCCGATTCGAACGTATGACGTATTAGACCGTCTCGTTGAACAACAAGTTAAAGAATGGAGGTAGGCGTATGTTTCCTCTTTTCATCCGAATGAAAGGAAAAAAAGTTGTCATTGCCGGTGGCGGACAAATTGCGTATCGCCGCCTCCTCCCTCTTCTTGATGAAGGGGCTTGCATTACCGTCATTAGCCCAAAAGCGATCGATGCCATTGTTCATTTAGCCGAACAAAAACGAATTACATGGCATGCACGTTCGATTGAACCGAGCGACTATGCCGATGCTTTTTTCATTATTGCGGCAACGAACGATCCGAACGTTAATGAACAAATCGCTACCTATGCATCACCAAAACAGCTTGTCAATGTGGCAAGCAATCATCTTATCGGCAACGTTCATGTACCTGCCTTTTTTTCAAGAGGGAAATTACAAATTGCCATCACAACAGGAGGAGCAAGCCCTGCATTTGCGAAACAAATCAAAAAACAACTTGAACAACAATTTGATGAATCGATCGCTCAACATGTCGAAGAATTATATAAACAACGCAAACAGCGAAAAGAGCCTTGATCATTTCGATCAAAGCTCTTTTTGTTTATGACTCTAATACGAGCACCTCTAATGAAGGAGTGCGGGATACGTAACCGACGGCAACGACCGTATAAGACTTATTCGGTTGGAAGCGCACATTGGGAATCGATAAAACGACTTGATTTGTCCCTGCTACCCTCACATCGACATGCAATTTTTCGTTAACTGGCGCTTCAATATAATTCGTCACCTTTCCAAACGAAGCATTTTGGAACAATACATCCCCACCACGTAGCGCAATATCTACTGCTGGCGCATCTGGTGAAAAATGAGCAAAACGCACTTTCGCTTTTCCGTACGGCGCATATGGTTCGTCGAGAATAGAAAGAAGTTGCAAGCGATGTACGTCACCAATGACCGCAAGCGTATACGTCATTTTCGGCAAGACTTGAATGGTTTGACTAAGAACTGGAGACGTCGTATGTCCTGCTGGATACACGTCGATGCGATGCTCTCCTTTTGGCACTTTCATATATTGGCTTAGTTGTTTATATTTCATATTGCGTAATATTTTTTGCCCATTCACATATACATCAACCGCAGGAGCATTTGGCGAGGCATGAAATACGCGAATGCGTCCAGCGTCATCAACCCTCTCTTCCTCGCGTGACTTCACGATTTTTTCCACATACTCCATATGTTTTCGCATATACTTTTCATATTGATCACGATCTTTATATTGATAATAACGCGCTAACAAATCATACATCACAGCTTTTTGAATGTAGCGATCCATTTCATTCACAACAGTTCCTCCTCATAAATCTTTTTTACGTATTCAACGTATGCAATACAAGGTAGGCTGTTGTATGATTTTTATAGAAAATTTTTTTGCGAAGGAGATAAACAAATGATCGTTCGTTATTCCGTTGTTGCGCACGGTCGGGTACAAGGTGTAGGGTTTCGCTACTTTGCCCAATATGAAGCAAGAAGACGAGGTTTGACCGGTTGGGTAAAAAATTGTGAAGCTGATCATATGATCGAAATGGAAGTTCAAGGAGAAGTAGAACGAGTGGAGGCGTTTGTAGATGAAATAAAAAAAGGGCCACCATTTGCGCGTGTAGAACGAGTAGAACAATACGCCATTCCTACCGTCCCCCACGAAACGACCTTTCGCATTATATATTAAAAAAAGCTGACCGAAGTCAGCTTTTTTCATGACAACTTGTGCCGCATGCACCCTTGACTGAGCAGGCAGCGCATGTGCCTCGTTTACTTTTTTGAATAAAGCGGAAAATCGTCCACCCTGCATATCCGAAAATGACAGATCCGATGACAACATTTGCGATCATGTATATCCCTTCCTTTAGAAGCCGAATAAGCTTCCGGCTTGGTAAATGACAAACGAAACGATATATGCTAAAACTAGCGCATAGCCAATCGAAAACATCGTCCATTTTCGCGAACGTGTTTCTTTATAAATCGTCGCAACAGTTGCTAAACATGGAACATATAATAAAACAAATACCATAAAACTAAATGCGGATAGAGCAGTAAAGTGCGATGCCATGAGTCCTTGAAGCGATTCGACATCCGGCACGTGATAAATAATGTTCATCGTCGACACAACGACTTCTTTTGCTAAAAATCCGGTTAATAACGCAGCACCCGCTTGCCACGTACCAAATCCAAGCGGAGCAAGCAACGGCGCAAGCACGCTGCCAATCATCGCTAAAAAGCTGTCGTCCATATTTACATTGACACCATGTGGACCGACATAAGATAATAACCAAATAGCAACAGAACCCCCGAAAATAAACGTCCCTGCTTTTTTCACAAATCCTTTTCCTTTATCCCACGTACTGCGCCATAATGCTTGCCATTGTGGCATACGATATGGCGGCAATTCAACGACGAATACGGATGATTCTTCTTTTAAGATTGTTAATGAAAATAGCTTAGCAAGTATAAGAGCAAGTGAGACGCCAAGAACGTATAACGAAAGAACGACAAGCGCTTGATGTGTCGCGAAAAACGCCCCGACAAATAAAGCATATACCGGCAAACGTGCCGAACAAGACATAAGCGGTGTTAACAACATCGTCACAAGCCGTTCACGCGGTTGTTCAATCGTCCTTGCTGCCATGACGCCAGGAACATTACAACCAAATCCGATAATAAGCGGAATAAATGCTTTTCCGTTTAATCCGACCGCTTCCATTAATCGATCCATGACAAGGGCTACACGCGCCATATACCCCGAATCTTCTAAAAACGAAATAAAGAAAAACAAAATGAAAATTTGTGGCACGAATACAAGCACGCCACCTACCCCTGCGATAATGCCATCGACGATAAGGGCGCGAATAAATTCAGAAGCACCGATTGCTTTTAACACTGCTGTCATTGAATCTGTTAGCGGACCTGCAAAAAATGCATCAAGCAAGTCGGAAAGCGGTGCTCCAATCCAGTCGAACGTCAGCTGAAATAAAACATACATCGCCAATAAAAAAATGGGAATGCCGACATATTTATTTGTGACAACAGCATCAATACGTTCCGTCAACGTCACCCGTTCGATTTCTTTGCGCTGTACAGATTGTTCAATGATTTCTTTTACAAACGAACGACGCCGTTCATAAATGAGCTGAGCAAGCGACATTTGTTCTGCCTGTTGCACTTCTTTTTCTGCTTGTTCATATAATGAGCGCCATGTAGCTTCTGGCAACTTTTCTGCTACGTAATCACGAACGTAGCTATTCCCTTCATAAAACTGAATCGCTAACCAACGGACAGGAAATTTCTCCTCCGTTCCCCATGCGGCACGAAAGCGTTCGATTGCTCGTTCCATCGCCCCACCATAAAAAAGAGTAAGAGGCTCTGTTTGCTCTGTTGCTTTTTCAAGCAACATATGCTCTACTTGATCGCATCCTTTCCCCGTTCGAGCAACGACAGGAACAACAGGTACGCGCAACATTGTAGCTAATTTTGTTTGATCGATGAAGATCCCTCTTCTTTCTGCTACATCAACCATATTTAAAGCAATCGCTAGCGGTTTACCGAATTCCAAAAGTTGAACAGTTAACAATAAATTTCGTTCTAGTTGTGAGGCATCGACGATATTTAACATTTCATCGAACGACTCTGTCAATAAAAATTGCGTCACCACTCGCTCATCACGAGAAAGTGGATGGAGCGAATATACACCAGGCAAATCGATTACTTTGGCTTGCTTGTTGCGCAAAACACCTACCTTTTTTTCAACGGTCACACCGCTCCAGTTTCCAACATATTCGTACGTCCCGGTTAACTGATTAAACAACGATGTTTTCCCTGTATTTGGGTTACCCACAAGCGCAATATGCATCATAGCGGCTTCACCTGAATGTTCATCGCTTCATTACGACGAATGCCGACGCATTGTCCGCAATTTTCAATCATAAATGGTCCACCAAGCGGCATCGTACATTTCAAACAAATTTCCGCCCCTTCTGTGACCCCCATATCTAGCAATCTTCTTTTTACTAAATCGCTTACTCGCGATAAATCAACAATTTTTGCGCGTTCCCCAACCCGTAATTGCGTCATCGCAACCATACGTAATCCCCCAATTAATAATGATAACCTTTTTCAATATTCATTATAGTACGCAAGGCGGAAAACATCTATCTTTTTTTATTGTGTTCATAAAATGTTACGACGCAGAGGATATCGGCATATGTTTGAAACATGCACGTATAATCGCTTCGTTTGCTTGTTCATTTTTCACACAAAATGTTCGGTCTTCACCGCATACATCAACACCGAGCACATGCTTGTACCGAAAAAGATAGTCAATGTAAATCAAAAGCATTTGTAACGACATCGTCCCTTGGTCCCAGTTTGTTTGTGCATCTTGTGGGCGAAGCACATCTTTATCTATGCTAATGTATACATGTTTTGTCGGAATGGCGCGCACAATCGTCATTGGCGCATACGTCACATCATTTTTTGGAAAAGTCGTGACATGTGAAGATACGTATGAAGTTGCTGAACCGATAATGACAACGTGTTTTAATGTCGGAACATGTTTTTGAGCATATGATACCCATGAGCCACACGAAAGAAGTGGAAACAACGTTTGTTCATTCATGTCGGTATGATGATCAAACAATACGAGTGTAAACGGCTCATGAAATTGCTTAAGCAATACGTATGAAACATAATGATAGTTACCGCTTCCGATCAACGTCATCCCTCTCGTATGGCGACGTGCAAGTCTTTTTTCAATTTCCTGCATCGCATGGTCATCACAATATAAGTTTGTTCCTTCGATGTCATACATATCGATCCATTCATGAGGAAAACGAAGAAGATTTCGTTGCCACGTATACGTGTTGTCGAAGTTTAAAAACGTTACACTTGGATGCATACTTTCCCCACCCTTGTGCAAGTTTTTTCTTCAACAAAATTATACAAACATCTCTATAATCAATACAACGATGTTCTTTCATGAAAATATTCACATATTCGTCACAAACAAATACTAATACCCCTTTATCTATAATTTTCATTGTGATACAATTCACATTGTAAGGAGGTTGATCAATATGAGCAAAAAAATTGTCATTGTTGGTGGTGTAGCTGGTGGCGCAACAACAGCGGCCCGTCTACGCCGTTTAGATGAACAAGCGGAAATCGTGATGTTTGAACGTGGGGAATATATTTCATTTGCAAACTGTGGTCTTCCATATTATATCGGCGGTGCTATTACAGAGCGTGATGCTTTGCTCGTTCAAACGGTTGAAGGCATGGCGGAAAAATTTCATCTCGACATCCGCATTCAAAGTGAAGTCATTGCGATCAACCGCGAACGTAAAACGGTAACCGTGAAACATTTACCAACAGGTGAAACGTACGAAGAAAGTTACGACTATCTCGTTTTATCACCTGGAGCAAGCCCGATCAAACCAAACATTCCAGGCATAGAAGAAGCAAACGACTTATTCACATTGCGCAACATTCCGGATACAGATCGAATCAAATCATATGTAGATGAAAAGAAGCCGAAAAAAGCTGTCGTCATCGGTGGCGGCTTTATCGGTGTAGAAATGGTGGAAAATTTATGGGAGCGCGGCATAGACGTGACGCTCGTTGAAATGGCGAAACAAATTATGGCGCCTGTCGACTACGAAATGGCGGCAATTCTTCATCAACATATAAGAGATAAAGGCGTACGTCTCATTTTAGAAGATGGCGTTGCATCATTTGAGCAAAAAGGAAAAATCGTTCGCTTGCAAAGTGGAACAACGATCGAAACGGACATGATCGTCTTAGCTATTGGCGTAAAGCCAGAAAATGAACTAGCTAAACAAGCAGGACTAGCTATTGGCGAACGAGGTGGCATTCAAGTCAATGAATATTTACAAACATCTGATCCATCCATCTATGCGATTGGTGATGCGATTGAGGTGATTGACTATATTAACGGCAAACCGACTCACATTCCACTCGCATGGCCAGCAAATCGTCAAGGTCGAATCGTTGCCGACCATATTTATGGCCGGAACGTACGTTACAACGGAACGCTTGGCACAGCGATTGCAAAAGTATTTGATATGACCGTTGCGGCAACAGGAAACAACGAAAAAACGCTACAACGTCTCGGCATCACATATGAAGTGTTACACATTCATCCAAATTCACATGCGAGCTATTATCCAGGTGCGTTTCCAATCGCCCTAAAATTATTGTTCGATCGCAAAACTGGTCGCATATTCGGTGCCCAAGCGGTCGGTTACGATGGGGTTGATAAGCGAATTGATGTCATTGCAACGGCAATCAAAGGTGGAATGACAGTATTCGACTTACCAGACTTAGAATTAGCTTACGCACCGCCATATTCATCGGCTAAAGACCCAGTCAATATGGCAGGGTATGTTGCATCAAATATCATTGAAAACATGGTCGAAACAATTCAATGGCATGAAGTCAATCAATTAGTGAAAAACGGGGCATGTCTCGTTGACGTTCGTGAAGAAATGGAACGCGACATGGGATTTATTCCGGGCTCAATCAACATTCCGCTCGGACAATTACGCAAACGACTTCACGAGCTATCAAAAGATGAAACGATCTACGTTTATTGCCAAGTGGGATTACGCGGTTATTTAGCAGCACGCATATTAACTCAACATGGGTTCCGCGTGAAAAACTTAGATGGTGGATATAAAACATACGCCGCTGTTTACAACGAATATGAAGCACATCAAGCAGAGAAAGAAGAAAAACAAGTGGAGCGTGTTGATGTCATGAATGTTCAAGCAACAACATTAGATGCATGCGGACTCCAATGCCCTGGACCAATTATGAAAGTATATCAAACGATGGAACAGCTAAAAGATGGCGATGTATTAGAGGTCAAAGCAACGGACCCTGGATTTGCTCGTGACATTCAATCATGGTGTAAAAAAACGGGCAACACGTTACTAAAGACTACGTTCGAAAATAAAATGTTTACCGCCTATATCCAAAAAGGAACGACAGCACCCGCTCCATCTATAAAAGAAACGAAAAAAGACGGGGCAACGCTCGTTGTGTTTAGCGGGGATTTAGATAAAGCGATCGCATCGTTTATTATCGCATCGGGTGCCGCAGCAATGGGCAAAAAAGTAACGATGTTCTTTACATTCTGGGGACTAAATATTTTACGGAAAAAAGACGCTCCGCCGGTACAAAAAGATATGCTTGAGAAAATGTTCGGCATGATGATGCCAAAAGGTGTTCATGATCTCCCGTTATCAAAAATGAACATGGCAGGCATGGGACCAAAAATGATTCAATACGTCATGGAAAAGAAACATGTAGATGACATTGAAACATTAATGAAAAATGCTATGGCTGCGGGTGTTAAACTTGTCGCTTGCTCGATGTCGATGGACATCATGGGCATTAAAAAAGAGGAATTAATTGATGGAATCGAAGTGGGCGGCGTCGCAACATATTTAGGTGATGCAGAAGAAGCAGGCTTAAACTTATTTATTTAAAAAAATCGGGCTATCTCGCGATCGAGATAGCCCTTTCAAGTATATTCACAGGGGGATCGGGGGAATACACTTAGCATTATTCATTATGACCGTTCTTTTTTGTTTTATACATATGTTCATAAAATTTTTATGCAATTTTTTGTTTATCCATTTTTTTATTTTTTACATATCCCGCCAGTAAAATAAACCCTATAACAACAATAAGAAATACGAGCGATTGCGAATCTTGAGAAAAAGCCATCCATTTTTTTATTTGTTCATCCTTTAATAACATCTCCCCCGCTGTCCACGCTAAAATACCTGATCCAACATAAGGAATCCATTTATATTTCTCCATCGCCAACACAATCGCCTTCGACCCAAAAATCATAATCGGAATGCTGATCGCGACACCAAAAGCGATCATGCCGATATGCCCCCCTGATGCTCCGGCAATCGCCACAACATTATCTAAGCTCATGACAGCATCAGCCACAATAATCGTCCAAATCGCTTTCCATAAACGGTCGGCCGCTTGTACATTCGCTTCTTCTTCCTCGTTCACAAGCACTTTATACGCAATCCAAAGGAGCAATAATCCTCCCGCAAAATGAACAAATGGAATTTGTAATAAAAAGACGATGATTGCAGCAAACAATATGCGCAAAATGACGGCTCCAGCAGTCCCGAATAAAATGGCCCGATTGCGTTGCTTTTCCGGCAATCGACGCGTAGCCATGGCAATGACAATCGCATTGTCTCCAGATAAAATAATGTCAATCGCAATAATTTTTAACAAAGCGACAATCGCTTCTGATGAGATGATCCAATCAAGCATCTAAGCTCCCCTTTTTCAATATATTTCTCCCCTATCTTATCGCGAAGCCCGTCTACATTCAACTTTTCTATTCCGACATATATGTTAAATTCTCTCTTTATTTTTACAAAAACCGACCGTTGTAATGTATTTGTAACATAATTTAATGGCTATGTAACAATTTTTCGACATCTTTTTTGCTATAATGTATTCGTCGATGGAACAAGTCTTTTGGAGGTTCAAGCAATGAAAAAGTCTCTAGCCACTGCCGCTCTCTTCATGATTTTATGTTTCACTTTTTTTGCAAACCCTTTCAAAACAGAAGCTGCGTTTTCAGCGAATACGCTTATTGCTGAAGCACAGAAAGTAATTGGTACACCGTATCGTGCAGGAGGAACGACTCCAAAAGGATTTGATTGCTCTGGCTTTGTTAGTTATACATATAAAAAATTAGGTGTTTCGCTCCCTCGTTCTTCAGAAGCAATGTATGGGGTCGGAAAGCCTGTTTCCCTCAACCAATTAGCACCGGGGGATTTGCTGTTTTTTAAAACATCGAAACATAAAGGGATCTCTCACGTTGCAATTTATATTGGCCACGGGCGTATGGTTCATTCCACATCATCAAAGGGAGTCAAAATAGACTCTATTCATCAATCTTATTGGAAACAACGTTTTGTTGGAGCGAAACGTTTATAAAGCGAAGGCAAGCACTTCATGCCGAACGTCTTTTCGACGCGAAGTGCTTGCTCTCGACAACAAAGCAGGGGACACCTCCTGCTTTTTTTCATTATTTTTTCATTTCCTCTCCTATTCTTGCGATATATAATATATGTAACGTGGGGATGATGGAGGGACATAGCACCGATGACAAAAAAAGAAAAATGGTCCATGATAGTTAGCTCGTTGGCGTTCATTTGTTTCATAGCCATTTTGCTGTTTAGTTCAGCGCTAACAATGACATTTAAACAAAATCACTTTTTGTCAATTCATACATTGCTTGAGTTTTTCAGCATTACAGTTGCTATGGCTATTGCGTTTCAAGGATGGATTTCGTTTCCGCAAGCGTTATCGCGCCGTCGATTGCGCATTGCGACAACTTTTTTAGCCGTCGGCTGCCTCGATTTATTGCACACGCTTACATATAAAGAAATGCCGAGCATTGTGTTTGCAGATAGTTCCGTTCAGCTTGCGACTTCTTTTTGGCTAGCTGCTCGGCTCACACAAGCAGTATTTTTATTGCTCGCTTTTTTACTTCCTGACGGACCGATTCAAGAAAAAGAGAAGCTGCTCGGTTTCTTCGTTCCTTTACTATATGTAGGGCTTTTATCGATAAGTATCGTTCATCTTGCAGACTCCTTGCCACCGCTTGTCGTTGAAGGGCTAGGAACGACTCCACTAAAAAACGGAGTAGAGTACGTTATCACAACATTACACATCATCACGATTATTTTACTCATTCGACACTATAAAGAAAAACGGCTAGCGCCAACGCTTGATGTCATGGTCGGTTTCGTCTTCTTACTTTTAAGTGAACTTATTTTCACGCTATACCGCAACGTTTATGATGTGTTAAACATATTCGGACACGTATATAAAGTAATCGGCTTTTCTTACTTTTTACGCGGTTTATATTTAGCGTCGTTTAAAGAACCGTTTCAAGCAAGAGAGCGTGCCGAGCAAGCGCTCGCTAAAAGTAGAGAGCAACTGAGAAAACAAGCTTTATTCGATGAACTAACAAATTTACCAAACCGACGCTATTTTATTGATACACTTCGTGAGCGACTCGAAATAGCGAAACAAAAAAACGAAACTGTGGCGCTTTTTTTCCTTGATTTAGATAACTTTAAAAATATTAATGACTCACTTGGCCATGCAGCTGGTGATCTTTTGTTGCAATTGGTGGCGAAACGATTAAGTCATTTGCACGATCATTTTGTCGCTCGCCTTGGGGGCGATGAATTTGCGGTCATTGTTGCTGATGTTCCATCATTTGAACAAGTAGCACAACAGATGATTGATATACTTGGCGAACCTTTTTTTATTCGTCAAAAAGAATTGTTTATTACAACAAGTCTCGGCATAAGCGTATACCCAACAGATGGGGAAGATGAAATGACATTGATTCAACATGCGGATATGGCGATGTATGAAGCAAAGAAAAAAGGGAAAAATCAATGGGCGATGTACGATCCAACGTTTGAACAAGAGCGCATCCGAAAATCACTCATTCGCCAACGATTACACGTCGCTTTAGAGCAACACGCCATTTCTGTATATTATCAACCAATTATCGACATGAAGAAAAATCAACTTGTTGGAATGGAAGCGCTCGCTCGCTGGAACGATGAAGAACTCGGCTTCGTTCCACCAAATGAATTTATTAGCATCGCTGAAGAGGATGGTTTTATTATTCCGCTTGGAGAATATATTTTCCAAACAGCTGTTTGTGACTTAAAACGACTACATGAACAAGGCTTAACTCACGTATATGTCAGCATTAACTTATCGCTTCGTCAATTGAAAAACGAGCAGTTTCTTTCTTTTGTACAACAATTATTAGAGAAAACGAGTTTGCAACCAAACCATATTGAATTAGAAATTACAGAAAACATTGCGTTAAGCGATGAAAAGCAAGTCATCGAAACGATTCATGCCCTAAAACAAATGGGAATTCGCATCGCGATTGACGATTTCGGTAGCGGCTATTCATCAATCGGTTACTTGCGCCATATTTCTGTCGATACACTCAAAATTGACAAGTCGTTTATTTTCGAAGTCACCACAAACGAACATACCGCAAAATTAACCGAAGCTATTATTGCGCTTGCCCATCGCTTGCATTTGCATATCGTCGCTGAAGGAGTAGAAACAGATCAACACGTTTCGTTTTTACAATCAACTCATTGCGACAAAGTGCAAGGCTATTTCTTTAGCCCGCCTGTTCCGTTTGAAAAAGTTGTGAAACAAGTTCAAGCTGCTCATATATAATAAAGGGGAGAATTTGGGGGATGAAACATATACAAGTAACAGACAAAAAGCGACTTCATCAGCTACGTTATACAGGGGTAACAGAAGAAAAGCTACAATCCATTTACAATCATCGCAATGTATTACAACCGTTAGTCGAAGGAATTGTGGAAGATTTATATAAAGAGATATTATCTATTCCTTCTTTACGCAAATTAATTGAAGAACATTCGACATTAAGACGATTGAAAAAAACACAAATCACATATTTGAATGAATGTTTTGCAGGGGTCATTGATGACGAGTATATTCAAAAGCGGTACAATATCGGCAAAGTGCACTCTGAAATCGGACTTGATTTGAAATGGTATTTAGCTACGTATACGAAATACGTTGAAATTATTTACAAACATATCTCTCCCGTTTTGCCGAATGAAGCAATCAACATTTTATTAGCTATTCATGCACTATTTTCATTTGACATGCAGCTTACCCTTGAAGCATATGAAATGGCTGAAATCGAAAAAGCAGCACACCCGCTTCGTTACGAACTGCACAAATTACAACAAGTGAATGGATTTACAGAACAAGATTTGCAACATCTTGATGAATTTAGCGGCTATATTTCGTTTCGCGTCGATGCGATTATGGAAGCATTTCGCCAATCGTTTTCACAACGGCTATGGGAAGAGTATTCATACAGTTTTTTTGAACGAGAAAAGTTTTTTCAGTATGTTAAAAACTTTTTGTTACAATTTTTCCAAGAGAAAATTTACTATGACACCGAATCATACTTTCGCATCATTCGCGACTGGAGTCGATTAATTATCGATCAAAAATATCATGAAAGCTTTTTCCATATTACAACGGAATCTATTTGCGAAGCGATAAAAAAGATATTTTTAACAAAAGAATATTTGCATGACCCACATGTCGTTCAATATATTTACTCGTTCGAGCGATTTACGAAATTTACACTTTCAATTATGCAAGAAATCATTCGACCGTACTTATTTTTACGCGATTTCGATTTTCTCGATATTTACGCCTACGAAATTAGCACAATTGATTTTGGTCGTATTACATGGATTGATGAAAAAACGAAACGATTGTTGCATCACATCGGCATAGAGGAAGAGCATCCGATTGGGCGTCGCTGTTACGAGTTATTTCATCAACGTACCGTCCCTTGTTCAGGCTGTCCAGCGTTAGAAGAAAAGTCCGAACCACTGCTTGCCACATTTGAAAATGAAAGCGGGCCCCATTATTATAAGGTTCGGCTTTTGCCGCAAAATAAAATTTTTGAGCTATCTCGTGCCCTTCTCGTCATTCAAGATGTCACAAAAGAGGCAAAAGTGATGTTCGATACGCTTGAACGGTTGCTTCAACTAGCTGAATATCGCGATGATGATACGAAAAATCATGTGCATCGCATCGGCATTCTTTCCAGCATGCTTGCTCGTCTTGCTGGGTGTGACGAACAATTTGTGGCTAATATTCAAATTGCAGCGAAATTTCATGACATCGGAAAAGTTGGTATTCCTGATTACATCTTAAACAAACCAGGAAAGCTAACAAAAGAAGAATGGGAATCGATGAAGACGCACGTGCTCATTGGCCATCAAATTTTAGCCAATCTCGATTTACCTGTCATTCAAATGGCTGCAAACATTGCACAAACCCATCATGAATGGTGGAATGGACAAGGATATCCAAACGGATTAAAAGGAGAAGAAATTCCGCTAGAAGGACGAATTGTCGCCATTGTTGATGTGTTCGATGCATTATTGTCCAAACGCATTTACAAAGACGCTTTCCCTCCAGAGAAAGTAAAAGAGATTTTACTTGATGGTCGCGGAAAACAATTCGATCCGAAATTGATTGACTTATTCATTACAATGTGGAACGATTTTCTCGAAACAAGGGAAAGCCTAGCGTAAATGTAATGTAACAAAAATAAAAGCACCTCCAAATATTTCATGTGAAATTCGGGGGTGCTCTTCCTTTTTATACTATTTGTTGTTGAATCGTTGCGGCACGATGAGCCGTTTCTGTTACATATGCCGCCATTTTTTCATTCGCATCTTTTAAGTGTTCTACTGTTGCACTTACTTCTTCGAGGGCTGCACTCGATTGTTGAATGAAAACAGAAAAATCGCTAATGGAACGATCCATTTTTTCTCCTTGTTTCTCTAGCTTCTCGCTAATGATAAAAAAGTGAGAAAGTTGTTCTTGCAAATAAGTTAACGACTGATACAATCGTTCAAAATATACATTCACTTCATCCGTCAATGATTCATTTTTCGTTAATTGTTCACTCGTTTCATCCATCCGCTCTAACAGCTCATTGTTACTTTCGTTTACTTCTGCCAAATTACAAACGATTTGTTGTGTCGTTTCTTCCGTTAATACAGCCAACTTTCGAATTTCTTCTGCAACGACCGCAAATCCTTTCCCGTATTCCCCTGCTCGCGCTGCTTCAATCGTCGCATTTAATGCCAATAAATTCGTTTGATTTGTAATTTGTTTAATTTGTTTCGTTAACTCATTTGTATTGGCAATTTTACTCGTTAATGCATTTAATGTCGTTCTCGTCGCATGAATCGCCTCATGGAACTTTGCTGTATGTGTTAGTAAAAGATGCATTTTTTGTATACCAGCCTGCGCCATTTCACTTGATTGTGCTGAATGTTCCTTTAATTGTTTAGAAGTTTCGTAAATTCGCTCACTCATCGTTTTCGCTTCCGCTACTTCATCATGAATATCAACGACTTGTTCACTTTGTGCTTGACCTGCCACCGCAGCTTGCCGAATCGCTTCTTTCATTTCTTCTTGTGCTTGCACATTTTGAAGCACCTTTTGATGAATATGTTCCACATTTTCAATAATGTGTCTTAATTGTTGTTCAAGCTCATACCTTCTTGCACTTTGCTTTTCTTTTTCTTCATGCGTCTGTCCAACATGCTCAACAAGCTGATGAAACTGCTTACGACTTAAATGCAACAAAACAGAAAGCGCGATGCCTATCATCACATAAACGATAAAAACGGTATGCCCAGTTTTTTGAAACACCTGCTGAAACGGTGAAGGAGTAAGTGCACTGACAACTAAAACAATTGTTCCAAGCAACATCCCTGTCATAAACAATACGCGATACAAATGTAACACCGACAACACAGCTAAACAAAAAGCCAAGGCGATTGTCCCTAAACTCCCGCCTGTCGTAAACAAGCTGCCTAACGTCGCAGAAAATAATATAAAAATAATAAAGTATGGATATATGTGCTCATGCTTTTTTATCTTTTTTAACACGATATAAACGAGTACATTGAGTAAAAGACTTCCCCCATAAATAGCAATCTTCTCTACTTTCTCCCCAATCAAAATAAGTCCAATCAAGCCTGTTAACGCACTAAACGTATAAATGAGGAACAGAAAAAAATTTTTCTTCCTCATTTCTTCCATCTTGAGTTGCTCAATAAAACCCAATCATGTCTCCCCCTTTTCCTTTTTTCTATAACTATATCAAAAAAATAAGAAGATAGTAAATATTATTCTGAAAATTAGGAATATATTCCTGCAAAAAACACCACGCCATTGACGCGGTGTTACTCATAAGGACGTTGTTGATAAAAATAATTCGGTTTTACAATTGTATTATCATAATATTGGTGAAAAATGTGCGTTGTCGCTGGGGAAAGGGGAGGAATGAGCCACGTCCAACTGCCTGTTACTTTCCTTCCTGCTTCTTGTTCGTGTTGTTCAAATCGCTTAAACTGCTGGGCTGCCGTATGGTGATCAACAATGCTTACTCCTGCTTTTTTATACGAATATAAAACAGCTACATTTAATTCAACAAGCGCTTGATCTTTCCATAGTGTGCTATTTCTCGATGTATCAAGACCCATGCATGAAGCAATTTTCGGAAGCATATTATATCGGTAATCATCCGCGAAATTGCGCGCCCCGATTTCTGTTCCCATATACCAACCGTTAAACGGAGCTGCTGTATACCGTATACCACCGATCTCTAAACACATATCTGAAATAATCGGCACAGCGTACCATTTTAACTGCAAATCATGGAACCACGCAAACTTCGGATGTTCAATTGGCACTTCAAGTACGATATCTTTTGGAATCGGAAACAACTTCGGGTCGCGACCATCTATTTGGATGACGAGAGGTAAAATGTCAAAATGCGTCCGTTCACCTCTCCAACCTAACTGTTCACACGCTTTCGTAAACGAGATGGATGAGGAATCTCCAATGATTCCATGCTCTGTTTCATAACCGGCATAACGAATTAACTGATGATTCCAAATGCGAACACGTTCAGGACGAAAAATAGTAATAGTCGGACGAATTTTCCCTTCGTTTGTCGCAAAAGCAATGTGATGGAATAGACGCTCCGCAATATCTTCTTCTCTCTCTATCGCACGTGCATCAAACACATGAAGCGTTTGCCAAAATAAACGTCCGATACAACGATTGCTGTTTCGCCATGCCATGCGCGCCCCATGTTCAAGCTCTTCATACGTATGTTCATACGTTCCCGTTTGTTCAATTTCTCGCTTCACTTGTTGTAACCGCTCATATATTTCATCATCGTTTTTTCCTAACTCTGTATAACATAAAGTGATAAATTGTTTTGCCTCTTTCCATAATGCTGTCAACGTCAGTCCCCCCACCATCTTGTCTGTTTATACAATACACCATCTAGCAACAAAATCACAACAAAGAGCATATTCCACCCTTTGAACCAATTGTGTATAATAAAATACAGGAAACAGTCTTTATCCGCATCACCACACATCCTAAACACCTCTTCCTAGCACCGTACATGCCTGTCACCTGTTTCCCTTTCTACACTTCTAAACGAAAGGAGGTTCCCTCATGGAGCATACGTTGCGACAAATTTTGGACAAGCTTGACAAAATGGAAGCTAACATGACAACGAAGCAGGAACTTGAAGAAATCAAAGCCAACATGGCGACGAAGCAAGAGCTTGCAGAAATCAAAGCAGAACTTGAGAAAGTCAAAGCTAACATGATAACAAAACAAGAACTTCAAGAAGTCAAAGCTAACATGGCAACAAAACAAGAACTTCAAGAAGTCAAAGCTAACATGGCAACAAAACAAGAACTTCAAGAAGTCAAAGCTAACATGGCGACGAAGCAAGACTTCACGCTTGTCCAACAAGCCGTGCTTGAAACAAATGAAATCATCAAAAAACTAGAAACGAAAATTGACAGCCATGAAAAACTTTTAACTCTTCTTTCGCATCGCTCACTCGAGCATGAAGCAGCTATTTCTAGCATTCGTTTCATTTTAACAAAATAAACGAGGGAACTCCCCTCGTTTACTCAATATGACTTAATACATATTCGTCTCCTTTTCGAACGATGACGACATAAAATACATTTATTTGTTCGTTTGTTCGGGCATTCATCACAGTCACTTTCACTTTAACTTCCTCTTTTTTACTTGCTTCATTCGGTTCCCAATAAATGATCGATGGCTCAACATTAGCTCGTTCTCCATTTAAAAATAAAACTTTTGGTCCTTCATATCCTTCGATGCCTTCGATCTGTCCGCTATCAGGTGACATTGATTCAGCGATCATTTGTTCATCAGAAGATACAGGTTGCTCCGCTTCATAAATCGTGAACGCATCATCAGCCATTTTATCCGTAAATAACTTTCCTTCACTTGCTTCCATTGAAAAATTTACTTGTTCTTTTCCTTCATACATCGGATATATATGCAACCCTTGGCGGTTCGTTCTCGTTAAAACAAGTCCGTTATAGCTACTATAAACAGAAAAGTGGCGATCTTTTTCACATGCTATTTTCACATCTTTCATTTCGCTCGTCTCAATCGGTTTTGCTTCCATATACGTTTGAAAGTTCATCAGCTTTTGATCGACAACATCAAATTCAATATAACCGATGAAGTGAGCTGTATCCGCATAATACGTACGCACGGTGCGATATTTTCCATTTGCTAACGGTCCATTTAACAATGAAAAATCAATAACATCCTTCACCGTTTGTCCTTTTTCAACTAATGCTAAAACTTCAATGACTGCGATATCATTCGTTAACGTTGTCGGTAACCATGTCTGTTTTTTGTCATCGTATCGCTCAATTGTATATGCATACCCGAACGAAATGACACCATCGCTTTTATTCGTCACAGAGAACTGGAGCTTTTGTTTGTTTGAATCATATGTGACATCATGAATAGTTACATACGAATCATTAACTTCCGTTTTCATCATATCTTCCCCTTGCCCATGTTCCATCATCATTTCCGCTTCTTCTGTCGTTTTTTCTTTAGCAGGTTTTGTCGGATACAAGCTAACAGCCAATAATACACTCGCAGCAACTAAAGTCACATAAGCTGGTCGAAGCGACTTTCGCTTCTGTTGTTTTTCTCTTTCTTCAATTCGTTCAATGACTTTATTTTTCAATTCTTCCGTCACGACAATGTGTTCCATCTCTTTTTTATATCGCTCACGCAAAATCATACTCCCCTTTCAGTTTGTTTTTTAACATTTCCCTCGCACGTGCTAACAGCGAACGAACCGTACTTTCCCGCTTTTTCAACAACTCGGCAATTTCCTTCGTCTGATACCCTTCATAGTAAAATAAATGGACGACTTCTCGATATTTTGTCGGAAGCGATGTGACTGCTGACATGACTTCGAAGTAATCGTTGGCATCAACATCAGAAGAATGCAACCATTCTTCATATGCATCGACCTTTCGATACGCAAACCATTTTAATTTGTTTTTACATACATTTGCAGTAACGCGAATAAGCCACGCCTTCATATGCTCTTCACTTTGTATCCGATCCATATGCTCATATAGCTTAATAAACACATCTTGAAAGACATCTTCTGCATCGTGTTCATTTCTCATGTACGTATACGCGAGGCGTAACACCATATTCCCATATTCATCCATAGCACGCTGGATTTGTTCTTTTGTGCACAAAGAAACGACCTCCTTTCACTTCATATACAACTGAACAAATAAAAATGTTGCAGCCAATCGAAACTTTTTATCTTTTAAGTATACAAAAAGACAGCGAGTGATGCGGTCGCTGTCTTTAAACTAAAACAATGCAAAATATCTCTTAACCCTAAACTAAAGTGGCAACTGAACAATAAATTCCGTCCCTTGTCCTAATTGGCTGCGGACAGAAATTTTTCCTTGGTGCATCTTTACAATCTTGTCTGCAATGGCTAGCCCTAGCCCACTACCGCCAGCGGCACGGTTACGCGATTTATCCGCTTTATAAAAGCGTTCAAAAATACGTGGCTGATCTTCCTCGGCAATGCCTGATCCATTGTCTGAAACGGTAACAATGGCGTTGTTGTCTTGTTGCTGAAGCTGAACCGTAATCGTTCCACCGTTTGGCGTAAACTTTATCGCATTATGAAGTAAGTTCAACCACACCTGGCTCAGCAAATCTTCATCTGCAGTAATAACTACTTTCTCAAGCGTTACACACATCTCTATTTCTTTTTCGATCCACTGCGGCTCACAATGGAGAATGAGCGATTGTAATTGTGTGTCTAGGCGATAGGAGATCGGTTGGAATGGGTATCGCTCGGAGTCTAACATCGCCAAGCGCAACAAATTATCGCTCAACTTTGAAAGCCGGATGCACTCCGTTTCAATAATGTCGAGATAATGCATTCGCTGTTCGTAAGGCAAATTTTCGTTTTTTAACGCCCGAGCAAACCCACGAATCGAAGTAAGCGGCGAACCAATTTCGTGCGAAACATTTGAGATAAATTCTTGCCGCATTTCTTCCATCGCTCGCAAATTTGCCGCCATATCGTTCAGCCCTTCGACTAGTTCTGTAAATGGGTGATTCCGTTCGCCCCAGTCCGCACGGATGTTTACGTGAAAATCTCCTTTCGCGATTCGATTGATCGCATCCATCAAGTGTTTCCAAAACACGCGTTCCCGCTTTCTTATGAAAGGTCCGACAATGCTCATACTAATGCCAAATAAAAAAAAGCCCGAGATGGATGTGATGATTTGCCGAACTAACGGCTGCGGCTGCCAGGCAAATCGGGCATACATCGCTTCTGTAATAAAGTAGGCGGCAGTCCAAAAGAGACTAATCATCGCCATCACCGCAATGACTGTCAACGCCGACTTAAGCACAAACGAAAGCCGCTTCATTTGCATACCTCCAACCGATAGCCGAGCCCGCGAATCGTCCGAATGATAAACACATGACAATCGGCAAACCGCTCGCGCAACCGCTTAATGTGCACATCGACCGTTCGTTCGTCCCCTTCGTAATCATAGCCCCAAATTTGTTCAATGAGTTCATCACGAGTAAACGTTTTTCCAGGATAGCTAGCTAGCGTAAAAAGTAGCTCAAATTCTTTAGGTGGCAAAGCAATCTCTTCGCCTCCTAATCGGCATTCGTACGTCTGGCGATTCAACAATAAATCCCAAATTTGTACTGTTTGCGACGCAGCGATTCGGTATCGTTTGAGCAGCGCTTTGACTCTGGCAACAAGCTCAAGCGGATCAAACGGTTTGACAAGATAGTCATCTGCCCCTAATGCAAATCCTTTCACTTTTTGCGCCGTTTCTCCTTTGGCCGTCAACATTAAAATTGGCACATCGTCATATTGGCGAAGTTCACGGCATAGTTCCCATCCGTCCATTTCGGGCATCATAATGTCCAATACGACTAAGTCAACTTTGGCCTCTTCCAGCACCACTAATGCTTCTTTGCCAGTCGTTGCTTCGTGTATCTCAAACCCTTCAAGGCTTAAAAAATGCCCGACAAGCTCGCGAATATGTGCGTCATCATCGACAATTAACACTTGTGGCATTCTTATCCCCTTTCTTTTCCAAATATATCTTCATTGTAGCGCATTTTGTCATCTATCGCATTCGAATCTTGTATCGAAAAATATCGTGCACCGTTTCGGGCACGGGCACGATATTTATGCTCGGCTCATATAGACGCGTACCGTAATAGGTGCAAAGATGGCGACAATGACTGCAGCTCCAAGAAGCGAAATTGCAAAGTCCGAACCAATCGTTCCGTGATTCGTCAACTCGCGAACAGCTGTAATCATGTGGGAAATCGGATTGATGTTCGCAAACCATTGCAGCCAATCGGGCATTGTCTTTACCGGCACGAACGCATTCGAAAGAAACATGAGCGGAAACAACGCTAGCATAGAAATTCCTTGTACGCTCGCCGCGTTGCGCGCGGTGACGCCAAAAAAAGCGAAAATCCAGCTAACAGCCCATGCGCATCCGATGGCAAAAACAGCAGCGAACGCAACGCTCGTAACTCCTCCTTCTGGGCGATAACCAATGAGAAACCCCATCGCAAAAGTGAGCACGGTAGCGATCGTGTAGCGAACCGTATCAGCTAATAAAGCTCCTGCCAACGGTGCAATGCGAGCAATTGGCAAAGACTTAAATCGATCGAAAACGCCTTTGTCCATATCATCGCGAAGTTGGACACCGGAGGCGACAGAAGCCCCAATTAACGTCTGCACAAGGATGCCTGGGATAATCATTGGCAAGTAGTTATGCACATTTCCAGCGATCGCTCCGCCAAAAATGTACGTAAACATTAACGTGAAAATGATTGGTTGGAACGTAACGTCAAATAATTGCTCTGGCGTACGCCGCACCTTTAATAAACTTCGATACGCCATTGTGAATGTTTGTTGTACCGTTTGCCGAAAACTTGTATAGTTTTTTAATTCGCGGTTCACCGTATGATTCATGCGCTTTCCTCTCCTTTTACTCCGTGGCCTGTAATCGCTAAAAAAACTTCGTCTAACGTCGGTTTTTGTACGCTTAATTCCGCTAGTTGAATGTTTGCTTCGCGAAGGGCAATCAGTAAATCGGTCACTCGGTCAGCATCCGCCATCGGTGCCGTAATTTTTCCTGTATCCGCTGAGACATTGGCACGGGCGTTTAGCACACGTTCTACTGTTTGACGTGCCATTTCTACATGTTGTGGATTGTCAATTTTTAATTGCAGCGATGAATTGCCAATCGACGTTTTTAGTTCATCTGCTGTTCCTTCTGCCACGACACGACCACGATCGATCACAGCGATACGATCGGCGAGTTCATCTGCTTCTTGTAAATATTGGGTCGTCAATAATACGGTTGAACCCATGTTGACTAATCGGCGAATCGTTTCCCACATTTGATTGCGTGTGCGAGGGTCCAATCCTGTCGTCGGCTCATCAAGGAAAATGAGCGGCGGCTGAGCAATTAAGCTAGCAGCAAGATCAAGCCGGCGCCGCATGCCTCCGGAGAAGTGCTTAAGCGGACGTTTCGCTGCTTCCACCAATCCGAATTCTTCTAACAATTCCGTTGCCTTACGTTTTGCCTCTGTACGGCTCAGCCCGAGCAAGCGGGAAAAAATGATTAAGTTTTCCAGCGCCGTAAGCGATTCATCGACCGAGGCGTATTGTCCAGTGACCCCAATCAATTGCCGGACGATTTGCGGCTCTTTTACTACGTCATAGCCAAAAATGCGCGCTGAACCGCCATCTGGGCGCAACAACGTTGCAAGCATCTTAACCGTCGTCGTTTTCCCCGCCCCGTTTGGTCCGAGCACACCGTAAATCGTACCCGCCCGAACCCGTAAATCAACGCCATCCACTGCACGATTGTGACCAAATATTTTCACAAGTCCATTCGCCTCAATCGCCCAATCACTATTGAATCTCTGCATCATTCTTTCCTCCTTATCGCTTCGTACATGGCAATCGTAACACGCTTTTATGAACGGAATATGAACAACCAAAAAACCTGCCAAAAGCAGCAGGTTTGAAAAATTCCTATTTATAAAGATACACATATAGCCCAATGCCTTCTTTTCTTATGTCATAGTTTTTAAACGGTGTTTCTTTAATAAATGTTTCAAATTCTTCTTTTGTATAAGCCCCTTGCTTTAAAAAGGTCTTAAACGAAAATTTTACGAAATACTTGTCAAATCCTTTCATTTTGCTTACTTCATGCTCAATCTCTTCATCTGTCGCCTCACGGTTCATGTCTATAATAAGCGCTGTTCCTTCTTTTTTCAGTACTCGATGCATCTCACATAACGCTTTTACAGGCTCTTTAAAGTTTTTAAATGCCGCCGTACAAACAACAAAATCGAAACGATTGTCCTCAAAAGACAAGTGAGCTGCATTTCCTTCTATAAAATTCACTGAAACATTTGCTTCTTTAGCGTTTTGTGTTGCGATTTCAACAAAGTCTGGACTGATATCAATAGCTGTCACATGAAATCCTCTTTTGGCAAGTTCAATGGACAAATAGCCTGGGCCAGGGGCAACTTCTAATATATGAGCACCTTTCATCACATGTGAAGCCACTTCATTCGCATATCCTTTCATTTCAGTAAGTCTGCTTTTTCGCGAGTTGCGATCATACCATTTTGCCGCTAAACCATAAATGCCGAGATCTTTGTTTTTTCTAATGTTTCTCATCATCCTACATCTTCTCCCCTTGCACTATTTCTTTCGCTTCAACACAATTACCGCATGGCTCAACAGTCCCATCCCTACTCCGATCAAAACACCGACAACTGCACCGATGAGCGTACGAATCCATCCGTCAGATAAAAACATCTCCCAACCACCGCTGCCGATAAAGCCAATAAGCGCGCCAATGGAAAGCCCTAAAAAAACAAACGCTCCGTAAAACAACCCAATGGCTTCGTAATCAGCAGGGTCAAAGTTGTTATAGTACGCGAAAATCCGCTCCTGCAAATCGGCTGATTTTGTCGTTTCGCTCCGAAACTTTAATTCTTCTTTCGCCCGTTCAAATGCTTCTTGTTCCGACAACCCTTGTTCCATCAAATCTTTCATATAGTCGCTCATGTAAAGAATCATGTCATTTTGTGCTTCCATCGCTGTTTCCGAGCGACTTTTAAATTTAGCGAGCTTCGCTATCACTTTGCTTTTCGCTTCTCCTGTTTTCCGGCGAAGCTTTTCCATATACGTCATCTCCGCTTCTTCTAAATAATAGGGTGCTTGCTCTTTCGCAAATTGTTTTATTTTTTCTTTCATCTCGTGACTAAACATTTTTCTCTCCTCCATTCGTTCGTAACAGATGAATGCGCTCGCTTAGAAAATCCCATTTTGCCCAAAAAGCCGCTAGTTCTTCAAACCCTCGTTCGTTTAACGTATAAAATTTTCTTGGCGGCCCCATGTCTGACGGTTTTTTCGTAATGTGGACGAGCTTGTTTTTTTCCAACCGTAACAACAACGCATAGACTGTCGCCTCCGCAATCCCCTGGAAACCTAAAGCGTGCAGCTTTTTCGTAATCTCATAGCCGTATATTTCGCCGCGGCTTATAATCTCAAGTACGATGCCCTCCAAAATCCCTTTCAACATTTCGCTTAGATTATCCAAAAAAACACCTCCTATGTACTCAACAACGTTGGTAATCAATATTATTGAGTACTACTATATAGTAACATAGAGTAGTTAGATAAACAACAGAAAAAAGTAACAATTTACAAATCTCATCTCAGCCCATTGAAAAATAATAAAAACAGTCCGAAACAAATGGACTGCTTTTTACTTTATACGCTTTAATTTATTTTCCTCAATAACATACTGTCGCATGTCTATCACCGCTCCATCTTCTTTCATCTTTCGCAAAGTGACGACATCTCCCCCGTCGTTTGTTTTACTTTGAGATGTTTCGTACACGTAGCGGATCCCTTGTTCGATTACTTCACGCGTTCCGAGCCAATCCGGACACTCGTTCAAAAATGGATCGCTACTAAGCATACGAAGAAAATGATTCATCGCTTGTACGGAGATGTTGAGCGGCTGTTTTTCCACATAAGATATGCTCACTTTTGCATGCCGACCAATCTTTTTTAAATACTCCTGCGCCTGTCTTTCTTGTTGCTTAGCAAGTTCATCATAATATTTATCTGCATATAACACCTTTGAGTGATATGTTTTCGGAAACATTTTCTTAATTGACTTCACATACGCTTCTCCATCGAGTGGCTCTTCATAGGCGATGAGTTTATATTGTCCGTGCTCATCGATGGAAAATGTCATCACAGTCGGAATGGCTCCGCTACCTGACACAATGGCGAATATGCCATCTTGAAATTCAAATACCCCTATACTTGCGATCGTATATGCTTTCACTTTATTTCCTTTTTGCTCTGTATCAAGAATGATGTGTCCTTCCGCAACGTATTCTCCCTTTCCATACGTTTTCCCATGTTCTTTAATCGCTTCGCTTACCGCTGTTTCAACATTTGTTGCATCTTTTCGTTCGTACGAACTGGAAACACTTTCGTCAAGAATAGGCATGGCATCCTTTGCCTTAAAATCGTTCTCGCCATAAAAAAACATCCCTATGATCATGATCCCGATAAGTAAACTAAAAATTGCAACTTTTCTCATCCCTTCGCCTCCTTCATCGTACGAACAAACTATTACAAACTATACTCGATACGTCGTTTCGTCGCCTTCATTACCCCACCGACATATAAAAAAACTGGAAAACCGACCAAAGTACATAAAGATAATAAGCTAAAAATAAGGAGATGATTTTCATAACCAAAGTATTCAAGCATGAGTCCCCCGATCCATGGACCGACGGCGTTTCCTATAGCCGTAAAACCGATAGAACCAAAATATAATCCTTTCATCTGTTGAGGTGCAATTTGGTCAATAAATATGTCGACCATTGAAAACATCATCACTTCTCCTACTGTTAAAATAAACATAGAAAGAAATAACATCGGCACAGCGGTAAATAAACCAAATCCGAAAAGTCCGAATGACACCGCAACAATGCCAAACATAATTGACGTAAGCGGAGAATACCGCTTGCCAATTCGCGAAACAGGATACTGTACAACGAGCACCGTGATTGCGTTAAATACAATTAAATAAGAAAAAAGTTGTACACCATCTTTATATTGCGATAAATATTGCGGAATAGTTGAATTGAATTGCGAATACCCTGTGACACCAAGAATCATTCCGATGACAGCGAATAAAAAAACGCGATCTTTGCCTAATACACCGACAGCACGACGAAGCGTTACATGTTCAGATATATCGCCATGCGTTTGTTCAATGGTATATTTTGAAAACATCACAACGAGTAAAATGAAATAAAGAAAATAAACAAAAGAAGTAATAAAAAATGCCGTCGTCGATGACGAAGCACCGATCTTCAAGCCGACTAATGGACCAATCGCCGCCCCTACATTAATTGCGGCATATCGCAAGTTAAACACAAGCA
Organism: Anoxybacillus ayderensis; assembly: GCF_000833605.1. Taxonomy (GTDB): domain Bacteria; phylum Bacillota; class Bacilli; order Bacillales; family Anoxybacillaceae; genus Anoxybacillus; species Anoxybacillus ayderensis. The sequence goes on along the minus strand of NZ_JXTG01000011.1, from coordinate 46,740 downwards.
ATTTATTTTCTTGTTTTGTCACCTGCGACAACAACGCTCGCGACGAAGGTTCAAAAAACGAACGGCATAGTCCGTTTAACGCATTTAATAAAAAAAACGTCCAAACGCTCTCCGCTGTCGCAAAACCAATAAACACGAACGTCCACATCAAAAGCGAAATCTTCATCACTTTTTCTTGCCCGTATCGATCGGAAAAATATCCGCCGAAAAACCCACCAAATAACCCTACAATCGAACTGATCCCAATAATCGCCCCTGCCAACGAAGCGCTAACTCCTTTTACGCTCGTTAAATAAATAGCTAAAAACGGAATGGTCATAAACATCGCCATTCTCGCAAACAATGTCCCAATAATGATCGTCGCGCTGACAGGATGTAGTTTTTTTATATGATCCATGAATTCCCCTTCTATCCTTTTGAATGAACTTTATTTAAAATTATATTATACTTTAGAATAAATTAACAATATTTTGATAAAATAACTATTCACCCACCTTATCAAGCAAGCTGAATAGTAATCTTTCTGTTACATTTCCATAAAAACAAAAGGACTATCCAACAAAAATTGATAGCCCTTTTCATACAAAAATCATCCAAATTCCGACTTTATTTCTCATGATGAACGATTATTTTTTCAGTGGAACGAGTTTATTTTGAGTGTACACAACTAAGCTCTAATTTCGCTACACATTCGACATGCATCGTATGTGGGAACATGTCGACAGGTTGGACTTCCATTGTTTTGTAGCCACCGTCTTCTAACATACGCAAGTCACGGGCGAGGGTCGCTGGGTTGCATGAGACGTATACGACGCGATTTGGCTTCATCGCGATAATTGTTTGCAATAACGATTCCTCACATCCTTTTCGTGGTGGGTCGACAACGATACAATCTACTTTTACTCCTTGTTCGTACCATTTCGGAATAACGACTTCTGCCTCCCCAACCGCAAATTCTACATTTGTGATGCCGTTTAGTTGAGCGTTTCGTTTAGCGTCGGCAATCGCTTCTGGAACGACTTCAACTCCGTACACTTTTTTCGCTTTTTTCGCTAAAAAGAGGGAAATGGTGCCGATGCCGCAATATGCATCGATGACCGTTTCTTCACCCGTTAAGTTCGCGTATGCAATTGCCTGATCATACAACACTTTCGTTTGTTCAGGGTTTACTTGATAAAACGAACGGGCAGAAATGGCAAAACGAACGTCACCGATATAATCATAAATATATTCAGAACCCCAAAGTACGCGCGTTTCTTCTCCCATAATGACATTTGTTCGCTTCGGATTAATATTTTGTACAATCGATTTCACATTCGGCACACGATCAATAATCGCTTCAATGATTTTCTTTTTATGAGGCAACTCTTCTGTGCGCGTAATAAGCACGACCATCACTTCTTTCGTCGTTGCCCCATAGCGTGCCATAATATGACGAAGAACGCCTTTATGCGTTTGTTCATTATAAGCTGGAATGTTGTATTGCTCGCAAATTTCTTTAACCGTCTGAACGACAATATCGTTCATTTCTTTTTGGATTAAACAGGTGTCCATGTCAATAATGTCATGGCTTCGTTCTTTATAAAAGCCTGCCACAAGACCGCCTTCGCGCTCACCGACCGGCACTTGCGCTTTGTTGCGATATCGCCATGGGTCTTTCATGCCAAGAACAGGATGAACGATCGCATGTTCAATTTTCCCGATGCGAGCAAGCACTTCTTTGACATGTTTATATTTCGCTTTTAGTTGTCCTTCGTAACGAATATGTTGGAGCTGACATCCGCCGCATTGTTTATAAATCGAACAAGGAGCATCGATGCGATCTTCACTTTGTTCATATAGCTCAATTAAACGGCCAAAGCCGTACCCTTTTTTCACTTTGACAACTTTCACTTTCGCTTTTTCCCCCGGTAAACCGTTCGGAACGAAAATTGGAAAGCCGTCAATTTTTGCTACTCCTGCACCATCGTGCGTTAAATCTTCAAAGATGACATCGTAATATTCATTTTTTGCTACTGGTGCTTCCATGCTTCTTTCCCCTTCCGCAAAATTGCTGTCAAGATTGTAGCATAGTCGAATAAAAAAGAACAGGTTTATTCCCCTGTTCCCATTTGTTCAGCTTTTTCTTTCGGAACAAATACGTTCATATGACGATACAAGTTGACAAATTCCCCAGGAAGCATTCCGCCATACTCGCCGTCTAAATTGAGCTGCATGTTTTCTTCCGTATACACTTTTACACGGTTTGCTTTCGTATAAATGATGTGTGGATCGTGAATATGTTCACCCCGTAGTGCGAGCGTGGCAATTTTAATAAATTCTGCTAAGTTCGTTTCTTTTAAAATAATTAAATCGAACATGCCATCATTTAACGATGAATTTGGGGCTAATTTTTCAAAGCCACCAACAGAGTTCGTCAGCGAAACGAGAAAAAGCATCACAGCGCCTTCAAACATTTTGCCGTCGTACTCAATTTTTACATGAACAGGATGGAGCGAAGGAAGCATCTCAATTCCTTTCAAATAGTAGGCAAGTTGACCAATCATCGTTTTTAATTTGCTTGGCACTTCGTACGTTAATTCCGTTAAGCGCCCACCACCTGCGATGTTAATAAAATAATGTGTTTTCCCTTCGTTCGTAACTGCGCCAATATCAATCGGCACCGCTTCCCCATTTACGATGACATCACACGCTCCTTCAATCGAGCGTGGTACGCCGATCGCACGCGCAAAATCGTTCGTCGTGCCGACTGGAATAATGCCAAGGTTTGGACGATACGAAGCCTCAGCTAGCCCATTTACTACTTCGTTAATCGTTCCATCTCCACCTGCAGCAATGACGAGATCAAATTCGCGTTCTACCGCTTTTCTTGCTGCCTCTGTCGCATCCCCTGCCCCTGTCGTCGCATGACACGACGTTTCATATCCTGCTTGTTCAAGTCGAATCAGTACATCAGGCAAATGTTTTTTAAATATTTCTCGTCCCGACGTCGGGTTATAAATAATACGTGCTCGTTTCATCCCCATCATCCTATTTATTTTATTTTTCCACTATTTAACATCATACCAAATTTTCATTGATGTTGCAACGAATAAAAGAAAGCCGACCCAAATGAGCCAGCTTACGCAAACATTTCATACCAAATTTTTATCACAGTCGCTACAATTAATACAAGCAAAATGTATTCCAACACTTTCGTATTCATTTTTTGGCTCCATTTTGCCCCGATCGGCGCTGCTAGTAAACTAGCAATGACCATCACAAGCGATGGAACGAGAAGCATATGCCCCCCCATCACTTTTCCAACCGTCGCCCCGATCGATGAAATGAACGTAATGGCCACCGATGAACCAATCGCAATGCGCGTTGACACTTTTAAAATGACAAGCATAATCGGTACAATAATAAACGCCCCTGCTGCTCCGACGATACCGGAAGCAATTCCAACAATAAACGATAACATAACCGCATACAATCGGTTAAATACAAGTTGCTCTACCGCCACATGTTCGCTTTCCTTTGGCTTTGGGAAAAACATTAATACGGCTGCAATCGAAGCTAAAATGGCATATACAACATTAATTGTCTCATCGGCTAAAAACTTTGAACCGTATCCACCAATGAAGCTGCCAATGACAATGGCTGTCCCCATGTAGCCAACGAGCCGACCCGATACATATCCCCCTTTTTTAAACACGACAAGAGCGGCAAGTGTCGAGAAAAATACTTGCACCGCACTAATGGCGGACACTTCTTGCGCTGTAAAAGCAGTCAAGCCAAGGAGAGGGGGAATGTATAAAAGCATCGGATATTTAATGACTGAACCACCGATGCCGACCATACCTGATAAAATCGAGCCGATGGCACCAATAAAAAAAAGAACAAGCAAATGGAAAAATGTATATTCCATATCAAACGCTCCCTTTACACTAAGTCGGCAATATGATTTTTTAAGGCGTATTGAATGAGTTCATGTTTTTCTTTAATGCCAAGTTTTTGCATAATGTTCGTTTTATGATTTTCGACCGTTTTCGGACTAATTTTTAACTTATTTGCAATTTGGTTGTTCGTATATCCTAAAAAGGTTAACCGAACAATTTCACGTTCGCGATTAGTAAGTGGTGACTTCGGCTCTTTTTCCGCAAACATTTTTTCAAGCCGTTCCTCAGGAATATGGGTACGGTAAAATCGCTTGCCGTGATATACGGCTTGCAATGCTTCGTGCAAATCATTTGTTTGGCTGTTTTTTAACAAGTAACCGTGAATATTATATTGAATCGCTTTTTGCACATATATTTCTTCATCATGCATCGTTAAAACAATAATTTTCACATCTTCTAATTCATCCATAATCGTTTTGGCTGTCGTAAATCCGTCAAGCCCTGTCGGCATCGAAAGGTCGAGCAAAATGACATCTGGATGATGTTTCAATGCCAGTGTAATGGCATCGCAACCGTTGCTTGCCTCCCCGACGACTTCCACATCCGAAAATCCTTCAAGAAGGAGGCGAATACCTTTTCGAATTAAATCATGATCGTCAACGATTAACACTTTCATCCTCCCCGTCCTCCTCTAGCGGCACGCGCACAAAAATCGTTGTCCCTTCCATCGGTGCAGATGTAATAGTCGTTTCTCCCCCGAGATGAAAAACACGTTCTTGAATATGTTTTAAGCCGAGCCCTTCACGCTTTTCTTCAACGTGGAAACCAACACCGTTATCCGCAACAGACACAAGTAATTCCCGTTCCGTCTGTTCAATCGAAATACGCACTTCTGTTGCCTTTGCATATTTCATCACGTTATGTAACGCCTCTTGAATGATGCGATACAAGTTAATTTCCATCGTTGGTGACAAACGTGTATATACGTTTGTTTGAAATGAAAATAACGTATTTGGCATTTTCGATTGAAGGGACTGAATAAGCGATTGAATCGTTGGAATAAGCCCGAGCGCATCTAAACTTTTTGGGCGAAGTTGTTGAGCATATAGTTTTACATCTTCCATGACGCGCCCAAGTTCTTCGCGCACTTCTTTGACGTATGCATGGAGCTTTTCATCTTGCACACGTTGAATAATATTATCTAACGCGATGGAAATGCTGTAGAGCGACTGTCCGACACCGTCATGCAATTCTTGTGCTAAACGTTTATGTTCTTCTTCTTTTGCTTCGGTTAGTTTTTTCACCATCCACTTTGAACGACGTGCTTCCTCTTCTTTTTTCTTTGACGTTTGATCGCGCAAAACAAGCAAATAATATTTCGCATCATCTTGTTCGAGAATGAGCGCTGTGCTCATTTCTACATCAATGAACTGTCCGTGATACGTCGGCATTTCCGATAAAAAATACGGTACTTCTTCCGTTGAGATTAAATAACATCGCTCTTGTCCTTCACGTACATTGCGCTGTTGACAAAACGAGCAATACGGCACTTTCTCGCCTAGTTTCCAGCCTGTAAGTCGTTTAGCAGCTGGGTTCATCTCTACGATCGTTCGCTCATGATTCATGACAATAATCCCATCTTGAATGTAAGCAAAAATTTTATCTAAAAATTGCATATTCTCACCTCTCTTCCATTATAGGAGAGGAGAAAGATGAAAAGAAAGGACTGACATCGTCAGCCCTTATGATTGTTTCACAACAGGAAGCTTTTCTCTCGTCCATGCTAAATATCCGCCTTTTAAGTTGAGTACTTGTTTGAATCCTTTTGCTTGTAAAATGCTTGCGCCAATGGCTGAGCGCGCACCTGAACGGCATTGAACAATATATGTTTTTCCTTCTGGAATCTCATGTAAACGATCTGCCAGCGTGCCAAGCATAATATGTTGTGCACCTTCAATATACCCTTCGTCCCATTCTGCTTGATTACGTACGTCAATGAGATGATAACGATCATCTTTTATATATTGTTGCAACTGATGTACATCAATTTCTTCGTAGCTTTCAACCTCACCGTTTAATGCAACGGATGGCTCTACGTAAGCAACGACACGATCCAATCCAATATAAGCAAGCGCTTTGCGAATGAATTGTACATCTTCTTTATTTGCGATGATTACGATATCTTGGTCATAGTTGATTAACCAACCTGCCCAGTTTGTGAATGATTTGTTAAACGGAATGTTTATTGATCCTACATAATGTTCATTCGCAAATTGTTGAGACGGACGAACATCTAAAATAAATGCTCCGTTTGCTTTATACTCGTCGAGCTGCTCACGCGTTTGCAACGCTGGCACTTCATCTTCATTTACATACGCTGGACCGATTTTGTTCACTTTTTTCATCATCGCAAAATATTTTGGAGGCTCTGGTTGCCCTGTAAGCAATAGTTTCACAAACTCTTCTTCATCTTCAATTTTTAACGCCCAGTTGTTCAATTTTTCATATCCAACTGTTGAAACTGGAACCGCACCAAGCGCTTTGCCGCATGCGCTTCCCGCCCCATGTGCTGGCCATACTTGCAAATAATCTGGGAGCGCTTTAAATTTTTTCAGCGATTGGAACATTTGGCGCGCGCCAACGTCTGCCGTACCAGCCACTCCTGCTGCCTTCTCAAGTAAGTCTGGACGACCAATGTCACCAACGAAGACGAAATCGCCTGTAAAAATACCCATCGGCTCTGTTGAACCGCCACCTTTATCCGTTAAGATAAACGAAATATGTTCTGGCGTATGCCCTGGTGTATGAAGCACTTGAAACTCGACATTTCCAACAGTAAAAACGCTTCCTTCTTTCACAAGTTCGTAATTGACTTCATCCAAATATTGATATTTCCAGTTTGCATCCCCTTCATCAGATAAATACAGCTTTGCGCCACAACGTTTTGCTAGTTCTTTTGCACCTGAAACGAAGTCTGCATGAATGTGCGTTTCTGTTGCGGCGACAATTTGCAATCCTTCTTTTTTCGCTGTGTCGATGTACCAGTCCACATTGCGACCTGGATCGATCACGATTGCTTCCCCTGTGCGTTGGCATCCAACTAAATAAGACATGTGCGCTAATTGCTCATCGAAAAATGAACGAAATAACATATACATCCCCTCCAATTTATTTATGTTTGCTTGCTACATCAAGTAGCGTTTCTATATATTTCACCCCATCTTGAATGAGTGGGTGTTTTAACAAACGGTACATACGTAATAGTGATACGGGAGACGAATCGCGTTCGCGTTGAAAGCGTTCGTTTGTTTCTTTTAAAATTGTTAATCCTTTTTCAATTGGGACGATATCTTCTGCCCCTTGTATCGCATACGCCATCGACTCACGATCATTGATCACGCTCGTCACAAATGAAATGAACTGTTCTGCTTTTTGTAGCCATTGGACAAGCGTTGGCAGCAGCTGAACGAGCGTCGCAAGCGCTTCAAGGTGTTCCGGTGTTAGTCGAAATGGCTCGGCTTTTTCCTCCCATTCCGTAAACATCGCTTCAAGCGATTGTTTATCATTTAGTACATGTTGAACAAATGCAACTTTTTCTTCTAGCGATTCCATTGTTTGTTTTAGTTGTGGGAGTTTTTCAATAAAATAACGGAGTGCCTCTTGTTGTTCATCGTTTTCAATTAATTGCAACATGTTCTCCCCCCTCTACATAAGTCCCTTTAACATTCCGTTCCAGTAGACGATCGGTAGTACGTTTCGTTTCATGACATACATGCTCATTCGTTCTTTTGACTGATCGAATGGGAACGTTTCTTGTGGATTTTTTTCATAATCAAACTCAGCTAAAACGAGCTTATTATAACCGGTTACGAGTGGACATGATGTATAGCCATCGTAACGAGCTTTTAACGGTTTTTCGTTCATAAGTGCGAGTAAATTTTCTGCCACGACTGGTGCTTGTTTTCGAATTGCTGCCCCTGTTTTCGACGTTGGCAAGTTTGTGCAGTCACCTGCACCAAATACGTTTTCATACGTTTTATGTTGCAACGTATACGGATCAACATCGACCCATCCGGCCTCATCCGCTAATGGACTTTTCTTAATAAAAGCTGGTGGTCCCATCGGTGGTGTCACGTGAATCATATCGAAACTTAACGTAAAGCGTTCGTTCGTATCGAGATGTTCAAATGTCGCTTTTTTCGCTTTTCCGTCAATTTCCACTAGCTCGACACGATATTTTGTTTCGATGTTTTTTCGTTGAATGACTTGTTCAAGCGTATCGGCATATTTTTTGACAGCGAAAATGTTTGGTAATCCTGAAGCAAAGATGATGTTTGTTTGTTCGCGAACACCAGATTGACGGAAATAGTCGTCTGCTAAATACATAATTTTTTGTGGTGCACCACCGCATTTTACTTGTGTGCTTGGTTGTGTAAAAATCGCTGTACCTCCGCGGAAGTGACGAATGTTTTCCCACGTGCTTTGCACGTAGTCGTATGAATAGTTGCTGCAAACACCGTTTTTGCCGATCGTTTCTTTCAACCCTTTAATTTGATCCCAATAAATTTCGACACCTGCCGCTACAACTAAATAGTCGTAACGAACCGTTGACCCTTCTTTCGTTTTTAATGTGTTTTTTTCTGGAACAAACGTATCGACCGCTTCTTTTAACCATTTCGCCCCATCTGGAATAAGTGTAGCTTGCTCGCGAACGGAATCTTCTACTTTAGCTGCCCCGCCACCTACGAGTGTCCAAAGCGGTTGATAGTAATGTTTATCTGATGGATCAATCAGCAACACCTGTCCACGTAACTGACGACTTTTTCTTAATAACCGTGCTGCAATCGAAATACCTGCTGAGCCAGCTCCAACAATTGCTACTTTCACATCGTAGACGTTCGCCATCGTTCATCGCTCCTTTTTTGTATCCGCTTTCAAATTTGTTTTCTTAACTTAATTACATTGTATATGTTGTTAAACTATATACCCATAGGGGATTTCCCTTATCTTTTGTTTTCACCTGTTTTTCATCGGGATTTGGTATGATGAAAGAAAAAAAGGTGAGAAAAATGAAAGTGTTGCTTGCAGAAGATGATGTATATTTAGGTGAACTGATCGTCCATTTGTTGAAGAAAAAAGGTGTTGAACATGTTGATTGGGTACAAGAAGGAGAAGATGCTTACGATTATGCACTCGCTTCGTTTTATGATGTCATTATTTTAGATTGGATGTTACCAAACGGTGATGGCGTTAGCGTATGTCAACGTTTAAGAAAACATGGCTATCACGGAGCCATTTTAATGTTAACAGCGAAAGATGCGGTACAAGACCGCGTCGAAGGGCTAGAAGCCGGCGCAGATGATTACTTAGTGAAGCCGTTTGAAATCGATGAGCTCATGGCACGCCTTAAAGCGTTATCGCGGCGCACATTTGCACCAATTCAAGAAGAAATTGTCTGCTGGGGAGCGTTTGAAGTCAATCGAACAACTCATACATTGACGAAAAATGGAGAACAAATGATATTAACCCCACGTGAATTTCAACTACTCGATTTATTACTGCAAAACAAAGGTCGGGTGTTAACGCGCGACATTATTCTTGATCGTATTTGGGGTTATGACGCAGACGTCTCGATGAAAACGATTGATGCAACCGTCAAGTTGTTGCGTAAAAAAATTGGTGATGAACAACAACAGCTCATTAAAACGGTGCGCGGGGTGGGATATACCATTGAAAAATAACATTCGTTCTTTTTTCAATCATTCCGATATGTTTCGCCGCACACAATGGCGCTTAACTGCCACATACAGCGGGATTCTTATCGCGTTTTTGGCGATTTTCATTGCGGTTGTTTCTTTCCTTATTCATACCGTCATGACAAATGACCAAGAGCGACGCATTCGTATGCTCGCTGAACAAGAAGGACAAACGATTCAAACCTTGCTTACAGAGCAGTCGTTCATCGGTTGGCCAACAGATCAAAATGTCATTTTTTTAAGTGAAGACCAACTGTTTTTTTACGTCGTGGATACGCGCGGACGGTTAATGATGGGGGATGAAGTGAACAAAGGATTGCGACCGCTTCTCCTCTCTACCCTTCAGCCGTGGACGCCAGAAAAAAATGAATTAAGATATGTAGATATTCATATCCCTCACCATCAGCACGAATTGAAACGATTTCGTGCCGATGAATTAAAAATATTAACTGTCGCTCGTCCCTTAATTGTCGATCGACAACTCGTCGGCGTGTTATATGTCGGTATGGATGTGACAAGCATGTTTCGTTTGCTCAAATGGTCAACATTCATTTTGCTCAGCCTCGGCGTGTTATTTATCGCAGTCGCTATTGCTTTTAGTTATTTCATGTCTAAACGTGCGCTCGTTCCAATTCAAGACGCATACAATCGCCAACGTCAATTTGTCGCCGATGCTTCTCATGAACTACGGACACCACTTAGCGTCATTTTTTCTTCTGTAGAAGCATTAAAAATGGATATGTCGTTAACGTCCGATGCATTTAGTCGAAAAACGATTGAACGTCTAGGAGATGAAACAAAACGAATGACTAAACTCATTAACGACCTTCTCACCCTTGCACGAACAGACGACGCAAAGCTCCAGATCGAAAAAAAACCGTTTGATTTGCGGGCATGTGCGCAACATACGCTGCATTCGTTACAAGAGCTTGCAAACAAAAAGAATATTGCACTTCAGTTTCATGCGTCTGAACAAATTGAATTCGTCGGGGATGAAGATAAATGTACCCAGCTGTTATACATTTTGCTTGATAATGCCATCAAGTATACTCCTGAAGGTGGCACAGTTTCCCTTTCTCTCAAACAACATGTGACGAAACAACGAAAAGTTGTAGAAATTTCTGTTTCTGACACAGGGATTGGCATTGCACCTGAACATCTTCCTCATATTTTTGATCGCTTTTACCGTGCAGACAAAGCGCGAACACGGCAAATTGGCGGCCACGGTCTTGGACTTTCCATCGCAAAATGGATTGTTGAAGCACATAACGGACACATTCAAGTTGAAAGCGACGTGGGGAAAGGAACAACATTTACTCTCACTTTTCCGAATGAACGTGCATAAATGTTGCACGTTTTTTTCTTTTTCACCTAATTTTCTCTTTTCGCTTGTACAATTCAAACTGTAAATAACAAAGGAGGTGAGTGATGTGAAAAAACGAACCCTTTTCTTTTTGCTAGGTGGACTAGTTGTCGTCGCCGTATTCGCACACGTCGCTACTTATTTCATTCACATCGGTTGGAGCGGACGAATGCCGGCAGAGCACATGATGGGAATGGGGAAACATCATCGAGCATTTGGCCACCACGGTCCACAAATGATGCGACCACACGGCATGCCAATGTTCGGATGGATTCCTTTCCTTATTCAGTTGGCATTAGTCATCATCGGATGGATCGTGTGGAAAACGACAAAAAGTGGCGGCAAATGGATTGGCGGGGCGCTCATGGTGATCGGGCTCGTTGGTCTTTTACCGAAAGCGTTGCTTGCTGTCCTAGCTATTGTTGCAGCTTACGTGTTGTTTAGAAGCAAAACGAAACGAGCGCCTGCATTTGAACCGTTCGTTTCACCTATTCAAAACCATAGCTTTTTAGATGAATGGGAAAAAACAATAAACAAGGAGGAAAAATAAGATGGGCATTTTTAAACGCGTCAAACATGTCGTCCTTGCCGACTTACATGACATCATTGACAAATGCGAAGATCCAATTCGCATGACGAAACAATACATTCGTGAACTAGAAGAACAGCTAGAAAAAGCACAACAAGCATTGGCACAGCAATTCGTGTTCGAACAAAAATATGAACGTTTGATCGCAGATGCGAAAGAAATGATTGAAAAACGTGCTCGTCAAGCAAAATTAGCTGTTGAAAAAAATGAAGAGCCGATCGCAAAAATGGCTCTTCAAGAAAAAATCGCTTATGAAAAAAAATTAGAGCTATATACGCAACAATACAATACATTAAAAGAAAAAACAACTGTTTTAACAGAAAAAGTGAAGCAACTGTACGAAACATATGAGCAATTAAAGCTAAAACAAATGCAGTTAATGACGCGCTTTTATGTTGCCGAGACGATGAAACAAATGGACGAAGCGATGACGTCTTTTCATTACGATCATGTCATAAAAGGTTTTGCGCGTATGGAAGAAAAAGTAATGTTACTTGAAGCAGAAGCAAAAGCTCGCTCTGTCATTCAAACGATGCCCCCTCAATCATTTGATATAGAAGTCGTGCAACAACTCAAGCAATTAAAAGGCGAGTAATACAAAAGGTGTCCCTATCCGGGCACCTTTTGTATATGTTATGTCGTCCATTCATCATGAATAATTCCAACAAGTTTCCACTGACCGTTTTCTTGTTCAAAAACAAGGCGCAAACTTCGCCAGTCCATCCCACTATATTGAGGGTCAAACCCTGTAAAATGAAATTCAATAAATGAGCCGTTCGGATACGCTTGTTGAATGTTGTTGATCATATTTCCTGTCCCAACAACAACATTATTTCCGATCATATGTGGATTCGCAAAATCTACATCATAGACGAAACGATCAAAATAGTCTTGAAACGTGAATTGAATAGGATCGCCTGAACCGTCATATACTCCCCATTGATATACTTGCGTCGAAGCCCAAAGGGAAGGAAGCTGAGAAGCAGAAAACTGCAAATCATTTTGGACATCGACATGTCCATATGGACTAAACCGCAACCCAGCTGTCGAATGGACATAAGAGGCGAGTGCATTCATATCTTTATTTTTTAACGCCGTCACAACGTCTAACGCAACAGATAAAAGAGAAGAAGAAATTTGCTTTTCCTCGGTTTTTAATTGCTCGTTTTCTTTTTGAAGCTGTTTATTTTTTTCTTGCAGTTGTTCAATGGCCGATTGTTGTTTTTCAATCGTTTGTTCTAACTGTTTCACGTTCGATGGATTTTGCTCATTCGCGCATCCTGCAAGCAAAATAATAAAGCTAATAATGAGCCGTTTCACGATCTCACATCCTTTTTCCTTTAGTATATCACTTACTTAGAAAAATAGATGCCGTCGTTGGCATCTAACTCACTTTTTCTTGTTCTCTCTCCTTTAAAAAAGAAATAAAACAATCGACCATTTGGGCATCCCATTGTGTCCCACGACCTTCTAGCAAAATCGAAACGGCTTTTTCTATATGCATTCCTTTTCGATATGGACGATCAGACGTCATCGCATCAAACGCATCAGCAACCGCAATGATGCGACCAAATAGCGGAATGTCTTCCCCCTCTAAGCCATCAGGATATCCTTTCCCATCGATCCGTTCATGATGTGATCGAATGCCTGGAAGCAAATCTTTTACTTCCTCAATTGGCTGCACTTGGCGAATAATGTTTTCACCGAGCACTGGGTGTTTTTTAATCCATGCAAATTCCTCATCTGTTAATTTTCCGTCTTTTAATAAAATGTGATCAGGGATACCGATTTTTCCGATATCATGCAAAATAGCAGAACGATATAAACGCGCAAGTTGTTCATTTGTCATTCCTAGACGCTTACCAATTTCCACAGCATATACTGCAACACGCTGCGAGTGACCAGCTGTATATTCATCGCGCGCATCGAGCGCTGTCGTCATGACCGAAATAAAGCTATTTAATAATTGTTTATTTTTTCCATCTCGTTCAACAATCGCATCGACCATATGGTTAAAGCCGTTTGTAAGCTCGGAAAATTCATCAATATATACGTTGTCGCACATCAGTTCATACTCTTTTCTTTGCACGCGGTTCATATATTGGAGCAAATCTTCAATGCTTCGTTCCACATCTTCCGACAACACACGAGCCGCAAATAAAGAAAACAAAACAGAAATGATTAAAACAACAATCGTCCACGTCCAGTAGCCTGAAAACGTATTTTCCCCTTCAGCAAACAATTTGACTTCCGTTGCTAACACAAATAATAAAACTGGGAAAATACCAATGAATAACACACTTAACCCTATTTTTATTTTCATCGGTACATATACGACATTCGTTGCTCGGATCGTTTCATGAAACCCGTGCATTCTCCCGATTTGCATCATCTCGCGAATAAGCGGTCGCATCGTGCGTAGCGTTAAAAAAAACTCAATCATCGCATGAAGCATCGCGATAAGCAACGCGCCAAACAAAGCATAAACAACATACATATATGGAATGCGCAACACATCTATGAAAATAAGCGAAAGTGTCAACGCAATGGCCGGAATAGAAAGCCCTAAAAAGTGTGGAAGCGCAATACGTCTCACTGTAAGAAGCGGAAAGCGCTTCGCCTGAACAAGCGCCCAATAAAACTGTTGTTCCGTTATATTGTTGTCATAAAAAATACGCCGAATCGGATCAATATCTTTTTGAAAGGCGCGATATTCAATAAATAACATGATGCAAAATGAAAAAAATTGAATAAATAACAACATCATTAAATCCACTTGCCGAATATGCAGCGCCATGACCATTAGCGTACTACCGACACCGACAACGGCTAAAATCGAACCAATCGTGTAGTTTATAAACAATTTCTTTAACGTTTCTTCATATACGTGCACACCCTTCCCTCCTCCCTATTCTTTTTTCATTATAACAAGAATGAAAAAAATCCGATACGATCCTTTTCTTTACATATCATTCATAAAAATTCTGAAAAATTAAACATATTTTTTACAAACTATACAAAACTATTAAACTGCATTAATATTCACCTTTTATAATCAACGGTGTTGATATACAAACTTAGGAGGGAAAAGAATGTCCGTTAAGAAAGTGCTTGCACATACGCTGATCGCATCAGCTGTTCTTGCTTCTCCACTCGTTTCAACGACAACATGGAACGTGGAAGCAAAGGCTGTCGAAAAACAAACAATCCAAAAAACGAATTGGAGTGTTAACGGAACGGTTATGCCAATTTCCGCTACGACGATTTCTGGTGGAAATTGGATTATAGCTACTCCAGAGCTCGCTAAATTACTAGGAGCTACGTATTCTTATGACAAGAAGGCAAAAACATACAAACTGGCGAAAAAAGGAGCAGTTGTTCAAGTCAAAGCCAATGACAACGTTGCCGTCATCAATGGGAAAAAAGTAACGATGAACGTCGCACCTAAAATGGTAAACAACACGTTATACGTCCCAGCTGTAGCGATCGTTCAAGCGTTTGGCGGACAGTTGCAAACAGATGCGAGCCCTATTCTTCTTTCCACAAACGGAAAAGTTCAAACAAAAAAAGTGACCCTTTCAGTTGATGGACAAGCAACTCCATTCGACGCGATAGCGATCGGTCAAAAAACACTCTACTCTCTGTCTGATATGGCAAAAGCATTTGGTGTAGCGATGAATGTCGATGGGAAAACAAAAACAATCACTTTAAGTGGAAAAGGAAAAAAAGCTTCTTTCCTTCTTCATCAACAAGGCTCGTCGGTAGTCAAAGTAAACGGTAAGTTTTATGCTGACTTACGCGGTATGGTAACAAAATTAGGCGGTGAAATCGAGCACGGCAATCCATTATTTATCGCCACAAATGGATTTTTAAAAGGAACAAACTTTAACCCGCAATGGCTAAGCAATGAATACGTCATCGTCACAAACGAAAACGATGAGCCTGTATCGAAAATTGTGCACATTCCATCGCGTAAAGTGATCGCAACGCTCGAAAGCGGAGACCTTGCTTTATCTCCGGATAAGAAAAAAGGTGCATATGTAAATGATAATGGTCAATTGTTCATCGTCGACCTAGCAACAAAAAAAGCGATTCCTGTAGGCACGGATGACGATGTAAAAGTGGAACTTACATGGTCACCAGATAGTTCTATCATTTACTTCTTTAAAGGAAATAATAGCGATGTAATTGCTTCCATCAATGTTCAAACAGGTGAAGTGAAAAAAATTGTTGACGACAAAGTAAAATATAAATCCGACCTTCGTCTATCAAATGACGGTACAAAACTAATGTACACAGCCGCAAAAGAAGCAAAGGCAAACTATACAGATGATTCAAAAACAGAAATCGACTCAATTGATACAACTGGTACAGAGCCACAATTGTACGTTGTTGATTTAACGACAGCCGATAAAAAGCCAACAGCAGTAACAACAGATACAAACAATAAAACATTTTCTTTCTTCGCTGGTGATGCGATCGTTTATTTAAGCGCTAATCCAGACGATGAAGACGCGCTTCCTGTATTAAAGGCGATTGTTTCCGGTCAAGAGCAAAACATGGCGACAACTATGAATATCACATATGTCGCAACAAAAGGAAGTATCGTGTTCGTCTTAGTAGAAGAGAAAGATGGATCTTACTCAATCTATCGCGCCACAGCACCACAAGCACAATGGACGCGCATTTTTAACACAAAAACGACGATAACAGCAATTGCTCCTTCTCCATTCGGTAATGAAATTGCTGTAACGATTCCAACAGATGAAGGAGAAAAGATTGCTATCGTCATGAACAATAAATTAATTGATATTACAAAATAAATTTTGTAAGAGGTGAAAAGTGATGAATTTAAAATCATTTATTAAAAAGTTCTCTCTTGTCGCATTGTCTACTAGTTTGTTATTCGGTTCTTCTCTTGCTGTGACAGAAAAAACAGAAGCAGCTCAACAAAAAGGTAAAATCGTTATCGCCGGTTCGTCAGCATTACTCCCGTTAACACAACAAGCAGCGAAAGAATTTAAAAAAGCAAATCCGAAAGTAGCAGTTTCCGTATCTGGGACAGCATCTATCGTCGGACCTCAATCTGTTTCAAAAGGGTCAGCAACGATCGGAGCTTGTGACTGGGATGCAACAAAACCTGTACCTGGGTTTAATGCATTTAAAGGTTTAAACGCGTACCCAATTGCAATCATTCCGTTTGCAACAATCGTCCATAAAGACAATCCTGTCAAAAACTTAACTACAAAACAATTGCAAGACATTTTCGCTGGAAAGATTAAAAACTGGAAAGAAGTCGGCGGAAAAGATGAACCAATTATCGTTATCAACCGCGTGCACGGGTCAGGAACGCGCGTAAACTACCAACTTGGCGCCCTTAAGGGAGCTCCTTTTATGACACAAGGTGAAAATTATAAAGAAGTTCTTTCAAACGGAAATATGATTGAAGCTGTTCGTACAACGCCAAACGCAATTGGTTACACAGACCTTGCATACATTAAAGGCGATATTAAAGCAGTAGCATATAACGGTGTCGAGCCAACAGTACAAAACGTCATTAACGGGAAATATCCTGTTTGGGGTTACGGCTATTTGTTAACAAAAGGTCCTGCAACAGGAGCAAATAAAGCATTCATCGACTTTGTTCAAAGCAAAAAGTTCCAAGAAGGTTCGCTGAAAAAATTAAAGTTTATCCCAATTACAGCAATGAAAAAGAAATAAATGACTTACAGCCTCCTTCATGAGGGGGCTGTCTTTTATATGATAAACGAGGAGGAAACAACATGGCGTTACCTGCCGAACATGTTCGCATCCAACATGAACAAACGAAAACAAAACAATGGCGCACAAAGTATATGAAAAATAACGCCTTTCGTTACGCTTGTTTAGCAAGTGCACTTTCTTTAGGCGTCGCCCTCTTTTCGATCGTCATTTTTATTAGCCAAACAGGGTTTCTCGTGTTTAAAGATGTATCATGGAAAGAATTCTTTTTTTCAGCTACGTGGGAGCCTTTTGAAGAAAAATACGGAGCAGCTGTATTTATTCTCGGCACGTTGTACTTAACTTTTTTAACGTTAATAATATGTACACCTATTGCCCTAGCAATCGCCATTTTCATCGCTGAGATTGCACCAACCTGGTTAAAAAACATCATGCGCCCGATGCTAGACTTACTAGTCGGCATTCCTTCCATTGTGTACGGATTTTTAGGGTTAACGATTTTAATTCCATTCATTCGTGAAACGACAGGCACGCTCGTTGGTGATGGCTTTCTCGCTGCTGCTCTCGTATTAACGATGATGGTTTTACCGACTGTCACTCGCATTAGTGATGATGCCATTTGTGCGGTACCGCAACATTTGCGCGAGGCGGGCTACGCGCTTGGGAGCACGAAGCTTCAAGTCATTACACGCATCGTTCTTCCAGCTGCCCGACCAGGTATTTTAACAGCTATTATTTTAGGCATGACACGTGCAATCGGTGAAACGATGGCTGTTGTTATGGTTATCGGGAATACTGCACAGTTCGGTTGGGACTTGCTTACACCAACATCGGTGTTAACGAGCAACATTGTTATGCAAATTACAAACGTTCAATTTGACTCGACATGGAACTATGCACTATACATGATGGCATTTTTACTTTTATTCATTTCTCTCGTACTAATTATTATTATTCGCCAACTTCGTCCAAAGGGAGAGTAATCCATGAAAGATTCGTTGTTTCATAATCATCGGAAAACAATCGCCAGTGCGATTTATACAAACCGTCTGTTTCATATTTTTGTTACTATTATTACAGTCACGACATTTCTACTCATCATCGGATTATTGTATAACATTTTAGGAAAAGGTTTGCCGAAACTATCGCTCGATTTTCTCGTAAAATTACCTGATGAATTAGAAGCTGGCGGTGGGATCGGACCATTTTTATTCAACTCCTTTTACGTTCTCATTTTATCTCTCATTTTGTCGTTGCCAATTGGCATTGGAGCTGGCATTTTTCTTGCAGAATACGCACCGAACAACCGATTTACGGAGTTTGTGCGCACATCTGTCGAAAGCTTAGCATCCGTTCCTTCTATCGTTTTCGGTTTGTTTGGTTACGTATTGTTTGTTGAATATGTCGGCATCGGCTTAACGATCATTGGAGCTGCCATTACACTCGCGTTGCTAAACTTACCTGTGCTAGCTCGCGTCACAGAAGAAGCGATTCAAGCAGTGCCACAAGACATTCGTGAAGCATCTCTCGCGCTGGGAGCGACAAAATCACAGACGATATTAAAAGTTGTACTCCCGGCTGCATTAAATGGTATTTTAACTGGAATTAGCCTCGTTGCGTGTCGCGCCTTCGGTGAATCAGCCATCATTATTTTGGCAGGCGGAACATCGACATCAGGATTTATGTGGGATTTCAACTTGTTATCACAAGGCGGTACACTTCCTGTCCACTTATGGTATGTTCAATCAGAAGCGCTCGTACCAGATGCAAAAGAAATTGCTGAAAAGTCTGCGGCCATTCTTGTTCTTATCGTTTTAATGATCAGCTTTACTGTTCGTTTCCCACTTTGGATTCAAACGCTAATTACAAAAATAAAAGCAACCCCTCGCAAAAGCTAAGCGAGGGGGTTTGTTTTAATGCGCCGCATGTCCAGATGTTAACACCCAAATCGATCCTGCGACAATGACGATCGCAACGAACACCGCATATGCCATATTAATAACGTTCGTTTTTCCGTCTTCTCCTTCTGTGACGTGCATAAACATAAATAGTTGAAGTCCCGCTTGAACGACCGCGAGTGAACCGATGATCCACATGACGATCGTATATGATACGTTCATTTTCAATGCGACGAACACCGCGACAAACGTTAAAATAAGCGAAAAGAAAAACCCAACAACGTGGCTAACGGGATATTTGCTTTTATGTTCCATTTACCCCACCATCCCTTTTAAATAAACGAACGTAAAGATGAAAATCCAAACGACATCAAGGAAATGCCAATATAAACTAATGATAAACATTTTTCTTGCAGTCATTGGCGTCAACCCGCGTTGAAGGAGTTGTATAATGAGCATAATCGCCCAAATGATTCCGAACGTCACGTGGGCTCCGTGCGTGCCAAGCAGCACGAAAAAGCTCGATAAAAACGCGCTCGTCTGCATCGTCGCTCCTTCATGCACATAATGAATAAATTCGCGAATTTCCATGAATAAAAAGCCTGCCCCTAATAAAAGGGTGATAATAAACCAAATGAGCAGTTTTTTCATATCGCGTTGTCGCATGAAAAAGACAGCTAACCCACACGTGAAGCTACTCGTCAACAGCAACAACGTTTCAATAAGCACATCGTTCAGCTTAAAAATGTCGCTTGGTGTTGGGCCACCGGCATAGCGGTGACCTAATACACCGTAGACGGCAAACAACGTCGCAAATAGCACAATTTCTGCCCCGAGAAAAATCCAAAAACCTAAAATATTTAATCGGTTTTGTTCCGTTTGATATTCGAGTGGAAGCGAATGATTGACGTTAGCCGACATGATTTTCCGTCCCCCCTTCTACGTTTCTCCACGTACGTTCTGTTCGTTTAATCTCATCGACGCTGACATAATAGCCATCATTGTAATCAAACGAACGAATGACAAGCCCGATGACAATCCCAATCGCCGCAACAGCTGCTGCGATGTGCGCTTCAAAGACGAGGAAGAAACCTGTAATCCCAAACACGACCGCCATATAAAACGGCAAACCGGAGTTGCTCGGCATATGAATTTTTTTGATGTCGCTTTCTTTCAACGTCAGTGTTTCACCACGTTTTTTCATATGCCAAAACGCATCTAATTGCTTCACTTCTGGAACGACCGCAAAGTTATAAAATTGCACTGGCGATGCAGTCATCCATTCAAGCGTGCGCGCATCCCATGGATCGTGGGAAACATTGCGCTTCGCATAACGGAAGCTCCAATAAATGTTATAACAAAATACCGCAAAGCCGATCGCTAAAATAATGGAACCGATCGCAGATACGAGAAACAGCGGCGCAAATCCTGATTCTGCTGAATACGTATACGCGCGACGAACAGCCCCTTTTAAGCCAAGGAAAAACATCGGCATAAACGTGACGTTAAATCCGATCACGAACAACCAGAAGTGATATTTGCCAAGCTTTTCGTTTAACATAAAACCGAACATTTTTGGCCACCAATAATACAATCCTGCAAACACCGCAAACACAACGCCTGGAATTAATACGTAATGGAAGTGCGCGACTAGAAATAGCGTATTGTGATATTGGTAGTCCGCAGCCGCCATCGCTAACATAACCCCTGTCACTCCGCCGATGACGAAGTTTGGCACGAAAGCGAGCGCCCATAACATGGCAGTTGTAAATTGAATGCGTCCTTTTCGCATCGTAAACAGCCAGTTAAAAATTTTCACCCCTGTCGGAACAGCGATAAGCATCGTTGTAATCGAGAAAAACGAGTTTACCGCAGGACCTGCATCCATCGTGTAAAAATGGTGCACCCATACGATCATACTTAAAAACGCAATACCAACGATCGAAACGACCATCGATGTGTATCCAAACAACGTTTTTCGTGAAAACGTCGCAATCACTTCTGAGAAAATACCGAACGCCGGCAAAATAACGATATACACTTCTGGGTGGCCCCAAAGCCAGAACAAGTTTGCCCAAAGCATATCGCTTCCGCCTGAAGAAAGCGTAAAGAAATGCGTTCCGTACAAACGGTCAAACGTCATTAACGCCAAAGCAACTGTAAAAATCGGAAACGCCGCCACGATAATGATTGACGTAATCAACGTCGTCCATGTAAACATAGGCATTTTCATCAACGTCATGCCTGGTGCACGCATTTTTAAAATCGTAACGATAAAGTTAATCCCGGTCATTAACGTCCCAAGACCTGCAATTTGCAGCGCAATGGCATAGTAGTTATTTCCAATTCCTGGACTAAACTCTTTTCCAGCAAGCGGGAAATACGACGTCCATCCTGCATCCGGCGAACCACCGACAACGAACGAAATGTTAAATAACATCGCCCCGCTAAAAAATAGCCAAAAGCTAAGTGCGTTCAACTGCGGAAACGCCACATCGCGCGCCCCAATTTGTAAAGGAACGACGACGTTCATTAAACCGATCAAAAACGGCATCGCCATAAACAAAATCATAATGACGCCATGTGTTGTAAAAATTTCATTGTAATGTTGCGCATCTAAAAAGTTCATTTCTGGGCGGGCCGTTTGCGCCTTCATTAACAATCCGTCAATTCCACCTCGGAAAAACATGAGTACACCTGATAAAATGTACATAATCCCAATTTTTTTATGGTCAACTGTCGTAAGCCATTCGCGCCATAACCAACCCCATTTTTTAAAGTACGTTAACCCAACGACAATCGCAACGACAGTCAATACAATCGCAATTTGTGAACCGACAAGAAGCGGGTCTCCTCCAACAAATATTTCATTCCACTTAATGCCCATGATGTTCACCTCCGCTATCACTCTCTAAAGCTTTTTGTTCCTCATCGTTACAAGTTGATGAGTTTTTATAGTTATCTTCACGAATAAAAATTTTCCCTTGATATCCATGTCCGCGATATAATTCTGGATTTGTGTACGTTTTCGAGTGCGGATCAGCATGGTTTACCCATTGTAAATGCGTATCGACAAACGTCAATCGTCCTAAATGTGTCGGCAACAACAATTGTTCATATTTTTCTTTTGTTAATTTCGGTGCCGTTTGTTTCACTTCTTGCACCCATTTTTCAAACTCTTGTGGCGTTTGCGCTAACACTTCAAACTGCATATGCGCATACCCGCGTCCGTTAAAGTTTGTATTCCGCCCTTCATACGAACCCGGACGATCTGCAACGACGTACAATTCCGTCTCCATTTTGTTCATCGTATATTTTTGTCCAGCTAGCGCCGGTACCCAAAACGACTGCATCGTGGACGCAGAAGTCATTTTAAATAACACAAGGCGATTGGCTGGGATATTGACGTAGTTTACCGTTTCAATATTTTGTTCAGGATAGCTGAAAATCCATTTCCAGTCTGCCGACGTCACATGAATGACGAGCGGTTTTTCGTTTTCGTACCCTTTCGGCGGTTTTTCTAAATCATATAACGTTCTCACTGTCGGAATCGTTAGCGCAATGACGATCAAAATCGGAATAACCGTCCATACAATTTCAAGCACTGTACTTCCGTGCTCTTCAGGTGGCTCCTCCCCTTGCCGTTCAGGGCGATCACGATATTTCCATACGATGTAAGCAAACAATGCAAATACAACGACAACAACGAGAAGCATCCACCAAATCGACCAGTTAATTAGTTCTGTAATGCTTCGTGCAGCTGGTCCTTGCGGCTGAAACACAACCATCTCACAGCCACCAAGAAGCGGAAGCAATCCCGCTATAACTAAGGCAAACAAACGCTTCATCTGTCTTCACCTCAACAAAATTGTGATTCATTGAACAAAGAAACAAATACAAAACGAACGAATTTAATTAGCTTTGTAGTATTAACACTATTGAAATGATTTTAACATGTATTGTAAAAATAATTGTGACGAAAAAAGGAAGGAAGAAAATGCATCGAGGAAAAATAAGCAGCAAATGGATTGACAAAAAGAAAAACACTTTTCTCAATCTCAAAAAATGAGCGAGAAAAGCGTTATCTTTTATATAATACATGGAAATAAAAAAAGAAATAGGTTTTTCACTCGAAAACTTGTCACATTTTCGTTAAAATTTTTTCGAAATTTGTTCAAAAATAAAATCGCTCTATTTCAACAACTTCCGTACCCACTTGAGCGCATTTGGAAAGTTTGGATAGCGCAACGGGATATCGAATTTCGTTGTTTGTTTTAACACGCTTTTGTAGTGAGTGAACGCATCAAAGCTTGCTTTTCCGTGATATGCACCGATGCCACTTTGTCCAACACCACCAAACGGTAAATGAGGATTGGCAACATGCATAACCGTATCGTTTATACATCCACCACCGAAATGAACTTGCTGTAATATTTGTTGTTGTACGTCGCGATCTTCGGTAAACAAATAAAGCGCAAGCGGCTTTTCATAGTCGTTAATCATTTGAATGGCTTCATCAATCGTCTCAAACGTGAGAATGGGCAAGATAGGGCCGAAAATTTCTTCTTGCATCACGTCATCATCCCATGTTATATCATCAAGCAATGTCGGTTCAATCCAACGTTGCTCAATGTCGTATGCTCCACCGTGTACAACTGTACCGTTTGCTAAGAAGCGAACGAGCCGTTCTGTATGCCGCACCGTCACTATACGACTGTACGTATTTTTATCACTGTACAATTGCTCAATATACCGCTTCATTCGCTCAATAAGCAACGATTTAACAGACGCATGCACGAGCACATAATCAGGCGCAATGCACGTTTGCCCAGCATTTAAAAACTTCCCCCATACGATCCGCTTGGCAGCTAAGTCGAGATGGGCAGAAGCATCGACGATCGCTGGACTTTTCCCACCAAGTTCTAATGTGACAGGCGTCAAATGTTTTGCAGCAGCAGCCATCACCATTTTCCCTACCGGCACACTTCCCGTGAAAAAAATATGATCAAAAGGCAAGTGAAGTAGTTTTTGACTAACGTCTACACCTCCCTCTACCACAGCAACATATTCCTCTGAAAACGCCTCAGAAACAATCGTTTTCAGCAAAGACGACGTCTCTGGTGTATATTCAGATGGCTTGACAATCGCACAATTTCCTGCGGCGATCGCTCCGATTAACGGACTGATCGCGAGCTGAAATGGATAATTCCATGGCGCAATAATTAAACTGACACCGTATGGATCTGGATATATGTAACTTTTTGAACCAAAGTGTGTCAATGGCGTCGGTACACGTTGCGGCTTCATCCAATCGCTTAGACGTTTCATTACAAACCGAATCTCTTCATAAACGATGCCAATTTCCGTCGTATACGCTTCAAACGGGGATTTATGCAGCTCTTTCGCCAATGTATCGATAATCGTTTGTTCATGTGCTTGAATCGTTTCTTTCAAACGCGCAAGCTGCGCAAGCCGAAAAGACAACGAAAGCGTCGCCCCTGTGCGAAAATACCGCTTCTGTTTTTGCACAATCTCATTCATTACTTTCCCTCTCTTTAAATACATATTCCATATCAGATAAATACCTATAAAACTCCCTCGGATGAATGCGCTTAATCGATCCAATCTGGGCTGGAAATCGCCGATAATTTGTCGTAAGTATGTAATCACATTCCTCTTGAATAGCTGTTATCCAAACATGAAAGTCTTCTTGATCAAAACGATAAAGTGGCTCAGACATTTCTTGCGAAGTAATAATCTGCTTAGCAGTTTCGTGATCACATCCGCTTAACTCGACCAATACTTCTCCAATCGGACGATTCTCTCGCATGATTGTTTCAACACTATACCGACCAACTAGGCTATTGACAGGAAGGTTTGTATAGTACCGAAAGATTGGACATAAAAATTCGTTTAAAAATGCTTCGATTTCTTGCAGAGTGTATATAACCATCTTATCTCCTTTTCCAATTCCTTGGAAAGCATTTCTAACAAACTCAAATAAACAAACACGTGATATGACTGGCTGAAAGAAGTGTGGGAAACGAGCCGCTTTAACAATCTTTCGGTTGATTCCATCGACTCGCAACGCACCGCATAAAACGGTCGTATCGATCAATACTTTAGGGGGACGCAGGGAATCATAGATTAAATTCATCTACATCCCCTGCCTCTTGGTTCTTTCTATCGATTTGGTGTAGGATTTGCTCTGCACGGTCATCTTGTTCTGGCGTTGTAACAAAAATGTCTTGTGGAATTCTCCAATGACCTCCATCTGTTTTATATGCCCCCGGGAATTTTCCAGTTTCACACATTCGCCGAATCGTTTGGTCACTTAACCCGAGCTTTTTCGCTACTTCAGTCGTCGTGTAATAAGCGACGTTAGTTTGTCTAGATGGAAATGAAGCGATAGAGGTTGGTAGCTGGCAGTTTTTCATTGAGCATTTATTGTTCTTAGCACTTTCATTTAACAGGGAAACAAGCAATTTTTTGCGAACAGTCAGCGAATCCCCTTCCGCTATTTCGGACAGCTGTTCAATATAATCCACTAAATATTCATACGCCTTCTCCTGTTCTTTCGTTGTATAAGCCTCTCGCATTTTCTTTTCGATGTCCCGAAGCCGAGAAAGGTGCTCTTCATTTGGCAATGAGAATCGAATCGTTGAAAAAACAGGGAGTGTAAGCCCTAGTTGCCAAAAAGATTTTTCAATTGCTGCTTTAAATACAGCTTTCGCCTTTTCGCTATGAATTTGCGAAAGAATGTACACACTATCCCACATATATTCTTGCTCTCGGTCGATGGCACGTGTCACTTTTCACACCTCCTGTTAAAATTATTTTACTACCGAAAATCAAATAAAATCAACAATTCAAACAAAATCAACATTTCTCTTTATCTCCTTCCTCAACGCTTCCACAAGCGCCTCTTGGTATCCTGCTTTTTTCCGCCGCAACATTTCTTGTTTTACTGGCTGCAAGTCATGAAGCGTCACCGATTGCAATTTCGCTAACCGCTCATCTGGTAGCGGAACGGTCGGTTTTGTCGCCAAATAATCCAATCGATCGTAATGCCAAAGCCGAACAGAGGAACCGTACCGCTCGACAAGGCGCTGCGCCATTTTTAATCCTTCTGGGTCAAAATCGCCCGAATAATACAGAGCGACCCCTTCTTTGACAAGCAAATCAAGCAGCCATATCGTTGCTAAGTTGAGCTGGCCGTTGGTGCTAATGAGTGGTACGTTCGTATCTAATAACGTCGAAAACACGCCGGCATTTTCAACGATAAAGACAATGTTGCCAATGGACGGATACGCTCGTGTCAACGGCATCACTTCCCGAAGCGGCACATTTAGCGCCGTATTCGTTTCGCATGCAGCAGCGAACACAGGATGGCGACCCTCCTTTTCTGCCATCACGCCAGCGCACGTGACAAAGTTCAGCACATCTTCCCGCAATAACCGATACGACTGCAATAATTCGTTCACGTCTTCGACCGACGACAAGTCGTATTTGGTGTCCGCATAAAATTGCAGCGCCGAAAGCAGTAGCTTCCCTGCAAGCGTATGCAAATCAAATGCATGCGGGTCGTTCGCCACTTTTTGTGCAAACATAGGAAGACGGACATACGTGGATGGAAGCTGTTCAAGCGCGCGGCAAACGGCGGAAATGGCTGCTTCTAGCGCTTGAGGATTTTGTTGATAGGCTAGTTGCACCACTCGTTGGTTCGCCATCTCCATCAGCCAATCGCGCTGTGGTCGATACGTATGTATCAACCGCGTAAAATATGCTTCTTTTTCTTGCTCTGCTTGTTGTTGTTGCTCTTTTTTTGTTACGAGCGGCTCGCCAAAATAGCTTGACAGTAGTTCCACAAGAGAAATACCGGCAAACTTTGTATTGGCAAGCTGTTGTTCAAATGCTGCAAGCGATACACGGCTCATTTCTTTGCCAAAAAAAGACGCAATCGCATCTTTTTCTTCCATTGAAAAAGATGCAACGGAAATCGTGCCGCCAATGCGGCCAAGCGATTCGTATTTCTTTTTCATCTCGCAAAAAAGGCGGTGAAACGAACGTTCACCGCGAAAAAATTGCACCGCTTCATCTAATCGGTTCAATGAGCTCACCCTTTCTTGCTTCAGTGACAAGCTGCTTTACTTTTCCGTTCCAATAATAGCGAATGACGGTCACGAACGACGCGTTTTTCGGACGAACGAGTTCGCAAATCGATAATGATGGGACGGTGTCATAGTCGCCCCAGAGCGCTTGCGAGTTCATCACATAGTTAAATCCAAGCTGTTCGACAAGCCCGAACATATTGCGAATGTTATTTTCATCTACCCCTGCGAACGCTTCATCGAGTGAAATAATGTACGGTGCATCTTCTGCCGCTTCTTGATAACGCGAATACGTTGCGGCAAAGAGCGGAATATACATCGCCATCGCTTTTTCCCCGCCGCTAAATTGATAGAAACGTTGGTTCGTCAACTCCCGCTTTGGCTCGTTCGTCTTTTGGTAATAAAGAGTGAACGAAAACCATTTCCGATAGTCCAACACTTCTTTAATAATTTGGTGGAGCGTATTGCCTTGGCCGCGCTCTTCTAGCAGTTCACGTGCACGGTTAATTTTCGAGCGGAAATGTTTCGTCACCCGCTGCAAATCTTCCTCTTTTAATAACCTTGAATTCATCCGCAACAACTCGACAAGCTCTTTCGTATCCATCTCTTCTTCCGTTTCCGCAGTGCGCGGCTTCCATTGAATAAACAACACAAGACCGGAAGACGTATCGAGCTGCTGCATTAAGTCATTCATATCTTTTACCCAACGCTCCGCTCGTTGGATGCGGCTGCGCAAAATCCGCCCAATCGTTTTTAAAATAATTTCTTCGTACAATTCACGGTCTTGTTCTTTCATGTATTCACGCTGCAAGAAAATATCATGCTCGATTTCGTTCCATACGTAAAACGGCGATACGCGCTGCCCTTTATAATCAAGCAAAAGGACGATTCGGTCTTGCTTTTCTCTCCACCCAGCGACCTTTAATTCCATTTCTTCGTCTAGCTCGATCTCCGCAAATGGACTCGCTTCCTCTACGACAACTGGCTCTTGGCTAAGCCGGTATTCCGTCAAATTCGCTGACTCTTGGAAAAAGACGCTATTTAACCGGTTCACAAGCGACGTTCGCGTTTCCTTAAGCTGTGCTCCATATCGCTCAATCGCTTCTTTTGCTTGTTCAACCGCATCTTGTGCGTGAAGTTCAACAAGTTCGAGGGCGACCTCTCGCTCAAACGACCGCCTCCACGCCCCTGCCAATCGTTTAGCGAATGCTTCTTTCCCTTCTAGCTGTTCGCGTTTCTCACGGATAGCTTTGAGCTGATGCTCTAGTGCGATACGCTCATTTGTTTTCGCTGGCATTTCCTTCTGCAAAAACGCCAATCGGGCGCGGACGCGCTGAATTTCTGCTTGCACTTCTTCCGCCCCCATCAGCTGCATCGTTCGCTCGATTTCTTGCCGCTTCAAATCAAGTTTTTGCTGTTCGTTTGCTAGTACATTTCGTTCACCCTTGATGTCATCGATTTCTTGTTGCAATGTTCCCACTTGCTCGGTGAGACGCTCGATCATCTCAAATAAATGAACAAATGATTGGTGGGTCAATTGAAGTTCATGCAAACGCCGCATATACGATTTCATCAAAAGAAGCGACTGTTCATAGCCATCTTTGGAAAATTCTATATCGAGCCCTTCCGTTTGTTCACGGAGCGTTTGTTTGAGTTGTTGCCAATTGCGGGCAAGCTGTGCTAGTTTTTCGTTTTTCTTTTCCCATTCTTGTTGTTTACTAAACATCGTGCGTTTCGTTTTTTCTCGCTCTTCAAAGGCTGCGCGCATGTCACGATCGGTTGGAAAGGAGCGAAACCAATTTTTCATTTGCTCAATCGCCTCGTCCAGCTGGCGGAACATTTCGGTTTGTTCGTAAAGATGGGCACGAAGTTCAGCTAGCTCCGCTTCAAGTGCGGCGATTTTTTCTAACCGCCAACGTTTGCGGGCTGTTCGGCCAATAAATAGCGCTTTTTCTCGCATCGGTGCATGCCCTTTGACTAATCCGAGCGTATAATGTCCTGCTTCATTGAGCACAAACGCTCCATCCATTTCTCTGTCAGAAAGCACAATGCTTTGGAGCACTTCTTCGATGCGCGTTTTCGACACCTGACACGCTTCATCTACGTCCGGTTGTAAGTAGTCTGCCAACGTATGCGCCATTTCGACAGGACGTGGGAAAAGTACACGGTCACAACTTACTTCAACATCGGTTTCTGTAATTAACGCATCAAGCAGCCCTGCGTGGTACAGCGCCGATTCGATCCGCTCCCGAAGCGGTTCTGGCACATGGTCTTGAAATTCCACCCCTGCATAAAATGGGACAAAAGCAACGCCTTTTTTGTCTAACTCCGCCCGCGCTGCCAACGTTTGTTCATCGCGCGCTAGTTCTGGGTCTTTTTGCATTTTCCATTGGTTCCATTCCGCTTCTTTTGCGGCAATCTTCTCTTCTAGTAACGTGCACGCATGTTTTTGCGCCATTTTTTCTTCGTTTTTTCGATTGAGCGCTTCGTAATACGCTTCCGTAAACGGCTGCTTCATCTCGTCGATATGATACGTTTCGTATAGTTCATGAAGGCGCTGCAAAAATAGTTGGACAGATGTTTCTTGCACGGAAACGTCTTGGCATTGCTCGAGCCAGCGAAATACTTCTTGTTGGAACCGCGATTTTTCGTTTTCTAACAGCTCGAGCCATTTCGCTTCTTCGTGGCGCAATTCGTCGACTTCCCGCTGCAGGTCGCCTACTTCTTTACTCGTCTCTTCATAGCGCGCCTTTATCTCATCATGGCGGCGCCAAAGGGTGAGAATTTGTTCTAGCTTCTCAACATATCCCTGCCCCTCACGCTTCCATACAGTAAAATCAAATGGCGTTTGGCGGTGGCGGGAAAAATCCGCTTCATTGAGGTCGTGGGCAGAAAAGGAGCTTTCTAGCGCATCGTGGCGCAAATCTTCTAGCTGCCCATCGAGTTGTTTTTCTGTTTCGTACAGCTTATCATTCGTTTCTTCAAGCTGGCGTTTGTAGCGGCGTTCGATTTGTTCTTTTTCATCGATTTGTCGCAATAGCTTTTGTTGCTTTTCTTTCACGTTTTGGATTTCTCGTTGGATGCGTTCATATTGTTGCGCCGCTTGGAACACTTCGTGGCTTGCGAGTTCTAATTCCCGTTGATGCAATACGTCCTGCTCGTTTGCAAGCGTTTGAATGTATTCGCTTAAATCCACAAGGTGCGCTTCTGTTTCTGCTTCTTCCGTAAGCCATTGTTTCCCTTCTTCGACTAGCCGCTTCACCTGTTTTTCTGCCTTTAGCCATTCGCTCGCTTTTTCCGCTATCATATACTCGTTATACGCCCGATATTGCCCACAAAGCCGCTTTAACGACTGCTCATCCCGCTCGAGCTGCTCTAGTTGTTGCTTTGTTTGATCCATATTTTCAATCGTTTCCGATAAATGGCGCAATTCGTCGTCCGTCAACGCCGGAAGCGAGCTTTCTAAAATTTCATAAATGACGGTCGGCTTAAAATCTTTTGATAGCTTCGGGCTACGTAATTGAATCAATAGCTCAATTAACTCTTGAAACGCCTCCATTGATTCAAAACGGAAGACGTGCTTATTGACGAGTTCCATATATTCTTTTTGGGAATCCACGACCGTTCCACCGTTGCCAAGCAAATTGGCTAACTCGCGTTTCGTGAGCGGGATTTTTTCCGTTCCGTTCGCTGATTTTTCCGTTTTATATAAAAATACATCACGGCCGATGCGGCGGTTATCAAAAATGACGAACCCCCAAAAATCCATGTTTTTTTGCCGCTTTGCCCGCAATCCGATTCCCGTTGTCACATATTGCTCCGTCTGCTTTCGTTTATATTCTAAAAACAAATAGCCTGTCCGCTCATCGCGATCGACAATTTCTTTTTCACCAAGCAAGTAATCTTCCATTCTCCGTGCCCGAGAACCGAACGGATCCAGCCGATCTGGCGTTTTTTTCCCGTCCAATAAGACAGGAAGCAAGCTTTGCATCGTCACTGACTTCCCAGAACCGTTCGTTCCGCGAAGCAACAACTTACCGTCGGCAAACTCAAAATATTGCTCATCGTAATACCAAAAATTAATCAATCCTGCGCGATGAAGCACCCATTTATTCGTCATCATCGTCTCTTCCTTTCATTAGAAAATCGTCCGGATATCGACCGACAAGCCGTCCAAGTAGCGGATAAAGAGTCACCATGCCCGTTTCCTGTTCATGCTCCGCCATTTTCCATTCTTTTAAAGCAGAGAGCAGTTCAGATGAAAGTTGTGCCAATGTCATTTCTCGATACGTTTTGCTCCAGCCTTCGCCGTATTGCTCCATACACCGGTTCAGCAACTGATGAAACTCCGGCATCGTGACACGAATTTGCCCGTATTCATCTGGCGGATAGTTGTCCAAGTGAGCGCGCACAACGGCGGCAAAGTGAAGAATGATATCCGATGTTCCTTTTTGGTTAGGAAACAATGTATACACATGTTGCCGTTCTGAAATCGTCAGCAACGCTGCGTTTTTATATAGCTCATAGCGAAAATCGGTATGCGCTTCGATGTCGTCACGCAACCGATGGCGGAAGTTGCGCAAATAATAAAAGTTTGGGTCGTCTTTTTGCCGACGATACACGACAGGCGATAAAAAGAGCTGCCGATAAATAAAGTGGCGGCGGTAGTCGTCGGGCGCTGCTTTCCATTCTTCTTCTAACAGTTGCTCGATCGTTTCATATTGAATAAAATCTTTCGGATATGACCGCATAAAATAGCGAGACAATACAGGGACTTCATATAATGCTTCTTCGTCTTCTTGATTGGCAAACGCCTCGAGTTCTCCGTCGACGTGATGTACAATTCCGATTTGCTCGGCTGTTTTCAACACGCGAATAAGGGCGCGCCGATGTTGATAGTTCGTCCAATCAAGCGCTGTTTCGCCTGGGTACATCGCTTTTATTTCTTCGCATACGTCAGACAATAAAAATTTTTCTTCGACCGCTTTTCCTTCTAAATATGCTAATAAGCAACAAAACAATGCGTAATCGAGCGGTTCTTGAAACGACTCAATGCCCATCCATGCTTCTGGCTCCGCTGGTATCTTTTCGAGCTTAGCAAAGTAGCGGTGAATAATTAACCGATAGCCAAATTTCTCTTGCACATACCGCTTTAATACTTTTTCGCGTTCGCGTATTTTTTGAAAAAGCTCCGGCTCTTTTTCCCGAACAATCCAAAAATGTTCAAACAATGCCGTTAACGCTTCTTTCGCTTTCTCATCAAACTCTTTTTCCATTCTTTCTCTTCTCCTAATCTAGCAAATGGATTTCGTAATTCGGCATCATTAACATGCCATCTTCTGCTTCCAGTGTAATCGTTCCTTCACGTTGGACCACTTTCACTTTCCACCCGTTTTCCGTTTGGACAATCCTGTCTTCTCGCCCCATCGCTTTCGCAATCCAGCCGAGCAACGTTTTACGAATGTGTGGAGCAACGATCGGAAGCTCTTGAAGTACAATTTTCCCGTCGGTTATAAGCTGTGCGAGCGCTTCTTCTTCTTGTTGTTTCTCTGCTAAATAGGCGGTCATTGTTTCCTCTTTTTCTTTTCGCCTATCAATCATTGCTTCTGGCTTTTTCTTTTCCCGGTAATGGCGAACGCGCGGTTTGACGAGCCATTCTGTCGGCTGTTCCTCCCAAATATCGCGGTACATGTTTTCCGTCGCATCGTTTTCAGCGACGATGTGTTTCGTATGGAAACAGCCGAACACAACCGCGGACAGTTTATGCGCTTCTTCTACCGTTTCTAATGACGAGAACCATTTGGCTAAATGCAAGTAGTCTTTCTTTCGGCTGCGAAAATGATGATGGCGTTCTCCTAACCGCTGGACGACGCGCGTCATTCGTCGAATCGCTTCGTTCGTTTGCTTTTGTAAAAACGATAGCTCGCTTTCATGTCCGTTTCTCCCTAAAAACCATTCTTTTAAACTGCGCCATGTGTCTAGCTTCTCTTCCGTTAGCTGTTCACGTGAAAAAACGGCGCCTTCAAAACGGGGAATGGCGAGTTGGTAAGCAACTACTTCCTCAATAAACCGACGCACCCCGTCCTCTGGCAAATCTTCGAGCAGCTTTTCAATTTGCATCGATGTTTTTTGCAATGCGACGATAAAATCACGCAAATAGGCGGTAAACTGTTCTTTATACGCAAGAAACGAATCAGACATCATCCGTTCTTCCATGTTTTCTCCGTTCAAATAAGCGATGTAATCGGCAGAATTTTGGATGATTTTTTTAAAATAATCGAACGTTTCTTCCCACACTTGATTCATTTCTTCTCGTTTTTCCCCGAATCCATTGTCAATAATCGATTCCATCCGGACAAGCGAGGCATACAGGCGGTCAAACCGCGTTTTCTCGAGCGAACCGCCAAAAGTTTCCCCTAGTTGCTCAAGGGTACGAATCATTCGTTCGATTTCGACTGTATATGGGCTGCATTGATAGCGAAACCGTTTCTTTTTAAATTCCTCAATCGTCCGAATATGGCCCGTTTCTTGCCGCGCGATTAAGTTTTTCCATTTGACGAGCTGCTCTAAGTCTTGTTGCATCTCTTCTTCTGTATACGTTTGAAATTCATCGAACTGTTTTAGAAAAGCATATACTTCTTCCGGAAACAAATATTGCCGCATTCGCTCGTGCTGTGTATAAAAATAGCGCAAAATCGCACGGTATCGATACGCGTTGTCCACTACTAAATATTTCGCCTCTGTAATCGGCTTTAGCCATGACGTATCCATCTTTTGCTCCCCTTCTTCCATTCATCTACTATCATTGTAATCGATTCGCGAGCCGTTCTCTACTAAAACATCGTTTGGAAAATGTGATCATCTATAAGCAGCTTGCCTAAAAAATGAAAATGTTCGCTAGTCATCCGTTGTCGATTCGTGTAAAATGGAAACGAAAAGGAGGTGAATGACATGGTGGAACGGTTGCTTTACGAAATTCTTCACGAAGTAAAAGCAACACGAGAAAAAGTCGAATCGCTAGAAAAACGAGTGGAAGCAGTGGAGAAAAAGGTGGAATCCATTGAAAAAGAAGTATCTTCCTTACGCGAACAAGTTCAAGTACTAGACGAAAAAGTTCAAGCGCTAGACGAGAAAGTACAGCTACTTGACGAACGAACACTCGAAACGAAAGCGATTTGTGAAGCGATTCGTCACGGTCAAGAGGTGCTCGCCGCAAAATACGATGCACTCGCACTCGATGTCCACAACATGCAAGGAAACATCACCCGCTTAACCAACATACTAGAAGAGAAAGTACTCCCTGCCCTCACCGACCACGAATCGAGCATCCAAGTATTAAACAATCGTGTATTTAAAGTAGAAAGCACCTTGCAAAAGCTTGTTCATCTGTAAGAAAAGCGGCATTGTCCGATGGCAATGCCGCTTTTTCATTATCGTTTATTTATCTCTTCAAGCAATAGCTTATTCACAAGCGGTGGGTTTGCTTGTCCTTTTGTTGCTTTCATAATTTGACCGACTAAGAAGCCAATTGCACGGTCTTTTCCGTTTTTAAAGTCTTCAATCGATTGTGGATTCGCATCGAGCACTTCCAATACGATTTTGCGTAGCGTTGCTTCGTCAGAAATTTGCACAAGACCTTGTTGTTTGACGATTTGCTCTGGATCGCCACCTTTTTCCACA
Source organism: Anoxybacillus ayderensis (assembly GCF_000833605.1). GTDB lineage: Bacteria > Bacillota > Bacilli > Bacillales > Anoxybacillaceae > Anoxybacillus > Anoxybacillus ayderensis. Next base: position 11,741 of record NZ_JXTG01000011.1, on the reverse strand, counting down.
AGTTCTTTAAAGATTTTCTTCGCAATTTTTGACGAAATCGTGCCGTTTTGAATGAGTTTAATCATGCTTGCTAAGCTTTCTGGCGTTAAAGCAATGTCATGCAATTCTTTTTGTTCTGCGTTTAAATATGCAGATACTTCAACCATCAGCCAGTTCGATGCAAGCTTCGGATCCGCTCCATTCGCAACCGTTGCTTCGAAAAAGTCTGCCATTTCTTTTGTCAACGTTAATACTTTCGCATCGTACTCTGGCAAACCAAGTTCCTCAATGTACCGTTTTTTCCGTGCGTCAGGAAGCTCTGGAATCGACGCACGCACGCGTTCTTTCCATTCATCGTCAATATAAAGCATGACTAAATCTGGTTCTGGGAAGTAGCGATAGTCTTCTGAACCTTCTTTCGTGCGCATTAAAATCGTTGTTTTCGTCGCTTCATCGAAACGGCGCGTTTCTTGCTGGATGACGCCGCCAGACAACAAAATTTTCTCTTGGCGCTTCGCTTCGTACTCCAATCCTTGGCGAACGAAGTTAAACGAGTTCAAGTTTTTCAATTCCGTTTTTGTGCCAAACTTGTCTGAGCCGATTGGACGAAGGGAAATGTTCGCGTCACAACGAAGCGAACCTTCTTCCATTTTACAATCGGATACGCCTGTATATTGAATAATTGACTTTAATTTTTCTAAATACGCATACGCTTCCTCTGGCGAGCGAATGTCCGGTTCCGATACGATTTCAATAAGCGGTGTGCCTTGGCGGTTAAAGTCAACTAACGAATAACCGTCCCCTGTGTGTGTTAGTTTCCCTGCATCTTCTTCTAAATGAATGCGCGTAATGCCGATTTTTTTCTTTTTGCCGTTCACTTCAATTTCGATCCAGCCGTTTTGCCCAATCGGTTGGTCGTATTGTGAAATTTGATACGCTTTCGGGTTGTCCGGATAAAAGTAGTTTTTCCGATCAAATTTCGTTTCTGTCGCGATTTCGCAGTTTAATGCCATTGCTGCTTTCATTGCATATTCGACCGCTTGTTTGTTTAACACCGGAAGAACGCCTGGATACCCTAAGTCAATGACGCTCGTTTGTGTATTTGGGGGCGCTCCGAATGCGTTTGGGCTGCTTGAGAAAATTTTCGATTTCGTTTTCAGCTCAACGTGCACTTCAAGTCCGATGACAATTTCAAAATTCATCACTATTTCCCCCCTTACAACGTTGGTTTTTGTTTATGATAATCTGTTGCTTGTTCGAACGCATGTGCCACACGATAAATCGTGCTTTCATCAAAATGTTTGCCGATAATTTGCAGACCGACTGGCAAGCCGTTGACAAATCCGCACGGAATCGAAATGCCTGGAACGCCGGCAAGATTGACTGGAATCGTTAAAATATCGTTTGCGTACATCGTTAACGGGTCGCTCGTTTTTTCGCCAATTTTAAACGCTGGCGTTGGTGTTGTCGGCCCGATAATGACGTCATATTTTTCAAAGACATTTTCAAAGTCTTGTTTAATGAGCGTCCGCACTTTTTGAGCTTTTTTGTAATATGCATCATAATGGCCGGAGCTTAACGCGAACGTTCCAAGCATAATGCGGCGTTTCACTTCGTTGCCGAACCCTTCACTGCGCGTTTGTTTATACATGTCGATTAAGTTTTTCGCATTGTCTGTCCGATAGCCGTAACGAACACCGTCAAAGCGCGCGAGATTTGCCGATGCCTCAGAAGACGCTAACAAATAGTACGTCGCAAGCGCGTATTTCGAATGAGGAAGCGATACTTCTTCCCACGTCGCACCTAAGCCTTCTAATACTTTTAGGGCATCGAGCACCGACTGGCGCACTTCTTCTGATACCCCTTCGCCTAAATATTCTTTCGGAACGGCAATTTTTAACCCTTGGATGTCCCCTGTTAAGGCAGAAACGTAGTCAGGTACATCGACATTGGCAGAAGTAGAGTCCATCGGGTCTACACCAGAAATGACTTGTAGTAAATACGCGTTATCTTCCACGTTGCGCGTAATTGGGCCAATTTGGTCAAGCGAGGACGCAAACGCGACAAGTCCATAGCGCGATACGCGACCATATGTTGGCTTTAAACCGACGACGCCACAAAACGCGGCTGGTTGACGAATCGAACCACCTGTATCTGATCCGAGCGCAAATGGCACTTCTCCTGCCGCTACCGCTGCAGCTGACCCCCCGCTTGAGCCACCCGGTACACGTTCTAAATCCCATGGATTGCGCGTAAGTTGAAACCCAGAGTTTTCTGTTGACGATCCCATCGCAAACTCGTCCATATTTAATTTACCGATCGTTACTGCATCAGCTTGATGTAAACGCTCAACGACTGTTGCATCATAAATCGGATCGAAGTTGTATAAAATTTTGCTGGCACACGTTGTGCGAAGTCCTTTTGTCACAATATTATCTTTAATGCCGATTGGCATCCCGAAAAGTAAACCGAATTCCTTTTCTGTTGCAAGTTTCTCATCTAACTCTTTTGCTTTCGTGCGAGCTTGCTCTTCGTTTAACGTTAAAAACGCTTGTACTTTTTCGTCTACTTCATGAATACGTTTAAACGATTCATCTACTAAATCCGAAACGGAAATTTCTTTTTTATGTAATAAACTGTGCAATTCAGATACACGATAATCGAACAATGACATACTCTTCCCTCCTTACTCTAAAATGGCTGGCACACGGAATTGGCCGTCTTGATGGTCTGGTGCATTTTTCAATACGTCTTCTAGCGGAAGTCCAGCCGTCGGTACATCTTCACGCATCACATTTTTCATATTTAACACGTGCGACGTTGGCGGAACGTTTTCTGTATCTAGCTCGTTTAACTGCTCCGCAAACGTAATAATCGCATCTAATTGCTTCGCAAACATCGCTGCTTCTTCTTCTGTAATTGCTAAACGTGCTAAATGCGCCACATGCTTGACTTGCTCGATTGAAATTCGTGACATATGTTTCACCTCCGATATTATCGACCTTTCACAATACTATGATGATACCAAACTTTCGCGCAGTGAAGCAACATTTGCCATTCATTTTGCTCACGTAAAAAATCTCTCATTGACGAAAAAAAAAGTGTCAGTGTAGAATGAAAAAAATTTTCAAAAAAAACAACTCGTATAATTTCGGAAATATGGTCCGAAAGTTTCTACCAAACGACCGTAAATCGTTTGACTACGGGGATTGCTCCTCGTATCGAGTTGGAGAGGAGGAACATCAATGAAACAACTTGCTGTAGCTTCAAAAAAACAATTCGCCGATGCTGTCGTCAAAAACGGAAAAATTATCAACGTCTTTACACACGAAATCGTGCAAGCGGATATGGCGATTGCCGATGGGAAAATTGTCGGTATCGGTACATATGATGGGCACACCGTCATTGACGCCAAAGGGAAATACGTTTGCCCTGGGCTAATTGACGGACACGTCCACATTGAATCATCAATGGTTACACCGAGCGAATTTGCTCGCGTCGTCGTTCCACACGGCGTCACAACCGTCATTACCGATCCACACGAAATTGCGAACGTCGCGGGAACAAAAGGCATTGAATTTATGCTAAACGATTCGAACGACATTCCACTTGATGTATATGTAATGCTACCGTCGTGCGTACCCGCAACCGATTTTGAACACGCTGGTGCGACGCTTCATGCCGAACAGTTAGCACCGTTTTTTTCCCATCCGCGCGTACTTGGGCTTGCGGAAGTGATGGACTATCCGTCGCTTTTGCAAGGAAAACAACATATGCTCGCTAAACTGACCGCTGCGATGGAAGCAAATAAACTGATCGATGGCCATTTAGCTGGTCTTGATGAAACAGCCGTTAACGTGTACCGAAGCGCCAATGTTCATACCGATCACGAGTGTGTCACAGTAGACGAAGCGCTCGCTCGCGTGCGACGTGGCATGTACGTTTTAATTCGGGAAGGATCCGTCGCAAAAGATTTGCACAAACTACTTCCAGCAGTCAATACGTATAACGCGCGCCGCTTTTTATTTTGTACAGACGATAAACATATTGACGAACTTGTCACTGAAGGGAGCATCGATCATCATATTCGCCTAGCGATTCAAGCTGGTATGGAGCCGATAACAGCCATTCAAATGGCGACATTAAACGCCGCAGAATGTTATCGCCTATATACGAAAGGCGCGATCGCCCCTGGATACGATGCCGACTTTTTGCTTGTGGAAGATTTGCAGTCGTTTTCGATTACGCACGTCTATAAAAAAGGGGTACTCGTTGCGGAAAACGGACGAGTTACCTTTTCCGTAACGAAAGCAACTTCAATCGATCAAACGATTACACAATCGGTTCACGCTAAAAAGGTAACGAAAGAAGATGTGCAAATTCCGTTTACACGCGGAAATCAAGCAAATGTCATCCGAATTATCCCAAACCATCTGCATACAAAACGGCTCGTTACAGAAGTACCTGTTGCAAATGGGGTTTTTCAACCATCAACTGAACACGATTTACTAAAGCTCGTTGTCGTCGAGCGTCATCGCGGTCTCGGCGTCGGCGTTGGCATCGTCAACGGCTTTCAATTGAAAAAAGGAGCGATTGCCTCATCGATTGCCCACGACTCGCATAACATCATCGCGACCGGAACGAACGATGACGATATCATCGTTACGATTGAACATATAAGAAATATAAACGGTGGACTTGCTGTTGTCGAAAACGGACGCGTGTTGGCACACTTGCCACTTGAAATCGGTGGATTGATGACAGCAAAAAGTTACGAGCAGGTATTAGAACGGTTACGAACAATTCACAACGCCTTAACAGCGATTGGGGCAGCAACCGACTTTAACCCATTTATTACACTCGCCTTTTTAGCTTTGCCGGTCATTCCAGAACTCAAATTAACCGACCAAGGCTTATTTGACGTTTCATCGTTTCAATTTATTGATGTGGAGGTATAGAGGGATTTTTTATCCCTCTTTTTGTCGAATGATGTTATAATATGGTTGTATATAAAAGGAGGTGAGAACATGAGTGCACAAGTGTTGGAGAAAATTTTACTCGTCGTCACAGACATCCAAAAAGAGTTGCAGGACATTCGTGAAGAACAACGAGCCATTCGTGAAGAACAACGAGCCATTCGTGAAGAACAACGAGTCATTCGTGAGGAACAACGTGCCATCCGCGAAGAACAAATGGCTATTCGCGAAGAGCAGAAAACATTCCGCGAAGAAATAAACTCGTTACGGGAGGAAATGAATGCATTCCGCAAAGAGCAACAGTTCATTCGCGAAGAGCAACAAGCATTAAAAAATGGACAAAAAGAGCTTTACGATCTTATGAACGCTCTTCTCCATCGTCAGGAGGAAACTGACGCAAAGCTTGAAGCTTTAACGATGGACGTCCATCATATGCGCGGTGAGATGACAGCAATGAAGCAAGAAATCCACGCACTAAACGAAAAAATTGACTCCCACTATGAACAATTCAACGAGCGTCTTAACAACCTCCAACTTGACGTCGATTTCACCGTCCACAAAACAACGATGACTGAGCGAGAACTTTTCAAAATGAGAAATCGGTTGTTTTCATAGAGAGGGTATTTCCCCATACCCGTCAAGTTTAGTGGTTAGGCATTGCTGTATCCCATGCGCAATGTCTGTGATCATTAGCTGAAGAAAAAGAATACCACATGTTTTAGGCATGCCAAATAACCCTCTTGGAGAGGGTTATTTGGCGTTTTTATGAATCTAATCAATAAATACCCAATTTAACCAAGAGATCCGATGCCGTTTCTTTTCCTTTCCTTCGATCCTTTCTTCCATGTTTTCTCAATAGAAGGAGGAGAGAAGAAAGGCTGATTTCTTCCTTGGATAGGCGCAAAAGCAGTTGTTGCCAATAGGATTGGAGAACATCTAGTGCTTTCCGTTCGCTGATTTGAATCCCTTCTTTTTGTTGCCAATATGTTCGAGCTTGAAACAGAAAGGTTTGGGTCACCAAAATGGCAATCAACGTCCCATATAGATGGCATTCGAACCGTTCTTTCTTCATCTTTTTGACTTTCGCCAGATCAAAGACGGACTTCCACGCTTTAAACAACAGCTTAATTTGCCAACGCAAAGAATAAAGCTCATAAACCTGTTGCCCATCAAACGACTCTTGTGGTAAATTAGTCAGTAAGATGTGGTATTTCTTTTGTTCGAGGGTTTGGCGTGCCAGCGCCTTCCCTTTTCTTTTTTCTTTTTTCGCACATACGCCATCCGTTTTTGCCATTCTTCTTCCGTTAGACGTCGAAAAATCAAGCGTGGGATATACAAACGCTCATACCCGATGTATACATGTTCCATTTCTACGGCTTCCCCTTCCTCTAATTGATTCCCAAGAGATTCCCAATCCCATTCCTTCCACTGGCTATTCTCTTTGATATACACTTTCATATCGGAACGAAGCCGAGTAATATAATACGCTCCGTGGGCGTCGATCTCGGTTAGTGTGGCAACGGAGAAAAAACCTAAATCCCGAATACATAGGTCATCCGGCAAAATTGTGTGCTGGGCATGATAGGCAAAACGGGCGTCCGAGTCATTCGCCGATTGCACACATAGTTGAAGACAGGCACCAGACAACAAGTCATATTCAAACTGAATTTTCGCTCCTGATGAGACGGAACCTCGGTAGTCTTCCCCATAGTCGGCAGGAACCAAAAAACTGGTCGAGTCCAAAATCCGCAAGCGAGTAAAACACGTCCGGTGGGCTTGGATGGTGGACCAAAGCAATGGGCGTTGTCGCTTTGGGAGAAGGAAAAACACTTCACGCAAAAACGCTACGGCTCGCTCGGTAAACCGCTGATTCAACCCTTCACTAGACAGGGAACAATCATGGCGTAGTGTGAGAAACGTACATAATCGTTGAAGTGATTGTTGAGCCAGTGAGCCATCTCCCCATGCACAAAGAGTCAAAAATGCTTCTGCCGTTAATGCTCGTTTCCGTTGGATAAACCCCGTTTCTTGAGCCAGATGATTCAATGTCTCAGGCGAGAAAAGTTGACGGATGGTTTTCATCCATGCTTGCATTTGATTTTCCATAGAAAAAATCCTTTCTAACGAAGAGTATTCGCTAGAAAGGATACCATGTTTTCAGTGGTGTATAAAAGCTCAATTTCTTAACTTGATGGCTATGGGATTACACTCATCCACACCCAGCCGTATGACCCGCAAAGCAAGGGAAAAATCGAACGGTTCTTCCGCACGGTACAGACACGGTTTTATCCACTGTTGGAGCGGAATCCGCCGAAATCGCTTGACGAGTTGAACGAGCATTTTTGGAAGTGGCTTGAAGAGGAGTATCATCGAAAACCGCACGCCTCACTGGACGGAAAAACGCCGCATGAGGTGTTTCAATCGCAAGTGCATCTCGTGTCGTTCATCGAAGATGACGATTGGCTGGATGTGATTTTTCTGAAACGGGAGCACCGCAAGGTGAAAGCCGATGGCACGATCACCCTGAATAAACAGCTATACGAAGTGCCGCCTCAGTTCATTGGGCAATCAATTGAGCTCCGCTATGACGAACGAGGCGTCTATGTGTACGAAGATGGCAAACGGGTGGCGGAAGCCATTCGGGTGCGTTTGGAGGACAATGCCTATGTAAAGCGCCATCGGTCGCCGTTTGCGGCGGTTTCGGCGAAGGAGGGCGAACAGGATGTATAAAACGTTTTATTCCCTCTCGCGGGAGCCGTTTGCGAAAGAAACCGACCCGTCCGAGGCGTATCAAGGGGCGGCGTTTCAAGAAGCGTTGCGGGCGCTGGAGTACGTGAAGCGAACCCGGGGGATCGGGCTGTTGATCGGAGAGCCGGGGGCGGGCAAGACGTTCGTCCTTCGGGCGTGGAAGGAATCGTTGTCCCCTTCGTTGTATCATGTGGTCTACTTCCCGTTATCGACCGGAGGCGTGATGGATTTTTACCGTGGACTGGCCTTGGGATTAGGAGAGGAACCGAAGTACCGCAAGGTAGACCTCTTCCGCCAAATCCAGCAGGCGATCGAGCGTTTGTATCATGAACGACGGATTACGCCGGTGTTCATTTTGGACGAGATGCATTTCGCAAAGGATGCCTTTTTACAGGACATCGCCATCTTGTTCAACTTTGAGATGGATTCGACCAACCCATTTGTCTTGATGTTGGCCGGGCTGCCCCATTTACAGGGGAAGCTGCGACTCAATCAGCACCGCCCTCTCGATCAGCGGATCATCATGCGATACCGGATGGGGCCGCTGGAGAAGGAAGAGGTGGCGGGCTACATCGAGCATCGGATGAAACAGGCCGGGGCGAAGCATCCGATCTTCACTCCATCGGCGTTAGAGGCGATTGCCCTGCAGTCGCGGGGATGGTCTCGGGTGATCAACACGTTGGCCACGACGTGCCTGTTATACGGACATCAGCTGAAAAAGGACGTCATTGACGAAGAAGTGGTGCGCATGGCCGCAGAGGAAATGGGGTATTAGGACGAAAGGGGCCGAATCGGCCTCTTTTGTGCTTTCACTTTTCCATTTTCCATCGGTCCATCAGGCGCGCTGGAAATCTTCATCTGAAAGAGCGTGCAAACGTTCCGAAAGAATGTGCAAAATCCGGAACAATCCGCAAAAATTTTGCACATTATTTCAGAATCCATCTGAAATAATTTGAAAAAGTGATTCTGAAATAATGTGCTAATTTACAATAACGCTCGCATTCACCATGCCAACATGGTCAAGGAGTTTTTGCGGGAAGAAGGGCAGTGTTTTCACTTTCTTTCCCTTCCTCCCTATTCGCCATAGCTGAACCCGATCGAACACTTGTGGAAATATCCGGGATATACAGTGATTTCCAATGTGTTTCACAAGGATCGCAACGATATCATTCAAGCCATTACTCGGTTTGTCCACTACATCCACGAACGTCCGGAGGAAGTGCTGCAGCGCTTAGGGTGTGCAGGATGACTGAGAAGTTAACTCTTCATGTTGCATGTATATAGTTCTTCTCTTAGGGTTTTATGATAAGAAAAAACTCTTTAAAACTTTTCTCTTTTTTGTTAAAATTATATAAAATAGTTTGTTTAATCTAGTTTCTAGAAAAAGGTGAAAATGTAAATGAAGAAAATAATTCTTCCTGTAATTTTATTCGTCAATCTTGTTTTTATAGTGGGTTACCTCATAGATACTGGGTTCCCCTTCGGTTCTTTATGGCTGGTATGGCTACCCTTTTTCGTTGCTGGTATCATCCTGTCCATTATGTTTCTGGTTCGTTATAGAAAGGAATCCAATGCTAGCCTATTTTTATCGCTTGCTGTCTTGTTAAGTAGCCTTAGTTCTTTAGGTCTTTGGAGTTTTTATTATTATTTAGCTCGTGTTATGGGAGGATAAGAGCACGAAAAGAGGCTGTCCCAAAAGTGTTCGCATAGCGTTCGCTTTTCGGACACCCTTCTTTTTTTCGCAAAAAAAGAAGAAAACCGTTCCTTTTTTGGTATAATAGAGTCGCCACAACCCTACCAAGAAAGGACGGTTTTCTTATGTACATTTATTATAACCGAGATCAACTCATTTTGCCAATGGATCTTGAGATTTTCATCCCGGAACATCATCTTTGCCGGATCGTGGATCTAGCAGTGGAACAAATGGATCCGGCTCTGCTCGCTTCCCTCTATCCTGGCGGAGGCCGCCCAGGCTATCATCCAAAAATGATGTTGAAAGTCATCCTGTATGCCTACGCCAATCGGATCTACTCCTCTCGCCAAATCGCCAAGCAATTGAAAGAAAACATTTACTTTATGTGGCTATCCGGCCATCAAACACCAGATTTCCGCACGATCAACCGATTTCGGTCGGAACGGATGAAGGACGTCATTTACGAAACATTTTTCTCCATTGTCGATCTTCTGCGTCAAGAAGGGCTCGTCAAATTAGAGGATTACTTTCTGGATGGAACGAAAATCGAGGCCAACGCCAACCAATACACCTTCGTTTGGCGCAAATCAACGGAAAAGTACGATCAAAAGTTGGAGGAGAAATTCCGACAAATCGTTTCCTCGATCGAACAGGTGACGAAAGAAGATGAAGAGGCGGAGCAAGAAGGGGATTTTCAAGAAAAGCTGGAAGCTTCACCGATCACGTTCGAAAGGATCGAAGCCGTGATCGAACAAGTGGAGAAGCGTCTCAAGAAAGATCCGAAGAACCGCACGTTAAAGAAAGCGAAACGACAATTGGAACAAGATCTTCTTCCTCGTAAGAAAAAATATGAAGAATACAAAGAAAAGTTAGGCGAACGGAACAGTTTTTCGAAAACGGATCCGGATGCGACGTTTATGCGGATGAAGGACGACCATATGAAAAACGGCCAGCTCAAACCGGGGTATAATGTGCAGATCGGGATAGAGAACCAATTCATCACTGGATTTAGCGTGCATCTTACATTTCGCACCCTCTCGACAAAAATCGGGAGGATTTTTTTATCTTCATGTCGAATGGATCATTGAAACACAAGGAAAGCAAAGGAGTTTCTACGTCATGAGCGTTCAAATCCGTGCCATTTATGAAAGTTCCTATTTAAATATAATAAGCACCATTTTCAAGGATCTTGGTCTCCCTGCGTTGATCGACCGTCTTGTTCCTGTGAATCCTCAATGCCAAACCCGAACCAGCGATGTGGTCTGGCTGCTCACCTTGGATATTTTGAGTGGTCGGCAAGCACTCGTTCATGTGGAACGATGGGCGCACGACATCGATTTGCCTAAGCTGATCCGACCAGGGCTTTCCCCTTCCTGGTTCAACGACGATGCCATCGCGCGCCATCTGGATCGACTGTACGACGCCAATATCCACGCGGTTCTTTCGGCCTGTCTTGTGCAAATTTACAAGAAAGAAGGCATCCCTCTTCGGGTGTTCCATGCCGATACGACCGATGTATCGGTTTACGGTACGTATGAATCGGCATCGCTGGATGCCTTGCAGATTACGCATGGCTACAATCGGCATCATCGTTGGCAAAAGCAGATCGGATTTGGGCTGATTGGCAACGAGGATGGCATTCCGTTTTATGGCGATGTACACAACGGCAACCTGCCGGATAAGACGTGGAATCCCGAGGTGTTGTCCCGTGTACAGAAACAGATGAAGCAGGCAAAGATCGAAGAGGAATGGATTTATGTTGCCGATTCTGCCGCCATGACGAAAGACACACTGGCGCAAACAAAGGCCGCCAACGCCTTTTTGATCACAAGAGGTCCTTCTTCGCTTCGGATCGTCAAAACCGCGCTCGCCGAAGCCGATGCCCAAGACACGCCATGGAGCGCTCCGTTCTCCCTAGCGGAGAAAAACGGAGCCACCTACCGGGTGTGGGAAAAGACATCGACGTACGAAGGTCATTCGGTTCGGTTGATTGTCGTTGAATCCAGCGCGCTCGACCAACGAAAAGGAAAGACGCTCGAAAAAGAACGAAACCAAGAAGCAGAGCTTCTTCGGCAGAAACAAACCCAGTGGGAAAGCCGTCTGTTTTCGTGCCGGGAAGACGCCGAACAAGCCCTAGCGTCTCTAAAGGCGTCCCTTCGTCTTCGGTTTCATCGAGTCGAGGCGTCGGTCGAAGCGATCGTGCGCCCGAAGAAACGGCGCGGACGTCCGACAAAAGGGGCGAAACCGGACATGGAGACGCTGTATGCCCTTCGCTTGAACGTGGAATTCGACCAAGATGCGTGGGAACAGGCAAGACGGAAAGCGTCCCGGTTTGTCCTTGTCAC
>NZ_JXTG01000010.1 GCF_000833605.1 Anoxybacillus ayderensis | reverse complement strand
CTTTTTATCTCGTTTTTCCGCTAATGTGTGATCGATGTCCTCCAACAACTGTTGAAGCAGTTGACCATATTCTTTTTGCATATGCCGAAACAAAGATTGTTCAATGTCTTTCAATGTGACTCCATTTGTGATATAATCCTGCATGGGCTCTACTCCTTTCTTTGGTTGTTTTTTCGCACTTACTACCTTACAGGAGGAGGGCCCATTTTTCATCTATTTTGCTTTCACATCCAACAGATTCCTAATTATACTGAATTAGGAATCTGCTTTCTTTTCTCCCACAAACATTTTACTCATACGGATTTGTTCATTATGGATATAAACGATTTAATAAACGCGGGAATGGAATCGTTTCACGAACGTGTTCGACGCCACAAATCCACGCAATTGTCCGCTCAAGACCTAATCCGAAACCAGAATGCGGCACAGAACCGTATTGACGAAGCTCTAAATACCATTTGTATGCATCAAGCGACAGTTGATGTTCTTCTAACCGTTGCTTTAATAAGTCGTAGTCGTGAATGCGCTCCGAACCGCCGATAATTTCGCCGTATCCTTCTGGAGCAATTAAATCGGCGCAAAGAACAACTTCAGGACGCTTCGGATCCGGCTGCATGTAAAACGGCTTTAATGTCGTTGGATAATGTGTAATAAATACCGGTTTATCAAAACTTTCGGCAATCGCCGTTTCATGTGGAGCACCGAAGTCATCGCCCCATTGAATGTCGTCAAACCCTTTTTCATGAAGAAGCTGAATCGCTTCATCATACGTAATGCGCGCAAATGGCGGCTTTACATTTTCTAATTTCGACGTATCACGACCGAGCGTTTTTAGCTCTAGCTGACAATGTTTTAACACCGACTGTACAATATGCGATACGTATTGTTCTTGTACTTGTAAATTGTCTTCAAACTGATAAAACGCCATTTCCGGCTCGATCATCCAAAACTCAATTAAATGGCGACGCGTTTTTGATTTTTCGGCACGAAACGTCGGACCGAACGAAAATACTTTGCCGAGCGCCATCGCTGCTGCTTCCATATAAAGCTGGCCACTTTGAGAAAGGTACGCATCTTCATCAAAATATTTTGTATGGAACAATTCTGTCGTTCCTTCTGGCGCGCTTCCTGTTAAAATGGGTGGATCGACTTTGACGAAGCCATTTTCATTGAAAAATTCATACGTTGCCCGAATGACTTCGTTGCGAATTTTCATAATTGCATGTTGACGTTTCGAACGAAGCCATAAATGACGGTGATCCATTAAAAACTCGATCCCATGTTCTTTTGGTGTAATCGGATAATCAACAGCCATATGAATGAGTTCAATGTTTGTGACAGAAAGCTCGTATCCGAACGGTGAACGGGCATCTTCACGCACAACACCTGTGACATAGAGCGAACTTTCTTGCGTCATGCTTCTTGCCGCTTGAAAGACGTCTTCGCTCACTTGCGCTTTTTCCACGACTCCTTGAATAAAGCCTGTACCATCGCGCAATTGTAAAAAGGCAATTTTTCCGCTTGACCGTTTGTTCGCAAGCCAAGCCCCAATCGTTACTTCTTGACCTACATATTTATGTACTTCTGCAATCGTCGTTTTCACAAAAAGTCCCTCCAAAGACGTTCAACTAGTATGTACATCATCAATATTATACATTTCGACAAAAAAACGCAAGATCATCTCGCGTTCAGAAGAAAAGGCTAGTCACATCGACTAGCCGCGCGTCTTTTCACTAATAAACGTTTCAATGCGATCGAGTGCTTTATGCAGAAGATCAAGCGATGTCGCATATGATAAACGCACGTTATTTGGCGCACCGAAACCTGAACCTGGCACGAGCGCCACTTTCGCTTCTTCAAGCAACGCTTCGACAAACGCATCGACGTTTTCATATCCGGTCATCGTCGCCGCTTCTTTTGCATTCGGGAACAAGTAAAATGCTCCTTGTGGTTTCACGCAAGAAAACCCTGGAATTTGAACGAGACGATCATAAATAATGTTTAAACGTTGTTCAAACGCTTGACGCATATGTTCTACTGGCTCTTGCGGCCCGCTATATGCGGCAATTGCTGCATATTGAGCAATCGATGTCGGATTCGATGTGCTATGGCTTGCTAAGTCTGTCATCGCACGAATGATGTCAGCATCGCCTGCTGCATAACCAATTCGCCATCCTGTCATTGAATGTGATTTGGACACACCGTTAATAATGATCGTTTGTTTTTTCAATTCCGGTGAAAGTTGCGCAATCGAAACGTGTTCATGTCCACCGTAAACGAGCTTTTCATAAATTTCATCAGAAACGATGAGAATGTCGTGGGCTAAGCATACTTCACCGAGCGCCTGTAGCTCTTCTTTCGTATAAATGACGCCCGTTGGGTTGCTTGGCGAGTTAATAATAACCGCCTTCGTCCGATTTGTTATTGCCTGTTTTAGTTGCTCCGGTGTAATTTTGAACTCGTTTTGTTCAAGCCCTTCCACATAAACAGGGACGCCACCTGCCAGTTTGACTTGCTCTGGATAACTAACCCAATACGGCGTCGGAATAATGACTTCATCGCCTTCGTCTAAAATAACTTGAAATAGCGTATAAAGCGCATGTTTTGCTCCAACACATACGATAATTTCTGACGGTTTATAATCGAGCTGTTGATCTTGTTGAAATTTTTTTATAATCTCTTGTTTTAACGTTGCTAATCCACCGGATGGCGTATATTTTGTATGTCCGTCGTACATCGCTTTTACAGCAGCTTCCATAATATGTTGAGGCGTATTAAAATCTGGTTCACCAGCACCAAGCCCAATTACATCATGCCCTGCTGCTTTTAATTCTTTTGCTTTTGCCGTAATGGCAAGCGTTGATGACGGCGTTAATGCGGCGACGCGTTTCGCTAATTTCATACATCCTTCCCCCTCGTCAAATGATATCTTTTCAAAAAGGCCCCGTCTTCAAAACGAACGTAATAAAACGAGTAACGGTTTTGTTCGTCAATATATGTAATTTCCCAAAGCGGGATCCCTTTTTCCATTCCTAATTTTACGGAAATGACTGTTTTTGGACGATACGGCTTAACGGAAGATAACGCTTGTTGTTTCGTCAGTCCTTCTGAAGCCCGATGCATCGCAGCCACTTTCCCTTTTTCTGTCACCCATACGATCCATTGTTCACCTTCATCGTCTTTCCCTGTCACAATGACGTATACGTCGTTTCCTCGATACGTATATACGTCAGTCACTTGAACAATTCCTTTTTTCTCGGCTTGTTTCACCGCACGCTGCTCGCTTTCATTTTTAGACGATACCGCATCACTATATGCATGAATATATAGCGATAACGCAGCGAACAAAACGCACGCGAAAGCAATGATTATTTTTTTCACCCTCATCCCTTCTTACGTTCGATAAATCGTAAACACGGCCTTTTCTTTATTTTCTTCATCAAGCGCGAGCCCGAACATTAAGTCTTTTTCTTTTAACGTCCGATTTAAACAATCGACAATTTTGTATAAATCTGATGAGTATTCAACTTTTACAGTAGCTAACACTTCTATTTTACTTTCCACGACCCGATCCTCCATGTGCACAAATTTTGTTACTTATATCGTTCATCGCGAACGGAAACAATACAACTACACACCGATTTTAGTGTATAAACATCTTCATTGTAGCAACGGTTTCCTACATTGGTCAATTTGAAATAAAAAAATTCCTATCGTACACACCGCGGGCCGAACGTTGGCCCTTTTTTTAAAACGTTATGACGTCATATTCGTGTAAATTACATTTCACAGCAATGACTCCGAAACGGCTCGTTTCATAGCAATCAATCCAGGCCGCATACAACCGTTCAAGCAATCGTTCATTCGGCCAACTTCCGTGCTTTTTAAAGATGATGGCCACTTGCGGATCGACATGTTTTAAAAAAGAGGTACGCGGATAATCATTTAAACCAAAATGTGCAATTTTCAATATGTTTACATCGCTAAGTGGCATCGTCATTAATTTTCGTTCAACGTCATTGTCAGCATGCGCCATATATAAAAGGCGAAGCTGGCCGTATTGAAGAGACATCGTCACATCCCCATGGGCAATATAGAGCGGCTGCATACGAAAATGCGGAAACGGCTCATACACTTTTTGTTCTTCCCATTCATTCACAATTTTCGGACCGTACGTTTGTTCAATCCATTCTACATTTCCCACATACTCTTCATCATCGCTCGTGAGAATGAGTTCATCAATTTCAGTAATATGAAAATGTTCAAACCATCTTTTTAGTTCCCGCTCTGTATGTGGGGCACCTGTATTGAACAATATTGTCTTTCCGCTTGCATGTTTAAATAACGTCGCTTCCCCGTTACTGAGGGGCAAAAAAATGATCGCCATTTCTTCTTCTTCAAGCATCATATCAATTTTTTGAATATGCTCTCCTGTCGCAGAAGGATGCATTAAACTATTGAGTAGCAAAAATAATAACGCCCACGGCAAAACCGCCCACTCCCTTCATCTACCCCTTTTATTTTTCACCGATGAAGGGAAAATTATAGCCACTCATTTACATGTTGTAAAAGTTCCGTAAGCGGCGCATGATATACACGGATAGGCGGTAAAGATTGCAAAAAATATTTACTGTATGATGCGGTTAATAAACGTTGGTCTAAAACGAAAATGATCCCGCGATCTTCTTTTGTGCGAATTAATCGTCCGAATCCTTGTTTAAAGCGCAAAATCGCTTGTGGCAACGATAAATCGTAAAATGGATTGCCCCCTTTTGAACGAATATAATCGCTTTTTGCCGCCATGACCGGATCGTCTGGTGGAGCGAAAGGTAAACGAACGATAACGACGCATGTCACTTCATCTCCCGGAAGATCTACCCCTTCCCAAAAGCTACTTGTCCCAAATAAAATGGCTTGCTCAAACTGTTGAAAATGGCGTGTTAATTTAGCTGCATTGCCTCCGCTCACTCCTTGCGCAAGCAATACAAATGATTGCTCGTCATTGAGCTGTTTAGCAAATGCATACGTTTGTTTCAATAGCTCATACGACGTAAATAATACGAGCATTCGTCCTTTCGTATGTTTAGCGATACGTATTATTTGTTGTGCCGCTTGCTCAGCGTATTGTTCAACCGTAGCGGAAGGAAACGTCGGCAAATCGGTCGGAACCATAAGCGCTGCTTGTTTTTCATATGAAAATGGCGACGGAATGGTACGTGTAAACGGATAAAAATCATCGAGACCAAGCCGTGAAATCATGAATGAAAAACGATTGTTTGTCGTTAACGTAGCCGACGTTAAAATGACGCTTCGCTTACGTGAAAATAGTTGATCTGCAAAAAACTGGGCTAAATCAAGCGGCTGTGAAATAACCGTAACCGCATTGACCGCCGCTTTTGTATCTACCTCTAGCCAGCGGACGATGTCGTCATCGTCGCTCGTGAGTAAATGTTGTAACGTATATAAAACGTCTATAAACGTTGTAAAAGGTTTGACATCTTCTTTCGGAACATCGTTCATCATATATGACAATTGCTGTACATCGCTCATAATACGCATAAGCAATTCTATCGTTCCGCTCCATTCTTTTCCGTACTCTTTCCAAGGAACGAAACGGTAACGGATGCGACCGTCCCCTTTTTGTCGGCGCAGTACGTAATGGCGAAGAGATTGAAACAGTTGATTTAGTTCATATTCTAAATCCCCAAGAAGCGAGCGAAGTGCGCCCATTTGGTGCACCGTGGCTATATCGTTCATCCGCGTCCATAATAGCCGAACGTACTCATATGACACGTGCCGTCCGAAAAAATGAGCAGCGACATCTTCCAAATGGTGTGCCTCATCGATAATAAGCTGTTCGTGTGGCGGCAAAAACTTTTCGTCTGCTGTTAAATCATGCATAACGAACGAGTGATTTGTAATAATCACATGCGCATGTTTCGCTTTTTCTTTAGCGCGCACAAAAAAATCGTGTTCTTCATTTGTTTCATCGCTATGCACCTCTTCCCAAAATAGCGCTCCCCCTGCAGTTAAGTTTAATTCATCGACATCTCCTGTTTCCGTTTCCGTTAGCCAAACGAGCAATTGACATTTTGTTAAAGCAATATCATAGTTTGCATCGACATGTTTTAACGTACGGGCAAATTTTCGCACGCTCATATAGTTTCGTTTACCTTTTAACATCGCGGTCGTAAATGAAAAAGGAACGAGCTTAGCGACGCGTGGTAATTCTTTTTCAATCATTTGTTTTTGCAACTGGAGGGTATGTGTGCTAATGACGACAGGGCGCTGTTGTGTTACTGCATAAAACGCTGCAGGAAGTAAATAAGCGAGCGTTTTTCCAACGCCTGTTCCTGCTTCAATGAGCGCATGTTGACACGTTTGCAACGCTTCGTTTACGTCGATCATCATTTGCTGTTGCCCGTCGCGATATTCAAATGGCGCAACAAACGGATTTGTCGCAAGCCATTGTGAAAAAGACGGAACATGTTCATTCCGTTCTTCACGTTTCGGCAAAAACCATGCTTTTAAAGCGATTCCTTCATATTCAACGACTGATTCATCCGGTTGAACCGTGCGTTCTTTTTTAGCAATGAAATGATTGAACAGAGCGGTCAAATCGCTTTTTAACGGTTGGCTATGTCGGCGTAATTGCTTTAATGTCACAAGCGGTAAGCGAGATAGCTTGTGAAGTAAAAAAAGAAGAAGTTGGGCAGTCGCTTCCGCGTCGTAATCGGCTTGATGTGGGCGATCGTGCGCAAGCGACAACGATTCAGCTAAATGGCTAAGCTTATAACTTGATTGTGTCGGCATGAGAAAACGTGCGAGCTCTACCGTATCTAAAAGCCGACATGTCGGTGGTTGTACCCCGCTACGAATAAATTCCTCTTGCAAAAACGCCCAATCAAAATGGACGTTATGGGCAACAAAATAAGCTCCTTCCCATTTTTCAACAAGCATCGGTGCAATATGATGAAACGAAGGAGCATCATGCACCATCGTATCATTAATGCCTGTTAACTGTTGAATAAATGGCGGGATGTCCCGCTCAGGCTGAATAAATGTTGAAAAACGTTCGCTAACTTTGCCGTCCTCGATGACGACAAAACCAATTTGAATGATACGATCTTCTTTTTTCGGGGCATTTCCTGTCGTTTCAATATCGACGACGACAAAGCGATCATTCATATTTCTCCACCTCACATGTATAACAAACAAAAAGAGGCGGCATGGCTCCCGTTATAAAACGGTCGCCGCCGGCTCTTGAACAATAAGCTCTTTAATGCGATTATGCTCGTCCATAATCGCGATTTTCGGACGGTGTGAAGCGACTTTTTCTTCTGGTACGAGCACATATGAAATGACGATAATGACATCGTCTTTTTGAACGAGACGAGCTGCTGCCCCGTTCAAACAAAACACGCCGCTCCCTCTTTCGCCTGGAATAATATATGTTTCAAATCGTGCACCGTTATTGTTATTTACAATTTGCACTTTTTCATTTGGAACCATGCCGACTGCATCTAAAATATCTTCATCGATCGTAATGCTGCCAACATAGTTTAAATTCGCTTCTGTCACGCGAGCACGGTGAATTTTAGCGTTCATTAATGTGCGAAACATGATGTTTCCCCCTTATTGTACGTTCATAACGATATTATCAATCAAACGAGCGTTTGTAAACCGCACAGCGAGCGCAATAATGATATTTCCTTGCAACGTTTGAATTGGCTTTAATTCAGGATACGAATACATTTCAACATAATCAATCACACCGCTTGTATGTTGTTCGATATGATGCACAATGGCTTGTCGTACCTTCTCTACGTTGCGTTCCCCAGCTTCGATGCATGCTTTTCCTTTTTGTAAAGCAGCATATAATGCAGGGGCTTCTTGTCGCTCACGCTCGCTTAAATATACGTTGCGCGAGCTTTTAGCAAGTCCGTCCTCTTCACGAACGGTCGGAACGACAATTAACTCAATCGGAAAATGAAAATCCCGAATAAGCCCATCGATCACAGCGACTTGTTGTGCATCTTTCATTCCGAAATAGGCGCGATGTGGCATGACAATATG
Organism: Anoxybacillus ayderensis; assembly: GCF_000833605.1. GTDB lineage: Bacteria > Bacillota > Bacilli > Bacillales > Anoxybacillaceae > Anoxybacillus > Anoxybacillus ayderensis. The sequence continues at coordinate 84,193 of NZ_JXTG01000010.1, read as the reverse complement.
AAATAGTTTCGTCACAACCGTCGCAACACCATCAAAATGACCTGGGCGCGATTTTCCACAAAGCACATCGACGCGCTCATGCACTTTCACCGTCACAGATGGCTCGTGTGGGTACATTTCATCGACGGATGGATAAAAAACAATGTCGACACCTGCCTGTTTAGCCATTTCACAATCGCGTTCAAAATCGCGCGGATAACGATCAAAGTCTTCATTTGGTCCGAATTGGAGCGGATTGACAAAAATACTTAAAACAACGATGTCATTTTCTTGGCGTGCTCGTTTTAATAATGCGACATGCCCTTCATGTAAATAACCCATCGTCGGTACAAAACCGATTGTTTTTCCTTTTTGTCGTTCAGCAATGATATGCGCTTGCATTTGCTTAATTTTTTCAATGATAACCACCTTATTTCCCTCCATACAATGCAATCCATTGTTGCTCGTTCATCGTAAATGATTGTTCATCGCTCGGGAATTGACGTGTTTTGACGTCAGCAACATACTCGGCAAGCGCTTGTTGCATCGTTTGTTGAACGTTCGCATATTGTTTAACAAACTTTGGCACACGGTCTACACCATATCCAAGCACATCGTGATAAACGAGCACTTGTCCGTCAGTACCAACTCCCGCTCCAATGCCAATCGTCGGAATCGTTAGTTGTTTCGTGATCGCCTCTCCAAGTTGTTTCGGCACACATTCTAACACGAGCGCGATCGCTCCTGCTTGCTCACACGCTTTCGCTTCTTCTAAAAGACGCTTTGCACTTTCGGCATCTTTTCCTTGCACTTTATATCCTCCTAATACGCCGACCGATTGTGGCGTTAAGCCGAGATGGGCAACAACAGGAACGCCCATTTCTGTTAAAGCAGAAATGACTTGCAATACGGAACCTGCTCCTTCTACTTTTACAGCATTTGCACCGGATTGTTGCATGATCGCTTTTGCATGTTGCAAAGCGTCGTTCACCGTACTATAAGACATAAAAGGCATGTCTGTGACGATAAACGTATTCGGTGCACCACGTCGAACAGCTTTCGTATGATGAATCATATCTTCAACTGTTACAGGGATCGTTGAGTCGTATCCTAATACGACCATGCCGAGCGAGTCGCCAACTAAAATCATATCAACACCGGCCGCTTCAGCAAGCTTGGCTGACGGATAATCGTAAGCCGTCAGCATAACGATTGGCTCGTGATTTTTTTTCATGCGAAGAAAATCTAATTTTGTTTTCATATACATCCTCCTCTCATATGCAGAGGAAATGGACAAAAAAAGCCTTCTTTCTGCCAACATCGAGAAAGAAGGACTTTTTGTTTCGCTCCATCCCTCTGTCCCCGTCCGCTTCATCGGATCAAGGCAGAAATCATTTTCAACGTATCGTCCATGCGTGGTGCAGTTCTTACAAAGATACTGCCCAATTTCAACCGCTTTCATTTTAACAAATATTTCGAAATTTTCCTACTGTTTTTTTATTTCAATATCTGCTGAGTAAATGTAATGAATCGCTCCGTCTTCTGTTTGTACTTTTAATGTCCCCGAATCTGTAATGCCAAGTGCAACACCGCGAATCGCTCCGTTTAGCGTACGCGCTACAATTTGTTGACCAATCGTTACCGCATAACCTTCCCACAACAGTTTAATTGGTAAAAATCCGTGCTGTAAATATTGTTCATATAACTGTTCTAATTTTTGCAATAACGTTTGAACAATTTTCGGACGATGAAACGTTCGTCCTGTTTCGATCGCAAGCGATGTCGCAATCGAGGCAATATCGCTTGGAAATTGTGTTTGATTGACGTTCATGCCAATGCCGACGATGACCGCCCGCACTTGATCGGGATCCGCTTGCAATTCTGTTAAAATGCCCACAACTTTTTTCCCGTTGATTAATACATCGTTTGGCCATTTAATGTCTGGTACGATGCTTGTTACTTCTTGAATCGCTTGGGCAACCGCAACGGCAACTAAAAGCGTCAGCTGAGGTGCTTGTTGTGGCGGAACGGACGGACGTAAAATGACGCTCATCCAAATGCCTGTTCCTTTCGGTGAATGCCATGATCGGTTTAAACGTCCTCTTCCTGCTGTTTGTTCCTCAGCAATGACAATCGTTCCTTCTTCGGCACCTTCGTGCGCAAGTTGATGGGCTAATTGTTGCGTGGATGGCACGCTTTCTTGATCGTATACGTTCCAACCAAAACGTTTCGTTTTTAACCCAAGTTGTAATTCATTCGCGTTCAGTTTGTCAGGCATTTGTTTTAGGCGATAGCCGAGCCTTCGAACAGCTTCGACCTCAAACCCTTCTTTTCTTAAGTCTTCAATATGTTTCCAAACTGCTGTTCGTGAGCAACCGAGCAGCTCGCTAATTTTTTGTCCCGATAAAAATGACTCGCCTGCTTCTGTAAATAGTTTCAATAGTTGTTTTCTCGTCTCTGATTGCACACCGCCCACTCCTTTAACTTCTCTTTCTCGTTTTCCACTTGACGATGCAGTACGGCACGCTCGATATTTTCAATCATTTCAGCTAACCACGGACCGGATTTTCTTTCGAATAACGCAAGCAAATCGTGACCGTTGATCGCAAGCTCTTTCCGATCACGAATCGGCAACGCTTCCCACTGTTTCATTAACAGAGACACATGCGGTTCGTCACCATAAAGCGCTGCGCGTGTACGCTCGATATGCGGAATGTACGGTCCGTACTCATACAGTGCATCGATTGTCCAATCCGCAAGAGAACGAATATGTTCGAGCGCTTTTAAACAAATCGAAACGTCGCGAATGAGGTGGTTTGGCAATTTCCATTTTTTCAATTGTTGGTTGTCAAAATGGACGACAAATGCTAATCGCGCCCACGCTTCAATGCGATGAGCTGGCACAAGTGAAGAAGCACCGAGTTGAGCAAGCTCTCCTTTTTTTGTCGCAAGCTCAGGCAAGTACAAAAATAAATTCGTTTCCATTAAAAGCTCGATCGCTTTAGACATGAACGGGCCGAGCAACAACTTTTCGAATTCAACCGCTATGCGCTCAACTGCAATATGTTGTAATAAATGACCGTATTGCATGATCGCTTGTTTTGTCCCTGTTGATAAAGAAAAGCCCAGCTGACTAACAAATCGAAGCGCGCGCATCATTCGCAACGCATCTTCGTTAAATCGCTCTGCGGCATCGCCAACTGTTTCGATGATGCGTCGTTTTAACGCTTCGATTCCGCCAAACGGATCGATCATCTCACCGTGTTCATTCATCGCAATGGCGTTCATCGTAAAATCCCGTCGCTGCAAATCTTCATAAAGAGAACGAACAAACGTGACGTCTTTCGGTCTTCGATAATCTTCGTAACGCCCCTCTTTTCGAAATGTCGTCACTTCATATGAAATGCCGCGCTCAATGACCATCACTGTTCCGTGAGCAATACCAACGGGGACGGTTTTCGGGAAGATGGCCATCACTTCTTGCGGGTGGGCGGATGTCGCAATATCAATATCTCCGATTGGTCTTTGCAATATGTAGTCACGAACTGCGCCGCCGACAAAATACGCTTCATGCCCGTGACGTTTTAATGTTTCAATGACAGAAAGCGCCTGTTGAAATTGTTCGTTCATCATTCATCCCCTTTAAGTTGAAAATAAATGTGTTCATATTGTGCCACAATTCGCTCGGAATAAAATTTTTCATACACCGTTTCATACGCCTTTTGTCCCATCGTTTCCCGAAGATCTTCATCCGTCAATAAGCGAACCGTGTGATGCGCCGCTTCGTTTATATCACCGAGCGCACATAAAAAGCCGTTTTTTCCATCTTCAATCACTTCAGGAATGCCGCCAATCGCAGTTCCTACACAAGGAACGCGACAAGCCATCGCTTCAAGCAAGACGAGACCGAAACTTTCTTTTTCTGACAATAACAATTTTACATCGCTCATTGAATATAACTCCGCTAAGTTTTCTTGTTTTCCTAAAAAACGAACGTGATCGCATAGTTTTAATTCTTTTACAAGGCGACAAACGACCGTCATTTCCGGTCCATCGCCGACAAGAAGCAATTTCGCAGGGACTTGTTTCACGACGAGCGCAAACGTGCGAACGACATCGCATACCCGCTTCACTTTACGAAAATTCGAAACGTGAATGATCACTTTTTCATGCGGGGCGATGCCGTATTGACGACGAAGTTCATCATTTCGCTGTTTGCTGTATACACGTTCATCAACGAAGTTGTACACCGTTTGAATTGGCTTTTGTACGTCAAGTAGCTCATACGTTTGAATCGCTAACGCATTCGATACCGCCGTTACAACATCTGATTGTTCAATGCCAAATTTAATTAAGTCGCTTAATGACGGGTCGTATCCAAGAACGGTAATATCTGTCCCGTGTAGCGTCGTCACAATTTTCAAATGGTCGCCGACCATTTGTTTTGCTAAAAAGGCGCAAAGGGCGTGCGGAACAGCGTAATGTGCATGAATAATATCTAGCTGCTCCCGCTTTGCCACTTCCGCGATTTTGCTCGCCAACGCTAAATCGTATGGCGGATATTGAAATACAGAATACTGATTGACTGTCACTTCATGATAATAAATGTTTGGATACACTTTATTTAGCCGAAACGGAATGCTTGAAGAAATAAAATGAATATCATGACCGCGTTCGGCAAGCATTTTTCCTAATTCCGTCGCAACGACTCCAGAGCCGCCGACTGACGGATAACAAACAATTCCTATTTTCAGTTTCATCGTTCTTCCCCTAACAAGTCATGTGCAAGTATAAGTGGTTTTTTTGAAATAAATCCTTCCGCAAACGAAACACCAACTTCTTTTCCGAACAATCGCTCGCGGCTTTCAACGGTTTCAATATAGCCGTTTGTTAACGGTGTGTCAACTGAACCGCTCATTCGTTCAAACTGGCTTTCATATGCTCGTAAACTCGCCAATTTTTTGTCGATCGTATCGCTAATATCAACGACAAAATGAGGGCGATGAAATCCGTTAATCATATAAAAATAAACCGCTTGCACGCGATGAGGGGGAAGTTCTCCGTAACGGCGAATAGCGGCTGAAAACACCGCTTCTTCCACTAACTTCGCACATTGTCCATGATCGGGATGGCGATCTTCCCAATATGGTGCAAATACGATGCGCGGCCGATACGTACGAATGACAGTCACGATCGGATCAATATGCTCCTTTTGGATCGTTAATCCTCGATCAGGAAGTTTTAGCTGTATGCGCGTGCGAACGCCGAGAATGTCGGCTGCCCGCTTCGCCTCTTGTTGCCGAATATGTACGGTTCCGTTCGATGAAAGTTCTGCTAGCGTCAAATCGCATATGCCGATGTCATATCCTTGTTGGGCGTATTTCGCAATCGTCCCACCCATTCCGATCTCTACGTCGTCCGGATGGGCGCCAAACGCTAACATATGCATTATTGTTTTCCTCTCTTCACAATATTTCGCCATGCAAAATCGCCACGCTCTAAACCGTGTATGAGCACCTCAGCTGTTCCCATGTTCGTCGCTAACGGAATGGCATACACGTCACAAAGGCGAATGAGCGCGCTCACATCTGGTTCATGTGGTTGGGCAGTCAACGGATCGCGAAAAAAAATAACCATATCCATATCGTTATTTGCAATCATCGCACCAATTTGTTGATCGCCGCCAAGCGGGCCAGATTGAAAACGGTGAACAGAAAGACCGGTCGCCTCTTGAATACGCAATCCTGTCGTACCTGTCGCATATAACTCATGTTCCGCTAAAATATGTTGATAAGCTGTCACAAATTGTACCATGTCTTCTTTTTTCTTGTCGTGCGCAATTAATGCAATTTTCATTGTCCTCGCCTCCTTATTCAATTAAATGCTCTAATCCATATACGAGCGTTTCTAGCTTCATCACCGTTTCAACAGCAAAGCGAACGCCTGACATAAATGACGCGCGGTTAAACGAATCGTGACGAATCGTAAGCGTCTGTCCATCGCCACCAAAAATGACTTCTTGATGCGCCACAAGCCCCGGCAAGCGAACGCTATGAATGCGCATGCCGTCATATAATGCACCGCGGGCACCTTCAATCGTCTCTTTCTCAGCTGGATGCCCTTGCATGAATGAAGAACGCACTTGTTGAATGAGCTGGGCCGTTTTTAACGCTGTCCCTGATGGGGCATCAAGCTTTTGATCGTGATGAAGTTCAATGATTTCCACGTGAGGAAAATATTTGGCCGCCATTTGTGCAAATTTCATCATTAAAATGGCACCGATAGCAAAGTTTGGCGCAATGATTGCACCTATTTTTTTCTCTTCAGCAACTTGTGTTAAACGTGCGATATCATCTTCTGTAAATCCCGTCGTACCAACAACAGGCCGAACACCATAGCGCAATGCGATTTCTGTATGAAGTTTTCCGACTTCTGGCGTCGTTAAATCGATCACTACATCCGCTTGCACCGTTTGCAAGCACCGTTCTAAATCGGTAAAAATCGGCGCCTCTATCGCAGGAAAGCCGTCAAGTTCCGCTAACGTTTTTCCTTCATTCATTCGATCTACAACTGCCACGAGTTGAAAATGTTCTGTATGATGAACGAGAGAAACAGCCTCCCGTCCCATTCGTCCACGTGGTCCAGCAATGACAATTCGAATCATCGTTCCTCTTCCTTTCTTGTCCAACGATCGCGATCTCGCGTTTGAAATTTATGCATGACTGCATCATGTGCCTCTTGTAAATCGATATGTAACGAATTCGCCATGCATATAAGTACAAACAATAAATCGCCTAGTTCTTCTTGAATCGTTTTTTCTTGTTCCGTTTTCTTTTTTGGTTTTTCCCCATAATAATGGTTGACTTCACGAGCGAGCTCCCCCAATTCTTCTGTTAAACGAGCGAGCATCGCCAGCGGACTAAAATACCCTTCTTTAAACTGTCCGATGTATGCATCGACTTCTTGTTGTAGTTGCCGCATCGTTTTCTCCATTGCGATCACCTCTTACATTCATGTTAGCCAAAAGTGGGACATTTGACAAATGTTTTTGACGGGTATGCTGACATTCCTCTATAATAAAAAACGCAGTCATATTCAAGGGGTGAAGTTAATGAAGCTAAAAAACGTAGCATTTATTTTACTAGGTTCGGCCATTTTTGCGTTTGGACTTGTCCATTTCAATATGGAAAATAAATTAGCGGAAGGCGGGTTTACAGGAATTACGCTTCTTTTATACTTTTTGTTCGGGATCGATCCTTCGATTTCGAACTTAGTGTTAAATATTCCTCTCTTTTTTATCGGTTGGAAATTGCTCGGGCGAACGACGTTTTTTTATACGATTCTCGGAACGGTTAGTTTATCTGTCTTTCTTTGGATTTTTCAACGATACGGATTTCACATTCCGTTAAATAACGATCTCACGTTAGCTGCGTTGTTTGCAGGGGTATTTATCGGAGTCGGTCTCGGTATTATTTTCCGCTACGGAGGAACAACAGGTGGTGTCGATATTATTGCTCGACTCGTTTATAAATATAAAGGCATTAGTATGGGAAAAACGATGTTTCTATTTGACTCGTGCGTCATTTTTCTCTCGTTGCTTACGTATTTACCTTATCGTGAAGGGATGTATACGCTCGTTGCGGTGTTTGTCGGTGCGCGCGTCATCGACTTTTTACAAGAAGGAGCATATGCAGCAAAAGGGGCAACGATCATTTCTGAAAAAAGCGACTTAATTTGCGAAAAAATTATGACAGAAATGGAACGAGGGGTTACGATTTTAAAAGGAATCGGCTCTTACACAAAACGCGAGCGCGATGTTTTATATTGCGTTGTAGCGAAAAACGAATTATCGCGTTTAAAATCAATTATTACGTCCGTCGACCCGTATGCATTCGTTGCGATTAGCGATGTGCATGATGTGCATGGAGAAGGATTTACGTTAGATGAAAATAAACAACCGCTACATGAATAAAAGCGTCCGACGTTGGACGCTTTTATTGTTTATCCCTTACCATTTTTCGTTCTTTTTCACCACGGTATTTTCGCCACCCTACATACGTTAACGTCATCACGATCATGCCACCGATCGACGTCATCACCCACCAAAGTGAAGGAAGTGCCGTTTCTTTTTTTCCATCCGCAAACAACGCTTGCAAATCTTCTTCCATTTGCCGCAACTCTTTCATTCGCTCCGTTGCATGCAGTTGACGAAAAGCGGGTGCTTCCAAAAGGGAAATATGGGCAGATACACGTTGTACTTGTTCACGATCAGCGTTAATTTTCACGCTCGGTTCAATGAGTTGGTACCGTTGTAAAAATTGATGAAACGCCTGTTGAAACGATTGCTCGTCTTCTCGCTCCATCGCTTGCTTCATCTTGTCAAACGCGGACATGACAGCGTCTTTCATTTCTTTCCAAAGCGGTTGATGTTTGGCGTGAACAGCATCCACCGCAAGCCGAAATTGCGTCAATTGGTTAATTCGTTGTTCCATCGGTACACTTGATGCCGTGACCGCTTTCAACGCTTCTTCGTGTGTAGCTGTTAACACATATATGACATCCATCGAATGAATATCTTCACGAAATAAAGTGAATTGTTGTTCAAAGTATTCCAATAACTGCTTTGCTTCTTGCAAGCGGTCATTTTTTGTTAGCTGAAGCGCTTCGTCAGAAATTTGATCTAGTTTGTCCCATTCATGACCGGTTGCATATACTGTATACGGAAATAAATAAATGATGATAAACATCACGACGAGTCGAATGCGCATCTCCTTGTCCCTCCTTACGATCTTACTATTGAATATATGACCGTAAAAAGAGACATAGACCATGATTTATCGCCGACGTGAAAAAATGTAAGCCACAGCAATCGAAACGATGCTGAGCCAAAACGTAAAATAGCCAATTTGTAACGTATATTGCGCTAACATATGATATTGTGGCATCATGCCAAACACGTAATCGATGACGTCGTTATGCAACGTCCAAATCGCTGCGACAACAACATGAACGAACGACATTCGATAGTGTGGAGCATACAACAACGCTTGCACCGCCATCGCCCCGTGCGATATAACGAGCATCCATCCTGCCCAACCGAGTTGCCCGGTCACAACAAATACAAGCATATTCATCACAACAGCCCAAATGCCATATTTCACAAGCGTTACAACGGCTAACGCTTCCATAAACGGCCAATGCGTATGACGAAGCCATGCCATTAAAACAAATACGAAAAATAAGCTCGCTGTCGGACTATCTGGAACAAACGGAAGAAAGATCGTTGGCGTTTCCGACAATTGTGGTCCGTACCATATGTAACCGTAAATCGTCCCAATGACATTCACGATCAACAAAAGCATAAGAAACGAACGATGCATTAACAAAGTACGTATGTGTAGCATATATTGACCTCCCGTATGTACAAAAAAGCTGACTGATGTTCAGTCAGCTTTTACACATTATTCTGCTTTTAAACCGGCGACAAACTCTGCAAGTTTTTGCAATTCTTCATCTGTACCTTTGAAAATACCTGCAGGCATGCTCCCTTGACCATTTTTAACAATATTAATAACTTCTTCAGGAGATAATCCTGTGCCAACGAGCGATGGTGCCGCTGGGCCCCCTTGCAAGTTTTCACCGTGACATGTTAAACATGTATTTGCTTCTAAGATTTTATATCCTTCTGCATTTTTGTCAATGTCTACTTCCGCACGAATTTTTCCTTGCTCAGCCGCTGCTTCCCAGTCGTGCGTGACGACAGATTCCCATGTTAAGAAAATGATTGCCGCAAGCGTAAGCAACATCATCCCGACAGCAACTGGACGTTTTGATGGACGACGTTCTGGACCACGATCTAAAAACGGCGCAAGCAATAGCGCTCCAAACGCAAGCCCAGGAATAATAATCGCTCCAACAACTGTATATGGACCAGATGCAAACGAGTACTTCAATAGTTGGTATAAGAATAAGAAGTACCAGTCTGGAAGCGGAATATAACTTGTATCTGTCGGATCCGCAATTCGCTCAAGTGGCGACGGATGCGCAACGGTTAAACATAAAAAGCCGATTAAAAAGACGGAGCCGACCATCCATTCTTTTAATAAAAAGTTCGGCCAAAACGCCTCTGTTTTCCCCGGATATTCGGAATAGTCTTTCGGAATGTTCGGCTTGCGTACTGCAGGTACGCGCGAGTCGCCGACAAATTTCATCCCTTTTCCGCGATGCATAGTGTTCCCTCCCTTATGCTAAATTTTACAGTGGACCAGAAATTCCTTGTTTCCGAATCATTAAGAAGTGTGCAGCCATTAATCCTAATAACGCTCCAGGCAAGAAGAAGACGTGAATCGCAAAGAAGCGCGTTAACGTTTGTGCCCCAACGATTTCGTGATGACCCGCTAATAACGTTTTAATCGCTGGACCGATTACTGGTGTCGCCTCAGCAATTTGCAATCCTACTTTCGTCGCAAAGAGCGCTTTCATATCCCAAGGCAATAAGTAGCCTGTGAAACCAAGACCCATCATGACCATAAAAATAAGTACGCCAACGATCCAGTTTAATTCACGTGGCTTTTTGTAAGCACCTTGGAAAAATACGCGCAACGTATGTAAAAACATCATCACGATAACGAGACTTGCTCCCCAGTGATGCATGCCGCGCACAATTTGTCCAAAGGCTACTTCGTTTTGTAAGTAATAAACAGATTCCCAAGCGTTTTTAATATCTGGTACGTAATACATCGTTAAAAACATACCAGATAAAATTTGAATGACTGTCACGAAAAATGTTAATCCACCAAAGCAGTAAACAAAGGCAGAAAAGTGATGCGCAGGGTTTACGTGCTCTGGCACTTCATGGTCTGCGATATCGCGCCACAAAGGCGTAATATCTAGCCGTTCGTCAACCCAATCATAAATCTTATTAAGCATGTATTACGCCTCCCCTCGTGGTTTCGCTTTCCCTAAATACAACGTGCCATCTTTTACTTCGTACTCATATCGATGCAATGGAGCCGTTGGCGGTGTGTTCGGCACGTTCGTTCCGTCCTTTTCATATAAACCGTAGTGACAAGGACAGAAGAAACGGTTCGGATTGCTTTTTTCACCGTTCCAGTTTACCGTACAGCCAAGATGTGTACAAATTGGTGATAGCGCAACGATATCCCCTTTTTCATCTTTAAATACCCAAGCAGATCTTGGCTCTTCTGATTCGTACCACGCGTCTTTTACTTTTACTTTAAAGTCAAAGCGCTGTGGCTCTGTCGTAATGTCTTTTACTTGGGCAACCGCAACCATATCTTGCCCAGCTTCTTCTTTCAAGATCGGATCTAAGGCGAAGCGCACCATCGGTGATAAAATGCCAGCCGCCATAAATCCGCCTACACCTGTTAACGTGTAGTTTAAAAATTGCCGTCTTGACACGCGATGCTTTTTCTCGCTCATCGTTTTCCCCCCTCTATGCGAAGTTAAGTCCATCCGGACGAATTGTTATAACACATATATAAAACTAGGACAACCTAATGATATATCATGTTTCCACCAAGGTCAATATAATGATAGTGTAAACGCTATCTAATTTTTTAACGTCCATTTTGCGACTAACGCATCCATTACTTGTTCCACTTGTTGACGAGCAACTTTTTGCTTATATTCCTCATCCGCATGTTCAAGCGGAAGCGCTGGTACATAAATAAACGAATCATCAGCAACGTCCGCATGTGAAGTGACAAAACATACATGTTGAAATCCCGCTTGTTTAAGCACGTTTGTCCATTCATGCACGCGCGCTTGGATTTGTTCTTGTACGAAATATGTCAATGGTGGAAATAGCATCACCCTCCCTTTAAACTGTCGTTCTACTTCATTTGTAATAAACAACGTATGCTCGCTCATTTCAGCAAACGCTTTCATATTTGTGCTTCCTATCGGTATGCACGGAACGAGCGCTGTATCAACATACTCTTTTGCTTGATGATACGCATCTACATCTTTTGCTGTCCATTTCATTGAAACCACTCCTTATGTTTCCATCTTACACGAAACGCATATGTATTTTTTTGAACATTTTGTGAAAAATATATGCATCGTAAAAAGCGTTGCGAAACCACGAGGTTAACGCAACGCTTTTAATTGTTCGGTCAGCTCGCGAAATTTTTGTTCATCTTGCTGATCAAGCGCCTCGTCAATTAATCGCATAATTTTTTGCCGTTGAAAATGTTGAATCGATTGATGAACGATTGTTTCTACCAGTTGTTCATCTTGTTTATTCACCCGTTTTGGCATGTACGGATTTTCTTCAAGCACCGCCACATATTGTGGCGAATGAAAGGCCCCGCGAAAGTTTAATTGAATGTAAATGTCTTCATCGCGGTTTAACCGAATGTCGTGAAACGATTTTTCTGCATCCGTCGTGATGACGTTTTGCTTATAAAACCGAAACGGTACGTCGTCTACACAATGTGTCGACATCATCATGCCGCGCGGGCAATATTCAGCATGTTCTACAAAATGCACTTTTTCCATTAGCGCATCATGGCTAAGTAAATAGTTTAAAATCCATACACATTCGCGCCGTTTTAATTGGTAATTATTCAAAAACCAGCGCACGAACTCTTTTTTCTCCCGGACAGAAACCATTCCCTTTCCCCCTTGCATCCGAATGACATCTTCATTCAAATTGCAACATCATGTGGGCAATCTCTTCGTTTGTCGGATCAATACGCAATAGTTGTTCAAATATGTCTTTCGCCTTTTCTCTTCTCCCCTCCTCAAATAAAAAATAGCCAAAATCATATAAAAAGTTTGGGTCATCTTTAAAAAAAGTATATGCCTCTTCATAATGATTTAATGCCTGATCATACATTTCAAGCTTTTGCTTCGCTTTCGCAAGCTCCCACTCAAATTGCGGATCGTATTCCCCTTGATCGAGCGCTTGTTGAATGATACGGACGACATCTTCGTACCGTTCTTCGTGAAACAGCAAGCTTGTCTGTATGAACAACGCTTCTAAATAGCCTGGATCGATACGAAGCGCTTGCTCGATATACCCGATCGCTTCTTCCCGCTTCCCAAGCTTCAATGCAATTTTTCCAGCATATACGAGCAATTCTTTATTCCATTCATCAATCGTTAACCCTTCTTTTGCTATTTCGTAACTTTGTTGTATATCTCCTTCTTGTTCATACGATTTTGCTAAAAATAAATAAAGCGGCACGTATTCGCGATCAAGCGCCTTTAACTCACTTAGTTTGGCAATCGCTGTTTTATATGCTTCCGCTTGATATGCCGTAAATCCGTATTGGAATAACGTGTGAGCATCGAAACGTTCATTTAATGCTTGTTCATAATAAACCATCGCTTGTTCAAATTCACCTAGCAAACTATAGGCTTCCGCCATACGTTGAGCGAGCACTGTGCCTGCCATCGTCTTTGTTTGCTTCATGACTTGCTCATAATACGGCAAGCTTTTTTGATATTGTCCGCTCGTAAAATATAGCTCAGCTAACGCAAATTGAACAAGTGGTTCGTTTGGCATTTTTTCGTACGCTTTTAATAGTTTTTGTTCACTTACTTCATCTAATCCTTGCATTTGATAAAGATCCGCCATTAGCAAGCATGCGCGCACGTAATACGGATCGTCTTCTTCTATATCAATCAACAACTCAAGCGCTTCTTCCTCTTTATCCATTTCTGTATATATTTCTGCTAAAAAAAGTTGCAATTCACGTTCATCTGGATAGCGCGCAAGCAGCAGGTGAACGAGCGCTTCTGCTTCTTCTAAAAACCCCCATGAAAACAAGTGATCCGCTAGCATATATCGCTCTTCATCGCTTCCGTTTTGTTTCACTTGCTCCACAAGCGCTAACGCACGTTCAACGTCACCTTGTTCAACAAGTTGCACGATTTCATCTAGTTTTCCCATCAATCTCACCCTTATCATTCATATCGTCACGCTTTATCATACCATCGAACAAATAAGCATGCAAAAAAAGAAGCTGATCCATGATCGAATCAGCTTTGTAACATGCGGAGATGGTCAAAAAACGTCGGATATGACACCGCAATCGCTTCCGGACGTTGAAGAGTAACATGTCCTTTTGTGATGCACGATGCGATCGCTAACATCATGCCGATGCGATGGTCGCCATAACTATCGACGAGGACATCGTTCGCATGTAGCGGCGTTTTCCCATGAATAATCATTCCGTCTTCTGTCGCTTCAATGTGTGCGCCAAGCTTTCGCAATTCAGACACGACCGTCGCAATTCGATCTGTCTCTTTCACTTTCAACTCGCTCGCATCTGTAATGACTGTCGTTCCTTCTGCTTGCGTCGCCAAAAGAGCAATAATTGGAATTTCATCAATTAATCGAGGAATGATGTCACCACCAATATGCGTTGCCTTTAACGTCGATGTGCGAACAGTAATGTCAGCTACCGGTTCACTTTCTTCGTGGCGAACATTTTCAATGGAAATGTCTGCTCCCATATTTTTCAACACATCAATAATCCCTGTGCGCGTCGGGTTTATTCCGACATGCTTTAGCGTAATTTCGCTGTTTGGAACGATCGCACCAGCCACTAAAAAGAAAGCTGCTGAAGAAATATCTCCCGGCACTTCTATATCGATCGCGCGAAGCGTTTGCCGTCCTGTAATAGAGACGCTCAATCCGTCCACACACACCTCTGCACCAAATGCCCGCAACATTCGCTCGGTATGATCGCGCGATTGGTGTGGTTCGATTACTGTCGTCGTTCCGTCCGCATGCAATCCTGCAAGCAAAATGGCCGATTTCACTTGCGCGCTTGCAACTGGGGAATGATATGTGATGGGCTGGAGTTGTCCGCCACGTACCGCTAACGGTGTATATCGTCCTTGTTCCCTTCCATCGATGTGTGCGCCCATTTGTTTTAACGGTTTTGTGACACGATCCATCGGCCGTTTAGCAATCGAATCATCCCCAATTAAACAAGCATGAAACGGACAAGCAGCTAAAATCCCTAACAATAAACGGGTAGTTGTACCTGAGTTGCCGACGTTTAATATATGTGTAGGTTCTTTTAACCCGTCGATTCCTTTTCCTTCAATGATCACTTCATTTCCTTGTTGCGTAATGGCTACACCCATTTTCCGAAAACAATCGATGGTGCTTAAACAATCTTCCCCTGTTAAAAAGTTGGTCACCCGTGTCGTTCCATTCGCCAATGCTCCAAACATAACGGCACGGTGAGAAATGGACTTATCACCTGGAACAGCAATTTCTCCTCGTAATGCATGGACATTTGTTTTTAAATTCACAATCTCACCCTCTTTTACACAACATACGTTTCGTAGTTCGTATTCGCTTCGATGCAATGTTTCGCGCGTTGCCGATCATCGTCTGTTTGAAAACTTAAACGAAGCACGCCGTAAATATCTTCCCGCGTTTCGATGATGCGAATATTCGTAATGCTAATACGCTCTTTTGCCAAATAACCGGTAATTTCAGAAATAACCCCCGGATAGTCTGGCACATCAACATATAAATCGTAAAAGGAAGGAATCGCTCCTTTCGTTCGGACAGGCAGCCCATCACGAAACTGTTTCGCCTCACGAAAGTATTGATAAATCCGTTCGCTATCACCGTCCGCAACGTACGTACGAATTTTTTTCATTTCCTCTATCCAACGATCAAACAAATGTAGCAATTCCTCTTTATTATGTATGAAAATATCGCGCCACATTTCTGGGTTGCTAGAAGCAATGCGCGTAATATCACGAAAACCACCTGCCGCTAATCGACTCACAAGCTCATCTTCCCGTTCGTACTGTTGCGCTTGGTGAACGAGGCTTGCCGCAATGATGTGCGGAAAGTGGCTAATGACGCCAGCGATGCGATCATGTTCTTTCGGTGTTAATGTAACAAAGTGTGCTTTCGTTCCTTCAAGCCATCGCTTTAATCGCGTGATTTGTTCTTCTTTTACATGTTCTGTCGGTGTTAAAATGTAAAAGGCATTTTCGAACAAGTGTGCCCGCGCAGCCGCAACTCCGCTTTTATGTGAACCGGCCATCGGATGTCCGCCGATAAACGTGACTCCTTGTTCTAATAACGGCCATGCTTGTTTCACAATGCGCTCTTTCGTACTCCCAACATCTGTGACAATGACGTCTGGTCGTAAAGGAAGAGCGACTAATTCACGAAGCAATTGTTCCGTTTGGGCAACAGGTGCAGCAAGCACGATGACATCCGCCTCACAAGCCGCATGAGCAAACGACGGTACCGCTTCATCAATTACGCCAAGTGAGCGAGCCAAACGCAACGACTCGCCTGATACGTCATACCCAATCATTGTCGCGTCCGGATGCACCCGCTTGATCGCAAGCGCAATCGAACCGCCAATTAAGCCGAGACCGGCAATTAAAACGTTTCCTCGCAAAGTTTTTCCCTTCTTTCTTTCAACATGTTTGTTAACGCTCGGATGATCGTTTCGTTTTGTTCTGCCGATCCGACTGTAATGCGCACAGCTGTCGGAAAACCGAGAGCGCATCCTGAACGTACAATGATGCCACGTTGAAGCAAATACGTAAACACTTCATCACCGCTAAAGCCAAAATCAATTAAAATGAAATTTCCCTCGGACTTGTAGTAGTGCAAACCGTATTGATCACAAAAAGAATAAAATTCGTTTAACCCTTGTTTATTTTTTTGGACACATTGTTGAATAAATGTTTGGTCGTTTAATGCGGCTAATGCAGCGACTTGCGCAAGACGTGATGTATTAAATGGCTCGCGTGCTGGCTCCATCGCTTGTAACATATGCTCATGTCCAATGCCGTATCCGATACGAAGCGCGGCTAACCCGTATGCTTTTGAAAACGTGCGTAAAATCATTATATTTTCATATTGTTGAAGCAAAGAAACGGTATTTGGATAGTCATCCGCTTGCACGTATTCATAATACGCTTCATCGACAACGACGAGCACATGTTTCGGTACTTTTTCTAAAAATGCACGCAAAGAAGCGTCATTGACATACGTACCTGTCGGATTGTTTGGGCTACAAATCCAAACGACGCGCGTATCGTCATCGATCGCTTCAAGCATCGCT
This sequence comes from Anoxybacillus ayderensis, assembly GCF_000833605.1. Taxonomy (GTDB): domain Bacteria; phylum Bacillota; class Bacilli; order Bacillales; family Anoxybacillaceae; genus Anoxybacillus; species Anoxybacillus ayderensis. The sequence continues at coordinate 67,127 of NZ_JXTG01000010.1, read as the reverse complement.
TCTAAATGATGATGTCCGTCTCGAAGCGGAATTTCACGCACTTCTGCACCTTCGATGATCGCGTTATGACGATATTGCGGAAACGTTGGTGTAGCCATCACCGTGTTCGTTCCTTTTTGTAAAAAAGCGCGACAAATCATTTGAACAACTTCATCCGACCCGTTTCCAAAAATGAGTTGCTTTTCATTGACGCCAACATGCTTAGCGAGCGCCTCGCGCAACGCTCGGCTATATCCGTCAGGGTACAACGCCAAATGAGCAAGCTCGGCAGTGATCGCTTGCTGAACGAGCGATGAGCAACCGTACGGATTTTCATTTGATGCTAACTTAATGACCGTTTCTAATTGATATTCGCGTTTTACTTCTTCAATCGGTTTGCCCGGTTGATACGGTTTTAGTTGTTTTAGTTGTTGTTTCACTTTCATTTTTTCTCACCCTCATTTTCAGTGGTTCAATGAGCGAAGCGACGTATTGTGAAAAAACGCGAAGCGCCTCTTGACGTGTATGCACATCGTTCAATTCGTCTTGAAGTTGTTCAATTTTTTGTACAATGGCGCTGCCGATGACGATTCCATCACATACATGCTGAAGTCGCTCCACTTGTTCTGCTGTCGAAATGCCGAATCCGACGACAACGGGAACACGGCTATATGATTTCACTTGTTGCAAAAATTCGTGCAATTTTGTCGGCAACGAGTCCCGAACACCTGTGACACCTAATGATGAAACACAATATAAAAACGATTGTGCTTTCGATGCAATCATCGCGATGCGTTCATTAGACGTTGGAGCGACAAGTGAAATATAAGGGATGTCGTACGTTTCGCCTAACGTTCTCATATGCTCGCTCTCTTCGAAAGGCAAATCTGGAATGAGCACACCGCTCGCACCGTTTTGTTGCGCTAAAGCAAAAAAGCGTTCTTCTCCTAATTGTAACACAGGATTATAATACGTAAAGACAATAATCGGAATTTTTACACCTTTTTTTCGCATTTGACCGATGAGAGTAAGCGCTTTTGTTAACGTCATGCCATTTTTCAACGCCCGACTCGCTGCTCGCTGAATAATCGGTCCGTCTGCAAGCGGATCAGAATAAGGAACGCCAAGCTCTAACATCGTTGCCCCTGTCTGCTCAAGAGCGATCGCTAAATCAATCGTCACTTCTTCACACGGATCGCCCGCCACGATAAATGGAATAAAATGTTTCATTCCTGTTCATCCCCTTCCAAATAGTTCATCACTGTCTGCACATCTTTATCCCCTCTTCCTGATAAACAAACGAGAATGATTTCCTCTCGTGAGCGAAGGGGAGCGATTTGAAACGCTTTGGCGAGCGCGTGTGCGGACTCGATAGCTGGGATGATCCCTTCCATTTCTGCTGTCATTTGAAGGGCAGCGATCGCTTCTTCATCTGTGACACTTTCATAGCGAACGCGTCCAATGTGTGCTAAATACGCATGCTCCGGTCCGACACCTGGATAATCTAAACCGGCTGAAATCGAATACGGTTCTGTAATTTGACCGTGCTCATCTTGCAATACGTATGTGAGCGAACCGTGAATGACACCTTTTGTTCCTTTTGTGATTGTGGCGGCGTGTTCCGTTGTATGCACACCTTTTCCAGCCGCTTCAACACCGATACATTCCACGTCATCGTCTAAAAATGGATGAAACATGCCGATCGCGTTACTCCCTCCACCAACACAAGCGATAATTGTATGAGGAAGTTTTCCTTCTGCTTTTAACATTTGTTCGCGCGCTTCTTCCCCGATAATGCGTTGAAATTCCCGTACCATCATCGGATACGGATGAGGTCCAACGACAGAGCCAATCATGTAAAAATGATCATCACAATGCTCGACCCAATAACGAATCGCTTCATTTGTCGCATCTTTTAACGTACGATTGCCACTTGTCACCGGAATGACTTGCGCACCAAGCAATTTCATGCGAAAGACATTTAATGCTTGCCGTTTCACATCTTCTTCGCCCATAAATACTTTGCATTCCATGCCAAAACGAGCGGCAACGGTCGCCGCAGCTACTCCATGTTGCCCTGCCCCTGTTTCAGCAATAATTTTTCGTTTTCCCATTCGTCTCGCTAACAACGCCTGACCAATGGCATTGTTAATTTTATGAGCACCTGTATGGTTCAAGTCTTCACGTTTAAAGTACATTTTCGCCCCGCCTAATCGTTCTGTCAAGTTTTTTGCAAACGTTAAAGCGGTCGGTCGTCCCGAATATTCATACAAATGACGCATATATTCAGCGTGAAACGAAGGATCCGCTAACGCTTCATATAATTGTTGTTCGATGTCAGCTAACGGACGCATTAATGTTTCAGGCACAAATTTTCCACCAAACATCCCAAAACGGCCACGTTCATTTGGTAATGTCAACATGTTTTCACCTTCTGTTCAATGGTTTTTATTTTTTGTTCACTTTTCCGCTCATTTTCTTCAATTCCGCTACTCATGTCTATCCCGAACGGCTCATACATCAACAACTGTTCGACGTTATCTGGTGTAATGCCTCCTGCAATGAAACAAGGTACACCTTGACGACTCGCTTCTTCCATGTAATAAGGAACAACGCGCCAATCAAACGAAATGCCTGTTCCACCCCACGCTCCTTTCCGACCGCTATCAATAACAAAACCGTCCGCGATTCCTTTCCAAGCGCGCATATATGTCCACGCCTCTGGAGCATGATGGATGACTTTCCAAACAGGAAGTTGGAACGTTTCTTTTAATTGCTTTACCGTTTGTATCGTCTCCATCCCATGACATTGAATGATCGATAAAGGAACGTGCGCAAGAACAGAAGCGACAGACGTCATTGTTGGATGAACGAAGACGCCAACAATTTGTTTCGTTTCTAGTTGAACGACAGATAGCCATCTTTTTACATGTTGCGGTTTGACCTTCCGCTTACTTTCAGCAAACACGAATCCGATGTAGTCTGCTTCGCTTTTTGCAACAAGTTGCACATCTTGCAACGAGCGATTGCCACAATATTTCAAAACGGTCATACACAACGCTCCCCAAACAATTCATAAACAGCCGCCCGAACATCTGGCTTGCGCATGAGCGCTTCGCCGACGAGCATCGCATGTGCACCTGCTTGTTGTACCGTCTGCACATCATCGAATGTGTGGATGCCGCTTTCACTAACAATGATGCAATTTGGCAATAGCGGAACGATTTGTTTTGTTACATGAAGCGATGTATGAAACGTCATTAAGTCACGGTTATTAATGCCGATCACTTTCGGTGTGAACCGTTTTAAAATGGCCTCTACCGTGTTTGGAGCATGCACTTCCACTAAACAGTGCAATCCCATTTCGTGCGCTTCTTCATATAATTCGTGTAAAACACTTGGATCGAGCGCCTCACCGATGAGCAAAATTGCATCTGCCCCAATACGGACACTTTCAACAAGCTGTTTGCGATCAATAATAAAGTCTTTACGTAAAACCGGTATTTGAATATGTTTTTTCACCTGCGTGACATATGAGCGATGACCAGCAAAATATCGTTCATCTGTTAATACAGACACAGCATCCGCACCTGCTTGTTCATATGCACGTGCAATATCAACGACATTCATATGTTGTCGAATGACGCCTTTCGACGGCGATGCTTTTTTCACTTCCGCAATTAACCCTAAAAAGCGATGCGGCTTTGCTAATGCGTCATAAAACGAGCGACGAGAAAATCGTTCGCACGGTTCTGGTAATTGTAACGATGCCACTTCTTCTCTTTTCGTTTGCAAAATCGTTTCAAGCATATAGTTCACCTCTTAATCTTTGTAAATACGCATATGCATTGCCGTTCTCAATCGCACGTTTTGCCATATTTACTCCATCTGAAATATTCGACACAACACCAGCGACATATAAAGCAACACCCGCATTTAGTAAAACAACATGAGTTGCACTTTCATTCGCGCAGTTTGCAAACACGCGCTCAATGAGTTGGGCACTTTCATCTACACTATGAACACATATGTCGGACAACCGCCCGCGCGGTAAACCTACATGTTCGGGAGCGATGATGCGTTCAATCATATGTCCGTTTTTTAGTTCAATGAGTTTTGTTTCGGCAGCAATGCTACATTCGTCTAAGCCGTCGCGGCTTGTAACGAATACGGCATGTTCGGTTCCGATTCGCCACAACGCTTCCGCCATTTTTCGCGCATCTTTTTCATCATGTACACCAATCACTTGTCGTTTCGGTTGAGCCGGATTAACGAGCGGTCCAAGCAAATTAAATACCGTTCGCATTTTTAAACTTTGACGAACAGGGGCAACGTGCTTCATCGCTTCGTGATAAAATGGAGCAAATAAAAAGACGAGTCGATGTGTACGCAACGCTTTTTTTGCTTCTTCTTCCGTTTTCGGCATCGGAATGTGAAAATGTTCAATGACATTTGCGCTTCCACTCTTTGATGAAACCGCCCGATTCCCATGTTTTGCAACTGCGACATCGAGCGAAGCAACAAGCAAAGCGACGGCTGTCGAAATGTTAAACGTCCCTTTTCCGTCTCCACCTGTTCCACACGTATCGATCACCGATTCCCCAAGGGAAACCGTCCGCATTCGGTCGCGCATCGCCTGAATAAAGCCGACAAGCTCATCGACCGTTTCACCGCGAAACCGTAATAAAGCTAAAAAAGCTGCCACTTGCTTTTCATCCACTTCCCCGCTCATCATCGCATGCATCGCTTCATACGCCTCATGCTCCGTTAACGTTTCGCTTCTCGCACATTTATGCAGCAACTGTTCAAACACGTTGTTCTCCTCCTTTAAATACGTGCTCTGCAAGCTGAATCGCATGAATTAAAGCGCTCGCTTTATTTCTCGTTTCTTTCCATTCTAGCTCGGGCAATGAATCAGCAACGACTCCCGCCCCTGCTTGCACATATGCTACTTTATTTTTTAACACCGCCGTTCGAATGGCGATGCACGAGTCAATATTGCCGTCGAAGCCGATATATGCAATCGCCCCTGCATATACGTTGCGTGCCGTCGGTTCTAACTCTTGAATAATTTGCATCGCACGAATTTTCGGTGCCCCGCTCACCGTTCCAGCAGGAAAAGCAGCGATTAACGCATCAAGCGGATGAACGTCTTTCCGAAGCGTTCCCGTTACTTTTGAAATTAAATGCATGACATGCGAGAACTTCCCCACTTGCATAAATTGCGGTGTACGAACCGTTCCATACATAGCGACGCGACCAATATCATTGCGGGCAAGATCGACAAGCATATAATGTTCCGCTCGCTCTTTTGGGTCATGAAGCAACTCATTCATAAGCACAGCATCTTCTCGTTCATCTTTTCCGCGACGACGCGTGCCAGCGATCGGATCGATCTCAAGTTCCCGATTTCGTACTTGGATGAGCTTTTCCGGAGAGCTGCCGATAATTTGTTCTTCACCGAGTTGTAAATAAAATAAATACGGCGATGGATTTAATAGACGCAATAATCGATATAGCTCAAGTCCATCAATGGACGTTTCGATCGCAAATCGTTGCGACAAAACCGTTTGAAACACATCTCCGCTTGCAATGTATGATTGAATGTTTTCCACCGCTTTATAAAACGTCTGTCGATCCATATTCGAATGAACACGATCAAACGAAACCGAAATATTTCGATCGAACATCATATGTGCTTGTTCATTACAGCCTTGAACCATTTTGCGCGCAAGCTCATCGATTGTTCGACATGCAGCTTCATACTTTTCTACTCGCTTTGCCTCGTCATCTGTTTCTTGTACACGCACATAATGGATAAGCAACAACTCTTTTTTTACATGATCAAACGCAAAAAGTGATTCACAAACGACGAAATGAACGATTTTCATTTGTAAATCGTTATACGCATGATAAGGAACTTTCTCAATAGAAGAAATAAAATCGTAGCTAATATAACCAACAGCTCCCCCACGAAATGGAACGTCTAATGATAACAGTTGAACGTGAAGATGTTGCTGCATAATAGCAAACGCCTCTTGAATCGTCCCGGTGCACGCTAACACTTGTTTTTGTTCTTTTACAAAAAATTGTTTGCCATCATCGCTTTCAATGGACATGAACGGCCGAATGCCGATGAATGAATAGCGAGACCAAGGCGACACGTCGTCTCCACTTTCAAGCAAAAAGGCTGCCTCATCGCGTAAAGACATAAATAGTTGAATCGGTTGAAGCGTGTCAGCGAAAAACCGACGCACAATCGGAATCGTCCGAAATTGGGAAGCTGTCTGCAAAAATGTAGATATATTCATGATCGTTCTCCTTTCTCGGAGAATGAACATGAGGGGAAACAAAGAGGAAACAAAAAAGCCTAAAGACGGGCAGTCTTTAGGCATACGTACCTTAACGATCCTCTGCTCCGCTCTCACTCATTCTCTACTCAACTCTTACTCTACTCAGCTAACTTATAAACCATCATATTATATGTCTGACTTTTTTGTCAACTGCAGATCCGGCCGAAGCTGGATTGCATCGCGTAAATATACGTGATGAATATCTTGCTGCGCTCGCTTCGTATGTACAGTCATCATGACGCGAATACATTTCGGTAATGCATGCGGAACGTTAATTTCGCGCATACACATCACTGGAACATACGTCCATCCATCGAGATGACGCAACGCTTTCGCCGGGAACGTGGCGTTTAAATCATCGGTCATCGAAATGAGTACCGATACGACGTCTTCTGCGTTCACATCGTTTTGGCGGATCATTTCTATTAACAATCGTTTCGTTTCATCGACAATCTCTCGTTCATCGTTATTGCTCACAGTCGTTGCCCCGCGAATCGCTCGAATCACATGTTTCCCCTCCTTCTTCGGCAAACGCGTATAACCATTGCAACAATTGTTCATCGCTTATCTGTTCTACACATACCGTTCCGATCTCTTTCATTAACACCATGCGCACCGTTTGATCTTTCGCCTTTTTATCTTTTTTCATTTTTTCAAGCAAACGTTCAGGCGATACGTGTGATGGAAGCGAAGTCGGAAAGCCGTAATGATGAAATAACGTCCGAAACGACGAGTAAAAAAGCGGTTGGTTGTAAAAACGTTCACTGACAAAAATGGCAAATAACATCCCGAGGGCAACCGCATCTCCATGCGTCATCACTCCGTACCCGAGCTCGCTTTCTAGCGCATGACCAAGCGTATGACCGAAGTTCAAGTGGGCGCGAACCCCATGCTCTTTCTCATCTTGTGAGACAACTGCCGCTTTAATTTCAATTCCTCTTTGAATCGCATATTGTAATCGTTCGCCATTCAAATCCTCTATCTTTTCTACGTTCGCTTGTAACCAGCCAAAAAAAGCGCGATCATAAATTAAGGAATGTTTAATAATTTCCGCAAAACCAGATCGCATTTCTCTTTTTGGGAGGGTGGACAGAAGAGAAATATCATAAAAAACGAGTTCAGGCTGATAAAAAGCACCAATCATATTTTTCCCAAGCGGATGATTGATGGCCGTTTTTCCTCCAACAGCGCTATCGTGCGCTAATAACGTTGTCGGCACTTGAACAAACCGAATGCCACGCATATATGTCGCTGCGACAAAACCAGCTAAATCTCCAACGACCCCTCCGCCGAGGGCAACAATTAATGAATCACGATCTAAATGGTTTGTTAACGCTGCGGTATGACAAGCATAAAATTGTTCAAACGACTTCGCCTCTTCCCCGCTTGGAATCACATGCGCGTACACACGGTCATATGTTTGATGAAGAGCTTGTTGCACATCAGCTAAATAAAGCGAAGCGACCGTTTCATCTGTAATGATGAGCACAGCTGTCACATGCGGGCAAACGCGATCAATCATCCGATCCATCATGTGCAATAATTCATTCCCAATGACGACTTCATATCGTTTCGACGGCGTAGCGATGTGAATGCGTTTCATCATTAAAACTCCTTTGCGTACCGACGCATGTTTTCGACATTTTGGATAATCAGATCCATGCGATCTTGTCCAAATTGTTCGACAATGGCTGCGGCAATTTCCCACGCCACTACTGCTTCAGCGACAACGCTTGCGGCAGGGACAGCGCAACTATCTGAACGTTCAATGCTTGCGGCAAACGGTTCTTTCGTTTCAATATCGACACTCATAAGCGGTTTATATAACGTCGGAATCGGCTTCATCACCCCGCGCACAACGATTGGCATCCCTGTCGTCATGCCACCTTCAAATCCGCCAAGTCGATTCGTTTTTCGCGTATATCCCGTTTCTTTGCTCCATATAATTTCGTCATGCACTTCACTTCCGAAGCGGCGTGCCGCTTCAAAGCCGATGCCAAACTCAACTCCTTTAAACGCATTAATGCTTACAATAGCTGCGGCAATTTTTGCATCTAACTTGCGATCATAATGGACGTAGCTTCCAACGCCAGTCGGAACACCTTCCACAATGACTTCGACAATTCCACCGATCGAATCACCTTTTTCTTTCGCTTCATCAATGGCCGCCATCATCTTTTTTTCCGCTTCTGCATCAAAGCAGCGAACAGGAGATTGCTCTGTCACTCGTTGCAACTCTTCAAGCGATGTATATGCGATATGCTCCGCCTTGACTCCTCCAATTTCAACGACGTGGCTTGCGATACGAATGCCTAACTCCGACAAAATTCGTTTCGCTACCGCACCAGCAGCGACGCGCACCGTTGTTTCACGCGCTGACGAGCGCTCTAACACATTGCGCATATCGCGGTGGCCGTATTTTATCGCCCCATTTAAATCTGCATGCCCTGGACGTGGACGCGTCACTTTTCTTTTCACTTCTTCTGTATCGTCAACTAACGGTTCAATGCCCATAATGTTCGTCCAATGTTTCCAATCGCGATTTTCAACGACAAGGGTAATTGGAGAACCGAGCGTTTTCCCGTGTCGCACCCCGCTTAAAATTTTCACTTCGTCTTTTTCAATTTGCATGCGTCGTCCGCGACCGTATCCTTTTTGCCGACGCGCTAAATCTTCGTTAATATGCTCTGCGAAAAGCGTCAATCCTGCCGGAACACCTTCAATAATTGTTGTGAGTTGTGGACCGTGAGACTCACCAGCTGTTAAATACCGCAATTCCCTCTCTCCCTTCATCTCTTTAAAGCGATTATGTATGAATATAGCACATTTTTTCTACAGACGTAACCCCTTAATTACACAGAAAGCGACCGAGTTCGGCCGCGGCTACATTTTTCGATAAAAAAACGTATCTTCCACTTCAAAACCGTATGCAGTCGGATTAAAAATTTGTTCCGTGCTACCGACAAAAAATATTCCTCCCGGACGAAGAGCGCCATTAAATTTCAAATACAATTCGTGTTTTGCTTCTTCCGTAAAGTAAATGAGCACGTTGCGGCAAACGATTAAGTCGAAATTCGCATCAAACGGGTCGGCAAGCAAATTATGTTTTTTAAATGTGACCGTTCGTTTAATGTCATCAATAATTTTGTAATGAGATCCTTCTTTGACAAAAAATTTTTTCTTTACATCTTCTGGCACTTCTTGAAGGGAACGCTCCATATAAATGCCGAGCTTCGCCCGAGCCATTGCGTTATCATCAATGTCAGTCGCTAGCACACTGACTTGCGATAGCGGCATAAATTTGGACAAAATGATGGCCAACGTATACGGCTCTTCTCCTGTCGAGCAGGCAGCGCTCCATACTTTTAATCGTTTGTTTTTTTCAAGAAGTTTTGGAATAATCTTTTTTTCAAGCACTTCCCATCGTTTCACATTGCGGAAAAATTCAGATACATTAATCGTCATGCGATCTAAAAACTCATGGAACAACGCTTGATCATGATTCATCGCCCGAAAAAATTCATCGAAATTTTTAAATCCTTTTTTTTCGTACAGAGAAGTTAAGCGCCGTTTCATTTGCGCTTCTTTATACAACGCTAAATCAATACCTGTTTTTCGTTTCACGTTTGCAATAAATTGTTGATAATCACTCATACAAAAAACTCCTCTTCCTTTTCTTTCATAAATACAGTATAACGAAAATGTGAAAAAACAGAAATAAAAAAATAAAGATAGGCGTGTGCCTACCTTTTTATTAGTATATCCACTCGTTCATCAGTTTGCTGTAAGAAACGAGCTCTTCTTCTTTGAAAAATAGTTGAATTTCGCGCGCTGCGCTCTCTTTTGAGTCAGAACCGTGAATAATATTTTTTCCGACCGTTAAACCGAAGTCACCACGAATCGTCCCAGGCAACGCTTCTTGCGGGTTTGTTTTCCCCATCATTTGACGAGCTGTAGCGATGACGTTTTCGCCTTCCCATACCATCGCAAATACTGGACCGGACGTAATAAATTCAACAAGTTCACCAAAAAACGGGCGCTCTTTATGCTCTGCGTAATGTTGTTCAGCAAGCTCGCGCGATACTTGCATGAGCTTTGCGCCTACAAGCTGAAAGCCTTTGCGCTCAAAACGCGCAACGATGTCACCAATGACACCGCGTTGTACCCCATCTGGTTTGACCATTAGAAATGTTCTTTCCATGACGAATTCTCCACCCCTGATACGTTATGTATTGGAATTCACTCCTCCGCAATTATACCACCTTGTATGCAAATTAGCAATATTCGCCATGAAAACGATTTAATTTTTTCTTTTCATACGTCTAATATTTCCGTTTTCCGATATATTTCGCAATGTTGTAAAGTGCCGTCCAAGCACGGTTGCGTGGCAGTTTTTGTAATGTGTGAAGTGCTTTTTGTAAGTAGCGATCTCCGAGCTCATATGATTTTTCAATGGCGTCTGTTCGCTTAATGCCATCAATCACGTGCGCCATTTCATGACTTGTTGTATGTTCGTTTACTTTTATAATTTGTTCTTTTAACGTCTGTTCCTTCATCGCGTACAAAACAGGGAGCGTCACATTTCCTTGCGATAAATCGCTGCCTGCTGGCTTGCCGAGTTGTTTTTCTGTTCCGATAAAGTCAAGAATATCGTCTGTAATTTGAAAAGACATTCCAACGTAATAGCCAAACCAATACAACTTTTTATGAACCGCTTCAGGCGCCCCTGCAACGACGGCACCAAGCTGACAGCTTGCCGCAATAAGTAGAGCTGTTTTTCTTTTGATTCGTTGTAAATAGCGACGCAAATTTTGGTCAAAGCGATATTTGTCGCTAATTTGTTCGATTTCTCCACGACATACTTCGACGATGGTTTTCGCTAAAATATGATGGGCAACAGGATCATCAATTTCACACATTTGTTCAAGCGCTCGAGCGAACAAATAATCGCCAACGTACATCGCAAATTGGTCGCCCCATTTCGCTTGAATCGTCTCTTTTCCGCGTCGTAACATCGCGCCATCAATGACATCATCATGGACAAGAGAAGCCATATGAATGAGTTCAAGAGCAACAGCTACCCGTTTCATTTTCTCAAAATGATATGTGCCAAATTGTCCACCAAGTAAAACAAAAACCGGACGAATGCGCTTTCCGCCCGCCTCAAGCAAATGCAACGATGCTTCATTGACGAGCGGATCAGACGTTTGCACCGTCATTTTTAATTGTTCTTCAATTCGGTTTAAATCTCCATTTAAAAACGAATACATCGCTTTTAGCTTCATCACTATTCACCTTAACGTCCATCAGGTTTATATCCGAGATGCATCGCTGCCACTCCGAACGTATACGGTTTCACTTGTACACGCACGAGACCAGCTTGGCGAAACATGTCTGCTAGCTCGTCCATTCCCGGAAATTCACGTGCCGATTCTTGCAACCACGAGTATTCTTCATAACTTTTCGCGAAAATTTTCCCGAAAAAAGGCATGATGTAACGAAAATATGCATAGTACAGTTGTCGAAAACCGATGAGCGTTGGCTGTGACGTTTCTAAACAAACGACTTTTCCACCTGGCTTTGCTACGCGATACATTTCTTTTAATACGGTCATATAGTCGGGAACGTTACGCAATCCGAAACCAATCGTCACATAGTCAAACGTGTTGTCAGGAAACGGTAAGTTCATCGCGTTTCCGTGCACGAGCGTCACATGTTGAAACCCGCGCTCTTTTACTTTTTCTTCCCCTACTTTTAGCATATTGCGACTAAAATCAAGCCCGTACACTTCGCCGCTCGGTCCGACCGCTTCCGCCAACGCAATCGTCCAATCTGCTGTTCCACAGCATACATCGAGCGCTTTCGCTCCTTTTTGTACATTCATTCGTCTCATCGTATCTTTTCGCCATGCGACATGACGTTTAAAGCTAATGACTGAGTTCATGCGATCATAATGATCTGAAATTTTTTCAAATACGCGATGAACACGTTCTTCTTTCGACTGTTGCATAAAAATCCCCTTCTTTCAACTGAAATCAAGCGAGGAGATGAGAAAACCGCTCTTTTACCTCTTCGTGTATATGAAGCGGAAGAAGATCTTGTAATTTCCGCTTACAGTAGTCGATATAATCTATCGATGCTTTCGATTTCGCTCCATCACGATGAACGCGTTTCAGCGAGAACAAGTAATACGCTAATTCTCCCCATTCATCAGCATGAACATGCTCTGCAAGCTTACAAAGCAAGGCGGACTCAATGACACCGATGCAATGAAAGCGCTCAAGATCATCCAAGGATAGTTGCCGTAAACGAATTTTTTGTATATTGATCTCTTTGATCGCTTCAGCAAAGCGACGAATGAGTGAAATGTCATGCCGTCGCGCTAAAAACTCGTAATACAATCCGCTATATAAATCTCCCGCAAGCACTGTTAATTGCCTTTGTTGTATCGTTTGTTGCTCATCTATTTCATCATGGGTATCAAGGGCGAGCTGAATGAACATCATGGCAAACACATAATCGAGTGCGATGTTTGCGTCCACTTGAGCCGAACGTAGCATAGAAAGAGCAAACAATATGCGATCTTCGTCTACGATACGTGGCTGTATATAGCGATCGACATACGAATGGGCAATTGCCCGTTGAATGCGCGTTCGTACTTGTTCCATTTGCTGTTGCATATCCATGACTCATCACCCTTGCTTCCCAAAAACTCAAACTTTATTATATCATAAACTGCCTTTACGTTAACGATGATTTTTCGCATCAGATTGGATTTCACCGTGCTGCGTTTGAATCAGCGCTTTTCCGCGCACTTTGATCGCTGATGTATGCTCCGTAAATTGTGCAATGAGCACTTCCCCTTGATCGAGCTTTTCTGAATGGTGGAAACGCGTATCTGAACCGCGTGTCAATCCAATGACGTTCACTCCGTCCTCTAACGCTTTAATGACGACATAATCTCCTTGCATCATGATCCCTCCTACTTAATGAGCGCTAATATTTCAGCACGTGCTTTCTCGTCCGTTGCAAGCGTTCCACGAACCGCAGTTGTGACCGTTTTCGCTCCTGGTTTTTTCACGCCGCGCATCGTCATGCACATATGTTCTGCCTCAACAACAACCATCACTCCATGCGGCTCGAGCGTCTCCATAATCGCATCAGCGACCGTTGCCGTAATTCGTTCTTGTAACTGCGGACGGCGCGCCACTGTTTCGACTGCTCGTGCGAGTTTGCTTAACCCTGTGACTTTGCCGCCACGCGGGATGTATGCGACATGAGCCACGCCGAAAAACGGGACGAGATGATGTTCACACATGGAATAAAACGGAATATCTTTAACGAGGACAAGCTCTTCATGATCTTCACTAAACACCGTTTGCAAATGTATTTTCGGATCTTCATTCAAGCCTGAAAACACTTCTGCATACATTTTCGCCACTCGCTTCGGTGTATCGAGCAACCCTTCGCGATTCGGATCTTCTCCAATCGCTTCTAAAATTAAGCGGACAGCCTGTTCGATTTGTTCTACATTCATTTGTTGCATCCTCCTAGCATTCAACTTCACGTAATCCGATTCTAGCATATAAAGATGAAAAAAGGCAAAAAAGAAGAGGTAGCTCGCAACCGGCTACCTCTTGGCTGTATGTAATTTCTTACTTTACAGCATCTTTTAACGCTTTCCCAGGTTTGAAAGCAGGAACTTTGCTTGCAGCAATTTCGATTTCTTCTCCTGTTTGCGGGTTGCGTCCTTTGCGCGCCGCACGCTCACGCACTTCGAAGTTACCAAAACCGATTAATTGCACTTTATCACCGTTTTTAAGCGCTTCTGTAATCGCGTCAAAAACAGCATCAACTGCTTTAGATGCATCCTTTTTAGAAAGACCGCTTGCTTCAGCTACCGCATTAATTAATTCCGTTTTGTTCATGCCATTCACCTCCTCCCAAAGCGTATGTATCATACATTACTTTCAGTTGTTTACACTTTCTATTGTTTCTATACATTAACATGCCTTATATTAACTGATTCTTGCTCATAATTCAACATTTTTTCAGCAAAATCATGCAATTTGCCTATTATTCTCCAAGGAGCCTAACATTTTCTGAATAAAGATTATCATATTGCTCTTTTTCACTGCAAGAGAAAATTTTCGTTTAAAAGCAAAAAAGACCCCAAATGGAGTCTTTTTATAAGATGATGGCAATGAGTCCACCGGATCCTTCATTAATGATGCGCTCTAACGTCTCTTTTAATTTATAACGCGCATTTTCAGGCATGAGAGCAAGCTTGGCTTGAATGCCTTCACGAACGATCGAGCTGAGCGAGCGGCCAAATATATCTGAGTTCCAAATAGAAAGCGGATCATCCTCAAAATCTTGCATTAAGTAACGGACGAGTTCTTCACTTTGTTTTTCTGTTCCGATGATCGGTGCAAACTCCGATTCGACATCGACTTTAATCATATGAATAGACGGTGCTACCGCTTTTAAACGCACACCAAAACGTGATCCTTGGCGAATAATTTCCGGTTCATCTAAGCTCATATCAGAAAGCGATGGAGCAGCAATGCCATAACCTGTTTGTTTCACCATGCGGAGCGCATCAGCAATTTGGTCGTATTCCGCCTTCGCATAAGCGAAATCTTGCATTAATTGCAACAAATGATCTTTCCCGCGAATTTCTACGCCGACAACTTCTTTTAAAATTTGATCGTACAATTCGTCTGGGGCGTATAAATCAATTTCTGCGATGCCTTGCCCCATTTCAATGCCAGCCAAGCGAGCTTCATCAATAAAATCGTACTCACTAAATTGTTGAACGACGCGATCGACATCACGCAAACGCTTAATATCTTTTACTGTATCGCGCACCGCTTCTTGATAACTTTCACGCAACCAATGGTTTTCGCGCAAAACCATGACCCAGTTCGGTAAATTTACATTCACCTCTAATACCGGGAATTCATACAATGCTTCACGAAGCACTTGATACACATCCGCTTCACGCATTCCTTCCACGCTTAACGCTAATACCGGAATATCGTATTTTTCACTTAGTTGTTGCTTCAATGTTTCTGTTTCAGGATGTTGTGGACGAACGGTATTAATAATCATAATAAATGGCTTACCAACTTCTTTTAATTCATTTACAACACGTTCTTCTGCTTCCACATAGTTTTCACGCGGAATTTCTCCAATCGAGCCATCCGTTGTAATGACAACACCGATCGTCGAATGTTCTTGAATGACTTTGCGCGTACCGATTTCAGCTGCTTCTTGAAATGGAATTGGTTCTTCATACCACGGTGT
The DNA here is from genome assembly GCF_000833605.1 of Anoxybacillus ayderensis. Lineage (GTDB taxonomy): Bacteria > Bacillota > Bacilli > Bacillales > Anoxybacillaceae > Anoxybacillus > Anoxybacillus ayderensis. The sequence goes on along the minus strand of NZ_JXTG01000010.1, from coordinate 51,486 downwards.
ATGGATCATACGTGGCCCATTTTCATCTTCAAATCCTTTTGCCCCTTGTACTGTATAGCCGACACAATCAACGAGGCGAATATTTACTTCCAATCCATCGTCTACTTTTACTTTCACCGCTTGATTCGGAACAAACTTCGGCTCTGTCGTCATAATTGTTTTTCCCGCTGCGCTTTGTGGCAGTTCATCTTGTGCTCGAGCTTTATCTGCTTCGTTTTGAATATTCGGAATGACAACAAGTTCCATAAACTTTTTAATAAATGTTGATTTGCCTGTTCGAACGGCGCCGACAACTCCTAAATAAATATCTCCGCCTGTTCGTTCGGCAATATCTTTAAAAAGATCGACCTTTTCCAACTGCCTTCCCTCCCTTATATTTAAAACATATGAGGACACTATATGCATATGTCGTTGTCCTAATTGTTTATGACTAAAAAAATCCCTTCTCTAAAATGTATTTGCTTAGAGAAGGGATCATGACTTATTTCACAAGAAAAATAGGTTCTTTTTTCTTTTCATCAATCGTGTAGGGAAGGGAATAAGCTGGGACAAAAAGCGAATGCTTAACAAGCAAGTCGCGAATATCATCTCCATAGCGATAGTGATGCGCCTCTGATTGCAATTTTTCATACAAGTCGATACGGTAGTCGATATAAATTTCTCCCTTGCCGTCAATAATGAGCGGAAGATTTTTTCCTGAATATGGGCTGACGACATAAGGCGGTGCGTCTAAACGAAGTTTTTTATAATCGAGCGTAAATACTCCTTTAGCGAGCACATCTTTAAATGGTGGATAACCGTGAGCGTCTTGATACATGCGAATGCGCAACTTTAAATCGCGAATGGCTTCCGCCGCACGCAAATCTAGCAATTTGACCGTCGGATTTGTTTCTACATCGACAAGAACGTATTGATATACGCCGCCGCTTTCAAACGCATTGCCCGGTGGTTCAGCCATATATCGCGGCACAAGCAAATTGAAATCAATCGGATATTTTTGATAAATGGGCGTAGACATATCTCGTGTTTTAATAGGTAACAAACCGCCTGTCGCCTGCTTATATTCATTTACTGCTTGTTGAACACGTTCGACTTGTTCTTTATATGGAATTTGGTTTTGCGCTAGCCGCTCTTGCGGGTATAAACACCCAGATAATAACACAGACACGACAACGATCATTGCAGAAAGTATCCACTTTTTCATCATTCATCCATCCTTCTATTCTTGCACCGGCCCGCTAAATACGACAAATACAATAATAAGGCCAGCGATGATCATACTTATGTATGCAATCGTCGCTAAAACAATTTTTACCACCTTATTTTTCACCTTGTATCGACTAAAATAAATCGAAAATACAGCAACAAACATTAACCCGATTCCTGTTAACGAAATCCACATTTTTAAAAGACCCGGTGACATTCCTCTCCCTCGCTTTCTCTTAATTGCTGCATAAAAAAGCTGAAGTAAAGCGGGGCTTCTTTACTTCAGACGATGACTAAACATGCACCATCCATTCGAGTCTGAGAATGTTTTCATAGCATTGTATGCAACATACATAACAAAGCTCTCTTCACATGCCTATTTCAAAGAAAATTATAACGAAATGTTCGCTAAATCTTCAAGTTCTGACGTTTTCCCGCGCGCCATAAGCGAATCGACCGCACTTTTCACATCTTTTCCGTTAAACAAAACATCGTAAAGTGCATTTGTAATCGGCATATCCACATTCATTTTTTTCGCTAGCTGATAGGCCGCTTTTGTCGTTCGAACACCTTCAACGACCATTCCCATGTTCGCGAGCACATCATCAAGCGCATATCCTTTTCCAAGCAAATTGCCCGCACGCCAGTTGCGTGAATGGACGCTTGTACACGTCACAATTAAATCACCGATGCCAGTCAACCCTGCAAATGTGAGCGGATTGGCACCGAGACGGCTACCGAGACGAGCCATTTCTGCAAGTCCGCGCGTCATAAGCGCCGCTTTTGCATTATCCCCATAACCAAGTCCATCCGTAATTCCAGCAGCTAGCGCAATAATATTTTTTAACGCCCCGCCAATTTCTACGCCAATTAAATCTGGGTTTGTATATACGCGGAAATATTGATGATTCATAAATAAATCTTGAATGCGTTCGGCTGCTTCCATGTTTTTCGATGACACCGTCACGGTCGTTGGATGGCGTAAACTCACTTCCTCCGCATGACTTGGACCTGATAAAACGACGACATCTTGCAATTGTTCTCCCATTTCTTCTTCAATAATTTCTGAAATGCGTTTATGTGTATCCGGTTCAATTCCTTTACTAACCGAGACGATTGTAATTGGCTGTTTCAAGCACGTACGAACACGCTGCAACACTTCGCGAATCGCTTTTGTCGGAACGGCTAATACAACCGTTCCAACTCCTTCAAGCGCTTTGGCAAGATCGATATAACCAACAATCGCCTCAGGAAGATGAATATTTGGCAAATATTTTTCGTTCGTATGTTTTTCATTTATTTCATCCATTTGTTCTTGACGTTGTCCCCATAGCCGAACGTGATGTCCGTTATCAGCAAGAACGATCGCTAAAGCTGTGCCCCAACTACCTGCACCTAATACAGTAACCATTTTATCCCCCCTTTAATTTCGTGGGCGTGCAATAATTTTAATTGGCGTTCCTTCAAATCCGAACGTATCGCGAATTCGGTTTTCTAAAAAGCGTTCGTATGAGAAATGCATCAATTCCGGATCGTTGACGAATACAACGAACGTTGGTGGCTTTACCGCTACTTGCGTCATGTAATAAATTTTTAATCGTTGTCCGTTATGCGTTGGTGTCGGATTCATCGCCACGGCATCCATTAGCACTTCGTTTAATACGTTCGTTTGAACGCGCATCGCATGGTTTTCACTGACCATTTGAATAACTGGAAGTAACTTATGCAATCGTTGTTTCGTTTTTGCTGATACGAATACAATAGGTGCATAGTCAAGAAATTGGAAATGATCGCGAATTTTTTGCTCAAATTCGTTCATCGTCTTTTCATCTTTTTCAATCGCGTCCCATTTATTCACAACGATTACGACACCACGACCTGCTTCATGCGCATATCCCGCAATTTTTTTATCTTGTTCAATAATTCCTTCTTCTGCGTTAATGACGACAAGCACAACATCGGAGCGCTCAATGGCTTTTAACGCTCGCAACACACTATATTTTTCGGTGCTTTCATACACTTTTCCTCTTTTGCGCATCCCTGCTGTATCAATAATGACATATTCTTGGCCGTCGCGCTTAAATGTCGTATCGATCGCATCGCGCGTCGTTCCTGCTATATCGCTCACAATGACCCGTTCTTCACCTAAAATGGCGTTCACGAGCGAAGATTTCCCAACATTTGGACGACCAATTAAACAAAACTTAATGACATCCGCATCATATTCTTTCGTCTCGCGCTTTGGAAAATGGGCAACGACAGCATCTAACAAATCCCCGATCCCTAATCCGTGCGTACCAGAAATCGGAATCGGCTCTCCGAATCCGAGCGTATAAAAATCGTAAATGTTTTCACGCATGTCTGGATTATCAATTTTGTTTACTGCCAAAACGACTGGCTTATTGGAACGATATAAAATTTTCGCCACTTCTTCATCTGCTGCTGTGACACCGTCCCGACCATTCGTCATGAAAATGATCACATCCGCTTCATCGATCGCAATTTCGGCTTGTTGACGAATTTGCGTTAATAGCGGCTCATCGCCAATATCAATACCACCTGTATCAATAATGTTAAACGTTGTATTTAACCATTCTGCGCTACTATAAATCCGGTCGCGTGTCACTCCCGGTACATCTTCTACAATCGAAATGCGTTCCCCGACAATGCGGTTAAAAATCGTCGATTTTCCGACGTTTGGACGACCAACGATTGCTACAACTGGTTTCGTCATATTCTCACACTCCTTCACTAAAATTCGAAACCCGAACAAAAAAGAAGCCCTTCGACTGAAGGGTCTAGCTTTCCCATTTTATCAAAAAAATCAATGTTTCACAATAATGAGCAAGTCATCGCTTAGCGCATGGGCAATCCCGTCTAAAATCGCTTCTAAATTCGCTGCGATTCGTTGCATTTCTTCATTGTTTTCACAAACGAACGTAACGCCGCCAGCCACTTTATGTGGCGACGTTGTAATGACAGCTAAAATCATTTTTTCTACAGTCATCGTAACACCCTCCCTGCTTGATTCGTTTCAGATTTCGTCGGCATGCGAATCGCATTTTCTAACGTCGGTACATTACGAATGATCGCTTTTGCTTTTTCGACATCTTTTTCTTGAGGCAAAATAAAAATACCAACTCGTCCATCGTCTAAATCGCGTTTCGCAAGTGGCACAAGCGCTGGCGTACCTGAATCGCGGTATACGCCTAATGCCGTTGAAATATCGTGTAAAATCGCTTGGCGTTGTCCGAGATTAGCGATTGTTGAGCGAGCGTTAAAGTTTTTCGGTTTTAAAATAAATCCCATGCCATACCGTAAAATTTCTTCTCGTCGCGCTTCTAAACCGATGTTCATAATATAAATATTGTCAACGTATAATCCCGCTCCTTTGAAATGCGGCTTCACGTATTCTACTTCAACAATATCGCCGAGCCGGCTGCCAGACATAAGTTTGCGAGCAACGATAAAGGCAATCGCTGCCGCAACAATTCCAAGCCATATATTCCAAACTAAATAAGCGAACGTGCTTAAAAATGACGCAAAAATAACTAAATAGTTTCTCCCTTCAAAAACAATAGCAATTCCTTCAATATACGTTTTTCCGCGTGGGACGAGTTCATACTGGTCAAGCTCATTTAACGTATTTCGCTCCATATTGCGCACATCACGAAACTGTGAAGCAGCGAGTGCTAAAAATGTAATGGCAGCAAACTCTTTTTCCATAATGGCAGGCACTGCAATCGTCCCAAGCCCTGCAGCAATAAAACCTAAAGCAATATGAATAATTTTCCCATGCAAATACGTCGGATATTGACGATAATCTGTTTTTAATAAATACAAGCGGGTCAATACACCAATGGTTACGCCAAATAAAATCGGATACGTATATTCGTTCACGTATTAGCCTCCTTTGCTCGCTTTTGAAATCGTGCATCGATATATATTGGTAACTGTTCGAGCCATTTCCATAAAAATAAACATACGGTTGCTAACGCCCATCCATCTAAAAACGAAAGGGAACCGATCGAATGAGAAAAAGAAAATTGTTTTAACACAAACGCATACAAAAAATCACCTTGACAGCATCCGACCGTCAAAACAAGCAAGCGTTCATCAAACGATCGATATAGCGCAAACGAAGCAAGCAAAAGCGCAAATGCAAGCAACCATGTCGCTTCAACAAACGCCCAAACCGGATCAAACAATAACAAAAAATGAAACGCAGCATACAACATCGTGACACTTGCACTTGCAAAAGAAAAATAAATGAATGCTGTTCCTGTTTGTTTCATGACAAACGAGTAACTAACAATCAACATCAATATGTAAGCAAATGAAATATGAAAGGAATAAATCGTTATCTCATGCGCAGATAGGGTAATTAACAATAAAATATATAGACAAATGCGTAAACGAACATGATTTTTCGGAGCGAGAAACGTATACACAATCCATAAAAACCAAGAAACCCAGTAAAAATAACTTCCTTCCAACCATAACACCTCCACTTTCCATTATGTCTTATTTTTAAAAATTTAATCTTTGTATGCGAAAAAAGGGAATGGAGAAAATAAAGGACTAAGGAGGGATGAAAATGGGGAAAGATCGCCAAGAAAAAAAATTAAAGCAATCGCGTCGTGTCGAGTCCGATCGGGATCCAGCAAAAAATTTTAAAGGAAGTACAAAAACAGAACAGTAAATATACACATAGGAAAAGGTGTCCTCTCAAGGACACCTTTCTCCGTTATCGCTGGCTATAACGGGTCGTTTCAATGCCACGCTCCCGCAACCAATGGTATGTTGTTCCCGTAACGACGAGCGGGACGTTTTGCAAATCGGCAATCGTTCGAGTACCGAGCGCGGTCATAATAAGTGTTAAATCTTCGTGCAGTTGATTGATTTCTGCAATTAACGCTTCCACTCCTTGCTCGATAAGAAGACGCAACATATAGCCAGCCATTCCTACCGCGGAAGCGCCGAGTGCAATACATTTCGCTACATCAAGCGCATGCTGCACCCCTCCGCTTCCAATAATACGGATGCGTTGAACTTCCGCTGCTACTTCGGCAATCGATGCCGTCGTTGTTATTCCCCACTCGTTAAAATAAGCAAGCTGTCTTTCGCGTCGCTTATTTTCAATTTGCGCAAAATTTGTGCCTCCAAAACCGCCAACATCAACGGCACATACCCCTACGTTTTCTAACTGTCGTGCCGTTTCTTTACTCATTCCAAATCCGACTTCTTTTACGATAACAGGTACATCAACAGCAGACACAATTTGTTCAATGCGTGAAAGCGCCCCGCAAAAGTTGCGATCTCCTTCGGGCATAACGAGCTCTTGAACGACGTTTAAATGAATTTGAAGGGCATTCGCCTCGATCATATCGATCGCTCGTTTTGCTTGTTCAACCGTTGCTTCGCTCCCTAAGTTCGCAAATACAATGCCACGTTTATTGACTTGGCGAATAATTGTAAACGATTGTCGCTCTCGTTCATCTTTTAAAGCGGCCATTTGCGAACCAACAGCCATCGCAATGCCGCATTCTTTCGCAACATAAGCGAGCTGCTCGTTAATTTTTGTCGTCCCCTCGCCTCCACCGCCTGTCATCGCATTAATAAAAATCGGCGAACGGAAAGAAAGTTCGCCGATTTTTGTTTGCAAGTCAATATGGGCAGTGGAAATATTCGGCAAGCTATTATGCACAAATGTAATATCTTCAAAACCATGCAAGCGACGTTGTCCCGTTGAGAGCGCATATTCAATATGTTGTAGTTTTCGTTTTGCACGTTCCACTGCCATCACCGTTTATTTTAATTTTTTTAACTGGTCTCCGATGACTTCACCAATTTGAAATCCTGTCGTCGTCTCTGTTGACGTTGTATATTCATGATAGTCTTCTTCCACATCTTCTTCAAGCAACTCACGAATGCTTAACGATAATCGTTTTTCTTGTTCGTTTACTGCAAGCACTTTCACTTTGACGACATCGCCTTCTTTCAACACTTCATGCGGCGTGCCGATATGCTTTGTTGAAATTTGCGAAATATGAACGAGCCCTTCAACGCCCGGCAATACTTCGACGAACGCTCCAAACGGGGCTAAACGTTTCACTGTCCCTTCTAATACATCGCCTTCTTTTATTTTTTGTTCGATTCCATCCCAAGGAGCTGGCAATGCTGCTTTCACAGACAAAGAAACGCGGCCGCTTTCTTCATCAATCGCAAGCACTTTTACTTTGACGACATCGCCTTCTTTTACAACATCTGACGGATGATCTACACGCGTATGGGCAAGTTGAGAAATATGTACGAGACCATCAACCTCGCCGATATTGACGAATACGCCGAAGTTCGTCATGCGCACGACGGTCCCTTCAAGCACTTGACCAACTTGAATTGACTGTAATGCGGCTTTCTTTTTCGCAGCCTCTTCTTCTTCTACAACTGCCCGATGTGATAAAACGACGCGATTTTTTTCACGATCGAGCTCAACTACTTTTACAGTTAATGTACGTCCTTTATAGTCTGAGAAATCCTCGACAAAATCTTTTTCCACAAGCGACGCTGGGATAAATGCGCGAACACCGACATCCGCAACGAGCCCACCTTTTACAATATCTTTCACGACTACATCAAACGTTTCACCGTTTGCAAGCTTCTGTTCAAGCACTTCCCATGCTTGTTCTGCATCTGCTGCTTTTTTCGATAAAATAAGCGCTTCATCTTCTACTTTTTTCACTTTTGCGACGACTGCATCTCCGACTGACAGAACATCGCTTGCTTTTTCGATATGAAGACTTGATAGCTCGCTGATCGGGATGATGCCGACAAGCTTGCTTCCTTCCACATCAATGAGCACTTGTTTGTCTTCTACTTTCGTTACTTGACCTTTCACCGTGTCGCCTACTTCATAGACGCGCACATCGACTTGATTCATCTCTTCCATAGTGAATACCTCCTTACACTCCACACCTGCTCGACGACAGAAATATATGTTCAATGGGCGAACAACAATATGCTCGTCCATTTGACACAAAGAAAAAACTTCCTTTTTTACTAATCTGTATTAAAACATTCATTTTGTCAAGTCATAACTATTGATGCGCATGTAAAAGTTTTTGAATATGTTCCATAATGACTGCGGTCACTTCATCGGCACTCGCCTTTCTTTCGCGCCATGGTGTAAAGTCAATCGGGGCACCGTATACAACTTTTAACTTCTTTCCGATGCGATAAGGACCGACGATAGCACAAGGCACGACAACCGCATCGCTACGCAATGCAAAAAATCCTGCTCCGGCTAGCCCTTTTTTCAACTTTCCATCCTTACTTCGCGTTCCTTCAGGAAATAGCCCGAGTACATGTTTCTCTTTTAATAAGGCTAATCCTGTTCGCAACGCTTCACGATCACCCATTCCGCGACGAACGGGAAACGCATGTAAGCGAGAGACGAGTTGTTTAACGATAGGTGTGCGAAACAGTTCTTCTTTTGCCATAAAATGAACCGGGCGCGGGCATGTAATACCGACAACTGGCGAATCTAAGTTGCTAATATGATTGGCGCAAATGATAACCGCACCTTCTTTTGGAATATGTTCGACTCCACTAACTTCAATACGATAAAGTGGAGTAAGCACTTGTTTCACAAGCGCGCGGGCAAACGTGTAAAAACTCACTACCCCTTCACCCTTTCTTGGACAATGCGCATAATGCGATCAACAACTTCATCAATGGATAGCGATGTTGTATCAATTTCAATGGCGTCTTCTGCTTTTTTTAACGGAGCGACGCTACGTTCAGAGTCAATTCGATCACGCTGAGTAATTTCCTCTTTTAGTTGTTCTAAATTAGAAGGAATGCCCCGCACCATATTTTCTTCATGGCGACGTTTTGCCCGCTCTTCTACAGAGGCGAGCAAAAAAATTTTTACTTCAGCGTGTGGCAACACGTGCGTACCAATATCGCGACCGTCCATCACAACACCGCCATGCTGCCCTAACTCGCGTTGGCGTTTCACCATTTCTTCTCGCACTGCCGGATGTTTAGCAACGTACGACACGTTGTTTGTCACATCGTTTTTCCGAATGGCCTCCGTTACATCTTCACCGTTGGCAAACACAAGCTGTCCAATTGGAGACGGCTTTAATTCAATATATGTATCATGAAGGACGTTCATTAATTGTTTTTCATCATGAACATCTACTCCGCGCTGTAAAGCGCAATATGTTAAGGCGCGATACATCGCTCCTGTATCAATATAAACATAAGATAATGCTTCAGCTAATCGTTTCGCAACCGTGCTTTTTCCAGCCGCTGCCGGTCCGTCAATCGCGATCGAAATTTTCTTTTCCATAATGCCTCCCATACATCGTTTTGTTTTCAACAAAAAAGCAGGAACACTCCTGCTTCTTATATTGTATCATACCGTTTATCGTTGGTCGAATGTTTCAACCGTTTTCGTAGCGGAATTTTTCATTACCCCTTCGTAATGAATGACTTTCACAATATAAGGGGCAATGGACGAATGGGAAACGATAAGTTGGGCGATAAATAAAAAAATAAATTGAATGATCGCTAGCTTCCATAACATTCGTTCAACCGTTTTCATTCGTTTCTCCCTCTCTTTTTTATTTTTTATTATGGGAGAAAACGGTTATATTTATGCGTCCAATTGCTCCTTTTTTCTCATCTCAAGCTGCTTTTCAAAACTGTAACGAATCAATGTCAGACGGTCTACATCGTTCACTTCCAAAAATTGCAAAGATGCTTTTAAAACATTTTCTTCAAAAATGCGAACAACGCGCGCAAGAAAACGTAAATAGTGATAATCTCCTGAACGCATATGGAGTGCGAGCCAAATTTCAATGGTCATCCCGTGTTTTAATCCTGTTTCATCGTTTGGCAATACAATCGCTGCACCACCCGCACTTATATCGCTTGTCACAGTCGTAAATGGGACAAATTCGTCATTGAGCGGATGAACAGCCACGTCTACAGTCGCATCGACACGTACAAACTGACGACGTTGAATACGAATGAGATGTTGATCCCCAGGATACGACAAAACAAGAAGCGGAATATTGCGCTTTGTTCGGCCTAACACTTCTGCTTCAAACGCATAAACAGCTTCATCTTCCCCGACAAAACTTACTTTTAATTGCGTTCCGTCGATCAAAAACGCAGTGCGATTCGTGCTCATATCAATCGGATAATCAATATAAATTTTCCCATCTTCCATTTCTGCTACTTTACATTTGTATTTTTCCATTTTTTCGCTATATTTCGGTTCAAGCGTTAACGGCACCCCAATTTTAATCAACGTATAAATCCCCCTCGCTAAAAACAGTTCTTTCTTTATTGAAAAATACACCTTATAGCATTTTCAATTTGACAATAACATGATACCATCAAAATGAAAAGAAAAGAATTGGGAACGAGGAAAAAATGATGTGGGCTATTATTTCTGCAGGGATTGCTCCCGGATTAGCGCTGCTCAGTTATTTTTATTTAAAAGATGAATACGAAACGGAACCGTTATCACTCGTTTTACGCATGTTTTTATACGGTACGTTTTTAGTGTTTCCACTCATGTTTATTCAACACGTATTAAAAGTCGAGCATATGCTCCCAAACGCCTTTGTTGAAGCGTTTTTATCAACAAGTTTGCTAGAAGAGTTTTTCAAATGGTTTGTTTTTTACTATGCGATTTATGACCATCGAGAGTTTAACGAACCATATGACGGCATCGTTTACGGGGTAAGTGTATCGCTCGGATTTGCTACGCTTGAAAACATTTTATATTTATTTGCAAATGGCGTTGAATTTGCGGTTACGCGCGCCCTTTTACCTGTATCAAGCCATGCGTTGTTTGGTGTCATTATGGGCTTTTATTTAGGAAGGGCAAAATTCGGTTTACCTAAAAAAGAAAAAAACTATATATGGTTATCTTTTCTCCTTCCGTTTTTATTTCACGGCATATACGACTATATTTTATTAACGCAAGAACGTTGGATATATTACATGCTTCCGTTTATGATTTTTTTATGGTGGCTCGCTTTGCGAAAAGTCAAACTTGCGAGAGGCATGACGGTCGAGATTGCCCAATCATCAAGCCAGGCGTAACGCTTGGCTTTTTTATTTATGTGTATAAAAACGTTATTGTGACAAAAAATAGCGTCAAAAGGTATTGTTTACACATCAAGGGAGGAGTCACAATGCGCAAATGGTTCATTTGTTTATTTTTGATTTTTTCGTTTAGTTATACATCGCAGGCGCACGCGTTTTCGAAACAAGTCATCCAACGCGGAGCTGTCGGCGATGATGTCATTGAACTACAAGCACGATTGCAATATCTCGGCTTTTACAGAGGGAAAATTGATGGAGTGTTCGGTTGGCGGACGTATTGGGCGCTAAGAAAGTTTCAATACAAATTTAAGTTGCCTGTCGATGGGCTAGCAGGAGAAACAACGAAACAAAAACTCGTACGCGCTTCAAAATATTACAAATCATTTGTTTATAACAATTTACGAAAAGGAAATACGTTTACTCATTACGGCGGCGTTCCGTTAAGCAAACAAGTGAAAGCACGTCAAACAAAAACGAAAAATCAAGCAACCGCTGCAAAAGCAACAAATACAAAACAAATGGCCGTAAAACGCGTCAAATCCGCTGCAGTGAACGTTCCAAACGGATTCTCACAAAATGATATACAGCTTATGGCAAACGCTGTACACGGTGAAGCACGCGGGGAACCGTATATCGGACAAGTGGCTGTTGCCGCAGTCATTTTAAATCGCATCAATAGCCCTTCGTTTCCAAACACTGTCGCGGGCGTCATTTTTGAGCCAGGAGCGTTTACAGCTGTCGCAGACGGACAAATTTGGCTTACCCCAAACGAAACGTCTCGCAAAGCCGTACTTGATGCCTTAAACGGATGGGATCCATCAAGTGGAGCGTTATATTATTTTAATCCACATACAGCGACAAACGGGTGGATTTGGAGCCGTCCGCAAATTAAAAAAATCGGAAAACATATTTTTTGTAAATAGGAGGGGAGTTTTTTGCTACGAATTTTACTTATTGGAGCACTATCGATCGGCATCGCTGGCACAGCCTATTGGGGATACCGCGAGCACCAACAAAAAAATGCGATTTTAATTCATGCGGAAAACAATTATCAACGCGCATTTCATGATTTAACATATCAAATTGACTTACTTCATGATCAAATTGGAACAACGCTCGCGATGAATTCTCGCCAATCGCTGTCACCAGCACTGGCGGAAGTTTGGCGTCTTGCGTCAGAAGCACACGCGACAGTCGGACAACTTCCGCTCTCACTTTTACCGTTCAATAAAACAGAAGAGTTTTTGTCTAATATCGGCTCATTTAGCTACCGTGCTGCCATTCGCGATTTAGATAAGCAGCCATTGAACGCTGAAGAATATAAAACATTACAACAACTATATAAAAAATCTGCTGACATTCAACAAGAGTTGCGAAATGTACAACATCTCGTATTAGAAAATAACTTACGCTGGATGGATGTCGAGTTGGCGCTCGCGACAAACAATCGCCCAAATGACAACACCATTATTGATGGATTTAAAACGGTAGAGAAAAACGTCCAATCTTATAACGAAACCGACTTTGGCCCTTCGTTTACAAGCATCGAAAAGAGAACGAAAGGGTTTGAACATATTTCTGGGAAAAAGATTACAAAAGAAGAAGCAAAGCAAATTGCAAAAACGTTTCTCGGTTTAAAAGGAAATGAAGACATACAAGTCGTGCATAGCGGAGAAGGAGCAAGCGATGCTTTTTATAGTGTAACGATTAAACATCCGAAAACAAAAAGTGAAACGTATATGGATATTACCGAAAAAGGAGGATATCCGATTTGGGTCATTGAAAACCGTCCCGTCAATAAACAAAACATTAGTTTAAATGAAGCAACGATGCGCGGGCTGCAGTTTTTAAAACAACATAAATTTAACAACTTCGAATTGTACGAAAGCACGCAGTATGATCACGTCGCTGTTCTCACATTCGTTACAGCACAAGATGGCGTTCGTATTTATCCTGAATCCATTAAAATGAAGATTGCATTAGACGATGGAAACATTATCGGCTTTTCCGCTCGCGATTACTTATCGTCGAAACGCGAACGGAAGATTCCAAAACCATCTATTTCTATTGAACAAGCACGAAAAAAAATGAACCCAAATGTCGCCATTATGGAAGAAAGAAAAGCGATCATTATGAACAATATGAATCAAGAAGTGCTTTGCTATGAGTTTTTAGGAACGCTCGGAGATGACACGTACCGCATTTTTATTAATGCGCAAAATGGGATTGAAGAGAAAGTAGAGAAACTTCAAAATCCTGAACCTATATATGGTGAAATATAAGGGGCTGACCATTAGCCCCTTTTTTCTGTCGTTTCAATAATCGCCTCTTTCATGATCGCAATCATCGCCTCTAACTGCTCAAACGTACTCGCTAACGGCGGCATGAAGACGATCACATCGCCAAGCGGACGTGTTAACATCCCTTTTTCTCTCATTTTTAACGTTGTTTTATATCCCATCCGTTCCGTCCACGGATACGGTTCATGTGTATGTCGATCGCGCACAAGCTCGATGCCGCACATGAGCCCAAGCTGTCGCACATCACCGACATGATTGAGTTCATTAAACGATGCGAGCTGTTCGGCGACAAATGTCGCTTTTTGCTCAATTTGTTCAATGAGTCGCTCGCGCTCAAAAATTTGTATATTGGCTAAAGCAGCGGCACAGCCAAGCTGATTTCCTGTATAAGAATGTCCATGAAAAAACGTTTTAAACTCCGTGTAATCGCCATAAAACGCTTCATAAATCGTTTCCGTCGTCAACGTAGCGGCAATCGGCAAATAACCGCCCGTAATTCCTTTTGCAACTGTCATAATATCTGGTTTCACGTCTTCATGTTCAATCGCAAATCGTTTTCCTGTCCGTCCAAATCCAGTCGCCACTTCATCGACAATGAATAAGATGTGATAGCGGCGACATAATTGTTCGACTCCTTTTAAATACCCCGCTGGCATGACATGCATGCCACCCGCTCCTTGAATCATCCCTTCGACAATAATCGCAGCAATTTCTTCATGACGTTCGGCTAGTAGTGTTTCTAATGCATGCAACGCTTCATCGCGCACAACGTTTGGATCGTTGCTCGGATGGCGATAGACGAGCGGAAACGGTGCTTTATAGCTTGTAAACATAAGCGGTTCGTATACGGTATGAAAAAGATCAATTGCTCCGACGCTAATGGCGCCGACTGTATCTCCGTGATAACCATTTGTCAATGTGACAAATTTTTGTTTTTTATGTTCCCCGATGTTTCGCCAATATTGAAAGGCGATTTTGAGCGCAATTTCTACAGCTTCCGCTCCGCTGTCTGAATAAAACACGCGCGTTAAATGACTTGGCGTCCATTCAATTAATTTTTCTGCCAATGCAATCGCAGGAATATTCGCTGCGCCTAAAAGCGTCGAATGAGCAATTCGCTCAAGTTGAGCGCGAATCGCATCATCAATTTCTTTTTTGCGATGCCCGTGAACGTTTAGCCAAAGTGATGAATATCCATCATAATACGTTTTTCCGTTCACATCTGTTAAAAAAATCCCTTCCCCACTTTCAATGACGAGCGGATGTTGTTCATAATCTTTCATTTGCGTAAACGGCAACCATAAGTATGTTTTGCTTTTTTCGATCCACTCGTTCATTGCCACCATTCCTTTCTCCATACAATGTCACTATCAGAAACGCTTGGCATATGTGGAATTTCACCAATTACCGGAACACCTGTCATCGTTTCAATCATCCGTATGTTGTCTTGTTCAATTTCATTTTTCGGTGTAGAAAAGCCGTTCATCACAATGCCGGCAATTTGCAAGCCAAACGCTTTCGCATATTCCACCGTTAACACCGTATGGTTAATTGTTCCGACGCTCGCTCGCGCAACGATAATGAGCGGAAGCGATAACAATTGAGCTAAATGAGCAACGAGAAATGATTCGTCAACGATCGGAACAGCAATTCCTCCCGCCCCTTCGACAAGCACGAAATCATACGTTTGTTGCAGCTTTTGCATATGCGCCACAATCCGTTCCGGCTCTATAGTTACCCCATCGATTTTTGCAGCTAAATGCGGAGAACAAGGGGTTTTCAATACATATGTACATCCTTCTTCATCGGTGACATCGATGATTTTTCGATACATGTCCACATCAGGTGCAATCCATTTTCCCTCTTTCCATTGCGCTCCGCTTTGAACAGGTTTATAAGCCGTTGCACGTATACGTTTATCGATCAGGGCGCGCAACATACAAGTGGTGACAAATGTTTTCCCTACATCTGTATCTGTACCTGTAATAAAAAATCCTCTCATCCTCTTCCTCCTCCTTTTTGTTAACTTATATTTTACGATAGTTAACAAAAAGAAACAATAAGAAAAGCGCAAAGCGCCCGCCTATCGGCGAAGAGCGCACAAGCCCCACCGAGGAGGCTGTCGCCGCCGCAGTGTGGGGCGGAGCGACTCGAGCCGATGGCGCTTGGAGCTAGACAGCTCCCCAAATCTGAAATTTTATACTTTCTTATCTTGTAAAAAAGCGTCCGAAAGTTATTCGGACACTTTTCCTTCTCTTTTTGCGATACACGCAGCAATTAAATCGCCATGAAAGCGACCGTTTTCAATAAAAATTTCATTCGCGTTATTTCCAGCGGCAATGACACCGGCAATAAAAATACCTTCCACATTTGTTTCCATCGTTTCCGGATGATACATCGGCCGCCCTGTTTCAACATCGATATGAACGCCCATTTTCCTTAAAAAATCATGGTCAGGATGATATCCTGTCATCGCAAAAACGAAATCGTTTTTGATTGACTTCACTTCATCGTCAACGCGATAAATAACCGCGTCTTCCGTAATTTCTTGCACATGGGCGTTAAATTCCATTTGAATGATCCCTTGGCGTACAAGCGAGTCAAATTCGGGCAAAATCCACGGTTTAATGCTCGAAGAATATTGTGAGCCGCGATATAATACGGTGACGCGCGCCCCTGCTTTCACGAGTTCTAATGCTGCATCGACGCTTGAGTTTTTCCCACCAATGACGACGCAATCTGTATTGTAATAAGGATGTGCTTCTTTAAAGTAATGCGTCACTTTCGGCAAATGTTCCCCAGGCACGTTCATATAGTTCGGGTTGTCATAATATCCTGTCGCAATCACGACGTACGTTGCTTCGTACGTATGTTTGCTCGTTTCAACGATAAATGTTCCATCCGCTTGCTTCGTGACACGCTCTACTTTTTCAAACGCATGAACGCGAATGTTTTTTCGCGTCACCACTTCACGATAATAAGCAAGCGCTTGATTGCGTTTCGGCTTTCGATTTTCTGTAATAAACGGCACACCACCAATTTCTAACCGGTCACTCGAACTAAAAAAAGTTTGATGTGTCGGATAATGGTATATAGAATTCACGATATTTCCTTTTTCAATGACAAGCGGTGAAAAGTGCGCGTTTTGTAACGAGATCGCAGCAGCTAATCCACACGGTCCTCCACCAACAATAACGATTTGTTCTTTTTTCACTTGACGCTCACCTCAATGAAAAATCTCCTATCATACAATGATAGGAGATTTTTCGCATTCGTGCAAATATTAAATCCAGCCACGGAAACGGCAAGCTTCCGCCATTTTCCGCACCCCGACCATATATGCAGCTAAACGCATATCGACGCGACGTGTTTGCGACGTTTCATATACGTTATTGAACGCTTTTACCATCACTTTTTCGAGCTTTTCTTCTACTTCTTCTTCCGTCCAATAATAACCTTGGTTGTTTTGTACCCATTCAAAGTAAGAAACGGTAACTCCGCCAGCGCTTGCTAGGACGTCAGGAACAATTAAAATTCCGCGTTCTGTTAAAATTTCTGTCGCTTCTAATGTTGTCGGACCGTTTGCGGCTTCAACGACAATTTTCGCTTTAATGTTGTGCGCATTTTCTTCTGTAATTTGATTTTCAATCGCTGCTGGAACTAAAATATCACAATCTAACTCAAGCAACTCTTTATTTGTAATTGTATTTTTAAATAGTTTCGTCACCGTACCAAAGCTGTCGCGACGATCTAATAAGTAATCAATGTCAAGACCGTTTGGATCATATAAACCGCCGTATGCATCAGAAATGCCGATCACTTTCGCTCCCGCATCGTGCATAAATTTCGCTAAATAGCTTCCAGCGTTACCGAATCCTTGCACAACAACACGCGCGCCTTTTAAGTCAATGCCGCGCTTTTTCGCTGCTTCACGAATACAAATCGTAACCCCTTTGGCCGTAGCCGTTTCACGACCGTGCGAACCACCTAACACAAGCGGTTTTCCGGTGATGAACCCCGGCGAGTTAAATTCGTCAATGCGGCTATATTCATCCATCATCCACGCCATAATTTGTGAGTTTGTAAACACATCGGGCGCAGGAATATCTTTTGTTGGACCAACGATTTGGCTAATGGCGCGAACGTAACCACGACTGAGTCTCTCTAGCTCACGGAATGACATTGTACGCGGATCACATACGATTCCACCTTTTCCACCGCCATACGGTAAATCAACAATGCCACATTTTAAACTCATCCAAATGGAAAGTGCTTTCACTTCGCGTTCTGTTACGTTCGGGTGAAAGCGAATACCCCCTTTAGTTGGACCGACCGCATCGTTATGCTGTGCACGGTAGCCAGTAAACACTTTCACTGAGCCATCGTCCATGCGCACCGGAATTTTCACCGTTAACATGCGCAACGGCTCTTTTAACAGCTCGTATACTTCTTCAGGATATCCGAGCTTTTCAAGCGCTCTATGTATGACGATTTGCGTCGCTCGTAGGACATCATGTTTTTCTTCGTTGGTATGCTTTTCGGCTACCATTTGTAAACCTCCCATGACCTTTTGTAAAATATTGTCCGCCCTTCATGTCATAGTATACACCTTCTATGCGCATATGCAAAGAAGTTTTTATCGATTTTTTGTAATCGTTTTCAAAAAAAATCGCTCATTCACATCATTATACGAAAGAGATATAATGAGTGTACGCATAGAAAGGGGCGAAAAAATGAAAAAGCGAATTTTATTTTGCTTTGCACATCCGGATGACGAAACGTTTACTGTTGGAGGGTTGCTTGCTTCATTAGCGAAACGTGAAGATGTGGAAACCATTGTATATAGCGCCACGCTTGGCGATGCAGGAAAATGTGGGAATCCACCGGTTTGTACAAAAGAAGAACTACCTCACGTACGTAAAAAAGAATTAGAACAGGCGACAGTGATTTTAGGCGTCGATCATGTCATTACTGGTACATATCCAGATGGGAAGCTGCCTGAATATGAAAAACAACTTGTCGATTCGATTTGTCATATCATTGAACAATATAAGCCGTCCGTTGTCGTTACGTTTCCGCCACACGGCATTTCCGGTCATCGAGACCATCAAGCTATTCAACGAGCAACGTATCAAGCGGTCAAAGCAATGGATCATATCGTAGAACAGCTATATTACGTGACTGTCGTCGGTCGTCCGGATCGCTACGGTGATCCGATTGAAAATATTGATATTGTCTTCACGTTTACAGATGAAGAGGCAAAAAAAGTGCGTCAAGCGCTGCTCGCGCACCGTACGCAACATTTATCGGTCGAACGTGTATTTCCAACTGTTCATCATGATTCGTTTCATAAGTTTCAAAATCGCGAATACTTCATCCGCGCATGGTCAAAAGAAAGCGAGCCACCTTATCCATTTTAAAAATAACCTTCGCGTGTGAGCGAAGGTTATTTTTTCACAAAGTATTGATATAGCTGGGCGATCGCTTCATTTGCGATCAATTTTTTCCCGTACTCTTCGACACGATAAATCGTTAATGTGGACGGACTACCATATTCAGCCAAAATGGCAACAAAGTTATCTGTTTGAATGACAGATTCAGCAAAATGTAAATAAAAGCGTCCTTCATAACTGTAAAGCGAGCCACCATGGCAACCGAGCGAATAGAGACGCGTCGCTAATTGGATAACATCTTCAAACGTTTGAAATTCGAAAAATATATCATCGCTTTCATCTAGCGTGACTTGCATTTCAATATAATCATCGCTAAACTCGTCTTCCTCATCTGTCATCTCACCTTCGCTCGTTACGATGACAACCATCCCCTGTGCCGGTAAAGAGTACACTTCCACAGCGACCGACCCGTTAATTTCAAAGCCGAGCTCTTCACTTGCTTCCTCAATCATATCACGAAATAGCTCATGCACTTTGAACGTATCTTTCCATAAATCTTCTTTCGTTAAACCGCGCTCGACTAAATCGTCAAATGTGAGGAATATTTTAATTTTATTGTAGTTTAAGCGTTCAAGCCGCATAAACATCCCTCCTTACCTACACAGACTTTACTGTTAGCATATGACGAACGCATAAAAACGTTCGTCATATTACTAATGAGTTTACATCGTTTTCTCCCTTTTAGACAAGTATTTTTCATTCGATTTTAGCCATTCGTCCCATTGTTCTTTTGATTGTCCAAGAAAATGAGCACCGTACGTTTTTTTTATTTGCTCATCCACTTCATCAAACGCCCGTCCACCTACTCCAATACGAATAGATGGATACGTTTGTTTCAATTGATCGACAAGTTGTAGCGTCGCCTGTACGTTTTGTTGTAACGTGCACGATAAAAATATATAAGATGGCTTCACTTCATCAATGACAACAGGTAAGTCCTTTTGGTCAATACTTGCCCCTAAATAAATCGTTTCGTATCCTCTTCTGCGTAAGTATAAGGTAAAAATAAGCAGCCCAAGTTCATGCCATTCATTTGGCCCGCAAACTGAAATTGTTTTTGGTAACAAACGATTAACGGGTAGCATAGAAAAAGCCATTCCAAGTCGTGAACGTAAAAAAGCAGAGGCGAAATGTTCATGAGCGCTCGTAATTTTTCCGTTTTCCCATAAGTCCCCGATCCGTACAAGAAGCGGACCTAATATATCAATTGCCACTTTTTCAACCGTATATAAACTGAACGCCTCATTTAGCAATTCATGCGCTGTCCACTCTTCAAACGATAAAAGAGTTTGCAACAAACGTTCGCGAAGCCCAGTCACATGATCTTCTGCTTGCACGCGCACGTCAGAAGGTTGTTGTTCTAAGAGAGATACGGCTTGACTAATCGTAAAACCTTGATTCACTTTATCAACAAGCCATTTTAATATTTGGACTTGTTCCTCCGTATATAGCCGATGCCCAGCTTCATTGCGCGGTGGAGCGATGATTTGATAACGACGCTCCCATGCTCGTAACGTCCCAGGCTGAATGCCTAACATATTTGATACGGCTTTGACATTATACTTTCCTTCTTGCGTTGACATATAAAATCCTCCATCTTTCGCATCATTCTGTCAACATTATAGCGAACATGAGGGAGGTGTGTAAAATTTGTATAAGTTTTGCTTAACCTTTTTTATGTTCTAACTCGATCAAATGCGTCTCCGCACGCGCACCTAAACGAAGCGGAAGCGTCGTTGTTCCATATCCGTTGCTAACAAGTAGCATCGTTCCATTCACGTTTTGTAAACGTCCTTTTTCATATAAACCAAACGGACCGAAACGAATTTGCCCACCGTGCGTATGTCCGCTTAAAACGAGAGAAATGTTATGTTC
Source organism: Anoxybacillus ayderensis (assembly GCF_000833605.1). Taxonomy (GTDB): domain Bacteria; phylum Bacillota; class Bacilli; order Bacillales; family Anoxybacillaceae; genus Anoxybacillus; species Anoxybacillus ayderensis. Next base: position 30,524 of record NZ_JXTG01000010.1, on the reverse strand, counting down.
TGGCGTTATTTTTTGAATGATGCGCGGATCATGACTAACAACGATGCGAAACGTCGCATCGCCCGCATCACTTAACGCCAAATCAAGCCGATCTCGCCTTTTATTCATATCGTCCACACCAAGTAAAGCGATGCGATCACCTTGCTCACTTTCAAATATGACCGCCGTATTATCTAATATTTTCACACCACTTTCAAGCAATAGGGCATCTAATTCATGGTAATCTACTTCATAATCATTATTTCCCCAAACAAAATAAACAGGGCCGAGCTGCTTTAACCATTCAATGTTTTGTTTGACACGTGAGAACGGTACTCCTTTTTCTGTTAAATCTCCGCCGATGACAACAAGATCGACTTTTCCTTTCAACGAGCGAATGAACGTTTCGGATAAACGCCGTCGATGAATATCTGAAATAAAGAAAATACGAAACCGAGAAAAGCTTTCCGGAAATGTCGGAAACGATAATGACTGAACAATGATCCGATTGCGATGCGCTTCGATCCACATGTATATGATGAAGCTAACGAACGCTATGACAACATACATCATTTCAATTTTCCCTCTCTTTGTATACACTCATTGACATCATACCATATACGAAAGAAAAGAGAAAAAAAATGACCGTTTTTTTCACATCAATGGCTGCTAATATCATAAACGTTAGCAAAACACTGTACGAAAGAAAACATTCTTTTTGATTCATCGTCTCCTTTCGCCATGCCCGTAACGTATGCCAAATGGCCGTGCGAATTAAAACAGCATTGGCGATAAAACCGATCAAAAAACTAACAAGCGCAAAAAATGTTTTCATTGGATCAAAAATCATATCGGTCAAAAGCAATTCAAGTTCAAATGGTTCCACTGTTGGCGTCCAAGCAATCATAAAATAACCACAAGTCAAACCAATGATTAAAAAAAGCCACATATGTCTCCCTCCTTTTCTCACTGTATGAAACGAGAGAGCATGTGGTCACTTATTTTCATGGTAAAGCGAAATATCATATTTATCTTTTAGCCAAGCATAAAGAATATGTCGTTTTTCCCATGTTTCTTTTTGAAGTAACTCGCTACTTTTTTGAATCAACTCGCAGCGGAGTGCATGAAAATCTTGCTCCGCTTTTTCGCTTTTCTTTTTATAAAAAGAGACGAGCCAGCCAAATGATGAAATAAATGCAACAAACCAAAAAATACGTTCGTCAATAAGAGCCATCACGACTCGCTCCACAGACGTACGATGTAAAACGAAAACCGTTTGATATACATACATTCCAAATAAAGCGAGAGAAAATAAAAATAAACTGAATGACCACTTCATTCTTTTTTTCATATCGTCCCATTCTTTTTTGTGAGCGATGATGCGCTGTAAAATGACTTTTGTCACTTCATCTAATTCCATTGGGAAAATCATAGCCACCCCTACCGATCGTGTTTTACTACGATTGTATGTCCATCGGCAGAGGTGTATACCTTATTTTCCGTTCATATTTGGGATTTTTAATACTTGTCCTTTTTGGAGCTTCGTGCTCGTTAAACGGTTCCATTCTTTGATAAGGTCCATTCCTTTTTCATTTCCGTAATATTTCATCGCAATGCTATATAACGTTTCATTTTCTTGTACTGTATGATAAATAAAAGACGGCTCTGTTTCATCGGATCCATCTTCCTCTTGCTTTGCTTCATTTTCGAGCGGTTTTTGTTGTGGCATCTCTTCTTTTTGTTGATCGACGTCTATCGTTTCATAACTCTCGTCATCAATCGTCACAACTTGGATTGGGCGTTTGTCGACTAAATGGTATATGCTATAAATCGAAATCGGCAATAAAACGAAAAAGAGCGCAAGAATGCGAACGAGTGGGTGTTTTATTTTCCATTTCGTTTTTTTCTTTTTATGCACTTCACTTCGTGGTGGCAAATGAAGTTCGTCGCTCTCTTGTTGCTTATCGATACTTTCCATTTTTTTTCTCAAGTTTTCTGCTTGATCTTCACGCATCGTTATTCACCTCTTTTGTCCGATATCGAATGTGTAACGCTAAAATAAAATCAATGAGAAAGTGGGCAAAAATCGTAACCCATAAATTGCCCGTCCATTCATATATAAAGCCAATCCAAAAACTTAAACTGACGACAGCAACAAGAAGAAGCCATTTTCTCCAATAACGAATATGCAATAAACCGAAAATGACGCTCGCAAAAAGTAAGCCAACGTGCGTCTGAATGACACCGCGAAATAACAATTCTTCACAAAATGCAATTATTGCAGTCATAATAAAAATGTGCGGAACCGAGCGAGAACGAAATAGCTTTTCGTTAATCCCACCATCATCATACCACTGTTCAGGCACATAACGAATGAGTAAAAAATCGACAAAAAGAACGAGCGCTGCACAACCGCCACCATATAATAATATTTCCCGCACATCCCATTGCCATATCGCAAAAAATGTTGCAGGGGTAAATAAATATATGCCTAATGCGAGCGCAATAAGAAAAATAAGCGCTTGTGTGAAATACAAGTGATATACTATTTCCTGTTCACTTATTTCATTGGCGATCTCGATTTGTTTTTTAATCATTTGTCCTCCACCTTTATCGAAAACATCGCACGAAGCTCTTCGCGCCACGGGCGCAACCGCATTTGCGGAATATGTTTCACAGGAGCATTTACGTATATATGGGCACCACATCGGTCACAACAACGTTCATTCGGAAGTGGTTGTTGTTCAAAATAGGAAAGCATCGCACGCCGACGACAAGTTTGTTCGTGTACCCATCGTTGCATAAATATCCATTTGTTCATTTTTTCTTTTTTTCTTTGCTCGATATAGGCATACAGTTGTTTGGCTAATATGTGTATATCTTCTTGAGCATTCATTTGTTCTAACCAATATAAAAGAAGCCGTTGTTGTACATCTGTTAATCCCGTCTCTTTCTGTCCATGACGTAAAGCATCTAGCGCATAAACGATTTGCTCTTTTGTCGGAAATTCCGCATCGATCATCGCTTGTCCAAGTTGTTCGTCTCCTAGCGCATACAATAATATCGCTATACTTTCTTTTCCGTCTCGCCCGGCGCGTCCAACTTCTTGCCAATATGCTTCCGGTTGCGTTGGCAAATGAAAATGAATGACGAAGCGAACGTTCGGTTTATCAACACCCATTCCAAACGCATTCGTACAACAAATGACATCTAACTGATCATAAACGAACTGTTGTTGAATAAGAAGCCGCTGTTCGCCATCCATGCCTCCATGATAGTAGCCAACACGATGATCTCCATGTAACATGTTTGCTAACGTCTCTGCCCATTGCCGACTCGATACATAAACGATGCCTGGCTTAGGCAATATAGCGATAAGCTGTTTTAACACTTCTATTTTCTCTTCTAACGTATGGACGTATTGAACATATAAGCAAATGTTCGTCCGATCAAGTGGGTACATATGCTGTTTCACTTGATCAAGTTGAAGCGTTGCTACAATGTCATCAATCACTTGACAGGTTGCGGTTGCTGTTAGCGCTAAACAAGGCGGGTTGCCGAGCGTTTCACGAAGAAGACCGAGCTTTAAAAAATCCGGACGAAAATCGTGTCCCCATTGTGAAATACAATGCGCTTCATCTACAACAAACAACGAAATGTTTATACGCGTTAGCGCTTCAATGAGCAAAGGAGATTGTAAAATTTCAGGCGAAGCATAAATAAAACGGTACGATGCTAATTCATGTAGCACGTCTTTTTTTCCCGATAGGAAAGAAAACGATTCAGTGCGACAACACGTTTTTCGCCGCGGTTTTTAAGCTGTTGTACTTGGTCTTCCATAAGGGAGACGAGCGGTGAAATAATTAGCACACTACCGTCCAATATGTAGCCAGGAAGCTGATAGCAAAGCGACTTTCCCCCACCGGTCGGAAGCATAGCGACACAATTTCGTCCGTTAAGCACATCTTCAATAATTTCTTTCTGTCCGATGCGAAACGAATCGTAGCCAAATCGCTCCTTTAATATGTTAATCATCTTCCTGATCCCACCTTGCTAGTGCGAGCCGAATTTCAAAATAAGAAACGTCTGGCAGCGCTTCTTTCATTGCCCGTAATTTTTTCGTTTTTAATTGTCGTGCCTGTTGTATAATGCGCTTACGTTTATTTTCCTCTAAAAATGGCGCTGTCACAAACGACGGGATATATGTCGCAATCTCTACAATATGATCTTCAATCGTTCCTTTTTTCAATCGCCGCAACTCGGCAATTTGTTCAATTGAATATCCTTCTTTTAACATTTCCCAAGTTTTTTGAGCTGAACTCGTTAATTGTGTGCGCGTTTGTTCACGCAATGAAAAGAGAAGCGGAAATGTTTCCTTTTCTTTTTCTATCGTCTCAAGTATAAAATGCAACACATTTTGAAACGATAGCGATACAGCTACATCTTCTTCTTTTATGGCATAAGCAATTTGTTCGTTCGTCCATCCGATGCGCTCATGACTTGTCAACCGCCAAACAAAAATGTTTGCGTCTTTTTCTTCTACACGGCTGAGTAGCTCATACATTTCTCCATATAACGACCGCGCGATCGTCTGCATATGTTTATGTTGAAAAAGCCATCGCTTTACAAATGATTGAATGCGCTCATCGCGATGTACGGGCTCAAACGACATACGATGAATGATGTTTGTGACCGTTTGAATAAGCAAAGAAAGTCTCTTCCAAAATAAAGAGGCTTCATTCATATATTTCCATCCATTCACGTAAGGAGGAAAGACAAAACGACGAAGTTCCTCTTTTCCACTTAAAGTTGTGCGATATATATGCTCGTCTACTTGTCTAATCCATCCGTTAGCTTCTAATTCGCGCGCCATATGAAGCAAACGAGAACGATCAATCGGCACTGTTCCAAATAGCCGACTAACGTTATACCATTTACTATCTTGCAACGTTTGCGCCGTTTTTTTCCCATTCAGCAAATGATCAATGGCAGCGAGTGACCGCTCACCACGAAAACGATCGATACAAAATAAAACGATGTGTTGTAACATGCAACATTCACTCCATTTTCCCTTTCATTTTACCAGATTAAGCGAAAGGATGTGAGGGAAAACTAAGGACTGATAAGCATTTTCAATGGAGTTTTTTATTGAAAAGTTGTCGGAACACATTTATTATAAAAGTGTGAGGAATACGTTTCCAACGTTTCATACGAAGCGATTGGTTCCATATAATTAAGGAGGGTCATTGTATGCCAAAGTACACAATTGTTGACAAAGAAACATGTATTGCCTGTGGTGCATGTGGAGCAGCTGCACCAGACATTTACGACTACGATGATGAAGGCATTGCGTACGTTACATTAGACGACAACCAAGGCATTGTGGAAGTGCCAGACGTATTAATCGATGATATGATGGATGCGTTTGAAGGCTGTCCAACAGACTCCATCAAAGTCGCGGACGAGCCATTTGATGGCGATCCAAACAAATTTGAGTAAGAGCACCGAAGGGCAAACTTCACATGAAGCTTGCCCTTTTCTTTTGTTCAGTCATTGTCACTACTTGTCCAATCGACTATAATAAAAAAGTATACATAATGAAAAGGAGGAATTTGGCATGGCGTTTGAAAACAAAGTTGTTGAAGCGTTTATTGAAATTCCAACGGGTAGCCAAAACAAATACGAATACGACAAAGAGCGTGGTGTGTTTAAGCTCGATCGCGTCTTGTATTCACCAATGTTTTATCCTGCTGAATACGGTTATTTGGAAAATACACTTGCGTTAGACGGCGATCCACTTGATATTTTAGTGATCGTCACAAATCCAACATTCCCTGGTTGCGTCATCGAAACGCGTGTGCTCGGCTACTTAAACATGGTAGACGGCGGAGAAGAAGATGCAAAATTAATCGGCGTTCCTGTTGATGACCCTCGCTTTGCTGATGTACGCAGCCTTGAAGACCTTCCGCAACATAAGTTAAAAGAAATCGCTCATTTCTTTGAACGTTACAAAGACTTAGAAGGAAAGAAAACAGAAATTGGCACGTGGGAAGGTCCGGAAGCAGCAGCGAAACTTATTGAAGAATGCATCGCTCGCTACAATGAACAAAATAAATAAATGTCACGTTTGAAGCTGGCTTTTCGCCAGCTTTTTGTCTTTTTTCCGAACATTTATACATAAAAACGCTTTCATTTGTATGACCTTTCCGAAAGTTATTGACACATGTATACGGTTATGTTAAATTATCAGAAATTTAAAAACTTATGATTTGAAAGGAGCGGATATTTGTGGTTCGCATTTTAGTATCTGATGCGATGAGCGAAGAAGGTCTTGCCCCACTTCTTGCTGATCCAACGATTGAAGTCGTACAAAAGAAAGTCACAGAAGTAGAAGGTGAGCTTGACACATTTGATGCGTTGCTCGTTCGTAGCGCAACGAAAGTCACGGAACAACTACTTCAAAACATGCCGAATTTAAAAATTGTTGGGCGTGCTGGAGTCGGCGTCGACAATATCGACGTTGACGCAGCGACACGATACGGTGTCGTCGTCATTAACGCTCCAAATGGCAATACGATTTCTACAGCGGAACATACATTTGCGATGATGGCTTCATTAGTGCGCCGTATTCCACAAGCGCACATTTCAGTCAAATCACGTGAATGGAATCGTTCCGCTTTCGTCGGTGTCGAGTTATTCGGAAAACATTTAGGAATCATTGGCTTCGGGCGCATCGGTTCTGAAGTAGCGAAACGGGCGCGCGCGTTCGGTATGCACGTCCATGTGTACGACCCATTTTTGACGAAAGCACGGGCAGAAAAAATTGGCGTCGATGTTTGCACGCTTGATGAATTGCTTGCGCAAGCGGATATCATTACGGTACATACACCGCTTACAAAAGAAACGAAAGGTCTTCTCGGCCCAAAAAACTTAGCAAAAACGAAAAAAGGAGTCTATTTAATTAACTGCGCGCGCGGTGGAATTATCGATGAACAAGCACTTCTTTCGTTTTTAGAAAACGGACACGTGGCAGGCGTCGCCCTCGATGTATTTGAACAAGAGCCGCCAGGAGATCATCCGCTTCTTTCGTTTGATAACGTTATCGTCACTCCGCATCTTGGGGCATCAACGATCGAGGCGCAAGTGAATGTCGCGACACAAGTCGCCGAAGAAGTATTAAAATTTTTACAAGGAAAACCGGTCACATCGTCCATCAACTTACCGACATTATCAAAAGATGTATACGAAAAAATTCAAGCGTTTTATACATTAGCTCGCAAAATGGGCATTGTCGCTTCCCAATATATGAGCGAACCTGTACAAGAAATTGCAATTACGTATTCCGGTTCCGTCGCCGATTTAGAAACGACATTTATTACACGTAGCTTGCTCGCTGGATTTTTAAAACCGCGCGTCGCTTCAACAGTCAATGAAGTGAATGCGGCAATGATCGCTAAAGAGCGCGGTATCGCCTTTAGCGAAAAGTTTTCAGCTAATGGCAATGACTATAACAACAGCATTACATTAACGGTATATGGCGAAAACAAAACGTTTACGATGAAAGGAACGCACATCGCCCACTATGGCGATCGCATCGTTCATTTTAACGGCTTTGCGATCGACTTTGCACCAGAAGGACACTTACTATACATTCAACATCATGACAAACCAGGAATGATCGGAAAAGTCGGAAACATTTTAGGCGACCATCAAGTAAACATTGCAACGATGCAAGTCGGTCGCCAAGAAGCGGGCGGAAAAGCGATTATGATGCTTTCGCTCGATAAACCGCTCGATGATGCACTCGTTGAAATACTTGAGAAAATTGACGATATTGACGTTGTAAAGAGATTGGAAGTATAAAAGGTTCAGCCTCGTGGCTGAACCTTTTTTATCCAAGCGGAACGGCTTTTCGTTGTCCTTTCGAAAACGTCATAATTTCCGTGTAACCGACTGTTTTTGCGAGAGCGATCGCTCGATCATAATCCGCTCCGACATCTTGAGGAACGTGCGCATCAGACGATAACACAATCGGAATGCCTTTGTCATAGCACATTTGCAGTAGACGAGGATCAGGGTATAGCTCTCCGACTGGTTTACGCAATCCTGCGGTACTAATTTCTACGCACGTTTTCGAGTTTGCTAATGCTGTCGTTGCCCGATCGTACTGTTCAAGCAAAAATTCCTCATTTTCTGGCACGTATTTAAAAATTTTTACTAAATCTAAATGACCGATGATATCGAATAAGTTCGATTCAGCTAACGTCACGACTTGATCGAAATATTTTCGGTATGTATCATATAGATCCCGACGATCCCATTCTTTTCGAAACTCAGCTAAATCAATGCCGAAGTCATCCACCCAATGAATCGAGCCGATGACATAGTCAAAATCATAAGCGCGAATAAATTGCGCCATTTCTTCATGTTTACCTGGCGTGTAGTCCATTTCAATCGACATTTTCACATCAATTCCAGCATTCCACGCTTCGTGAAATAAACGAACATAATCAGCCATATCATAATAACGGCGCTCTTCAATCCACGCATTCGATAAAATGTTTTTCGTTTGATAAAAGTGATACGCATGTTCGGAAATACCAAAATGTTCAATGCCTTTTCGCGCGGCTTCGTCCGTAAATTTCTTCAAATAGTCGAGCGTCAACGTCCCGCGCTCTAAATGATTATGGTAATCTGTTAACATTGTTCTCTCCCCCTCTCTCGTATTGTTTTACATTATATAGCACATCTCTCTCTTTTTCTAGTTATTTAAACCAACAAGAAACAATAAATGAATGCACGCGGCCATACCAACAACAACGAGCACTCGTTTCATCATATCTTCCATCGTCTATTCCCTCCCGTTTGCTATAACCATATATGTTGTATGCAAAAATACGAACGGTTAGAACGATAGAAGGTTACATTTTACAATGGGATAAAAAAGTGGTCCAGCGAGCGATTGCAAGAAATGTTGTTGTGCCCGATCATAGCTAATAAGCACACACGTAGCTGGACCAGCAGAAGCATATAGCGGAAGGGAACAACGAAGTGGTCGTTCCCCATGCAGAAGCTTCCACTCATGCCATATTCCTTTTGAGCCAACTGGAATGATTTCATATACACTATCTAACTGCAACAACGTGCGAAATAACGAAAGCGGAATGATCCGATCTTTTTTTTGTATAACCGCCTCACCAACGAGCGGCTCGCCAATGACCGCCCAACATGCATCATTTGGCGTAACATTTATCCTTTTTTCTGTTTTGCGCACCGTGCCGACAGCTACAAAACCGACAGCTGATTGCATGAGCGGCATATTTGATTCGCTACTTCCTGTTATAGGGAGCGACAACTGCAATTCTTCCATCGTTTGTTGAACGCCTGCGACAAGTGCATGCCATGCATGGTCGTTCACAAAATTTTGTAAAACAAAAGCTTTTGGTGTGGCCCCTATACTCATCAATTCCATCCATGCTACTCGCGCGCCGTAGTACGCAACAACATCGTATGGTACATTTACAACATCATCTTGTTTTAAGCCAATGCCACCCGAACAATCTGTCGCCAAAACGAGTTCGTTTTCTTCATCAAGCGGCACACATAATACGTCACGCATGCCGTTCCCCCCATACTCGTTGCAACGTTTTGGAAACGACAACAGCAATCGCTACATTGACTCCCGTAGCTAGTGCAAGAGAAGGGATGATGGAAAGTACAAATGCTGGGCTTATGATCCATACAAAAGGCAACGGTGCAATTAGTGCATTACCGATAAAAAAACATACATAACTAGAAATGAACCATCCTCTTCTCATCAACAAGCCGACAACGTATAAAAGAGCTGCCATTTCCACCGCCACAAGTATATGAAAAGGCCCAAGCGGAAATCCGCCAAATAGGGCCGATACAATATGCCCAACACTTGCAACGACCGCCGCAGCTGTTGGACCGAGCAAAAGCGCAGCAACAACCGCCGGTGCACTATCTAATGCAATGCTTCCAATTGTAAATGGAATTTTTATAAGTGAACCGATGACAGATAAACTAATAAACATAATGAGCAACGTGAAACGCCTCATCATGATTCACCCTTTTTTTCATTTTTATCACGAAACACGATGGCGCTTCGCTCATATTCTACGTCTTTTACGTGTAAACGAGCGTTAACAACGCGTGCAATCGCAAATAAATAGTCTGATAAACGATTCATATATTGTAAGACGACTTCATTCGTTTGTTGTTGCTTCATCAGCGCAACGACACAACGTTCTGCTCTTCGCGTCACGGTACGTGCCATATGCAAAGCTGCTGCTTGTGGTGAACCTCCCGGCAAAATAAACCGTTCAAGCGGCGGCGCTTGTTGAATATATGCATCGATGCGTTCTTCTAAAAACGTCACCATTTCCGCTTTTACTTTGTATGGTATTTTTTCACCGACAATAGCTAAATCACCGCCACAATCAAACAGTTCATGTTGAATGCGTTGCAATTCTTCATAAATGTCGCGAAATTTCTCATCCTGTAATAACGTCATTGCCCAACCGATGACAGAATTCGCTTCATCAATCGTTCCGTACGCTTCAACACGTACATCGTTTTTATCGACTCGCCCTCCAACTAAACTCGTTTGCCCTTTATCGCCTGTTTTTGTATATAATTTCATGTTCTCCCTCCTATTTGATTCGTTCATTGATTCCACACCATACGTAATCGACACGGTTGCATATGCTCGCTAACTGTTGATACGTCCAGCCAACGATATCTCTCCATGCTCGTTCATGCGCATCGATCGGCACGATACCTTGCCCAATATCGCAACCGATCCAAACGACCGTCCGTTCTCCCGCTTGTTCCCATCGCTTCCACGCACACATATACGATCGGATCGCTTCTTTTTCATCGTCCGTATAAGGAGAAAAATATTCGCGAATCCAATGTTCTATTCCTTCAAGCACAACAACAGATGCAGTTTCTTCATATGGAAGCGGAAACATATTTTCATATGCACAATACCAACTGTATGATGTATGCGCGAATGAATAATGGGCATTTACCCATTTTCGCTTCCCTTGAAATGCACCGCCGCTAACGAAATGCATCGCATTCTCTCCTTCCATCGTTCCTTCGTATTATAAAGCGTCACTCCTTCGCCAAACGGAACGTGCCATTCCCAAAACGGACGGATGTCCGGTGCGTACTTCGATAATATATAACGAATCACACCGCCGTGCGTCACAACGACAACATGTGAAACGGATCGATGAATCGCATCGCTAACGGCTTGTTCAATACGAGCTTCAAACTGAGCAAACGTCTCACCGTTTGGAGGAGCATAGCGAAACGGATCGTCTAACCAACGACGATACGCCTTGACCGTTTGCAATTGTTCATACGTTTTTCCTTCAAAATCACCAAAATTTAGTTCTCGCCAACGATAAGAACATTCAATGACGTGATTCGGAAACAACAAATGCGCCGTTTGGCGACAACGAAGCAAATCGCTTGTCATGACGATTTCTGCCTTCAGCTCATGCGACACATTTTTCGGCTGAATTACTGGCACATTCGTCCAACCGATATATTGTTTCGCTTCATTTTCTTTCGTTACAAAATGGCGAACGTATGTAATAGCCAAATGACGAGCCATAAAAACGTTTCGCCTCCTTCAACAAACGCCCCAAGCACATCGCCTGTAATTCCACCAAATTGCTTCACAGCAAATGCACGCGCGACAACATAAAACAACATAAGCGCCAAAAACAATATGATCGTTTCACGCGATAACAAAACAATGAATGCGTACACCATAACGAAAGGTACATAGCGGTGATCGACATGTTGACGAAATGCGGCTGCCATCCCTGTCTGTTTCGCAAGCGGCGTCGTCAATAAAAGCAACGTCATGCCAAGACGTGAAAGTAACGGAATGCAAAAAAGAGAAAACAACGACACGTGCGCAACGGTCTCAAATAGAAAAACGAAACGGAAGCCAAGTAAAAATAAAATGGAGAGCACCGCAAACGCCCCGACGCGCGAATCGCTCATAATATCAAGACGACGCTGTCGATCGCGATATGAAAAATACGCATCGCTGCAATCCATCCATCCGTCAGCATGCAAACCTCCGGAAAGAAAAATAGAAAAAAACATGAGCAAAAATGATAAGACGAGCACAGACACATGATGAAACATGAACATGTACAAAACAACGAGAAACGATCCAATTATCGCACCGACGAACGGAAACGACAGAACAGCTGCGCGTGCTGTTCGTTCATTCCAGTCCACTTGTATACGGAGCGGAAGCACAGTTAAAAATTGCGCAGCCAACATTACGCCACGCCACATGGCCATCTTCCTTTCTTTACAATCGGCAATCCGTAACGCATCAAAATCGCCACATCGCTTAATGTGACAAGATGTTGATGTAATAAACCGAGACCGTGCATATACATATACGTTCCTCGTTCATTAGGTACACCATCATAAAACACTTCATTACTTACAATGATTAGTCCTTTAGCTTTGTTACCTAACTGTTTCATTTGTTGAACGATGCGCGGTACTTTTCCATGTACATCCCATATATGATCGCGAAACAACTCATTTGCCCATAAATTTGTTAAGCAATCAAGCAGCACGATATCACGTTTGGAAAACATAGAAATGATGCGATCGAGATCATACGGCTGTTCCCACGTTTGCCACCGATCACGTTTTCGTTGTTGTTGATGATGAGCAATGCGCGCCTCCATTTCTTCATCTGTGCGCATCGCTGTCGCAATATAATGAAGTGAATGTGTTGCTTCCGCCATTGTTTTTGCCCATTGTTCTGCAAATGAAGACTTTCCGCTACGCACCCCACCGCTAATAAATACGATCATTTATTCCACCTCTTTAAATAATGAAGGAGGCGATCGTTCTCTTCTTTCGTTCGAATCGCCAAACGGATATATTTTCCGTCCAGTCCTTGAAAATTAAACGTATGGCGAACGACGATACCTTGTTGCAACAAAAAAGGAAAAAGCGTCATCGTCTCATCATGCAACATATAAAAATTGACAACAGACGGTGAATAGCGATAACCCATCTCAGTAAGCTGTGAAAATATTCGTTTTCGCTCTGAAGCGATGTATGTTTTTGTTCGTTCGACAAATGCCTCATCGTTCAATAATTGTTTTCCGATTTGTTGAGCGATCGTGTTCACGCTCCATGGCGGTTGCTTTTCCGTTAACTTTTTTACGACATGCTCATGCGCTAACACATAACCGAGCCGTACACCTGCCAATCGGTACATTTTCGTTAATGACCGTAGCACAATTAAACGATCAAATGTGTGTAAAAAAGAAGAAACGGAATAACCATCGAGCCAAAAATCGTAAAACGCTTCGTCGACAATAACATATACCCCTTCATCATGTGCTGCTTTTAATAAAGCATACATCGTTTCTTTTGGCCATATCGTGCCTGTTGGATTGTTTGGATGACAAACGAATAGCGCGTGTAAAGACGGCAAGCGTTCTATCATTTGTTCGATCGGTAGTTGCCAATGTTCATCTAACATAAACGAGTGAACGGTACAACCGTAAGCTTCACATGCGCGACGATATTCTGTAAACGTCGGCTCAATGATGCCAATATGTTGACCGGCAAATTGTTCAGCAAGTAAATAAATGCATTGGGCAGCACCATTTCCGACAAATACATGGCTGCGCGCGACACGCTCTCGTTCAGCAATCATCGTTTGAAGCGATTCACTTCGCTCCTCTGGATATTCGCTCATCCAACGTAACCACTGTTGTTCTGTTAGTATATATTCGTACTGCATTGGATTGACATTGACGCTAAAATCAATATATGAGCTCGGCATATTTATTTGCATCGCTTCATATAAACGATGTGGATTAGCCCCATGTGCAGGCAAGCGCAAGCAAACTCCCTCCTATCGTAAAAGCAACGGTCGTGCGTATCATGATTGCCACCGCTCGTTTAATGTGCCGAGCAGCAAGCGGAACAGACGCATCTCCAATCGTTGGTCGGACGGATACGACACTGTAATATGTGTTTACTCCTCCGAGTTGAACATGTAACAACGCAGCCATCGCCGCTTCGCACCATCCGCTATTTGGACTTGGGTGATTGCGGGCATCGCGAAATAATAGTTTCCATGCTCGTTTATTTGCACGATGAACAAACAGCATAACGAACGCTGTTAGTCTAGCAGGAATGTAATTAAGTACATCATCAAATCGAGCCGATGCCCAACCAAATTGAGCATATCGCTCGTTTTTATAGCCGAGCATCGAATCGCACGTATTTACAGCGCGATACAACATCGCTAACGCTCCCCCGCCAATAAAAGCATAAAAAAGAGGGGCGGTTACTCCGTCACTCGTATTTTCGGCTACTGTTTCCACACATGCACGTACGATCCCTTCTTGTTGTAACGTTTTTGTATCACGCCCGACAATCATTCCCACCTTTTTTCGGGCTTCATCAATATCCCCTCTTTCTAACGGATCGAGGACATCGTACGCTGCGTTCGCTAAACTGGTTGGCGCAATCGAAGTAAAAATGATCATTGCTTCAATGAATATGCCGAATATAAATGAAAGTCGGTAGGCGCTAACAATCAGTCCGTAACTTATGATCAACGTCACCGTACAAACGACAAACAGCGTGAATATTCCTTTTCCTTTTCTCCATCTTCCTTTGTTCAAATGACGATCCATGAACGCAATCATTTGCCCAATCCAACAAACAGGATGAAATCGACGAGGATCAGCAAATATGCGATCGAGCAAAAGCGCAAGCCACACCGCCCATATGTGCGTCATCGACTTTCACCCTTTCGCTTTCGGTAGCGATCAATGGCTGTTTGCGTCGCTTCATATACAAGACGAGCGATTTGTTTGCCGATCGATGTAATCGTTCCAGCGTATTCATAATACGTTCCTTGTTGAGACGCAGCGATGACCGTCGAATCTGTCGATGTTCCTGTCGCAATGGTGTGGGTTTGGGGATCGATGACTTGTTTATCGTACAGCGCCTTTGCTTTTGCTTCTGTTGCGGTCATTAACGCTTGCACAAACGCAGCTTCTGATAAGTGTGCATCAATAAAAATAAACGTATTAATCGTGCCCGGAGAAGCGACTACATCTGTACGACGCCACGCCTGTGCACTATCAACCGCATTTCCAACCCCTGCCGTTACGGCAACGAAAAGGCGAACATCTTCATAAACAGACGCAAACGCGACATCATTTACACAAACAGCAGTCATCATCCCAACGGTCCACTGCTCATCAAAACCGTGTTGCCGCAAAAATTGAATCATCTCTTCCTTTGCATCATCACAACGATAATCAAGCGGAACATGCCGATTGACAAACGTTGTTGCCCAGCGCGTTCCACCGCCAACGAGCGCAGAGGAAAGCACTTTAAACGGCTTTACCGTTTCAATGACGATCATCGTTTCATTTTGCTTGACATGCCATAGCACATCATTCATAGGCTGCTCTAAAAACGGAACGAACGTCACAAGCGGTTTTGGCAACACCGGATGCTCATATCGTTTCATGTTTGTTTCGAATACGGATGCAATCATCGATTCATTTAACAACTCTTTCGGTGTACCGCATGCAACGGCTTCTCCATCTCGCAAAAAAAGAAGGCGATCACAGTAGAGCGATGCAATGTTTATATCGTGAAAAATAGCAACGATCGTCAGCTTCGATTGCTTTAACAAATTAAGCAATTTAAATTGTTGCGCCACATCCATATGGTTCGTCGGTTCATCTAGGAGCAATACGCGCGGTTGTTGTGCCAGCGCTCGAGCAAGTGCGGCACGCTGACGTTCTCCACCGCTTAACTGCTCTAACAAAGCATGTTGTTTATGCGCCAATGTCACCGCATGGAGTGAGTCGCTAACAACTTGCTCATCTTCCTTTGTCCATTTCGGAAAAAGAGTTGATTGATAAGGATAGCGACCGAGCTCAACCATTTCTTTCACTGTATATCCAAACGAAACATCTGTATGTTGCGGCAACGTAGCGATCAATTTTGCATATTGTTTCGGCTTATATGTTTCAATATGTTGACCACAAACAAAAATGTCCCCTTGCTGTAAAGCAAGTTCGCGGCTTAACAGTTTTATTAACGTCGTTTTTCCTGACCCGTTCGGACCTAAAATACCGAAAAACTCTCCTTCATATACTGTAAATGAAACATGTCGTAATACTTGTTTTTCACCATATCGATACGAAACATCCTTTACATCAATCATGTTGATCCCGTCTTCCGTCTTAAACTTTTAAACAACAATATCGCGAATAAAGGGGCGCCGATGAGGGCGGTAATGACCCCGATCGGCAACTCTCGCGGTGAAACGATCGTTCGCGCGACGACATCCGCCAATACTAAAAACGTTCCGCCGTATAAAAAGGAGAGCGGCAACAATTTTCGATGGTTCGCCCCGCAAATGAGACGAGTCATATGGGGAATAACGAGCCCGACGAATCCGATCGTTCCCGATACAGCTACCGCCGCTCCTGTAAGCAAGGAAGCGCTAAGTAAAATCGCGAGCTTTTTTTGTAACAAATGTACGCCAATATTGGCAGCGACCCGCTCACCGAATGAAAAGGCGTTTAACTCGCGAATATGTGCAAATAAACCGAGAGAACCGATGATAAAAAACGGAACAAATAAAGACACGTACGACCAGCCGCGCATCGCGACGCTCCCCATGAGCCAGCTAATAACTTGACGCAACTCTTCGCCGCTAAAAGCGACCATAAGCGAAATGAGCGAGCCGAAAAACGCATTCATGATAATGCCGATTAAAACAATCGTCTCCATCGCCATATTTCGTTCCGCAAGCCGTGCAAATAATAAAACAAACAATAATGTCACGAGCGCAAATATAATGCTGACGATCGGGAGCGTAAAACGCCCGAGAATCGAAAACTGAAGCTGAAAGAAAAAGACGAGCACTGCGCCAACGGCTGCCCCAGACGACACCCCGATTGTATACGGATCAGCAAGAACGTTTTTCAAAAGCGCTTGAAACGCTACCCCTGCCAGTGCTAAAGATGCCCCGATCAGAAAGGCGAGTATGACTCTCGGCAAACGAATCGCAACAATAATTTGCGAAACGGTGGCAGGAACATTTGTCGGCGTATGAAACAACTGATGTAATACCGTCTCCCATATAGAAGAAAAGGGAATCGATTGTGATCCAATCGATACCCCTAACAACAAAGCAAACGTTGCAATAAGCGATGCGCTCATGTAATTATTTAAAAATGTCTGGATAAACGACTTTGGCAATTTCTTCGACCCCTTCAGCTAAACGTGGTCCCGGACGAGAAACTAAATCAGAATTGACATCGTATACTCGTTTATTTTTAATTGCAGGGACATCTTTCCAAGCTGGGCGAGCGAGCACTTGCTCGACAGCGTTCGGTGTGTAATAACCGTATGTCGTAATAATGACATCTGGATTTAGCGCCACTGCATCTTCTTCTGTAAACATCGGCCATCCTTCTTGATCGCCTGCTGCATTTTTCGCATGAATGGTCGTTAACATTTCATCCATAAATGTTCCTTTTCCAGCGGTATAAATTTCAGGTGCAGGAGAAACTTCCACCCAAACGGTTGCTTCTTCCTTTACTTCTTTTGCTTTTTCAGCAATGGCATCAATTTTTTGCTTCATTTGCTGCACAACATCGGCTGCCTCTTTCTCTTTCCCTGTCGCTTTCCCGATCAGTTCAATCGACGCATATACATCATTGAACGATGTGGCGTTTGGCACTACAATAACTGTAATGCCTGCATCTTTTAATTGCTTTAATCCTTCCTCAGAATTGTGAGCGCTTGATGCATGCGCAAGCACAACGTCTGGTTGAAGTGAAATAATTTTTTCAACATTAAACTCCATACCACCAATTTTTTCTTTGTTTTTCACATCTTCTGGATAGTTATCAAAATCGCTTACACCGACAATTTTGTCACCAAGCCCTAACGCGTATGCAATTTCTGTATTGCTCGGAATGAGCGAAACAATTTTTGTCGGTTCTTTTTCAATCGTGACATCGCCAACCGCATCCTTTACCGTAACCGGAAATGCAGCCTCCTCTGTTTTCGCCTCTTGCTTCGTTTCTTTTGCTGGCTCCGCGTTATTGCTGCACGCTGCTAATCCGAGCGTCAATACGAGCGCAAGAAGCCACACATATTGTTTCCATTTCTTCATCGTTTTTCCCCCTTTTATGTATATCAAATAAAAAAGCTCATCCCAAATGGAATGAGCTGGAAACAACAAAAGACAGTAACTTCCCCTTGTCGTTTCGCCGTCTCACTCCCCGAAGACGCGAATGACGGTGCAAAAAGGCAGGTCTACTGACTTATGCGTCATCCTACTTTGAAGCCTTCCCGTACAAATTGTACAGTGGCGATTTTCATTTCGTCAGCATTTACAGTTGCGGGGACAGTTCTGGACTTGCACCAGATTCCCTATTAAGTCTACTAGGTTGCCCGTTCGACACCTTTTTGCAACGAATGTATGTAATTGTCGAACAATTTCTACGTTTCTATCATAGCGAAAAATATCGCTGATGACAATAAAAAATTTCTATTTCAATGGCAATGTAAACGTAAACGTCGTTCCTTCTCCTAGTTTGCTATGGACAGCAATCGTTCCTTTATGCGCTTCAACGATGTTTTTCGCAATCGCAAGACCTAAACCTGTACCTGAGCGACCGCGCGTGCGCGCTTTATCCGCTTTATAAAAACGCTCAAACACAAACGGCAAATCTTCTTCTGCGATACCTGAGCCAGAATCTTGCACAGAGATGCGCACGACTTCTTCCCCCGTATCGACAATGACACGTACTTCGCCACCGTTATCTGTATGACGAAGCGCATTATCAATTAAATTCGTCAACACTTGTTCAATGCGGTCGGGATCGAACGAAACGATGAGCTCATCGTTCATTTCAACAAGCAAACGAACTCCTTTTTCTTTCGCTAACGCTTGAAACTTATGGATGATGCGCTCGATATACGGTCTAAGCGGCACTTGTTCTTCATGGAGCGTTAAATGCCCTGCTTCCATGCGCGCTAAATCAAGCAAATCGTTCACAAGGCGACCCATGCGCAACGATTCGTCATAAATGACTTTTGCCAATTCTTTTTTCTCTTCATCTGTCGCGGCAATATCATCGACAATCGCTTCGCTATACCCTTGCAACATCGCAATCGGTGTGCGCAACTCATGCGAGACGTTTGCGATAAAGTCTTTGCGCAACTTATCAAGCCGTCGTTCCTCCGTCATATCGCGAAGCACCGCAACGGCTCCTCGAATGACCTTGCCGTTGTATAACGGCGTCATAACAATGACCCAATTGCGACCTTGTAAAGCCATTTCTATCGCTTGTTCTTTTTCCTCCACTACCGCTTTCGTAAACAATTCATTCACTTCGGGAGGAAGTGGCAATAAATTATCGCTTTGCCCTTGCTCGTAATACCACGCTTGTAAAAATCGGTCAGCTGGTGGATTTGTAATGAGCACTTCACCGTTTCGATTAAATGTAATGACACCATCGGCCATGCTACTTAAAATGCTTGCTAACTGCTCCTTTTCTTGATTTAACGCATTAATATGAAACTGCAACTGCCGTCCCATTTGATTAAAAGCCATCGCCAGTTCTCCGATTTCATCATGAGTGACGATCGGCACTTTTGAATCAAATTTTCCACGCGCAATTTCGAATGCTACTTGCCTCATTTTTCGAAGCGGCGCTGTAATGCGTGTAGATAAGAAAAAGGCGAACACGGTCGTTAACACAATGGCGATAAACGCCGCAAGAAAAATAAATTTTGTCGTCTGTCTTGTCGTTTCTTCGACCGCTTTTAACGACTGGTATACAAATACCGCGCCATTTCCATCCGATGTATGAAGCGGAACACCGACAATAAATAGTTCATTATATTCGTCGTTTCGCATCGTTTGATTTGGCATAAGCGTCCGTTTCACTACTTTTTCGCCATCAAATACGCGCCCTAACTGTTGATCTTGCTGAATGAACGATAGTGGCAAATCAGGAAGTTTTTCATTTGGTGAATACCAATAATGACGATCATCGATAATGATCATTAACTTTGACACATCATCCACCATCGTCCACGCAATCGAGCGCGCAAACGGCTCGTCATGTTCCGCGACGACCCGAGCCACTTTTGTCGCTTGTTGGGTAAGCTGATCACTTGTTTTTTCCAAATAATATTTTTCAAAAAAACCGAGCAATAAGACGGTTAAGATAAAAAGGACGAAAGCAACAAGCAACAAAATCGTCAGCCATAGTTTGCCGACTACACTACGCCATAACGCCATCATTCATTCACGACCTCAAATTTATACCCGACACCCCAAACGGTGACGATCATTCTCGCTGCAGCTGGCGACACTTTATTTAGTTTTTCACGCAATCGCTTGACGTGTGTATCCACTGTGCGCAAGTCACCGAAAAATTCGTAATGCCATACTTCTTTTAGCAACTGTTCACGGTCAAACACTTTATCTGGCGATTTCGCTAAAAAGTGAAGCAACTCATATTCTTTCGGAGTTAAACTGACTTCATGTCCGTCCGCGGTCACACGATGTGCATCATGATCAATTGTTAAATGTGGGAAAACAAGCACATCCCGTGCTGTCGTATCCGTCGGTACGTAGGAAGCGTTGGCTGTGCGACGAAGCAATGCTTTCACACGAAGCACGACTTCACGCGGGCTGAACGGTTTTACAATATAATCGTCTGTTCCTGCTTCAAACCCTTGCACGCGGTTCGCTTCCTCTCCTTTTGCTGTCAACATAATGACAGGCGTTGCTTTTTTCTCACGCAACTGTTTACATACTTCAATCCCATCTTTTCCTGGTAACATGAGATCAAGCAAAATTAAATCATAATCATTTTCAAGTGCTAACGCTAGCGCTTCTTCGCCGTTTTCCGCCTCATCAATGACATATTGTTCACGTTCTAAATACATGCGAAGCAAGCGGCGAATTCGTTCTTCATCATCCACAACTAAAATTTTAATTTCCTTCTCCATGATGTCATACCTCCTCCTTTTCTATTGTACAAAACCGCCAAACTTTTTTCTACTTCTCATAAAGAAAAGCGTAAAGCGCCCCCATTTCGCCTAAAGGCAGCCCGCGTCCTGCGGGCAACGGCGAAATGTCGCCATCCTTGGCTCCGCGAAGAGCGCACAAGCCCCACCGAGGAGAGCTCGCACCAAGCGATCGCTTGGTTCTGCGTGGGTAACATCATTGAAGTATTTCAGTGTGTCGCCGCCGCAGTGTGGGGCGGAGCGACTCGAGCCGATGGCGCTTGGAGCTAGACATCAACTCAAAATTTTATACTTTCTTATCTTTAAAAAAACGCCTTCGCAATGAAGGCGTTTTTAAGATCCAGCATATGAGTGTAAGCCAGCAATGACTAAGTTTACCGCCACTAAGTTAAACATAATGATCGCAAAACCAATAACCGCAAGCCATGCGGAACGTTCACCATGCCATCCTTTCGATAGTCGCAAATGTAAAAAGGCAGCATAAAACAACCACGTAATGAGCGCCCATACTTCTTTCGGATCCCAACCCCAAAAGCGCGTCCATGCAATTTGTGCCCAAATCATCGCAAAAATAAGCGCACCGAGCGTAAATACTGGAAAGCCGATCGCTACGGAACGATAGCCAATTTCATCAACTAAATCTAAATTGACGTTTTTTACAAGCGGTTGTAACGCGGCTGCGATACGTTTCCGTAAAAGCAGGCGAAGCAAGCCATATAACGCAAGGCCAGAAAACAAAGACCAAATGACCGTATTTAATTTCCGCGCGTTAATGATTGCTGGCATGTCCACAAGCGGCTTCATGCGTTCTTCCGTTTTTAGCACTCCTTCATGCGGACCAACAAGCGCAGGCATATGGTATACCATTTCATCTTGCTTGCCATTTTTATCGATCCACTCAAACGTTGCTTCATAACCAGCAACGCGAAACGATGTTGTGACGATGACAAAACCAAGCGTACTAATTAAGAAAAATAATACGAACTCAAGCCAAAACGTTCGCTTACTCGGTTTCGATTGATCGACAACGCGAATTAAATAAATAAGTCCCGCGGCAAAACTAATCGCTAAAATCGCTTCTCCAGCTGCTGCTGTAATGACATGAATATGCAACCAGTGACTTTGTAAAGCTGGAATGAGCGGTGAAATCTCCCGCGGAAACATGCTCGCATAAGCGATAACTAAAATGGCAATCGGTAAAGTAAATAAGCCGAGCAAACTCGTTTTGTAAATAAAATAAATGACGATAAACGCCCCGACAATCATCATGCCGAAAAACGTTGTAAACTCAAACAAATTGCTGACAGGTGCATGCCCAGCGGCAATCCAGCGCGTAATAAAATAACCGAGTTGAGCAATAAATCCAACGATCGTCACAAAAATCCCAATCGTTGCCCAACGGTCCACTCCTTCTTTCTTTTTGACTCGAATCGCGCCACCAAAGAAAAGCGTTGCAACTAAATAAAGAACAAATGCCACATATAGTAACGTGCTACTTAGCTGAACCACGATGTTCCCCCCTTATGACCGCTTGTCCGCTTGATCGATTGGCATGACAAACGGCGTATCTTTAAATATGCCTTCAAGCTCTTTTTTCAGTCCAAACCAGTTTTTATTCGTATGTGCGGCAACGAGCACTTCGTCGTTCATCCGTCGAATCCATACGCGACGATGGTTCCAATACATCCCTTGAATAAGGCCGATCATAAAAATCGCGCCACCAACGCCTAAAATCCAAAGTGTAAAATCACGACGAACCGTTAATGCCGATACGTTTCGTGTTTCAATATTCGCAAATGCCATCTTATATTTGTTATTACCAAGCGGTTCAATTGTTTGACGAATGGCCGTGAAGCTCACTTCGCCTTTCGGACGATCTGGTGCAAACATTTTAAATACGAACGCTGGATTGTTCGGTACTTTCGAGCGCGTATTCGGATTGCCGTTTTCATCAAAATAAAAATCTGGAAAATAGCTTAATAGTTGTACTTTATATCCGTTACCAAGATCATATTCTTTTTCTGGTTGAATTAAATCAACTGTAATTGTGCCAAACGATTTGTTCGTTTCCTTATCGGTGAAATGAAACGACATACTTTTTAACTCATCTAGCTTAAAATCAACTTGGTATAATGCGTAATGATCATGTTTTAACGGTTCATTAACCCGAATTGAAAAACTTTTTATTTTTTTTAATTTCGGCTCTTCGCCCGCAACGACTGGACCAACACGTTCGTATAATACGACGTCGGTTTGATAGTTTTTCGCCATCATTCCGCTACCGACGCGATCAATCGCTGCTTGAAACGCTTCTTTCTCCTTTTCTTTCTCATAGACTTCAAAAATAAACTTTTTATTTTCTAAAAAATATTTTCCGTTCGTTCCCGGAATTTCTTTTATTTCTCCTTCACGAATCCACATACTTTCGTCGACATACATGCCCGGAACGAAACGAAGCATCGCACCGATTAAAAAAATGATAAGCCCAATATGATTCACATACGGTCCCCAACGAGAAAATCGCCCTTTTTCAGCTAAAATATTTCCGTTTTCTTCTCGAACGCGATAGCCACGCTTTGTTAGCTTGTCGACGACGTTTCGAAATGCCGTTTCATCATGTTTTACTTTCGCGCGACTAAATAGACGTTGTCTTTGTAAAAATTGCTCGTTGCGCGTCACTCGTTGATTGTTTAACGCACGATATAGCGGTACAACACGATCTAAACTACAAATGACGAGCGATACGCCAATGAGTGCAATAAGCAACATGTACCACCAAGAACTATACAAGTCATGAAAGCCAAGCGCATAGTACCATTTTCCAAGCAAACCGTACTGCTGCTCATAATATTCCGCTGGTGATACGGTTGGCGGAATGTACATTTGTTGCGGATAAATCGTACCGATCGCGGAAGCAACTAGCGTAATGACAATGAGCCAAACCCCAACTTTGACAGATGAAAAAAAGTTCCAAATTTTATCAATGATCGTTTTATTGTACGTTTGTGAACGGCGCGCGCTCCCTTCATAGCGCATATCTAACAACGCTGGCACTTCTTCGAGCGGCTTACCACACGCTTCGCAAAGCACTGTTCCGATCGGGTTGACATGCCCGCATTCACATTTTACTTGTTCCATGTTGAAAACCCCTTACGGCTTAATTCGTTCCATATATTTTTTTACATCTTCTTCTGTCATCGTTCCTGTAATGATGTCTACAATTTTTCCGTCTTTGTCGATTAAAAATGTCGTTGGCAGCGGGTTAATATCGTACGCATTCATCACTTGATCTTGTTGATCAATGACAACTGGGAACGTAAGCTGAAAGCGATCAACGAATGTTTGTACCGTCACTTTCGCTTCCCCAACGTTAACAGCAATCACTTCTACCCCTTCATTTTTATATACGTTGTATTGACTATTGATGTGTGGCATCTCTTTTTCACACGGTTTACACCACGTTCCCCAAAAGTTTAAAAAGACACCTTTGCCACGGTAATCGGATAGTTGAATTTTGTTGCCATTTAAATCAGTAAGTACGAAATCTGGTGCTGAATCTCCCACTTGAATCGCTTTTTTCTCGACAAAAACGTTCGAATAAATCGTATAGCCGATCGCTGCAAGCATGATGGCTAAAATGACTGTTCGAAGCCAAAATCGCTTTTCTTTCATCGCCAACTCTCCTAATAAACCGTTTTCATCAACCTCATTATACAAGTTACCACTATATAAATAATGAAAATTATTTGAACAAACTGTGACAAAATTATGATACATACGGCGAACCAGCTAATGCAAGGGCACGCAATTGCTTCACTTCATGTGGTGACAATTCGCGGTAATCTCCAGGATTTAAGCCTTTTAAATCTAAAAAGGCGTAACGTTCCCGCTTTAACTTTAAAACAGGGTGACCAATCGCTTCAAACATGCGGCGCACTTGACGATTGCGTCCTTCATGAATGCGAAGCTCAACAATCGCCGTCTGTTTTCGCTTATCAATTGATAATACTTTTGCTTTCGCTGGCGCTGTTACACCGTCTTCTAACATGACACCTTTTTCAAGTTGTTTCATTTTTTCGCGCACTGGAATACCTTTTACTTTTGCGATGTACACTTTTTCAATTTCGTAGCGTGGATGCATTAATATATTCGCAAACTCCCCGTCATTTGTTAACAACAACAACCCTGACGTATCGTAATCTAACCGCCCGATCGGATAAATGCGCTTGTTTACATGCTTGAAAAAGTCGGTCACTACTTTTCTTCCCTTTTCGTCTTTTACGCTAGAAATAACACCGCGCGGCTTGTACAACAAATAATATACCGGCTCTTCGCGCTCAAGCGGAATGCCATCTACTTCAATGCGATCTTGTGGACTAACTTTCACTCCAAGCTCTGTGACAACTTTTCCATTTACTTTCACTTTTCCTTCGACGATCAATTGCTCTGCCTTTCTTCGCGATGCTACACCTGCATGAGCAATGACTTTTTGTAATCGTTCCATTTCATTCACCTCACTATATAGTTTTACCACATTCGGTACAGGAGTTCAAAAATAAGAAAGGAGAAAATCGCACAGAACGCGACTTTCTCCTAGCCTCTCTTGTATGAGGGAAAAGAAAGAATAATAAAAGAGAGAAACAACAACCAAACGATCTTCACTTGAAAAAACACATATACAATCAAAAGTAAAACAAGACCAAACAAATAGAAAACAATTATTTTCCTTTTCATTGATCCAGCCATTTTATTTGCGATCATGTAATATAGCCATGAAATAAATAGATGAAACACATATAAAATCAAAAACATAGCTGTAAAAACAACAATATTTGACGGACTACTCAATTCGTTGGAAAAAAGAGAATGTTCAATCATCAGAAGCAAAAAGCTATATACAAAACTTAAAAGAAGAGATAAAACTGTGATATTTAGGACAAATTTCCTTTTCACTTTATTTCCTCACCTTTTAAAGTGATACAATACTTATTATAAAGTTTTCCACCTATATTTACAACATTTCCTCTTTATTCCCCGAACATCCATAGTACGATAAAAAACGATACAACAAAGCTAATGAGGTCCGCAAGCAAGCCGACTTTCAGCGCATCGCCCATTTTGCGAATGCCGACCGCACCGAAGTAGACGGTAAGTACATATAACGTCGTTTCTGTGCTTCCTTGGATCGTAGAAGCTAACCGACCGATAAATGAATCGGGTCCATATGTGGCGATTAAGTCGGTCACGATGCCAAGCGATGCCGTTCCTGAAATTGGACGAATGAGCGCAAGCGGCACGACTTCGGGCGGCAATCCGAGCGGGACGATGAACGGCTTCATATACGAAATAAAAAAATCAAGTGCACCGGAAGCGCGAAAAACGGAGACAGCTACAAGCATGCCTACTAAATATGGAATAAGGGAAAAAGCAATTTGAATTCCCTCTTTTCCCCCTTCGACAAACGCTTCATACGTTGGAACGCGCTTGTACGTCCCGTGCAGTAAAATACAAGCGATGACCATTGGAATAAGCCAAAGCGACAAAAATTGAATGACGTACATTACATTCCTCCTTTTTTACGCCTCCGTATGTAAAATGCGCGGTCGATCATGATCGCTGATATCGTGGCAATGAGTGAGGCAACAAACGTTGTGCCAATAATTTCTCCTGGTGAAGCAGAGTGGTATGTCATCCGAATCGATATGACGGTTGCAGGAATGAGCGTAACGCTTGCGGTATTTAAAGCGACAAACGTAATCATCGAGCGGCTCGGTTCGTCTTTTTGACCGTTTAGTTTGTTCAATTGCTCCATTGCTTTAATGCCGAGCGGCGTCGCCGCATTCCCAAGACCGAACATGTTTGCGACCATATTTGATAATATATACCCAAGAGCCGGATGGTCGGACGGCACTTCCGGGAAAATTTTTTTCGCTATTGGACGGAACAAATGAGCAAAAAAAGAAAGCAATCCAGATTGCTCGGCGATTTTCATTAAACCGAGCCAAAAAACGAGCACGCTAATTAAACCAATGCTAATCGTTACCGCTTCTTTCGCCCCTTGAAACATCGCCTCGTTCACGTCTTTCATCGTCCCGTTTATTCCCGCAAACACAAGCCCAATAAGCAAAAGCGCCATCCAAATGAGATTAACCATCGCGCCCCACCCCTAACAACCAGTCAAAAAAAGAACGTGTTTTCTTTTGTTGCTTATAAAAAATAGGTGTTTCATCGACTTTTTCGTTGCCGATATATAGTTCCGCTTTCCCGACAATCGATGGCACGCCTATCTCTTTCCATCGTTCTTGTGGGCGAAGTAATTTTCGCTTTAAATGAATGAGTGCTTCTTCTTTTTTTGTGACCGGATATATAAAATCGCGTACAACAAATAGATGTTTGTCATAAAACGGATCTCCAATCTGTTCTACAATCTCGTCCGCTTTTACCGTCACAAGTTCATAGTGCGCAAAGCCGTGTTCATACATGGCCATATGATCGTTCCAATCATCGCCTGCGTCAATCGTCACCGCAATGAGATCAAGCCCATCTTTTGATGCCGTTGTCACTAATGTACGTTTCGCTCGCTTCGTATATCCTGTTTTCCCCCCGGTACAATATTTATACAAATGCGTTAATAGCTTATTTTTATTGCGCCAAACGCGGTCCCAATCTTCCGTTGGATTTGGTGCTCGGTACAATTTCGTTCCCGATACTTCGCGAAATTGCTCATTTTGCATCGCATATCGCATAAGTAACGCCATATCGTACGCAGTCGAATAATGATTTTCTGCATCATCTAACCCGTGTGGATTCGCAAATTCTGTATTTGTCATGCCGATTTCTGCTGCTTTTTTGTTCATTAAAAAAACGAAGCCTTCGACGCTACCGCCAACATGCTCAGCGATCGCCACCGCTGCATCGTTTCCAGAACGAAGCATAAGCCCATATACTAAATGTTTGAGCGCAATTTTTTCGCCCGGCTTTAAATAAATCGAAGATCCTTCTGTCCGAACCGCCCGTTCACTTACCGTCACAAGCTCTTCCCATTTTCCTGATTCAATCGCTAAAATGGCCGTCATAATTTTTGTAATGCTCGCAATACGTCGTTTTGTATGCGCATCTTTTTCAAATAACACGCGCCCTGTCGTCTGTTCCATTAAAATCGCGCTTTTCGCACTCACCGACATCGCCTTCGCTTCATTCGGAAAAAGCGAACAAAAAAAACAAAGCACGATCATCCATACAAACCATTGCCGTCGCATACACCCTCATCCCTTTGTCCGTTTTGTACAAGTGTATGCGCTAGTCAACGATGTATGACAAAAAGACCGCTACATGACGCGGCCTTTTGCTTTTATGAATCGCTGTTGCACATCGTCCCAATTGACGACGTTCCACCATTGTTGAACGTACGTTGCGCGATCGTTTTTATATTGCAAATAATACGCATGCTCCCACACATCTAACACAAGGAGCGGAACGGTCGTCCATTGCGTCCCGTTTTGATGTTTTTCCGCCTGTAAAATGTCTAGCCGTTCAGCAAACGGTGACCAAACAAGAAGCGCCCATCCGCTTCCTTCCACTTGCTTCGCCGCTTCGGTAAAATGTCGTTGAAACGCTTCAAAGCTCCCAAAATCGCGCACAATTTGTTGAAGCAGCGCCCCCGTTGGACGTCCGCCTCCACGCGGTTTCATATTGTTCCAAAAAATTGTGTGCAAATAATGTCCCGAACCATGAAACGCAGCTTCCCTCTCCCAATGTTTTAATAACGCATAGTCATTTTTTTCACGCGCTTGTTGCATCATTTTTTCGGCGCGATTCAAACCGTCCACATAGCTTTGATGATGTTTTTCATGATGCAATCGCATAATCTCTTCAGCAATATACGGTTCCAATGCATTGTACGCATAAGGCAGCTGAGGTAGCGTATGTCCTCCAATCGGTACGCGTTTACGTTGTATTTGTTCATATATGTTTGTCACTTGCTCATGAATGCGCACGACATCTCCACGCTCTAGCTCCACGTTTAGACGTTCCACCGTTTCTGCATCAACATATGGCTTTACTCTCTCAAGCCACGCTTGCACGCTATGAATATATTGTTGCATATACACACCTCCTCCGGCATCATATGCAACAAAAAAAGAAGCTGACACACGCAGCTTCCTATTGCGATTGGATCATTTTTGTTCGGTAGTCTGTTTCATAAAATTCGAGTTCTTCTCGCATCGTTTGAAAATCAGCTTCAATCGCATGAAGCAATTGTTGTAACGATGGAGGAGCAGGTTGTCTCAATTTAATCGAATGTCTTCCTGTATACGCTGAGCGGCTATCTTCATACCATAAATCGCGCTTTGGGGTAAAAAATTCTGCCACACATGAATGATAAATTTTATATAATGCTTGTTCGGCGGCTGCTTTCCGAAACGGCTCTTCTTGAAGCACAATGCGGCACGCATCGACACCTTCTTCACCATATACAGCTAAACGGCGCAAGTCCGCAAGCACTCCTTCATAATAACGACGGTCGCCTGCGCATTCTTCTTGCATTTGTTCAATCGTCGTTTCATTTAAATAGCGAGCAATTTGTTCTACAATGCGGCTTAACAACTGCTCCACTTGCTTCGTTTGGTTAAGAACAACAGTATTCCCCATATGCAAGCCTCCTTTACGGTTGCGAAATAAATAAAAGCGGTGATTTAACCGTATACGATTGTTTTTTGGCAAGCGCCTCAAATACTTCTGGTAATTTCGCTAAATCGATGGATGAAAAGTAACGTCGAAGCTCTTCTTCCTCACTAATATATACACGTTTTCGTGCCCGAAGTGATGGATCGACGAGCAAACAGACGAGCGCAACAATGTCTTTAAAATATACGTCTTTCCCACCCGCTTGAAATACAGGATCTTGTTCATACGGTGTCCATTGTGAAAAACGCTCATCGAAATAACGAACATATAGTACGTGCAATGTACGTTCTACTCCATCATCGTCAACAAACGTCACTTCCGAACGATTGAAAAAATCTTCTGACGTATTCGGCTGTGCTTTTTGTAATTCATATCCATGACACGAAATAATTTTCACAAACGATGCACCCCTTTTTCAACAACAAAGCTATAACCTGAATCCGTGATGAATTGAAATCGACTTTGATTTTGTTGTAATTTTGATGGATTGATAATCCATAAAACCCTTTTTATGCTTATGACCTATGTCATCTCTATTTCCGAAAATGGAACAAATCTCTTTTTTAGGTATACGAACCAAAAAAATAGACAAAAAAGCCCAGGGAGTGACGTTGGACATCAGTGCTCGAACATTCGTTCGTTATCTTGCCTCTCTCCATTTCTGATAGACGTTCAGTAGGGGCTCGCTATAGCCACTCCTTCGCGTCAGTTTCATCCAGATCTGTCGTGAT
>NZ_JXTG01000009.1 GCF_000833605.1 Anoxybacillus ayderensis | reverse complement strand
GTATGAGTAAAATGTTTGTGGGAGAAAAGAAAGCAGATTCCTAATTCAGTATAATTAGGAATCTGTTGGATGTGAAAGCAAAATAGATGAAAAATGGGCCCTCCTCCTGTAAGGTAGTAAGTGCGAAAAAACAACCAAAGAAAGGAGTAGAGCCCATGCAGGATTATATCACAAATGGAGTCACATTGAAAGACATTGAACAATCTTTGTTTCGGCATATGCAAAAAGAATATGGTCAACTGCTTCAACAGTTGTTGGAGGACATCGATCACACATTAGCGGAAAAACGAGATAAAAAGCGGTTCGCGCTCAAAGATAAACGAGTGATACGGATGCAGACGATGTTTGGAGAATTGGAAGTCAAGCGGAACTATTACTTCGATCGAGAAAAACAGAGGTATGTCTGTCTATTGGATGCTTTTCTTCAGTTTGAGGGGGCACATGGAGTCAGTCCGTTGTTAGAAGAAACAGCGATTCATCTGGCAGTGACAGGTTCATCGTATCGACAAGCTGCCCAGTCCTTAGAAAAACTGGTGGGATATGCGTGCATGAGCCACGAAACGATTCGTCAGTTGATTGTCGAGGCTGAAGTCGTTGGACACCGCAAGATGGAGAAAAAAGGTCGGGTATTTTTCATTGAAGCAGACGGACTATACGTCAAACGGCAACGAAGCCGCATGAAAGGAAAAGAGGAGAAAATCGTGACGATTCACCAAGGATGGGAGAGAAACGGCAAACGAGTTTCTTTGGTGAACCGAAGATATTATGTTCATCAAACGAATGAGCCGATCTGGGAAGCCGTCGAGAGCTTCTTAGTGAAAGAATATGGGTATGATCCACTAGAAGACTGGGTCGTCATCAATGGAGATGGTGCGCCATGGATCACGGCTTGTCGTGATTATTTTGGGAAGAGGGGATATTTTCAGTTGGATCGATTCCACGTGGCAAGGGACATCCGCCAATGGCTTCGTGATCATCCGAGATATCGAGCGATACGGAAGGCACTGGCTTCACAAGACGAAGAAAGGGTATTAAGAGAGCTGACGAGTGCCGTGGGAACACTGGGAGATGAGGAGAAAGAACGGCAATTACAGGCGCTTGTTCGTCGGATCGAAGAGCTACCTGGATGTTTGAGTGACTATCGTATGTCATGTGGAAGAACGAGAAGAAACGAAACGAGAAGCAATCGTGAAAAAGTCAATGAAACGCGTCTCATCTCGAATGAAAGAAGTGATTCGAGACAATATTCCGTATTTCCGTCAGTCTTCAGGAACGCCGATTTACGAGGCATTACAAGCATTGAAAGGTTTTTAAAAACACGGATATAGGCACATACCTACAGGATGAGAGTGGATAAAAGCGCTTACATAAAATAAGTCCATAAAACCATATATAACCAATAAAATCGGTTGAGAAAAAAATCTCCCACAAACTCTTGACTCAAACAACAAATCCCCCGTGCTCACATGGGGGATTTGTTTTATGGTATAATAGGGCGTGAGGTGTTTGATATGAATAATGAAATGATTCGTTTTTTCCGTGAAGGAAGCATTGCCATTCCACGATTATTGTTAACGAACTATAAGACGCTTGGATTAAATGAAACAGAGTTTATGCTCCTTTTACACATTCATTCGTTTCTTGAGCAAGGCATTTCGTTTCCAACGCCAGATGAAATTGCGGCTCGAATGACGATTTCTCCAGAAATGTGCATGCAACAATTAAGAAAGCTCGTTCAAAAAGGGTTTTTAGCCATTGAAGAACAGATGGATAACCATATTCGAAGTGAATGTTATTCGCTTGATCCGCTTTGGGAAAAGCTCGTTCGCACCGTTTTTCAAGGACAAAAACAAGAGGAAGAACAAGAAGAACAACTGTACACCGTTTTCGAGCATGAGTTTGGCCGTCCGCTTTCACCGATGGAGTGTGAAACGTTAGCGATGTGGATGGATCAAGACGAGCATGATCCAACGATCATTAAAGCGGCCCTACGAGAAGCTGTATTATCTGGAAAACTAAATTTCCGTTATATTGATCGAATTTTATTTGAATGGAAAAAGAACGGCATTAAAACAATTGAACAAGCGCAGCAACATGCAAAAAAGTTTCGCAAAAACCAAGGAAAGCAAGAACAACCATATAAACCAACCGTTCCGATTTATAATTGGCTTGAACAGTCGTAGAAAGGATGGTTACATGTTAACAAAGCAACAAATTCGCTACTGTTTGGATGAGATCGCAACCATGTTTCCAAATGCGCATTGTGAGCTCGTTCATCGCAACCCGTTTGAGCTGTTAATCGCCGTCGTTTTATCAGCCCAATGTACAGATGCACTCGTCAATAAAGTGACGAAGCAACTATTTGAAAAATATAAAACACCAGAAGATTACGTGTCTGTTCCGCTAGAAGAGCTACAACAAGATATTCGTTCGATCGGTTTATATCGGAATAAAGCGAAAAACATTCAACAATTATGTCGGATATTAATTGAACAATATGATGGAAACGTGCCGCAAAGCCGCGAGGAATTAATGAAGCTTCCTGGTGTTGGGCGCAAAACAGCGAACGTTGTCGTATCTGTTGCCTTCGGCGTTCCTGCCATTGCTGTGGATACGCATGTTGAACGAGTAAGCAAACGGATCGGCATTTGCCGCTGGAAAGATTCAGTGTTAGAAGTAGAAGAAACGTTAATGCGTAAAATTCCGAAAGAAGAATGGTCGGTGACCCATCATCGCCTTATTTTTTTTGGGCGCTATCATTGTAAAGCACAATCGCCTAGGTGTGACGCATGTCCACTTCTTCATCTTTGTCGTGAAGGAAAAAAACGGATGAAAGGGAAGATGTAAATGATCGTTCCGAAAACGTTTCAACATCCGCTCTTTTTTGCGACCGATACGGTCGATATCGATACGCTTCAGCCGTTTCCGATGATGATGAAGCATGTGCCGTTTTATTATGATATAACAAATGAAGAAAAGCCGTGGCAACAAAAAGAACGCGCGCTTCCTGCCGTATTTCAGCTTTGGGAAGAAGAAAAACGTGAGCTTGCCCCGTTGTTTGCAAAACGTCAAGCGAAACAAGCAAAAGACGGGATCATTCGGGGGATAAGCTATTTTTTATGCGCACTATATTGGCTGAACGAACGCCCGATAGGAAACATATGCTGCTGGGAAGAGGAAGTCCAATCGCTTTCGCTTCGCCCGTTAAATGTCATCGATCGTCTTTCTTTTATTTTCGCTCATCCTGCTCTTCATCATTCGTTTATTCAGTTAGATGAATTATTTATCGAGCTTGCGAAACTGTTTTATAAACAAATGGTTCAACAAAAAAGAGACTGAGTACGCGCTCAGTCTCTTTTTGGTGTGCCATCATTATTTCCGCCTCGTTGTTGGCTATTCGTCCCCGATGGATTGTTGTTCGGATTGTTTTGGTTTGGCTCGTTCGGATTTGTCGGGTTTGTCGGATTTGTCGGGTTTGTTGGTGTCCCCGGATTGCTCGGATTTGGCTCGTTCGGATTTGTTGGATTTTCCGGATTTGTTGGCGTCTCCGGGGTTCCTTCGTTTCCCGACTGTCCTGGTGACTCATTTTCGTTTGGTTGTTTCGGTTCTTCTTTTGGAATTTGCACAAGCGCTGTCGCTGGCGCGCTTTGTGTGCCGTCAGCTGTCACGACGTATACTTCAAACAAATATACGGAGCCTTCTTTCGCATCGACAGTTAGCTGTGAATCTTTTGTTTTTGCGATAACTGTCGGTTTGCGACCGTCTACTGTTTGCCGTACTTCGAATGATACATCTTTTTCTGGGTCGATCGTGTATGACCATGCGAGCGAAATCGTTTGTGTTGCTGGATCGTATTGCGCTCGTAAGTCTTTGACTGGTTCAATCACTTCCGGTTCATCTTCGGCCACTTCTGTTGGCTCTTCATAACCGCGAACGAAATATTCGTACGTAATTTCACTTTCTGGCGTATGTTCACTGGCGAGTTTCGGCGGATTCGTTCCTTTTTTCACCGCTAGTTTCACAACGCTTTTCGGTTGTTTAAAATCGCCGCCGCTGCCGTCATCAATATGGGAAATGACGCGTTTAAACAACTGTTTCGCATATTGTTGTTCGGATTTTGATAAATAGGCTTCGCTACTTTTTTTACTAAAACCAGTCCAAATGGCTGCTGTATAGTTTGGTGTATAACCGACAAACCAACTGTCAGGAACAGCTCCTCTTTGCAGACCATACTTGCGACGGTCTTTTTCATCGTAGTTCGTCGTTCCTGTTTTTCCGGCAATATGAAGCCCTGGTACGTTTGCTGCTGTACCTGTACCTGATTGAACGACCGTTTTTAACATATCGGTAATCATAAACGCCGTATAATCTTTCATCGCGGCTTTTGGTTCTGGACGAAGATCCATTTCTGTTCCATCTGGAAACACCACTTTTTTCACCGCATGCGGTTCAATGTAAATGCCGCCGTTTCCGAATGCGCTATATGCGCCAGCCATTTGTAGCGGTGACACCCCTTTGCCGACGCCGCCAACCGCATAGGCCTCATGCATTTCTTCAAAGCCCATGCCAAGCTTGTTCGCAAACTGTTTCGCTCGCTCTAAACCGACTTCTTGGAGCGCTTTTAAGGCAGGGATGTTTCGTGAACGAGCAAGTGCTGTTCGCATCGACATTTGTCCTTCATATTTGCCGTCCCAGTTTTTAATTGGCGTTCCATCAGAGTATTGATACGGTTCATCTTTTAATTGGTGGTATGTTGACCATTTTAAATATTCAATCGCTGGGCCGTAATCGACAATCGGTTTAATTGTCGAACCTGGTTGTTTTCGTGTATCGGTTGCATAGTTGAATCCGAACGTGACGCCTTCTTCTTTTTTCCGACCGCCGCCAAGCGCCCGAATTTCACCTGTTTTCGTATCTACGACCGCAATGCCAGCTTGGAAATCAGTTTTGTTCGTACGAATGACTTCGTCCGAGTTCAACAAATCTTCCACATATGATTGGGCGTTCGGATCTAATGTTGTATAAATGTGTAATCCGGCAGTAAATACATCAAGCCCTGTTTTTTCTGTCACTTCATCGATCACTTGATCAATAAAGGAATCGTATGGAATATCGCTTTGTTGTTTATTTTCCGTTAATAACGATTGAACAGGTATTTTTTTCGCCGCTTCAGCTTCTTCTTTTGAAATAAAACCATGTTTTACCATTAGCGACAATACTGTATTTCGACGCTTTTCCGCCGTTTCTGGATGCGTAAACGGATTGTAGTTGTTCGGGCTTTGTGGAATGCCGGCGAGCAATGCCGCTTCCGGAAGCGTTAATTGCGATAAATCACTTTTGCCAAAGTACGTTTCCGCCGCTTTTGCGACACCGTATGCCCGATTTGAGTAATAAATTTTGTTTAAATACATTTCTAAAATTTCGTGTTTAGAGTATTTTTGTTCAAGTCGAATGGCAAGCCATAGTTCTTGCACTTTTCGTTTTAACGTTTTTTCAGGCGTTAAAAAAGAAAGTTTGACGACTTGTTGTGTAATCGTACTTCCACCTTCAGCGCCAAATCCTTCGCGAATGTTTGCTAAAACGGCACCGAAAAAGCGTACAATATCAAAACCGTGATGTTTGTAAAAGCGCGCATCTTCTGTCGCAAGCACCGCGTTTTCAAGCACTTTTGGAATATCGTTATACGATACGTAAATGCGCTTTTGTTGACCGAGCTCTGTTACTTTTTGGCCATTCACGTCGTACACGATCGAAGCTAAAGGATCGCGCAACAACGTTTCATCGAGCGGCGGTGCATCTTTAATCATCCAAGCAAATGCGGCTACACCAGAAAACATGCCAATGGTCATGGTGAGCAACATGATGAGCACAATTTTTTTCATTATCGAACGCCCTCGCTCTCGCGGACGTTGTTTTTTTTGTTCTACTTGTTTTCGTTCCGTTCGTGAACGATAATTCGCCATATCGTTCCTCCTATTCTAAAAATATAGTTTGTCCACAATTTGAATATAATCGATTCGTGGGTGATAGCCAAGCGGGATGAGATGGCCATGTCGTTCGATTTCCGCTTTTGTCATTGATTTGCGTCCACCTTGTTGCTTTCGCTCCCAATATTCAAGGAGGTGATGTGCATCGAATAAATACGTTTCATCGAGTGTTGTAAAACGCAAAATCACGAAGCAAATCGCTCCGTGGGCTAGCACTTGTTTCATATGTTCAATTTGATGTTCATGAAAATTTTGAAGCGGGAACGACGTGCGATTTCTCGTTTCTTTTGCTTCAAAGTCAATATATTTCCCACGGTATACGCCGTTATAGTCCGTCGTTGACGGTTGTTTAAAATACGCTTCTTTAATGACGGCCGCGCTTCGTTTCGGGTAATCGACTCGGACGATTTGCACCGGCGTCGGCTTTTTATGAATGACGGCAATGCCTTGAGCTAAATAATAGGCGTTTGTTTCGTTTAAATCCGCCTCTAGCGTCATTCCGCGATTTCCATACGTATCAGAAGCACGAGTATGCAATATGCGTTCATTTTCCTTTTTTTCATATGCTCGCCCATTCGGATATTTAAACATATCATCCCCCCTTGAATGTTCAACATTATACCATATGTTTTGTCTGTTCGTCATTTGCCCGAAAATTAGAAAAAAGCGAGCAAATATACTCGCTTTTTCTAAAACATGACTTTGGATATTTTTCGATTTTATGTAGAAGGGCGGTCTGGACCTTCTAGTTTTTTGTCGCCAAATCCTGTTGTTTCTTCTTGCTTCGGCTTTTGTTTTTTCTTTTGCTCTTTTTTCGCCATGTTGTCGCCTCCTTTCATCATTTTATTTTGACCGTTCATATAAAAAACATGCGAACATATTTGTCGAATTTTGTACGTATACCACTTTGTTTGCCGAATTTCTTCTAGTTTTGTCAATCAAGAAGGGACGAGGATATGGATAGCGAATGTGTATGGCAAAGGCGAAAGGGGAGTTGGAGGATGGAACATATTCAAATGCAATTACAACAATTGTTTGAGGAAATTGAACAATTAGAAAAAAAATTAAAAGAGCGTACGACCGAGCAAATGGATACACATTACGATATGCAACAAGACAGTTTACAAGGCATCGAACGCCAACTCAACAACATCGAACAACAAATCGAAAAAAAAGAAACGTATATGTTCGTTCCGGCAATATAAAAAAGGTGGCGCGTTGGCCACCTTTATTCTTTTACACGTTCAATTGTCACTGGACGATGCGTTTCGCTTCCTACTGTGTCAATGGCATAGTCGACAACTTCACGTTGCTTCGACTCAACATGTTCGCCATGTTTTGG
The DNA here is from genome assembly GCF_000833605.1 of Anoxybacillus ayderensis. Classification (GTDB taxonomy): domain Bacteria; phylum Bacillota; class Bacilli; order Bacillales; family Anoxybacillaceae; genus Anoxybacillus; species Anoxybacillus ayderensis. Next base: position 86,449 of record NZ_JXTG01000009.1, on the reverse strand, counting down.
CTTCTCGCTTTCATGTCCTTTTTTCTTATGGTGAAAATGAACACCACGACCCATTTTCATCCGCCTCCTTTTCCATGCTAGCGTCCCACTTAGCATGGCACAAGAGGGGAGAAATCATTCAGCGCTTCCTGAATATTGTTTAATACGCTCATCGTCAGGTTTGTAAGCCCCAAGCGCTTCTAAATCACGCACAAGATGGCGGTACACGCTAAGCGGCAATTCGTTGCGCAAATAAAGTTGACGCGCAAAGTCAAGCAGCTCGTTTGCATCGATCGGCTCATATTGTTTCGTTGCGATAAATTTGTTTTTTAATTCAATAATTGTCATAATTATTCCCTCCCCCTTTTCCACTTATCATAACATAAAAAAAGACAACATGTTAAATTCAAAAAATTGAGAATTCCGACATCGATTGACACGATTAGTCAAGAACCATTTTATGAAAAACGAATACGATGTAGTGAAAGGGGAGAGAAAATATGTACCAGCCATGGTCTACGATGCAAATGCCACATGTGGCACCTGCGCATTATTATCCATATTATTCCCAACCGACTTCGTTTCCTGTTCTACCAGTCGTTCCGCCCATGTCTCCATTCACCACACCACCTGTCTCTCCGTTCGTTCCACCTATGCCCCCATTCGCTCCTGCAAAGCCGCCAAGCTTGCTTGAGCAGTTTAAAACGAAAGATGGGACGTACGATATTACAAAAATGATGAATACGATGGGGCAGGCGGTGCAAGTGATGAATCAAATGAGCGGGCTTGTAAAAGGATTAACGCAAACGTTTAAAATATAACGTTTGCGTTTTTCTTATAAAGATTAAGAAAGTATACAATTTCTAATTTAGGGAACTGTCTAGCTTCAAGCCGATAGGCGGGCGCTTTGCGCTTTTCTTATTTATTCAATTGGAATAAATGTTTTCTTTTGTGGGAGTTGAATGATGAGTTTGCCGTCTTGAAACGATGCTTGAATGTCTGATTCCTGAACAGGATAAGGGAGAAAAATGGATTTTGTCGCTCGTTCATACGTGTGCTGACGATGAATCATTTTCTTTTCATCATCAATCGTTTCCGTCTGTTCATCGTAAACGACGGATAACAACAGACGTGTGTTGTCAATAAATTGTAGATGAACGTTCTCACGTTTCGCATTTGGAAGATGGGCAATGATGACATATTGTTCTTTTGTTTCGCGTACATCAATTGGAATATAAATCGGTGAAAATGCACGGTGAACATATTCATCGAGCGTATACAACAATTTTTTTAATGACCGATCATCAAAAAACGAATCGAGCATATGAGACAAATCTTTTTTCATACATGTTCACTCCTTACGACATATGTTTGTTCGTAATATATGCAGGAAAAAATAAATTGTTCGCGAAACTTTTTATATGGTGATTCGTAAATATGTAAAAGAGAATAAGAAAGGAAGAAAGCGCGTGCAAAGAAAGCGAGAGGAAAACAAGCGACCAAACGTCAAACATATCGTCAACAAATATAAAGAAAAAGGAATTAACATTAGCTTATGTAAGCCACGTTCAGCGATCAAATGGCTTTTTGTGCAAAACAGTTGCCTTTTTCCACATATATGATACAATGAAACTAAAGTTCATATATGTCAAGAGACGAAGAGAGACCATACATGCATAATAAGTGAAGCTTATTGTGCTTGTTTTGGTCTCTTTTTATTTTTACAGGGGGAATGATGATGTTTTCAGCGAAACAACGAATGGAAATAACAGAGGAAATGAGCAAAACGACGTATGATGTGCTTGTGATCGGCGGTGGCATTACCGGTTGTGGCATCGCGCTTGATGCAACGACGCGCGGAATGAAAACAGCGCTCATTGAAATGCAAGATTTTGCGGCTGGCACGTCAAGCCGTTCGACGAAACTCGTTCATGGGGGATTACGTTATTTAAAACAGTTCGAAGTAAAAATGGTCGCAGAAGTCGGGAAAGAGCGAGCTATTGTGTATGAAAACGGTCCGCATGTCACGACACCAGAATGGATGTTATTGCCGATTCATCGCGGTGGCACGTTCGGAAAATGGAGTACGTCTATCGGGCTATGGGTGTATGATCATTTGGCACGCGTCAAAAAAGCGGAACGGCGGACGATGTTATCCGCACATGAAACGTTGCAAAAAGAGCCGTTAATTAAACAAGACGGATTGCTTGGTGGCGGTTATTACGTTGAATATCGGACAGATGATGCACGATTAACGATAGAAGTGATAAAAAAAGCGATGGAATGCGGAGCTCACGCAGTCAATTATGTAAAAGCAGAATCGTTTTTGTATGATGAAAATGGGCGGATTAATGGCGTGACATGTCGTGAGCAAACGACAGGGAAAACGTTTACGATATATGCGAAAAAAATTGTCAATGCGGCAGGGCCATGGGTCGATATATTACGTGAAAAAGACGGCTCACACGTCGGAAAAAAACTGCGCTTAACAAAAGGGGTGCACATTGTCGTTGATCAAGCACATTTCCCGCTTAAGCAAGCGGTATATTTTGATACGCCTGACGGTCGCATGGTATTTGCGATTCCGCGCGAAGGGAAGACGTACGTCGGCACGACAGATACGTTTTATGACGGAGATCGCGTCCACCCGAAAATGACAAGCGATGATCGCGACTATTTACTGCGCGCCATTCGATACATGTTCCCGACCGTTCATTTAACGGAACAACATATTGAATCAAGTTGGGCTGGATTGCGTCCACTCATTTATGAGGAAGGGAAAGATCCATCTGAAATTTCTAGGAAAGATGAAGTTTGGCAATCTCCATCTGGTCTGATTACGATCGCAGGGGGAAAGTTAACAGGCTATCGCAAAATGGCTGAAACGGTTGTTGATTTGATCGCTAAACAGCTAGGTGGGACATATCCACCGTGTCAAACGAAACATTTGCCGATTTCCGGTGGGGACGTTGGCGGTGCGAGCCGATGGCATACGTTTATGTGTGAAAAAATCGCTGAAGGAATGGCTTGCGGCTTGACGGAACAACAAGCAAAACGGCTCGTGCAGCGATACGGTACGAATGTCGATCGTTTATTCGCTTTTGCTAGCACATACAATCGAGAGGAAATAGCTCTTCCTATTGATTGGTATGTGATGTGCATATATGCACTTGAATGCGAAATGACGGTAACACCGCTCGACTTTTTCATTCGGCGTACCGGAGCGCTCTTTTTTGACATTCAGGCGGTTCGTCAGTTAAAAGAAGCAGTCGTTACGTTGATGCAATCGTATTTTCATTGGACAAAAGAGGAGCGAAATAAATACGAACAACAAGTAAACGTTGCGCTTCATGATGCCGTTATTCCGAGCAATGAAGCACAACGTTAGAGCGCTAGGCGGGATCTTCCGCCTTTTCTATTTCTTTCATTTCTAAAAAAAACACCGGCAATTGTGCCGGTGTTAATGAAATTGTACATCAATTCGTTTTTTCCCATCCGATTGTGCTTTCGGAATGCGAATTTCAAGCACACCGTTTTTATATGATGCTTGTACGTTCTCATGTGCAGCATGGGACGGAAGTGGGATCGTGCGATAAAATCGTCCGTAAAACCGCTCTTGTCGATGCATATGTTCATCTTTTACATCATATTGTCGCCGCACTTGACCGCTAATCGATAATGTTTGATCGTCGATATGAATGTCAACATCTTCTTTTCGTTCTAGTCCCGGAATGTCGCACGTGACAATCATTTCTTTGTCATTTTCATGCACATCGACGCGCGGCATACGAAACATATCATCCATATGCGATAAAAAAGAAGGGAAGTTAGAAAACATACGTTCTACATCTCGGCGCATCACATCTAACGAACGAAATGGATCCATCGTAAAGCCTCCTCGTATCATATTCGATACGTATTTTGTGCAAATCGGACAATGTTATACAAAAAAACTTGCCTTAGCGAGAAGGCAAGTTTTCAAGCTGTTGCACGTATAAACGAACGAGCTCGTATTGCTGTTTGGCATCAAGCGATGATGTGGCAATTCGCTTCATCGCTAATGAAAATTTTTCATAAGGTGATTTTCGTAAGCGCGGATGTGTCATTTCATCTAATAAATCGCGCTGAATAGCATCGAGCAGCACATCTTTCGCCTCGTTTTCGCCGACAGGTAACGAACGGTTTGACCATAATGATCGATATGCTTCTAATAGCTCCAAAACAAGCCCTCCCTTAATCAATCCGTTCAATCGTTTCTGCCATTTGTAAAAACGGATTTAGTTCATTTTCTTGTTGTACAAAAATCGTCAGCCGCATCGGCGTTCCATTTTTTACGACAAACACGTATACTTCGCCACTTTCAATGGCGCTTTTATATACATCGGCACCGTTTAAACGAGTTCCTTTTGTCCACGTCATTTTTTCGACTGTTCCATCTTTGCTGCTTGCCTTTACGTACTGTTCTGCTTGTTCGGCAATGAGAGACCAATCCGCTCCTCCATCAATGAGTTCAACCGTCATCGACGCTTTTTCTTCATCGAGAAAAATCATATCTTTCCCTGGCTCGACCGCTTCCGCCATATAGCCGTTTAAAATATTTGCTTGAAACGGCTGATTGCTACTTTTATATGTGAAAGAAGATGGTTGCGGTTGTTCGCTCGTTTCCGTTTCCGTCCGTTCAATCGTTTTCGCCATCGTCATAAACGTATTCAGCCAGTTATCTTCTTTTTTCGTAAATACCGTTAAAAACATCGGTTCATCTCCCGTCACACCAACGATATAAACGATATCGTTATCGACAGGTGCTTCATATACGATCGCATCTTCAAACGGGAGTGAGCCTTCAAACGGTGTAGCTTGTTCAGAGACGGCCATGGCTCTTTCTTTTGCGTACGTTTCCATCTGATCTTTCGCTTCTTTCGGCAGCAGCTCAATACGCATCCATTGGTCTTGTTCGCTTTCATGCATCACGACATCTTTTCCCGGTTCTTCAGCTTCTAAAGTGAATGCTGGTAATAACGAAATCGTAAACGATTGATTTGTGCTTTCGACAGGTGTGAAATTTTGCGGCGTTTGCTCTTTTGTTTCTTGTTTATGTTCGACAGGCTGTTTCGCTGGCGCTGTCGTTTGTTCGTTACATGCGGAAAGCAATGTAGCGACAGCCGCCGCACAAATGAGTAGCTTCGATCGTTGTTTCATTTGTTTCGCTCCTTTAATTGTTTTTACTTTTATTGTCTTATAGTTTCACGTTTCATGCAAGTATTCCTTTTTATATACAATGGTGCGATTTCGTCCTTGTTGCTTCGCTTCATACAAAGCGATGTCCGCTTGCTTAAATAGCTCTGATTCATTTGTTGCAAGCGTTGGAAAAACAGAAATGCCGATGGAAATTGTAATATGCACCGTTTGTTGTTGCACGAAAAACGGATGACGTTCAATCGTTGTTCGAATATGTTCGGCAAATGTCACCGCTTCATGTTCACAGCTTGAAAGTAATATTGAAAATTCTTCCCCGCCATTGCGAAAAGCTATCCCGTCTTTCGAAACGAGCGAGCGGACCAGTTCTCCAAGATCACGTAAAATGACATCCCCGCCATCATGCCCATACGTATCGTTAATCAATTTAAAGCGATCAATATCAAATAAAATAAGAGATAAACAGCTGTTTTCCTCTTTCGCTTGCTCGAGATGTTGCCCAAATAACGTATGAAACTGACGAACATTATAAAGCCCGGTCAAAAAATCAGTCGTTGCCCATTGTTTATAATGTTGCAACATGTCTTTTGATTGCCGAATATCTTTACAAATATTCGCAGCTACATATGTAGCGACAATCGAAATAGGCCAAAAAACAACGAGTGTTTGCGTATAGGTGTGTGCATCTGGCATGTTAATAAACAAAGCAAGCGAAACGAAGCACATGCTGTAGACGTTCAACCAAAACGTTGTAATCGTTATATGTCGTTTCATCCGTTGACTGATCCATCCGCAACCGATCGCAATGGCAAGAGAAGTAAAAAAAGAAACGATCGATGCAAACGGATTGCCGAACAAAAAACGTCCTGTCCCCATGATGATGCCTGCCGCAAGCGCGCTCGGCATACCACCGTAATAGCTTACAACAACGAGTGGCACGTGTCGTAGGTCAGAAATGACTCCATGTCCGAGTGGAATAGAAAAAAACATAAGCACAATGCTTAATAAACCGCAAAAAGCCCCAGCAAGTAGGCGCATATGAACAGGGGATTGTTGATGAATGTTAGAAGGAAAAAACTTGCTAATCAAATAAAATCCAGCAATAAGTATGCCGCTATTCGCAATAAATTGCTTAAACATCGTCCGTTCCTCCTCTCTTTGCCAATATATGCGGACGAAAAAAAATGTTGCGGACAAACGCCGCAACATTGTTAAATAGAAATGGCCCACTCGCCGTTTCGCATAATCGGCTCACGAACGCCGTCTTTCGTCACTCCATCAACGTTTAGTTCATGAGAACCGATCATAAAATCTTCATGCACTAAGCTATCGTTCGCTCCACGCTCAAGCAGTTCTTCTGTACGCATATTCGTTCCGCCTTCGATGTTTGTCGGATACGCTTTTCCGAGCGCTAAATGTGAGGCTGCGTTTTCGTCAAATAACGTATTATAAAACACAAGGTTCGATTGTGAAATGGGAGATTGATGCGGCACGAGCGCAATTTCTCCTAGTCGGCGTGCACCTTCGTCAGTATCAAGCAAATGTTTGAGCGTGTCATAACCGACCTCTGCAGTAAAGTCAACGACTTTTCCATCTTTAAATGTAAGCGTAAAGCCGTCAATAATATTGCCGCCATAGTTCAACGGTTTCGTATTTCGCACGACCCCGTTCGTTCCGTCTTTATGTGGCATCGTAAACACTTCTTCTGTTGGCATATTCGGATTAAATACGGTGCCGTCTGTACTTTTCGCTGCTCCTCCAGCCCAAATATGTCCATCTGGCAGTTCAACTGTTAAGTTTGTTCCTGGTCCATCATAAATGAGCTGTTTATATTGCTTATTGTTTAAATAATCAACGATGCGAGCTAATTTTTCATTATGCGCTTTCCATGCCGCAATTGGATCCTCTTGGTCGACGCGAGTCACATGGAAGATGACGTCCCACAATTTTGCGATCGCTTCTTCTTCGCTCAGATGAGGAAATACTTTTTTCGCCCACGCAGGTGTCGGCACGGCAATTAAAGACCAGCAGTTATGGTCCGCCATTAAGCGACTGCGGTAATGTTGTAGCGCAAGGCTTGCCGCTTTTGTTGCCGCAGCTACACGTGCCGGATCAATATCTTTCAATAAATCTGGATTTGGTGCATAAATACTTAAAAACGCCCCACCTTTTTCAGCCACTTCTTCACGTCCTTTAGCAAGCCAAGACGGATATTCATGAAGCGCTTCTTCGGGTGCATGTTTAAATTTTATGTACGTGATTTCTTCATCGCTCCACTCGACATGCACATGTTTCGCACCAGCTTCGTACGCTTCTTTAGCAATTTCACGTACAAGCGGGGCAGACGGAAGCGGAGCGTTAATAAACAACGTTTGTCCCGGTTGAATGTTGACACCAACACGTACAGCTAATTCCGCATATTTTTGTAACATAATAAAACCTCCTTGGTTGTAAAGCATACTATCATTTTAACAAAAGGAATGATGTTGTGAAAACATTTTCGCCTGTATTATGATTAAGAAAGGAACATAACGAGAAAGGGAATGACTTATGGGATGTGGTGACCAACAATTATTTTATATTGAAGGACTATTTATTTGTACTTATGAACGAACAGTTGATGTGCAAGTGAAAGGGGAGACGCTTACGTTTACGACGAACGAGCCGATCATCGGCTTTTGTGCAGGGGACGATGTCGGCGTCGCTTTTTGTGAAAACAGTGAGGAGAAAAAGCTTATTTCTATTGAACGACAAGACGGCCCACCACTTTCGTATGTAAATGGGGAATGGTTTGCTGAAATTATATTTGTCGAATCAATAGATGCGACAACGTTTTTATTTGATTTATATCGTTCACCTTATCGCGATTATGAACAAATGATCACGAACGAGCCGTTTTCATGTGAACGCGAAACGGTCATGACGGTCGTTTTCGTTCGTGAAAATGGAAAAAATATATTGAAAAAGGTTGTTGGATAATGCGTGTCGTCATTGCACCAGATTCATTTAAAGGAAGCTTATCAGCAAAAAACGTATGCTCGATTATGAAAGAAGCGTTTCAACATGAATATCCAGAAGCGGCTGTCATTGCTGTTCCGATGGCAGACGGAGGAGAAGGAACGATGGAAGCAATCGTTTCAGCAATGAACGGCTCCGTTCGATATGTAACGGCTCGCGGTCCGCTGTTTGAAACGCGGCAAGCGGCATACGGTGTCGTTGGAGATACGGTCATTATTGAAGTCGCGCAAGTGATCGGTTTACCACTCGTTCCGAATGAAAAGCGTCATCCGCTTCATACGACAACATATGGTGTAGGTGAAATCATTGCCGCAGCGCTTCATGCCGGGTATCGCCGGTTTGTAATCGGACTTGGTGGAAGTAGCACAAACGATGGCGGTTTCGGGATGTTATGTGCGCTTGGGGCGACGTTTACGAATGAAAAAGGGGAGTTATTGCCGCCCATGCCTTCTTCTTTGCCACATATTGCCCATGTCCATATGGCATCGCTTGATCGACGCATATATGAAAGCGAATTTCTTATCGCTTGCGATGTCGATAATCCACTTTATGGTGAGCGAGGAGCATCGTACGTATTCGGACCACAAAAGGGGGCGGATCGTGAAACGGTCCGCACATTAGATAAATGGCTATATACGTATGCGCAAAAAATCGAGCAGCAAATTGGGCATTCATACGCTCTTGAACGCGGAGCAGGGGCGGCAGGCGGTTTAGGGTTTGCTTTTTTATTGCTTGGTGGAACGTTGATTTCTGGAGCAAAACTTGTCGGTGAAACGGTGCAGCTGCCGCAAAAAGTGAAGCATGCCCACGTCGTCATTACTGGCGAAGGACAAAGCGACGAACAAACGTTATACGGAAAAGTGCCGTTTTATGTTGGGCAATTAGCAAAACAATATGACGTTCCCGCTTTTTTATTGTCTGGTAGCCTCGGTGACGGATTTGAAAAACTGTATGAATATTTTGTTAGCTGCGATGCGATTGCGACAAAACCGATGACAGTAGAACAAAGTATGCAATCCGCCTCTACACTGTTATATACGAAAGCACGCAATCTTGCACGAATGCTCAAGCGGTTTTCCTAGCCGAAAACCGCTTGAGTTTTGTTTAATTTATTTTTATTAAACATTGTTCTAAATAAACAACAAAAAGAAAAAGAAAGAAATAACACATTTTTAACGACAAGGCTAGTTTTTAACGACAAGGCTAGTCGTCCTATTCGTTTCTTTTTCTTGCGCATATGATGTGAAAAAAAGGAGGGGTGCGGGTGCGAGTCATTGTTTTTATGTATGTCATCGTTTATTACATCGCATTGTTCAGTACATCTGGACAAACAGAAGTAGTTGTTCGTTCGTTCTTTTCATTAGGTGGCATATGTCTTTCAGTCATTTTGCTATGGCGAGCGTCGATTCGTATAAAAACGAATGAGCGAATATTTTGGAAATGGATGACCATCGGTGCAATTTGTTACTTGATCGCTGAAGCGGTTTATCGCATATACGAGTGGTCGTTTCAAACCGAGCCCCCGTTTCCGAATTGGTCAGACGTATTTTATATTGCTCATTCATTGATGTATATTGCTTCATTACTATATATCATCATGCAACAACGAAAACAAATAGCGATGTGGCAAGCGTTATTCGATGCGCTCATCGTGACATGTGTGACGATGGCATATAGCTGGATATATATCATTCAGCCAATCGTTCATTTAGAAGAAAATGTCTTATATGTCGCTGTTTTAGTTGCTTATCCTTTCCTTGATCTCGTGATGTTATTTCTACTGTTACTTCTCTTTTTTGCAACAAATGTTCGTCGAATTTGGTTATGGAACATTGTTGGTGTCGCATTATTTGTGTTTACAGATACGATATATTCCATTCAAATGATGCAATGGAATGATGTGTACAGCGCATGGTTAGATCCGCTATGGATCATGAGTTTACTCATAATCGGTTTTTCAAGTTATGATGCAAAAGATGGGGATTTATCATTTCAAAAGGAAGAACCGTCGTTTGCTATAAAAGTTCTTTTTCCGTATATCAGTTTTCTTACTTTGATGTGGATGCCTTTTATTTATCTCGGTGACCGAATGGTGATGTCATGTTTTGCTTTTGCGGTTATATTCATTTTCATTCGTCAATTTATGACGTTAAAAGAAAACCGTCAGCTCGTGCAACAATTACAAACATTAAACAACGACTTAGAACAAAAAGTCATGAAACGCACGCAAGAGTTGACACGGATGAATGAACAGTTAGCGTACGCGGCTAATCATGACTTTTTAACAGGACTTTTTAACCGTCGTGCATTTGTTACGGAGCTTGAGCGAGCGTTGATTCGTGCAAAACAAGAGCAACATGGCCTTGCCGTTATTTTTATCGACATTGATCGCTTTAAGCAAATTAATGACTATTTCGGGCATCAAATCGGTGATGCTCTCATCGTACAAGTTGGGCAATGGCTAAAAGAAAAAGTTCGTTCGACGGATATTGTCGCACGACAAGGAGGCGATGAATTTACAATTATTTTTACACCGTTAAAACATACTAGTGAACTTCACTGTTTTGTCAATAACATCGTCTCGATTAATAAGCAGCCGATTGCTGTTCAACATTTAGATATGCGCGTATCGCTTAGTGTAGGGGTAGCAGTGTATCCGTACGATGGAGAAACAGGTGACACGTTAATGAAACATGCCGATATCGCCATGTATCGCGCCAAAGAACAAGGAAAAAATCAATATCAGTTTTTCAATGGTGAAATGGATCGTATCGTTTTACAAAAAACGATTATTGAAACGGCCCTTCACGAAGCCATCGAGAAAAAACAATTCACCTTATTTTATCAGCCGCAATTTGATGGGCAAACGAAGGAATTAATCGGAATGGAAGCGCTCATTCGCTGGATTCATCCAGAACACGGCATCATTTCACCAGCCATTTTTATTCCGATTGCAGAAGAAACAGGACAAATTATCTCGATTGGTGAGTGGGTAATAGAAGAAGCTTGTCGAAAAATGAAAAAATGGAGCGAACAAACCGGTCGATCGCTCCGCATGAGTGTTAACATTTCCCCGAAACAATTTTTAAAAGAAAACTTTGTCGAACATATTTATTCCGTGTTACAAAACACGCCATTGCCACCTCATCAACTCGACTTAGAAATTACAGAAGGGGTCGCTGTATTTAACGAGCAATATACGATTGATAAACTGAAACAACTAAAGCAGCTTGGCGTGCACATATCGATTGACGATTTCGGAACCGGCTACTCATCGCTCAGTTACTTACGTAAATTTCCCATCGATCGATTAAAAATTGCAAAACCGTTTATTGATGGCATTACAGAGGAGAAAGAAGACGTCGCCGTCGTCAAAGCGATTATTGTGCTGGCGAAAAACTTAAAACTGCGCGTCATTGCTGAAGGGGTAGAAACGTTGCAACAATTAGATCTTCTTCGGTCTCTTCAATGCGATGAAATTCAAGGATATGTGCTCGGTAAACCACTTCCAGCAGACGTCTTTGAAAAAACATACATGAAAAACCAACTTCCAAACGAATGAAGTTGGTTTTTTACAAAGAAAATCATTGACAATGATAATCAATTCATGTAGATTACAATATGTATTGATATTAATTCTCAATATCGATTAGTTAACTTGTTGTTCGAGGGGGAAAACATATATGCCGCGATTGTATACAGAGCAGCTTTCTGTCGGATATGGAGAACGCGTCATTGTTGATCGGTTAACTGTACATATTCCAGATGAAAAAATAACGACGATTATCGGACCAAACGGTTGTGGGAAATCGACGTTGTTAAAGGCGATGACACGCATTATTCGTCATAAAGAAGGCGCCGTCATTTTAGATGGAAAACAAATTTTGCAAGAGCATACGAAACTGTTAGCGCAAAAAATGGCCATTTTACCGCAAACGCCAGAAAGTCCGGGTGGTTTAACGGTTGGTGAACTTGTTTCGTACGGACGGTTTCCGTATCAAAAAGGATTCGGGCGGCTAACGAAACGAGATTATGAAGTCGTTGATTGGGCGCTTGAAGTGACCGGAACGATCGAATTTAAACACCGTCCAGTTGATTCGCTATCAGGCGGTCAAAGACAGCGGGTGTGGATCGCGATGGCGCTTGCGCAAGAAACAGATATTATTTTTTTAGATGAACCGACAACATATTTAGATATGGCGCATCAATTAGAAGTGCTCGAACTGTTACAACGTTTAAACCGCGAACAACAGCGCACGATCGTCATGGTGTTGCATGATTTAAATCAAGCGGCGCGTTTTGCTGATTATATGATTGCGATGAAAGACGGAAAAATTGTTCAGGCGGGAACGTGCGAGCAAGTGATGACGCCTGACGTATTACGAAAAGTGTTTCATATTGACGCGGAAATCGGTCGCGACCCTCGAACAAACAAGCCAATGTGTATCACATATCATTTAATTAAAGGAGATGCAGAATATGTTGAAAAAGCGAATGATGTCCATTCTACTTTTGTTCGTGCTCATCTTGAGTGCGTGCGGTAATCAAGCAACAGAAAAAGAACAAGAGAAAGCGACAAAAGAAACAAACGAACCAAAAACGATGACGTATCAATCTGAAACAGGTCCAATCGAAGTGCCTACAAATCCGAAGCGCGTCGTTGTTTTATCTTCGTTTTTAGCGGGTAGCGTGATGGCGTTAGACGTCCCGATTGTTGGGGTAGATTCTTGGGCGAAAATGAACCCGCGTTATGAGCCATATTTAAAAGACGCAAAAGAAGTGACAGATGAAAGCTTAGAACAAATTATTGAGCTTGAACCAGATTTAATTATTGCCGCATCAACAAATAAAAACTTAGATAAGCTAAAAGAAATTGCGCCAACGGTGACGTATACGTATGGAAAAGTAGATTACTTAACGCAACATTTAGAAATTGGTAAATTGTTAAATAAAGAAGAAGAAGCGAAAAAGTGGATCGAAGACTTTAAAAAGCGTGCGCAACAAGCTGGTGAAGAGATTCGTGCAAAAATCGGTGAAAATGCAACCGTTTCTGTCATTGAAAACTTCGACAAGCAATTGTACGTATTCGGCAACAACTGGGGCCGTGGGACAGAAATTTTATATCAAGAAATGAAATTAAAAATGCCAAAAGCAGTGGAAGAACATGCATTGAAAGACGGATATTACGCCATTTCACTTGAAGTGCTTCCACAATTTGCTGGAGACTATGTCATTTTCAGCAAAAACGCAGACGGTGATCTTTCATTTACAGAAACAGAAACGTACAAAAACATTCCAGCTGTGAAAAACAACCGCGTTTTTGAAGCGAATGCAAAAGAATTTTACTTTAACGATCCAATTACATTAGAATATCAGCTTGAGTTTTTCAAAAAACATTTTTTAGGTGAGTAATATAATTAAAGAGGAGTTCGTCGCGAATTCCTCTTTCTTTATGTGAATGGAAAAGAGAGGATGCGTATGCTGAAAAAATTTTTGTTCGCATGTGTTGCATTGTTTGTGACATTCGTTTGCTCAATTGTTATCGGAGCGGCGGATACGACAATAAAAGACGTTTGGCTAGCGATGACAGCGCCAGAGACAAACAAAATAGCGACGATGATTCACGAAGTTCGCCTGCCGCGTGAAACGGCTGCCGCTGTTGTTGGAGCCGCTCTCGCTGTAGCCGGAGCTGTGATGCAAGGGATGACCCGCAACCCTCTCGCTGATCCTGGACTCATTGGGCTAACCGCAGGAGCAAACGCTGCTTTAGCGATGATGTTTGCCTTTTTCCCTTCCGCAAACTATATCGAAACGGTGTTCGCTTGTTTTGGCGGGGCTGCGCTTGGAGGGTTGCTCGTTTTTAGCATTGGCGCGAAACAATTTTCACCGTTTCGCATCGTCTTAGCAGGCGCGGCTATTTCTACTTTTTTATACGCCGTCGCAGAAGGAATTGGACTTATATATAAAGTGTCAAAAGACGTATCGATGTGGACGGCTGGCGGGATGATGGGAACCACGTGGCATGAGTTACAAATCGTTACGCCATTTATTTGTTTGGCGATGCTTATTGCTTTTTGGCAAAGCCGTCAATTAACGATTTTAAGTATGAGCGAAGAAGTAGCGGTCGGGCTCGGTCAACAACTGACGCGCGTAAAAACAATTCTTTTTTTCATCGTCATCGTTTTAGCAGGTGCATCTGTAGCTCTTGTCGGAAATTTAGCGTTTGTTGGCTTAATGATTCCACACCTTGTTCGTCTGTTCGTTGGAACGGATTATCGTTTTATTTTGCCGATGAGCGCGATCGGTGGGGCGACATTTATGTTGTTTGCTGATACGATTGCCCGAACGATTCACGCACCGTATGAAACGCCTGTTGTAGCAGTTGTGGCGGTCATGGGGCTTCCGTTTTTTCTTTTCATCGTTCGTAAAGGAGGAAAAGTGTTGTGATCGTACCTCTACGAAAAAAACAGCGCATCATTTTGCTCGTATTATTTACGCTCATTTGCATGACAGCGATTATCAGCATGGGGACAGGCTATTCTTCTTTATCTTTTGACCGATTGATCCCGGTGCTCTTAGGTGAAGGGACGTTTAAAGAACAATTCGTTCTTTTCTCCATTCGTTTGCCGCGCATCGCGATCACGTTGCTTGCGGGAATGGCTTTAGCGTTGTCTGGTGCCATTTTACAAGTTGTCATGCGCAATGACTTAGCCGATCCAGGCGTCATCGGTATAAATGCCGGAGCAGGTGTGGGAGTCGCCTTGTTCTTTTTATTTATTCCGATTCAAGCGGAATCATTTGCCTACATTATTCCGCTCGTCGCTTTTTTTAGTGCGCTACTGACAGCCGTCCTCATTTATATGTTGTCATACAATAAAAAAACAGGGCTTCAACCGATTCGTCTCGTGTTAATTGGAATCGGTTTTGCCACCGCGTTTTCAGGTTTGATGATCGTTCTCATTTCAGGAGCTGATCGGACGAAAGTCGATTTTATTGCCAAATGGTTAGCTGGCGGCATTTGGGGGCTCGATTGGGCGTTTGTTCTCGCATTGTTGCCGTGGCTTATCATTCTCGTTCCGTTCGTTTTATATAAAGCTCATCGCCTCAATGCATTGCAGTTAAGCGATTCGGTAGCGATTGGCATCGGCGTATCGCTCGATCGTGAACGGCTTGTTTTATTGCTTGCAGCAGTGGCGCTTGCGGCATCGGCCGTTTCTGTGACAGGGGGCATTGCGTTCGTCGGTTTAATGGCGCCACACATTGCTCGTGCGCTTGTTGGGCCGCGCAACGAATTAAGTTTACCCGTTGCGATGCTAATGGGAGGGGCGTTGTTGCTGTTTGCTGATACCGTTGGACGCAACTTAATCGAACCAGATGGTCTCCCGGCGGGTGTGCTCGTATCGCTTATCGGTGCGCCTTATTTCGTTTATTTATTATGGAAAAAGAAATAAACGTGTGATAAGATATTTGTAAACTTTTTTTATCATAAGGTTTACAAAAAAGGGGAGAGGTGCATTGTGGGAGGAGTTGCAAGCACATATTGAACAACTTGAGAAAAAAGCGCAAAAACGAACGTTAGTCAACGTAGAAAGCGATAGATGCTTTATACGTATAGACGGACAACATTTATTTAATTTTTCATCAAACAACTATTTAGGACTGGCGCATGACGAACGATTAATTCAAGCAAGCATGGAAGCAACGAGGAAATACGGCGTTGGAGCAACCGCGTCCCGCCTTGTTGTCGGCAACCATCCGCTATACGAACAAGCAGAAGATGCGCTCATTCGTTGGAAAGGCTGTGAAGCTGCGCTCATCGTCAATAGCGGATACACAGCAAACGTCGGCATTCTTTCTTCCTTAGCAGGACGGGATGCGGTCATTTTTAGCGACAAATGGAATCATGCAAGCATTGTGGATGGCGCGATATTAAGTCGGGCAGAAGTAAAACGATATCGCCACGCTGACATCGATCATTTAGAGATGTTATTAAAAAAGACAGACAGACATAAGCGAAAACTGATCGTTACCGACACGATTTTCAGCATGGACGGTGACGTCGCCCCATTGCGCGAACTCGTTTCGTTAAAAGAAACATACGGAGCGATACTCGTCGTCGATGAAGCGCATGCAAGCGGTGTATATGGGAAAAA
This sequence comes from Anoxybacillus ayderensis, assembly GCF_000833605.1. Classification (GTDB taxonomy): domain Bacteria; phylum Bacillota; class Bacilli; order Bacillales; family Anoxybacillaceae; genus Anoxybacillus; species Anoxybacillus ayderensis. Next base: position 70,103 of record NZ_JXTG01000009.1, on the reverse strand, counting down.
CGGGGAAGGAATGGCTCATGAATGTCAAGTGGCACAACATGTAGACGTACATATGGGAACATTCAGCAAAGCGCTCGGTGCATATGGGGCTTATGTCGCTGGAAAGCGCGTGTTCATCGATTATTTGATTAACACGATGAGACCGTTTATTTTTACAACAGCGCTACCTCCAAGCGTACTCGGCACCATTTATGCTGCGATTGACGTTGTACAAAAAGAGCCAACGCGGCGTTACCATTTACGTGCGTTGAGCGACCATTTCCGCACGCGTCTTCAACAGGCGGGGTTTCATATAGGAGAAAGCACAACGCACATTGTCCCCCTGATCGTTGGCGACAATGAACGGGCTCTTGCGTTTAGCGCCCGATTGCGCGAGCGTGGCATTGTCGCCGTTGCGATTCGTCCACCAACGGTCCCAGAAGGAACGGCGCGCATTCGTTTTTCGCTCATGGCAACGATGACAAAAGAACAAATCGATTGGGCGCTTGAGCACATTTGTGCAGTCGGAAAAGAAATGGAGTTGATCGCATGAACGTGCTATTATTGCCGGGTTGGGGAATGAAAGGAGAAGTGTTTGCCCCACTTATTCATGCGCTCCAGCCAAGTCACGTCACCATCGTCGCATGGGAGCATATGCGTGATGTACATCATTTTTTAACGAAAGCAGAAGAAGCCTTAACCGTTCCATCTCTTGTGATCGGTTGGTCGCTCGGATCGCTCGTCGCTTTACAACTCGCTACGCATGAACATGTTCAAGCGCTCGTATGTATCGGGGGAACGAGCCGATTTACCACAACGGAACATTACAATGCCGGTTGGCATGCGCGCGTGGTTGAACGAATGAAAGGACAATTGCTACGCCAACCGGAAAAAACGATACAATCATTTATTGATATGTTATGGGGCGAGGAAGAGGCGGAGCCATTCCCGTATATGTATCATCACATTCCGGACTTGTTGATTGGACTAGACTACTTACTCACAACAGATGTGCGCGACAAGCTGTCATGTATTCGTGTGCCGCTATTACTTATTCATGGAGAACGCGATCGCATTTGCCCGCCGCAAGCCGCTCAATATATATATGAACGAACAAACAATTGTACGTTTATGCTTATGCCAAACGTCGGGCACGCGCCGCACGTCACGCAACCAAACGCATGCGCCCATTACATTCAAACATGGTTAGGCGGTGGAAAAAATGATTGATAAACAATTGATGCAAAAGCGATTTAGCGAACGAGCAAATACGTACGATCAGTTCGCAAACGTCCAAAAAAAGATGGCGCATGAGTTAATGGCACGCATTTCTCGCCCGCCAAAAACGATTTTAGAAATCGGCTGTGGCACAGGATATTTGACAAAATTGTTGTATGACGCTTATCCGCATGCACAGCTCACCGCCATCGATATCGCCCCGGGCATGATTGAAGTCGCAAAAGAACGACTAGGGGATGCACCGGTGACTTGGCTTTGCGCAGATGTAGAAGAAGTAACATGGCATGAAACGTACGATTTAATTATTTCGAATGCCACGTTTCAATGGTTCACAAATCCAAAACAAACGATCGCCAAACTTGCCGAACGAAGAAACGAAGGGGGACAACTTCTTTTTTCAACATTTGGCGACCGAACGTTTTACGAGCTGCATACTTCGTTTGCTTATGCGCTAGCGAAACAACATATTCATGAGCCGCTTCGCATCGGGCCGTCGTTTCCGACATTTCGTGAATGGCTTCATATGCATGCCCATGCGCGTGGCCACGAACAGTTTGAAGTCGAATATTTTCCTTCTGTGCGCGACTTTTTTTTATCGCTTCGCCACATCGGCGCAACGAATAGTACGTCTGGGCGCTATTGCCAACGACCGTCTGTATTTAAAACAATGATGCATGAATATGAACAACGTTTTTCAGAACAAGGGCGTATTCGTGCGACATACCATTGTATTTCGATCGACATTAGTTAGGGAGCGTCATGTTTTTTCCGTAAAAAATTTCATCCATTTCTATGCGTAATTTTTGTGTAATGTCGTCTACTTCTTCTTTCGAGAGCTGATCTTTAGACAGTTCAAACAAATAGCTATCTAAATCAAACTCGCGCAATTTACATTTCGTATGGAAAATATGTTCTTGATACACGTTCACATCAATCATATCGTACTGTTTGCGAATGTCGTCAGGAATGTAGTTTTGAATCGATGTGATATCATGATCAATAAATAGCTTTTTCCCGGAAATATCGCGCGTAAATCCGCGCACGCGATAGTCGATAATCATAATATCGGTCTCAAACGAGCGAATTAAATAATCGAGTGCTTTCAATGGCGAAATTTCCCCGCATGTGGCGACATCAATATCGGCTCGAAACGTGCTAATTCCATCGTTCGGATGATATTCAGGATATGTATGCACCGTAATATGGCTTTTATCAAGGGCACAAACGACCGCTTGTGGTACAGGCGGTTCTTCTTTTGGCACTTCGATCGGGCTTTCCGATATAAGCATCGTTACGCTTGCCCCTTGAGGAACGTAATCTTGTTTGGCGACATTTAAAATATGCGCTCCAATCATATCCGCTACATTTTGCAAAATGCCCGTCAACCGATCCGCATTATACACTTCGTCAATGTATGCAATGTAAGCTTCCCGCTCACTTGCGCTCTTCGTATAACAAATATCGTACATATTAAAACTAAGCGACTTTGTTAAGTTGTTAAATCCGTGTAGTTTCATGATGCATCTTCCTTTCTTTTTTCTTATGTTGCCCCGTTTATGCGAAAAAATTGTAACTTTGCTCACAAACTTATATAATGGGTGGAAAGATTGGAAGGGGGGGATGAATGATGCATGCATCGCTTTCATCATTAGTTATCGTCATCGTTGCCGCTTTCCTCACGCCACTTTTATTGCATCGTTTTCGTCTGCGCATGATTCCTGTCGTGGTGGCAGAAATTATTGCAGGGATCATCATCGGGAAGGCGGGGTTCAATATTGTTGAACAAGATATGTGACTCGAGACGTTATCGACGTTAGGGTTTTTGTTTTTAATGTTTTTAAGCGGGTTAGCAATTGATTTCAAATTGGCACGCGCGCTGTATTTGCGTTGATTATCGTTCTCGTCGCGTTATCAGAAACGCTCGGGGCTGAAAACATTTTAGGGGCGTTTCTTGCCGAGGTGCTCGTTTCTTTATTGGCTCCAAATCAAGATTTCGTTCATAAGCTTGACTCGTTCGGCTACGGCTTTTTTACCCCGATTTTTTTCGTGATGGTTGGTGTCAATTGAGATTTGCGCCCGTTGTTTACACAATTTGATATTTTATTGCTTATTCCACTTTTATGAATTTAGCCGAGAACACTCGTGACTTTAGTCATGAGAGGTTCAAATGACAGTGACAAAGTAGTAGGAATTGTCGATGGCTACACGTATGAATTCCAATTGCGCGATCCGATTTATCCGTTTGTCCGTCGAACCGCACGAAAATAAGTAAGAGGGTGTCCTAAAAGTAATGGGACACCCTTTCTTATATCTCTATATATGACCCTTTCTTGAAAAAAGGCAAGCAGCCCCTTTTTGCTTAAAAGAAGAGGAATTGGTTGTCCTGTAGCGAATAACAACAATGGCAGAATTGTGATGTTTGCTCGGGTGGATAAGTTAAAAGTGAAGGTAGACGCGCATCGACCACTGCGCACGGGGGAATAAAACATTTACGGGACAACACGGTTATCCGCCAGCCGCCATTAAGGCGATCAACTATCGGTTGTGCGATGATGAAACGTTAGAAAAGGCAAGAATCGAAGGAGGTGTCTCGCGTTAGTAGCAACCTATGTAGAAGAAAGCCTACGGCAATATTTGCAGGTGCTAGGGATACAAGGGGATAGTGAAGGATAATGAGCAAGAGAAAAAACTAGCTATATGTAGGAAAGGAATGGAGTAGATGGATTTTTTACAAAAAATTGAACCGTATTTGTTAAGTGATGATATCATCATTCAACGTTTTGTCTTGCAAGCGCTAGAAGATTATCCGAACGTGCCCGCGGAATGGACGGAACGTCTTTTAGAAGAAGCGATGCGTTATAAAGGGACGGATCGGGAAAGAGAGATTTTGCGCCATCTTTCAAACCATACGTTCAGTGATCGAGCAGCACAGCTATTATTGGAAATAAAAAAAGATGACTTTTTATTCGCATTCGCTCCAGAAATCGCAGCAAAACATAAGTCTGAGTTATTGCAGTATTTGTCAGAAGACGACTGGCATATGTATGAACTGATGCTGCATGGAACAGCAGAGGACATTTGGGATGAATACTACTTGTTCATCGCATACTTAGAGCACAAAACAGGTTATGATAACATTTTGTTTACAGCTGCTAAACAAATGGTGCGTACGCTTGTGCAAAAAGGCTGGATGATGGAATCATACATCGAAGACGTGTTGAAAAAGAACGAACAACAAGATTATTTTTCCTACGAAGGTATTTTTGCCGTTTATGCGATTGGTCTGATGAAATTGGATGCGTATATTCCGTTCGTTGCGAGTCTGTTAAGGAGAACGGAGGAAGATATTTTAATTCAAGAAGTGGAGCGAACGTTGATTGCGTTTCAATCGGATGCGGTCGCTCATGCCGTTGCGCCGTATGCGGAAGAGCAAGACCCGTCTATCTTTGCCGCACACGTGTTGGCGAATATTAAAACGCCGCTTGCTTTGCAGAAGTTGCGCGAAGCGTTCCCGAAAATTAAAAACGACCAAGACCGTGCCTTTTTCTTTGAATCGCTTTGCCATCATCTTTCCGAAGAAGCGTTGCCAGAGATTGAACGTTATTTAGAGGAAGGGAAGTTTTCTCCAGCCATTGACGTAGAACAAGTAGCGTACAGTTTTTATACCGTGATGGGACTTACTCATCCACAATTAGAAGAATGGAAACGCGTTGCGTATGAGAAAGAAGAGCATTACCGCCAGCTATTGCAGCGGCTTTTAAATTATAAAAACGTCCCGCAGCGCCGTGAAGAAAAGAAAATAGGGCGAAACGACCCGTGCCCGTGCGGAAGCGGGAAGAAATATAAAAAATGTTGTGGGAAGTAAATGTTGCGACGACAAGCGTCGTAGGATAGCTGCACGCAGGGCTTATCGTTAAGGGATGGGGCACTAGCTGCCCCGCCCGTCGCTGTGTCGCTCGATAGCACCTATCGTTGTATCTAGGTGGTACGATATTTTTTTCGTGAAGGGGATGAAAACAGAAGGAAGACGAGAAAATGGGCAGTGATGTTATTCTATACGATTGGCGTCGTGGCAGTCACGTATGTTTCGTTTCGATTGGCTCTTTTTGGAATTTTCGAAGCAACGCACTTTCCGAACGGGCTTTTTTTGTTCGGGCTCACATTGCTTTTATTCGGTACGTTAGCGATTGGAGCGGGGATGAGAAAGTATATATTTTCTGTTTCTGGCAATAAGCGGGAGATAGTCAAATGGCAAACGGTTGCTATTGTATGCACCGTAGCGGCGACTTGGGTGACGATTTGGTTTTTAGTTTAGGGAGTGGCAGAAGGTCACCGCCCCCACACGATTTCTACAGACTCTTGGTTTGTCAAAAAGATCCGTTTTTTCTTTGTTTGTGTTAAGATAAAAGCAAAAAGAAATGGGGGAAAGACGATGAAGTGGGAAGAAATTCGGCAAGCTTTTCCGAATCGTTGGGTGCTCATTGAGGCGGTGGATGCCTATACAAATGAGAAAAACGAACGTGTTTTAAACAAATTAATCCCGATTGAAACGTTTTCGGATCCAATGAAAGCAATGAGTGAGTATAAACATCTTCATAAGGAAAATCCTCATCGAGAATTGTATGTTCTTCATACGAATCGCAAAGAAACAAATATTATGGAAAGAACATGGACGGGAGTGCGCCGAGGATGATAGAACTTCGGATCGAAGAAGGGATGTTGCTCGCTACATTGCAGTTAACCCATAAAAATAAAACGATTAAGTTAAAAAGAGCGTTAATCGATACCGGCTCAACAGGAACCATCGTATGTGCTGATCAAGCAGCAACAATTGGAATCGTTCCAGAAGAAAACGATTCTATTTATCGAATTAGCGGGGTGGGGGGGACGGAATTTGTTTATGCAAAAATTGTAGATGAAATCATGATAGGATCCATGAAGGCAGCAAATTTTGAAATTGAATTTGGTGCGATGGAGTACGGGGTAGAGCTAGATGCGATTATAGGACTTGATTGTCTTTTGCATATTGGCGCTGTCATCGATTTAGAAAAACTGATTCTTTATGTACGCTAGCGGAGAGATGAAACGAATGGAAGGAAAGCGGTTCACAAATGGTGAACGGCTTTATTTTTTTGGTATCTATCTTTTTCCACCCTTTCCAGCGATAGAAAAGGTATAACTATTTTCGTTGGAGGGTGAGAAGGTGTATATTTCTAATCAATATCAAAAGCAATGGGAAACCCCACAAACTCCCGAGTCACCAATCGACGTCGAGACGCTAAAAGAACGGTTGAAGTGGTACAAATAACCACGTTAAGCGCAGTTTTTTTGTTCCAAAAGAGCGGGAAATATTGTAAAATAAGAAGAGGTGAAAAGGAGAGGAGAGGATACGATGCCTGTTTATAATAAACTTGTTCGCGACAACATTCCACAAGTCATCGAAGCAGCTGGGAAGACATGTACAACGCGCACGTTAAGCGATGAAGAATACCGCCATGAACTGCGAAAAAAAGCGTTTGAAGAGCTGGAGGAATATGTGTAGGTGAGGGATAATGTAGCGGCAATAGAAGAATTGACGGACTCGAAGTTAAATATGTGCGCGTTGTGTCTATATTAGGTTGATTTTACCATTGAACATTAGACAGAATTCTACATTTTCCGCGCGTTTTTTGAGTTAAAATAACTATGTATATTTTTATCAATCAATGAATAAAAAAGGTCAGTAGTGACTCTAAGTTCAGGACGTGTTTGGATTTAATAATGGCGATAACTGGAGTGTTGATAGAATGACCGTTAATAATTATATTAAGTACTTAAATTCAATGAATAATGCCAACAGTTCTAATGAAAATGCTATTGCCGAATCGCAGATTAGTAATCCTTATTATGAGAAAATACGTGTTGATAGGAATATAGGTGAATACATTATTCAAAAAATTAAACAAGCTCCTAACGTAGTTATACTTACTGGGCACGCCGGAGACGGGAAAACCGGCCTTTTGTATCAAATTTTAAAATCATTAAATGCTTTAAATGGAAATTCCATTAGCAAATTTCAAGAGGTTTATTCTCAACAGTTAAACACAACTATTTTTTATGTGAAGGATATGAGTGAGCTGAATAAAGAGGAGCAGATTAATGTATTAAAACATGCTTTAGACATTAAAAATCATGGTGGCTCATCTATATTGATTTCAAATACTGGACCTTTGATAGAGGCTTTCAAAGGATTAGAGCAGGCTTATCCTACAGGGGTGTCGATGACTGAAATTGAAATGAATTTATTAAAATTAATGGACGAAAACAACGGAGGTATAGGAAAGGTAGGAAAGTATGATGTTTTACTAATTAACATGGCGAGAATTGATAATGTAATTATTATTCCTAGATTACTCAGAAACTTATTAGCTGATGATTTATGGATAGAGTGTAACAATTGTGAATCAAAGAAAAAATGCCCTATTTATCATAATTATCTTTCTGTTAAAGAAAACTATGTGAATGTAGAAAAATTTATCTCTTCGTACTATAGATGGCTATACGAAACAGATAGAAGGCTAACTATTCGACAAATCTTGTCACAAATTTCTTATAGCCTTACTGGCAATCTCACTTGCGATGACATAAAAAATAAATTAAATGGAAACACACTCTTTAACTATCATTTTTCTAACTTGTTTTTTGGGTATGTAGGTGTAATCAAAAATAAAGATGCGCTACAAATCAAAGCTATTCAAGAATTACAGAACTTACAACTTGACTCTAAAGAATTGCCTAATGATTATTCATTTTTTGTTCAGGAAGATTTTTCTTTTTTAACCCAAACAGTAAAGATGATTATTCAGCCTATCTGGAATAGTGAAATGAGAAGATACACTACATCATCTTCTGATTTATTAAAGAGCGAGAGGGCTCGTGAACTTAGGAAAGCGGTTAGAAGAGCCCAAATTTTATTTGGCAATCATGACGAAGATTCAATATCTAACATGTTAAACATGCTTTTTTCTCCTGTGTTTAGTGAATATTTAAAAATACGATCTAAACAGTTAAACTTACGGGAAATAAGAGAAATTAGAAATAAAATAGTAAAAGCTTTGTATACTATGTTTGTCGGATTTCCGATGGGTAACTTTGACGAGGAAGTGATATATCTCCCTGTGAATCGTAAAGAAATGGCTCAACCAGTGCAGTTGTTGCTTGGAAAGATAGAGGCATCTAGCATTCATGTAGAACAAAATTATATAACGTCGGTATACGATCGAGAAGAAGGTTATTACAGGTTAGAATTAAGATTTGAAAATGTGGATGGTAAATTTCCTATTTCACTAATGTTACTTGATTACTTTAATAAAGTTGTTAAGGGAGCAGTATCAACTAAATTAAATCCTTCGCTAAGCCATGGTGTGGATAAGTTGAAATCAAAATTATACCAGAGATATAGGTTCAATGGGAACCAAACTGAAATTAAGATTTTGATTCACACGGCAAAAGGACCGAAAATAATCACTTTAGAAATTTACGATAAAGGAATTTATGTAAAATAAATGTTATAGGGGGGATTATTTTGTTTCCGCATTTAAAAGATTTCGAACGAGATTCGGAAAATTTGCAAATACAAATTTATGGTCAAAGAATTTACCGTAGTCAAACCCTATATGAGTATCTTTTAGAGTTTCTCCTTGTTTTTATTTCTCCGAAGGGAGAAAGTGATTCCTTGGATAGTGCAGATCAAGGCTTTTCATTTTTTATTCCTAAAAATAGTACTTTGAAATATTTTCCTAATCCTCGCATAGGATTAAAAAGATTTATTTTTCTTAATAAGAGCGATCCTGAAAAAAGATTTAAGGTCGATAAAGATGCATTGAGCAATTTTAGAGTATACCTACAGGAAAATATAGAGACCGACAATTCTAACTTGAATCCGGATATGGTTTTGGATATTATTCAAGATTTGTTATATAGCTTCAACGCGGTTACTGGTGGAAGATCTTGGTTTGCTCAATCTCTTCTTCCTGTAGCTCCTGAACTTATTTTTTGTGAGGCGATGGGAAAAAAAGCTGTTCGAAAATCTATGGAATACAAAAGAAATGATGAGAAAGTCGATAAAGCTTTCTCATTTACTGATAGGGCATTTATGGCTAGAGGGGGAGAGGTTTATTATTTACATGTTTTACAAGGGATTTTACAAAAACCAGAGTATGAAGAAAGGCTTGTCGAAGGATTAAGAGGCTTACTGCAGGGGATACCTCAGTTAAGTGAAGTAGCGAACTATATTCAAAAAATGTGGTTTCTTTATCATTATGAAGATAATTCTATAGATTTTGATGGGATTAGTTGGATAAAAAGAGAAACTAGCTGGATTCCTGATAACTATTCTCTGAGAGCGGGATATACAGTTATCGAGTTAGATAATTTATTAAGAAGTAGACTAGATCCTTTTGAGAAAATACAATTATTAGGTTCACTTATAGCTGTACAAATAATCAGGATGATGTGTTTACAATCTACAGAACTACTTTACAATGATGATAGTCAAGAATGGCTAATAGATTTAACAGATAATCCTAATGGATCGATTAGAAAAATGGCGGTATCATCTTATCGGAAGTTGGAAGAGAATGTTTTTAGAGCTGTTCATGAAGCCAATCTAAAGAAATACCAAGAAAAACTAAGATCTCAAAATAAGAAAAGTAGCGAGATACATATATATAAAGAAGCATCGGAAGACACGAATAAGTTGGTTAGACGGCTGGGGAAAGATATAGAATTTGTTGTACCACCAACAGGGAAAAATATGAGGTTTACTTTCAACGAAAATATGATTAAGCTACTTGTTACTAGTTTAATCATTCCCGGGGAGAGAATACTTTTCTCAACGTTTTTAAACAAATGTTATGAACACTTCAGAATGGTTATAGGACCGACTGAAGCTATAAAGCATTTTGGAGAGAAACAAAATTTAGATTTAAGCTCATTTGATGAGAATGTTAATATTATGCAACAAATGCTTAAGGATTGTGGGTTTTTAAGAGACTTATCTGACGCTGTTTCTATTGTAGAGAATCCATTTGTATAAAAAGGGTGATAGGCTTGAGGAAATATGTAAATGAGATAGTTAATATCATGAGTGAACAGCTAGAGATAAATGGGAATGCATTTTTTCGTTTAGATCATTTTGTTCATCCTGAGGTTTATTTGAATGTTTACTTATACTTCAAACAATATGCACAGGGGCGCAACTTAAAATTCATAGCAAAACTAGCAAAAGAGAAGTATGATCTTTTTTCAAAAGAGATTTCAAAAGAAAAATCTTATAAAATAGCTTTAGAAAAGTTGGTGGAAGAAAAAGTAATAAGTTTCGAAGAACAGATGACTAAATGGAGAAATTTGTTTGCAGAGGAAAAAGGACTAGTTATTTTGATGGGAACAGAAAGTATAGAAGATAAAGGAGGATTAGCTGACTTTTATTGCATAACCCCAAGAACTATAGAGGAAAAATTGAATGGAAAGTATCACCTTTTGTTTCATGGGCTTATTGATATCGATGACGAAACAGAAAAGAATTTAATTAATAGTTTTTTTAAGAGTTTGTTTCAATATATTCCAAACGATTTATTTAAGTTAAGTATGGTCGTCGATGAACTTATAGAAAAAGGATTAAATGATGCAGAAAAAATCGTAGAATTTGTAGCTTCTAGATTTTTTGATTATTTCGGGCTACCTAATATAAAAAGTATAGATGCGATATGGATATCAAAATTAAAGAATAACAAACGGATAGATATTATAGATAAAGCAGTAAAGTTTATTACTCGAGCTGATTATAAAGAAGGATTGTCCGAAAAAGAATTTAAAAAGATAGAAGACAAATTTGAACAGTTCGAACAACTTCATCCGGAATTGATAACAAATTTTCAAGATGAAATATTACGAGAATTCAATAGCTTTTCGGAATTCAAGGAAGCAGTGTTTGATTTCATAAAAGGGAAAAATATAGATTTGCTTAGGGGGAAGCTCTCTAAAATAGATTTCAATTTAATAGAAAAAATTCTTAATATTCGAGTGTCATCAGGATCAAAAAGTACAAAGGATAAAGTAAAAAAAATCCATGGCTCTCCTTTACAAGCATATGCGAAAATTTTAATTGATTCAGTAGAGTCAGATGATCTAATAAACGAATCAATAGACATAAAAATAAGGGTAACCGAAGTTGTGTTAACGGATACTATTAATGATGACGAGCATAAGTTTGATAAGTGGCATGATTTATGTATCTCTTTAGGGGGGATTGTAGATTACATAAATCAAGAGCTAGATGAAGAAGTAAATGTATCGTATGTAGACAATCAAGATCCTTTTACATTACAGAATTTTAAACATATTAATATTAAGGCGGATACTAATACTGAAAGGTTATCAAAAATTCATTTTGAAATTTATATAAACAATAAGGTGAAAAAAGAGTACGTTTGGAACTTTAACCCGTATGAATATTGGCTACAAGCTTTCTCTCATACAAAATTTTTAAAAGAACTTGTCGACAAAGATGAGGTTTTTTTACCGATTTTTTATAGTAAGGGAATATTAAATCTTTTAGCTAGCACGGATAGTGAGTCGTTTCATTTTTATTTGAGAAACTTGTCGCTTGAATACACTAATATTTTTTCGCTATTTCCTATTGAAGCAAGAAACAGTGTAATTTTTACTAAATTATATCAATTAACTATACCGTTTTTGGCATTTGTACAAGATGTTAGTGAAAATGGACTATACAATACGATTAACGGTTTTAATAAAGATAGCGCTATTAGGTTTGTTAGTAAATATGTAGAAGTAGTGAACGATATTACCGAAAAAATAGAAAGTTTAAGTGATGAGGAAAAAAACTATCTGCATTTAGTAGTGAACTTACTGCTTTTAGTGCCTAGCAAGAATGAAGCGGAAAATAAGTTAGATTTAACTAGGGCTGTAGTCCCTCCATATCATCCAGCAATGTTAGAGAAAATAATAGACCAGCAAGCATTTCAGCGAAAAGGGTTTGCAGAACTTATTCAACTAGCCAAGAGAGAGAAATTAACTAAAAATTTTATTTTAAAAAGAATGGAAAAAATCGATAAACAATCTACAATTATATCTGGTGTAGACATAATTTATTCAAGCAACAATGCTAGTCGGGTTACTCGAGACGTATTTGGATACTATGCATTACATGGAAAAGGAGTAGCGGATGAAATTTATTTAAATCATCCCTCTTTAATGGCCTTAGGGAGGTCTTTAGATGAAGATTTTGACAGTAAAGAGGTTCTATCGGAAACATCAAAATCACAATTAGTATTTAACCATATGAAGCAGTACGTTCAAACTTTTCCATCTAATGCTGACTTTCTATCGGTGTGTTTTATTAACTTTGAACAATTACAAATCATAGTCGCTTCTCTTCATAAATTTATTGAGGAATATAAGGAATCGTTTCGATATGTAAATTTAAAAATACACATTATATCGCCATTAAATACTCAACATGGAAAAAGGTATTTGAGTTTTTGGCTAGATAATTTCTTTAGCGAGGATGATAATGTAAATATAGAAACTTATTATAGTTATATAGATATAAAGAATATGTCACTAAATGATTGGAAAAAGGCATTAGATAATTACGATATTATTTTTTACGAAAACATACTTGAGACAGCAGGGATTGATTACGAACGAACATGGGAAAAATCTATTAATCCCAGTGACACTAGGTTTCCGATGACGTTTCATCCTCTCCCTGCTTCAAGAAAAGACAGAGTAAGAAATATATCAATTAGCCAAAAGCAGTTTCAAGCTTCATTCAGTCATTCACAATTAGTGTTTTGGATCGAGCAGCCATACAGCGAAAAAGATATTTACCGAGTAGAGAGAAAGTTGGTTTTATCTGACCAATCTAGAGAGTTATTAAATTATCTTCATAAAATAGCTCGCTGGGTGGTTACTATAGATACATGTCTAGATAAAACATTCTATGATAGTGAAAATATCATAAGTTTCTCAACTGGAGAGGGTTCGTTCGGAGAGTTAAATGTTGCGATTTCGTCATCTCCAGAAGTGAAAAATGATATATGCTTAAAGCTAAAATCTCGATTACAATCCATATTTACTTCTTGGGATTTAAGGACATGCGAGCAATCAGCGAGTTATTGCGTCAAGAAGTCTTCACTTTTAGATGGTATTAAGGTTTTAAAGGCATTGAATCCTTATAACTATGAAATTCATAATTTTTTATCTAGCCTTTTATCTGTCTATTCACTAGAGGTAGAAACAGTAACTGATAGCTTGATAGTTAGAAACTATATTTCGCTTGATTCTTATCAACATTGGTTTCATGAAGGAAAAATGCAGAATAAGTTAGAAAATAGGCCAGATTTTTTACTCTTAGAAATAGACAGGAATGGATTGCAGTTAGAAGATGTTATTAAGATTAAGGCAACGCTAGTAGAATGCAAAATGGGGAAAGAAAATGCTTTCCATGTAGAAAAAGGGATTACCCAACTAGAGGCAGGAGTACAGTTCCTAAAGTCTATTTTTGATCCTTCCTCTGAGAAACATGATAGAAGATATTGGTATTCACAATTGTATAGATTGCTATCTTTTTCGCCGGTTTATATCACCAATAATCCAAATGATAAAGAAACATTAAACAAAGGCTTGTTGAAGATAATCGAAGGAAAATTTGAAATAGAGTGGAACTGTGTGTTACTTACCTATTGGTTAGACTATAACCAAGAGGTCATTAGTGAGGAAAAAATTAATTTAAGAGATAGCGAGATCCTGTGTGTTCATAAATCATTTGGACAGATTTACATTCAGAAGAATTTATTGCCTCAAGATTTACAAGATGGTATTTCTTTTGTTGATATAGAAAAGGAAGAAATAGATCTTTTTGCGGATGATAGAGATGATTACCAAGACGGTGCGACACGTTCCTAACTGAAAAGGTTAGGCACTAGCGTAAAAAACTAGGAGAACTGATGGTTCGAAGAGTCGAATGAGAGGGTAACGCCTCGAAAGGCTCTCCCTAATACTCCGAATAGCGGCAAGATGGGGAAGCATCTAGTCGTTATAAGCTCGGTGAAGTCGGCTGAACGTTGCCGTAACAGATAAGGCTGACGAAAGCTCTCCAGAGGTGGGGGGTGCAACGGATAGGCCGGGGGTCTATAAAGCACTCATGGTGAGGATGCTGGGATGCAAAAACAGCTGACGAAAATCCGAATGTACAGCTCTAGAGGTATAAGTACCAGAAATGGTATTGCCACGATTGGTGGTGCTGGTGAGGTGGAGTAAGATTCGTCTTTATGAAACACCTTACAGCGTTATAGGCGCTGTCCAGCCAGCAGGGCTAGAGGGTTCACCTAAAAGTGCATATGTACAGATAGAACCATTGGAACGTGGAAAGTTGGCAACGTGGAGGTCTTACCCACCGATGAAACGGTGATGAGGAAAGGCGAAATGCTATAACTCATCTTTATGCCAGTGAGAGCGGTGGCATAGTACTGAAGAAGTGATGGAAACATCATGGAGGGATGGCCACTAGTCAATCGGCTGATACAACTGATTGATGGAACGCCGTATGAGGGGAAACTCTCACGTACGGTGTGAATGGGGGGAAAAACCAGAGATTACTTCAAAGGTTTACCTATCCATATTTTTAAAGAGAGTAAATGTAGAAAAAGATGTTGATATTACGAACACGGAATCTCTCATAAATGAGAAAGAGTATAATCGAAGTGACACAGAAAATGTAATTAATCAAACCTTAGTTGAGGCACAGGGGTACCACTTTTCTAGCAAAGTAGCAACCGAAGCTCTAGAGATAACTAATTCGAATAAGAGTATTTTAGATACTCACGAGAGAACAATCAACAGCTTGGAGAATATTCGAATTCTGCTAGGTGAAGAAGTTAAAACGAAAAAGAAAGTTTATTGGGAATATGGACACCCACAACTCGAGAATCGACATATATTGATTACTGGAAAATCGGGGGTAGGAAAAACATACTTTATCCAGTGTTTATTGCTTGAACTGGCTCGTCATAATATTTCAAGTATTATTTTTGATTATACAGATGGATTTAAAAATTCTAAGTTAGAGCCAGAGTTTAAGGGATATTTAGGAGATAGAATTAAACAATTTCATGTACAAATGCAAGGATTTCCGATCAATCCTTTCAAAAAAAATTTAAAGGAAATTGATGAAGGGCTTTATAAAGAAGAAGAAAATGCGGATGTAGCTGAAAGAATAAGAAGTGTTTTTGCAGCTGTGTATAAAGGGATGGGAGATCAGCAAGCTAATGCTATATATAGAGCTACGATGAGAGGTCTTCAAAAATATGGTGCTAAAATGAATTTACAATATTTGAGAGATGAATTGGAAGTAGACGGATCTAGTTACGCCAAAACAGCATTAGCAAAAATTGAGCCACTTATTGATAGAAACCCATTTGACTCTGAGTCAGAATATAACTGGGAGGAACATCGGAAACAAGAAGGAGTTATTTTTGTTGTTCAATTGTCTGGATTTGTGAGGGAAGTTCAGTTAATTGTAACTGAGTTTATACTTTGGGATTTATGGAATTTTAATTTATCACACGGAGATAAAACAAAACCTTTTCCAGTAATATTAGACGAGGCGCAAAATCTAGATCATTCCGAGAGTTCGCCAAGTGCTAAAATTTTAACAGAGGGGCGTAAATTTGGCTGGTCGGGTTGGTATGCTACTCAATTCTTACAAGGACAGCTAGATAAGGATGAGATTCAGAGGTTGCAAAATGCAAGTCAAAAAGTTTATTTTTCACCTCCGGAATCTGAAATAAGTGATATTGCTTCTTTCTTAAGTATGGATAATCAAAAAAGAAAAGAATGGGCTTTAAAACTGTCAAGTTTAGGAAAGGGTCAATGTATAGTCTCTGGACCTGTATTAGGTGCGAACGGTAACTTAGAGAGAGGGGCACCTATGATTATTAATATTACTTCGTTAGGAGAAAGGATTAAGTAGCTATGCAGTTCTCATTAAATTTTCATCAGACATTTGCACCAGAGAAGGAAGCGATTGCACAGTTAGTGCAACTCGCTTCTAAAACAAACGATTACTTATCAAAAGAAGAAATTTCAGCTATAACGACAATTCCAACTGGCCAACGGTCTGGAAAAGTTGAACCTAACATCATGTACTGTCAAGCAATGAGATTAATAAGCGTTCATAAAAAAGGAGTTGCTTATTCTATTCGCTTAACCCCTTTAGGAGAGGTAATCGTTAGAGAGGATCCGTTTTTTACAGAAACTTTAACACATTGGTTATGTCATTATAATTTATGTACCCTTAAATCTCCGGCAACGATGTGGTCTTATATTTTTAATACGCTCATTCCTAGTGCTGGGTTGGAGTTAGAACAACAATTTTTAGAAAATGCCCTTTGTAAACATTTTAATGTAAGTAATATTAATACTACTCCACTTCGTACATGCTATACAACCGAAAAAAGTTTTGGGAATCTAGGGATACTAGAGATTGAAAAGCAGAAATGCATTTTTAGACAGCATCAACCTAATAGAGTGTTTAGGTATTTATATGCGTATTTACTAATCAGTGAATGGGAAGAGTTGTTTCCTAATCAAACAGAATTAACGTATGACCACATAAAAAAAGAGCTCGGTTTTGGAAAACCTTTCATTTGGGATGATTTTGTTATTATGGATATATTGGATACTCTCCAAGAAGAAAGGATAGTTCTTATTAATAGGCAGCTATCCCCTATTACGATAGTTAAACAAGTCTCTTCGGAAATGTTATTAGGAAAAATATATAGTTTTTTGATATAGAAAAGAGGGAGATTATGATACATCTTAAGGATGTTATTCGATTTAAAAAAGAACTATATTTCAACGGTGCGGTACAAGTTGATTGGTATTATAACAAGGAAAAACAAGAAGAGGTAGCTAAAAGTTTTGTGTTTCATGGACCGGAGTACTTTGGTGTTTTTGAAGATGATTTAACGTATAAAACTCATCGTTTAGTCGATACGGCCACCTTCGCTAATATTTTAGCTAATAAGTTATATGGTGATAGTAGCCTATCTAATTTCTTTATGGTCATTGCTCCGTACGGAACAGGTAAATCACATTTAGCGTTAACTTTAGCAAGTTTATTTAGCGGGAATGCATCAACACAAACGGAGATTATTTCAAACATAGAAAAAGTAGATGGTAGAATAGGAAAAGAAATTAAAGGATATTCATTGAAGCCTAACTTGGTGCTGGTTCTAAATGGAATGAGAGATTTTAACTTAAACTATGAGATATTAAATGCAGCACAGAAAGTTTTAGATCTGCAAGGCGTAGATGGAGAATTTTTAAAAAGCATTACAAAATCATATGATATTGCTAAAAATTTCGTTAACAACACTTATGAAAATTACGAAAATTTGTATAAGGAATATGCACAAGAAATTCTTAGTGTAGCGGATTATGTAAATTTAAAAAATTATCTTCTAGAAAATATCTTACAAGATCCTAATGTGTTTGAAGTTATAAATAAGGTTTATTATCAAATAAATGGAACATATATCAGATGGGATGAGGGAATTTCAGCCGGGGATGTGCTTTCCAAAATAGCTGAGCATTTATGTGGAGATAGAGGAAATTTTAATAAAGTCTTAGTGTTTTTTGATGAGTTTGGAAGATATATAGAGTTCGCTTCTGCCTATCCTACAAGAGCAGGTGATTCCGCCCTCCAACAGATTTATGAGGCTGTTCAAGACAGTAGTGATAAAATCGTCTTTGTTGGTTTTATACAATCTGATTTAAAGTCGTACCTCACTAGGGTAGATAGAACAACAAATATAAGTCGTTATATCGGTAGATACGAAGCGAGCGAAAAAATACATTTATCATCAAATCTAGAAACTATTTTCGCTAATTTAATAGAAAGAGAAGATAGTAACGAATTCAAAAGATTGGTTGTTAACAAAATTGAAAAAAATAAAGATGAATGGAAATTATTCCATGAAAAATTTTTAGCTTGGTCCCCTCACTCTAAAAATTCTAGTGTATGGGGAGATTTTGAGCATTTTAGAAAAATAGTTTTAGAAGGAGCCTATCCATTACATCCATTAACTACATGGATGCTATCGAATCTTTCTTCTTGGCTTCAGCAAAGATCTTCTTTAACTTTTTTAGAAAGACAAATAGATTTAGAAGCAAATAACATCTTGAGTGAGTTCGGGGATCTATGTACTGTTCCAGCAACGAGAATAGTAAGATCAGAGTTTTTTAAAGAACTTTTAGCTGCTGAACAAGAAGGGAGAAAGCAGAGTGAATACTGCATTCTTTACAACCAAATATTAACAAAATACGGAGATAAGTTGGATGAAAGACAGAAGGAAGTTTTAGCAGCAAACCTTGTTGCCAGGATCGGAAAGTTTAAAACTAGGTCTTTAGAAGAAACGAAACAGTTACTTGCCTATATTGCACAATTGACATTTAAAGAAGTAAATGAAATTGTCGCTCAGCTAGAACACGAACTTGGTGTTATTAGTTATGATGAAAGTGCTAATGTATTTGATTTTATTGCTGATGCCACGGGGATTAATGATTTCAAAAGGCTAATCAATGCGAAAAGAAGAAAATTAGAGTTGGATCTTAGCTTATTTTTTGATAATGCTGTGCAGCAAGTCTTGCCATTAGAGGTTACTGATACGTCGTTTGGGATAAAAAACAATATAACCACAAATGAGTGGAAATTTAGTCAACAAATAGTTCACATTGGAGATGTAGGGAAAGATTTTCTGCTTCGGTTAAAAAATGATTGGGAATTATCAACTTCTCCAGAAAAACCGAAGGGAAAATTAGTGTGGCTCTATGTTCCAGCGGGAACTGATACGGAGGAAATCGAAAAAGTTTCAAAGTTGTTAAAACGATTTGAGTTTGACAAAATACCTATTGTTTTCTTTGTACTAGATGATCAAAGTAATGATTTCTATAATAGTTTAGTGGAATATCAGATTTCTAACTTATTTACAGAACAAGAAAAAGCGAAGTTTTATCGATTTATTCCAGAGTTTAGAGAGAAGACAGAGAATGTGGTTAGAGATCGATTTAATGAGCTTATTTCAAAGCGTACAATATTGACTGGAGACGGAGTTAGTAGAGTTGATAAACGTCCTAAACTCTATTTTGAGGCGTTGTTCGACAAATTGTATCCATTTGTTGTCCCATTCCCTTTTACAGAATTCACTAATAAATCATTAGGAAAAGCTAAGAAGAATTTATCCCGAATAGGAAGACTTATTTTATCAGGTGCAACTTTCCAAGTTATTCATTCAGAAACAACTGAAATTAAAAATCGTATCGAAGGGATTTTGTTTGAGGGAAGAACAGGGTCATGGGGAATATTCAACAGTGATTATCAAATTATTTCACCAACTAACTTAAAAATAAGACAAATATATGGAGAAATAGACGAGTTAGTTGCTCAAAGCGAAGAGGTAGAAGTAAGTAAAATTTTCGATTTTTACCATAAACCTCCATATGGTATTAATGACTATGCTTTAGCTTTACTAATCGCTACGTACTTAATGCAAAGAAAACTTGAGATTCGGGTAAGTATTGGAAATGTTCGTTTACGCCTCGAGGAATGGGGAAATGAAGTATTTGCAGATAAAGAAGTAGATTTTAAGAAACTGTTTGATACTGCGATTGTTAGAGTCGATCCTGAAAAATCTGCAGGGCGATATTTAGTTTTGTATAATAAAGTTGAAAGAAATAATGATATAGATATGTGTCCATCATTATGGGAAGAGTATCAAAAACTAAAGCAAGAAGAAGATATACCAAAAGAGCTCGAGGACAAAATAATTAATATGGAGTTGATTTTGAAAGAGGGATTGAAATTACACAAAAATAATACTGATCTGTTCGGGATTTTAAGATCTAAATTAGAGGATGGAAAAAGAGATAAGCAATTTAAGCTAATATTCGAGGTGTTAGATGATTGTCAAAACATACAAGGAATGATCGGGGATTCAACAAGATACTTGTACAATCAAAAACATCTTGAGGAAGCTCGTCAAATGGAATTAGAATGTCATAGCTTTATTCAAGAGAAATTCGAGCATTTTATAAATAATTTAAAATGTCAAAGCTACGCTCAAGTATCAGCTTTTGAAAAATGGGTTCTTCACTTAATAGATTCTTTAACTAAATACGATTATCGGGATTTGGCACGCAAATTAAGAACAAAGCTTGATAAAATCTTGGATGATTTGACAATTATACAAAAACTGCAAAATATTAATGAAACAGTACAAAATTATTTCAATAATAACAAACCATCTCCGACATCCGGATACAATGAATTGGTCAAAATAAAAAATGATGGACAAGAAATTTTGAAATTACTAGAAAACTATCCGGTGGATAAAAGATATTTACATGAATACTATCAAAAAATCGAGTCAAACATAAATAAAGCAGATGAATATTTGAATAAGCTTAAAGAGGAAGTTTCAGAAATATATGACGTGATATATAATTTACTAAGTGTTCAAGATTGCAAAGAATTTTTGTCTCAAGTAAGAATAATCCTTGGAAAATCGATTAGCGATATTGATCGGGAGGGTATAGAGCAAGCAGCGAACGATGTACAGAACTTCCTTAATGATGTTTATAATCTTGAAAAATTCTCTGATAATAGAAAAGAATTAATTAATGAATTTAATGCTTTGCGAGATAAGTGGGGAGGCTATGAGTCAGAAGTTGATTTTTCATTAGTTATTGATGCACATGAAAAATATTTGCTCGATCGCTTGAATGATCTTGAAGAAAGATGGAAACTCGGCTATCTATCATCATTAGCTGATGAAGTTTCTAATTGGGATGTATCCCGTTGTATGACTTGGCTAGAGAATACAAATATAATCCCACCATATTTAAGTGAATCAGCTATTTGTTCTCTTAAAGAAACAAGAGAATTAGTAAATAATCGATTAAGTGAACTGCAAGTAGAAGCAGTGATTAGTCTGTTTTCTAAGTTGTCTGATGAGCAAAAAGAGATTGCTTTATTAAAGATGAGGAATATGTTGAATATTGTTTCCTAGTAATGAAATTGCGAAGAGAGATGTAGTTTTCAAAAAAATGGAATATGTTAGGTGGGAATTCCCGATACCCTCTCTAAATGTATGTAGTTGTTTTTGTGTTATAAAGAAAAGGAAGCGTCTAGATAGTAATTATCTAGATGTCTTCTTTTCTATATATTTTTGTATTGGACAGAATGTTCCAACAGTAGGAGGAAAGTAGAAAAATGGCTTATGGTCAACATCAAAGCTTTTATTTACGTGATCGATGGTTGAGTAAAGGGATAAAGAATTTAATGGAAGATGAACGTTTTTTTTATAATAAGGATTCTTTTGAAATAATTGGACTAGGGAAGAATATGCTACAGTCTTTACGATTTTGGCTAATAGCCACACGCATAGTCCAAGAGAAGTTTAATGGTGAACAGAAAAAAGTGCATCATGTAACCCAGCTAGGCCAGATTATTTATAGATTTGATAGGTTTGTTAGATTCTATGACACAGCCTCTATTTTGCATTATGAACTTACCAAAGAAAGAGAACCTGCTACTGCTTGGTATTGGTTCTTTAATGTATTGCCTCAGCAATCTCTTTCGAAAGAGGAATTGTTACAGTTGTTTGTTGAGTGGGTCAGTAGAGAAGAAAAACGCGAAATATCGGTAAAATCTTTAAAACGTGATATCGAGTGTTTAATAAAACTATATACTGCTGGTCAAACCACATTTGACCCTGAAGAAGTAATCCAGAGTCCGCTCTATAAAATAAATCTGTTAGAAGAGACGAACGGAATGGTGCGTAAACGAGATGGAAACATACAGAATGTAGGTGTTACTGCTTTAATGTACGCTCTGCTAGACTATCGAGAAAGGAAAGGTGTAGAAACAATAGCAGTTGATGAAATTGTTACTGAAGAGGGATTGTGGGGAAGAATTTTTAATATGAATCGCTCAACAGTGGTTAATGCTCTAGAGATTCTCGCCAATCATCCGGTTTATAGAATTTCATTCACACGTACCAACAATCTTGATACGGTGAAATTGCCTTCTATTTCCGCAATGGGCTATCTGCAATATGAGTATGAAAGAAAGGTTGAGATTTTAGTATGACATTTAAAGCTAGTGTTAACATCAAGTTTGATTTTGGAAAAAAGGAGTTTTTTGAAAGATATATTCCGACTCCCTCACACGCCGAGGTTATTAGAGGTTTGTTAAAAGGGTTTAACGGCACTGGATCAAGGGCGCACATTGTTGTTGGACCATACGGAACTGGAAAATCCTTAATAGGAACTTTGATAAGCAGTATTGTATCGAAGGTAGTTGAAAATGAAGCATTTAATGCCCTTGTAGAGAAGTTTAATCAAGTAGATGATGAAATCTATAGAGAACTAGATAGAGTACGTAAACATAAAAGAATATATCTCCCAGTGATTTTAAATGGGTATGAGGGTACTTTTCGACAAGCCGTATTATCGGCGGTAGTGAGAACACTCAAGGAAAATAAAATTTCGATTGTTGTTCCTGGAATCGTGAGTAAAATTTTGTCTATCGTAGCTATGTGGGAAGATAAATACCCGAAAACATACCAACACTTTTTGAATTTGCTGCGTGAGTATAAGAAAGATCTAGAGTTATGGAGGCTGGAGTTGCTTAGCTTTAATGAAATGGAAATAGAATGGTTCAAAACTGTTTACCCATCACTTACGTCTGGAGCACAATTTGTATTAGATTACGAAGACAATTTTATATCTCAAATACAATATGTATTAAAAGAGTTAGATAAACAAAATATCGGTATTTTTATGGTTTACGACGAATTCGGGAGATTCCTTCAGAATATGCCCGCCGAACAAATTCATCAAACAATGCAAGATATCCAAGATTTAGCCGAGCTTGCGGATCATAATACTAATAACTTTCATTTGATGTATATTACTCACAAAAATCTTCGACACTATTTCTTAAGGCTTAGTGATGAGTATCGAAGTGAATTTCAGCGGATTGAGAAAAGGTATGTGATTTACCATATTGAAAATGATCGTGCAACGTATGTTCGGTTAGTACAAAATGTTCTTCGTGAGTTGTATAGCGGGAAGAAGATTGAAGAAGATAAGAAAAGGGAGTACATACGTTATCTACGTAGATTTTTTATTTTTCCAGAATTAAATCAAGTGGAGATTGAAAAACTCTTGGTACAAGGTGCGTATCCATTACATCCTGTATCTCTAGCTTTGCTTCCCACTCTTTCCAGTCTTTTTGGTCAGAATGAGAGAACATTATTTACATTTTTAGGAAGTTCTCAAACGGGTGGGTTACTTAATTTTGTATCTAAATACGATAGTGTATATACTGCTTCTAATTTGTTTGATTATTTCTTTCCAAGTCTAGAAGAGATGGAGGTATACGAAGAATTTAATGATTTGAATGTGTATAAGAAGTTAATAAAAAAAATCCCTAATTTATCAGAAGAATCTTCGAATATTTTAAAGTTTGTTACATTGTGGAATATAACGGGGATGCAATCAAAATGCCCGCTGACTTTAGAGTTTATTTCTTTTGCCATGGACAAAGAAGAGTCTGAGATTGAAATGTATTTAAAAGAGCTAGCTAAAATGAAAGCTATTCGTTTTAATTCAATCCGTGGTTATTGGGAATTATTTGAAGGTAGTGCGTTTAATATTGATGAAATGATAGAGAGTAAACATAAGTCACTAAATTTTTCTAGAGAAAGAAGGATACAAATTCTTGAAGAGCATATTGCTAAAAAATTTTATTTAGCAAATGAGTATAATGATGTTAAAAGTATGACACGTTTTGCTTCTGTTCATTTTATTTTTAGTTCTGACATTTTAAATGGAAATGTATCGGTTCTAGCTTACGAAAAACAAGCTGATTCGTTAATTTACTTAGTATTACTAGAATCAGCCACAGAGCGGGAAAATGTGATATCTACCTTACTTAACCAAAAAAATTCTTATAATTTTTATTGTATTCCTACCTTTGAATATGCTTCCGTAAATAAATATGTTGAAGAGTATGAGATTGTTAACTTACTTTTAAAAGATAGCGATTTGTTAAAAAGCGATTCAGGCTTAAAACATGAGTTAGTTTTGAGAAGAGAAGAAATATCGTTTAATATTAGAAAATTTGTGGAACGATATTCTAGCTTTCAGGAAAAATTAGAATGGATTGTACGTGGAGAA
This sequence comes from Anoxybacillus ayderensis, assembly GCF_000833605.1. GTDB lineage: Bacteria > Bacillota > Bacilli > Bacillales > Anoxybacillaceae > Anoxybacillus > Anoxybacillus ayderensis. Next base: position 45,575 of record NZ_JXTG01000009.1, on the reverse strand, counting down.
AAAAGAGAGGTTAAAAACGAGTACATTTTAGAACAGCTACTGTCTAATACTATGTTTGAAATATATCCGCATACTCCAGAGGTGCGAAATGATTCTTTTAATAGAAAGTTTGTTAATCGTGTTCAGTTGAAGGCAGCATATACTGTTGTTGATCATATTATTAGGCATCCTAATAAGCCGAATTTTAATATCGCTGGGAACGGTCCTGATTACTTAATTTACGCAACCATTTTTAAGAACAATCAACTAGATATTGGACAATTAGACAATATTAAATCTGGAAGTTTTCGCTTATTGCGTGAATCATTAATAGGATTGTTAGAAAAGAAACCTTTAGGGTATTTGAGTGATTTGGTAAATATACTTAGAAGTTCTCCGTTTGGGATTCGTGAGCCGTTAATACCGATCTATATTGTGAGTCTACTTCGTGATAAATGGGATAATATTTCTTTCTATAGAAATAATATGTATGTTTCAGAGGTTAATGGAGAAATTCTGTTTAAAATGATTGAAGAGGCGGAACAGTATCTGTATTTTTACTATGAATTTGGCACGGAGTACGAAGAATTGTTTAAATTACTAGAGGAAATGTTCGGGGAATATATAGACGATGAGTCAGCTACAACACCGAAACACCAAAAAATAGCTAGGCTTTCACTGAGATGGCTGAGATCATTGCCAAGATTCTCTCAAGTAAGTTCCGATATGGATGAAGAGTTGCTTCAGCTTAAAGAAAAAATTCGGCAGATTGAAGTGAATCCTAATCAAGCGTTTGAAGCGCTAGTCAACAAATATGGGAATGATCTTTCACTTTTGAAAGACCACGTATCTGCTATAGAAAGTTTTTATATAAATAAAAAAGAGCAGATCAAGAATAAAGTGTATAATATGATAAATGTTTCATCCTACGAAGAACTGATTAATTGGGCTAATGAGCAAGACCCGGTGTCTAAAAAACAAAACCGTCTTGTGACATCTATTTTAGAGTCGAATTCTGAAAATTGGCTTGACTTATTAATTGATCATATGGTAGGAGTAAGTTTTGATGCGTGGTCTGATAATACTGTGCAAATGTTTTTTAATCAGATAAGTAATGAATATAGTCAGTTGGCAAACCGAAATGCTAACAAGGAGGAGGAGAATATTCATTTAGTTGTTGATGGGGACACAAAGGTTATTTCCCGAGTAAATCTTTCACCTAAATCACAGACATTGTATCAAAATATTAATCGAATTATTAAAAATGGTGGAAAAACTGTTCCGCAAGAGGAAATAGAGTATTTAATCTATCAATTAGTTAAAGAATTTGTTAAATAAAGGAGTGTTACCGTGGCTGAGAGAAAAAAAGTGCACGTAGCTATGTTTAGTGGGGGAGCAGCTAGCGCATATGTCGCGTATCAAATGGTTCAGACGTATGGAAAAGAGAATTGTATTCTATTTTTTACAAATACTTTATGGGAAGATGAGGACAACTATCGCTTTATGGAAGAAGTGGCGGAGTATATAGGAATTGACATTACAGAACGAATAGATGGACGTACGCCAGAAGAAGTTTTTTATGATTACCGTTTTTTAGGTAACTCTCGATTAGCTAAATGCTCAGAAGAACTGAAGGTTAGACAGACTGTTATGTTTATCGAAGAACTGCGTGATGAGCATAATTTAGAACCAATTTTATATTTTGGAATTGGTCCGCACGAAAAGCATCGAGCCGATAATTTAAGAGAGTTTTATCAGCATGTGCCACTTGAACCAGTTGAAACTAGGTTTCCGATGATCGAAACATTTACTAGAGATATTGACGTAAAATCGATTATTCAGAATGAATGGGGCATCAAATTGCCGCGGATGTATGAGTTAGGATTTGCTCATGCAAATTGTGGTGGACGTTGTGTACGAGGAGGATTCCAACATTATGCACAGCTTTATAAAATTTGGCCGGAACGTTATAAAGAACAGGAAGAAATGGAAGAGAGATTCCGTAGTTATTTTCAGAAAAATGTTTCTATCCTAAAAAAAGATGGAAAACCGTTTACTCTAAAAGAATATCGCAAGCAGATGGAGCGTGAAGGTGTAGAGAAATTCTTGAAAAAGCCTGATGATACGGTTCCTTGTGTATGTTCTTATTCATAAATACCCGTGGTGCTAGTTGAGCGCTAATGCTCAACTAGCACCAGTGTTAAAAACGTTATTATAGTCTCGGAGAGATAATCTAGGGTATTAAATGTTGTAAATGTGTCAGGTTTCTAACAGCGGATAAACAGCTGAACGCGCTGCAAAAGTTAGAGTATGACCGGTGTTGGCTTGTGGTCGAAAAAGTAGGATTTCAACAGTACGTATTGCTGGAAAGCTATCGTGAATATTCAGCTTTAATTGGACTACAACCGAATGTGGGCGCATTCCTTGCTTCGTTGTATATACATCCAAATTGAAATTTTAATCTCTGGTTCACGCAGCACACCCGATGCGGCGTAACACCTCATCTGGGTGCTGTAAGACATGTTGTTCAAACCGAGTAATCGACTGGGCGATGTCCTTTTGATCTTTATGCAAGACGTTGGCGATGACTTCGTCTTTCAGCCACTTCCATAACCGTTCAATCGGATTCAAATGAGGCGAATACGGCGGGAGAAAAATAAAATGAAAGGCATCGCCTTCTTCGCTTTGAAGGAAAGCTTGCACCATGTTGGCATGATGAATACGCGCATTGTCCAATACAAGAACAATGAATCGATCGGAATATTTCTCTTTCAACAGGCGCAAGAAGTCGAGGAACGTTTCGGCATTGGCGGATGATGCGCGATGAAACACGACATCGCCTTGTTGCACGTCGACGGCACCAAAAATGGACACGTGGGCGTGGTGACCGTAGCTTGGTACTTGTTTTTGATTCCCTACTTCTGCCTATGTCGTACGAAGCTCCTTTTTTTTATAAACTCGAGTTCTTTTTCAAAGGCCACTTGAAGCACTGGATCGCCTTTGACAAGCTTATCAGTCGGGCGTGTCCATGACAAGCGAAGACGATGCAACAACTTCTGAATGCCTTCCCGTGACATCGAAACACCATATGTTTGTTGGATGTAAGATTGTAATATACGTGTGTTCCATGACGAAGAAATGCCCCAGCCGACATCCACAGGGGTGGTGGTTAAGACGAGTTGTCTCATTTCTTGTTGTTCTTCCGTAAGAAATGGCACGCGACCAGGTGGCAAGCGACGATCGAGTAAATGATCGAGCCCACCTTCATTAAAGCGTACGACGAACCGATTGGCGGCATAGATGAACCATTTTTGCGACATCTTTGCCAAGAAACCCTTCCATGACAAGTCGAACGGCAGTCACTCGAACACGAAGAGAAGCATCTTTGATTTTCCGTTCTTGTTTCCGAAGTGTTCGAGGTGTCCAACCGTGATCATTTGTGATTTTCAGACGCTTCATATCATTTCCGCTCCTTTTGTACGTGGATACTTAGGAGCAGTATAACGATGGAAAAAGGTGTTCATACAGAAGTCATCATCTTAAAGTGCATGTGTATAAAAGGTCTAAACAAAATTGTAATTCTTCTAATATCTCACCAAATTCCCTCTCCCAAATCCCTTATTTTATATTATAATGGTACAAAAATCCTATTTTCCACTGGAGCTGGTTTAGATGGCGTACATGATTCCGGAAACGATTCGTTCGAGTGCGACGGCGGGGGAGCGATTGTTGTTTCGAACGCTAAAAACATATTTGCCAGATGACTATATTGTCTATTATGAACCGGAGATTCGAGGAAGACGTCCGGATTTTGTCATTATTGGTCCTGATTTAGGGCTTGTTGTGCTTGAGGTAAAAGATTATACATTATCGACATTGCTTCATTTGAATAATGATGAATGGACGATTGTAAGTAGCGCTGGCGAGCAGGCGACGGTAAAAAGCCCGTTTAAGCAAGCGAGAGATAATGCGTTTCACATTGTGAATGCGTTAAAAAAAGATAAAAATTTAGTTCACTTAGAAGGGAAATATCAATTTCAGTTGAAATTTCCTTACGGTTATGGAGTTGTGTTTACGCGAATTTCGCAAAAAGATTTAGTCAAAAAGCAGTTGTATCCGGTTGTTGATCCGAATTTTTGTTTGTTGCGTGATGAAATTGATCCGGACAAAGAAACGTTTAGCGAAGAAGTATTGTTTGAAAAAATATGCAATATGTTTGTCGTTCCGTATCGATTGCGAACACCGTTAACGAAAGAGGAAATCGATGCGATTCGTTATCATCTTTTTCCAGAGGTGCGTATCAGTGCGGAGTTTCGCCCTCCTACGCCATATCAAGATCAAGTGCTTTTATCTCTTCATGACATTAAAGCGATGGATTTGCACCAAGAAAATCTCGCAAAGCAACTCGGAGATAAAAACCGTTTGATTCGTGGAGTGGCTGGAAGTGGAAAGACGCTTATTTTAGCTAGTCGGGCGAAGTTGTTGGCGAAACAACATCCCGATTGGAAAATTTTAATTTTGTGTTATAACATTTCGCTTGCGCAAGGAATTCGACAAATGCTCTACCATATGTTACATGAACCAGATTCGTTATTTGATTTTGACTTTACAAAAGAAGATGGGATGGTGAAAACGGTAGGCGATCAAATTATTGTCCGTAACTTTCATGAATGGTTGAAATATGATTTAAAAATATCAGAACAACAAATTCCGTATATATTAGAGAAAATTGATAAAAAAGAAGCCATTTTGCCAATGTATGATGCTATTTTAGTTGATGAAGGACAAGATTTTTCTTCGGACTGGTTGGCACTTATTAGTAAATTATTAAATCCAGCAACACAATCGCTTCTTCTTGTAGAAGATCGAGCGCAGACAATTTATAGACGAAAACGATCATATGTGCAAGATACGGGATTGAGTTTTCAAGGGCGTTCCAAGGTGTTGACGATTAATTATCGAAATACGGCACAAATTGTGAAGTTTGCGTGGGATTTTTATCGTGAGCATTCGGTACTAAGCAATAAAGCGGCCCAACGCGAGTTCGAAGGAGAAATTATCGCCCCACAAAGTACGAGGCGGAAAGGGCCAGAGCCGGCAATTGTAAAAGCAGAGAACTTTGGACAAGAGATGCAAATAGTTGCGAAGCAAATGAAACGATTACATGAAGAGAAAAACGTGCCGTATTCGGAAATGCTTATTTTGTATCGAGTGAAACGAACGCATAAACAAAACATCATCGATGTCATCAAGCGGGCGTTGGAAAAAGAGCAAATTCCTTATTATTGGCTCGCTGAAGATGAAACAACAAAGCGAAAATTTTCTCGCGATGAAGAAACTGTTAAAATTAGCAAAATTGAAAGTAGTAAAGGACTTGATTTTCAAGCCGTGTTTATTGTCAATATGGACAACATGCCATTTGCACTCGAAGAAGACCGTGAACGGGAAGTATCGTTGTTGTATATCGGCATGACAAGGGCGAAAGAATACTTATGTTTGTCTTATTCGGGGGAGTCCGAATTTACACGGTATTTCGAGCAAGTTCGCACGAGCAGATTGCAGAAGAAAAAGCAAATGGTTCGTAACTTTGTTCTTTTGAAAGGAGAATTTCATGAGACGATCCGAAATAACCTTAGATACATTATACGACCGCGAAGAACAACTTCTTGAAGAGTTAAATAGCGGTGAGGCAAAAGATTGGATTTATTATGAAATTGTCGATGTGTATAAAAACATGTACCATTACTTATCCCGTTGTTCAGCAGAGGAAAAAGAGGAACATGGGTTTGAGTATGTGAAAAAACAGCTCGTGAGTTATTTGATTCATTATGGAACATATTTGAAAACACAGCTTAGAAAAGACGAGCGTATGGCGAAAACAGCGTTTCAAAGAGCGTTGACATACGATGCAAAAAATCCGATTGCCCATTATCGTCTCGGATTTTTAGCGTATAACGAACAGCATTATAAAGAGGCGCTTCGTTATTTTGAACAAGCGCTTGAATATCAAAAGACGTATTCGAATCGCGAGTTTTGTTTAAATGAACGACAGCTATATTATGCGCATCTTTATTTGGCGAATAGCGCCTTGTTTATCGCGGAAAAAACGTATCAATCAGTAGCGCAATTTCCTGATTATATAAGCGATCAAGAGAAACCTGCGGAACTTTCATTTTTGCATGAATGGTTGCAGCGAAATGAAGCTATTTTAACGATGCAAGCATTTACGAAATGGACGGCGAGCGGAAAGGAGTATTGTTCAAAAGAACAATGTGAACAAGTGATGATGAATCCTCCTAAAAATACAGTCGTTCTTTATTTTTCCGATCGCGAAAATGTTGTATCTTATCACGGTAGGGAAGTATGTTTGCCACGCGATCCTGCGGAAATGCTTTGTTATTTTTTAGTGGAAACAAACAAAGAGCGTCCGGCAACGAAATATGATATGGAGGTATTTTTCCAATCGAGACGGAATGGGGACATTCCTACAAATACGTTCGTTCAAAAAGTAAAGCGTCTTCGGGAAAAGCTAGGACGTATTGGAGTGCCTACGATCATCGACTCATGCTCATGTCGAGGAGAAACGGCCTACTATTATAACGGTCTTGTCGATTATATCATTATGTATCGCAGTGATTATACGTTTATGTTTGACGATGAATGGTGATGACATGTGTGTCATCGCTCTTTTTTTATATTGAACTTGTAAATAACGAAAAGGAGTGATGACGCCATGAAAACATGGAACCAATTATTTATTCGTCAAGGTTTTATTTTAGAGGAAAAAAGTCCGAATGAGTTTATTTGCACAAACGAGAGAAAAGAAAACGTCGAGTTTTTATTGACAAGTTTGGACGTAGCGAATGTCGATTATACGTTCTGTGACGGTGTATTAACAATTGCTCGTCCGCCGATTAGTGAAAAACAATGGCTGAAAGCAGTCGATGTTCCGGGGCGCGGAGTTAGCGAGTCACTAGGGCTAGAAGAGCCGAAAGTGTTTGAGTTGGATACGTATATGAGCGGTATCATTCGTGAGTTGAATCGTTTGGGGTTACGTACCGTTTCTTGCTGTGATGGTCACGGGGAGGGATTACCGCGTATATATTTTGATAACCAAACAAACATGGAGAAAGTCATGCAGTTGTTCCGTGCACTACACGCTAATGCTCATTTATTACAGTCTTATCCTCATCGGGTCACGCTTCGGATGAACAGAGAACGACTTCTTGATCTCGCGGAGAACATGCGGAAAGTACAAATCGATTGGTTAGAACAAGAAGAACAATATATCCAGAAAATGTTGTTTTTGCATACATTGGAAGAGTTGCTTAGCATTTCAGGGGAGAGCGGAAATGAACATAATATTCGCTCGGCCGTATATGAGAAACTTGCGCCATATGTCGATCGCATCACAACAGATCAATACGGAAACTTGCTTGCACAAAAGAAATGCAAAACAGGACATGGACCGACGATTTTGTTGAACGCTCATTTAGATACGGTAGAAGCATTTGCGCCAGGAAGAACAATTGTGAAACAAGGAGCGATTTGGTCGAGTAGTGAAGGGATTTTAGGGGCGGATGATCGCGCTGGAGTGACGGTGTTGCTTGAAATGGCGAAATGGCTTGACACATCTTCATTTAACGGAACGATAAAATTTGTTTTTACCGTAGAAGAAGAGTGCGGACTTGTTGGAGCGCGGAATCTAGAGGAATATTTTCTATGGGACGTTGATGCAGCGATTGTTGTTGATCGGCGGGGAAGTGGTGATATCGTCACATCATGTGGCACCATTCAACCGTTTTGCGATATTCGCTACGGACAGTTTTTTGAACAAGTAGCTCGTGACATTGGATTGACTCATTGGACATGTACGGCTGGTGGAAGTAGCGATACGAGAATTTGGGCAGAACATGGCATTCAAAGCGTAAACTTATCTGCAGGATACGAGTGGGAACATACAGACAACGAAAGATTAGATACGGATGCTTGTTATGGAACGGTGCAACTCATTCAAGCGGTGCTTACTCAATCGAGAGACTTATCAAGAATGTTACGTGATTTGCGTCGTGTTGATCGAAACGATTTATGTTATGTTGGTCGAAATGATTTACGTCGTGTTGATCGAAAAGTTGTCAAAGTGGAGAGAGTGTCAAAAGTGAAATCGAAGCAGATGGAATGATCGATTTTGCGTTGCGAAAAGGACGTCGCTTAGGCGTCCTTTTTTGGTGTTGTAAAAAAATTTGACAAATAAATTTAGTGACTGATAAACTAATCGGCAATTAGCTAACTCTTGAAGTGGGAATTTTTTCTCGGAGCTATGTTAAAAGATAAAAAAGTGAGTTGGCTTAATTTTAATTACTCATCTTTCTTTTCCAGTATTTGTGTTATATTATATGTAATAGGGGGTGGGAATAATGACGAAGGTTGAGGTAAAACCGAGCGTCTTGCAATGGGCGATGAAACGTGCGGATCGTTTGGATAAGCTGAAAGATCAGTTTCCTCATATCGATAAATGGATTAGCCAAGAGAGCCAACCGACGCTGAAGCAACTCGAAAAGCTTGCCAAAGCGACTTCTATTCCTCTTGGTTATTTCTTTCTTTCAAATCCACCTGAGGAGAAGTTGAGTATTCCCCATTATCGAACGGTGAAGGATGAAGGAGCCGGGCAACCGAGTCCGAATCTTTTGGAAACGGTTCAAACGATGGAGAGACGGCAACAATGGATGCGCGATTATTTAATTCGACTAGGCAACCAACCTCTGGATTATGTAGGTCGTGCGAACTTATCAACGAATCCAAAACTTGTTGCCAGAAATATGAGAAAAACGTTAGGTTTAGAAAATGATTGGGCATCGAAGCAACCGAATTGGCAGGAAGCTTTACGAACTCTTATTAAAAAAATTGAAGATATTGGAATTGTTGTAGTCATTAACGGAATAGTCGGCAATAATACGCATCGAAAATTAGACGTTGCTGAGTTTCGCGGCTTTGTCCTTATTGATGATTATGCTCCTTTCATATTTGTGAACGGAAGAGATGGGAAGGCAGCGCAAATGTTTACGCTGGCACACGAACTTGCCCATGTTTGGTATGGGGCGAGCGCTGCGTTCGATTTAGCCAATCTTCAACCTGCTGATATTAAAATTGAAAATATGTGTAACGAAGCTGCAGCGGAGTTTCTTGCCCCTGAAGACGAATTGTTTCATTTATGGAAGCGTGTCGGCACTTCAGAAGATCGTTTTAAACAAATTGCCCGCCATTTTAAAATTAGTGAAATTGTGGCCGCCCGCAGAGCTCTAGACTTAAAACTCATTGCAAAAGAAGAGTTCTTTTTGTTTTATGAAGCGTATGTTAAGCGACTTCGACAAGAAGAGGAAGAAACAAAAACGGACGGTGGGGGTAACTTTTATGCTATTCAAAATATGCGCATTGGTCGCCGTTTTGCCGAAGCGGTGATACGAGCTGCAAAGGAAGGAGCGCTCCTTTACCGTGAAGCCTATCGATTGACAGGACTATCCGGAACCACTTTCGATAAGTTTGCTGAATATGTCGATGGCGGGAGAGTTGTATGAGCTCTAATCGTAAGTTTGTGATTGATACGAATATCGAACAGTGCCTGTCACTGTTCGCTAAATTGAGCGTGACGGGATCGTTATTTATGAGAAATGAGTTTACATATCGGTTATGTCAAAAGGAGAAAAGAAACGATGAATAAACCTAACTTATTTTCGTACGCCACAAGTGAGCTATCACAAGATGCTTTTTTATGCTGGTTAATCGATTGGGCAAACCATGAATTTTCTGAGATAAATCCACCATTGCATGACATAGGAAAAAGTTTTATTGAAGCGATATTTCAAAAGCACGGACAGCTTTGTCCAAACATCGAGCACATTTCCATTACTAGACAAGTCGATGGTTTAGATATATTAGCTGTTATAAATCACAAATATGCCATTCTCATAGAAGATAAAACATATACACGCGATCATACGAATCAACTGGCGCGATATCGTGCGGCGGTAGAAAAGCGAGGGTATCATTATCAACTTCCTATCTACTACAAAATAGGAAATCAAAGTAATTACGATACAGTGGAAGCCGCAGGGTACAAGCCGTTTTTACGGAAAGATATGTTAGCGATTTTACAAGAGGGATATAAACGAAATATCACAGATTCCATATTCAATGACTATTATCAACATCTGTTATCGATTGAAGAAGCTTATAACAAATACAAAACAGCTCCTTTAAATGAATGGAAAGGACTTGCGTGGCAAGGGTTTTATAGTGAACTTCAAAACGCGGGTATTTTAGGGGAGTGGGATTATGTTTCTAACCCGCAAGGTGGTTTTTATGGATTTTGGTGGCATTGGAAAAACGGAGGTGATTGTCAGCTCTATCTGCAGCTAGAACAAGAAAAATTATGTGTTAAAATTGAAGTAGCTGACAAAGAAAAAAGGGCGTATCTTCGTACGAATTGGTGCCAGAAAGTGCTCGAGAAATCGAGGGATTTTCAACTACATGTGAAGAAGCCAAGTCGATTCGGAAACGGAAGATATATGACGGTGGCAGTTTTAGAAAACTATATAATAACAAACAAAGATGGGATACTTGATTTGACAAGTACGATCGATGTTCTTAAACGGGCTGAAAAATTGCTTGATGCATTAACAGCTGTTCGTACTAAACAATAAAAAAGCAGGGAAGACGATCGTCCACCTGCTTTTTCTCCTTTAAATCGTAACCGATGTTTTTGTTTTTTTCCGAAGGTCGAAACGGTCAGCGTTCATCACTTTCACCCAAGCTTGAATAAAGTCGCGGACAAATTTTTCTTTGTTGTCGTCTTGGGCGTAAAATTCAGCGTATGAGCGAAGGATCGAGTTTGAGCCGAAAATTAAGTCCACACGAGTGGCGGTCCAACGAACAGCCTTCGTTTTCCGGTCGCGAATGTCGTAAATGCCGTCTTCTTTCGGTACCCATTCATAGTTCATATCGACGAGGTTGACAAAAAAATCGTTTGTGAGCACACCGATGCGATCTGTAAATACACCGTGAGGAAGATCGCGATACGTCGCTCCTAACACACGTAAGCCACCGACTAATACCGTCATCTCTGGGGCGGTTAAGCCGAGCAATTGGGCTTTATCGACAAGCAATTCCTCAGGGCTGACGCGATATTTTTTCTTTTCATAATTGCGGAATCCGTCCGCGAACGGTTCTAATACCGCAAAGCTTTCCACATCCGTTTGTTCTTCCGTAGCATCGCCTCGTCCAGGCATAAACGGTACGTGGACGTCAAAGCCAGCATCGCGCGCTGCTTTCTCGACCGCCGCACTGCCACCAAGTACGATTAAATCGGCGATGCTCACTTTTTTAGGGAGCGCGCGTTGAATGTCTTCATAAACGGCAAGCACTTTCGCAAGTCGCTCTGGTTCGTTTACTTCCCAATCTTTTTGCGGCGCAAGCCGAATGCGCGCACCGTTCGCTCCGCCACGCTTATCGGAGTTACGGAACGTGCTAGCGGATGCCCAAGCGGTTTTCACAAGTTCGCTAATCGTTAACCCTGAATGTAAAATTTCCGTTTTGATATCTTCAATTTCCGCATCCGTTAATTCAACCTCTGCTTCTGGAATCGGGTCTTGCCAAATGAAATCTTCTTTCGGTACTTCTGGACCGAGATATCTCGTTTTCGGCCCCATGTCGCGATGAATGAGTTTAAACCAAGCACGAGCAAACGCATCCGCAAATTCTTCTGGATGTTCATAAAAGCGACGAGCAATTTTTTCATATATCGGGTCAAAGCGTAACGCTAAGTCCGTCGTCAACATCATCGGCGGCACTTTCACATTGGCATCTTCCACATCAGGCGCTAAATGTTCTTCTTTTATATTCACCGCTTCCCATTGATACGCACCAGCTGGACTTTTCGTCAACTGCCATTCGTATTCAAAAAGCAATTGTAAATAGCTGTTATCCCACTGCGTAGGTGTTGGCGTCCAAGCGCCTTCCAGACCGCTTGTAATCGTATCGCGACCGTTTCCTTTTCCGTACGAGCTAAGCCATCCTAACCCTTGCGCTTCAATCGGAGCTGCTTCTGGCTCAGGGCCGACATGCGACGCAGCACCAGCCCCATGCGCCTTCCCAAACGTATGTCCGCCTGCGATGAGCGCCACTGTTTCTTCGTCGTTCATTCCCATCCGTTTAAACGTCTCGCGAATGTCACGTGCCGCCGCAAGCGGATCTGGGTTGCCATCAGGACCTTCTGGGTTGACATAAATCAGCCCCATTTGAACAGCGGCAAGCGGATTTTCTAATTCGCGATCGCCTGTATAGCGTTCTGAGGCGAGCCATTCTTTTTCCGCTCCCCAATAAATGTCTTCTTCTGGATGCCATACGTCCTCGCGACCAGCGCCAAAACCGATCGTTTTTCCACCCATTGACTCAATCGCCACGTTGCCGGCTAACACAATTAAATCTGCCCACGAAATTTTATTGCCGTATTTTTGTTTAATCGGCCACAACAGGCGACGTGCTTTATCTAAGTTCGCATTGTCTGGCCAACTGTTTAATGGGGCGAACCGTTGCGTACCCGTTGAAGCACCGCCTCGTCCGTCGCCAATGCGATACGTCCCTGCAGAATGCCAAGCCATGCGGATAAACAGTGGGCCGTAATGTCCGTAGTCGGCAGGCCACCAATCTTGGCTTGTCGTCATGAGTTTACGCAAATCTTCTTTTAACGCCCAATAGTCGAGTGTTTGAAATTCCTCTGCATAATCGAACGTTTCGTCATGGGGATTCGTTTTTCTGTCGTGTTGATGAAGAATGCTTAAGTTTAGTTGATTCGGCCACCAGTCTTTGTTTGTTGTTTTGTTTGAAGCATGACTCGTCACACTTCCATGGAACGGGCATTTGTTTTCCATTCTTTTATTCTCCTTTCCTACGTATAAATGAAATATGATGCTGTTCACTTGTTGAGGTTGATAATAATGATTACATTAGAATTATACTAAATTAATATTTAATAGTAAAGTAAAAATGATATTTTTATTTAAAAATTATAAAAACCCCCCATTTTATTCTGTTTACAGAATAAAATGGGGGATCTATACGTTCACATCCGCATTTCCGTTCATCGTTTCACTCCAATCTTTAATGTTGCAACATATGTTTCACTTGTTCAGTTGTTAAGTTGCGAATAAATTCGATTAAGTCAATCGCCTCGATTCCGAATTCATTACATTTTTCAACGTATCTTTGGTAAGCTTTTGTGTACATATCCATAAACAAAACTCCTTTCACACGTTGCTTTTGTTAGTTATATTGTATTATAACAGAAATAAAAAATCAACAACTGTTATATAATTATTTTAAAAAATGATATGATTTTTATGTACATGTAGTAGAAACGGAAGGTTTGTAGTACAATAGAGTAGGCAAATGGAAGGGATTATACATATTTTACCGTTTTAGAAAGGATGAACATACATGCATATAATCGAGTTAATGAAAGCGCTTATTTTAGGGCTAGTCGAAGGGGTGACAGAGTTTGCGCCTGTTTCATCGACAGGTCATATGATTATCGTTGATGATATGTGGCTAAAGTCAAGCGACTTTTTAGGAAAGTATGGGGCAAATACGTTTAAAGTCGTCATTCAGCTCGGTTCCGTTTTAGCTGCTGTTGTAGTGTTTAAAGATAAATTTTTCGAATTGCTTTATTTACGAAAAAGCGAAGTGAGAAAAGGACCGCGGTTGACACTTATGCACATTTTTATCGGTCTTTTACCTGCTGGTGTGTTGGGTGTTTTATTTGAAGACTATATTGATGAACATTTGTTTTCGACGGAAACGGTGCTCATTGGGCTCATGCTTGGAGCGTTGTTGATGATCGCAGCAGACCGTTTCGGAAAACGAACGAAAGTAGCGCAAACAGTAGATGATATAACGTATAAGCAAGCTTTCATTGTCGGTCTCGTCCAATGCTTATCCCTTTGGCCAGGGTTTTCTCGTTCGGGGTCGACCATTTCAGGTGGCGTACTTGTCGGAATGAGTCATCGCGCTGCCGCTGATTTTACATTTATTATGGCTGTGCCAATTATGGCTGGAGCAAGCGCCATTTCGTTGTTAAAAAACTGGCAGTACATTACGATGGATGCTTTACCATTTTTCATTGTCGGTTTTATTAGTGCTTTTGTTTTTGCATTGTTAGCCATTCGCTTTTTCTTGCGTTTAATTAACCGCGTTCGCCTTGTGCCATTTGCCATTTATCGCATCGTGCTCGCGGCAGTTATTTATATTGTTTATTTTGCGTAATCTCCACGATTTTTGTGGAGATTTTTTTGTTTAAAAAGTCGTCAAAAACGCACGAACGCATGATGAAAAAATAAGTCTATAATGAATGTGAAAAATAACACGAAAAGCTGGTGATGACATATGCATGAACATGCGCGTGCGGTAGATTATAACGAAAATCCGTTTATCGTCATTTGGGAAGTGACAAGAGCTTGCCAGTTAAAATGTGTACATTGTCGTGCCGATGCCCAACCTGTCCCAGATCCGTGTGAGTTAACGCACGAAGAAGGGCTTCATCTTATCGACGACATATATGAGATGAACAATCCGATGCTTGTGTTTACAGGTGGCGACTGTATGATGCGCGAAGATTTGTTTGATCTTGCATCGTATGCGATGAAAAAAGGGATGCGCGTTTCGATTACACCGAGTGCGACACCAAATGTGACGAAAGAAAAAATGAAAAAGGCAAAAGAGATTGGACTGTCGCGCTGGGCATTTAGTTTAGACGGACCGACCGCTGACATTCACGACCGATTTCGCGGTACACCGGGTTCGTTTGATTTAACGATCGAAAACATTCGTTATTTAAATGAGCTACATATGCCATTACAAATTAATACAGTCATTTCGCGCTATAACTACGATCATTTAGAACAAATGGCGAAATTAGTTGCAGAGTTAAAGGCAGTAATGTGGTATATTTTTTTACTCGTTCCGACCGGCCGTGGACAAATGGGCGATTGCATTAGCCCGGAGGAACATGAACAAGTGTTCCGTTGGTTGTATGAGTTAAGTAAAACGGCACCGTATGATATAAAAACGACAGCAGCACAACATTATCGTCGTGTTGTCATTCAACAAAAAATGCGCGAAAAACGAATTGAAGCAGGGGATATTCGTTATGAGCATGCGATTACGACCGATCATGCTTCAATGATTGACGGCTTAAAACGGGCGCCAAAAGGCGTCAATGACGGCAACGGTTTCGTTTTCGTTTCACATACAGGAGATGTCATGCCAAGCGGCTTGCTTCCAATCGTATGCGGCAACGTACGCGAGCAACCGTTATCGTATATTTATCGTGAATCGGAAGTGATGAAACAGTTGCGCCAACCAGACTTATATAAAGGAAAATGCGGCATTTGTGAGTTTCGCTACGTTTGTGGCGGATCCCGCGCTCGCGCCTATGCAGTCACAGGTGATTATATGGAAAGTGAACCGTTTTGTATATACGTTCCTTTAGGGATGAGAAAAGAAAAAACCCGAACGGTGTTCGCTTAATGCGGACGCTGTTCGGGTTTTTTATGTTGCTTCGTTTTTCGAAACAGGTGAAGGCATGTGTTAAATATCCATAAACTGATAAGTGAGAACAAAACGGCTACTTCAATTGGTTCCATTACTTGAAAAGGATTGAAAATGTCAAACCAAGCTTGATGAATGCTCATTCCTAGCAATAAATTCATGCTAATCGCTATACCGCCTAACAACATAGAAATAGCGATACAAACCACGATAGTTTTCATCACTTCATCCCCATGGCTGCACTTTTTATTTAGCATCTGACCATTTTTTACGTTTATTCCTTTTGCATAATATATGCATTATATGCTTATTCTAACCATCAAGGAGACAATGGATGGAGGAGGAAAGATGTGGACACGATCGAAGGGTAAGAAAGAAAAGGATACGCATGCATATGGGGGATTAGCACCAAACGGCATATACGGAACGATTGATCAAGATTTACATACAAACATAGAAAAAGTTCGAGATATTACTGGAAATAGTGCAGATATCATCATCCGCCGTTTTTTACTTGGAAAGGATGATAATTTTCCTGCTGCACTTTGTTTTGTAAGCGGAATGGTTGATGAACATATCGTTCAGCAATTATTGCTTGAAATAAGTGTACAATTATCACTTCCTTCAAGTAGTTGCGGTCTAGACTATATTGAACAAAAAATAGCTACAACTAATACAGCACGGCGCATTCAGCAATGGCACGACATATTTTCCTCGCTTATGTCTGGGGAAGTCATTTTATTTATTGATGGGATGCTAGAGGCAATTGGTGTATCAGTAAAAGGTGGTGAGTATCGTGCGATTACAGAGCCGAGTACACAACTATCTATTCGAGGGCCACGTGAGGGTTTTACAGAATCGTTAGCAACAAATGTTGCTATGGTTCGACGACGAATTCAAAATCCACATGTGTGGGTAGAAGCCATTACACTAGGTGAAGTGACACAAACAAATGTCCGTATCATGTATATTAAAGGAATTGCAAATGACAAAATTGTTGAAGAAGTGCGTAGTCGATTGCGACGCATTTGTATAGATGGCGTTCTTGAATCTGGATATATTGAACAACTGATTGAAGATGAATCATTTACAACGTTTCCAACTGTTTATCATACGGAAAGACCAGATAGTGTTGCGGCCAATTTGTTGGAAGGAAGAATCGCTATTTTTGTAGAAGGGACACCATTTGTCCTTATTGTCCCAACCGTATTTATACAATTTTTCCAAGCTGTAGAAGATTATTATGCACGCTTTGATATTGCGACAGCGTTGCGTTTTTTACGTATGCTCGTTTTTTTTATTTCCCTTGTTGCACCGTCTGTGTATATTGCACTGACGACATTTCATCAAGAAATGATTCCTACTTCCCTTGTCATTGCAATTGCTGCACAACGTGAAGCGGTTCCTTTTCCAGCTTTTATTGAAGCATTACTCATGGAGGTGACGTTTGAAATTTTGCGTGAAGCTGGAGTGCGCTTGCCAAGGGCTGTTGGACAGGCTGTATCGATTGTTGGGGCGCTCGTCATCGGACAAGCTGCTGTAGAAGCAGGTTTTGTTTCGTCCGCTATGGTTATCGTTGTGTCCATCACAGCAATTGCTAGCTTTGCGACGCCGTCGTTTGCAATTGCTATTTCCGCACGTTTAATTCGTTTTGCCCTAATGGTATTAGCTGCTCTATTTGGTTTTTATGGCATTTTGATTGGCGTAATTTTAATGACTATTCATTTATGTAGTCTTCGTTCATTTGGAGTGCCATACATGGCACCACTTGCCCCCCTTATTTTAGAAAATATAGGTGATACATTTATACGTTTTCCGTTATGGGGTTTAAAAGAGAGACCTCACTTAATCATGAATACAGACACGGTTCGTCAAAAGGATGGGCAACGTCCAAAGCCGCCTCAACGAGCAGAGAAAGAAGGGGATTCAAATTAAACGATATCTTTTTCTCATCTTTGTCCTGTTATTTATGTGTATTATTTACGGTTGTTGGAGCAAAAGAGAGCTGACAGACTTAGCATTCATTATCGCAGTTGGTATAGATAAAAGGGATGGAAAATATATGTCGACATTCCAAATTGTCAATCCTGGAAACGTAGCAGGGGCGACTCAAAGAGGAGGAGGGAGCGCAGGACTTCCCGTTGCCTTATATACATCAACTGGCGATACGTTAGTGGAGGCAAGTCGGAAGGCGTCAAAACAAATATCACGCATTCCATATTATTCTCATACAAACCTTGTTGTCATTGGGGAGGAGCTTGCGAAAGAAGGGATTCAGCAAATTTTTGATGCTGTTGAGCGCAATCCCCAGTTTCGACCTGCAGCGAATATTATTATTGCGCGTAAGCAAACAGCGAAACAATTATCATCTGTACTTACACCGATCGATAAAATTCCTGCAAATCAAATAATTAAAACATTGCAATTTACAAAAGGTTTGTTAGGAGAAAACGTTGATACTCGCATAAGGGAAATAATAGAAAATTTTTCACTTGATGGAAAAGAAGTGGTCATAAGTAGTTTTCGTATTGCCGGTGATTGGCAAAAGGGAGCCGAACAAGATAATGTTCGTACCATTGAACCTTCGGCACGTCTTCGCGCTGCTGAATTAGCTGTTTTTAAGAATGGGAAGCTTGTTGGTTGGATGAAAAATGAAGAGGCTCGTGGAGTATTGTGGGTGCTTAATAAAGTAAAACAAACAAATGTAAATATTGATTGGGGCGAATCTAAGGAAGGATTGTCCTATAAGGTTATGCGTGCGCAAGCAAAGGTAAAAGCAAAACTAAAAGACGGAAATCCGATAATATCAGTTGTTATTAAAACAGAGGGAGATATTAGCGAAACATTTATTTCTATGGACTTCACAGATCCAAAGCAAATAATAGAGCTCGAAAAAAAAATACAACAAGAGATAAAAAAAGAAGTGAGAAAGGCAGTACATGCTGCTCAAAAGAAGAAAAGCGACATTTTTGGATTTGGAGAAGTGGTTCATCGAACGTATCCAGAGGAATGGAAAGAAATGAAAAAAACATGGCATAACAAATATTTCCCTGAAGCAGAACTTCATGTGAAAGTCGATTCATTTATTCGAAGAACAGGATTGAGAACTCGCTCATACATTCAGTGAAAAGGCGGTGAGATGCAGTGGAACGAGCGTGTATAAGTGCGCGACAATTGTTTATGCTTGCCATTTTATTTGAACACGGTAGCGCCATGGTTATTCCACTTGGAGTAGATGCAAAACAAGACGTTTGGCTTGCTATTTTATGCGGCATGGTTTTAGGAGGAGGATTGCTGTTCATTTATTACCGCCTTTTTACATATTACCCAAGACTACCTCTTACATCATATAGTCAGCGCATTGTTGGTTCTTTTTTTGGAAAGGTACTGGGGCTTATATATGTACTTTATTTTTTATACATTGCGGCTCGAGTGTTACGCGATTTCGGCGAGCTTCTATTGACGTTTGCCTATCCTGAAACCCCTTTGTTTATTTTAAATACTGTTATGATGTTGACAGTAATGTATGCTGTTTATAAAGGAATTGAAGTCATTGCGCGAGCGAGTCAATTATTTTTCTTTTCACTTTACTGGATACTTATATTAGGATTTGTACTAATCATCATTGCAGGAGCAGTTGATCTTCGTCGTTTACAGCCGATATTAGAAGAAGGATGGGAACCCATTTTTCATGTTGTATTTACACAAACACTATATGTTCCATTTGGCGAAATGATTGTCTTTACGATGATTTTTCCTTACTTGCAAAAACAAGAAAAAGTAATGAAGGCAGGGTTTCTTGCTTTGTTTTTAAGTGGCATCAATTTAGCGATCATCATGGCAATGAATATAGCCGTATTGGGGGCAGATACGGTTTCACGTTCCACTTTTCCCTTGTTGAATACGATTCAGGAAATTCGTGTAGCAAATTTTTTAGAGCGATTAGATGTGTTATTTATGATTGCACTCATTGTCGGGGGATTTTTCAAAGTCGGTGTCTTTTTTTATGCAGGAGTGATCGGAGCGGCAGATTTATTTCAAATTAAAGAATATCAACGTCTTGTTTATCCGCTAGGTATTTCTGTTTTGCTTTTGTCCATTGCAATCGCCAGCAATTTTGCTGAACATATTAAAGAGGGGCTACAAATCGTTACAATTTATATGCATATTCCACTTCAAATTGTGATCCCATTTCTTCTTCTTTTAGTTGCTGTGTTGAGGCAGCAAAAAACAGATAAAGAAAATAAGGGACGATAGGTCGCCCCTTTTTAAAAATCAAAATGATCCGGATCGGGACCGATGCGGCGGTTTTCGTTTAGCGCGTCAATCGCATCCATTTCTTCTTTTGTTAAAGTAAAGTCAAAAATGTTTGCGTTTTGAGCAATTCGTTGAGGCGTGACAGACTTTGGAATAGTGACGACTTCGTGTTGTAAGTCCCAACATAAAATGACTTGAGCTGGTGTTTTCCCGTATTTTTGTGCTATGTCGACAAGCGTTGGTTCGTTCAACAGCTCGCCACCGCGCATAAGTGGTGACCACGCTTCTAATTGAATTTGGTGTTGTTTACAAAATGCAAGAAGCTCTTTTTGCGTCAACCGCGGGTGAAACTCCACTTGGTTGACCATCGGTTTTATTTCGCAATCAGCAAGAATATGTTCTAAATGGTGAATTTGGAAGTTGCTCACCCCAATGGCGCGCACAAAGCCATCTTTATACAACTTTTCGAGCGCCTTGTACGTTTCTTTATATTTTTCTTTGACAGGCCAATGAACTAAATACAAATCAATATAATCAAAGCCGAGTTTTTTTAAGCTCGTATGAAATGCTTTTAATGTTGATTCGTATCCTTGATCGGAATTCCATACTTTTGTTGTGACAAAAACTTCTTCACGACGAATGGCCGACTCGCGAATCGCTCGCCCGACCCCTTCTTCATTTTCATAAAACGCAGCCGTGTCAATATGACGATATCCTACTTCAAGCGCTGTGCGAACAGAACGAATGACTTCATCGCCTTCTTGCACTTTATAAACCCCTAAGCCAAGCCACGGCATACGGACACCGTTATGTAACGTTGCGGCATCTTGTAAACTTTTCATCTCTATGCTCCTTTCCAATATTTTTCCCTTTTATTATGAAATGGATTGTATGAGAAAGCAAAACATATGCTCATATGGAAGGGGCTACAAATTTAAATCACGATAGTTTGGATGATGTTTTAACAGTTCCGAGACAGTGACAAATGTATATCCTTTTTCTTTTAAAATCGGTAAAATTTCTTTTAATGCTTGGACAGTTTGTTTCCGGCTACCGCTTCCGTGATCGTGAAACAAAATAATTTGTCCAGGCTGAATATGTTCAATGACACGGCGGACAATTCGTCTCGTCCCAGGGTTTTGCCAGTCATATGTGTCTTGATGTTTTGACCACATGACGACAGTATAACC
Organism: Anoxybacillus ayderensis; assembly: GCF_000833605.1. GTDB lineage: Bacteria > Bacillota > Bacilli > Bacillales > Anoxybacillaceae > Anoxybacillus > Anoxybacillus ayderensis. The sequence continues at coordinate 24,549 of NZ_JXTG01000009.1, read as the reverse complement.
TCGTTGTTTGGCGATATCTATGATCTGCTTGTTGTAGTAGCCAAGTGGGGGACGAAATAACGTCGGGCGTTCTCCGGTAATGTCATATAGCACATCTTCGCTTTTTTTTATTTCTTCCTCAATCGTTTGTTTAGATTTGCCGCGAAAATCAAGATGTTTATACGTATGATTTGCAATTTCATGCCCTTCGTTCATTTGTCGCTTAATGATATCCGGATATTTTTCAGCACGAAACCCAACGACGAAAAAAGTAGCTTTGGCGTCATACTGTTTTAAAATCGTTAAAATGTCAGGAGTGTATAATATGTCTGGCCCGTCGTCAAACGTAATCGCGACCATTTTTTCATCAGTTGGCACGTTCCAAACAATATCGTCATGTATTCGGTGAACAGGTGTTGTCGTAATGAGCAACAAAGACAAAAATAAGAAAAGTACGTTCATTTTTCATCCCCGCTTTTTTATATATCATGTGAAAAAAGTCGTTTTGTCATTCTCTTTTCTATACAAGACGTAGTAAAATAAAGATAATTAGGTCATGGGAAGGGATATCAATGAAAAAAATTGTTGGCATCATCGTATTTTTATTCGCACTTGTTGTGGGAGGAGTATATTTGTTTGCACAAGAAAGACAGCCCGTGCATGCAACGTGGCTTTGGAACCCATGGTTATTTGTGAAAGACGAAGATCGCGTTTTCTCTTTTTTACAAGAAAAACAAGTGAGCGATGTATACGTGCAAATCGATGAAGAAATTCCGATTGATACGTATCGTCAATTTGTTCGGCGTGCAACCGAAAAAGGTATTCGTGTGTATGCGCTCGATGGGGCGCCAAATTGGATTGAAAATGGAGAAGGAATGGAACGCTTATTTCGATGGCTGGTCGAATATGAAAGCGTTGCCGAGAAGAATGAAAAGTTTTACGGTGTACATTTAGACGTTGAGCCGTACTTGCATGCGTGGTGGCGGACAAATCAAAATGGGGCAATCACTTCGTATCAAACGGTGTTACAACGAGCGCGTGAGCTTGCGAAAGAACGATCGCTACGGTTTGAAGTGGATATACCGTTTTGGTTTGATGGGGTACGGTATGGAAACAGCAATTTAGCGGAATGGGTGATTGCGAATACAGACGGTGTGACAATGATGGCATATCGTGATCAAGCAAGAGACATCATTGACATCGTGAAAAAAGAGATGCAAATAGCTAGAAAATACGGGAAGCAAATTGTTGTGGGGGTTGAAACAGGACAGGTTGATGAAGGGGATGACGTTTCGTTTTTTGAAGAAGACGAGACGTACATGAACGAGCAATTGGCGATTGTTCAAAAGCACTACGCACGAACAAAAAGCTTTTCTGGCATCGCTGTGCATCATATGGAACAATGGATGAGTAGAAACGAGTGAAGGTGAGATAGATGAGTGAGCGTGAAGAAAAACAGCTGTATACGCTTGCAGAGTTTTTTGAGCTTGTCGGAGAACGACGAATGGAGTTGTACGAAGGCGTTCCTGTGCTCATGGCTCCAGCCTCATACGAACATGAGGGGGTTGTAGCGAATGTAATTGGGGAAATCACATTCGCGTTAAAAGGTAGCCCTTGTTTTGTGTTTGGAAGCAATTTGCAAGTCGTGCTTCTTTTCCAAGATGAGCAAAAAGGAAAAGAAAATGTCACGGTGTTACCGGACATCTCAGTTGTTTGTGAGAAAGAGAAACTGCGCAATAAGCGTTGTTATGGCGCCCCAGACCTCGTTGTCGAAGTTCTTTCTCCAAGCACTGCAAGAAATGACCGATTATTAAAGCGTTATTACTATGAAAAAGCAGGGGTAAAGGAATATTGGATTGTTGATTATCAGCATCAGACGATTGAAAAATATGTCCTTCATAACGATCGTTTGCAACTAGAAGAAGTATATGATGCGCAAAACAATCATTTTGTCTCAACTTTGTTTTCAAATATACAGTTCTCTACACATGATATTTTTTCATTTTCTAATATATAAACAAAGAGGAAGGGGAAAATGTATGTCGAAACATACGAAGCACATTTATGAAGCAGAAAGACGAGTACAACAAGCAAAAGAAAAAATGAACAGTACGTATCGCTTAGCATATCACATTATGGCGCCTGTAAACTGGATGAACGACCCGAACGGGCTCATTCAATGGAACGGGGAGTACCATGTGTTTTATCAGTTTCATCCAGACAGCCCAAAGTGGGGGCCGATGCATTGGGGGCATGTGAAAAGTAAAGACCTTGTGTATTGGGAGCGTGTACCGATTGCACTTGCGCCGAGCGAATGGTACGACGAAGGCGGCTGTTTTTCAGGAAGCGCGGTAAATGATCAAGGAGTGCTGACTCTTATTTACACAGGAAACGTATGGTTAAATGAAGAACAAACGGAACTGAAACAATATCAATGTATTGCCACAAGCAAAGACGGCATTCATTTTGCAAAAGACCCGACCAATCCGGTACTTTCCGAGCCGCCGTTTGACTGCCAAGGGCATATTCGCGATCCGAAAGTGTGGAAGCATGGCGACGAGTGGTATATGGTGCTTGGGACAAGAGAGGGGAATAACGGAAAAGTCGTTTTATACAAGTCGAACGATTTGCGCCATTGGGAGTATGTCAACATCGTTGCGCAAAGTGATGGTAGCTTAGGCTATATGTGGGAGTGTCCAGATGTCTTCCGTTTGAACGGCAAAGATATTTTGTTATTTTCACCACAAGGGATTGAACCAGAGGGCGATCGTTTTCAAAACCTTCATCAAACAGGTTATGTTGTTGGTACACTTGACTATGAAACGGGAAAACTAGCGCATGGAGCGTTTGAAGAACTCGATAAAGGGTTTGATTTTTACGCTGCGCAAACGTTTGAAGATGAAAAAGGACAACGCATTTTGTTCGGTTGGATGGACATGTGGGAGTCGCAAATGCCGACGCAACAACACGGATGGGCCGGAGCACTAACGATTCCGCGTCTTTTAGAATTGACAGATGATGAGAAACTGTTGATGAAGCCGGTGCCGGAATTGCAGTTATTGCGGGAAGAGCATGTGAAGTTGGAATCGATTTCAGTAAAAGGAGAGGACGGAACGTATACACTTCCATGGAAAGGGGATCGACTAGAGCTACTCATCCGTTTTTCGTTAGCTAATTTTCAAGGAAATGCATTTGGTGTCAAAGTGCGTTGTTCGGGTGATGGAAGCGAAGAAACGATCTTCCGCTATGATGTGAAAGACTCCATCGTGACGTTTGATCGAAACCGCTCTGGAAAAGGAGAGGGCGGCATTCGTCGCGCTGTATTAGATAGACACGGGGATGTGGTTACGTTCCATTTCTTCATCGACCGTTCCTCTGTCGAGTTATTCGTTAACGATGGTCAGCTTGTGATGACAGGAAGAATTTATCCATCCGAAACGAGCCAAGGAATCGAATTGTTCACAGAAGGCGGGGACGTGACTATCCTTTCTATCGATGCGTGGACATTGAAGGATATTTGGGGTGAGGAATAGGGGAGACGGTACAGAAAGCCGTCTCTTTTTGTTTCAAACGGTTATCGTGTCCACATGAGAGGAATAGTATAAATAAGAAAAGAAGAGATGGGGGATGATGATGGGACGATTTGTTATTTATATGATTGCATACGTTGTTATGGTTATTGTGAATATCATTGCTGAGCGGCTTCCGTTAAATGGTCAGACGACAGGGGAAATATCGCGAAAAGCGGACGTCTTATTTACTCCGGCAGGGTATGTATTTTCGATTTGGGGTCTCGTTTACATCTTACTGGCAATTTGGATTTTAAGACAAGTTCCTCTTTCACGCCGCGACTTGCCTATGTATCGCGAAGCGCTCGTCCCTTTTGTTATTAGCTGTATATTGAATGCGTTATGGATTGTTGTGTGGCATTATGAATATTTTTTCTTTTCGGTTATTGTGATGCTTTCTCTTCTTTTGACGCTGATATGGTTATATAAAGCGGTCAAACGTACGAATCCACGTTTTTTTGACCTTTTGCCATTTTCTATTTATTTAAGTTGGATTAGTGTTGCGACGATTGCCAACATTTCCTTTGTTTTAAAATACAACGGTTGGAACGGATTCGGATTATCTGATGCATTTTGGGCAATCGTTATGTTACTTGTTGCGACAGCTTCAGCCCTTCTTTTCATGCGCCGACAAAGCGATTACGTGTATCCACTTGTGTTCGTTTGGGCGTTTGTAGGCATCGGGGTGAAAAACCAAGGGACTGCGTCGCTTGTTGCGTACGTTTCATTTTTACTGGCGGTAGTTATATTAATTAGCACAGCATCTTTATACAAAGAAAAAACATAATCGCCCATATTTGCCTATGGGCGATTTATACATATTTATGTATCGCTTCATGAAATTGTTTTTCCATGTCTTTGTCATGAATAAGTTTTTTGAAGTGTGTTTTTGAAAATAAATATGTAGTGATGCTAGGATCTTTTAACATATGTTTTATTGTGTTTCGATCGAACGTTTTTTGCGGTGCAATAATTCCTATTTTTTACAGATGTTTTAATTTTCGTTTTGCGGTGAGATAACTAAACTGACCGAGCAACAAAAAATCGAACAATCCACCTAACATTTCAAAACATAACTCGAATAGCATCCCCATCTTTCCCTCCGTCCTTTTTGTTATTTTTGATATATGATATCCTCTAATATTTTTGCGCTATTTTTATTTAACGTACCAACATTTTCTTCGGGGTCATTACTTATAATCGTTGCTCCGATGTCCGTATGTTCAAACCATATGCGATACTGAATGACTTTTTCAGACATCTGTTGTTTTCCTTGTTTGAATATAATAAGTTTTGCATCTTCTTGTCTTGCCATTTTCACCTTTATTTGTCGATTCCATTTGATTTGCTCCAGTACGCGTTGTAGCTCCTCTAATGTTTTTATGTCTGTTATTTCTTTTTCGGATGATGTTTTTCCGTCAGTATAAATGATTACGTTCGCTTTTGTTATGACATCGTCTTCTTTTTGGATTAAGTAAAAAAGAAATGTTCCAATGATTACCAACAGAACAATCCACATATTCTTATACATTTGATTTCCTCCATATTCCTAATTGGATAATATTTGGTTCATCACCACAACATGTACTTGACAAGCGATATGTTATCCTGGACAAGGATTTGCAAAAATCATTGACTTACTGATTTTTTCCTTACAAGCGCGAGTGGGACATGTTACGAAAAAATCAAGCACAACCTTTGGTGAATAACCTAATATTTTATCATGATCGACTAGTTTTTTGAACAAAGAAAATGTGAGAAGAAGCTTATAGAAGCAGAAGGAATTGAAGTGAATTTTTATGTTATCATACATCGTTAAATGGTATGTAACTATTCAGCACATGAAATAACTAATGCCCAATTCTTTCGCCACCGTTTTGTATTCCATGCCTTCTTTCAAATATAAATCCACAGCTTTCTTTTTAAATTTTGCATCATATGTTTTTCGTATTTTCCCCATAGAAAAATCCCCTTATAGTAGACAGATTAATTGCCTTTCTTTTTTTCTGTCTATTATAAGGGGATTATATCATTTTCTATTCAACAAGAAGTATATGATGTTAGATTATATAACAAAAAATTAAAACATAATACAATTTTCTGAATTTTTTGTTGACTTAACAAAAAAAGATTATGTATAATGTTAGAGAATATTACATCTAATGTTATTAAATATAACAGAAAGGAGGTGAAGAAAAAAGGAATCTTCTCACCGCCATGAGAAGATTCCCACAAATCAGGCATTACATACGTCGGTATGTGCCTGATTCTAATTATATCATAAATAATTAGAATCTTGTAAGGGGTGTTTACATGAAGTTAAAAGGGAATGGATTGAAATGGCTCGGTTTGTTTTTATGCGGAAGTTTATTGGCGCTGAGCGGATGTGCTGCATCATCGGCAGTCGATGAGGCGAAAGAAAAGAAGAAAGAAAGCAGTACATCGGAAACAAGCGACACTGTCAAAGTAGGGATACTTCACTCATTAAGCGGCACGATGGCTATTAGTGAGGTATCGCTGCGAGATGCGGAATTAATGGCGATTGAAGAGATTAATGAATCTGGGGGGTTATTAGGAAAGAAAATTGAGCCTGTCATTGAAGATGGCGCCTCAGACTGGCCAACGTTTGCGGAAAAGGCGAAAAAGCTACTACAGAAAGATAAAGTAGTGACAATCTTTGGTGGATGGACATCAGCGAGCCGTAAAGCAATGCTTCCAGTAGTAGAACAAAACAATGGCTTGCTTTGGTATCCAGTTCAGTATGAAGGGATGGAGTCTTCACCAAATATTTTTTATACAGGTGCCACGACGAACCAACAAATCGTTCCGGCGGTAAGCTGGTTGTTACAAAATAAAGGAAAGAAATTTTTCTTGCTTGGTTCGGATTATGTGTTCCCGCGCACGGCAAATAAAATTATTAGAGCTCAATTAAAAGCGGAAGGCGGGCAATTGGTCGGTGAAGAATATACGCCGCTTGGCCATACAGATTATAGCACGATTATTAGCAAAATTAAAGATGTGAAGCCAGATGTAGTGTTTAACACGCTAAACGGGGACAGCAATGTTGCGTTCTTCAAACAATTAAAAGATGCCGGGATTACACCAAAGGATTTAACGGTTATGTCTGTGAGCATCGCCGAAGAAGAAATTCGTGGAATTGGCGGTGATGTATTGGCCGGCCATCTTGCGGTATGGAACTATTTTCAGTCAACGGACACACCGGAAAACAAAGTATTTGTAGAAAAATATAAAAAGAAGTATGGAAAAGACCGCGTCACAAGCGACCCGATCGAAGCAGCGTACTTTGCTGTTCATTTATGGGCCGAAGCGGTAAAAAAAGCCGGCTCGTTTGATGTAGATAAGGTGAAAAAAGCAGCAGATGGCATCGAGTATAAGGCGCCTGGCGGAACGGTAAAAATCGACGGAGAAACACAACATACATGGAAGATTGTGAGAATAGGAGAAATCCAACCGGATGGTCAATTTAAAGAATTATGGAATTCTGGGGAAGCTGTTAAGCCAGATCCTTATTTAAAAAGCTATCCATGGGCAAAAGACTTGATGAATTAAATACATTTGTGGGAAAGGGGTTATGCTCCTTTCCTCTCCTAAAAGAAAGGGGGTATTTCCTTGTCAGTTTTTGTGACACAATTGTTTAACGGTTTAAGCTTAGGTTCGATCATGCTTTTCATTGCCATCGGGTTGGCGATTACGTTTGGGTTAATGGGCGTCATCAACATGGCTCATGGCGAATTGATTATGGTGGGAGCTTATGCGACGTACGTTGTTCAACAGTTTTTTGCGCAATATGCACCGCAATCGATGGACTATTATTATGTCATCGCTATTCCTGTCTCCTTTTTTGTTTCTGCTCTCCTTGGTTTAGGATTGGAAAAATCGTTAATTCGCCACCTATATCACCGGCCATTGGATAGTTTACTGGCAACGTGGGGAGTGAGTTTGATTTTACAGCAAATGGCGCGGACGATTTTCGGTGCGCCCAATGTGGCGGTACTTCCTCCCAAATGGTTAGATGGCGGGGTTCATGTTGCGGGAATGGTGTTTCCGTATAAACGGTTGTTCATTTTAGCATTTGTCGCCGTGTCAATCTTTGTACTTTATATGTATTTAAATAAAACAGCAGCTGGCCGAAGAATAAGGGCGGTTACACTTAACCGGGATATGGCCGCATGCCTTGGCATTTCTACGCAAAAAGTAGACGCATACGCTTTTGCGATCGGATCCGGCTTTGCGGGTTTGGCAGGTTGTGCATTAACGCTGCTCGGTCCGATTGGTCCAACGATCGGAACGTATTATATTGTCGATGCATTTATGGTCGTTATTTTAGGGGGAGTAGGGAAAGTAATCGGAACAGTTTTAGGGGCATTTGGAATCGGATTGATTGGTACATTGACCGAATATTCGACAAGTGCCACGATGGCAAAAGTGATTACGTTTGCGTTGATTATTGTCTTTTTGCAATGGAAGCCTTCTGGACTTGTGAGCATGAAAACGAGATCACTCGATTAAGGGGGGGACAAAAATGATCAAAAAGAACTGGATGTATTGGATGTTTTTTCTTGCTTTGTTTTTAGCGCCGTTTTATTTAACAGAATTTCGTTTGTCGCTGCTTGGGAAATTTCTTTGTTTTGCGATGATTGCGATCGGCATTTCTTTAATTTGGGGCTATACCGGCATTTTAAGTTTAGGTCACGGTGTATACTTTGGCTTAGGAGCTTATTGTATGGCGATGTATTTAAAACTGGAGGCTTCCGGTGGTCGGTTACCCGACTTTATGGAATGGAGCGGTGTAAACAATCTACCTTGGTTTTGGAAACTGTTTGAACATCCAATCATCTCCATATCTTCCGCCATTATCGTTCCGGTGCTTCTAGCGATGTTTTTAAGCTATTTTACGTTTAGAAACCGAATCAAAGGTGTTTATTTTTCATTATTATCCCAAGCGATCGTGGTTGTTTTTGTGACGTTATTTATCGGAAAGCAAGAATGGACCGGGGGAACAAACGGGTTAACGAATTTTTCTACCGTTTTTGGGTTCTCGCTATCTTCTCCTCTTACACAAATCGTTCTTTATTTATTAACCGTTGTTTTGCTTTTGTCGATGTTTCTTTTCTCTCGCTGGTTAACGAGGAGTCGATTCGGTCGGGTGCTTGTTGCGATTCGGGATAGTGAAAACCGGGTCCGCTTTTTAGGATTTAATCCGACTACGTATAAAGTGTTTGTATATAGCCTTTCCGCTGCTTTTGCTGGAATAGCAGGAGCGATGTTTGTGCTGCAGGTAGGGCTTATTTCTCCGGCAATGATGGGAATTATTCCTTCCATTGAAATGGTGCTATGGGTTGCCGTCGGCGGAAGAAGTTCGTTAATCGGAGCGATCATCGGTGCCATTGTGACGAACGGTGCGAAAAGCTTTTTTAGCGAAAATTATCCTGATATATGGCTGCTGTTTTTAGGGGGATTATTTATTGCTGTCGTGCTGTTTTTGCCAAACGGGCTAGCAGGCGTATATCAGTCTGTTAAACAACGAAAAAAACAAGGGGAAGTGAGAGCAAATGAAGCCAGTTCTCATGTGCTGCAGCGTGTCAGTAGATTTTGACGGGTTTTATGCGTTGCAAGGAGCTGATTTGAAAGTTTATCCACATGAAGTACGATTTTTAATCGGGCCAAACGGAGCGGGAAAGACGACGCTATTAGATGTGATTTGCGGTAAAACAAGGGCAAGCAGCGGAAAAGTGTTATTTTACTCACACGATATTACCGATATGCCGGAACACAAAATTGTACAGCTTGGCATTTCTAGGAAATTTCAAAGCCCATCGATTTTTCATCAGTTGACTGTATGGGAAAACATGGAACTGGCTTTAAAACAAGATCGCGGGCTATTTGCTGTTTTACGGGCAAAGATGTCAGAGGCAGATCGGGATATGATCATCACGTTATTACAACGTATCGAATTACTCGATTATGCTGATCAAAAGGCTGGTTCTCTTTCACACGGCCAGAAGCAGTGGCTCGAAATCGGCATGCAGCTGATTCAGTTTCCTCAACTGTTGCTGCTTGATGAACCGATTGCAGGAATGAGTGCCGCGGAACGGGAACGCACAGGGGAATTGATCCATGAAATTGCTCGCGATTGTGCAGTTGTGATTGTCGAACATGATATGGATTTTGTGCGTCGTTTTTCAAAGCAAGTGACGGTGATGCATGAAGGGAAAGTATTGTGTGAAGGGACGATGGAAGACATTCAGCAAAATGAAAAAGTAGTCGAAATTTATTTAGGAAGAGAGGAGAAAGCGTGTTAAGCGTTCGAAATATGGCAGCCGGATATGAACAAAGCGTTGTGTTAGAAAACGTAAGCATGGACGTACAAAAAGGATGTGTGACGGCAGTGCTAGGGCGAAATGGTGTCGGAAAAACGACGCTTATGAAAAGCATCATCGGATTGATCAAACCGATGAGTGGCAACATCGAATGGGAGGGTGAGGATATTACATCATTGCCGCCGGAACAGAGGGTAAGAAGAGGAATTGGATATGTTCCTCAGGGTAGAGAAATTTTCCCTTCGTTAACGGTCGAAGAAAATTTATTGTTAGGATTCGAGGCGCTTCCTAAAAAAATCAATTCGTCACACGTTTTAGAAGAGATTTATGAATTCTTTCCTATATTAAAAGACATGTTGCATCGAAAAGGAGGAGATTTAAGCGGTGGGCAACAGCAGCAACTTGCCATTGCCCGTGCGCTGATTGGACAGCCAAAGCTGCTTTTGCTTGATGAACCGATGGAAGGCATTCAGCCATCGATCGTACAACTGATTCGTGATGTTATCATGAAAATTGCAAAAGAAAAAATGGTCGGAATTGTACTTGTCGAGCATAGCCTAGATTTAGCTTTTTCATGCGCCGACTACTTTTACATTTTCGATCGCGGCATAGTTGTTGCGCAAGGGCATGTGAGTGAAACGAGCATGAGTGACGTTCAGCGGTTTTTAACCGTATAAGTCGAACGTAATGAATAAGGAAGGTGGGAGAATATTGAAATTAACTGCACGTGAACAGGAGAAGTTGCTTATTGTCGTAGCGGCGGATCTCGCACGCCGCCGCAAAGAAAGAGGGGTGAAGCTAAATTATCCCGAAGCAGTAGCGCTTATTACATATGAAATTTTAGAAGGTGCGCGAGATGGGCGTACGGTGGCGGAGTTAATGAAATACGGGACAACGATTTTATCTCGCGATGATGTAATGGAAGGGGTGCCAGAAATGATTGAAGACATACAAGTGGAAGCCACATTTCCCGACGGCACAAAGCTCGTGACGGTTCATCAGCCAATTCGTTGAAGGGGGGATACGATGATTCCAGGAGAATATTTGTTAAAAGAAGATACGATCGTTTGTAATCGCCATAAACCGATTACAAAACTGATCGTGACAAATCGTGGAGATCGTCCGATTCAAGTTGGATCTCACTTTCACTTTTTTGAAGTGAACTCGTTTCTTGAATTTGACCGCCAATCGGCATATGGGAAACACTTAAATATTCCAGCAGGGACGGCGGTGCGTTTTGAGCCTGGTGATGCGAAACAAGTGGAATTAGTCCCGTTTTCCGGGGAGCGCCGTGTTTACGGATTGAATAATCTGGTCAACGGACCGCTTGATCGAGATAAGAAAGGGGGAGTAAGTGGATGAGTTTTCAAATGCCGCGAAAACAATATGCGGACATGTTTGGACCGACAACAGGAGATTGTGTCCGTTTAGCGGATACCGATTTATGGATTGAGATTGAAAATGATTTTACCGTTTATGGGGATGAAGTGAAATTTGGCGGCGGAAAAGTCATCCGCGATGGAATGGGGCAACATCCGCTTGCCACGCGTGCGGAATCGGTAGATTTAGTGCTGACGAATGCAATCATTGTAGATTACACGGGAATTTATAAAGCAGATATTGGGATTAAAGATGGCAAGATTGCCGCGATCGGGAAAGCGGGCAATCCGTTGTTAATGGACGGGGTAGATATGACAATCGGAGCATCGACAGAAATTATTGCTGCAGAGGGGAAAATTGTCACTGCAGGAGGAATTGACGCCCATATTCACTTTATTTGTCCGCAACAAATCGAAACAGCCTTGTCATCGGGGATCACGACAATGATCGGCGGCGGAACAGGACCGGCGACAGGCACAAATGCGACGACGTGTACTCCCGGGGAATGGAACATCCATCGCATGTTGGAAGCTGCCGAAGCGTTTCCCATGAACCTTGGATTTTTAGGAAAAGGCAACGCATCGGCGAAAGAGCCGTTGGCGGAACAAATTCGTGCAGGAGCCATTGGCTTAAAGCTTCATGAAGATTGGGGGACAACAGCGGCGGCCATTGATGCGAGTTTGCAGGTCGCGGACGAATATGATGTGCAAGTGGCGATTCATACCGATACGCTGAATGAAGGGGGATTTGTCGAAGATACGTTACGGGCGATTAACGGGCGCGTCATTCACACATATCATACGGAAGGAGCGGGCGGGGGACATGCGCCGGATATTATTAAAGTAGCGAGTTTTCCAAATATATTGCCTTCTTCTACAAATCCAACGCGACCTTATACAAAAAATACGTTAGATGAGCATTTAGATATGCTGATGGTTTGTCATCACTTAGACCCGTCTGTCCCGGAAGATATTGCATTTGCTGACTCGCGCATTCGTAAAGAAACGATTGCGGCGGAAGATATTCTCCATGATTTAGGCGTTTTTAGCATGATCAGCTCTGATTCGCAAGCGATGGGACGCGTCGGAGAAGTGATTTTGCGCACATGGCAAACGGCGGATAAGATGAAGAAACAATTTGGAAGACTGCCAGAAGAAAAAGGAAGAGGTGATAATTTTCGAGTGAAGCGTTACATTGCCAAATATACGATTAATCCGGCGCTTACCCATGGGATTGCGAAGTACGTCGGATCGATCGAAGTGGGCAAATTAGCCGATTTAGTCGTTTGGCATCCTGCATTTTTTGGTGTAAAACCGGAACTTGTTTTGAAAGGTGGAATGATTGCCTATAGCGTAATGGGAGATCCAAATGCCAGCATTCCGACTCCGCAGCCGGTCATGTATCGACCGATGTTTGCGAGTTATGGAAAAGCTTTATATAGAACTTCTATTACATTTGTATCGAAAACAGCTTTTGAACTTGGAATCTCGCAACAACTTAATTTACAAAAAATGATTCAACCGGTAGAGCACATTCGCAACTTGTCGAAAAATGATATGGTGTATAACAGTGCGATGCCAAAGATTGATGTGGATCCGCAAACGTACGAGGTAAGAGTCGATGGAACACTTATTACGTGTGAACCAGCCGAAGTTGTTCCAATGGCTCAACGATACTTTTTATTTTGAGGAGGTCAAGCATGATTGTCGAAAAAATTATTGGAAATATCCGAACATTAGATCATTTCCCGCCACACATGGAACGTGTATATATGGATAGCGATGACTTAGTGAAACGCATTCAACGAGTGGTGACGGATCATGGAACCGAAATAGGCATTCGTTTACACGAGGCAAAGGAATTAACCGATGGCGATATTTTATTCATGAATGAGAAAAACATGATCGTGGTCAGTGTCCTTCCTGATGACTTGTTGGTTATTCGCCCGACATCGATCAAGCAGATGGGGGAAATTGCGCATCAGCTTGGGAACCGCCATTTGCCTGCACAATTCGAAGGAGAAGAAATGCTCGTTCAGTACGACTACTTAGTAGAGGAGCTTTTAAAACAGCTACATATTCCGTACCAACGGGAAAAGCGAAAAGTAAAGCAAGCATTTCGTCATATAGGACATAGCCATGCTGGATAAGCTATTGCCTTTATTGCAACTATGCGATTCCAATTTTCCTTCTGGAGCATTTTCGCACTCCTTTGGATTTGAAACGTACATTTACAACGAAAAAATCAACAACGAGAAAACGTTCCGTGAGGCGCTTTGTGCTTATATTCGAACGCAATTAACGTATATAGACGGCTTGGCATGCCGCTTAACGTATGATTTTTTACAGAAACAATCAAAAGATGATGTATCGCGGTTAAATGAAATGTTGGCTGCGCTTTGCCTGGCGAGAGAAACAAGAGAAGGAACGCGGATGATCGGGGAACGAATGTGGAAGCTTTGCCGTGAAATTTATTCTTTTGAGATATGGAACGATGATAAAGAAAAGCGAGATTACATTCATCCAGCCATTGTGTTTGCGATTGTGTGTGATCATTTAGAGATCCCTAAAGATATAACGGTTTTATCGTATTTATATACATCTGTCCAAGCTCTTGTTCAAAATGCGGTTCGCGGCATTCCGCTCGGCCAGACCGATGGGCAACGGCTGCTCGTTTTTGTCCAACCTTATCTAATTGAAGCGGTTCAAACCATTGATGCTTTAACCGAAGAAGATCTAGGCGCTGTAACGCCGGGGCTAGAAATTGCCCAAATGCAGCATGAACAGCTTTCTGTCCGCTTATTTATGTCTTAATGTTAGAAAAAGGAGATGGAATAAAAGATGGAACCAGTAAGAATTGGAATTGGGGGCCCGGTTGGTGCCGGAAAAACGATGCTTGTTGAAAAACTGACGAGGGCGATGCATCGTGAGTTTAGCATCGCCGTTGTAACGAATGATATATACACAAAGGAAGATGCGCAGTTCTTAGTGAAACATAGTGTATTGCCGGAGGATCGGATTATCGGGGTGGAAACAGGGGGATGTCCTCATACCGCTATTCGTGAAGATGCTTCGATGAATTTTGCGGCAATTGATGAGTTGAAAAGACGACATCCGGATGTTGACCTTATTTTTATTGAGAGCGGTGGCGATAATTTGGCGGCTACGTTCAGCCCCGAGCTTGTTGACTTTTCGATTTATGTCATCGATGTGGCGCAAGGAGAAAAAATCCCACGTAAAGGTGGACAAGGAATGATTAAATCCGATCTATTAGTGATTAATAAAATTGATCTTGCTCCTTATGTCGGGGCTAGTTTAGAAGTGATGGAAAGAGATGCAAAAGCGGCACGCGGAACGAAACCAGTTATTTTTACGAATTTAAAAGAAGAAATTGGATTGGATGAAGTGGTCGAATGGATGAAAAAGCAAGTATTATTGGTAGGGTTAGAGGAATGAACTGGTCGGGCTTGTTGCAATGTACGGCCGTGGAGAAAAATGGCCGTACGATTGTTTCTGATTGCTATTATGAAGGGGCTTTTAAGCTAGCCCGGCCCATCTATCTTCACCCTTCCCAGCCAACGATTTACTTGATGCATGTAGGAGGAGGGTATGTCGACGGAGACCGATATAAGACGGAGATCTCTTTGCAAAAACAAGCAAGGATGATTGTGACAACGCAGTCGGCAACGAAAATTTATAAGACGGTGAAGATGCCGGTACAACAATATACATCGTTTTTCCTTGATGATCAAAGTGTGCTCGAATTTTTCCCTGATCCGGTTATCGCTTATGAAAAAGCGAAATTTTATCAAGAGACGACTGTGTATATGAAAGCAAGTGCGACGTTTATATATGGAGACATTATAACGCCTGGCTGGTCAGAAAGCGGAGATCTGTTTCGCTACGACTGGATTCGTTCGAAATTAAAGATCTATCACGAAGGTCATTTAAAGTTATTCGATCACCTTTATTTAGAACCAAGAAAAGGAATTACTGACATTTTTCAAATGGAAGGTTATACTTATATCGGATCTCTTTTTGTCGTTAGTCCTTTGATCACCAAGGACGTTCTTAAAAAATTGGAAAAGATTGCAGCGCATTTCCCTAACGAAGCCCATTTTGGATGGTCCACTCCGACCGTTCCGGGACTTGTTGTTCGTATTTTAGCCCGTGAAACGTACATCATTGAAGTCATTTTTCAACTCATCCACCAATTGATTCGAGAGGAATGTTTTCAGGAAGGACCGATTTTTTTAAGAAAGTACTAAAAAGAGAAGGGGATGGAACATTAGTGAACACCGTATGGCCGACATTGCTTTTTGGATTTATTTTAGGGCTCAAACATGCCACAGAGCCGGACCATGTCATTGCTGTATCAACGATTGCCAGCCGCACAAAGAAGCTTTCGCTTTCGTCACTTGCGGGGATTTTTTGGGGAATTGGCCACACCACAACATTATTTGTCGTCGGAATGATCGTCATCGGGCTGGAACAACAAATACCGGAAACCGCAGCGATGTGGCTGGAACTAGCCGTCGGAGTGATGATCGTCGTTTTAGGGATTACGAGTTTTCGCTCAGCGTACGTAGTTTCTAGCAAAAAAGAAGTAGATATAAGTCATTTGCATCTGAAGTCTACGATGATTGGTATTGTTCACGGGTTAGCCGGCAGCGCTGGAATGGTGCTTTTGACGTTAACGACTGTCGATACACGATTGCAGGCGGTATTATTTATATTGATATTCGGTGTCGGAACGGTTATGGGAATGATGCTATTTACGACATTTCTTGGTTTACCATTTATTTGGATGAAACGTAAACAAATAGTTTTCCAGTTTACCATCAAAGCCGTTTCGTTGATTAGTATTGTATATGGTTTATATTACATGTATCGCATAAGTAGTGAAATCATTGTTTAATCGTTTGTAAGATTCGAAATGACAATTATTGAACAAGTTCAGTGTGTTGATTCGCCAATAAACACCAATTGAAGCTATTCATCATTGATCTAGCCTCCAGCGGAAAGGAAGTATTTTAAAAATGTTCATTTCCACCCTTCCGCTGGTGATGTGCTTTGTTGGCGTCATAGACGTCTATTTAAACCTTGATAATAAGGTAATCACCGTTTTTCATTTTTACTACATTTGCCTTCAATGCTTTTGCAATATCTTGTTGTTATCATTTTTTGTTGTTTCTCATTCTCCGCTCACAACGCTAGCTGGCTCCCACCTAAAATTTGTTCTTTCTTTAATGTATAGTTAGGTTGTTCGTAGCTACTGTGCAGTCACCTATCACAACTCCACAAGGGTATGTCGTCCCTCCACATTTTCTCCATATTTTTTCTGCTATAATGAAGAAAAACGCCAGTAAGGAAGGAATATTTGTGAGAAACCTTTCATTTAAGTTAGGGCTATTATTTTTTGTCTTTGTGTTAGGGATTGAAACCGTTTTATTTGTCGCTCTATATATGACGCTTGTTCATGCGAAGGTTGACGAAGAGTTTGAACAATTGCTCGCAAGAGGGAACAATCATCGAGCGGTATTAGAAAGTCATTACGATGAAGTGACGTTAGAACATGTCGTCATGATGGAGTCGGAAGCGGAAACGGATGTCGTCATTACAGATGCGAAAGGGAATATTTTATATTTTTCCGATCACATTTTGCCGTTTGCGAAAAAACTCATTCCTTATACTGATACCCTTCACATTCCTCATAGTGGAATGGTGGTGCAAAAAAACTGGAAAAACGAATCGTATATTGCCACCGCTAGCCCGATTCGGATGGACGGCAAGATAAAAGGATATGTATATATGTTTCAGCGGACGGCTTCTATTCAAAATATGATTGCTAAATTAAAATATCATTTTCTCGTTGTCGGCATTGTTTCCGTCTTTTTGACGATTTTGACGATTTTTTTCTTATCAAGAGTCATTACGATTCCACTTATTCGCATGAAACAAGCGACCGAGAAACTAAGCAAGGGGGATTTTTCTGTCCGCCTGCAAGTGAAAGGGGAGGACGAGCTAGCGCAACTCGGAAAAGCGATCCAAACACTTGCGACCGATTTGGAATATTTGAAAAAAGAACGAAACGAATTTTTAGCGAGCATTTCGCATGAACTGCGCACCCCGCTCACATATGTGAAAGGATATGCGGACGTTGCGCGCAGACCGAATATTGCTGAAGAGGAACGAGCGAAATATTTGTCCATTATTTATGAAGAAGCAGAGCATATGCAAAAATTAGTGAAAGACTTGTTTGAGCTCGCGAAAATGGATCAACATTCGTTTCAAATTAAGAAAGAGCGAACTCCACTATGCCTTTTTTTGAAAAAAATATACGAAAAAATGTATCCTGCATTTCAGACAAAAAATATGTCGCTTGTCTATCACTGTGATGCAAACGTTACCGTCCATATCGATCAACAGCGGTTTGAACAAGTGATGATGAATCTTTTGGACAATGCGTTAAAATATTCTCATCAAGGTTCTACTGTTTCTATTGATGTGAAAACAGAGAAAAAGAACGTCATCCTCATCATTTCTGATGAAGGAATCGGCATCCCTGAAAAAGATTTGCCACATATTTTTGAACGGTTTTACCGAGTGGATAAATCAAGATCGAGAACAGGCGGGGGTACAGGGTTAGGTCTGGCGATTGCCAAAGAAATTGTCGAAGCGCACGGCGGTTCGATTCATGCGATAAGTCAATTTGGAAAAGGGACAAGCATGATCATTACGTTGCCGAGGAGTGAATGAAGGTGTATACCGTTTTACTGGTTGATGACGAAAAACGAATGTTGGATTTATTGGAGCTGTATTTAATCCCAAACGGGTATCGTTGTGTGAAATGCGAGTCAGGGCAGTCCGCTGTTCGCTATTTAGAAAATGATGAAGTAGACATTGTGTTGCTTGATGTGATGATGCCAGAGATGGACGGATGGGAAACGTGCAAACAAATCCGTAAGTTTTCAAACGTCCCGATTATTATGGTCACCGCAAGAGATGCGACGACAGATGTTGTCCAAGGACTAAAAATCGGCGCAGACGATTATATTACAAAACCGTTTGACGAATCCGAATTGCTTGCAAGAATGGAGGCGGTATTGCGTCGTTCTGTAGGAAAACAAACGAAACTCGAGTTTCACGGCTTAGTTTGGGATGAAGCGCAACATAAAGCCCAATATGTCGGGCACGATATTTTTCTCACGCCAAAAGAGTTTGCCATGTTAGGGCTTTTTCTCAAAAATCCAAACCGCGTATTTAGCCGCGAACAGCTGATCGTGACATTATGGGGGTATAACGCCAATACAGAAGAACGGACAATTGATTCGCATGTGAAAAATATTCGCGAAAAGCTCCGCCAAGCTGGTTTTCCAATCGATGAATTTTTGCAGACCGTTTGGGGTGTAGGATATAAATGGGGGGGATAAGGTAAAAAGAAATGGAAGAGAAGCTCATTACACTATTTCATACATATGAAAGCGTTGCTTATCTCATCAGTATTGCGATCAATATTGTGATCAGTATTTTAGGCGTGGTACCGAGCGTCTTTCTCACTGCGGCTAACTTGGCGGTATTCGGTTTTTGGAAAGGCACTTTTGTATCGTTTGTAGGGGAAGCGGTTGGGGCGATTGTTTCTTTCGTTTTATATCGAAAAGGATTTCGCAAACTTTCGGAAACGAAATGGTTTTCCTATCCGAAAGTCAAACGTTTGCTTGCGGCAGAAGGGGTAGAAGCCTTTTCGCTCGTTTTATCTTTGCGTCTTCTTCCTTTTGTTCCGTCAGGACTTGTGACGTTTGTGTCAGCGATTGGGCGCATGTCACTCCTTCTTTTTCTGGTCGCCAGCTCGCTTGGAAAGCTTCCAGCACTTTTGTTAGAGGCATATTCGGTGTATCAAGTGATGAACTGGACATGGCAAGGGAAAGTGATACTGGCGCTTATATCTGCTTTTTTATTGATGTTTACTTGGAAAAGAATTGCTCAAAAAAAGGGGTAACTTCCATATATTTTCTAAATGTTTCTATGAACGTCGTACAAAGGAGAGTCGACCGTGATAGGATGTCAAAGCCAACGGTACCGTGAGTGCAAGCGATTATTCCATTACCGCGAAAGTGTATTTTGTAGACGGAACGACTCAAACGTATACGGCTGATTTTCCGATCGGTACGCAAGATTGGAACCGTGCGGCCATTTCGATCCATCCGTTTAAGCCGATTGACAAAGTGGACGTATCCGCTATGTTCCGCGGAAACTACACAGGAACGGTCTGTTTTGACGCCATTCGTTTGATGGAAGGCAACGTCGTCACGAAAAACAAGCATGATGCCAATGGCAACTATGGGGAGGAAGAAACAGATGAAGCCGGGCATGTCACGAAAAAGAACTATGATGCCGTAGGAAATCTGTTGAGCGAATACGATGAGAAGGGACATCAAAGCCACCAAGCGAAGCGCGATAGAAAAAGCAAATTTCATGCAAAAAGGACTCTCTCTCTGTAATGATAATTTACAACATACGTTAATCACGTTATGCTATTAGTAGTTAAGATTTTTTATCTGGCAGGGGAAATTTTATGTTGCCGTATGAAGGAATTTGGGGAATTATAGAAAAAATTATTGAACATGGACCGGAAATCAAGACTTCTCGCAGATACAAAGGTTTTGATGAAGAACTTTTTGAGGAACTAAAAAATAAGGTAGAAGATTATTATTTAAATACAGCAGAATATCCAGATAAAATCGTTGAATTAATTAAACATATTCCTGAAATTGACTTTACTTACCGTTACAAGGATCCTGCATCAATAAAGCTGAAATTAGAACGTAATCAATTGACAAAACAGCTCTACAAAATTGCAAACGACATTTTAGGAATGCGATTTATTATTAAAGCAGAGACTACAGAGTTGAAACAGATAGTTCATGAATTTGTAACATGTTGTCCGTATGGACAAGATGCATGCAACATTGTTGATCAAACATTAGGGAAAACCTATGATGATGGGTATAAAGCTATTCACGTTTATGTAAGACCAAATAATTATGTTTTCCCTATTGAAATTCAATTTTGGACAAGAACACATGCATTATTGAATGAATATTTACATGAACAAATATACAAAATGGATAATGATCAATTAAATCAATATGCGTTGGATTTGAGTAAGTGGCTTGAAAGTGTTCCAATATTTCCTAATAGTGATGAAGTTGCAATTAAGTCATATGTAGACTATATTTATGAACAAGCATTTTCAAACAAATATTTACATGAAAACGATGAAGATATTGATGACGTTGACCAATATTAAAATGAGTAAAGTTAGGTATCAGTCGGGTATAATTCACGTATAAGTGAGGGAAATGAAAAATGAGCAAAGTTTATATTATTTCTGCTGCGGATGATAAATCGGTTATTCTGGAATTACCGTCAACAAAAGAGGCTAAAATAGCCTACAAATACATTCGTTCTAAAACACCAGAAGCAAGCATTGGAGTATATGGTGCAAGAGATCTTCAAACATTTAGAAGAACACAAAGGACAATCGGACCTGCTACTGTGACGAGATCAGTTGAAACTTTTGTGAAAGCTTTGAACCTGAAAGAAAAATATATCCGCCGTGAACCAAAGACCACCTTATAAAAGAGGTGGTTTTCTTTTTGTTTTGATTGTCATGCCTGAGTTCGACAGTGACTAGGCAAACCAAATGTCTCTCATCCGTTGATATAAAAGGGACGAGAGGCATTTGAGCATACTTCGGGCGTGTATCTAGGTGCGAGGATGGATGCCTAGAATATTCGGAGGAGGCTCCGGCCCTAGAACCACAAAGAGTTGAGTCTATTTGTCCGTTAGTTCGATTCGTTGAGAAAGGTCTCTGTTTACGGAATTTTTGTTTCACAAAAAATCTACCAAAAGTGAATAGACCATGGGAAAACGTTGACGATAATAATGTTGTCAACACTTCCATTGCTTTATATACCCATTACCGGTATAATGTAATTGAAGAGGTGATATTTGATGAGTCATTGTGAAGATCACAATATGGATAAAAAAATGGTTCCGCGCACGGAAGAAGAAATTGAAAAAATTGTGAATCGCTTAAAACGGATTGAAGGACAAGTGCGCGGCGTGCAAAAGATGGTCGAAGACAATCGGTATTGCATCGATATTTTAGTGCAAATTTCTGCAATTACGGCAGCGTTAAATAAAGTAGGATTGAACTTGTTAGAACGCCATGTCAGCCATTGTGTGTCGAAAGCGATCCGCGAAGGAAGCGGAGAAGAATCCATTCGTGAGCTAATGGATGTCATTAAGCAATTTTCAAAGTAAGGGAGGGAAATGGATGCGAACGGTGACACTAAAAGTGACCGGCATGACATGTGCCGCCTGTTCTGCCCGCATTGAAAAAGTGTTGAATAAAATGGACGGTGTAGAAGCAACGGTCAATTTAACGATGGAAAAAGCGACCGTTCAATACGACCCGAATAAATATACCATTGCAGACATTGAAGCAAAAATTGAAAAGTTAGGATATGGCGTTGCGACAGAAAAAGTGACGCTAGATATTGAAGGGATGACATGCGCAGCATGTGCGACACGGATTGAAAAAGGGTTGCATCGGATGGAGGGTGTGACAAGCGCTACGGTAAACTTGGCGACAAACAGTGCGGTGGTCGAATATAAAGAAGGCGTTACATCTGTCGAAGACATTTTAGAGAAAATTAAAAAGCTTGGGTATAAAGGGCAAATTCGCACCGAGGAACAAGACGATGCTGGTCGGAAAGAAGAGCGGCTTAAACAAAAACAACGGCAACTCGTTATTTCCATCATTTTATCGTTGCCTTTGCTTTATACGATGGTTGCCCATATGCCGTTTCATATCGGCTTGCCGATGCCGCATCTCTTGATGAATCCGTGGTTCCAGCTTCTTTTAGCGACACCGGTTCAGTTCTACATCGGCGGTCCTTTCTATGTCGGGGCGTACCGGGCGTTACGAAACAAGAGCGCGAACATGGACGTCCTCGTGGCGCTTGGAACATCAGCTGCATACTTTTACAGCTTGTACGAAGCTTTTCGGGCGCTTGGGAATCCTGCATATATGCCAAGATTGTATTTTGAAACGAGCGCTGTTTTAATTACGCTTGTGCTTGTCGGCAAATATTTTGAGGCGCTTGCGAAAGGGCGAACAACCGAAGCGATTTCAAAGCTACTTAGCCTGCAGGCAAAAGAAGCGACTGTCATTCGACATGGGAAAGAAATAAAAGTTCCGCTCGAGGAAGTGGTGATTGGCGATACGATCGTTGTTAAACCGGGAGAAAAAATTCCAGTAGACGGTACGGTCATTGCTGGATCTTCTTCCGTTGACGAATCGATGATTACGGGGGAATCCATTCCAGTGGATAAAAAGGAAGGCGACTTTGTCATCGGGGCAACGATTAATACAAATGGTGTACTAACTATTCGTGCAGAAAAAGTTGGAAAAGATACTGCACTTGCCAATATCATTAAAATCGTTGAAGAGGCGCAAGGATCGAAAGCACCGATTCAGCGAATGGCGGATACGATTTCCGGCATTTTTGTCCCAATTGTTGTCGGGATTGCTGTCGTTGCATTCATTATATGGTACTTCTTTGTTGCGCCAAACGATTTACCAAAAGCGCTCGAAGTCGCTATTGCCGTTCTCGTTATTGCGTGTCCGTGTGCGCTCGGTCTTGCCACGCCAACATCGATTATGGTCGGTACAGGCAAAGGTGCAGAACATGGCATTCTTTTTAAAGGGGGTGAGTACCTAGAAGGAACGCATAAAATCAACGCGGTCTTACTTGATAAAACAGGAACAGTGACAAAAGGAAAACCAGAAGTGACAGATGTGTTGTCGTTCCAAGAACATATGCTTGACTATGCCGTTTCCGCCGAGAGCGCTTCGGAACATCCGTTAGCGCAAGCGATTGTGGCGTATGGAAAAGCAAACGGAATTGTCGCGCAACCGTTGACGCATTTTTCTGCGCTCGTTGGACATGGAATTGAAGCAACGGTGAACGAAAAGCACGTGCTCATCGGTACGCGCAAGTTAATGAACGAACGTGCGGTCGATATTGCCGAACATGAGGAACAAATGATAAAGCTTGAAAATGAAGGAAAAACGGTCATGCTCGTTGCTATTGACGGACAGCTTGCCGGGATGATTGCCGTTGCAGACACGATCAAGGAAACGTCGAAACAAGCCATTGCGACATTAAAACAAATGGGAATCGACGTGTACATGGTAACGGGAGACAATAAACGAACAGCCGAAGCAATTGCGAAACAAGTCGGCATTGAACACGTATACTCAGAAGTGCTGCCAGAAGATAAAGCGAACATCGTTGAGGATTTGCAAAAACAAGGAAAACGAGTCGCGATGGTCGGCGACGGCATTAACGACGCTCCAGCTCTGGCGAAAGCGGATATTGGAATGGCGATTGGCACAGGCGCAGATGTCGCGATCGAGACGGCGGATGTGACGCTTGTTGGTGGCGATTTGCTGCATATTCCAAAAGCGATTGAACTGAGCCGACAAACGATGCGCAACATTCGGCAAAACTTGTTTTGGGCATTATTTTATAATAGCGTTGGTATTCCAGTCGCAGCGGCTGGTCTATTACAACCGTGGATCGCTGGGGCAGCGATGGCATTTAGCTCTGTATCTGTTGTGACAAACGCGCTTCGTTTGAAGCGTGTGAAAATATAAACTAGGGAGGAATAGATGATGACGATTACATTACAAGTACAAGGAATGACATGCGGACATTGCAAAGCGGCGGTGACAAATGCACTTCAAACGTTAGATGGCGTCAGCCGCGTCGAAGTACATTTGCAAGAAGGTACAGTCGATGTAGATTATGATGAAACAAAAGTAAGCGTAGAAAAACTAAAAGAAGCGATTGAAGAGCAAGGATATGATGTGAAATAAGGAAGAGAAAGGGTATTCCTATGTCGAAGGGTAACTATTCAGCCACCTCATAAAGTGAGCTGAATATTTTTTGGTTTTCCTGTCTATCATGTGAATACGGATAGACAAGGAGGTGAATCGCATGTTGACGGTACAACAAGCTGTATTTACGGTTGAGAGCTTAATCAGCAAAGTCCAACAACAAAAACAGCTCATTCATCAACTCATTCAAGAAAATGAACATTTGCGTCAAGAAAACAAACAGCTACGCAAAGAAAATGAACAACTGACATATCGCGTTCAAGAGCTGGAAGCACGCACGAAAAAAAACAGCTCTAATAGCCATTTGC
>NZ_JXTG01000008.1 GCF_000833605.1 Anoxybacillus ayderensis | reverse complement strand
TTCAACTTCATTTGTTGAAATAGTTGCCACTTTTTCTACTACTTTGCCGTCTTTTTCTTTCGTCTCTACTTTCGGCTGTAAAACAACCGTACCATTTTCACCCTTCACTGGTGTTGTGCCACTTCCTGGTGTTGTGCCACTTCCTGGTGTTGTGCCGCTGCCCGGTGTTGTGCCACTGCCCGGTGTTGTGCCACTGCCCGGTGTTGTGCCGCTGCCCGGCATTGTGCCGCTACCTGGTGTTGTGCCGCTACCTGGTGCTGTGCCACTGCCTGGTGTTGTACCGCTGCCTGGTGTTGTGCCACTGCCCGGTGTTGTGCCGCTACCCGGTGTTGTACCACTACCTGGTGTTGTGCCACTGCCTGGTGTTGTGCCGCTACCTGGTGTTGTGCCACTTCCCGGTGTTGTATCCCCTTGCAACACACCTTCGCGCAATTGTTTTGTTTCGATACTTAGTACGTAGTTTTTCGTATTTTTCGCAATGGCACCACCATCATTTTTAAAGATGTCTGACTTACTTCGTTCAGACGGTTCGATGTGGATGCCCACTTCTTTTTGATTGGCTGCTGGTGTGAACGTGTACGTAAATGACATGTCGTCTTGAATCGTGACACGTTCTTTATTGATCGTTAACACGCCATCTTTAATCGCGTTTCCCTTAATCGTGACGCGTTCCCCTTCCTTTTTCACATCTTCGACAACGACAGGCATGTCAATCCAACGTAAAATATAATCTTGAATGACCATTTTGTTATTGCCTTGATTGTGCACCGTTACTTTTAAATCTGTGCCAATCGCACCGTATCCGTAATAGCTCACATCATCATCCGATTGATCGTCACGTGTATGATCAGCTAGCCCTTCTTGATCCCATGAGCTACCTTTTACGTATTTATAAATAATCGTTTCACCTTCTTGTAGCTCCGTTGTAAACTCCCAATCTGGCGTTACGGCTCCACCGCGCGTCATTTCCCATGCTCCTGTGTTCCAGCCATTGATGCTATTTGGAATTGTAATACGCGTATCTAACGGTGTATAGCTTGGTGCTTTCACTTTAAATGTCACTTCAACCATGACAATGTTCGGTGTAATTTCCACCGCGTTTGATGCCACAAAGTTTCCAGCGCGGTCATACAATTTCACGACATAAGTGTATGTTTTTCCATTTTCTACATCGTAATCAGTGAACGATGTACTAATCGTTGTCGTCGTATGAATGACTTGACCGTTACGCTCAATGACAAGCATATATGCATCATCGTCATCACGGTCAACGAACGACCATAATAAATTGACTTGACCCGATTCAACTTCCGGTTGAACGAGCTGAATGTCTTTTGCTGGTGCTTGTGTATCTTCTGTATTTGCGTTGAGCGTAAATGTTTTTTCGCTTGTGTACACCCAATCGATACCTATATTTGTCGTAAATCCGTAACGGTACGTATACATTCCCGCTTGCAACGGAGTGAAAGATGCGCGGAATACGTTTGCTTCACCATCTTGCCGATCATACACCGCTTGTACGTCTTCCCACTTGTCACCATTCGGCTTTTTCACTTGTAAAATCGCTTGAAGACCATCAGCTAGTCCATGTTTCGTTACATCAGCCATTTGCACTTTTGCTTCAACTATAATTGGTTTAGCTAAATCGAGCACTCCATCGTTCACTTCGGAAAGTAAAGCAACGTTCTCTTTTGTTAATGGATAATGTGGTACGACGCGATTTGTTTCTACTTTCACGGACTCATTCCCATTTCCATCAACAGCTGTAATCGCAAAGTAATATGCTGTACCGTTTTTCAAATTGTCAATCACAACATTTTTTTCGCTCGTTTCTTTGACAAGCTGATAACCTGCACCTTTTAATGTTGATTGATAAATGCGGTACGTTTGGGCATCGCCTTCCCACGTTAGCTCGACTTGACCGATTCCCTCTGTCACTTGCACGTTTGTTACTTTATTCGGAAGATCGACAGTTACTTTTCCGAATAACATCCGACCGTCCATCGCTGGAACACGTAACGTCACTTTTCCATTCGCCACGGTTACATCGTATGAGTCGTGCAGTTCGTCTACAAGTTTCACTCCGTTTGGAATGAGTGAAGCGACATCAAGTTGCACCGTTTGTTCACTATTGCCACGGTTCATCGCAACAAGTGCCACATCGTTTTCATATTGGCGAGCAAAGACGTATACATCCCCTTTAGCATATACCGTCTCAATTGTCCCTTTTGCCAATACATCTTGATGTGTTGTACGAATAGCACCTACCTTTTGATAGTGTGCAATTAATTGCTGATCTTCACTTCCCCACGGATACGTACGTCGGCAGTCTGGGTCTTTTGAACCTGTCACTCCTGCTTCATCACCGTAATAAATGGTTGGAGCACCTGGATAGCCCATTTGTAAAATGGCCGCAAGCTTTAACCGCTTTTTACCGAGCTCTTCATTGTAGTTTGGATCAAGCTCGGCACGTTCATATGAATCTGTTCCGTTTCCAAGCAAGAAGACTGCGCGCGCTGTATCGTGTGAACCAATTAAGTTCATGAGCGCATAAAACGCTTCTTCTGGATAATCTTCGCGAATCGCTGTTAAACGTGCATCAATCTCTTCTGCTTTTCCGTTCCGTAAAAAGTCTAACACGGCTCCACGGAAACGGTAGTTCATGACCGAATCGTATTGATCACCTAAGAAGTATTTCGACGCATCATCCCAAATTTCGCCGAGAATTAACGGTTGTTCTCCATTTTTAAGCGTCGGACCACGATCATAGTCGCCTTGCAACAACTCTTTGCGAAACTCGCGCCAAAACTCTGTATCGACTTCATTGGCAACATCTAAACGCCATCCTGAACCACCTCTCGTGATCCAGCTTTTTGCGACAGAATCATCTTCATAGAAAATATAATTCGCAAGCTTTTCATTGTTTAACTCGCTCGCATACCGTACTTTATTACCAGTAATTGATTTGAATTCTGGTAAACTATCAAATCCCCACCACGATTGATATTTGTATACACCGTTCACCTTTTCGTTTTCAATATTGAACCATAGGTGGAAACCATACGGGCTAAACTCTTGTCCTTCATTTTTAAACTTTTGCTCAACTTGAGCACGTGCTTCTTCTTCCGATAATCCTTTTTCGTTCATGAGATCATATACAGCCGACCAATATTCGTACGCTCCGACTGTTTTATATTTGCCATATCGGTCGAAGTAAATGGAATCATCCGATACGTGGTTAAATACACCGTCTAAAATTAAGTGCATTCCACGTGATGCAACCGCTTGCACAAATGATTGAAACTCTTCAGGTGTACCAAACATCGGATCAAGTTCTTTAAAATTATGAGCATCGTACTTATGATTTGATGGAGCGTGCGCAATCGGATTTAAATATATTGTATTAACCCCAATAGATTGTAGGTAATCAAGTTTTTGTTCAATTCCTGCAATATCTCCACCGAAAAAGTCGTTTGACCAAATGCCGTCACCATCATATCCAGTAGTTCCTTTCATGCGCGGGTTGTCAGGAAGCTGAGACCACTGACGACGTTCAATTGGTTCATTTCCTCGTGCATTCGATTTTGCATTGTCGTTGCTTGGATTGCCGTTAAAGAATCGATCAGGGAAAATTTGATATACAACCGCATGCTTCATCCAATCTGGCGTTTTATAGTTTGGATCGTATACAGTTAGCTGGAACAATTCAGCATTTTTATCAACTGCTCTTCCCCATTGACCTTCTTGTGTATCCTCTCCATATTCTGCTTTTGCTGAACCGTCCATCGCAATGAACTTATATGCGTACAATCCTTTGTCATCAGGCTTAAACGTTGCTTCCCAATATTCATCATCACCGATGACTCCAACTTTGTTCATTGTATATAACTTCGCTGTTCCTGTCGTTGTATTTTTCACATATACGTTCGCTTTTGTTAAATCCCCTTTTTTCGCCGCTAGTCGAAGCGTTACGCTTTCTCCTGCTTTTACTGCACCGAACGGTTGGCGATATAACGAATCCCATGTGTTATGTTTTAAACGATTCTTTTGCACTGCCCCATCTGAGCCAATTGGGCTATAGTCTGTGTATAATGTTTTTTCTTTATCGTTAAAGAAAAACGTTATAGTCATATCTTCCAATACGTTTAATTTCGCATTGTCTTGCGGATAATTTTCGGCCCAGCTATTCCCTAATGTCACCTTAAATTCGTACATCCCTTTTGGCACACGTGCCGTGAACGTGTAAATGGAGTCAAAATTATCATCAATGAGAAATGCTGTTGACTTTTCTGGGGTCCATCCGTTTACTTCCGTTTCATAACCGATCGCTGGCAAAATTGTTCCGACTAAACGCGGCTGTTTGTCTTTTGGGATTGGCGTATACCACGTCGAGTCCGCAATCGCGTGCGTGCGGTCATGATAGTAAAACGTCACTTTCGTTTCTTTTTCTAACGTAAGTGGAATATCTGTACCATCACGTCCACCAGCACCGTAATTTTCATCCCAACTACCGTTAATGGCGATTTTGTACTTATACGTACCTGCTGGAAGCGTTCCTGTAAACGTGTACAAACCATCGCCTTCATGCTTCATAATTGTCGCAGTCGCTTTTGGATCCCACTCGCCTGTATGTCCTAACTCATCTTGTAAGTTCCCAACGAGCGTGACGATGCGTTGTTGTTGAACAGGTTGACCGACAACAACGACGCTATTTTTCCCACCATATCCATCATCTACTTGATTTTTATTTAGTGGATCTGGCTTCCAATTTCCATCCACAACAAACTTGTACATATATGTTCCGTCTGGAAGCGTTTTTGTGACTGACCAAATATGGTCGCTTTCTTTTGTCAATTCAATCTTTTTGTCTCCACTTGTTTGCCAGCCGTTAAACGATCCGGCTAATAAGACAGACTGCTCCTCCCCTGTGCCGACATAACGGAACGTCACTTCATTTCCGTTTACAACAGGGCTTTGCACGTTTTCATTAGCGCGAACGATTGCACTAAATGAAAACAATTGCACCAAAAGCAAAAAGATTGAGAAATAAGCGAAATGCTTTCTCCATCTTCTCCCCACGATCGTCTCCTCCTTTTTGAATTACTTTTTAAGTGAAACCGTTTGCACAAAGGGGTACAGTAAGGGGGGAACAAACGGTTCCACCTACCAACTATCGTACATAAAAAATTCAGAAATTTCAACAAAACTTTTTGAATTTTTTATGGATTTATACTGCTTCGGGCGGTGACTGGCACGTATCTCAAGTCAAATATGTTTCTATTTTCGCTAAGCATTCATCAATGATTTTATCTATTTCTTCAATTTGCGCATCCTCTGGATTATACTTTTTTAAAATTTTTAAATGCCGAGCTTTCCAATCCAAAGATTTAATTTGATCAGTTAAAACTACCCCTGTTATTGGATAGCCATCGCTACCAAGAGATATCCCTTCTTTTGGTAAATCTACTTCGAAAGGATAACCCTTCTTTTGATTGGTAATCGGACAAACAGCTATAAATCCTGTTGCTTGATTGAATTCTTTAGGCGATAAAACAATCGCATTCCTTCTCCCTGCCTGCTCATGACCGACTTGTGGATTGAAGTTTAAAACAACGAAATCGCCTCTCTCTGGTACGTCTATTGTCATTAAATCAATTCACGTCCTTCTATCCCGAAATCAATTTCCTCATGTCGATTTTCAGGTGTAATCTGTGATATTAGTTCTTCCAAGGTGTATTTCTTCCTTGCTCTTTTTGGCTTTAATGTGATGATACCTTCATTTTCAATTACATTTAATTCTATTTCAGAACCTTGTTTAATCCCTATTTGATCAGCAACATCTTTTGGGATACGAATGCCCAAACTATTTCCCCATTTTTGGGCAACAACTGTAGACATATAGTCCCCTCCTTTCCTTTGGTTTATTTTGCTTTCTAAATGTTCCTTTGAGTTCATTATATCACCCTAAACCTAAAACGTATATACATAGTATATACGTTTTTCGAAGAATGATACCTTTGATTGTTCGACAAACAAATATTTTCATCACAAAAGCAATCATTTGAATCGATTAATTAACAATACATTTTCGATTACACCAAGCATGTCGAGAAAAGCGAATGCGCTTCATAACGCATGCATAGAGAGCTTTTTCTCCTATCTCAAAACAGAGATGGATCAGGATTTGCAACATGCGAAAAGTGTGGAAGAGGCAACGCAGTTCATTCATGATTACATTCGCTATTATGACCACCAACGTGTACAAGGTGTTCTTTATTATGAAACACGACTCAATATGCAAAGGCTAGTTAAAAACAAGCACAGATGGGCTACATTTCCTCCTTCTCGTCTTACCTACATAAACAAAACGAAACTGAGGAGTCTGAAGGTGTGATTACTTTTGAAATGGATTCATGCTGTGAGCGGAGTTGGAGATGGAAATGATTCGTCATAAGACAATACGAAGCGAGTTCAAATGGTATTTTTTCATGGAGCTGTTCAAGAATATGCAAAAACGCACGAAAATCATTCGTTTCTTTAAACAACGGATCACGCCGATTCCCTCGACAAACAATATGGTAAAACAAATGCGGCACCCATATCCGCCTTGCCCGTCCCGCGCCTTTCTCCCCTTTCAAAATATTTTCGCACATTTCTTCGACAAAAATAGCGAAACTCCTGCATGTTTGGAGAGATTTTTTCAATCCAAACAAAAACCTATGGTGACTGGCACGTATCCAAAAAAAGAAACAGAGAGCCACTCAACGACTCTCTGTCTCTACCAATCTTCGACAAAATTCGGGTGGTGACAGGCACGTATCCCATGAAGCTGTTCATTAATCGAGTGAAAATTGATACGAATCGGTATATGTTTTGTAACCGCATCAACATCTCTTTTCTTATAATCCATAATAACAACACCTGTAATTACATCATCCTCTTCGGAAAATCTAATGAATACACCAGGAGCTGCTTCATCATCATATGACACTTTTGGCTCGCCAAAATAAATATACAGGACATCATGATCATAATCATAGGAGTATTTAATATTCCCTTGTAGATTTTGGACGAACATAAATAGCACTCCCTATTTCTTGATTCAATCTATTTTTCGCAATAACTGTCACCACATCCCCGTACTCTACATTTTGATGGTCCACAATGACAACTAACGCTTTTAGTGACTGAAATTTCGGCAGTTGGACAAGATCGATATATTTTTGTCTCGTATCATTTTGATTCTTAGGATTATTCGGTAAGATAAAACACGGATCTTGAATCACACCTTTAATCATTTCTTCTTGACCAACAAATTCCTCTCTAGTGTGATCTCCTCCAATAATGTGATAGTTCCACGTTGTGCTTTTCAGTCGAATTTCTTTTCCGAAAGGATCCTTAGTAATAAATATATAATCCCCGTCTTTCATTATTCCCCACTCTTCACGCCAATTATTCCTTGTTCAGAAAGCTCACGCATTTTTTCTTCACTCGGCGGAGATGGAATTTCACCAAATATTTCTTCATACTTCTTGACGTGCTCTAACAATAAATAAGCAAATTGTTTCGCATGTTGTGGACTCATCGTTACTTGTCCAAGATATATATTTTCAGTCGGTGATTGCTTTTGAAGATTAAGGATAATGTCATGAAGCCCCATCATAATATCAATGGAATTGCAATAAACATTAAAAGGAACTGTATCCATATTCTCTTCCCCAATCTTACTTTCTTTATTATATTTTAACACGACCAAAAGCTTTCCTGCATCACTGAGATTTTTAACAAAAGGGAAATGCCATGTGGTGCAACTGATACGCATCTTCTGGCGACTGAACACGCCGCTCCCTGTATAACACACTCCCCTCCCGAACGAGCTTCAAGCTTACAATGTTCACACGCTTTGCAGGCTGCATCCGACTCCCTCTTAAGATGGAAATCATCTCAATTCCTTAAGAGGAACATGGGTGTGACAGACACGCATAATAACAGTCATACTAAAAACCCCTTTTCATATTTCTTTCTTGACGTCCTTCTTTTATCCTCCGAAAAGCTATCGCCTTCCATAATGCTTCATCTGTAATGTCATCAGTTTTTGCTAAATCGGCAATCGTTCGAGCGAGGCGAATGATTTTTGTTTGAACGCGGTTGCTCCAATCGTATGTAGCCGCCCAATGTTGAAGCAGTTGTTGGTGCCTTTTCGTCAATGGACTTTTCGCAAGCAGTACATCAATTGGCACGCGACCGTTTGTTATTTCTTCACCATACCGTTCATACTGCTTGAAGCGTGCGGCTTCCACGCGGCTGCGAATGGTTTCCGAACACTCTGTTTGTTTTTGCTTCTCGGTTAAATCAACAGCTTCTAATGACAACAGTATATCAATACGGTCATAAATCGGTCCCGATATGCGCTGACGATAGGCTTGTATTTGTTTTGGGCTACATATGCAATATCGCTTTTTCGAACCAAAATATCCGCATGGGCATGGATTCATTGCCCCGATCAAAATGAAATGTGCTGGATACGTCACCGTTGAAGAAACACGACTAATCGTTACTTTTCCTGTTTCTAGCGGTTGCCGAAGCATATCGAGCGTTTTTTTCGTAAATTCCGCCATTTCATCAAGAAATAACACCCCGCGATGAGCAAGCGAAACCTCTCCCGGCTTCGGCTGAGTTCCCCCACCAATCAACGCCACAGAAGATGCTGAATGATGCGGATGACGAAACGGTGGAGAGGAGTCGTTTTTTACTTCCCCTGCTAGTTGGTACAAACTAAGTACCTCCAGCTGCGCTTCATGGGAAAGACAAGGTAAAATCGTTGGAAACGTCTCGGCTAACAAGCTTTTCCCACATCCCGGCGGTCCGATCATTAACACGTTATGTTCACCTGCAGCCGCAACTTCAAGTGCATATTTAGCATATTCATGTCCAATGATATGTTCAAAATCACGATGCGTTTTTTGAGGTGGATGGACATCGGAAAGAGGCTGACTCATCGAAAATAACACTTGTTGACCTTGTAAATATTGCACCACTTGGTCTAATGTTTGAACAAAAACACAATCGATATGCTGCAGGTACTGAAAGGGAAATGCGGGGTCATATGGGGCATATACTTGTTGAAAGCCAAGTTTTTTGGCAGCCAAAATAGCTGGTAACATGCCATCTACTGGCTGAATAGTTCCGTCCAATGACAATGAACCTAAAAATGCGATATGTGATGGAATTGGTTGTTCGAGTTTTCCTTTTACTTTTAAAATTCCAATCGCCATTGCTAAATCAAACATCGGGCTTTGTTTTTTTCGCTCTGGTGGCGAAAGATGGATGACAAGTTTTTGATTCATCACATCGCATCCAAATGCATGCAACGCTGCAATGACACGCTCCCTTGCTTCTTTTACCGAAGTATCAGCTAGTCCAACAATCGCGACAGAAGGCATTCCCGGCAGTTCTTTCACTTCCACTTGTACACGGTATCCTTCCATTCCTCGTAAACCGATGCTACAAACTTTCATTTTATTCCTCCTTGATCACGTCGCTCGTCACAACATCTGTCTTAATAAACTGTATATATTTTTTCTTTTTCTCAACAATAGTTCCTGAAAAATATTGGAGAAGTGCGTCGATGTTCATAAATGAAGGAAGCGGAGTAATCTGATGATAAAACTGAAAACTGCTCCAACGATAATGTTCGGGGAGGTATACCATACGCGCCTCTACAGGATTCAGGTGGATATAGCGACTGACTTCTAACATGCCTACATCATCATTAATGATTTTACTAAAATAACGCTTTTCAAACACATGTCCTGTTAAGCCGTAACGAGTATTATAATAGTTAGCGTATCGTTTATTGATAAGTGCCATGACTTTTGAAATGGATTCATGCTGTGAGCGGAGTTGGAGATGGAAATGATTCGTCATAAGACAATACGAAGCGAGTTCAAATGGTATTTTTTCATGGAGCTGTTCAAGAATATGCAAAAACGCACGAAAATCATTCGTTTCTTTAAACAACGGATCACGCCGATTCCCTCGACAAACAATATGGTAAAACAAATGCGGCACCCATATCCGCCTTGCCCGTCCCACACCTTTCGCCCCTTTCAAAATCTTTTCGCACATTTCTTCGACAAAAATAGCGAAACTCCTGCATGTTTAGAGAGATTTTTTTCACCCGAAACAAAAACCTATGGTGACTGGCACGTATCCCACTTGTCAAACCAGCTATATCATTTGTATAATATAAGCAGATATTTCATAAAATAAAAAAAGCTGAGTGCGGTGAACACCCAGCAGGCAACTACATGCCGCAAGAAGAGCGGCTGACCTTTAGATGTGTAACAGATAAAAAGAAATAACCGTTTCACACCTTTGGTCGAGGGGGACGGTTATTTCTTTTTGTTTATATAGACGACGATGGTGACAGTCAATGTTAGCATTCCGATGAACACTAAGCTGAATTGCGCAATGCGCAATAAGACTCAGTGCTTCATACGTCGTCATATTCCCACCTCCCTTCATCGGGGAAGTGGTCAACCGCCCACCCTGCTTATGTAGTTGCTACGGAGATTGTAACATTTTTCTATCACTCTCGCAATTTCAACAACAGCTGCCACAAAAAATGCGACAGCACATCAACAAAAATACAGAAAAAGAAACAGAGAGCCACTCAACGACTCTCTATCTCTACCAATCTTCGACAAAATTCGGGACGTGACTGGCACGTACACCGTTCCTTTAACTCCTCAATCTCCTCCACAGGAAGTTCCGTTAATTCGTGAATGGTGTGCACATCATATCCTTTGTCTAACATTCTTTTCGCAATATTTCGTTTCTCTTTCTTCTCATACGAAATCATTAATTCGAACACTCGTTCTTTTTCTTTTGTTTCCATTTCATTCACCTCGTTTCGCAACTGTTGTTCTTCCTCATCCGACAGCTTCACATATGTTTCAAAAAAGCCGATTAATAATCGTTGCTTTGCTTCGTCTAATTCCATTCGTACGATCATGCGTAAAAATTGTTTTTTTAGTTCTACCCGTTCACTTTCAGTATACCCCATTTTGCTTAACAACGCAGCGGCGATTGGGTTGTCGTGGCGAATGTAATCACGCCAGTTTTGTTTGCGCAACTCCACAGTAAGAAATCGAAATTGAAGCACATCAAAAAATGGGAATTGGAGCGTAAACGATGAAGGTTCATTTCGAAGAGAATCATAGCTAAATACCGCAATCGGCAACATGCGCTTTCGGTATTTTTCAAACAAGCGGCTAAAGTAAATAAACATTCGCTCTGGAAACGATGGCTGCACGTAACTTTGATTTTCGATATGGACGATAATAAGGCTATCCTCCCCTTTCAACTTCGTCTCAACAAGCAAATCGACGCGATACTTCTCCCCCGCCGTCACATCGGTGAACAATTCCTCCGATAAAAACGACACGTGCTGAAAGTCGATATGCTCATGCACATGCGGGAAAAAGAGAAGAAGAAACTCTTCAAAAAACGTCGTAATCAGCTCTTTAAACAACCGATCATGATCAACCGCCATATATGCACCTCGCTTTCTGTTTTGTTGTGTATTTTCGATAAAAGCGAGGAGATTCCTGCTTTAGGAATGAAAAACAGAGAGCCACTCAACGACTCTCTGTCTCTGTCAATCTTCGACAATCTTCGGGGCGTGGCTGGCACGTTGTTTTTCTAATGTGATGTCAATCAAACGAGCCATTTCTTCTCTTTTCTCCGCTCGATATAAGTCGTCCAATAAATGATGCAACAAATATAGATCCGTAATAAGGTCTATTTTATTTTGCATCGGTTTACTTTCCAAACCTAATCGCGCGCCTAAGTATTTTTTTATCGCCTGCTGGCTTTCGCTAATTCTTGCGCGTTCTTCCGCCATTTGAATGACTCTCGCCATACTTAGCACCTCCATCAATTTTTCCACATACTCCTTATCAATGAACTTGTCGGACACCGCAATAATCGTCGCCAGTAAGCGTACTTGTTTTTCCTCGTCTTTTATTCGTTTAGCGAGTTCAACTGTCTCGATGGCTCGTTCTGAACGATTCACCGAGCTCTGCATTAATGGGAGGAAAATAAGATGCAACTCATCTAGATCCGTAAGCTCTTCTTCGTTCTCTATTTTTGTCCATAAATCTTGAATGATGGCATCACCGTCATAGTTTCTCATCAATACTGCTTGTATCTTATATTGAACGGAGCCATAGCTTTTTTTGCTCTAACACCTTTTCGACATTAGAACCATAAATGACTACTGTTTTAATCGGCTTTTTGTACCTTTCATAAGCGCTCACATCGTATTGAAGAAACCGATCCAAATCCTTCTCATCAAACGTTGTCTGAAACTCAAGATGTAAGTACGTATCGTCCGCTAACAAAAACAAAAAGTCCATTCTTCTGTCATTTACTGCAATAGTCGGCAAATCCACCGCTTCTACGCGAACAATTGGAGCAGTATGAATACCATAAAAGTCGAGAACCTTTTCTTTAAATTGAGCGGTCATATTGCGGAATATGATGTCATAATTATTATACGCAATATCGGTTTGCCCGCTCATCATCACACTTCCTTTCTTTTTATTTTACTACATTTTTCAGTAAAATAAACAAAACGAAACTGAGGAGTTTGAAGATGTGATTACTTTTGAAATGGATTCATGCTGGGAGCGAAGTTGGAGATGGAAATAATTCGTCATAAGACAATACGAAGCGAGTTCAAATGGGATTTTTTCATGAAGCTGTTCGAGGATATGCAAAAACGCACGAAAATCATTCGTTTCTTTAAACAACGGATCACGCCGATTCCCTCGACAAACGATATGGTAAAACAAATGCGGCACCCATATCCGCCTTGCCCGTCCCACGCCTTTCGCCCCTTTCAAAATCTTTTCGCACATTTCTTCGACAAAAATAGCGAAACCCCTGCATGTTTAGAGAGATTTTTTCAACCCCAACAAAAACCTATGGTGGCAGGCACCGTTCCATCTGCGAAAAAAAGAAACAGAGAGCCATTCAACGACTCTCTGTCTCTACAAATCTTCGGGTGGTGACAGGCACCTACCCTAGATATCAATCTGAATCAGAACACAGCAGGCATGATTGCCAGTAGCCGTGTTTCGGATGACTCACTTTCCCTTGTTTTTCCATACTTTTCAATACACCACTGACCGCATTGCTTATAGAAGCATCTACATGATATCCCATTTTTAAAGCAACTTCTCTATCTATATCTTCCTTTTTCATTAGTCTATTGCTATTCTTCAACATTATTTGCTCTACAATTTGATAAACTGTTGGAGTATTTATTCCTTGAATAACGTCCCTTACTACTGTCATTTTATAAAAATGATTATTATTGGACACTTTTCATCCCCTCTTTTCATAGCACTAAGCATTGTTTCTTTTTTAGTCATCTGCGATCTTCTATACAGTCTCGTCTTCCACATCCGCATCTGCGGCATATTTTTTCACAGCTTCAATTCCTTCTTTGCATTTCTGCTTAGTTAAATATGTTTCACTAGTGGCAATAATCTCATTGTTAGGAGCTACCAAAACAAAATAATATTGCCCATCTCCACTTAACTTTATTTTAAATTTTGCGTTTCTTTTTACGTTTATTGAACCAAAAATCACTTCTCTCCCTCCTTCCGTAACCAAATTATTTCACTTACTTAACTAATAAGAGCGAGGTTCGGAAATGAATAAATTCTTTATTTCTCCTTTCTTACACCCTTGAACGGAGTGTTACTTGACGTTTTCACGTCCATAAAACGACCATCTTCGCCACGTTTCACCCATGAATCAGTCTTTGGATTGTACACTTGAGAACGATTCTTCACAGCGCCAATTCTGTAATTTTCTCCTGTATTTTTAGCCAATGAAACCATTCCTTTCTTTCCCAAACCTCACTTCGAACAAGCGATTCGACAGAAAACGAGAAAATCCTTCCATATATTCAACAGTATTTTTCGACAAATTTCGCAGGCATCATAGCGAACATTTCCACACTAGCAACTTGTACGCATCCGCCGACGACTGAACACGCCGCTCCCTGTACAACACACTCCCCTCCCGAACGAGCTTCAGGCTCACAATGTTCACACGCTTTGCTGGTTGCATCCGATTCCCTCCTAAAAAACAAAAATCGCCCCATTCCCAAACGGAGTGAAGGCGTTCAAAGGTATAATATATGTTTCAAATGCTGGTTGATGCGAAAAAAAGAAACAGAGAGCCAATCAATGACTCTCTGTTTCTATCAATCTTCGACAATCTTCGGGACGTGACAGGCACGCTCGCTGCATCCCGATCCGCATCCACCAAAAACGGCTTCAACAGCTGATACGCATCCTCTGGCGACTGAACACGCCGCTCCTTGTACAACACACTCCCCTCCCGAACGAGTTTCAGGCTTACGATGTTTACACGTTTTGTGGGTTGCATACAACTCCCTCCTAAAATAAAAATCGCCCTCATCCCAACACGGAATGAAGGCGTTCAAAGGTATAATATATGTTTCAAACCACGTTTGATGCGGAAAAAAAGAAACAGAGAGCCAATCAATGACTCTCTGTCTCTATCAATCTTCGACAACCTTCGGGGCGTGACAGGCACGCATCCCCAAAGCGGAATGAAGGCGTTCAAAGGTATAATATATGTTTCAAATGCTGGTTGATCCGAAAAAAAGAAACAGAGAGCCACTCAACGACTCTCTGTCTCTGTCAATCTTCGACAATCTTCGGGACGTGACAGGCACGCAGCCCATGTCTCTACCAATCTTCGACAATCTTCGGGACGTGACAGGCACGCGAACTAAAAATAGCGAAACTCCTGCATGTTTAGAGAGATTTTTTTCACCCCAAACAAAAACCTATGGTGACAGGCACCGTTCCATCTGCGAAAAAAAGAAACAGAGAGCCACTCAACGACTCTCTGTCTCTACAAATCTTCGACAAAATTCGGGACGTTCGGGACGTGACAGGCACGCATCCCATTACCGCACTCATTCATTAGTTAATTTTGATCCAATAAGACACGTTTCCAGCTTCATCAATATAACGGACATACACATCTTTTCCAGAAGTACTTAAACCAGTAAATAATTCTGCACCAGCCACAAATGAACTTACAAAATTCGCTGTCGTTCCTTCAGGAGTAACTGAAGATGCCGGAGCACCTCCACCTGTGTTAACCATTACATACTGCAGTTTTACCTTCTCAGATGGCGTCACGTTAGAAGAACCCACTACAATTTTCGCTCCAGTGCCATCAAGAACAAAGTTTCCTGCTGAAGGAGCAGTTGGTGCTGTTTGCTCAGTTAACGTTTGACCAGATTTAAGAGATGTTGCAGTAAATGCATTAGCTCTGTTTGGTGTAGTAGCTTGATCTAATACATAACGTCCATCTTTAAGTTCAACTGTGATATTAGAGACACCGACAATACCGGATTTAACAACTTTAATTTCGAACTTAGCATCACCGGAAGTACCATCTGCCACAGTGAAGTCACCTGCTACAAGATCTAGAACCTCTCCATTAACTTTCACAACTAAATCATTAGCCACCGAAGAGTTAAAAGCAATTGCTTCATCGAACACAACTTCAATAGTATCTGTCGTTCCGGTTTTAATAACAATCGGATCAGTAGACGCAAGAGAAGGCTTCACTTTATCCACAAGCGCCGCACCACTGCTTGCAGCGAGTTGCGCTGATTTAGCACCATTCGTTAGAGAAACCGCACCTTCATCTGCATACAACTTCACACTTACAGGGCTAGAAGACCCGAATGTCGCATTAGCATTTAATGATTGGTTAAGTGTGAGCACTGCAGACTTACCATCTGAAGCAATATTCACACCTGTAACTTGTAAAGATTGTAATTGATTGTTTGATCCGTCAGCAAACTTTACTTTGTTAGGGTCAATTCCTTGCAGCAAGTATCCATTAGTTGTATATACTTTAATTTGATTTTTAGAAATAAGTTCTATTTTTGTTAAATCAATTACACTATTTAGTGTTGGAGCGGCGTCGAACAGAGAAATTAATCCAAGACCGCCAGCACCTGAACCAAGGTTAGCGTTTACTTGTGTGCTAGATAAAGTATTGCCAGCAGCGTCTTTAACCGCAATGACACGTAAATCAGTATTATTAGCAAACGTTAATTGAGTATCAGAAGAACCACGGTTCACAGTAATTGTTACTGATTTGTTGTCGCTTGCTGGTGTTAATGTAACTGTACCAGGAACATCAGCTAACGGAGTATTGTTAATTAAGTAGTTAGCTTTATTTGTTAATGTAGCAACATCCATTGCTTCGCTGAAATAAATAGTTACTTTGCTGTCTTTTTGATCGCCATCTGAGTTGAAGTCTGTACCCGAGCCTTCGTTCACATATTCAACTTTCGTGATAGTCGGAGCAACTTTATCATTTAATGTAACAGGGAACGTTGCTTCGGCAAATTTGTTAGTACGAATGCTTAAATCTGTTACTTTATCTTTTAAAATTTTAATAGTGTGGGCACCAGATAATGATGTACCGCCTGTGATTGTTAGTACATAAACTTTATCGCTTGCTACACCATCAATTACCTTCTTAGCAACGGTTACAGCGTTAGGAAGCTTTTTGTTGTCTTTATCATATAATTCAACAGTAGTTGTTCCAGTAAAGCCTGTAACATCTTCAGAGAATGTAACTTCAATCGTGTTGTCAGAGTTTACTTTTACATTCGTTACAGTTGGAGCTGTTGTATCATCTACAGCTTTGAAAGTGAATGTTTTAGCTTCTTTCACTTCGTTACCGTAGTTGTCTTTAATACCTTTGTATTCAAGTTTAGCTTCTACAACCGCAGCAAGAGTTAAAGATTGACTTAAAGTGAACTCATAAACTCTGCCGCCTTCTTTAGGAGTAGCACCGTTCACAGCAGCTCCGTTTACTTTAATGTTTGCTAAGTTAGATTGTACAGTTGCGTTGTCAACTGGCTCGTTGAATGTAACTTTCACTTTATCTTTGTTTAATACTTCTACAGCCGTTACTTCAGGTGCAGCTGTATCTGCTGGAATGTTTACAGTAAATTCTTTTGCTGCAATTGGTAAGTTTGCATAATCCTTAAGATTTGCAACTTTAACTTTATGTTCCCCAGCAGTTAAAGGTGTATTAAGGTTTAAAACTACCTTATTTTTAGTGTTGATTTCTGTAAGATCTGGAGTCGCATACACGTTAATTCCATTTACTTGAACAATATCTGTTAGCACAGCTGCTGAAGTCGGGAACTGACCAGCACCGCTACCAGTTTGGATCGGCTCAGAAAAAACAATCTCTACTGTTTTTGGAGATGTAGCAGTTACACTTTCAACAGTAGGTAGGGTTGTATCTACTACAGATACAGTTTTCTCTGCTTTCTCAACTTTCTTAGTAGAATCGCCTTTAACTTCAACGTTCTCTACGACAACTTTGTATTCTTTTAATTGAGAATAGCTACCGTTGTTTGTAATTAATAACGTTTTGTTATCATCTAATAAGTTTAAAGTTACACCTGATACTAACGTGTTACCATCGTACACTTTAACATTTGAAGAAGTAACTGTTTTCTTTTCTACTTCTTTGCTGAATTTAACCACAATATTTTTAAGGTTATTCGCACTTACACTTTCAACTTTCGGTGTTACAACTGGCACATCAACTTTCGCTTTGTCAGTTGTTTGACCTTTGTAAGATACGCTGTAAGATTTGCCTTCTTGTAATGCTGTTTTTGTTTTGATCACAACAACTGTTGTTTTCGCTTCAGCTGCTGCAGCAGCTTTAATTGATACAGATTCGATTTCAACGCCTTGGATGGCGAAGTCTTCTTTTTTCACTT
The DNA here is from genome assembly GCF_000833605.1 of Anoxybacillus ayderensis. Taxonomy (GTDB): domain Bacteria; phylum Bacillota; class Bacilli; order Bacillales; family Anoxybacillaceae; genus Anoxybacillus; species Anoxybacillus ayderensis. The sequence continues at coordinate 80,969 of NZ_JXTG01000008.1, read as the reverse complement.
CTTTCAATTCACCGTTGAATGTTACTTCTAACGTTTTCTCGTCAACAAGTTTTACAGCTGCGATGTCTGCTGCTGAAACTTCTTTTTTCACTTCCATCGCACGAACGACGAATGAAGCGAATTGACCGCGTGTGACGCTTTGTTTTGGCATGAATTCTGTGTTTTTCGTTACGCCGTTTGCTTCTAATGTTTGGATGTATTCACGCGCCCATGCACCTGCTTTGTCAAGGTCAGTTACTTTTGTTGTGTGGTTTGCAGGTTTTGTTAATTTGAACGCTTCAACAACAACTTTCGCCATTTGCTCGCGAGTGATTGTTGCGTTCGGGTTGAAGTTACCCTTCTCGTCTCCACCCATGACACCTGCAGCTTTCACGATCGCAACTGCTTCTGCTAATTCAGCGTTTCCTGCTGGAACGTCTGGGAAGCCTGCACCTTGCCCAGGAGCTTTTACGCCTGCATCTTTTAAAATGCGTGAGAAGATGATTGCAGCTTCACCACGTGTTAATGATTTGTTTGGTTTGAATGTACCGTCTGCATATCCTTTAATGTACCCTTTTGCTACTAATGTAGCGATGTCATCTGCATGCACGCTTCCTGCTACGTCTGTGAAAGAAGCCGCGCTTGCTACTGGTGCGATCGCTGAAGCAACAACTGCCGCAGAGACTGTACCAGCTAAAAATTTGCGATAAGACTTTGGTTGGTAAGCCATCGACATATTTCCTCCTTTTGTTTCTATTTCTATTTAAGTTCAGCTAAATTTAAGAGATATGTATGTTTTCTCTATCAAACTCTTAAACTTAGCGAGTGAACGACTACAAACTACATTATAATTTTTTCCATACATCGTGTCAACCATTTTTTGAACAGTTTTTCTTTGTTGGAATAACAAAACTTTTTCACATGTAGTCTTCCACCTATTCACCATTTTACCGAATGTTCGACTTTTTTCAATACCTATAAGCGTAACTTTTGACAAAAACTTTTGTTACATAACTGTAAAGTTATAAATCTCCTTCTTATGATACACTTGGAATAGTGTGAAAATGTCGAAATTGCAAGAACAATAGCGAAGTGAGGTGTATGTTGTGAGACGGTTCGTTTCAGCATTGCTTTTATTTTTCCTCTTCCCTTCCTTCGCCTATGCAAGCGATAGCTATGATCGGCTCGTTCCACTGGCGAAAAAATATGTCGGGGTGCCGTATCAATTCGGGGGGAGTTCAGAAAAAGGATTTGACTGTTCCGGATTTACGAGACATGTAATGAGTGGACTAGGCGTCACGTTAGCGCGGACGACAGCAGAGCAGTATAAGCAAGGAAGTGCGGTAAAAAAAGAAGACTTGCGCATAGGGGATCTCGTCTTTTTTGAGACGTATAAAAAAGGTCCGTCGCATGCCGGGATTTATATTGGCGACAACCAATTTATTCATGCGAGCTCTTCAAAAGGAATTACGGTTACTTCATTAGACGATTCCTATTATAAGAAACGATACATAGGAGCAAGACGCGTACTTGCATACGCACAGGACGCAGGGAAATTTCAAGATGTCGGAAACGATTTTTGGGCAAATAAAGAAATTGAAACGTTAGGCAAAAAAGAAATTGTGCTCGGATATGCAAAAAGCTACTTTAAGCCAGATGAAACGATGACGCGTGCAGAAGCAGCAGGAGTGATTGCTACATATTTCAATTTCGATATGAACAATCGAAAAGAAACGTTTACAGATGTGCCAAGCGACCATTGGGCAGTTGGCGCCATTAACGCGCTTGTGAAAGAAAATATCGTCAGTAAAAACGATAAGTCATTTCAACCGGATGAACCGTTGACGCGGGAACAGCTTGCCGTGTGGTTTGCGGAGGCGTGGAAGTTAAAGCGTGGTGCGGACGTGCCGTTTACTGACGTCAAAGAAACAGATGCGGCATATGATGCGATTGAAAAGCTCGTTGCATCAGGCATCGCGAACGGGTACGAAGACGGAACGTTCCGTCCGAAAGAAACGGTCACACGCGCGCAATTTGCGGTGTTTTTCTACCGTGCGATCAACGCAAAATAGCGAGGAAGGACAAGCCTTCCTCGCTATTTTTTATCAAGCGTCCGTTTTAAAAAGAGGGCAAACTGTCCACGTGTCACGACATCGTTCGGACGATACGGATTGTTGATCGTAATGCCGTTGTAAAAAAGCGTATCAATCGCCCGATACGCCCAATGAGAAGGAGGCACATCAAAAAACGATACATTTGTCGTCGGCTGTTCGTACACATCGGCATACACCCTCGTTAAAATCATCGCCATTTGGGCGCGGGTCATATATTCGTTCGGATATAGCTTCCCGTTATATCCGGTCAGCAATCCATATGCCTCAGCAATCGCCATCTCTTTATACCACGGATCCGTCGGTTTGACATCTTTCGCCTTAATGACATACCCTTCAGGCAGCGTCAGCTTTAAATCGCGAATAAGCATAAGGGCAGCATGACGGCGAGATATTCGTTCGTTCGGGCGATACGTTCCGTCCGGGAATCCTGAGATAATCCCCCGTTCATACAACAGCCGCGCAGCTTCTTGCAACTCCTCCCCGACGACGTCTGGAAAAAGTGGAGGGGTAGAAAGAAGCGAATCGATCGCTCCATACGATACACGCAACGTCGCTGAACCGCGATTAAATCCTTTAGTTGTCGGCTGAACGACACGGAATAATGCCGTATCGACAATCGTTGAGCGAAACAGCCAAGAAACTTGACTATTCAGCTTCGCCCCATCATATGTCGTTTCGTTTATCCCTTTTGGCACACTCCCGATATAAACAGAAGCATAGCGACCTTGTCCATCTTGTGCGTTTAAGTATGCCGTTGTATCGGCATATGTGTAAAGCTTTAGCGAATACACGTTATTTTTTACCGTATAGTTTGTCAGCAGTAATGAAAGCGGAGGTAGCGGCTCGTACGGAGCACCAAGCTGATTTTTCCAATACGTTTGCAGCGCTTGAAGCTCAAATGGCGTCGGAAGTTGGGCGTTCATTTGCATATGCCCTTTTAGTGCATGCGGTGACCCAAATAGCTGCACATAATCTTCAGCTAATATTTCAGGCATATACCATTCATATTTTCCACTCCCGTCAGCATGAACGGACGGATAGCGAAACAACTGGCGCACAGCGGCATACTGCGACTGCAGCCATTCGTTCGGTCGACGCTGTTCTTTATTTAACAAATAATAGAACGTAAAATGATGCCCGTATTCGTGTGCTAACGTCGTCGCCATTTCCTCAACCGTCGTCCATTCGTTGCCACCGTATAAGTGAATGTACCGATTTGGCAATAAAGCAAGCTTTGGGCTAAGTTGATATTGCGCAAAATATTGTCCAAGCACGTTTCGTCCTGCAGGGTAATCAGGAAAAATTTTTACACTTCCTAACAAGGAAAGTTCGGCACCATGTTTGTTTTTTAGAAGCTCTTTCTCAAGCTCGGCAAGCTTCGTTTCGGTCCAATATGAGCTGTAACTTTCAAACGTCACCCCACTCGTTCCTTTATAGCGCGCAATAAGCGGATAATAATCTTCGTACGCTTGCGCTTTTGCTTTATTTGTTAAATCAACGACATCAGCATGAGCTGGATGTTGAAAAAACAATAAAAAAAAGAACGTAAGCCATATGAATCGCATGTGATTCACCTCGTTGTCTATCAATCTATCATTTATTTTAACACGATCGGTCATAAGATGTAGCTGAAAAATGAGGAAGGTTGCCTACATATGCAGGCAACCTTCCTTTCATCTATTTCTTTGTAATAGAGAGCGTGTATGGCTTAGCATTTGGACGAGCGAGCGATTCTTCGATGACGATATAGTACGTTCCTTTTTTCAACGAAAGCGTACCGATTTCTGCATCGCCGTCACCGTAATAGTCGTACGTTTGGATGAGGCGTCCTTTTGCATCGAAAATGGACATGACGCCATCCATCGTGCCCGGTACATCGAGCTTTAATGTAAATGCACCGTCTTTTTCAACGACAAATTTGTACGCGTCTTTATCTCCATAGTCAATGATGTTCATGTATCCCGTTGCTTCATACGTATTTCCTTTTTTATAAAGAGAAAGTGGCTTCGATGGTACGTTGTTTTTCAAGACAGACGATGCGTCTTCATCTTTTTTGTTGAACGATTGAATACCAAAGTTGTAAGACTGAAGCGATAGTCCATCAAACATAAATGAGTTAGCAACAAAGAAATATCCGACATTTTTCTTCGCGCGGAACGATCCGTGTACGTCATATAACGGGCTCCATCCACTCGGGAAAAACGTGACAGCTTTGCCGTATTCGTCTTCGTCAATCGTCATATTGCCGTTCGTATCTTCAACGACGGAGATAATCGGGACTAATGTGCCGCGCAATCGTTTCGGCAGCGACGCATTTGGCTTACTTGGCTGTGCAAAAAGCGTCAACAGTTCGGTCGCTTGGCGATGTTTATAGTAGTAGTAATCGACATCGTTCGGAAGTACGAAGTTTCCTGTTTTCGTTTCATTGACGTTCACAACCGTTGCCTGAATTGGCTCGTTATTTTTCTCATTTTTATCTTTCGGTGCATCGATTAATTTTTTCGACGCAATGCTGTACGGTTCAGCGACCGGTTGATAATAGTCGTTTTGCACCGACATGTAATACGTTTTTCCTTCTTCCAAAATGAGCGTCCAATCTGTTTGTTTTTTGCCTGTCATCCAATCAAACGGCCAAAAGCTGTCTACATGCACGAGATCGTCTTTTTTCTCATCGTATTCAAATAATGTAGCTGAAGGCATCATATCTTCAGGTGTCGCAAACGAAAACTCGTACACTGCCGTTGTCGGGACAGTGAATCGGTAAAAGTCTTGATCCCCACTAAATTGAATGAACGCTTCTGTTTTGTCCCCAATGTTGTAAGGACGGGCATTTTCTTTAATTTGTCGTACTTGTTCTTTATCGAAATAACTCCAACTTCCATCGTCGATAATGACAGCGATGTCGTTCGGTTTGCGCATTTGTTCTTTTATTTTTTCAGCTTGTTCCACAGACCCACTTCCCGATGGTATCGGTTCACGTGCTGGGAAGTTGTCTTCATCAGCTGGAAGCGTCACGACTTCTGCACGAAGCTCATATGGAATTGCTGAACCCGTTAACTGTTTTACTTGATTGCTTGACATCGCCATATCAAACATCATTGGATAAAATCCGCCCATTGGTTCGCTGGAAGCTTCAACGACATATGGCACGCCCGGCTGCGCCTCAAACGTGAGCGTTTCTCCTTTACTTATGCCGTTATTATTTCCATATGCAATCGGGAATGTGATTTCTTTATATTTCGCGTCTGGATTAACAGGGCGATATAGCTCATCAGCGAAATAAATGTTTAACGATGAATCGATCCCTGGAACAGGCGACAATGTAAACTTCACCGTCGTTGGCTCTGTTACGGTAAAAAGGAAATAGTCACGGTCGCTTTCCGTTGCATCTTTTTCAGGGACAAACGTTAAGTTTTCTGCAACAAACGGCAACTGTTCAATAATAGCTGGATTTTCTTTTGTGATCCCATCGTCCGCAAGTTCTGTAAATGACTGTACAGCTAACGTATATGTTGACTTTCCTTGCAAGCTGTAGTTGCCGTTCGCATCTGTGACGCCGATCGCAAGCACGCCTGATTGTTTTGCCGTAAATAGTTTCGCTTCCATTTCACCTGCACGACCATCATTCACTTGAATCGGCTTGTCAGACGCTGTTTTTCCTTCTGGGTAAAAACGGAATACGAGCTTATAGTCGTATGATTGGGCTCCTTCGAGCAACGCTTGCACACTTTCACCTTGTTGAACGTTCACCTTCACCCAATGCATTTCCTCTGGCTTTGTGAACGAACCTGTTTTCACGTACGGTTTTTTCGCATCAATGACTGGCGCTTTCGCTAAAATCGTTTCATCGTTCCATTTTTCTTTTTGCGGCACATTTTTTATGTTATATTGCAACGCTGCCACTGGATTGACTAAACCGTTGCCGTACGTTAAATCGTATCCTTTTTCTCCTAAATCTGTCGCCGTACGTTCTAATATCCATTCGACTTGATACGGTTTTAAATTCGGATCTTTCGATAAAAGAAGTGACGCAACGCCTGCCACAACTGGCGAAGCCATTGACGTTCCACTTAACTCGGCAAACGAAGATCCTTTCGTGTAGTCATAAATCGGGCTGTACACGTCCACGCCCGGTGCCACAATGTCCACAGACGGACCGTAGTTTGAAAACTCAGCAAGTTTATTTTTGCTGTCGGTCGCCCCGACGCTAATGACGCCTTCGTATGAAGCTGGGATGGAGTACATATCTGTCGCTTCGTTTCCTGCTGCTGCAACGACCGTAATCCCTGCGTCAATCGCTTTTTGAACGGCTTCTTCTAAAATTGGGGAGCTAAAATAGCCGCCAAGGCTCATGTTAATGACTTTTGCCCCTTTTTCCATCGCATATAAAATGCCTTGGGCAATCGTATAATCGCTTGCCCCCCATCCCCCACCAAATACGTCAATCGGCAAAATGTTGACGTTTGGGTTGACGCCGTGCGCTCCAACACCGTTGTTGGCGTTCGCACCGATAATGCCAGCAACATGCGTTCCGTGCACATCTTTGATCGGCGCCCCTGCCGGATTGATCGCATTGTAAGCTGGGAGAAGACGCCCTTTGAACTCAGGATGTTTCGTGTCCATTCCTGTGTCGATGACAGCAACCGTCACATTAGACTTCCCAGCAAGTTTTAACGCCTTATCGATGTTTAAAAGCGATAATAAATACATATGATCTGCTTTCGGATCAGCTGAACCGAGCCGTTTGTATGTAAAACTTGGTGTCACACGTTTGACGGCTTTTAATTTTGCGTAATTTTTTATCACTTGCTGCATCTCTTTTCCTTTTTGCACAGTGACAACGTCATAACCTAATTGCGGAAACGACTGCTTCAATGTCGCTCCTAAACTACGATGCACAGCAGCCGGAATTTTCTCGCTGTACTTCACAATCAGCGTGTCGGTGCTCACTTGATCTTGCGCCTCTTCAAACCGTTTGTAAGCAAGAGAGGCTTGCCCTTTTGTCACTTGTTTTTTCCATTGAGCAATTGGCGGTTCCGTCGACGCTTGAGCGACCGTCGGCACGATGAGTGCGGAAGCTAAACTAACGGATAATGCGGTCTTCTTCCATTTTTTCATAAAAGTCCTCCTTCAAAAGAATGTAACATACATATTCGCCCTCAAAAGCAAATACACCTACTAAAACGAAAAAAAGACAAAAAAGTTTCATATTTTGATAATTTTTTCTAACAATCTTACAATATCACCCAAGGACAAAAAAGTAAAGAAATATTTTCCGGGTCGTGAAACATTTTGGGAACAATGGTATACTGTACGTTGAAACGATTTGATTTACAATAAAGGAGAAGGTTCCGATGTTATCTTACATAAAAAAGTTAGTCAACAGCGATGAACGGAAACTAAAAAACTATTATAAAACGGTGGCACGCATGAATGCGCTTGAACCAGAGTTTGAAAAAATGACGGATGAACAATTGAAAGCAAAAACAGAGGAGTTCAAACGTCGTCTACAAAATGGCGAAACGGTATTTGATATACAAGTCGAAGCGTTTGCGACTGTTCGTGAAGCGTCAAAACGTGTGCTTGGCATGCGCCATTTTGACGTTCAGCTCATTGGTGGGCTTGTGCTTGCGGAAGGAAATATTGCGGAGATGGCAACAGGAGAAGGGAAAACACTTGTCGCTTCCGCCCCAAGTTATTTGCGCGCACTTGAAGGAAAAGGAGTGCACGTCATTACCGTAAACGACTATTTAGCAAAACGCGACCGTGATTTAATCGGAAAAATTCATGAGTTTTTAGGGCTCACGGTCGGTCTAAACTTGCCACACATGTCGCCTGAAGAAAAACAAGCCGCATATCAAGCCGACATTACATACGGTGTCGGCAATGAGTTTGGCTTCGACTATTTGCGCGATCATATGGCATACAGTGTCGCCGATCGTGTCCAACGCCCATTTCACTATGCGATTATCGATGAAGTCGATAGCGTATTAATTGATGAAGCGAAAACTCCTCTCATTATCGCAGGGAAAACAGGGGTCAGCTCGGAGTTAAGCTATTTATGCGCTCGCATCGTAAAACATTTCGTCCGCAATGAAGATTACGAATACGATGAAGAAACGAAAACAGTGAATTTAACAGAACGAGGCATTGAAAAAATTGAAAAAGGATTTGGCATCGACAACTTATATGATCTTGAACATCAAGTGTTGTACCATTACGTCATTCAAGCGTTGCGCGCATACGTCATGTTTACACGCGATGTCGACTATATCGTGAAAGACGGAAAAGTGTTGTTAATTGACATGTTCACCGGTCGTCCAATGGAAGGGCGCAGTTTAAGCAACGGGCTTCATCAAGCGATTGAAGCAAAAGAAGGATTGGAGTTAACGGAAGAAAATAAAATTCAAGCATCCATTACGATTCAAAACTATTTCCGCCTTTATCCGATTTTATCAGGGATGACAGGAACAGCAAAAACAGAAGAAAAAGAGTTTCAAACGTTGTATGGAATGGATGTCATCCAAATTCCAACAAACCGCCCTGTCATTCGTCAAGACTTGCCGGATCGTGTCTTTGCGACAGTCGAAGCGAAATATAAAGCAGTCGCCAAAGAAGCGAAACGCGTTCATGCGACAGGGCAACCGATGCTCATCGGAACGACGTCCATTTTACAGTCGGAAAAAGTGGCGCAATATTTAGCAGAAGAAGGGTTGCCGTTTCAATTGTTAAACGCCAAAAGCGTCGAACAAGAAGTCGAACTCATTTCTCGCGCTGGCCAAAAAGGACAAATTACGATTGCGACAAATATGGCGGGGCGCGGAACAGATATTATGCTCGGTGAGGGAGTGGCAGAGCTTGGCGGATTGTATGTCCTCGGTACCGAACGCCATGAAAGCCGACGCATTGATAATCAATTAAAAGGACGTGCAGGTCGTCAAGGCGATCCGGGGCGCTCGCAATTTTTCATCTCGCTTGAAGACGACATGTTCCGTCGCTTCGCGAAAGAAGAGCTAGAAAAATTGAAAAAATCACTACAAGTAAACGAAGAAGGCGAAGTATTAAACAAAGACGTTCATGAATTTGTCAACCGTGTGCAGCGCATTTGTGAGGGAAGCAATTTCTCTGTGCGAGAATACAACTTAAAGCTAGACGATGTACTAAACGAGCAGCGTCGGACGATTTATACGCTACGCAATCGCGTGCTCGAACAAGAGGACGCCGTCACAATTGTCGCAAGTATGATCCCTGCGTTTCTTGAAAGAGAAATGGCTTATACATGTCCAGAAGATGTTATTCCAGAGCAATGGGATCTCGCTCGTCTCGCTGAAACGATCCGCCTTGTGACAAATGAACAAGTGACGTTCACAGGAGTAGTGGAACGAAAAGAAGTAGAAACGATCGTACAACAAGCGATTTCGGCATGGAAAAGACGCCTCGAAACGTTACAATATACAAAAGAACATCAACAGGCGTTAAAACGTGCTATACTTTCACTCATCGATTTTCACTGGACAAAACATTTAGAAGCAATGGAGTTATTAAAGGAAGGAATTGGGTTGCGCTATTACGGACAAGAGGATCCGATGCGCCAATATGCAAAAGAAGGGTTGGAGCTCTTTATAGTCATGTATCACCGATTAGAAAAAGATGTTTCCCAACAACTTGCCCAGCTCATCTTACAATAAGAAAGGAGATGGAACAATGTTTCCATTTTTCAAAAAGAAAAAACAAGGGGAAGATAGTACCATTCAAGCTGGTCAGTTATTTGACGGAGCAGATGAACAACAAGATGAAGACGTGCACACGACATTATCCATTCACCCAATGATGTCGCTGACGACAGAACAAAAATATTATTTTCAATACGTTAATAACGAATTGCCGCCGTTGAAAAAAAATCAAGTATCGTTATCCGGTGTGGAATGGAAAAAGGAAGGCGATCATTACGTTGTTACAGCATTTGTTCGCAACAGTTTGGACCAGCCTATTCGTTTTGACCATATGCCGTTATTGTTCATTGGGCCAGACGGAAAAGTGGTTGGAAGAAAAGTATTTCCAATGAGTGAACTTGGCGATATTCCGCCAAAAAGTAGCCGTCCGTGGCGATTTGTATTTACAACAAGTGACTTATACACAGAAAACATTCCTGAAACGGGATGGAAGTTAGCGTTTGAGTTAAAGAAGCCACATCGATTAGATTTAGAAGAAAGTTGGCAGCAGCATTTAAAAGAAGAAGACAAGCAAAAACTTGAGCAACTCGTGCGCTCCCTTACTCCACCAAAGCAAGGCGAGGTAAACGTCATGGGGTTGCAAGCGCTCATCAACAACGAAGGGAATTTAGTCGTCACCCTACTCATTCGTAACGGTAGTGATAAAAACATTACGTTTGAGCAAATGCCATTAATCGTCGAAGATGCATCGGGGGATGTTATCGCCCGCGGAGCATTTACGTTACAACTAGAAGTAAAAGCAAACACAAGCAAGCCATGGACATTTATTTTTCCAAAATCTCTTTTACAAAAAGACGAATTTGACTTTTCCACGTGGCGTGCCTACATTCCACAATCATAAAAGAAAAAGAGCTGATGTTGTCATCAGCTCTTTTTCTTTGCCTCTGGCCACCAACCGCTCTCTATCGTAAACAGAAGGAAATAGTACTACAGTTATATTTTAGCATCATTTTTTATGTTTAACAAACATATTTTTTGTTTTTTCGTATGATTTTTTCTCCTCTTTCACCTCTTACACGAAACTAAAATAAACAATAACGAATTTTCTGCCCAGAACGAATGGAAACTGAGCGGACTGTACATAGGATGGCCCGTTCTTCAGCAGCTGTGAGGTCGTTCATCGGTGCGGGGATGTAGCGCTTCTCGAGGTCATTCCAACGTTTGACGCATACTTGCAACTTCCCTTTTCCAAACAAAAGCGTCACGACAATCATTAGTTGATCGTCTATCGTTTTAAAAAATAAAAATACATCATCTTTTGTTGTACATGTAATCATGCGATAGCGAATTGGTTCCAGCGGCAACTTTTCGATCGGTGAGATAAACTGAAGTGAATCAGAAAAGTGAATTGGTTCAATTGTTCGGGACTCATGAAAAGGAGGATACGGTTTCTCTTTAATAAGCACTTCACACGTTTTTCCTCCCCTCTTTGTTTGATGAACAATGAAATTCGAAAAATAAATATTCACAATTCATCCTCTCCTTCAACTTTTTCCAATGTATATTTTTACATTTAAAGAATATTCAATCAACTTTTTTCGACAAAGAACTTGTTGATTTTTGTTCTATTTTTGAACATTTTAATTTTTGTTCTTAAAAAGAACAAAACATCCCTTGTTCTTCTTCTATTGTAAAAAGAAAAAAGGGAATTTGGTGGAACATGATGTTACAACATATGAGCGAACAAATTAAACGTTTACGCAGGGCAAACCATTGGACGCAAGAGCAGCTGGCGCAACGGCTAAATGTATCTCGTTCAAAAGTGAGCAAATGGGAAAACGGCGAGGTGCTCCCTGATTTAAAATCGATCATTGACATGAGCGATTTGTTTCGTGTGAGCGTTGATTTTTTACTTGGCAAACATCCGACAGATGAACAACTGCTGCAAGAAGTCAAACTCGCGTACGGAACGAATGAGATGGATGAAGAACGACTCGCGCTTATTCGTTATATAAATGAACAGCGTGAGCTCGCAAAGCGTCTATATGCGTTGCAATCATTGCCTTCGCATAAGCGAAAACGAGTGGAAGAAGTAGTCATAAAAATGATTGATGAAATGATTGAAGCATTGAAATAAAAAAAAGGGGCTTTTTGCCCTTTATTCAATGCCAATTAATTTTTTTAACCGATACACGTCAGCCTCTGTTTGCCATTGTTTTTGCGCATGCAATTCAAATTTATCGTGCAGCTTGTCCACTTTTGTTTCTAACTTTCCGATGCGCACATGCAGCTCTTTTATTTCTTGTTTCAAACTTTCCATCTCTGCGCGCATTTCACGCACTTCATACAGCAATTCTTTTACGGCTTGTAAAACTTGGCTTTCCATTTTCTATTCACCCCTTTCTCCCCCCCTAGCATATCACTCCCATCATAGACGGTCAATTGAAAAAAAGAGGCTAGCAAGGGGGGCTAGCCAAACTGTGAGGGAGCAGTAAGAGGACGCATTTTGGAAGGAAATGAGAGGAATCGGTTTTGCATCACCTCCTCGACTCATATGATACGGGAAGGAAAAAATAATGTAAAATTTCGATTTTTCAATTTTCAAGCGATTTTTTTCGTTTTTTTGCCGTTTTTCGGCCGTTTTTGACGAAAAAAGTGCTTGAAAATTCAATTTTCACTTTTTCTTTTCTTTTTTTGTTGTATGTTGTTCGTATGATATAATGGAAATAACTACTGTTGCGAGGTGGTTTTGTGAAAACATTTAAGCTCGTTGCGCTCACGCTATTACATGAGCAAAAACAAGACATTCCGCTCATTGACGGTTTAATGATTAATAAAGAAGATGAAAATAAACGATGGCTCGTTGAAGCGTATATCGAGCAAACATATCGCGAGTTGTTTACATCGTTAAAAGAAAACGGAACGACGTTTGATGCACTCGTCACGATTTCACGAACAACGAACGATCCCGCCCACGTCCGTGCCACCGTCCGTTCGGTGACGTTGATGGGTGAACGAATAAGCGTATTAATGGATGCGACAATTGTGAAACGCTCCAATTTAGCTGAAGTCGTATTAGAAGATTTAGTTCAACGCGGACTGCACGGCGAAACGCTTCTACAACAATTTAAACAACAAATGCATACAAAAAAAGGCTAACGTTTTTGTTTCGCCACGACGACATACCGTTTCGGAGCATCCCCGATCCAGCGAAACGGATAGCATGTAATTAACGTCAACGTCGGATGTGCCTTTGGAACGAGCACCGTTTGATCGTCAGGACGAACGATGCGAATATGTTGCACGACATACGTCCACGTTTTGTCGTTCGTCCGCACGATCAGCTCATCGCCTAATTGAATGTCACCGAGCTGGCGAAATACCGTATCGCGATGCCCTGCTAGAATGGTATGGTTTCCCTCCCCTGGGAGCGCGCTTCGTTCATCATGTGCGACTCCCTTATCCAATTGTTCCATCCCTTCGTAAATCGGCATATATATGTTTTGTTTCGGAATGAAAAGCGTCCCGATCGCATCATGCGGTTGTTCACTCTGTTGCACTGCTTCATACGCCCGATGCCAACCGAGCGCATTTGCCCAAATGAAAGATGCCCCAAAAAGAAACAACGCTATCGCAACGGCTCGCATCGTTTTCCCTTCCTCCATAACACGAAACTTCCTAACAAAAAGCAAACGCCGATGATGATGTTCATTCCGTACGAAGAAGCTGTTTTTGGCATGCGCGCAACGAGCAAGCCGCTTTCTAAATCGAGCGCCATCATGCCGATATGTGCGAGCTGTTCGCTTACATCAATAAACGTACTTTCATTCATTCGTTCGCGCGGAATGTACACATCCGCAACAAAATTCCCTTTCTCATCGTACCATTCCATCACGACAGGGGCATGAACGGTTTGTAATTGTTCAAACGAAATTGGTGTTCGTCCTTGTTCGTTGACTTCATATACTTTTGCTTGAAGCCGATAAAGTGAGAGCCATTCGTTCCAAAAATGGAGCACCGTTTCTCGCTCTTGTTTTGTTAACGGTGTGGATGGATCGCGCAAGACGAGCGTTTGCATTTGTTCGTCGAGACGTTCAAATGTTTGTTTTGCAGACAGAGGGGTACGTTCAAATAAGCGACGAATTTCATCTTCCGTTAGCCCAATCGTCGCTAACATATCTGTCATCGCTTGCATCGTATCGTAACGGTCGCGGTAAAACGATAACGCATAATTTAAATCTTCGACGAACGTATAATGTTGCAGTTGTTCACCGAACTGCCCGAGAAGCGCTTCCGCTTCTTCTCTCGTCATATCGTACCGTAACAACAACGCATCGAGACGTTCAGGCGTGATCGGGGTACCGAGCTGCTTTTTTAACGCATCAAGCGATGAAAAATCGTGAATCGTCATATTCCATTTCGCCAAATAACGCGTCAAATCTTCCATCGTCCACCCGATGTCTTGTACATACTGTTTTACTGCTTCTTCATATGTCGCTGCTTGCACTGGTGTGGCGAATAAAAAAAGAAATAACCATAGCACGCGCATCTTTTTTCCTCCCTTATGTGTGCTATGGTTATTTTGTTCGATTATTCCATTTTTATACGATTAAAAATATACTTCATATAGTGCGCGCACCGCTTTTTCTACCGCATCGGCTTTGACGCCAAACATCATGCTGACTTCCGATGAGCCTTGGTTAATCATTTCGATGTTGACGTTCGCCCGTGCGAAAGCCGCTGTTGCTTTAGCTGCAATACCGACGCTGCGCTCCATTCCTTCCCCAACGACCATAATGAGCGCCAAATCGCGTTCGATCGACACTTCATCGACACGCAATTCGTTCACGATGCGATGTAATACGCGGCGCTCGACGTCGCCTGCTAATTGTTCTTCACGTAAAATGACAGACATGTTATCAATGCCTGATGGTGTATGCTCATATGAAATGCCTTCGTCTTCTAAAATTTGTAACAGACGGCGTCCAAATCCGATTTCGCGGTTCATTAAATATTTGCTGACGTTAATGCTGCAAAATCCTGTATCGCTGGCGATGCCTGCCACCGGACGTTCACGATGGTCTCTCGTTGCGACGATCATCGTTCCTGGCGCTTCTGGATTGTTCGTATTTTTCACACATACTGGAATGCCGCGGCGATATACAGGCTCAAGCGCTTCATCGTGAAAAACGGAAAACCCAGCATAAGACAATTCGCGCATTTCACGATACGTCAATTCTTTTAATTGGCACGGATGCTCAACGATCGACGGATTGACGCAATAAATGGAATCAACGTCTGTAAAGTTTTCATACAGCTCTGCTCCAACACCTGCCGCCACGATCGAACCTGTAATGTCCGAGCCGCCGCGCGGGAATGTGACGATATGACCTGAACGGGAGTAGCCGAAAAAGCCTGGAATAATTAAAATGCCGCTTCGTTCATTTAATTTGGCGAGCTGTTCGTATGACTCAGGTAACACTTGCGCATTGCCCGGTTCGTCTGTGACGAAAATGCCTGCGTCTTTCGGACTGACGTAATGCGCCTCATATCCGAGCTGGCGGAGATAATGCGCCATCAGTTTTGCATTGTTATCTTCCCCGCTCGCTTTTAACGCATCGAGTAAACGTTCTGGCTGATCATGATACGTATCGATGAGTTGTTGTAAATGGGCGGAAATGACATCTAAAATGTCGCGCGACAACTGTAAGTCAGTTACAATTTCATCATAGCGCGCAACGACTTGGACGAGCACCCCTTCGTATATGTTATTTTCAATGACTTTTTTCGCCAATGCAATTAACAAATCCGTCATTTTTGTGTCGTCTTTAAACCGTTTTCCCGGCGCAGAGACGACGACAAATTTGCGCGCTTCATCCGATGTGATGATGTTTGCTACTTTTTGAAATTGCGCTGCATTTGCAACAGAACTTCCCCCGAATTTTGCTACTTTCATATGCAATAACCCTTTCTTTCTATTTTTATTTCATAATCATAGCACAACTTTATTTGTTTTTGTCAGAAAAGTTTTTTAATTTTCGTATTCCTTCTTTACAAACGCCATACGACAGCCATGAACACCCTTCACAAAGCATGTCTAAATCATTCGGTTCAACCATTCGTTTCGTTCGTTCGATCAGCTCGGATTTCATATATACGCCTCGTTCTTCTAGCTGTAACTGGTTGAGCACACGTCGATCCATTGCCAACACATGATCGTTCGACGCTTCATCTGCTTCACAGCGATCCATCCCATGATGCGGGCATGCATCACATGCTTCATCGAGGGCGGCGATGACGCGAATCGGAAAATCGTACTCGTCGTTTCGTATATCATCGACAATTTCGCTCATTTTTTTGACGAACGATTCACTATACCCCATTCCTTGAAACCCATGTACACATAATAAATGATGTCCTCGTAACGTCCGCATCGCTTTTCTCTTTTCTCCCTCGAAATATTATACACTATTTTTCATAGTTATTCACTATTCTTTGTTGTAAAATGAAAATTAACATCGCCGTTTTATACATCTTCCCTTCCATCGTTCCTTTTTGTATATCAACAATTAATTGTTTATTATTTTTTAAAACGACTTTTGTTTTCTTTTTCCCATGCGGTTGTATCGTCTTGATGTGAGATTGAGCAATCCATACGCATCGGTCGCTGTCAGGAGAACATGTTGGAAAGAAGTAAAGCCGAAGCGCTTCACAAACGGAGACGGGAGCCATTTGCCGAATGCCGAGAATATGTTTTGCTGCTTGTACTTTCCCTTCATACGTACTTCCATAATAGCGGCAGCTTTGTTGCATAATTTGTTTCGGCGACTGGTCCACTTTGTACGTGTCGTACAGCTCATAAACGATTGTGCCAAGCCGACCGTATTCATCATATTGCGGCACGAGCGCAGCCGTTTCCTCCATAATAATGTATTCTTCCATCCGTTCCATCCAAACTCCCCCTCACAAATATATGTTCGCATTTATTATAATGAATTTTCATAATTTTAACAACAAAAATCCCGGAGAAATATCCGGGACTAAACGGTAAATTGCTTCCCTTTTTCCGCTAAATGTTGCGCCTTGTCGCTTAACGTTTGCACGTTTGCGGCAATTTCTTGAACAGCAGAAAGCAATTGTTCGTGTGCAGCTGCTGCCGTTTGTGTTTGCTGTTCTGCTTCTTGTGCGATCGCTTCGGTCTCTTTCATCGTCATCGCCAGTTCATCAAACGCATTTGTCATCACCGCAATTTTTTGAGCGACGTCGTCCATTTGTGTCATGACATGATTTGTCGTTTGGTGAATGCGGTTAAACGTTTCGTCCGCTTCGTGTGCGATCGTCATGCTTTTTTCGGACTGTTGTCGCACATGTTGCATCGCTTCCACCGATTGTGACGTATCCGTTTGCACTTCTTGCAATAGCTCGCGTATTTGCTTTGCAGATAAAGACGATTGTTCCGCCAGTTTCCTTACCTCGTCTGCGACAACGGCAAATCCGCGACCGTGCTCGCCTGCGCGCGCGGCTTCAATGGCGGCATTTAACGCAAGCAAGTTCGTTTGTTCTGCAATGTTTGTAATCATCGTCGCCATTTGGGCAATATCGGCAGAGCGTTGATGCAACGCTTGAATCCATTCGCTTGATTGCGTAATAAAATCGTTCATCGTTTTCATTTGTGCAATCATTTTATCCATCGCCGCTGTTCCTTTTTCGGCTTCATTTGTCATTGCTCGCGCCGCCTCTGCTGCTTCTTGTGAACGAGATAAAATGTAGTTTGTATCGTTGACAAGCGTATGAACAGCCTCGACATTTTGTTGCGCCCATATGCGTTGCTTGCTCGATCCAGCGGCGACTTCTTCCATCGTTGCACCGACTTGTTCCATCGCTTGCGCTGCTTCTTCAGTAATCGCAGTCAACTCGTGAGCGGATGCGGACACGTCATACGTCAATTGTTGGTTGGCGCTAATCATCGAACGGAATGAAGCAACGAGCGACTGGAATGATTGAGCAATACGCGCAAATTCGTCGTTTGACGAGACGGACATTTGCACCGTTAAATCCCCACTTGCCGCTTGTTTGCTTGCCTGCTCAATCGCTGTAATTTGTTCACGCACCGCCATGTAAAAAGCGATAAACAAGTAAATGACAGCTGAAACAGCGAACGCCCCTAAGCCGATCGTCGCCCATTTCTCAATCGTCACCGCCCGATATTCACCATCTAAGTGCGTTTGAAACGCATGTAATGAAAAGCGAGCCAAATCATGAAGCTTCTCATGTGCGTCGTTCGTTTTTTCATATAAGTCAACCGATGTTAACGAAATGCGATTCGTTTGCAAAAATTCGCGTTGAAATAAGCTTGTCATGCTTAATAAATCCGTTGAGATGATGTCATTATATTGTTGTACTTTTTTGCGCATCTTTTCATCGTCAGCAAAAAGCGGAGCAGTTGCACGGCTGATCGTTTGCATCGACGTTTCTAATACGTTTATCCAATATGTCATTTTTGAACGTTCAATTTCATACAATTCGCTTTTTAACGTCAGCTCTGCCGCAAACGACTGCACCCCTCCGATCGTTTCCGTCAGAAATGGCACGTGCTCAACAAATAGACGGGCTAAATAATGATTGTTCATATCGTTATCGAGCGACACGTTCGAACGGCTAGCCACATGAAGCAACAATTGATGCAAATCGTAGACGAGAGCGTTATGACGCTTCACCGCCTCGCTTGCCGTGTACATTTTCCAATTGTCTTGCACATCTTGCATTTGCTGCAATAACTGCTTCCATTTCTCTTCCTCAATAAAGTTTGCTTTTTGCTCTTTATGTACGCTTCGTAATGTTTGTATTGATTTTTTCAACATCGCTTGCGCCTCTGCTACTTTGTCCTCTTTCCCGTGTCCGAGAAGAACGGTCGCCGTATATTCGCGATGTTTTTGTATGCCGTACATCGCATCAATCATCGGAGCGATGTATGCCACTCCTTGCTTTTCTTTTTCAAGTAGCGTCGCTTTATCGGTCAATAACCGAACGTACAAGACGCTTATTGAAAAAAGGGTGAACATAAAAATGGTTGCGAGCAACATAAACTTTTTACTAAAAGGCAAGCGATTCAATAGCTTTTTTCCTAACGTAAACATCGGCGCATTCACGCTCCTTACGAAAACAATATGTCTATATTGTTTTCTATTTTATCAGACGATTCGTAAAAGTTATATAACAAAAATAAAAATAGGTCATTCGACCTATTTTTATTTTCGGAACAAAGCGAGCGCTTCTGCCGCAGTTTGTTGCGCAGTTTGTTGAAGCGGTGCAACGGCATAAATCATTGCTTCTTTTCGCTCTTCTCGTTTATTCATACATTGTTGAATATATGAAAATAGTGCTTCGCCGTCCCAGTGATCATCTTCCACGTGAGCGAACACCGGTTGATTCGCTTGGTTGGCAAACGCATCAATTTTCGGATCGTACGATAAAGCGATAAACGGCGTCTGACCGACAGCGGCAAAAATTAATGCGTGCAAGCGCATCCCAACGAGCAAGTGCGCACTTGCAATCATCGCCATTTTTTCTTCAATACTTGCGTCATGAGGGGCAACGATAGCACGCTCTTTCATCATTCCCAACACACGCCGCGACGTTTCATCATCGTGATGTCCGTGCATCGGGATGAATACGACGTCAAAACCTGCTTGGACAGAACGGTCAAGCGCAATCGCCATTTTTCTTTCAAAATCGCGACCGCGCGCCCAATCGCGCACAGAAACAGCGATGACAGGACGTGTAAACGACTGTTGTTGCCACCAAACGGTTGGCGTTGTCGGTGGCTTTAGCCCCATCACCGGATCAGGCACGACGGTGATCGGCTTTGTAATACCTAACGTTTTTAATAGTTGCGCCGACGGCTCATCGCGCACCGTTAGACGATCGACTTGATTAAGCGTCCATTTCATGAGCCACTGGTTTTGCTTTTTGTTGACAGGGCCCATGCCTTGTGCATAAACCATGACCGGTTTGCCTAACCATTTCGCAATTTGCATAATTCCTGTATAGTACGGGATGCTGCGCCATCCCGTTTGATCTTGAAGCAAACTTCCCCCGCCGCTAATTAAGCCGTCACTATGACGAAGGGCTTGAATGATATCACCGATTCGCCAACGGTTCACCGCATGAACGCCATACGTTTTTTCTGTAAAGGCAGGATCGTTAGAAAGCACGGTCACTTGCACATTTGGATCATGCGCACGGAGCGCTTGAATAATCGCATATAAAATCGCTTCATCACCGACGTTATGAAAACCGTAATATCCAGATAACACGATGTTCATCTTATCACCTTTTTCCATGCCCACTCATATACGTAAATAAGCACGATGCCAATGACGAATCCAAGCCCAAGACTGTATACCGTGCGAATAAACGAAATAAATAGTGGGATATGCAAATGAGTAAATGTATTGATCATCGATAGCCATCCGATCGTTCCAACGATAAGGAGAATAGCCCCTAGCTTTTTTTGCTTATTTATGACAAATAACGCAAGCAAGTACGCTGGAAAACCGAGCAAAAACTCTTTCGTGCGGGGACGTACGTACAACCATTCTTCAAGTTTTTGTCTCGCTGCTAGCTCAAACGCACTTGCAGTTCCCGTATTGCCAGAGCGCAAGACATAGTACGCAAGCAAAGCGAGGATAAACATGCTAAGCACGACGTGTCCAATCGTAATCGGTTGCTTCCATAGTTTTTTAAAAAACGGTATAAGTGGTTGTCCGATGATCGATGGTAATACGAGTAAAATCATTGCCACGAGCGGCACGACGTAAACGAGTTTCACCCCACGAAATCCTTCACCGACATAAGCCATATATTCATTTCCGTACAACATCGTCACAATCCAGCTTATTCCGATAAATGAAATAGCAATCGCGCGGCCGTATGCGGTAATCGTTCCGCGCCATCCTTCCCGAACGGAAGACGGCTTCGCTGCATAAATCGGCGTGACAATCGCCACAAGCAACGCTAGCGCTTTTAAAGCGAAATCAATTGCTAACACCGTACCTGCAATGCCTAAAACGAGCGCCCCACCTGCCGCAAGCGGTGCAATGATCGGTGACACGAGAGAGCGAACAGCGAGAAAAACGAAAGCAGCTGCCCCGACAATAAATCCGATCGTTGCCATATAGGAACGTTCAATCGGTGCGAACGGTTCGCTGTTGCCTAGCGTATAGTGATTTGGCATATGTTGAACAATTTTTTTCATTACCGTGATCGTTTTTTCAATATTTTGCTGCTCATCTAATGACGTATACGGACGAATAAATAGCGCGCGAATATTTCGTTCTTTTACTGCGCGAACCGCCACATCTACCGCTTCATCTGGTTTACGTTGCTCTAAATTTAAACTATGCAAACGAACGACGTGGACATTCATCGCTTTCGCTAATGTCGTCAATCCTTTCGCTTCGTAAAACTCCGTTGATAGTAGAACATATCCTGCTTCATTCCATCTTTTTCCCCATTTTTCAACATCAGACGGATAACCAGCAACTTCTTCCCCTGTCGGTAACAGTTTCGATATATGTTCGTTTTTTAACGTTTCTACTTGTTGAAGGACACGTGCACTCGCTTCATTCATATCGCGCGCATCTGGAATGCGAAGCACGACCATGAAACCACGTGTCATTAGGTCAGAAATTTTCGTTTCGTCATATCCAAGGGGAACGCGCTCGATTTTTTTCGCATTTCCTTCAATCATATAGTACGTTTTCCCGTTTACTTGCATCGCTTTGATGTCATCGCCAAATGTCGCTTGTAAAGATGTAACAGTCGGAAACGTATCATCAAGTGGATAAACGACGATGCCACGCGCTGGCGTCACAACATGTTCATTTGCTAACACAAGTGCCTGTTTCCATTCCCCCATTCTGAATAGCAACACACGTCCGGACTTTTCAAGTGAATCAAGCGTTTCTGCTTCAACGCTGACCGTCGTTAGCCCCGCTTCTTTTAGTTGCTTCCATACTTGTTCTTCGTCTTCTTGCAACCACACTTCCACTTCATCGTATGGCATGATCATTTCATACGTTCGATTGTTCCACTCTGCTTCATGCCGCTTGCCAATCGCTGGAGCAACAAGGAGAAGCGAAATGGCCATCATGAACAACAACCACTTTTTCACATCATTCATCCCTTCTTCGTTTGATTCAACCATTGGCGAAACTGTTGAAGCGTCACACCACCGAGTGCGAGCACAACCCCAAGGTAAAATAAACCGCCTGCGACCGTCGCAGCTGTGACGTAACCGAGGGAGGCGAGTCGTCCCCACGTTGGAGAAATGAAAAATAAACCGACTCCCATCATAACAGAAGCAGCGACATACACGACGACTTTTCGGCTCCAAAAAGCGAGCGAAACGCGCCGACGAATCGCCATATGATTCGCCCATGTAATAAACCCATATGTAATCAATGTCGAAATACCGGCACCAATTAAGCCATATAATGAAACGAATAAGGCGTTTGTTCCCCATTTCACGATACAGCCGATTAAAATGATGGCTGCCGCGCGTTTTGACTCACCAATCCCTTGCAAAATGCCTGTTCCAAGCAAAGCAAGCGACGTAAATACGGAACTTGCTAATACGACCGCCATTGTCGCGCTTCCTTCATTATTTGTAAATAAAGCGATATTTAAAGGGACGGTCAACCCAGCTAAGCCGGCTGCCATAGGCCACGATAAAAAATGTGATAGGTCAAACGATTTTTGAACTGTTTGCTGCGCTAAACTCGCTTCCCCTTTTGCCATTTGTTTACTTAACAAAGGAATAAGCGGAAGCACGAGCGAAGATGAAAACACTGTCGCAATTTGGACGAGCGCTGTTCCGCGGCTATACAATCCAAATAAATAGCTCGTCTCTCCCTCTGCTGTTCCGTACCAACGAAGGGCGATCGGAACAGAAAGCGAATCAACTAAATTTAAAAATGGCATCGCAAGCGCCCCAAACGCAATCGGGATAGATAATTTTAAAATCGTTTTGCTTGTCTCCACCCATTGCACGCGCGAAAGCTTCACGCGTTTCGGACGGTTAGGGGAACGGGCATATAATATACGTAAGTAAATGAGACTTGCTAAGGCACCGAGCGGCGAGCCGATCATGATTCCCCCTGCAACGATATCATCGCGATATGCAGCTTGAACCATATAAAAAGCAACAAGTAAAATGAAAGCGACGCGCACGAATTGTTCTAGCACTTGTGAAGCAGCGGTCGGTTTCATATTTTCAAGACCTTGGAAAAACCCGCGATATACCGCCATATACGGCGAGATGAGAAGCGTCGTGGAAACGACAACAATGGCTAATCGCGCTTCTGGACCGCCAAGCGCTTTCGCAATCCAAAATGAACCGCCTGCAAGGAGTGAAAAACTGAGCACACCGAAGCTAAATGCCAATAAGCTTGCGGTTTGTACAAGTCGCGCCATCTCTTCTTCTTTTTGCCGAGCGCGCGCTTCGGAAATTAACTTCGATACGGCAATCGGAATACCGGCAACGGATAAAATTAAAGCGACCATATAGAGCGGATAAACGAGACTAAAAATGCCAAGCACTTTATCTCCTGCAATATTTTGCAGGGGGATGCGAAAAATGCTGCCAAGCACTTTTGAAATAATCGTCCCAATCGTTAAAATGATCGTCCCTTTGACAAATGACTGGCTCATTTTCCGACAACCTTTTGTTTTAAAATCGTCCACGCAAACCGCGGCAACGCCAACATTCGTTTCGCCCGCGTCGGCTGCTTCAATAAACGATATAGCCACTCTAAATGAAGGCGAATCCATAGTTCGGGAGCGCGTTTGACCACCCCAGCAAGCACGTCAAAACTTCCGCCAACTCCCATCCATACACCTCGTCCTACCATCCCTATATGTTCCGCAATCCATTGCTCTTGTTTTCCCATTCCTAATGCAACAAAAACGAAATCTGGTTGCGCTTGTTTCACTTCTTCGACAATCGTTTTGTCATTCCAATCAAAGTAGCCGTTGCGTACCCCAACTACATGAACGTTTGGATAGTGGTTTCGAATATGCTGTGCGGCAGCTTGTACAACTTCTTCTTTTGCGCCAATCATATATACGCGATATTCGTGTTCATTCGCAAGCTGCAAGCATCGGCATAATAAATCGTAGCCAGCGACACGCTCAGGCAAAGGGGTGCCAAGCAGCTCGGCCGCCTTGACAACCCCAATCCCATCCGCAACGACATAATCTGCTTGTTGAATCGTTGCCATATATGTTGGTTCTTCTTTTGCTTTCATCACAATTTCAGGATTGGCCGTGACGATAAAACACGGCTTTTGTTGTTTGACGCGCTCATGAACGATGGCAACCATGTCATCCATCGTTGCGCGCACAAACGGGACTCCGAGTATATGAACCGTTTGAAACGACATACAAAACGCTCCTTCAATTCAATTGTTCGACAACATTATTAATGATATCACATGACTATGACATTGACTATTTCTTCTTCGACATAACATTGGTAAACTAATGGTATACATACACATAAAAGAAAGGATTGTGTACACAATGGAAAAATGGACAAATGATACGGTCAATCGGACAGTCATGGCACTTGTACAACAACTGACAAAAGACTGGACGAAAACGAAAGTACACTCAGAAATATTAGAAATTTTCATGAACATGCGTTTAGAAACGAAAAATGAGGAAGAATATGTGAATTTGCTTTTAACGAATGTCGCTTTTGCTACGGAATCGAGTTTTGCCTTACAAAAAATATTTGAGCTTATTTTATTAAATAAACAATTTCCACCTGCTGAAGCCGTACAAGCTTGGCTAACGGATGCGCATGAAAAAATTCAACAACAATTGCCAACGTTGCGCGACGTGTATTGGAAACATTTTAGCAACGCACAAGGCGAAGAAAATATGAAAAGAAAGCTAGAATTAAGCTATTGCCCTATGTTACTAAGTAATCGCATCAAAACAGATTTCATTTTCGCTTTCATTCACGAACAAAATCAACCGATGATGAAAGATTTTTTCGACGCAGATCCGAAAGCTGTGCTCGAAGCGCTTCATCATATCAGCGGCTTTTTCGCCAGCATGATTTTAGAAGGAATCGAACTCATATAATAAAGGGAGCCGCGCGCTCCCTTTATTCTTCATCGCAATCTTCACATACTTCGAATATATCTTCATCGTCCCAATCGTCATCGTCCCAATCGTCATCGTCCCAATCGTCCCAGTCTTCATCTACTCCAAGCGCTTCGGCTAATTCGTCAATCTGTTCTTCCAACATGAAATCTAAATCTTCAAGAGCGATATATAAATCATCAATGCGTTTCGAAAGCGTGCTTGCTGATATGCCGTACATTTCCGCCAGCTGTTTTTGTGACATCCATTCTTCTTGCAAAACGGTTTCTATAAGAAGGTAATGCAAAGCAGCCGCATACACTTCCGGCTTGCGAATGTTCGGGTTTTTCGCGCGACAATATTGGCGCCATACAATACGCGCAGTATCAAGAACGCTTCGATCGTCAATGTTTGCTTTTTGTTCAAGTATCGTTAATACTTCTTGATGTTTCGGTGACAACTCGTCCGTATCAATTAATGAAAGCGATAGCGACTGTTGAAAAATATATGGATATTGCTCGATCCATTGTTGACGGTCGTTGTTACATTGCTCGCAATGCTCTTGTACAAAATGTGTTACAGCGTTCGATAACACGATCGGCATCGGGAAAAATGTTGAAAAACAAGTGGTATATTGCCCATGTGGAACGAAAATGCCTGTTATCACTTGTCCCACTTCGAGATCGTAATCAATATGTTCATCTAAAAATTTAATTTGTTTCGTTTCGCCTGTGACGAGATCTGTTCCGAACGCAAACGAACCGTCCATATGATCGATTTGTACAAATGACGGAAACGCTTCTTTCCAAGATGTCAAAATAGACAGCACGGATGGGCGGACGTGATGTTTCCGAATCGTGCTTAAGTAATAATCGAGAATCGTCATGCCGCGCATATCTTTTTTAAAAAACATGACCCACACGCTAATAAAAAATCGGAAAATCATGAGCGCGTCTTCATCTCGTTCTTTTTGATTTATGTATGCTTTTGTATGTTGATATAAAAAGGACTCGTGTTCGAAAGCGGCATAGCGAATGAAATCGTGCATATGCTGTTCCACTTCTTGATCGACGAGCTTATGAATGGAAATGACATTATTGCCGCAACAATGTTTATACTTTTTCCCGCTTCCGCACGGACATAACGCATTTCGTGCTACTTTATTCATCGTCTTCACCTCAATCTCTTTTTCTTTATTGTATCACGCCAAACTGGAACAAGATACATCCTTTGTCTCTTTCATTTTAATCATGTACAATAATGGATAAACTACTTACAAAAAAGGAAGAGATACATGATTGGACAAATGGTTACATGGAAAGTAAAAGAACAAAAACCGTTCGGTTATATCGTCACAGACGGAAAAGAAACGGCGTTGCTTCATGAAAGTCAATGTGAAGGCGAATTACACATTGGGGAAGATGTGCATGTATTTTTATATCATGATCACGACGGACGCATGCGCGCGACGATGAAAAAACCGCTCATTACAACATCGTCATACGGTTGGGTAGAAGTGGTCGATGTTGTGCCGCAATTAGGCGTTTTCGTTCATATCGGCATCGAAAAAGATATGTTATTATCGATTGACGACTTACCGTCGCTTGCGACGCTTTGGCCTGAAAAAGGAGATGAATTGTACTGTTCACTCCAAGTGGACAAACGAGGGCGACTGCTCGCTAAACTGGCAGATGAAGAAACGATGAAACAAATAAGCGTTCCTGCGCCACCTTCTGCGTTTAATACAAACGTGCGCGGGCGCATTTATCGCCTCATCAAAGCTGGCTCTTTCCTCATCACAGACGTTGGCTATCTCGGATTTATTCACGAATCACAAAGAAGACGAGAGCCACGTCTTGGCGAACTTGTGGAAGGACGCGTCATCGCGGTGAAAGAAGACGGAACGATGAACGTA
This sequence comes from Anoxybacillus ayderensis, assembly GCF_000833605.1. GTDB lineage: Bacteria > Bacillota > Bacilli > Bacillales > Anoxybacillaceae > Anoxybacillus > Anoxybacillus ayderensis. The sequence continues at coordinate 54,135 of NZ_JXTG01000008.1, read as the reverse complement.
TCACTCCTTCCTCGCAAACAAGAAAGTTTACAAACGGATGCCGAAACGATTTACCAATATCTCGAAAGTCGCGGTGGGGCGATGCCATATGGTGACAAAAGCGATCCCGAAGATATTCAAGCGCGCTTTCATATGAGTAAAGCTGCCTTTAAACGGGCGCTCGGACGATTAATGAAAGAAAACAAAGTGTACCAACAAGACGGTTGGACATACATCAAAGGGAGAGAAAACGAATGATTCGCTTTGCGACAATCGGAACAAACTGGATTACAGAGGCGTTTATTCGCGCCGCCAAACAAGTCCCGTCATTTCATTTACAAGCTGTATATTCTCGCCAAAAAGAAACGGCAGATGCTTTCGCCGAAAAAACAGGGGCCACGCAAACGTTTACTAATTTACACGAGCTTGCCGCAAGCGATGATATTGATGCCGTATATATCGCAAGCCCAAACGCGTTTCATGCCGAACAAGCGATCGTGCTTATGAATCACGGCAAACATGTCATATGTGAAAAGCCACTCGCTTCTAACGTAAAAGAAGTAAAAGCGATGATTGAAACAGTAAGAAAAAACGATGTCGTGCTCATGGAAGCGATGAAAACAACGTGCTTGCCAAACTTTCAAGCCATTCAACATCACTTGCCGAAAATCGGGCGCATTCGTCGTTACGTCGCAAGTTATTGCCAATATTCTTCGCGCTACGATGCGTTTAAGCAAGGAACGATTACCAACGCCTTTCATCCTGCCTTTTCAAGCGGCGCATTAATGGATCTTGGCGTATATTGTTTATATCCGCTCGTTGTTTTATTTGGCGAACCGAAGTCGATTCAGGCGCATAGCGTTCGCTTATCGTCTGGAGTAGATGGCGAAGGAAGCATTATACTCGATTACGGTGAGATGGATGCGGTTGTTATGTATTCAAAAATCGCAAACTCTTATACTCCTGCCGAAATTCAAGGGGAAGAAGGAACAATCGTGATCGACACGATTCATACTCCCACGCGCGTCCATATTCATTACCGCGACGGGCGTACAGAAGATATAAGCGTTCCGCAACCGCATGAGCCAATGTACTACGAGGCACTTGAATTTATGACGCTCATCGAACGAGGAGAAAAGGAATCAACGATCAACTCACACGCTCGTTCCCTCGTAACGATGAAAATTATGGAAGAAGCACGAAAACAAACAGGCATTGTCTTTCCTGCAGACGAACGTTTCGCTTAAAACGAAACGTTCTCTTTTTTTATAATGAGTATATTTTTATAAAAATAGGTTCACTATGTTATAATTAAATGTAATCATTTATAAACGAGGTGATATGATGCGCATATACAATTACGAGCTATTGAAACATCTCCCATACTCCATGGAAACGATTCAACTACTTACAAAAATTGATGAATACAAAGGGAAACAAGACTTATACAAAAAGCAATCTCCTCAAATACTCGAAACGCTGAAAAATGTAGCGATCATTCAATCCACAAAATCATCAAATGCGATTGAAGGAATTATCATTACAAATAAACGGCTGAAAAGCATTATGGCAGGACAGACGTTACCGATGGACCGATCGGAAGGGGAGATTGCTGGGTATCGGAACGTGTTAAAACTGATCCACGCCTCATCCGATGCCATTCCGATATCCCCTTCTATCATCAAACAACTACACCGTGATTTATACGAGTATGTCCCTTCACAAGGAGGAGAATGGAAAAGTCAAGATAACTATATTAGCGAAACGTTGCCGAATGGGGAAAAGTTTATTCGTTTCATTCCCGTACCTGCTTTTCAAACAGATGAGCACATGCGCCTTCTCTGTATGACTTTTCAAGATACCGTTCAAAAAGGTGACGTACATCCATTGATCGCAATTGCCATCTTCATTTTAGATTTCCTTTGCATTCATCCATTCCACGACGGCAATGGACGGATGTCACGTTTATTAACACTTCTTTTATTATACAAATTTGGGTACGAAGTCGGTCGTTACATTAGTATTGAAACGCTCATTGAAGAAAGCAAAGAAACATATTACGACGTGCTAAAGCGCTCATCAATCCATTGGCATGAAGGGAAAAACGATATTTTTCCTTGGCTACATTACTTTTTATCGATTATCGTTGCTGCATATAAAAAACTTGAAGAGCGTGTGGGCTATGTAGAAACAAGTCGCGGAAATAAACGAAAGCGCATTAAAGATTTCATTGAAGGGAAAATTGGATACTTTACAAAAGAAGAGATTCGCCATGCCTGTCCTGACATTAGTGAAGCAACGATCAATCGCGTCTTAAACGAATTAAAAGAAGCAAAAAAAATCACCCCAATTGGTAAAGGAAGAAGCGCAAAGTGGAAAAAAACTAGTGAATAAGCGAGCGAGCGTTTATGCTCGCTTATTCGCCTTCCAAACCATCCATAACACAATCGTCGCCCCGATCATATCGATGATGACGTCAGAAAATAGGGCCGTTCGGTTCGGTTGAAACGACTGGTGCCATTCATCAAATATCGCACAGACGAGCGTAAGCAACCATGCGAAGCGATAAGAAGCTGTCGCTTTCCATGCAAAAAACGCAAACGTTCCAAATACCGTCATATGCGCACATTTTCGAACAATAAAATTCCATGAAAATAATCCGTCGCTCACAGGATGGTTCGTATGAATGCCAACATATTCAAGCCAATAGCGAACCCATTGTGCCGTTTGTTCCCCGGTAAATAGCGGAGACTCGGTAAAATAGTAAATAAGCGCACACCATGCAAATACAAGACCCCACCATATCATACGATTTGTTTTAGTCATCATTCAGACCCTTTCTATATACGGAAATCTTCCCACCATTCTATCTCTTTTTCCTCTTTTTCACAACAAAAAAGCCCCTCCCAAATTGGGAAGGACAACATGTTACAGCTGACTAGCAGGACCGAAAAATTCATAATGAACCCGCTCCTCAGCCACCCCACATTGCTGCAGAGCTTCTTTGACAGTTTTCATAAAAGGAATTGGGCCGCACATGTATACATCGACATTCGTTTGCTCGATAACAGACCGCATAAATGAAGCGTCAATAAATCCTTCCTTCTTAAAATACGGATGAGTTCGGTCAGCTTCTGACGGTTGTTCATAACAAACATAATAAGATACGTTCGTTTGTTCTGCGAGCATGCGCAACTCTTGATCAAATGCATGAACGCGACGATTGATTGCCGCACAAATAAAAGTGATTGAACGATTTGGCTGTTGTTTTACGACTGACTTCGCCATACTTAATAATGGTGTAATACCTACGCCACCGCTAACGAATATAACAGGAGTTTCCTTGCTCATGTCGATTGTAAAATCACCAGCTGGTGCACTTAATTCAAGCACGTCCCCTTCTTTTACATGATCATGTAAATAATTCGATACAATACCGGCAGGCTTTTGTGCTGTTTCAACTTCCCGCTTTACACTTATACGGTAGTGCGATTTCCCTGGTACATCCGATAAACTATATTGACGAATGTGCGTATATTTTTCGCTTGGAATTTGCACTTTCACACTTACATATTGTCCTGGAAGAAAATCGCTTATTTCCCCTCCATCTTGTGGAACGAGATAAAATGATGTGATAACATCACTTTCTTTCACTTTTTTCTGCACAACAAAAGGACGAAAATCAACCCATCCTCCTTGTTTTTTCGCTACCTCATCGTACATTTGTTGTTCTACTTGAATAAATACATCAGCAATTACGCCGTAAGCTTCTCTCCATGCTTCAATCACTTCATCTGTCGCAGCTTCACCAAGTACATCTTTAATCGCCATCAATAAATGTTTACCAACGATCGGATAATGCTCCTTTTTTACCCCTAAACTACGATGTTTATGACCAATTTGTTTAACAACGGGCAAAATGTCCTCTAAACGATCAATATGCTTCGCTGCTGCATATACAGATGCGGCCAACGCCTTTTGTTGTCTCCCTTGCTTTTGGTGAGCATGGTTAAAAATGTTCAATAACTCCGGGTGATTAGAAAACATCAGTTCATAAAAACGCCGTGTAATTTGTTCCCCATATTGTTCTAACACAGGAACCGTTGATTTGATAATTTCAATTGTACGTTCGCTTAATAAAGATTTTATTGCGCCCATCACACATATCCCCCAAAAACATATATTTTATATACATGTTTATTGAATCATATAAAAAACAAAAAAGCAATATATAAAATACATGTTTTTTATCACATAACGGCGAGACGAAAGAATGTGCTACTATATAAAGTAAATAACAAATGAAAGGTGAAACATTATGCAGTTAACGAACTATACAGAATATGCGTTGCGTGTTCTTCTCTTTTTAGGAACGTTAGAAGAAGGTGAAAAAACAAACATTAAAGAAATTTCCCGCACGTTTTCCATTTCCGAAAACCATTTAAGTAAAATTGTATACGACCTCGGAAAACTCGGACTTATTGAAACGATTCGCGGGCGAAACGGCGGCATTCGCCTCGCTAAAAAACCAGAAGACATTCGCATCGGTGCTGTCGTTAGGCAAACGGAAGAGAATTTATCTCTCGTTGAATGCTTTGCCGCTCATGGAAACGATTGTGTTATTACACCCGTTTGTCAGTTGAAACATATTCTTCACGAAGCATTGCAAGCATTTTTACAAACACTTGACAATTATACACTTGCTGATTTGCTACAAAATAAGCAAACATTAAAAACATTTTTTAACTTCCCTCGTTTGTAAACAAACGGCGAGCATGCTAAAATAAGGACAAATTTAAGAGAAGGAGATGCTGTCATGTTACAGACGATGTTGCCGCAAGAGTTGATGACGAAAGCGGCTCAACGTGTCATAAAGCTGCTACCGTACAAAAAACATAGCGACATGATTAAACGCGCATGGCATTTGTATCGCACCGGGCATGTATATAACGTGACGATCGAGGACAATGTGCTGAAAGGGAAAGTAACGGATAAGGGACATACATATGAGCCGTCTTTTCGGTTAAAGCAGGTGGCGGGCTCATCGTGTACTTGCACAGCCGTCGGTCTATGTCCGCACAATGTTGCGTTATTTTTATATGCATACAATCAAATTGATGCGGTTGGGAATTTAATTAGAACATGGAAAGAACCAGCGACAAAACGAAAAAAAGCAGAAAGCAATGAAACACAAAAAGACGTACAAGTGAAACAACAAACCGTTCAGCAACAGAAGCTAAACGAGAAAAATAGAAGCAATACGTCAAACAACGCAAATATCGTTGACGCGTGGTGGCAATCGTTTGAAGAAAAATATCGCCGCATCCCGCTATACAATATAACGGAAGAAGAACATATGCGCAGGCTCGTTCAATCGTTTTTCCCAACATTTGAACGTCCGACATCTAAAGCATCGTTTTTAGACCATTTATATTATGTCCATGCCGCCTTATTTACATTTATTAAACTTGTTCATATTCCGCAAAAATCATGGGGCTACTTCGCGATCATGCAAGAGCGACATGTGGAACAATTTTCTTCAACCGTCCAACAAGCACTCACAAATTTAGCAAAAAAACCGCGTACAAAAAGTCATGAACAACTTTTATACGCTACTATCCCATACGTAAGAAACGTATTGTCGGGCGAATTAACGTACTTTAGACAAATATTAGATGTATACGAAATCATATGGACAACCGTATTGACCGACGAAACATATCGCCAAGAGGAATGTACATGGGCGATTGAGCAGTTAAATAAGAAACAAACCGTAGAAGAAAAAATACCGTTTATCGGCGCAGCTTCGTACGTGTCATTTTTGCTTGGAAACGATCAGCAAGCTTATCAGCTCATTGAACCGTTTCCATACTTAGCAACAGGACATATCGTCCGTTTTATGCATATGTCATTTGCGAAAAAGCAAATTCAACGTGGAGCTGATTGGTTTCATCGGCTCGAACAAAATGTGGAAACGTACTTATATTCACTTCATATAAGTGACCGTGAGTGGTTTGTTCAACATGTACTATCTGCCTATGTCCAATATCGTATCGCTACAAAAAATGAACAAACCGAACGGTACGAACAGCTTCTTCAAAGGCTGCTTCCGTACAGCTTTTATACGTACATCGATTACTTATTTGATGAACAAAAATGGAAAGAGCTTATTGAATTATATATGCTTGAAAAAACAACCGTCGATATGATTCATCCGCTCCATTTAAAAGCAGTCGAACAAGCGGATCGTTCGCTCGTTCTTCCGCTTTATCATCAAACGATTATGTATTACATCGAACAAAAAAATCGGAGCGCATACGAACAAGCGATCAAACATTTACGAAAACTACGGGCTCATTACCGTGCTTTAAAACAAATGCCTCGCTGGGAAACATATATTACAAAACTCGCTGAACAAACAAAACGATTACGTGCCTTTCAAGATTTATTACGGAAAGGGAAATTCATATGATGCAACTGGAATTACAAAGCCGCTGGCTTGAGGAACAAAAACAATTTTTCATTTATAGCGACGATACACACCCAAGTAATTGGAGAGGCATCGTTTTTTTATGGCATGAAGAAACGTTTTATGGCACATTCGCCCCTATCGAGACGATTGGGACACATATTGGCGTTCTTCTTTCTCCATGGGAGGCGCTTACGTTTTTTGCCTATCCGTCGACGAGCGCATTGATCGAAGTTGCATGGGATGACCAAAGCAAACAATTTCAAACATGGGCAAAACAAATCATGGGACATATCGAACAAAAGCAGTTTATGCCTGACTTTGAAACATGGAAAAAAGGGCAATTCGGCTGGAAAGGTACAGAAGAAGATCATCCGTTCGTTGCGATGTGGCGCTCCGAAGCAATAAACGACTGGATTCAATCGGACGTGGAGCTAAAACAAACGTGGCAACAAATCGTTGAAACATATCCGCTACTAACAAGCGACAGCGTTTCATTTATAGACGAGCATGACTGGCTCACCGAAATTGGCTGGGACAAAAACCGCCCGCCATTTATCATCGCCATACGTTTAAACGAACCAGAGGAAGATGGTGGAGCATGGTCGCTTGAAACGGTGCTCATCGACGCAGCAACAAACGACATCACCGTGTATCCGCATATGCCGAAAGCTTGGCAAGCGTACGCTAGTCATATTGAACGAGCTCAACAACGCTGGCAAACGATCGTTCCATGGCTGAGCGAAAATGGGGCGCTGCGCACGCAACTAAACGAAGAAGAAGCGTGGCGCTTTTTAGTGGAAGCGACAATCGAACTCACCGAAGCAGGCGTTCGCGTTATCGTGCCGGAATGGTGGGAAGTCGTCAAACAAACGCGCCTTCGTGTAAAAGCACGCGTGAAATCATCGGCAACATCTGTGTTCGGACTCGATGCACTCGTCGATTTCGACTGGCGTATCGCTACAAACGGCATCGAACTGACGGAGCAGCAATTCGCGGAACTCGTCGAACAAAAGCGCCGCCTCGTGCGCATTCGCGATCAATGGGTACAACTTGACCCTGCCGTCATTCAACACGTACAAAAGCTGATGAAACGAGCGAAACAAGAAGGTTTATCAATTCGTGACGTACTTATGCAAACGCTCGCGGAAAAAACAAACGAACAACATGAAGACGATGAAGCGATTGACATTGAACTGAATCGCCCGTTTGCCACGCTCGTACGAAAAATGAAAAACATTGACCATATCCCAAACGTCACCATTCCGAGCACGTTCCACGGCACGTTACGTCCATACCAACAGCGAGGCGTCGACTGGCTTGTCTTTTTACGCCAGCTCGGTTTTGGTGGCTGTTTAGCAGACGATATGGGTCTTGGGAAAACGATACAAATGCTAGCCTATCTCGCCTATGTGAAAGAAAACGAGAAACGAAACGGCCCTGCTTTACTTATTTGTCCAACGAGCGTCATCGGCAACTGGCAAAAAGAATGTCAGCAATTCGTTCCGTCTTTAACCGTCTACGTTCATCACGGATCCACTCGTGGACATGGAGATACGTTTATCGAAAAAGCAAAAAGCTGTGATCTTGTCATTACATCATACAGTTTGGCTCATTTAGATTTCGATGACCTCGCAAGCATCGATTGGGATGTCATTTGTTTAGATGAAGCACAAAACATTAAAAATGCCCAAACGAAACAAGCGCGTGCCATTCGTAAACTAAAAGGGCGTCATAAAATTGCGCTCACCGGTACACCGATTGAAAATCGACTAAACGAACTTTGGAGCATCTTCCACTTTTTAAACCCGGGCTACTTAGGCTCACAAACAGAGTTTCAACGTCGCTTTGCAACGCCGATTGAAAAAAACGGAGACGCACAAGCAACGGAAAAACTACAAAAACTCATTCGTCCATTTTTATTGCGGCGAACGAAAACAGACGAACGTATTGCGCTCGACTTGCCTGATAAACTCGAACAAAAAGAATATTGCCCGCTCACTGCCGAACAAGCATCCTTATACGAACAAATTGTGCAACAGTCGCTTGAAAAACTCGAACAAGTCGATGGGTTTGCGCGACGCGGCATCATTTTACAAATGTTAAACAGCTTAAAACAACTATGCAACCATCCAGCACTATACTTAAAAGAAAAACATCCGAAGCAAATCGTCGAGCGATCGCATAAAGTAGAAAAGCTGCTTGAACTTGTCGGGCAAATTCGCGACAGCGGAGAAAGTTGTTTAATTTTTACGCAGTACATTCAAATGGGCGAGATGATTCAACACCTTCTTTCTACGCATTTGAAAGAAACGGTCGTCTTTTTAAACGGCAGCACACCGAAACAAACACGCGATGAAATGATCGAACAATTTCAAAACGGGCAGTTTCATATATTCATTTTATCGCTCAAAGCGGGCGGGACAGGTCTAAACTTAACAGCCGCCAACCACGTCATTCATTTTGACCGTTGGTGGAATCCGGCTGTAGAAAACCAAGCGACAGACCGAGCGTATCGCCTCGGGCAAACGAAATTTGTTCATGTGCATAAATTCATTACAACCGGGACGATTGAAGAAAAAATCGACGATATGCTTGAGAAAAAACAAGCGCTCAATGAACAGCTCATCCAAAGTGAAACGTGGATTACCGAACTGTCCAACGAACAATTACGTGAACTATTTACCCTTTCATGAGGTGAAATATGGCAAAGAAAAAAGGAACGAAGCAACAAACATTATGGGAAAAACTGCTTGAACAAATGGCCAAAAAACTAGAAGAACGAAAAAAATAAACAGCCGGTCGCGTCGGCTGTTTATTTTTGAATATAAAACTTTCTCGATAACGTAAAGCTGTACACGACCGGAATGACAAATAACGTTAAAAAGGTGCTGCTCAATAGTCCACCAATGACAGTAATCGCCATCGGCTGATTAAGCTCCGCCCCGTCACCGATGCCAAAGGCGAGCGGCAACAGCCCTAAAATTGTCGTTAACGCCGTCATTAAAATCGGACGAAGACGAAGTTTTACCGCTGTGACAATAATGTCTCGTTCTCCGCGTGCACGCAATTGATTCATATAATCGACAAGGACAATCGCATTGTTGACGACAATACCGGCAAGTACGATACCGCCGATAATGACCATGACGCTTACTGGCGTCTGTGTCAACAATAATCCGCCCGCAATTCCGACGATCATTAACGGAATCGTAAACATAATGATGAACGGATGTTTAAACGACTCAAACTGCGCCGCCATGACGAGATATACAAACGTAACCGCCAATCCGAAAGCTAACGCTAAATCGTCAAGCGACGACTCAAGCAACTCCCGATCGCCGCTAAAGACGATGTCCGTCTCAGCTGGAAGATCGAGCTTTGCGATTTCACGGTCGACAAGCGCCGATATGTCGCCAAGCGTCACCGAACTTTTATATTTCACAGTAAACTGAACGGCACTTTGTTCATCGATTCGCTGAATGCGAACAGGGTTTTTGCCGACCGAAACGGATGCAATATCCCCAAGTTTTACGAACGTACCGTCCGGTTTTTTCACAAGCAATTTTTTTATATGTTCAACCGAATGGTTCGCACGATCATCGTATTGAACGTTTACATCGTATACGTTCGCGCTCGCATCAATGATGCGTGTCGCCGTCATTCCGCGCGTCATTTGTTGGGCAGCGATGGCGACTTGCGCAGGGGTTAAACCGTTTCGCAACGCTTTTTCACGGTCAATCTTCACTTGCATTTCATCAACTGTTTCTGATAAATCCGTTGTCACTTCTTTTACTTCTTTTAAGGTCTTTAATCGTTTTTCAATTTGACTAACGACTTCTTTCAACCTTTTCTCATCCGTATCTTTTACGCTAAATGTTAACGTATTTGGCGCACTTCCGGTCGATGCTTGCAAGTTAAACGACACTTCCGCCGTTTTATTCACTTTTTTCACCGCTTGTTGCACAGGAGATTTTAACTCATCAACGACAACGAACACCGAGCGATCACGCTTATCTTTCGGTTTCATTTTCACGTATATTTCCGCGACGTTGCTTTGCGCCGTTCCACGAAACGACTGTTCTTGTGTCGAACCGATCAGGCTGACGTACGTATCGATATCATCCACTCGCTTTAATTCATGTTCAATCGCCGCCACAACGCGCTCTGTCGCTTGCAGCGAAGCACCGTCATCTGTTTGGACGCGAATCGAGAAAAACCCTTCATCAGCATTCGGCAAAAACTGCATACCGACGGTCGTTAAACTAAACACCCCCGCACCGAGCAAGCCGAACGCGAGCAATAATACGACGAAACGATGACGCAACGACCATCGTACACTTCGCTCAAGCGCACGCATCGGAGCGGACGTTAAACGGGCTTCTTCGCGATACCGTCTGCGCGGGCGCAACCAACGGCTCGCAAGCATCGGCACAACCGTCAGCGCAACAAATAACGATGCTAGTAAACTAAACGCAATCGTTAGCGCAAACTCGGTAAATAAATCTCCAATTAAACCGGTAATAAATAATACCGGAATAAACACAGCTACACTCGTTAACGTCGATGCGACAATGGCGGTTCCGATTTCGCTTACCCCATCTTTCGCTGCTTCTTTCGGATCTTTTCCCATCGCTAAATGGCGGGAAATATTTTCAATAACGACAATCGAGTTGTCAACAAGCATCCCGATCCCAAGGGCTAATCCGCCAAGCGTCATAATATTTAACGTAAAATCGGAAAAATACATTAAAACAAACGTCACAATGACAGAGTACGGAATGGCGATGCCGATAATGATTGGACTTTTCATGTTTCGTAAAAAAATAAACAGCACCGCCATCGCAAAAGCGCCACCTAAAACGAGCGATTGTGCGATGTTGCGAATCGTTCGCTGAATAAATTCCCCTTGGTCAAACAATATGTCGACATGTACGTCTTGAAATTGTTCTTTTTTCAACAATTTATCCAACTGCTTTTGAAACGCTGTAGATACTTCCGCTGTGTTCGCATCTGCCTTTTGCAGCACGCTCATTAACACGGATGGCTTTTCGTTCGTTCTCGTAATCGTTTGTTGCTCGTCTGGAACGAGTTCAACGCTCGCTACATCTTGCAAACGAACGCGCTTACTTGTCATAGGGTCGATCAAAAGAACGAGATTTTTTAATTCATCGACAGACTGTACCGTGCTTAAAATGCGTGTCGATAGTTGCCGATCGTCGATGACGACCGTTTCCCCTGGCAACGACACGTTGTTAGCCGAAATGAAATTCACAACGTCTTGTTGGGAAAGTCGGTACGTTTGAAGCTTATTTGGATCGACGACTACGCGCACATGTTTCGTAAACGTTCCTGATACGTTGACGCTAGCTACTCCTTCCGTTTTGGCCAGCTCTGCTTTCAACTGTTGCGCCAACGTCTTCAGCTGTTCATGTTCCTTTTCCGTCGTCAACGTCAGTTGGATGACAGGAAACTGCGACGGGTCAAACTTTAAAAATCGCGGCTTTGACACGTCATCAGGAAGAGGCGCTTGATCAATACGCTGCATGACATCATTTTGGATGTCATCAATTACTGTCGTCCATGAAAACTGTAATAAGATGAGTGTCGAGCCTTCTTGCGACGTCGAAGTCATCGTCTTTAGCCCCGGCAACGTCGCTAAGCTGCTTTCTAACGGCTTCGTCACTTTCTCTAACACTTCCGTCGGCCCCGCTCCCGGATACGTTGCTACAACGACACCGACAGGGGGTTGAATATCAGGAATTAACTTCATCGGAATATTTAACAAAGATACCGCCCCTAAAAGAATGACGATCACCATCGATACGAACGTCAACACCGGGCGCCGAATCGAAAAATGGCTAATGTTCATAACTTGTCTGTTCACCGTCCTATTTTTTGTTCTACTGTTAGGGTAGCAAACAGAACAGCGAGTGTCAAACTTTAGGCAAAAAAATAATCGGTCAAGTCATGACCGATTATTTTTTCTTCATAAATGTTTCTTGTTTAAACGACCGCAACAAAGAAAGAATCATAAGAAGCATGATAACCGTAAATGGAAACGCCGCAATAATTGATGCGGTTTGAAGCGCCTGTAATCCGCCTGTCCAAAGTAAAATGATGGCGGTCGCGGACTGAATGATTCCCCAAGTCAATTTAACAGAGTTTGATGGATTTAAACTTCCATTTGTCGTCTGCATTCCTAGCACAAATGTCGCCGAATCGGCTGATGTAACGAAAAACGTACAAATGAGTAAAATCGCTAACCCCGATAAAATCGTGCTCAATGGGAAATGTTTAAAAACAGAAAAGAGCGCCATCTCAATGCCTGACTCATTCATCGTTTCCATAATGTCTGCCCCCTCAAACATTTCTAAATACAGGGCAGATCCGCCAAACACAGAGAACCATAGGGCGCTAAAAATCGTCGGAACGAGCAATACACCGATCATAAACTCTCGAATCGTTCGTCCGCGCGAAACGCGGGCAATAAACGAGCCGACAAATGGTGCCCATGCAATCCACCATGCCCAGTAAAAAATCGTCCACACCCTCGGCCATTCACTTTGTTCGAACGGACTTAACCGTAAACTCATAGATGGTAAGTTTTGAATATACGAGCCGACCGTTGCGGTAAATACATCCATAATGAAGTTTGTCGGTCCTGCAAACAGCAAGAAAAGCATTAAAAGCACTGCAAGCATCACATTCGTATCACTTAATATTTTAATGCCTTTATTCAATCCTGTTTGGGCTGACAACATAAATAATACCGTAACGACAATGATAACGACGAGCTGTGTCGCAAAACTGTTTGGTATACTTGGAGAGAGGTGAGACAATCCCCCACTAATTTGAATCGCCCCTAATCCAAGTGAAGTCGCTACACCGAAAATGGTCGCGTAAACCGCTAACGTATCGACGGCAATCCCCGTTAATCCATTTACACGCTCACCCAACACGGGACGCAGTACGCGGCTAATCACTCCCGGCTCTTTTTTCCGAAACTGGAAATAAGCTAACGCTAGCGCGACAACCGCATAAATCGCCCACGGGTGCAATCCCCAATGGAAAAACGCATATCGCATCGCTACACGAGCAGCTTCTGCTGTTTCTGCTTCACCAACAGGTGGGCTGTAAAAATGATACATCGGCTCAGCCACGCCCCAAAACACTAACCCGATTCCCATACCGGCACTAAACAACATGCCAAACCACGTTCGATAACGATACTCCGGTTTTTCATCGTCCGCACCTAGTCGAATGTTTCCATACTTTGAAAAGATCATAACGAAACAGAAGACGAGAAAAGCCGTTGCGGCTAGTAAATAAAACCAACCAAACTTATGCACTAGAAAACTTTGTACGTCGCCGCTCACTTTCGCCAAATGAAATTGCGGCAATACACTTTCCGGGATCACTCCCCAACCAATAAATAATAATGCGATGACGATAGAAATGTAAAAAACAGGTGTTGTTTTCCGCATCCAATCCCTCCTTCATTTTATATGCCTTATGGGGATCGTGTTAGCGTCTTCGGGTGTTAATGAAGCATGTATATTAACATGGTAACAAAATGGAAAAGAGAAGTCAAAATATTCGACTTCTCTTTTCTATGATGTATGTTTCTCGTGCCAACGCCATGCGCTTGCAATAATCTCTTCAAGCGAGCGCGTCGCTTTCCAGCCAAGTTCACGAGCAATTTTTTCAGACGAAGCGACGAGTCGAGCCGGATCTCCTGGACGACGCTCCGTATATTCGATCGTCGCCTGTTTCCCCGTCACACGCTCGCACATATCGATCACTTCTTTAACCGAATAACCGAGCCCGTTGCCAAGATTGTATGTCGCTGTCTTTTTTTCATTCGAAAGAAGCGCATGCAAAGCGATGATGTGCGCTTCGGCTAAATCGGTCACGTGAATGTAATCACGAATACACGTGCCGTCTGGTGTATCGTAGTCTGTACCGAACACCGAAATTTTATCGCGCAATCCGAGCAAATGTTGCAAAATAAGCGGAATTAAATGCGTTTCCGGATGATGGTCTTCCCCAATGCCCCCGCTTTCATGCGCACCTGCCGCGTTGAAATAGCGCAACACGACGTAACGTAAATCATACGCTGACGCAAAATCAGCAAGCATATGTTCAATCATCAATTTCGAACGACCGTATGGGTTAATTGGATTTGTTGGACATTGTTCTGTAATGACATCAACGTTTGGAATGCCGTACACCGCTGCAGTCGATGAAAAAATGAACCGCTTCACGCCATATTCCATCATCGTTTCTAACAACGTTAACGTCGCAGCAACGTTGTTTTTATAATATTTCATCGGCTCAACGACCGACTCGCCTACTAAACTATTTGCCGCAAAATGCATCACCGCATCGATCGGATATTTTTCAAATATGCGTACAAGCGTCGCCCGATCGCCTAAATCGCCATGAACGAACACCGCTCGTTTGTCCACAAGATGACGATGCCCTGTCGATAAATTATCGATCACGACGATCGGCTTCGTTTCAACTAATTTCTTTACCACATGGCTGCCGATATATCCCGCTCCACCAACGACCAAAATCATACAATATCTCCTTTCCTTGTCATGCACTTCAATTTTATCACACATATATAGGAAAGATGGAGTTATTTTATATTCGTTATCGGTTTTCGTCCGATCGAGTAATATTCAATTGGGTAGCGCGCTACATCGTGAAGCGCATAACAATTGCGCCCATCAAAAATAATAGGCGTTTTCATTTTGTTAACGTAAACAGATAAGTCCAGCTGGCGAAATTCATCCCATTCCGTTAAAATCATTGCCGCATCCGCACGTTCGAGCGCCTGTTCTACCCGGTCTGCATATATGACTTCTTTCGGCAACACATGTGCCGCTTTCCCCATCGCAATCGGGTCATATGCAACGACGGTCGCCTGTTCCGCAAGCAGCTCGCGCGCAACGACAAGCGATGCAGCTTCCCGCATATCGTCTGTATTGGGCTTAAACGATAAACCGAGAAGAGCCACTCGTTTTCCGGCGAGACGACCAAACCGCTCTTTCGCTTTCTCAATGAGCTTTCGTTGTTGCTTGTTGTTCACTTCAATGACCGCCTTTAACAGCTCAAAATGATGATCGATATTTGCTGCAATTTTCGCCAATGCTTTCGTATCTTTCGGAAAACAAGAGCCTCCATAACCGATACCAGCGCGCAAAAACGAGGAGCCGATGCGCGCATCCATCCCCATGCCAGCCGCCACTTGTTCAATGTCCGCGCCAACTTTTTCACATATGTTCGCAATTTCATTAATAAAGCTAATTTTCGTTGCTAAAAAGGCGTTCGAGGCGTACTTAATCATTTCCGCACTCCGAATATCAGTGTGAAAAATCGGAATGCCAAACGGCCGATGAATATCGGCAACGACCGCTGCTGCCCGTTCATCATCCGCCCCGATCACGATGCGATCGCCATGAAACGTATCGTGAATGGCAGAACCTTCCCGTAAAAATTCCGGGTTCGACACGACTTCGATACGTACATGTGGAGCAAGCTCCGCAAACATGCGCTTCATTTCGTGATTCGTCCCGATCGGCACCGTACTTTTTGTCACAACGATGACATCTTTCGTTACCGCCGCCGCAATGTCTTTCACCGCTTGCTTTAAATATGTTAAATCCGCAAAGCCATCTTCATTTTCAGGCGTGCCGACCGCGATATAAATCACATCCGCTTCCTGATATGCACGCGCACCGTCCGTCGTAAAAAACAACCGATTCGCTTCCATATTTTCTTTCATAAACGGCTCAATACCCGGCTCATAAATCGGCGAAATGCCATGCTTCATCCGCTCAACTTTTTCTTCATCGACATCCACGCATGTCACCTGATGACCAATATGCGCAAGCGCCACACCTGTCACTAAGCCCACATATCCTGTTCCGACAACGACAATGTTCATTGCTAACCTCCGTGCACGTTTTTTTTCAGTTTACACAAACGTGAGCATTTTTGCACGATACGGCTATCGAAAAAAATGAAAGATTTCTCTTATAAAAACATAGAAACTCGTCTATCATTATAGTAAAAGAAAAGGAGGAGAAAGTGTTGCAGAAAAAACAAACCGTTTACCAATTAAAAATCGCCTTGCGTGGCATTCGGCCACCCATTTGGCGACGTGTACTTGTTCCAAGCAATATTACATTCGATCAACTTCATCTGATCATTCAAGAAGCAATGGGTTGGAAAAACTATCACTTATATCAATTCGAAACAGGCGATGCGATCATCGATGTGCCACACCCTCTAGACGATTTTTCACACCCTCGGAAAGATATGCTCGATTCTCGAAAAATACGGATGAAAACATATTTAAGTCATGAAAAGGACAAAGTTTTATATACGTATGACTTTGGCGACAATTGGGAGCATATCGTTACATTAGAAAAAATTGAAAAACGAATGGAACCGTTGACACATCCTGTTTGTATTAAAGGAAAACGAGCATGCCCACCAGAAGATGTCGGTGGCGTTTGGGGTTACCAAGATGTACTCGATATGATGCAAGACGATACAAGAAAACAAGAACGGGAAGAGTTTCTCGAGTGGTATGATGAATGGTACGGAGATGACTTTGATCCAGAATATTTTGATATAGAGGAAGTAAATAGAAGACTAGCAACAATCAAATTCAAATAAATGCCTTTTTTAGGGCTGACTCAAAAGTCCGCTTTTTAGCGGTCTTTTCGGTCAGCCCCTTTTCTGTATCTCCAAATGCTCCTTTAACCGTTGCGAAATGGCTGAGTGGGGCGTGACAGGCACCGTTACAAATCCTAATAAAAACAAAAAAGAAGAGCTGTTCGGTTTTTACGGTGATGAGCTCTCCTTCCCTTTTATCTTATCAACCTTTTTCGGATAGTAACAAACAACATTTACTTTTTATGCCTTGCTAATCTTACATCTACAAAGGGGGTTTTTACCTTCATCTTTTTTGGACGAAATCGCATCGCCTTTTCGATCTCGACATTTAGCTTTTCAGTTTCGGCATATAACTGATGAGCCTTTTCAAAAAGCTTATCAATTTCTTTCCAGCCAGTTGTATTGATCATTGTATATCGTCCCCCTTTCGTACTCCTATTATCCCCATTTTATCACACAGCAATAGGTAAGTACATATATTAGCATAAAATTGCACCGCTTTTAAATCTTCCTCACCAAACCCCTCTTTACTTTCCGACTGTAAACATAATACTCCATATGTTTGCTCATCGACTACTAAAGGTAAGCCCATAATAGAATAAAACTCATGATTGGGCTTGTTACCCCCCTTAAACATTTCATCCTCTTCATAATCAATATTATTTTTTATAATCGGTTCACTTTTTTTCCATACATAACCAGCAAAACCTTCCCCTTTGGCAAAGGAGCGTTTATAAGCTGATTCTGCACCAATTCGAACGTACTCCCTAATTTTCAATTTTTCTCCCACGACCTCAAACAATGAAATGGATTTGTCGCTAAGATCTCGATGAAGCACAGTAATACATTCTTCCAATGTATCTTTCAGCATCCTATTAATAATGTCATCATGGTTTATCTTTGTTAAATAAATAAGCGAATCAATGATGCGATTAGCATTATCGTGATGTCGAAGTTGGACTCTTAGCTTTGACTCTGTGCGTTGCAAAAGATCAACGTACTCATTATTTTGTTCCATTGCCTTTTGCAATAAACTTCTCTGAACATTAAATTGTGTCAAAAGTTCATTATACTTCGCCTGCAACCGGAAAGGTCCTTTTTCAAAATTAGGGTCATAAAACGGGTTTCGAAAATTAGTCACCGCTGTTCCGATTTCCTGTAACTCATTAGCACGCCATGAATCACCAAAATATTTACCCATGTACAGAACAAGAAAGGTTCCACCTATATACCCAATTATCTCCTTTTTACTAAATTCCCCTTCCGTCAGATAACTTAATATTTCTGAAATGCCCGGTGCTACCACTAAATGCAAAATAAATAAACTCACCAACAAAGCTGTACTATAGCATAACAACCATTTATACCATGGGTACTTTTGAGTTTGTGGAACGTCACCATTCAACTCTTCATGATTATGTATATGATCTTGATCATTCATTGTACTCCCCCTTCCTTTACTCATTTTTGTAAGAAAAATTCTTGAATGATGACAGAAACCGGACACACATCCCTAGAAAGAGAGAAAACAGCCCTAACTTTAACCACTATTCAGGGTTGATCATTTTTTGACGCCCGCCATCTTCATGAGCGATTAAATTACATTCATCATGGCCGTTTTACTGAAAAGCACCTTTGTTTCTCAATATCAGACACACGAACATTCCCTCGTCAGAAAGCGACACGACTGGAAATGCTTCTTTTCTTTTAAATCATAGATACGATTTTTCTTTCATATCATATTACCTAACAGATATTTCCACATTTGTTCCACGAATCGCTCCTGATTCATTTTTCCATCCTCCATATTACGATATTGACACCAATTTTTTTATTTCGACACTCATCCACTCCAATCCTTTTCCTTCCATACCATTTTTATAAAAATATACATGAGATATATGTGCTACTCCTTAATTCTCTTGCCATCACGCACAGCACCACCAACCAAATATATACAGAATATTCAGTTATTTATACGCATAAATAAATCTGTCACCCTCTGCAACAAGGGTGACTAGTCTTTCTTACCCTTTCCGCTGATGCCATTTCCATGCGCTTGCGATAATCTCCTCGAGTGAATATTCCGCTTTCCATCCCAACTCTTCATAAATTTTTTGCGAGGAAGCGACAAGGCGCGCCGGATCGCCCGGACGGCGGTCAGTGTATTCGATTACCGCTTTGCGGCCGGTTACTTTTTCACATGTCTCAATCACTTCTTTGACGGAATATCCTAAGCCGTTGCCAAGGTTGTTGATCGGGGCGTGACAGGCACCGTTACAGGCGGTCCTTTATACATTCCTCCACATAAAATAACCGCACGGCTTTCAAATTTGGTGAAATGTATAAAAATAAAAAACTGTATTGTAAGCGTTAACAAACATCATTATAATAACTTCAAACGCGTTTATACTTAAGTGCAAACGTTTGCATCTTTACTTCACATGAAAGGATGCGTATAGATGAATAATGTGAAAAAAGTATGGTTGTATTATTCTATAATTGCTACCTTAGTTATTTCCTTTTTCACACCTTTTTCAACAGCACAAGCTAATACTGCACCTATTAACGGAACAATGATGCAATATTTTGAATGGGATTTACCGAACGATGGAACCCTTTGGACAAAGGTGAAAAATGAAGCCGAAAATCTTTCTTCGCTCGGTATTACAGCGTTATGGCTTCCTCCAGCGTATAAAGGAACAAGTCAAAGCGATGTCGGATACGGCGTGTACGATTTATATGACCTTGGGGAATTTGATCAAAAAGGAACGATTCGAACAAAATACGGAACAAAAACACAATATATTCAAGCCATCCAAGCTGCCAAAGCCGCAGGGATGCAAGTATATGCAGATGTTGTATTTAATCATAAGGCGGGGGCTGACGGCACAGAATTTGTCGATGCGGTTGAGGTAAACCCTTCTGATCGAAATCAAGAAACATCTGGAACATATCAAATTCAAGCATGGACAAAATTTGATTTTCCCGGTCGGGGGAACACATACTCGAGTTTTAAATGGCGTTGGTATCATTTTGACGGTACCGATTGGGATGAAAGCCGAAAATTAAATCGGATTTACAAATTCCGCGGTACAGGAAAAGCATGGGACTGGGAAGTCGATACAGAAAACGGAAACTATGATTATTTAATGTTCGCTGATTTAGATATGGATCACCCTGAGGTTGTGACAGAATTAAAAAACTGGGGAACGTGGTACGTCAATACTACAAATATCGATGGATTCCGCTTAGATGCCGTAAAACATATTAAATACAGCTTTTTCCCTGACTGGCTAACATATGTACGTAATCAAACAGGAAAAAATTTATTTGCCGTTGGGGAATTTTGGAGCTATGACGTCAATAAGCTGCATAATTACATTACAAAAACAAATGGATCGATGTCATTATTTGATGCACCTTTGCATAACAACTTTTATACCGCTTCCAAATCGAGTGGATATTTTGACATGCGTTATTTATTGAATAATACATTAATGAAAGATCAACCTTCACTCGCTGTAACACTTGTCGATAACCACGACACGCAACCAGGGCAATCTTTACAGTCATGGGTCGAACCTTGGTTTAAACCACTTGCTTACGCCTTTATTTTAACAAGACAAGAAGGGTATCCTTGCGTATTTTACGGTGACTATTATGGAATCCCGAAATACAATATTCCAGGATTAAAAAGCAAAATCGACCCGCTTTTAATTGCTCGTCGGGACTATGCCTATGGAACACAACGTGATTACATTGACCATCAAGACATTATCGGATGGACACGCGAAGGCATTGATACAAAACCAAACTCTGGACTGGCGGCTTTAATTACCGACGGTCCTGGCGGAAGTAAATGGATGTATGTCGGCAAAAAACATGCCGGAAAAGTATTTTATGATTTAACTATATAAGTTGAAACTTTGTTTTACATCCAGTAGAGCGCCCGCTGCATTCTATCAAAATGACTTGTTATGAAGGAAAACAGAATCGAACAATCGGAAAATCTTTATTGCAACTTATATAGCAATCGAAGTGACACAGTAACGATTAATGCGGATGGTTGGGGAGAATTTAAAGTAAACGGCGGCTCCGTTTCGATTTGGGTGGCTAAAACGTCAAACGTCACATTTACAGTTAATAACGCCACAACAACTAGTGAACAAAACGTATATGTTGTCGGCAACATTCCAGAACTCGGAAATTGGAATACCGCAAATGCGATTAAAATGAACCCATCTTCTTATCCGACATGGAAAGCAACAATCGCTCTCCCACAAGGAAAAGCAATTGAGTTTAAATTTATTAAAAAAGACCAAGCTGGAAATGTGATATGGGAAAGCATTTCTAATCGAACGTATACTGTTCCTTTCTCATCAACCGGATCATACACCGCTAGTTGGAATGTACCATAAGCATATGTTCATTCACATGAAAAACATACATTTTTGTGTAGTTATAAAGAAAAAGGATGTCCCCCGGGACATCCTTACTTTATTCCTAAATGCTCCTTCAACCGTTGCGAAATGGTTATACGTTCTTCCTCTGGTACAATCAAATAGTAGATCCCGTTTATTTTTTGACCTTTTCCTTGTATGTGTAGCTGCTCGATATGACGTCGTGCTTCTTTATAGTTCGCTTGAATTTGTTTCATGTCGTCAAATGTCAAATTTGTTTTTATATTTTTTCCTATCGCTTCAAGTATGTCACCATAGTTTGTAAGCGAAGAGAAACTAGCTCCCTTTTTAATAATGGCTTCAATGACTTGTTTTTGGCGATCTTGCCTACCGAAATCACCGCGCGGATCGTCATAACGCATACGAGTGTACTTTAATGCTTTTTCCCCATTTAACGTAATTTCTCCTTTCGGAAACGACTCTCCTTCATATTCAAATGCAAAAGAATTATTTACCGTTACACCGCCAACGGCATCTACGATATCTTTAAAGCCTTCCATGTTCACTTTAATGTAATAATCAATTGGAATGTCTAAAAATTGTTCGACCGTCGCAAGCGTCATTTCCACCCCACCAAAAGCGTACGAGTGGTTAATTTTATCCTCTTTCCCTTTACCGACAATCAATGTGCGTGTATCTCGCGGAATGCTTACCATTTCTATCGACTGCTTTTTCGGGTTCACTGTCATAACGATTAACGAATCTGCCCGACCGCGATCATTTTTTCGTTCATCCACTCCGATCAGTAAAATCGAGATAGGTTGTCGCTTTGTAAATGATAGCTCCTCTGGGCGTTTCTCTGAATGTTCACGTTGAATAGGTTCGTGTATTTCGCTGATCGTTTGTTGTAGTTTATAGTAAACAGAAAATGCATACGCCCCTACCAACGCAAGAAATAAAACAACTGCTCCGATCCATATACGTTTTACCCTTTTTCGTTCCGATTTCATCTACATCTTCCTCTTATCATGAAGTTATTTTCATGTGAAGGATATCATATAGCTCGACGAAGGGGAAGAGAAAGTTTGTACATCCTTTTATAACTAATTTCATTCTCTACATTAAATGAACAATTTCTATATCCGAATAAAATTTTCGCAAGTACTCTGCTAATAAACGACGATGACAGTAATGTGGGGCGTGTTCACTACATAGTAGACAAACCGTTTTCTTTGCGATGAGATCTTGATGGGACTTCTCTACTTTTCTCATTTTTAATAACTCTACATATTTCTCCTCATAATCTCCCCAAGCCATCTCCTTGTTTTTATACGCTTTGAGAATTTCCTCCGTGGGGGCAAGAAGGGGATCATGAATATAACCAATACCTAATATTTCTAAAATAAATGCTAAATCGTCTTTTTTAGCGTATCCCGATAATTGCGACGTATTATGCAAACGTGTGTCAATAACTACTTGAACATTTGCTTGTTTTAAAAGTTCCACAAACGTTCGCAACGGTTTCTTCGCAAACCCAATTGTGCAAATTTTCGCTTTCATTTTTTCACTCACCTAAAACAAACTTAATTGCTCTGTTTTCATAGGATTTAACTCCACCGCTTCAACTCCATACGGCTTAAAAAACTCCCCCACTAAACGGCGATGACAATAACGATGATCCGGGCAAAAACAAAGGAGTACAATATCTTTCCCTAGAAGCAATTTTTTATAAATATCTCGGAGCGACTTTAGCTTTTCTTCTTCTCTTAGTTCAGAAAGAAAGGCATTTTCATATAAAGGCCACCACTCATTCGTTTGTGTCCCTTTCCACTCCCTTAGATAACGCTCAAACAACTGAGGGGAAGGTGACAAACTACGGACAACAATAGCACCTGTGATATTATGACCAGCACGTGTAATTTGCCATATTTCTGCATGAGGGGGCGCATACTTTAATCCTTCGATATTTGAGGTGTATAACTTTCCCTTTAGTTCCCTCATTCACCATTCCCCCTTCTTTTTACATTAAGTATACCATTAAGCAAGCGTAAATATCCACTTCCATTATGGGTATTGCGGCGGATAATCCACAAAGGGATTTGTGATAATACTAATAACCATCGGATATTCACGTGTAATATTCTTATTCGGTTCTGTTCGTGCCAATCCGATACACAAATATAAATTTTGAAACCCTTTAAAGGATATCGAGCGATGAGAGCGAAAAACGGAACGCCATTTTAAATCTGTTACCGGATAACCTTCTTTATAAGTATTGTTCCGATATTCTTTGGCATTCATTGTAAAGCAAATACGGTTCGCTCCTTCTATTTTCCAAATATCATCCACTTTGATTAAACATAACGATCGTCCGTTAGCATTTAGCGTATCATGTAGTGTTTGCTCACTTTCGAGATGCTGCTTAACAAATGCACATAGTTCAGTATTGTTTAATTCCCCGCATTTGTATAAGGATTCATAGCTCAGTACTCGAATATCTTCCGTATGCCCCGGTGAAGTAGGATCATTATATTTGACATAGTCGGTGACCTCCCATATGTCTCCCGGCTTAATGAACGTACCATCATCATATTTGTAGCTTGCCCAAAAACGATGATCAGGGGGCAATGGTCTGATCCATTGTCCACGTTCAGTCATCCCTGCAACACAATAACGCTCGTATGTTTGTGTAATAGCTAGAATGATTATTTTCAATGGCCTATTCAAACTAACCATCCCCTTATCATCCCATAAAAAAATATGTAGAATATTAAGACTATTCGATCTAAAAATAAAATATCCTGCAATCGTTTAGAAAAAGATTTTTCACGTTTGTTTTAATTGTTAGCAAACGGATGAAAAGACACACAATTAAAAAATGTGACAGTATTAAATTCCTATAAAATCTAATAATAACTTATTTTTCACCATCTACACATAACTTCTGTGCCAATTCTTGAACCATCTCTTTGGCTGTCACTTCATTCGACTGCCCTCGTTCGTACGCTTCGATTAAAATGCGTTTAAACTGCTCAATTTCTATTTGTACGGCTTTTGTCTGCACTTTCATCCCTCGATGCAATAAAAAAATCAGCCTCCCACCTATTTAAGCAAGAGGCTTGTAATTACATCAATAACTCGTTGTTGTTCCTCAATCGTCATACTTGAACCCGATGGCAAGCAAAGACCATTTGCAAACAGCTCATCCGATACGCTCCAACCTTCTTCATGCGAATAATACCGCGTTCCTTCAAACAATGGCTGCAAATGGAGCGGTTTCCATACAGGACGCGCTTCGATGTTTTCATGAGCTAAGGCATTAATAATATCTATCGGTGTGACGCCAAGTATCTTTTGGTCAATCGTTAGCGCTGTTAGCCAACGGTTGGACATTGTACCTTCAAGTTCAGGCATGAAATGAATGCCATCAATCTCCTCTAACGCTTGTGCGTAGCGTTCAAAAATTGCCCGTCTTGCTTGAACACGTTTGTATAGCGATATAGATTTGTAATAAGTTGAAATATCAATACAACTAAGAGACTTTAATAAACTGTACTTTTTACTATTCATCTATATGCTTCTTAGAAAAATACGCAAAGAATCTCTCCAATTTGGCATTACCTTAAAACTATTTAATCTTAATGCCATATGCTCAAACACCGAATACATCGGTCGTGGTGCTGGTCTTGGGAACTCTCTTGTCGTGCAAGGATTTACCTTAACTTTTATCCCAGCTTCTTCAAAAATGGCTTTCGCAAATTCATACCAAGAACAATGTCCCGAATTGGAAACATGATAAACGCCGTACTTTTCTGTTTGAATTAGTTCTAAAATACAATTTGATAAATCGACTGTATATGTCGGACAGCCGATTTGGTCGTTGACGACCATTAGCTCATCTCGCTCTTTGGCTAACTTTAACATCGTCTTGACAAAATTATTTCCATGCTTCCCATACACCCAAGAAGTTCTGACGATAAAAAACTTCGCATGCAAGTCGCGAACAAACTGCTCACCAGCTAGTTTACTTTTCCCATATACGCTAAGTGGGTTCGTCGGCGCAAATTCGTTGTATGGGGTAGTTGCCATCCCGTCAAAGACATAATCCGTGCTTATATAGACAAGTTTCGCTCCCACTGCTTCTGATACAACGGCAACATTTCTCGTCCCGTACGCGTTAATTAAAAAAGCTTGATTCGGCTCGGATTCGGCTAAATCGACTTTTGTGTATGCTGCGGCATGTATGACAACATTAGGATGGACTTCCGTAATAACCCGTTTCACTTGCTCAAAGTTTGTGATATCTAACTCTTCCCGTCCGTATCCGTAAACCTCATAACCTCTATCTGACAACAAATTAACTAAATCTGTACCAAGTTGACCTTTTGCACCTGTTACAACCACTTTCATAGCTTGTCACCATACTGTTTTTGATAATAGTTCATATATTCACCGGATTTAATATTTTTCCACCATTCTTGATTGTCGATATACCATTGGATCGTTTCCACAATCCCCGTTTCAAATGTATATTGGGCGGTGACAGGCACCAAACCCTCTGGTAGCGGGGCTATGCGGCACCGAGACCCGCATTGCGCACATCGTTTCCTTCCCCTCGCTAAATCCCCATATTTGCTAAATACCGCCTTACTGCTACATACGACTTTAAAAAAATGACAGAGGGGCAATCGATGGCTCTCTGTTAAACATCACAATCACACCCTTATTTCAATTTTTCAATCTCTTCAATCGGCAGTTCGGTTAATTCGTGAATCGTTTGGATGTCGTACCCTTTTACCAACATCTTTTTCGCAATTTGTCGCTTTTCTTGTTGTAATCCTTTTTTTACACCCTCTTTTAATCCTTTTTGCTCATACGAAATTAACAATTCGAGCACTTGTTCTTTTTCTTTCGTTTCCATCTTGTTCACCTCGTTTCGTAATTGTTGTTCTTCTTCATCCGACAGTTGCACATATGTTTCGAAAAAGCCGATTAACAATCGTTGCTTTGCTTCGTCTAATTCCATGCGCACAAGCATGCGTAAAAATTGTTTTTTCAATTCAATTCGTTCACTTTCAGTATACCCCATTTTGCTTAACAACGCAGCGGCGATCGGGTTGTCGTTGCGAATATAATGACGCCAGTTTTGTTTGCGCAGCTCGACGGTGAAAAAACGGAAGTGGAGTATGTTCCCAAATGGAAGTCGAAGCGTAAATGAAGATGGTTCGTCGCGGATTGTATCGTAGCTGAAGACGGCAATCGGAACGATGTTCGTGCGGTATTTTTCAAACAAGCGGCTGAAGTAAATAAACATACGCTCTGGAAACGATGGTTGAACGTAGCTTTGGTTTTCGATATGGACGATAATTAAACCGTCTTCCCCTTTTAGCTTCGTTTCCACTAACAAATCAACGCGATATTTTTCCCCAGCGGTCACGTCCGTGAACAGTTCTTCAGATAAAAATGATAAATAGTGAAAATCAATATGCTCGTGCACTTGCGGGAAAAAGAGAAGAATAAACTCTTCAAAAAACGTTGTGATGAGCTCTTTAAACAAGCGGTCGTGATCGATGGCCATACATTTACCTCACCTCCAAAAATTTTACATGCTTTTTCGACAAAACGAACCAAATTCCTGCTTGGGAATGAATTTTTTAAACAAAAGCAGAGAGCCAATCTATGACCCTCTGTTTCTACAAATCTCGACATATATCGGGGCGTGACAGGCACGCTGCACAAGGAAACGACTCTCCTTCATATTCAAATGAAAAAGCATTATTTACTTTTACACCGCCAACGGCATCTACGATATCTTTAAAGCTTTCCATGTTCACTTTAATGTAATAATCAATGGGAATGTCTAAAAATTGTTCTACCGTCGCAAGCGTCATTTCGACCCCACCAAAAGCGTACGAGTGGTTAATTTTATCCTCTTTCCCTTTACCGACAATCAATGTGCGTGTATCTCGCGGAATGCTTACCATTTCTATCGACTGCTTTTTCGGGTTCACTGTCATAACAATTAACGAATCTGCCCGACCGCGATCATTTTTTCGTTCATCCACCCCAATAAGCAAAATCGAGATCGGTTGTTTTTCTGTAAACGATAGCTCATCTGGGCGTTTCTCTGACCTCTCTCGCCCAATCGGCTCATGCATTTCATTCATCGTTTGTTGTAGTTTGTAATAAACGGAAAACACGTATCCCCCTACCAACGCAAGACATAAGACAATTGCTCCGATCCATATATGTTTTTTTCGCTTCGGTGTCATTTGCATCTTCCTTTATTCATGGATATTTTCATGTGAAGCGTAGCATACAGCTTGAAAAAAGACAAGGAATGTTTTGTCATTTCCTCAAGAAAACATTTCACTCTCCAAATCAACTCGGCAAACATTTTTTGTGAGCATGCGATAAAACAGATCAACATTGGTGTATTTCAAGGGACGTTATGACTTTTTCACATGTTTCAATCACCTTGTGGACAGGATACAAGCATCGGTCTGTTTTGTTAAATTATTGATTTTTAGGATGGAGCGGTACATATTGATTATAACCATTATTCATTAAGAGGAAGAAGTAGTGTGAGTAAGTTCCTACAATGAGAAGAAAAACGCATGTTAATTTTACAATTGAACCTTTTATAAAGTCAGTTTCAAAACTACTAACTAAAATAAAATTTCTAAATTAATATTTATAGTTGGGGGACAAGGAACGTTCCCCTGTCATTCATTTCGAACATGCATAAATTGCATCGCTAAATTCTCCAATGTCCCAAATTCCAATTCGTAATTAATAATGATTAAAACTCCGATTAGGATTATGCACAGGGTCTGGTACGTTTAAATCTACTTGACGATCCCTCAATTGAGCAACATGTTGATAAATGGCACTCTCACTACAACGAGCAATGGTGCTAGACTGTTCGTATTCTTTAATGATCTGTGCTATTTCTTTATTACTTTTTTCAGGAAAACGATCGAGGTAGTAATAAATGCATAAATTTTCTTCCCTTGTCCAATGAGGTGCCTTCACTTTCTTCACCATCCGATCTTCAAAATTTTTTCTCATTTATCATTTCGATAACTCTTCTCTCTCTATTCCTTCTGGATAAATAACTTTTTTTGTAAATATGATACTTATTTGTATAATATAGTTTTTTACTAACTTAAAATATTGAATATTCAGTTTTTTATCAAAAAATAAATGGCTCTAAATCAAGCATATATTCCAAAAAAGATGCCCATTGTATAGGACATCTTTTGAATAACATTGTTATTTATCCCTCAACGCCTGTTTCGCAAGCGCTAAAGCTCCACATATCCCTGCGTTATCTCCTAATCCTGGGAGCGTAATGTAATGATCAATATGTTTTAAAATCACCTCATGTTGTACATATCCGTTTAGATGATTTAAAACGTGATGGTGAATGCGAGGTAGCAAGGTGGATTGTTTCGCTACCCCTCCCCCAATAATTACTTGTTCCGGAGATAAAACTAAAATGTACTGTGCGATCGCTTGCCCTAAATAAAAAGCTTCGAGTTCCCACACTTCATCTTGTTCAGAAAGGTCAGCGCCTCGTTTCCCCCATCTCTTTTCGATCGCAGGGCCGGAAGCTAGCCCCTCTAAACAATCGCCGTGAAACGGGCAAATGCCAGAAAACGTATCATCTGGATGGCGTCGAACGAGAATATGTCCCATCTCTGGATGGAGTAATCCGTGAACGAGACGTCCCTCGACGATCGCCCCGACACCGATGCCTGTCCCCACCGTCATATAAATGCAACTGTTTTTCCCTTTTGCCCTTCCCCAAAACAATTCTCCTAACGCTGCTGCATTGACATCCGTATCGAATCCGATAGGGACATCGAAATATTTTTCAATCATGCCAACAAAATTAAAATTGAACCAATGTGGTTTTGGTGTATTTGTAATATAGCCATACGTTGGGCTTTTCCGATTTAAATCGACTGGACCAAACGTCCCAATCCCAATCGCGTCTAGTGAATAACTCTTGAAAAAATCAATAACCTTTTGCATCGTTTCTTCTGGCACAGTAGTCGGGAACTGAATACGTTCATAAATATTTCCTTCATGATCACCGACAGCACAAACAAATTTCGTGCCACCCGCTTCAATCGCTCCTAAATACATTTCTCTTCTCTCCCCCATCTACAAACATTATTTTAATGCTTTTATTTATTTCGTCGAATATTGACAGTCGTAAAAACAAATTTATCATAACGATGTCGGGAAAACGAATATTCAAACGGTACACCATTATTTAGAAAGCCGACTTGCTCCACTTCCAAAATTGGATCGTCAGGTGCACAATGCAAATATTTTTGATCGAGATCTGTTGGTTTAGACGCCCGGATTTTTCGATGACAGCCGGCAATCGTCAAACCAAGCTTATTTGTAATATGATTGTAGATTGATGAATGCAATACATCTTCATTTAAGTCACGGATAAGTGGTGTAGGCATATATGTTCGTTCAATGACATATGGTTCATTCTCGACAATTCTTAATCGAATCAAATGATATACTGGCGTTGTCAAATTAACTGCCAACTGTGAAGCCACCTCTTCTGAAGGAAATGACACTTCAAACCGAATAATGTGGCTCGTGATTTTTTTTCCTTTCAACAAATTCGTCAAACCAAGGTTTTCCTCACTAGTCACATTTACTAAATCCTTTTGAGCCGCTGGTTTTACAATAAATGTCCCATGCCCTCGTTTGCGATACAATAACCCTTCGGTAACTAACAAATCGAGTGCCTTTTTCATCGTCATTCGGCTACAAGAAAACTCTTCCGCCAACGACAATTCGTCAGGTATTGGTTCATCGAGTGAGTAAACTCCTTCTTTAATCCTTTTGCGTATTTCATTCGAAATTTTTTCATATTTGAACATTTCATCACCTGATTCCCATCGTCGTAAACTTAGCTCGTGTTAATTGTAAAACTTCTATTCCGTTCTTTGCAATCTTTTTTCAATTTTATAACAAGGAAAGAAAAAAGATGGTCAGATGACCACCTTTTCAAAACCCATTTTGCTGTGCAACAGACTTAAACCAATATCCACTCTTTTTTACAGTTCTATCCCCCGTATTTAAATCGACATGTACAAGACCATAACGATTTTTATAAGCGTTCGTCCATGACCAGTTATCCATAAATGTCCATAGATGATAACCTTTCACGTTTACCCCTTCTTCAATGGCACGATGCACCCACTTCAAATGCTCACGAATAAATTCGATGCGATAATCATCATGAACGATTCCCTCGTCATCACGAAAACGTTCTTCCCCTTCTACGCCCATACCATTTTCAGAAATAAAACACTCAATATTTCCGTAATGTTCTTTAATGTTCATCAAAATATCGTAAATTCCCTTTTCATAAATTTCCCAACCGCGGTACGAATTCATCTTCCTTCCTGGCATCGCATAATAGTCGAAAAACCACTCTGGCATAAATGGTGCATAAGGATTAGGTAAATGCTCTTTCGCTTTCACACGACGTGGCTGATAATAGTTAATACCTAAAATATCAACTGTATTTTCTTTAATAATTTGCAAATCACCTTTTTCAAAAATCGGTAAATAACCGTACTCCTTTAATAGAGCGATCAAATCACTCGGATATTCGCCTTTCACTGCTGGATCTAAGAAACTACGATTAAAAAAGAGATCTGCAATATGTGCCGCTTTCACATCCGCTGGGTGCTGACTACGAGGATAAGACGGCGTTAAATTTAGAATGATGCCGATTTTTCCATCCCGAATGTTCATACGACGAAACACAGCGATCGCCTTAGCATGAGCAACAACCGTATGATAAGCAACTTGAACAGCGCGGCGAAAATCTACAACGTTCGGATAATGAAAATCATACAGATACCCACCTTCGACTGGCACAATTGGTTCGTTGTGAGTAAACCATTTCTTCACTCGATCTCCGAATCGTTCAAAACATATTGTTGCATACCTTACATAAGCCTCGACAACTTCGCGATTTTCCCATCCACCCATTTTCTGGAGCGTAAGTGGCATATCAAAATGATACAAATTCACAAACGGCTCAATGCCAGCAACCAGTAATTCATTAATTACATTATCATAAAAGCGGACAGCTTCTACATTTGCCTCTCCAATTCCATCTGGGATGAGCCGTGACCAAGAGATTGAGAAACGAAACGAGTTATGTCCTAGATCTTTCATCAACTGAATATCTTCCTTATACCGATGATAAAAATCAGACGTCACATCTGGACCAACTCCATCAAAAAAGCGATGTGGCTCTTGTTCATACCAATAATCCCAAATGTTTAGACCTTTTCCTCCCTCACGTGCCGCGCCTTCAATTTGTGTCGCAGATGTAGCACTTCCCCACCAAAAACCTTGCGGAAAGCGAAACTGTAATTGCTGATCGGTTTCTTGTATTGTCTTCATGTCAAAATCACCTTTCTTTACGATGCGTTTTGTGTCGATTCTCCTTTTCCTTCTTCTCTTTCTTTTTGCAAGTTCATTCGATCAATAAATTTTAAAAATGGAAACCATATAGCTAAAACAATCGTAAAATTCACAAGTTGCAACAATCCACCTGCAATTGAATTTGTCGCCATGATTCCATTGATAAGGATCGGAACGGTCCAAGGAACAGCTACACCTGTTGGTGGTGGAACAATGCCTGTTGACATTGCTAAATATGTTACGAGCGTCACAACCATCGGTGCAACAATCCATGGAAACAGAATTAATGGATTCATAACGATTGGTAGACCAAAAATCACAGGTTCATTTACGTTAAAAATACCTGGTCCAATCGCTAACTTTCCTACTTGTTTTAATTGTTTACTTTTCATGAACAATAGCATCGCCACAACAACAGCTAATGTCATACCTGTTCCACCCATGCCAACCGTATAAATTTCAATAAATTGTTTGCTGATCACGTGCGGAACTTCTCCTTTATCCATATAAGCATTTAGGTTTTCTAACGAAAGGGTATTCCAAATAGGATCCATAACCGAGTTAATAATAATTTGACCATGCAAACCGAAAAACCATAAAATTTGCGTGACAAAAACAGCAATAAGTGTTGGAACAATACCACTTCCTAAACCGACAAGCGGCGCCTGAATCGCATGATAAACCACATCATGCATATTCGTTTTGAACAATTGTGTCACAACGATATTAATAATGAGAAAAACCGATAATGTCATAAGCGTCGGAATTAAAGCTGAAAATGAACGTGAAACAGCTGGTGGAACACCTGCTGGCATCTTAATTGTAAAATCTCTTTGAACAGCCCAGCGATACATTTCACCTGCTGTAAAAGCAACAATCATTCCTAGAAACATTCCTTTTGCACCAAGACGATCAAGCGGAATGACGTTTTGCACCACTTCTTGTCCTTCTGATTGAAGGAAAAATGGCGTCAATAGCAAAAAGGATACGAGCGCAATAGCACCACCAAAAATGGCTTCTATCTCGTAACTTTTTGATAAATAATAGCCGATACCAAAAACAACAAATATAGACATGATGCCCATCGTAGCTTGTGGTGCAATATTTAATGCCGAACGGAAAGTATTTAATGCCCCTTCACTCATCACTCTATCTAGAAATGGTAGGTTGGCGAGCACAACTGCAATCGATCCAAAAATCGTGAGCGGGAAGGCCAACATAAAAGCATCACGCAATACTTTTAAATAACGGTTGTTGTTGAGTTTTCCAGCAATCGGAACTAAAAAACGACTAAATGCATCAAACCATGATTTTTGCATCCTGTCTCCCCCCGATATAGTTAGATGTTACGTGCCTTGAATAAATCAAGTATTTCTTTGACTAACTCCTTCATCGTTAAAGTTGACATCAAATGATCCTCCGCATGAATCATAAGTAGTGAAAACTCTGTCTGCTGACCAGAGGCTTCACTTTGAATCATTTGAAAGTGGATATGATGAGCTTGCCCTAAGTCCTTTTCCGCGTCATTCAATAACCGTTCAGCTTCCTCGCTGCTTCCTTGTCTGTATTTACGGATCGCTTCAATAATTTTGCTACGGGCACTGCCACTATGAAGAATCAACTGGAAGCTAATTTGCTCTGCTGTTAAATGTTCGAGACTTTCCATGTTAACGCTCCTCCATAAGTTGTATTGCTTGCTCATATACTTTTTTGCCGTCTGCCAACCCATATGCTACCATATCGATCACTTCGACAGGTATACCGTACTTTTTCGCTTCGTTTTGTAGTTCTGCTTTTAAAAAGCTCATTTGTGGGCCAATTAATACAATATCTGCTTTTGCCATTTCCTCCTTCGCCTTCTCTTGTCCAACAGCCCAAATCTTTACATCATCTCCCATTTCTTTTGCATACGCCTGCATTTTCGTAACAAGTAAGCTAGTAGACATTCCAGAACTACAAGCAAGTAAAATTTTTCTCATCACCTATTCTCCTTTCTTCATTTTAAGCGCTTACAACAATAATTTTAAGTCATATAAAATTAAATGTCTATACATTTAATAATAAAAATATTGATATTTTTCGACATTTTATTTAACAAAAAACCTATTGCTCACGAAAAAGCAATAGGTTTTTACTTATTATTTCCCCCATGTTGGTGAAGAAACAATGCATTGCAAATTCCCTTGTATCGTAAAACGATCGAACGAATGGGGAATGAGAAAATGGTCTCCTTTTTGTAACGGATATGTCTCTTGTGCTGTACAAAACTCCCCTTTTCCATCTAGAACGCTAACTAATAAAAAATAATCCGTTTGTTCAACGCTCCATTCGCGCTCAATATCCCATTTTTGTACGGTAAAATACTCGTTTTGAACAAATGTTGTAATCTTCGCTCCTGTTGTTTGGATCACATGTGGTTCACAATACATATCAACATGTGGAACGGTAATAACATCGAGCGCTTTGTCTAAATGTAATTCCCGTTTGTTTCCATGTTCGTCTACACGATCGTAATCATACATCCGATACGTCGTATCTGAGCTTTGCTGTGTTTCGAGTACGAGCGTTCCTTCGCAAAGCGCATGTACCGTACCACTTGGGACGTAAAAAAAGTCCCCAGGACGAATCGGCACTTTCCGAAGCAAGTCATGCCACCGGCCTTCTTCCATCATTTGTCGCAGTTCTTCTTTTGTTTTTGCATGATGCCCGTATATTAGCTCTGCTCCTTCTTTACAGTCAATGATATACCAGCACTCTGTTTTTCCTAATTCTCCATTTTCATATGTACGAGCATATTCATCGTCAGGATGCACTTGCACCGATAAATCAGCATTCGCATCTAAAATTTTCGTCAATAATGGGAAACGATCCGATGGAAAATGACCAAATAACTCTGGATGATCGTCCCATAACTCACCTAACGTCTTACCTCGAAATGGTTCGTTTATGACAGTCGTCTGCCCGTTCGGATGTGCAGAAATTGCCCAACATTCCCCCGTTTGCTCTGAAGGAATATCGTATCCAAACTGCTCACGAAGACGATTTCCACCCCAAATTCGTTCTTGAAACACAGGTGCGAAAAAAAGAGGTATGTTCATGATTCATCTCCTTCCCCCATTAAGATTGAAACGTCTCAAATAATTGTAAAACATCTTCCACTTTTCGTACAGTTAACAGCTGTTCCCTAAACGTCTCATCCATCAGCTTTCTCGCTAACAATTGCAAAATTTTCAAATGCTCATTTCCTGCATATCGCTCAGGCACTGCAATCATAAAAATAAGTTTCACTTTCTCCCCATCTAAACTATCCCAATCTACCCCCTCATGCTTCATACCAAATGCTAAACAAGGGTGTTTAACTGCATCACTTTTCCCATGAGGAATCGCAATTCCAAATCCAATTCCAGTACTCCCCTCTCTTTCCCGATCATATAATGCCTGTTTATATTGTTCTCGATCAACTAACCCCCCTGCTTCATCGATCAATCCAATCATTTCTTCCATAATCTCATCTTTCGTTGCTCCATCTAACTGTAATTTTACTAATTGCTTCGTCATTAATTGTGTCACTGTCATCCTACTCGACTCCTTTATAAACATTGATAAAATTCACTCGTTGTTTTCGCTTGTTTCAACTGCTTCAGCAGCTCTTCATCTTCCGATAGGGCAACTAACTCTTGAAATAGTTGCTTCACGCGCTCTTTGTCTTGTATACCATTAGCCATCATAAAGACGAGCCTCACACGCTCTCCTCCCCAATCAATGGGCGTTTGCAAACGTCCAATCGCAATAGCCGATTGGTGAATTAAACGCACTTCTCCGTGGGGAATGGCCATTTCGTTACCAATATACGTGGAAGAGATACTTTCTCGCTCATTCGCACTTTGTTTGTACAACTGATCTACATATCCTTGTTCATACAGCTGCCCCCCTAAATAAGTAATAACATGTTCACGCGTTTTAAATGGTAAATCGAGAAAAATCAATTGTTCATCCACTAACGCTTTAATCGTTCTGTATGATGGTTTTTCTTTTTGTTTGACTCGCAAATGAAACAGCTGATCTTTAACCATTTCTAACTCATGCTCACGAAGCAAAGGACTTACGATGACCGTTGGTACGTTTGTATGAGATGGCAACGGCACCGTACTAACTAAAAGATCAGGCTTTTTTTCTTCCATCGCTTTATATAACTGAGAAATGGAAGCAATCCCGACCACATCCACTTCAGGAAAAGCGGCCGCAAATTTTGCCTCTACAAAACGTGACGTCCCTGATCCCGTTGTACAAACGATAAGTACTTTCTTGCGCTCGTGTTTTCTATGATGCATGCGTTCAAGCGCTGCTTGAATATGCAAAACAATGTACGCAACTTCATCTTCAGGAATTGTTAACTGTATATCTTTCTCCATTTGTTTCATAAAAGAGAGCACCACTTCAAATGCATAGCGATACATCCGTTTAATTTCCCACAACATCGGGTTTGTAATCGCCAATCCATTTCGCAAACGATTCAACGTAGAATGGAGATGAATTGTCAATCCAAATAGTAACTCTTGGTCATTGAGTAATCGATCATCTATATGATTCGACATATACTCGATCAATAAACGCGCCAATCGCAACGCTTCCTCATCTATTTCACGGAAAAATGGCTCAACCCCGTCCTTTATATGTACTCGATCGTAACGAATGCGCGCACCTAATAAATGTAACGCCATATATCCTACTTCCGCATCGGGAATTTTAATCGCTAACCACACCTCAATTTTGTGCGCTAACTGCTTAGCTAACTCATACTCTTTCTTTTTCTTTAACTCATGCAATTGGGTTGCATTCATTTGAATACGACATCCTTGTTTTATGCGTTTCACCGCAATAGCAATATGAATGGCTAAACTAATCTTTGCTTCATCGGTTAACGGAAACGGTAACACAGCTTCCGTTTCTTGAACTTCCTTTTCAATAAAAGCTAATTCATACGGCTGCAATACATCAGCGACCATGTTCAACTGTTGCTCATTTAACATATAATGAGCGTGATCAACTAATCCCTCTACCAACTTTGCCAACGCCATACGCCAATTTTTCTCTTCCCCTTCAACCCTCAAGCCTAAATTCGGCTTACGAACGAGCTGTAAATGGAACGGACGCAACCAACGATCAATGTGTTCTAAATCTTGATGAATAGTAGACTTGCTCATATACAGCTCATCTGCCAACTGTTGCATCGTAACCGGCTTGTCCGTCATTAACAACCGTTTCAACAACTGAAGTTGGCGTTCTTCCTCATCGCTTATATGTAAAAGATCTCGAAGCAACTTCTCTTTTGCTTCATCATCCCCCTTCAACCGCACCCCTACACTCGGCTTTCGCTCAATTTTTAATGTCGGATACTGTTTCAACCATTGATCTAACACCTTCAAATCATTACGGACGGTTTTCTCGGAACAATGCAAATCGTAGGCAAGTGAAGTGACAGATACATAATCATTCGCATCTAATAGCGCTTTTATTATTCTTTTATGCCGAGCAATCATCCTGTCACCACCATCCCTTAAAATTTACAAAGAAAGGAGGAATGCTCATACGAGAGATTCCGTTCCTCTATCACTTTTCTACATCTACCGGCTTTTTCACTGCATTTACAAGCAACGCTGTCACGATCATACCAATAACAATCGAAATGAAAAACATCGGCACATTATCTACCGCACGAAACACAGCAACAATCGGTCCTCCGTGTGGCACATGATCAGCAACATTACTTAACATCGCAATGACTGCCCCAACCATGGAACCAATCATAATGCTCGGAATAACCCGCAGCGGATCACGTGCCGCAAACGGAATTGCTCCCTCTGTAATTCCCACAAGTCCCATCGCAAGCGCTGCTTTGCCTGCCTCACGTTCTTCGTCTGTATATTTCGCCTTCCCTAATAACGTTGCCAAACCTAAGCCAAGAGGTGGAATGCAGATAGCTACCGCGATCGATCCCATAATGTTCGCATGTCCTTCTGCGATCATCGCTGAACCGAATAAAAACGCCACTTTATTGACTGGACCACCCATATCAAAAGCAATCATCGCACCTAAAACCATCGCCAAAACAACTTTACTTGCCCCTTGCATACTATTTAACCACGACGTTAATCCTTCCATGATTCCCGCAATCGGTTGCCCAATAACAAAAATAAATGAAGCCGCTACAAGCAGTGAAGATACAATAGGAATGACTAAAATCGGCATAATCGGCTGAATCATTTGTGGAACACGAATACGCTTAATGGCTTTTACGATATACCCTGCTAAAAATCCTGCAATGATACCGCCAATAAATCCAGCTCCTGCATCACTACCATAAAAACTACCGTTCGCCGCAATGTAACCGCCAACCATCCCTGGCGCAAGACCTGGCCGGTCAGCAATACTAACCGCAATGAAACCTGATAAAATTGGTACCATAAATGTGAAACTCGCTACACCGACGTCTAAAATACGATTCCAAATCGAACCTTCGGGAATGACTAACCCTTTTGCCGTTGGCTCCCCGCCAATCGCAAGCGAGAGTGCAATAAGCAATCCTCCAATGACGACAAACGGAATCATATATGAAACACCATTCATCAAATTCCGATATATAGGGTTTTGCTTCTCATTTCGCTCTTTTTTCGCTTCCGCTACACTCTTCAGCTTCTCTACTCCTTCATATACTGGCACTTCATTTTGCTCAAAGCGCGCAATCAACTCCTCCGGACGACGAATACCATCCGTAACCGACACTTCCAGCACCCGTTTCCCTCGAAAACGACTTTTATCCACTTGCTTATCCGCCGCAATAATCACCCCATCGGCCTGTTCAATATCTTCTCGTGTCAACTCATTTTCCACACCAATAGATCCCTGAGTTTCCACCTTCATCTCATGCCCCATCCGTTCAGCTGCTTTCGCTAGCTTCTCTGCTGCCATATACGTATGGGCAATTCCATTTGGACAAGACGTAATCGCTACAAATTTCATCCATCTCTCCCCCTTCTGTAAGCGCTTTATTTGTTACACTGTTATCATAACGGACAATCCGACCAACATTGTCACAAATTTTTACCGTAAATTGTGGTAAAATACAAATCATTACCGTGCAAGGGGGAGAAGACAAATGTTCACACAACTACATCACATAGCAATTATCTGTTCGAATTATGAACGATCCAAACATTTTTACACACATGTTTTACAACTACCAATCATTCACGAACAATATCGCGCTGATAAACGATCATATAAGTTAGATTTGCAAATCGGGGATTTACAACTAGAGCTTTTTTCTTTTGAGAACCCTCCAAAAAGACAAAGCTATCCTGAAGCATGTGGCTTACGTCATCTAGCATTTGCAGTAGATTGTATTGAGGAAACGATCGCTTATTTACAAGCGAATCACATTGAGGTCGAACCGATTCGTATCGATCCGATAA
The DNA here is from genome assembly GCF_000833605.1 of Anoxybacillus ayderensis. GTDB lineage: Bacteria > Bacillota > Bacilli > Bacillales > Anoxybacillaceae > Anoxybacillus > Anoxybacillus ayderensis. The sequence goes on along the minus strand of NZ_JXTG01000008.1, from coordinate 14,638 downwards.
CAGGGAAAAAGTTTACGTTTTTCCAAGATCCAGATCAACTACCGATTGAGTTGTATGAAAAAGAATAGATGGGGAAAAACTCCCCATCACTTCATTTGATATAAAGCATCTTCCACAAGCGACATAACGGCTTGTTCAAGTTCGGCCAACAGCGCATCACTTTCTTGTTGTGACTTGCCTTTTACGCCAAAATAAAATTTCGCTTTCGGCTCTGTGCCTGACGGGCGAACACAAAACCATGAACCGTTGGCTAACTCATATTTCAACACGTTCGACCGTGGCAAGCGAAGCGGTTGTTCTACACCGTTTTCCCATCGTTTACTAACTGCGTAATCTTCCAGCGCAACAACCCCCACACCTGCGATTTCACGTAACGGTTGGCTACGAAACGAAGACATGATGTGAGCGATTCGCTCTGCTCCTTCTTTTCCTTTTAACGTCAACGAACGCAATGATTCTTTATAGTAGCCATACTTTTCAAAAATATCCATTAGTCCTTCATATAACGTTTTCCCTTGTGCTTTATAATATGCAGCTACTTCTGCCGCAAAAATTGCCGACTGCACGGCATCTTTATCACGAACAAAATCACCGATTAAATAGCCATAACTTTCTTCGTATCCAAATTGGAACGTGTATTCTTTCGTTCGCTCAAATTCACCGATCTTTTCACCGATGAATTTAAATCCTGTTAACGTATCGATCGTTTCCAATCCATAATGCGCCGCAATCGCTCGGCCAATTTCCGATGTCACGATCGTTTTCAAAACGACACCATTCGTTGGCAAGATGCCCTTTGCCTGTTTTTGCGAAAGCAAGTACTCTAACATTAATGCACCCATCTGATTTCCTGTTAGCACGACATACTCGCCATCTTGATTTTTCACCGCAACTCCAAGTCGATCGGCGTCCGGATCCGTCGCCATTAAAAGATCGGCATTTATTTTTTCACCGTATTCCATCGCCAAAGCAAACGCCGCATGCTCTTCTGGATTTGGTGAGGAAACGGTTGAAAAATTCGGATCTGGATGCTCCTGTTCTTTCACAACGGTCACATTTTTAAAACCGAACGCTTCTAATCCTTTCCGCACGAGCATATTCGCTGTTCCATGCAACGGAGAAAAGACAATGTTTAAATTTTGCGCAACACTCGCCACAAGCTCTGGATTTAATTGAATCGTTTTTAACTGCGCAATATACGCCTCATCCATTTCCTCCCCGATATACGTCAACAGCCCTGTTTCAAGCAGCTCTTGCTCGCTCGCCACATCGACTGCTAATTCATCCTCAACCGCATTCACATATTCAATTAATACATCTGCAATCGCTGGAGGAATTTGTCCTCCGTCTTCACCATACACTTTAAATCCATTATATTCTGGTGGATTATGGCTCGCCGTAATAACGACTCCCGCAAACGCGCCTAAATAACGAACCGCAAATGACAACTCTGGCGTTGGACGAAGCTCTTTAAATAAGTACACCTTAATGCCATGCTTTCCAACCGTCTTCGCGACTTCCAACGCAAACTCCGGCGACTTATGGCGGGAATCATAAGCAATCACAACACCGCGCTCTTTCGCTTCTTCGCCTTGTTCAACGATATAACGCGCTAATCCTTCTGATGCTTTGCGAATGGTATAGATATTCATCCGATTCGTACCAGGGCCAATTTCCCCGCGCATACCTCCTGTGCCGAATTCTAAGTTTTTGTAGAAGCTATCTTCGAGCAGTTTTTCATCTGTTTGCATTGCAAGCAGCTGTTGTCTTAACTGTGCATCTAAGTGCGGATATGAAAGCCATTTTTCATTTTTTTCTTTCCAACTCATGTTGCTTTCCCTCCTTGTCTATGGATGCGACACGATCACTTGCACATTTCCTTTCACTTGAAACGTTCCAAGTTGATAAGGAAGAGGCAAGCAGGTTCCCCTTCTTCCGTAACAATCGTTCCTGTAAATTCTCCAAAGCGACTTACACTTTGATCGTTTGAATGTGCAGAAATTGACCAACACTCCCCTGTTCGCTTGGAAGGAATGTCATATCTAGTTAAATCCTTTCGTTTTTCGTTCTTAACACGCGCAAAATTTCTTTTGAGATGATATCTGTTTGATTTCCAAAAAAACCACCATCATGTGTATGCTGACTCTGCAGCTCATCGATAAATTCTTCGTTAATGACAAACTGACATAATTCATCCCATGTAATCGTCTTACACAAATGATTGGTCTTTAAAAATGAAATGGTATTTTGGTCTTCTTTCATCGTTTGACGCTCTAAAATCAATAATGGCTTACGAGCACATACCGCTTCACTGACGATTCCCCAACCTGGCTTTGAAATAACGAAATCCGCTGCGGCAATATAATGTTGCGATTCGAGATAGTCTTTTGGAATTGCGAAAACGTTTGGCCGTTTCACTTGAACATTCGATGAAACGATAAACATACAATTAGGACTATCCCAAATCGGTAGATGTTCTAGTTGTCCGACATCGATTTTCATCCCAAGTCCGAAGAACACAACGAATTGCTCGCCATTTGGATTCATAAGCTGCCTTATTCTATTAACTTCATTGCTGTCTACGTTTCTGGCAAAAAAGCCAAACTGCTTTGTTCCTTTCATTCCCCAGTCTGGCTCTTTGCTTCCGGCTAAAGAGAAGAAATAAGTCATTTTTTCATAGGCCTCTTTTAAAGGTTCAAGTAGCCGATCAGCAATTAGCACTTGATACGCTGTATGCCAAGTAAAGTTGGATATACCAAGGGAAGGGATTCCTAGTGTATACGCTGCTTCGAACGGAAAAGCGGAAATATCAGAAATGACTAAATCTACGCGATTTGTCTGTAAAAAATTCCGTTCTCGTTCGATGAGGAGGGGCCACTTTGTGAGATATTTTTCGTATTCAACATTTAACTTTTCAACATCTGGCTCGATTGAATCTTTTCGCAACACATAACCAATATCCGTTTCAATCGTGCGAAATGCTACACGGTTCTCTCCCTTCAAAGACTCTCGCAAAAAGTGAAGGGCAAAAGAGTGACAAATAATCACCCTTACGTCTTTCTTTCTCTTCAACAACTGCCGGATGAGCGCAACACTTCTTGCCGCATGCCCAAAACCGTAATCAGAAATGTAGTAAGCAATCGTCTTCATCGATTTCTCAAGCCTCTCTGTTTCTTTACATAAAAAAGCACGGGGAGAGTGCCAGTTTGTTCTCTCCCCTTCAAAAATTAAGAAATCACTTTTGCCTTTGATTTTTGGAAATGACGAATGACATCGTCCCAATTAAAATAAAGCCGCACAAAATCTTCATCACTAATACCAGAACCTGTTTGCACTTCAATAAACTCTAATTCTGTAATCGCACGAATTCCATGTTTTCGTCCTGCTGGAAGATGAATGATATCCCCTGCTTTTACGCGGGTAATATGTTCATCTAACGCTAGTTCCCCTTCACCGCGAACAATCGTCCATACTTCGTCTCGTAAATGGTGATAGTGGTAGCTTGAGTTTTTCCCTTCATGAATACAAATTCGTTTTGTGACCATTTCTTGTCCATCTTCATATTTCGCATAGTCTAGAACGCGCGACCAGCCCCAAATCCGCTCTTCGTACATTGGCGGCTGATGAAAACCGTTAATTAAATCTTTAATTTTTGGACTGGAAGCTTTATCGGCAACTAAGATTCCGTCTGGGCTTGCTGCCACAACAAGGTCTTTTGTACCAATCACCGTCACAGGAATGTCTAATTCATTCACCAAATGGGTATTCACTACATCTTCCGCTAGTACGCCTTTCCCAATTTGTTTCGTCGCCATTTCCTCTGTCAACGTATTCCATGTACCAAGGTCTTTCCAATAACCATCATACGGAAGGACGACAATATGGTTTGCTTTTTCAACTACCTCATAGTCAAAGCTAATTTTCGGCAATGTGCTGTATTGGCTAGAAAGCTGATCAAAATGAAGCGGAATGCCTTTCTCCATTAGGAGATTGACTAAATACTTTAATTTAAACGCAAATACACCGCAGTTCCAGAAAGCGTTCATCTCGATTAATGTTTGCGCCTTTTCTTCACTTGGCTTCTCTGTAAAGTGATTCACAACAAAATATTCTGCGCCTTCCGCCTTTTCCTTAGGAACGATGTATCCATATTTAGAAGAAGGATACGTTGGTTTCACGCCAATTAACGCCAACTCGGCATTGGAATGCTCAAGGACATTTTCTAATTCTTTTACTCTTTGAAAGAAAGAATCTTCTACATACGGATCCACCGGTAACACAACAACCGTTTCATCTTCCGAAACATTCTCGATCGTATACAAATAAGAAGCCGCAAGCGCAATCGCTGGAAACGTATCGCGGCGCTCCGGCTCAATAATAAGCGGCACATCCATTCCTAATTGGCGATGAATCATATCGCGCTGCATTTTCGACGTTGCAATGACCCCAGACTCGGCAAGCCCAACGGCTTCTAACTGCCCCCACACCCGCTGCACCATCGACTGCTTCTCACCATTCTTCCCTTCTAACACTTTCAAAAACTGCTTCGAACGCGTATCATTCGATAAAGGCCAAAGCCGTTTGCCAGATCCGCCTGATAAAAGGACTAGTTTCATTTATAACCCTCCATAATAAAAAAATCAGATCTTAAACGATCTGATCGTTGAATTCATTATTAAACCGTTTGGAACTGATAATTATAAATTGGTTTACGGCCAATCGAATGGTATTCGATTGGATATTTTTGCACTTCACTTAGGCTATAACAATTCCGTCCGTCAAAAACGATCGGTTGTTTCATCTTCTGAACATATATATTTAAATCTAATTCCTTAATTTGTGCCCATTCAGTAAGAATAAAGGCCATATCTGCATTTTCAAGCGCATCCTCAATAGATTCTGTGTATACTACCTCTTGCGGCAAAACCTTCTTTGCATTTTCAATCGCAATTGGGTCGTAAGCAACAACTTCGGCTCCTTCAGCAATTAGCTCTTTCGAAACAACAATCGAAGCCGCTTCACGCATATCATCCGTATTCGGTTTAAAAGATAAACCTAATAAAGCGATTTTCTTACCAGCTAGACTTCCAAAGCGTTCTTTTGCTTTATCAATTAAAATGCGTTGCTGATGATTGTTTACTTTAATCACTGCTTTTAGCAATTCAAAATTATGATCAATATTAGCCGCAATTTTCGTCAAAGCTTTTGTATCTTTTGGAAAACAAGATCCTCCATATCCAATCCCCGCTCTTAAAAACATCGAACCGATACGCTTGTCCATTCCCATTCCTAACGCAACGCTTTCCACATCGGCTCCTACTTTTTCACATATATTAGCTATTTCGTTAATAAAACTAATTTTTGTCGCTAAAAAGGCATTAGAAGCATATTTAATCATTTCAGCACTTTTAATGTCCGTTTTAAAAATCGGAATACCAAAAGGTTTGTTAATTTCTTCAATGACCTTTGCCGCTTCTTCATTATCCGCTCCAATGACGATACGATCGCCATGAAACGTATCATAAACCGAGGAACCTTCACGCAAAAACTCTGGATTTGACACTACTTCGACATTGATATGCTTAGGAACTAAAGAAATTAACAACTCTTTTATATAATGGTTCGTTCCAACCGGTACTGTACTTTTCGTAACAACAATGACGTCCTTCGTGATATTCGCCGCAATATCTCGAACCGCTTGTTCAATATACTCTAAATTAGCAGAGCCATCTTCTTTTTCAGGCGTACCAACAGCGATATAAATCACGTCAACATCTTTAAAGCCTTCTTGATGGCTTGTTGTAAAAAATAAGCGCCCAGCTTGAATATTTTCCTTCATTAACTCTTCAAGTCCAGGTTCATAAATAGGTGAAATTCCTTGGCGCATTTTTTCTACCTTTGTTTCATCTATATCAATACATGTCACATGATGACCAATATGAGATAAAGCAACGCCCGTAACTAGACCTACATAACCTGTCCCTACAACAGAGATTTTCACTTTTATTCCCCTCTTTTTAAATTAAATAGATTTTAATAAGTTACGATATTTGTTAATAGAAGTTTCCCTTTTTAGATACTTCTCTAAATATGCTCTTCCATTAAGCCCCATTTGTTTTCGTTGCTCTCGATCTAAGCTATAAAAATATTTAATAGCTTCAACAATTCCTTTATAATCTTTTGGCTCGACTACTACTCCACAGTTGCTCTTATCAATCAATAACTGAGCTTCACTACCTTGTTCTAAAACCCCAAGAATTGGCTTTCCCGCTGCCATAACGCCGTAAATTTTACTTGGCACAGAAACTCCTTTAATTCCTTTTTGATTCACAACAAAATGAACATCCGCAGCATTTAATGAATACTTAATAAACTCTTTTGGTTGATAAGGCAAAAACAACACATTTTCAATACCATTTTCCGCAACATATTGCTGCATTTGTCTTTTTACAGCACCTTCACCGATAAAAACAAATGCCGAATCTTTATAGTCTCGAAACTCATTTGTCACTTTAATAATATTTTCAAGGTCATAATATAACCCTAAATTACCTGAATACATAACAATAAATTTATCAGTTAAGTTATGTCTTTCTAAAAACTCTGCTACATGTGGCTCATCTTTATCTAAAGGAATAATTTCCTTTTCATTTGTCCAGTTATTGATAACAACATGATTAGGTACATTTTTATTATTAAAACGTTTCTTTAAAGTCTCTGCCATATCATGACCAACTACCACAATTTGGTCAGCATATCGGCAATTTAATTTATCAATCGCTCTTGCAACATCAAACACGAATTGTTTATTTGTATAGCTAACCGCTTCCGCCTGTTCTGGGTTAAAGTCTTGAATATTATAAACATGTTTGGCCCGTTTAATAAACTTGCCAATCGTCCCAATTAAACCGCCTAAAATCGGCGGTGTGGAGATGGTATAAATAATATCCACCTTCTCCTTTAATAAAGCTATATTAGCTAAAATAAAATAGGAGAATATATATTTCATCCGACTGAATTTAGAAGTTTTATCAACTTTAGGTAAGCGAAGTCGGATAATTTTTATATTCTCCAAATAATCTGTTTCAAATATTCGATTAGATTTTACTTCTTCTCCCGCATATCCTGGCTGTGCAGCGATAACGGTAATATCAAAATCATGTTGTAAATCCAAACAAAGTTCGGTCATTAGTTGACCAGTAGAAGCGAAATCTGGATAAAAGTAATTAATTACAAAAGTAATTTTTTTCTTTTTCATAATAGTTCATCTTCCTCAAATCTTTTCTTCACAAACTTAGCTGGTGATCCAGCATGAACTTCATTTGCTGGGACATCCCTAACAACTGTACTTCTAGCGACCACAACTGCCATTTCATGGATTGTTACACCAGGATAGACAAACACGTCACTCGCAACCCATGCACCGTCTTTAATGACAATTGGTTTGGTAATTAAGCCAAAGTGCGGATCTTTAATATCATGGCTACCTGTGCATAAATAAGACTCCTGTGAAATGACACAGTTACTACCAATAATAATCTCATCAAGACTGTAGAGCTTTACATTGTCCCCTATCCAAGAATAGTCACCAATGGAGACTTTCCATGGATAAGTAAACTTAGCAGACGCTCTCACTTTAACCCCTTTTCCAATTTTAGCTCCAAACAATCTTAATAGGAAGTTTCTCCATCCATACATATTATGGAGCGAAAAACGAAAAAGGGTACCTTGAATAACCACCGCAGTAAAACAATGATATTAGATTTTTCTCTCGAATGCCATGAATGATTGTATTTAGTCAGATTAACTTTTATAAAGCAATACCTCATTGAATATTTTCTCTAATCGCTTTATATAATCAATCTCTTTAAATTTTTTTAATGTATAAAACCGATTAGTTTCAGCCATCCTTTTTAACACATCTCTATGTTTTATTAAATTTTGAATAGCTTTTCTTATTTCATCAGGAGCTTTCGGATTAACAATAACGCCATTCTCTTCACTTACAATATCAGGTATACCAGCATGATTCGTCGTAATTATGGCCAAACCATTTCCCATAGCCTCAATAATTGATATAGGCTGTCCTTCATATGGATAATAAGTAGGTAAAACAAAAAGGTCTGCTTCTCTTAATAGTTGTTTTTTACTATCACCACTTACCACCCCATGGTATTTTACTATACTTTCTAAATTAAACTTTTTAATATATTCTCTAAATTCATTTTCATCTTGTTGATTAAAAAAGTGACCTGCAAAATGGAAAATTACTTTTTCATCTTGCAATCCTTTAGCAGCCTCTAACACATCTAAGTATCCTTTAGATTTAATAAAATTACTTAGGTATAATACCTCTATTTTTTCCTTATTATTTATTTCGTTTAATTTTTTATTAAATTCATCATTACCAATTAAGCTAGATTCCTCTATAAAATTTTCACATACTTTAATTTTGTTTACATCTATAACATCTACAAATAAATTTTTCAAGCTTTCGCTTAAAACAATCATACAATCTATTCTAGAGATAAGCCTTTTATTTACAAACTTCTGTGCAAGACTCATTTTTTTATATAAAGTCTTATAATGACCACCATGATAATGGATAACTACTCTCTTGTTTTTATTTAGTAGTTTCTTCAAAATAAGCATATCTCTAATGTTCCCAAAAATTGAATGAGAAATGGTGAAATAATATAAATCTGCTTGAGATTTCTTTATTTTACTAACATGATTTAAGAACTTTTTATTATTTTTTATATCGATATATTCTATTGAAAATTTGTCTTTTAGATAATCTGATTTAACAATTACGTCTAGTGCTTTTGATAAACCATGAATAGGGGGAGGGAATTGCCCTATTAAACAGATTTTTTTCATTTAAACCTCCTATTTTTTGATTAAAAGTAGTTTGTTTTAAAAACTTTATCCTTAAGATTATTTTTTTCCTATATTATGTTATGCTACATATTTCCTATTTCTTGACCAAAAATTTATTAAATGTGTTGTAAAACGCATAATGGATGCATAAAAGAACGTAAAAAATCCACCAGCTTGGAAGTCATATACAGTGACCAAAAAACATATTTCCAAGGGGTGGACATGATCATGATTTCCAAATTTGTTATCGAACATGCAATGTCTAGCAAAACGGTTCCTCTTTTACAGGCATTATTTCAATACATCGACTAACTTTCCTTACCAGAAACATCTTATATAACAGGGCGACCACCGCTTTCGAAAAAATCGTTGTTAAAATGTTTCTTTGTAAAAACTTATTTTTCCATTGATTCTTTATGTCAGTTAGTGGACATACTGAATCGCTTCGGCTACTTCCGGCACATTTGTGGACTCAAAGAGATTCCCCATCTTTCTACGTTTTCACGTGCAGGAAAGTAGCTTCGGGAACAAAGATTTTCCTCTTTTAATGTCCAGCTTCTTAAAGAGTTAAGTGTGCAGCGCCTCAAAATAGTAATAATCGACAGTACAGCACTCACAGTAGTCTCTATGATTCTCAAGCTAGGTGGGGAATTTCTACTCGTTACATTGGTTTAAAAGGTAGAAATTACATCTTTGTACAACGACAGAGAGAATGATTTTATCCCATGTCTTTACGATTTCCAACCGAAATGGTGCATCCTTTGCACTCGAACTACTTCCATCTTTAAACAAATGGAACATTCAATTTGTCCTTGGAGATGCCGTCTATGACAGCGAAAAAGTCCGTCAAATCACCGAAACAAACAGGAATCTTTTATTTTGTCTATTAATCCTCGAAATAGTGGTGAGGAACGAAAAGAAGCTTATGGTCGTTTGATTCTTTAGTTTCTGAAAACGAAATTCGGAAAGTGGTTATTTCGTTTCCACAACTCGATTGAACAGACATTCAATCAGTTAAAAAATGACGACTTATAGCACCCACATTGGTATGGGTTTCATCGCTATTAACTGCATGTCCAATTATGCATTCTTATGCAGAATTTTAAGTTTTTACTCTAGTTTTGCAACACCATCTAAATATAGAATATTCCATTTAGAATTACTGCAAATACTTTTTAATTTTTTCAACTTTATTTAATCCAAATAATATAAGCAAAAAACACTTTATTACATCTTTATCAATACGTTTCTTATTTCTAATCAGTTTAATAAGATATTTATATGCATTTATTCGATTGTTTTTTATATGCATATACGCTCTAATAATATTGATATAATGAGCATTGTTTATATTTCTTATTTCTTCCTTGGATAATTTATCATAGAAGCTTGAAACATATTCATGTAGAAAAATAGCACCTTCTGCTTTTTTCATACTCGTAGAGATTCTTGCTCCATTATGATGATATATATTAACTACTGGAGCATCAACATAATCATACAAAGGATTTACATTAAATATTTTTATGAACAATATATGTTCTTGTGAAGAAGGGACATTACTAAAACCACCAGCTTTAACAAAAACCTCCTTATTTATCATAGCAATACTCGTTGTACAAATATTCGTGCTTAGCTGAAATTTAAATACGTTCCCCCTTATTTCATTTTTTTCAATCCTTTTTAAATTTCCATCATTATCTAAAATATTTGCATATCCCCCAACTACTGAAAGTTTGAAATTTGATTCAATGAACTTATTCACCTGTAATTCTATCTTATTTGGTAAATATTCATCATCATCATCTAAAAAACAAATTAATGCCCCAGAACACACTTCAACACCTTTATTTCTTGCAAGTGCACCGCCAACATTCTTATCCATTTTTATATACATAATCTTATTTTCTTGAATATATTTTTCTAGTAATTTTTGAGTTTGATCCCGTTCCAAAGAACCAGGATTGTTGTCATCAACTACAATGATTTCGATATTAGAATAGCTTTGATTTAATACACTATTTATCGCTCTTAATAATAAATTTGGGCGACCATATGTTGGGATTATTACACTTACTAAAGGTTTAATGTTATCCACTTAAATTTTTACTCCTTTTCATTAATATAAAAAATACTAGTACCTCTATAATACAAACACTTAAAGCATTAACTTAATCGTTTAAAAATCACCTAAAGTTTTTATCGTATTTATATAAATTCAGATTGAAAAACCGACATAAGCAAAACCGTTTAAGTCGACTGAAAGAACGATCAAAACGGTTTGCATATGTCGGAAAATCAATCTGTATTTATATATCTTAGATAATGAGTTGGCAATACTGTTCTCACATTCTGATTATTTATTTTTCGTACCTCATAATATTCTAATTGAATTAATACCATGAGTATTATCAAATAAATTAAATTATTATCAACATTCAATGGCACAGAAAATGGTATCTGAGTGCATGAATATATACAAAAAATCAAATACAAAATACTTTTTTCACGACTATGTTTAAATATCCGATATGTAAAGTAGATAAATCGAGCAATCATCACTATATACAATAATAACCCTACAAAACCGTACTGAAATATAAATCCTATAATACCTACATCTTCAGCATAGTACTTATAAATACTTCCATTTAAATATTTTCCTTCTTCATATTCACCATGATACAATCCTAACCCAAGTATAGGATTTTCTTTAATTTTTTCCTTCATATATTCCTTTGCTTGTATTCTTATATAAGCAGAACCATCTGTTCTATTAAGATCAACTTTTATACTATCTAAGATATTTGTTACGTACGGTGCTAAAATAATTACACCCAAAAAAAGAAAAAATGCTACTTTAAAATAACTCAAAACATTATTTACACTTAATTTTGATAATAAGAGAAAAATTATTATTATTAAAATAGGTATTATTGAACTCCTAGTTTGAGCAACAAATACTATATAACTAATTTGAAATAAAAATGCAATATAGTATTTGAATTTTTCATACCTGTTGTAATTTTTGTATAAATATGAAATCGTAATAAACAAACCAATTGTAACAAAATATGCCCCATCATAAAATCTTGTAAATCCATACCGTTCTGCATAATTTACTTTTAAAAAAATAAATGTGGGATACAAAACGGATTGTGATATATATATAAAAGACAATAAACTAGTAATTGTAACAATTAGTTTTTTTATTCTATCAGCACCGACTTTATATATCATTATGCATAATGGAAAATATAACAATGCTAAAAATGTATACTTATAGCGCATCAAAGCTAAAAATATGGGCTGTCCAAATTCCACATTTGTTAAAATTAAACTAGTTATATTAAGTAATAAATAAAAAAGAATTACTCCTTTAAATAAAAACTTTTTTGTGAAAAAAGATTTAATATACACTAAAAACAAAGTTACTGTAATTAAAAATAAGCCCATTACATGTATAGAACTTCCAACTTCTAACATATAAAACATTCGTTCATTTAAGAAAATAATTATTATTACACAAACTACTATCAATGAACTCTTTTTTATTTCCATAGTTACCTCTTTACTCAGTCAGTTTATTCAATATTCTCCCAATGCGCAGTTTTATATATGTTAACAAATATATTTTTTTATCTATAAACCCATATTCCATCCTAAACTTTAGTGCTTCTATAACTGATTCCAGGCAATCTCCTGCTCCACCATCAAAAAAATTAGCAATAACTTTATCTATTAGTTTAAATTTTCCACCATTCTTTTTTATTCTACATAACAACTCATAATCAGCAACATATTTATATTTGCAATTAAAATAGCCGTACTTTTCATAAGTTTTTTTCTTTAAAAAACATGTTGGATGTTCGATCATATGCTTAGGCAAAACACTACTATCTTCACCTTTTATCATTGATAACTTTCCAGAGTTGTAGTACTTTAATAGCCCATGATATACATCATAAGAACTATCTTTTAAGTACTCCGTTGCAACTATTTCAAGGGCTGAGTTTTCGTAGTAATCATCACTATTAATAATTCCAATAAGTTCACCTGTAGCCATGGTTAATCCTTTATTCATCGCATCATATATACCCTTATCTGGCTCACTTATCCATTTAAAAGTAATATTTCGTTTTTGAAAATATTTTTCATACTCTTTTATTAACTCAATAGTTCCATCTGTAGACTTTCCATCCACAACAATATATTCAATATTGGGATATGTTTGATTAAGTATTGATTTAAACGTTCTTTCTATCGTATCTTTACTATTATAGCAAACAGTAATAACTGAGATAAGTGGTTCTTGATTCATCATGCCTTTTTCTCTCCATCTTGCTTTTCTAATCCTAAAATTTTTTCCCAATGATGCATAATAACTTCTACATCATATTGCTTTGCTTTCTTTTTAGCATTGACTCCCATATTCATTCGTAAAGTATAATCATTTATTAACAGTTTGATCTTATTTGCGAGCTCTTCTATATCAAAACAATCTACTAAAAAGCCATCTATTCCATCACTAATTATTTCTTGAGGGCCAATTTTGCAATTAAAACTGATGCATGGTAGTCCACACTCCATAGCCTCGATTATAACCATTGAAAAACTTTCACTTCTAGAACTACAAATAAAAATTGAAGCATTTAAATACTTTTCCATGATATTTGAAGTAAACGTTTTAAGAAATATCTTATTTTCTAAACCATATAATTTAATCTTTTCACTCAATGCATCATACTCTTTACCTTCACCATAAATCTCTAATTTCCAATCTCCAATCTGATCATGTATTAAGTTAAATGCATCAATAAGCATATCAAATCCTTTTTCATAGCTTAATCTTCCTACAGATATTAAAGTATGATTTTTATAATTTGAGGTTTGATTAGAGATAAATGGTTTAAAATTTGGTATAACAAAAACATTTTTTAAATACCCTCGAAATATGTTTCCATCATGTTGACTTAAAGTAATTATTCCGTCTAAAAAAGGATAAATAATTCTCCTTATTGCCTTGATAATATAACTTGCATGTTCATATTGACTATGTTCCCATGCATATATTTTAGTAGAGGTTTTCCCAAAAATTTTAGAAAAAAGAGTAAGTACAGATATAGGTACACTACAACATAACATATAATTATACTTTTGTTTATTACACTCAAGAAACTGTTTAAATACTCTAACACTCTTTAAATTTTTGTTACCTAAATGAATTACTTTGATATTCGAATTTATGTCATAAAAAATCTCCGATTCATTAGTACTGAATAAACTAATAATATGGATCTCACAATGATACTTATTATAAAGTTGATTAGATAAACTTGTAACTACCCGTTCAACTCCACCCTTACCTGATATATTATTTAAAACAATTGCAATTTTTTTCACATCAATCCCTCTTAATTACTTCATTACTTGTTCTTGATATTTATTAGGATTTTTTCGGCTCTTCACCACAAGTTGTACTTGATGATTTAAGATCGGTGTGCATAGCGAAAATAGAGGGTACAAAAAATGCGAATTTTCCTGTATGGTAAAGGTGACCAAACCAAACCATTGGAGGAAAATTCGCATGTACTCTCAGTTTATCAAAGAACTCATCGATTTACCAGATGTTTTGATTCAAAAGGTGCGAAAAGAAGGAGATCGTTGGATTTTCGAACTTTCTCTACCTGAACAATGCCCGTTATGTCCTGTCTGCTTGAAACGCACGATCAAAATGACAGGAAAAAAGAAGCAATGG
>NZ_JXTG01000007.1 GCF_000833605.1 Anoxybacillus ayderensis | reverse complement strand
CCCTACTGCTGCCTCCCGTAGGAGTCTGGGCCGTGTCTCAGTCCCAGTGTGGCCGATCACCCTCTCAGGTCGGCTACGCATCGTCGCCTTGGTGAGCCGTTACCTCACCAACTAGCTAATGCGCCGCGGGCCCATCCTGTAGCGACAGCTTGCGCCGCCTTTCAACGAAAAACCATGCGGTCTTCCGTGTTATCCGGTATTAGCACCGATTTCTCGGTGTTATCCCCGTCTACAGGGCAGGTTGCCCACGTGTTACTCACCCGTCCGCCGCTAACGATTCAAAAGCAAGCTTTTGAATCGTCCGCTCGACTTGCATGTATTAGGCACGCCGCCAGCGTTCGTCCTGAGCCAGGATCAAACTCTCCATAGAAAAGTTATCCTTAGCTTTTGTACGCTTTTCGCTTCGTTCAGTTTTCAAGGAACATCTTGTCGTTTTTTTTGCGACTTTTTCAATTTATCACATCGTCTTTTTAATGTCAAGAACGATTTTTTATTATCGCATCACAACAGCGACGATTTAAAATATATCATGTTCTTTTTTGAAATGCAACTATTTTTTTATTGTTTTTTATATGTTTTCCGAGGATATACGCTCCAATCCCAACGATGATAAAAAACGAGCCTATTCCTTGCGATAAATAAACTTTTTCGTCCAACCATATATAAGCTAATATAATGGCTCCAATCGGTTCAAATAAAATAGCCATGGATACCATTGCTGCATTTACCCATTTCATCGCCCAATTAAAAAGAGAATGCCCGAATAATGTCGGAATAACCGCCAGCAAAACGAAGCACCACCAGTCATTCGCATTATACGACAAAAATGAATAACGAAACAACGATACATATACACTTAATACGAGTGACGCAATGCCATAAACGATATACGTATATGTAATTAGAGAAAATTGCTTTCGTAAATGTTGACCGACTAACCAATAGCCCGTGACCATAGCACACGCAATCAATGCAAGCATATCCCCATAAAGTGCTTCACCACTTACGCGAAAATCCCCCCAGCTAATAATGACGCTACCTAAAATTGCAAGTAGCGCACTTACCCATTCACTCATCGTCATCTTTTCCTTGAAAAAGAAAAATCCACCAACAAAAGCGAATATCGGCTGCAACGTAACTAAAACGACGGAGCTTGCAACGGATGTGTAACGAAGCGATTCAAACCAAAGAATAAAATGAAACGCAAGCAATGTTCCAGACAACACCGCAAAAGCCCAATCTTTTTTATTCATCTGTTTCGTTTCACGTATATGTTTTACAATAAACAACGGAGTCATGAAAACAACTGCGAAAAAGAGGCGATAAAATGCGATAACAGCTGACGGAGCATCTGTAAATTTGACAAAAATCGCTGAAGTGGAAATAGAAAGTGCTCCAATAATTAATGCGATATACGCCTTCATGTTCGTCATCCTTTCGAATATACTTAATTACAAAGAAAAGGAGGAATGTCTCATGGACGCCCATGTACTCATGAAACTCGGAATCTCTGCTGTTCTCGGGCTCGTTATCGGTCTAGAACGAGAATTAAAGCGAAAACCAGTTGGTCTTAAAACTTGCCTCGTTATTTCGATTGTCAGTTGTTTGTTAACAATCGTTTCAATCGAATCAGCATACACATTTCCAAAAAGCGACCATATAAATATGGATCCACTTCGCCTCGCTGCTCAAATTGTATCAGGTATCGGCTTTCTCGGCGCAGGTGTTATTCTTCGCCGCGGAAACGATAGCATTTCCGGTTTAACAACTGCCGCGCTCATTTGGGGAGCCGCAGGTGTCGGAATCGCTGTGGGGGCAAACTTTTATATCGAAGCGATATTGTGCGTCATCTTCCTTATCGCTAGCGTCGAGCTTATTCCGCTTATAACAACCGTTTTCGGTCCGAAACAACTAAGGGAAAAAGAGCTTTCTGTGAAACTCACCGTGCTAGATGCAACGAAAATGTCTGAAGTCATCGATACGATTAAACAAAAAAATATCCGCATTAAAACGGTGCGCATAAAAGACTTAGATAACGGAAATCACTTTGTTGAATTAAAAGTATCTGTCGATCAAAAACGCGCAACAACAGATGTATACGAGTTTGTTCATCAAATTCCTTCTGTTCGTGGCGTCGATATCGAAAATATTTAGCTTGAAAATGATTCTCATTTATATTAGTATATATGATGAAAATTTCCTTCGAAACAAAAAGGTGGAGAACGACATGTCCTCTATTATAAAAAATATGGAACTTTGCTTCCTTATGCGCCAGCTCTCAAAAAAGGACGAGCTAACTTTCCTTCATTCATATCGAGTGACGAAAATCGCTTTATCTTTTGCTTCGTTTTTGAAACTCACTGATGAAGAAAAGCGAGAGCTTCAATTTGGAGCACTCATTCACGATATCGGGAAATTACACATTCCTGTTCATATTTTAACAAAAAGAGGGAAACTCTCTGAAGAAGAATTTGCTCAAATGAAAAAACATCCACTATTCGGTATACAAATATTACAACATTACCATGTTTCATCTGAAATTTCTCATATTGTTTTATACCACCATGAACGATGGGATGGAAATGGATATCCATATAACCAAAAAGGAGAGAACATCCCTTTTCTCGCTCGTCTCGTGGCGTTAGCTGATTCACTTGAAGCAATGACAGGCATTCGGCCATATCGCGCATCACTTACATGGGAAGAAGCTTATGAAGAAATCAAAAGAGAAGCAGGAACACAATTCGATCCACAATTAACATCTTCCTTTTTAGAGTGGATGGAAAATACTGAGATTTCAATTGAACAAAATAGCGAAACAATTATGCAAGCAATCCCCATGATTTCTTAATATCGATTGACGAAAAAACAAAATGTTTTTAAAATATAAACGAAAAGGGGCATTAGCTCAGTTGGGAGAGCGTCGCGCTGGCAGCGCGAAGGTCACCGGTTCGAACCCGGTATGCTCCATCAAAAAACCCTTGCATCGCAAGGGTTTTTCTTTTACTCTTCTGTTAGTTCTTCCACTGGAACGATGTGGCGTTCATGTTCCCGACCACGCATATGTACGGTAGCTGTTCGATTTGTTTCATCGTACCCATCAATCCAAACAGATTGACCGTGATAACATACCCGAATATCATCTGGTGAAGAAACAATTTGTTTCACGCGGTGCATATCCATCAACGTCCCTCCTTTCGTTTATATCATTTGTTTTTAAAGAAAAAATATGTAAGAAATAGCACCATCTCGTCTACAATGATAAAACGGGAGGGAAAATAGATGAGATGGTATGAATTTCTCGCTTCATATTGGCGACTTTCTCCACTGATACGAATCATATTCACCATTACAACAATCATCTGTTTATTTGGGATAATCATTCATATCGTTGAGCCAAAAACATTTTTAACAGCATTCGACGGCATATGGTGGGCGTTAATTACAACAACAACGATTGGTTATGGCGACCTCGTACCGAAAACATTAAGTGGTAAACTTGTCGCGATCACTCTTATTTTGCTCGGTACAGCTTTTGTCTCGGCTTATTTTGTCACGCTATCTACAAAAGCAATTTCAAAAGAAAATGCTTTATCAACTGGTGAACTCCCTTATACAAAAGGGGGACATGTCATCTTAGTCGGTTGGAATGAACGCGTTCGCCAGCTACTTGCTCTCATGCCGTCCAACATTCCGTGTCTCGTGATCGATGAAACACTAAAACGTTGGGATGTTCCGAAACACGTTCATTTCATTAAAGGAAATCCGACGCATGACGATGTGTGGAAAAAAGCAAACGTATTTGAAGCTCGCACCGTCATTATTACTGCCAACCAACATAAAAACGAAACGGAGGCCGATTTAGGATCCATCGTCACCCTTTTAACAGTGAAAGCACTTCATCCATCCGTGTATACTGTTGTGGAAATATTAACAACTCCCCAAGTTGATAATGCCAAGCGCGCTGGGGCAGATGAAACAATTGAAACAAATAAATGGATCAGCTTTTTAATGGCCAATTGCCTTTCATCCCCAAACGTGTTAAACGACGTCGAGCAATTCAAAAAACACTCGATCAAACGGCTAGCTGTGCGCGACGAATGGATCGGGATGTCTTTTGCGTCAATGCTCACGGAATTAAAAAAAGAAGATATATTGCTTATCGGTGTCGCAAACAATCAACATGTTGTAATTAATCCACCATCTCATACGATCATTCAGTCGACTGATGAACTTATCGTATTAGCGCAATAACCGTTCTTCTAAATCTTTGACGAGCGTTTTTGCCATCGCTACATATTGATCTGGTACCGTTGCATCGGGATCTTCTGGCTCAGAAAATTGATTAAATGATGCGTTTATATTCCCAATATGCACATTGTCATCTAAGCCACGCTGATATTTATGGCATAAGACGTATGGGCGCTTCAATTCAACCGTTGCCCCATACGAATCCAGTTGTCCATCGATCGCGACGAATGGAAGGCGTAAAAATTGGTACCCAACATCATCCGCCATCTTATAGTCGAACGAACCGTGATCGTAATCCCAATTTCCACCGATCACATAGCCGAGTGGCTTTAATTCTTGTTCTAACACATTTAATAAAAACGTTTTTCCCTCTAATGCAGATGGAATTTCAATCATATCGATCACTCCTCCTCTGCTTGTTATCATGCCCAAAAAAAGAGCTTTCCCTGCACCCAGGAAAAGCTCTTTTTTTCATTATTTCAATCGTTTTTCAAGCTCAGCCTTTTTCTCTTCGTATCCAGGTTTACCGAGAAGGGCAAACATGTTCACTTTGTATGCTTCTACACCCGGCTGATCAAACGGATTGACTCCAAGCAAATAGCCGCTCATCGCACACGCTTTCTCAAAGAAGTAAACGAGATAACCGAATGTATATTCATCTAATCGTGGTAGCGTTACAACTAAGTTTGGTACACCACCGTCTGTATGTGCTAACAATGTCCCTTCAAACGCTTTTGTGTTGACAAAATCAACTGTTTTTCCTGCTAAATAGTTTAATCCATCTAAGTCGTTATCTTCTGCCTCAATCGTCAATTCATGACGTGGTGTTTCTACTTTTAATACAGTTTCAAACAAGTCGCGACGACCTTCTTGCACATATTGCCCTAACGAATGAAGGTCTGTCGAAAAGTTTGCTGAAGCTGGGAAAATGCCTTTTTGATCTTTCCCTTCACTTTCACCAAACAATTGCTTCCACCATTCAGCAAAATATTGTAGCGCTGGCTCGTAGTTAATAAGCATCTCAATTGTTTTTCCTTTGTTGTATAGCACATTACGTACAGCAGCATATTGATAAGCAATGTTTTCTTCTAGTTCCGATTTGCTGAAATCTTCGCGAGCTTGGGCAGCACCTTTCATCATCGCTTCAATATCCGCTCCGCTTACGGCAATCGGCAATAACCCGACCGCTGTTAAAACAGAGTAACGGCCACCTACATCATCTGGAATGACAAACGTTTCATATCCTTCTTCAGTCGCTAACGTTTTTAACGCCCCACGCGCACGGTCTGTCGTGGCGTAAATGCGTTTGCGCGCTTCTTCTTTTCCGTACTTTTCTTCAAGAAGTTTACGGAAAATACGGAATGCAATCGCTGGTTCTGTCGTCGTTCCTGATTTCGAAATGACGTTAATTGAAAAATCTTTTCCTTCCAGTAAATCCATAACATCGCGCATATATGTAGAACTAATGTTGTTGCCGACGAAAATAATTTGCGGTGTTTTTCGTTTTTCGCTCGGGAGCGCGTTGTAAAAAGAATGTTGCAACATCTCAATTGCCGCACGAGCACCAAGATAAGAACCACCGATGCCGACGACTAACAATACATCAGAGTCTTCTTGAATTTTTTTCGCTGCTTGTTGAATGCGAGCAAACTCTTCGCGATCATATGCGACAGGGAGATCAATCCATCCTAAAAAGTCGTTTCCTTGTCCTGTTTTCTCATGAAGGGCATGATGCGCCACTTTCACTGCATCACGCAAATACGTTAATTCATGTTCACCAAAAAAAGACAACGCTTTTGAATAGTCAAACTGAATATGCGTCATGTACGTTTCCTCCTCAATGATTGTATCCTCTTTCACTTTAGCGAAATAAACAGCGAGGATCAAGTTCACGAAAACAATGTAAACGGATTCATTATGACATTTTTCGCACTTTACAATGAGGCTTGTAAAATCGTCATGACATCATCATGATGTAACTTTTTAAAATTACCAAATGGGCCGAACGCCATCGCTTTTTCTACTATTATTGGCAATGATTCTTCACCGATATGATAATCTGCTAATCGACAAGGAGCACCTAATCTGTTCCAAAACGCCCGAAGTTTTTCAATTCCTTCTAGCGCAATTTCTCGATCTCCTTTGCCTTCTGGATAAACATCAAACACCCGAACAGCTAGCTGCTTAAAACGATCGATATGTTCATCAAGCACGTGCTTCATCCAATTTGGGAATAAAATAGCTAGCCCACCTGCGTGTGGAATGTCATGCACTGCTGACACAGCATGCTCAATATTATGTGTCGCCCAATCACCGCGTAGCCCCATGCGTAAAATTCCATTTAAAGCCATTGTTCCACAATATAAAATCGTTTCACGATGATCAACATTTTGTAAATCTTCTATGAGTTTTGGTGCGGTTTCAATGACTGTTCGTAAAATGGCTTCGCACATTCGATCTTGTAATGGCGTATTTGGCGCATGGTGAAAATATTGTTCTAATACGTGCGACATGATGTCAACGATGCCATACACTGTATGATCTTTCGGAACAGTTGTTGTATAAACAGGATCTAAAATCGAAAATTGAGGGAAAACAGCTGGACTACTCCATCCGTATTTCTCCTTCGTTTCCCAATTTGTAATAACGGAATTTGCATTCATTTCCGATCCTGTCGCAGCTAGCGTTAATACTGTTCCAATTGGCAGCGCTCGCTCAACCGTCGCCTTTCGCGAAATAAAATCCCATGCCTCTCCATCATATAATGCACCTGCTGCAATGGCTTTGGCACAATCGATGACACTTCCTCCGCCTACTGCTAAAATAAAATCGACTTTCTCTTCACGGCAAATGTGAATTCCTTTTTGAACAGTAGATAAACGAGGATTTGGTTCGACACCCGCTAGCTCGGACCAAGACTTATTCAATGAACGCAAAATAGATACGACATCATCATATACGCCGTTTTTCTTAATGCTTCCTCCGCCATATACAATTAAAATGTGTTCATACGAATGAAGTTCCTTTTTCAAATGTTCAATTTGTCCTCTACCGAAAATTAATTTCGTTGGATTATGAAAAATAAAATTTTCCATGTTCATCCCTCCTTCCTTTCATTATTTCCAAAAGAAACAAAGAAGTAAAGAAAATTGCATTTTCTTATGCATACTTCTCTCAAAATGATTCATTCTATAAGTGAATACGATATTTTAAAGGAGGATGAACATGAGTACGTTACAACGAATTGCACTATTGCTTACTGTTATTGGAGCGCTGAACTGGGGGCTCATTGGCTTTTTCCGCTTCGATCTTGTAGCAGCCATTTTCGGCGGTCAAGCATCGGCGTTTGCACGCATTGTTTACGCTCTCGTCGGAATTGCCGGGCTCATTAACCTCGTATTACTGTTTAAACCGACGGAGGAACTCGGACGTACAGAACCAAAAATGTCGAGAACATAAACATACAACTCACCGATCACTCGGTGAGTTGTATGTTTTTTTCGCTTCCGCAATCCATTTTTCTAGTTGCATTTTTAACGGTTGAAATCCTAAAGGAGTCTCAATATTTGTTGTGTCATGATCAACATCACGCAACGATAAGCTAATTCGCTTTGTTTTTTCATCGATCGCGATAATTTTCACCCGAACAGAATCCCCCACATCCACATAATCATAAATATTTTTTACGTACCCATCTGTAATTTCTGAAATATGAATGAGTCCTTGAGTTCGTTCGTCAAGCGATACAAATATCCCGTATGGCTGTATTCCCGTCACAATACCCGTAACAATCGCACCTTCCTTCCACTCCAAATGAAACACTCCTCGTTTTTTGAAAAATTGTAACATAATTCACTTAAAAAGTGTTAATTTTGTGCACGAGTATAAACTGGAACATGGTATGATAAATATGTAAACGAATTTTGGAGAGGTGGGAGAATAAATGAGTACAATCGGCGAAAATATTCGCATGTATCGCGAACAGCGAAATATGTCACAACAAGAGTTGGCGATGAAAGTTCGAGTAGGGGTAGCGACCATTCAAAAATACGAATCTGGGGAACAAGTCCCTGACACACCAACCATTTTAAAACTTTGCACTGCTCTCGATGTCCCTGCATCTGAATTATTAGAGCGTGCCGATTTATCGAATTCATCTAGTATCGATCCAGAAATCGAATATTTAATTAAAGACATTGGCATTAAACGCGCAAAACTTATTTTGCGAAAAGCGAAAGAATTTAGCGAAGAAGACTTTTTGCGCGTCATGCAAATGTTATATGAACTGAAATACAACAAAGAAAGCTGACAATGCGTCAGCTTTCTTTTACAGTCGTTCAAGAAATCGCTTCATGCGCCGAATAGCCTCTTGCAACTGTTCGAGCGATGATGCATATGAACAACGAATATATCCTTCTCCACTTACTCCAAACACGTGACCGGGAACGACAGCTACTTTTTCCTCTAACAATAATCGCTCCGCAAACCGCTCTGATGTCATGCCTGTTGACCGAATGGACGGAAATGCATAAAATGCCCCTCCCGGCATATGGCAAGAAAGACCGATTTCGTTTAATGATTGAACAAAAAAGTTACGTCGTTGCCGATAGCTTTTTTTCATTTGTTCGACATCAGCCGCTCCATTTTGTAATGCTTCAATGGCAGCATATTGCGCCATCGTCGGTGCACACATCATCGTGTATTGATGAATTTTTAACATCGCGGTAGCTAATTCTCTCGGTGCAGCAATAAATCCGAGGCGCCAACCTGTCATCGCAAAACCTTTCGAAAATCCATTAATTAAAATTGTTCTCTCTCGCATGCGATCAATTGCCGGAAAACTTGTGTATTGTTCTTCGTAGCATAACTCCGCATAAATTTCATCTGAAATGACAAGCAAATCATGCTTTTCTACAATGCGAGCAATTTGCGCCAGTTCTTCGGCATTTAACACGGTGCCTGTCGGATTATTTGGCGAACAAATGATTAATGCTTTCGTCTTCGGTGTCACAACTTGTTCAATTTGTTCTGGTTGCAATTTGAATTGATGTTTCCCACTCGTTTGAATGGGAATTGGCACACCCCCAGCTAATGAAACAAGCGGTGCGTATGAAACAAAGCTCGGCTCAACAACAATCACTTCATCACCTGGATTTAAAATAGCTCTAAGAGACACATCGAGCGCCTGACTTGCCCCAACCGTCACAATTATTTCATCAGCTGGATCATATAACACGTGAAAACGGCGCGCTACATAGTCGCTAATTTCTTTTCTTAACTCCCATAAACCTGCGTTCGCTGTATATGATGTATATCCTTGTTCTAATGATAAAATGCAAGCCTCCCGCACACTCCAAGGGGTAATAAAATCCGGCTCGCCAACTCCAAGTGAAATGACCCCCTCCATACTTGCCGCTAAATCAAAAAAGCGACGAATACCGGACGGTTTTAAGCGTGATACGGTGTCAGATACGTACGTTTTCGTCTTTTGCATCACGGAGCCACCACGATTCTTCGATCTTGATCACCTTGCTCAAACACGGTGCCGTCATGCTTATATTTCTTTAAAATAAAATGGGTTGTCGTTGAAATGACGGAATCGAGCGTCGATAATTTTTCAGAAACAAAATGGGCAATTTCAGACATGGAACGTCCTTCAATGACAACAGATAAATCGTAGGCACCAGACATCAAATAGACAGACTTAACCTCCGGAAAGCGATAAATACGTTCAGCTACCTCGTCAAATCCAACGCCGCGCTTCGGTGTCACTTTCACATCGATCATCGCCGTCACACCTTCATGGCCATCTACTTTCCGCCAGTCAACGATCGTTGCATACTGTACAATCACTTTCGCTTCTTCTAATTTTCTTATTATATCCTCTACTTCTGAAACGGAGAGAGAAACCATTTTCGCCATCGTATCAATCGGCAAACGAGCGTTTTTTTCTAACAATTCAACGATTTCAATTTCTTTTTCAGTTAGTTTCACACGAATCACCCCTGACATAAATTTTCACATAATTTAGAAAAAAATGCACGCCTTTTTTCAAAAAAATAAGCAAGACGACATCGCTTGCGACTACGGTTTTTTTATCACACCGCATGCGATTCGCTTGCCTGCATTTCCCGCTGGCTGAGACATCCCATCATCTTTTCCTTCGTGGATGACAATCGATGTTCCGTTTTTAGTGAATAGGCCGTTTTTCTCTTCTGATAAATTGACATTTGGGACCATTAATTGTACTTTTACCGTTCCATCTTCTTTTACAATTAAATTCGGTAAATCGCCTGCATGCGCTCCTTCCGGATGAAGGAGACCGTGCTCTTTTCCTTCCGGATTGAAATGTTCCCCAGCTGATTGAAATGTAGGTGGTTCGCATGTTCCTTTGTCATGAATATGGATCGCGTGTTCTCCTGGAGGCAGTCCTTTTAAACCAATGTCGAGTTTCACCCCTTCAGGTTGCTGCGACATTTTAATCGTCCCGACCGAATCACCATCTTCATTAATCATATTGACATCGACGTTTTTCACTTTTTCTTCCATACATCCGCTCACAAGTAACAAGACGACACATATCATTATTTGACGCACAATAAGCCCTCCAACTACATATTTACAGCTTATTATGCCCCGTTTGTATTCATTTAATCGTTTATTTGTTGTTTTTTCAACTGTTCTTCTAATTGCTTCGCTTTTTCTTCTTGACGTTTTGAAATTTTTATAATCAACCGCATCGTCAACACTGCTGCAATAAAAAATGCGGTAAACGAAATGGCAGCAGGAATATACTCTGTTTTATCTTCTGGGAAGTATAAAAACAATCCAAATATAATGTTATTCATGCAATCAACCTCTCCATATATCTTCTCACTCATTATATCATAAAGACAATTGTATCGCTTCGCAAAAAGGAATATAATTGGATTCGTAAACAAAAAAGGGAGGCGTACTCGTTTGAAAAACGTCGTGATCCACAAAGTTATCACATTCGTATTTACAGAAGGGCAATTAAGAGGGTATTGGAACGAAAAAAAACAAAAAATTCCATTCGAATCTTTGACAAATGAACAGTTAATGGCATTAGCTGAAGATATGTTAGCGAACTCTTCTCATAGCCAACTAGAGCAACATATTTTAGACCATGGTTGGCGCGTAAAAGAAGAAACAGAAGGACAAGTGCTTGCAGAAGACGATTCCCGTGAACATGTACATGTGGAAGTCATTGATACAACAAAACAAGGATCGCCATCCACAAAATTGTTTATCGATCGTTTATCACGTATCGAATGCGCGAACTGCGGATTTTCTTTTTATATTCGCAATGTAAACGATGACACGACGCATTTAACATGTCCAAGCTGCTTTCAGACACTAAAAAACTGAAATATAGAAAGGAATGAAAGATGGTGCATGAGGCAATCACTCATGAAGTAAACAATTTTCAATATTATGCGGCCATTGCAATCTTTTTGATTACATACGCCATCATCATCTCAGAAAAAGTGAATCGTGCTGTCATCGCTTTATTAGGTGCCGCTTTTATGATCATTTTCGGCATCGTTGATTTACATCGAGCGTACACTCATCATATCGAGTGGGGGACGATTACGCTTTTAATCGGAATGATGATTCTTGTTAGCATTACGAGTAAATCAGGCTTTTTCCAATATGTTGCGGTCAAAGCTGCAAAAATGGCGAAAGGAAGCCCAATTAACATTTTAGTCATTTTATCCTTGCTGACAGCTGTTCTTTCCGCCTTTTTAGACAATGTAACAACTGTTTTATTAATCGTTCCGGTTACGTTTTCCATTACACGTATGTTAGAAGTAGAGCCTGTTCCATTTTTAATTTCTGAAGTGCTTTTCTCAAACATTGGCGGAACGGCGACGTTAATCGGGGATCCACCGAACATTATGATCGGCTCAGCCAATAAACATTTAACGTTTAACGACTTTTTATTTCATTTAGGTCCTGTTGTTCTCATCATCATGGCTGTTGTCATTACTATTTTGTACGTGTTTTATCGCAAACGTCTTCAAGCAAATGCCGCGCTCATCGAACGGCTCATGAAAATCGATGAAAAACAATACATTAAAGATGCCGTACTATTGAAAAAGTCCGTTTCTGTGCTTGGATTAACAATTTTAGGGTTTACACTCCATTCAGTGATTCACGTCGATGCAGCAGTCATCGCAATGACAGGGGCTGTCATTTTAATGCTCATCGGCGTAAAAGAACACGACTTAGAAGAAGTATTCGCTTCAGTTGAGTGGACAACCATTTTCTTCTTTGCTGGATTGTTTACGCTTGTTGGTGGACTCGTCGATATTGATCTTATTAAAAGTTTGGCCGAGGAAGCATTGGAAATTACAGGAGGCGATATTCATTTCGCATCTTACTTAATTCTTTGGGTATCTGGAATCGCATCAGCAACCATTGACAACATTCCGTTCGTTGCGACGATGATTCCACTTATTCAAGATATGGCTGTCGGCATGGGATTATCTCCAGACTCAGCACAAATTGATGTTTTATGGTGGTCGTTAGCGCTTGGCGCTTGTTTAGGTGGAAACGGAACGTTAATTGGAGCATCTGCAAACGTCATCGTTGCGGGGATTGCTTCACGTGAAGGGCATGGGTTTAGCTACTTTGATTTTCTAAAAATCGGAGCACCGCTGACGCTCATTTCCTTGCTTATTTCACACGCGTATATTTTCATTCGTTACTTATAAAAACGCTCAAGGCTCGCCTTTGAGCGTTTTTTTCTTTTCGTCATATACTGCTTCCAAGGAGGGAGAACAATGTATCCAAACGTTGATATTACACAATTTACACAATCAGCAAAAGCGATACAAAAGATATTGAAAGATGCCACGACCATTTCGACAAAAATCGCAAACGATCCTACTTTTGCGAAACAGTTAATGGAAAAAGCCCAACAATCAAAACAAGAAGAAGTACAAAAGCAACTTCAATCCATCGGCATTGAATCGGAAATGAAAATCTCTTTTAATCCAAATACGATTCATATTACACTTTCACCAAAAAAAGGCGAGTCGCCTTGTTGCCAACTCACCTTCTTGCTTTACTGGCGATAATTCGGTGCCGCCATTTGCTTCTCACCTATATAGGTTGCATCGCGCAAATCATGTCCATCATCCGTTTCACTTACATGGATAATATCTTCTTTTGCACCTAATCGATTTGCGCGAAGCAATTGTTCCTCTTCCCTCATTGTCATCCCCTCCGTATTGTTATGTTGCACAAGTACGTTACACTTATGTATTGACATTTTTTGTTTTATCATATACCATTTCGTTAACAAATAAAAAAAGGAGGTTAACAAATGCGAGCGAAAGATTTAACGTTTATCGCCATGTTTGCAGCGTTAATGGCGATCGGAGCAAACATTACATCGTGGGCTCCTTTTCTCGTTATTGGAGGAGTTCCAATTACGTTACAAACATTTTTTTGCGTATTAGCTGGCGCCATTCTTGGAGCAAAACGAGGAGCAATAGCAATGACTGTATATATGCTCATCGGGTTATTCGGCGCACCTGTTTTCGCTCGGTTTGGCGGTGGGTTTTCAACGATCGTTGCCCCAACATTTGGCTTTATTCTTTCTTTTATTCTTGCAGCATACGTCACTGGTTTACTTATTGAAAAAAGTGCAAATCGTTCCGTAGCACGCTTTATCACAGCAACTATCATCGGCATGATCATTAACTACGTTGTCGGCACAAATTGGATGTATGTCGCGTTTAAACTATGGGCTGAAGCGCCAGAAGGCTTTTCGTATACGATGGCATGGAGCTGGATGCTCGTTCCGCTTCCAAAAGACATCATCTTATCAATCGTTGCCGGCGTCATTGCGCCACGCATTTATAAAGCATTAAACCAACATCAAATATATAACAAATACGTTGCATAACAAGAAAAGGAAGTTCGGTTATAGACCAACTTCCTTTTCCTCTTTCTTTATATATTGTTGCCGAAACACTTGCATCGATTCATTTTCGTTCAGTGCAATCATCTCTTGCTCAGATAATGTTCCATCTCCGCGTTTGACGACATATACGTTCACTTTTTTCTTTCCCCAATGTTTATACACATCATCTACTGTTTCGTAATATAAATCAATTTTATGGCCTTTAATCGCGGAACCTGTATCTGCGACAACACCATATCCGTATCCTGGAATAAATAAAATCGTTCCAATCGGGAAAATGTTCAAATCTGCTGCGATCGTGGAATACAAATCACGTTTCACACGCACACCTGAATACGTGATCCCATAACTCGGATGATCAGGCGTTTTTCCTGTTGATTCCACTCCAGCCGTATATCCTGTTGCTACAACAGTAACGGACGGATATTGCGACCAATCGAATGCTTCTTCTAACGTCAACGATTCGTTTGTTGTTTGTTGGGATGATAGTTGTGTCACTTGCTTTTCATTTTTACGAAAACGATCTGCTACATACTCATACGTGTTCGTTGAAAACAACGACTTGAACGAGAAAAAAGAAAAACGTGAAGGTGAAAACCAATCAGATAGCATCTTCGCTTCAACGCCTGATATCGATTGAAATGTCGTCATGAACGCACACATAAACAATACAACCATGGTCGTTCGTCTTAACCATTTTATACCCATTTATTCACTCCTCCCACGGTTGTATTTCTTTCCAACATTCAAAAAAAATATACATCCACCGCAAGAGAAATAAAAAAACCTCCACGATTGTGAAGGTTTAAAACATACGATATCCTTTTTTACGCAATGTTTGAATGACAATGCCTGAAACGATTGCGCCTACAATGCCGCTACTTAAAATAATTAAATCGGCGCTCGCTAACGACCCTATTCGCTCTTTCACGTGAGCAAAGGAAGCGGATGGATTTGTCACATAGTCCATTATAGAAATTTGATCGATCCACAATAATAAAACGAACGGGCTTAATATCGCCATCGTCCACGTCGTTCGTAAAATCATATTTAATAAAAAGCCAATACCAAAAAATAAAACAAAAAACAATAAAATAGAAATAAATAAAACAGGAATGCTCATCTCCATACGTTTTCACCTCCAATACACCATTTTAAGTGTACTGAAAGCGAAAACATGAGTCAATTATTGCTTCATTGCCATTTCATCTTTTTCTACTCCTGTCCCTTCACAATAGTGACACGTTTCCGACCCTCCAACCGCAACATGAACATAACCGTTTCCCGCACAATATTGGCACGTTGTTTTATTCATAGCCCTCTCTCCTTTTTCTTAATTTTCAGATAATTATACATAAAAATATATCATTTGTAAAGAAAAAACGAGCGAAAAGTCGCTTCGCCCGTTTTTATAATAGCTTGAATTTTCCTTTTTTCGCAACAAGTGTTGGACCACCGATTAAGTAAAGGGCACGGTTGTCAATTACTTTTTTCATGACACTTGCTTTTGCCCCCCAAATTTTCTTACCAAATACGACACCGATCGCATCATCGTGTCCAAGCGAACATACTGTTCCTTTGAGGTCTGGTTTAAACGGTTGTAATTCCCCTTGACCACGAATTAATACAGCTAAGTTTTTCGCACAAACTTCCCCTTGTTGCATTGCAATTTGCGCTGTTGGCGGATATGGACGGTTTGTTTCTTCGTTAATAATTAATGCACAGTCTCCAACAACAAACACATCTTCATGTCCTGGTGCACGTAAAAACGGATCGACTTTCACACGACCGCGCATCGCTTCAAATCCTGATTCGTCAATGACGTGACTTCCACGTACTCCAGCCGCCCATACAACTGTTCCCGCTTTAATTTCTTCTACTTGATCGTCTTTGCTAACGATAATGCCTTCCGGTGTACATTCTTTAATCGCTGTACCAATTTTAAATTCAACACCTTTTTTCTCAAGAACATTTACCGCATATTCAACAAGTTCTGGGTCAAAACCAGGAAGAACTGTCGGTGCTGCCTCTACGCAAATGATGCGCACTTTATTTGGATCAACGTCATATTCACGGCAAAGTTCTGGGACGCGGTTTACAAGCTCACCTAAAAATTCGATACCTGTAAATCCTGCACCACCAACAACAATCGTCAAACGCTCATCACGTTTTTCTTCTTCTGTGCTATATGTCGCAAATTGGTATTCAATATGCTCGCGAATTTGACGTGCCGCGTTGACGTTCGCAATCGAGAAGGCATATTCTTTTAAGCCTTTAATGCCAAACGTTTCAGATTCAAATCCAAGAGCAACAACTAAATAATCATACGTTAACGGCTCATGGTTTTGAAGCAACACTTGTTTTTGTTCGAGGTTGATTTTTTCAACCGTATCTTGAATAAATTTTACTTTACTTTGATCGATGACATCTGCAATCGCATAGCGAACGCGCTCGTGATGCAACGTTCCTGCAGCTGCCTCATGCAACCATGTTGATTCATAATGGTAATCATGTTTGTTGACAAGCGTAATGCTTGCTTCATTGACGCCAATCATCTTTTGTAAACGCGTCACTGTCATTAATCCACCATAACCTGCACCTAATACAACAACATTTGGCTTCTTCAAGCGAATCACTTCCACCTTTTCTTATTTTTTTTAGCTTGTGCTTGTTGAACGATTTTTATCGTTTAAAAAGTTTGTGAATTTATTCACGAAATAGACCAAAAAAATACAACGTTTTGTAACAAAGTTGTCATTTCTACGTTAACATCTTATTCTTTTTTTCTCTCTTTTTCAAGAGTTATTTGTTCAATTTTTGGCCATAATTTTTGTCGAGTTCATGTCGAAATTTTCAAAACAACAAAAGCGTTCAACCATTTTTTATGGTATGATAATACGTGAGAATTTACGTTTTAGGAGGAATGAACGTGAAAGAAGATCAAAAACTGTACGATATTACTGTAATCGGTGGCGGACCTGTTGGCTTGTTTACGGCGTTTTACGGGGGAATGCGTCAAGCAACGGTGAAAATTATCGAGAGTTTACCGCAACTTGGCGGACAACTTTCTGCACTTTACCCAGAAAAATACATATATGATGTAGCGGGATTTCCAAAAATTCGCGCCCAACAACTGATCGACAATTTAAAAGAGCAAATGAGCAAATTTAACCCAACTGTTTGTTTAGAACAGTCTGTTGAAAAGTTAGAAAAATTGGAAGATGGTACATTTAAACTAACAACAAATAAGGAAATCCATTATTCCAAAGCGGTCATTATTACTGCAGGAAACGGTGCATTCCAACCTCGTCGATTAGAACTCGAAAGCGCAGTACAGTACGAAGGAAAAAACTTACATTACTTCGTTGATGATTTAAATAAATTTGCTGGTCAACATGTACTTGTATGCGGTGGTGGCGACTCTGCCGTTGACTGGGCGCTTATGCTTGAGCCAATTGCTAAAAAAGTAACGATCGTGCATCGACGCGATAAATTCCGCGCCCATGAACATAGCGTTGAAAACTTAATGAACTCGTCTGTCGACGTCAAAACACCGTTCGTTCCTGTCGAATTAATTGGAGATGAAAACGGTATCAAACAAGTCGTTTTAGAAGAAGTAAAAACGAAAGCTCGCGAGACGATTGATGTCGATGCCGTTATCGTCAACTACGGCTTCATTTCTTCGCTCGGCCCAATTAAAGAGTGGGGATTAGAAATCGAGAAAAACTCTATTAAAGTAAACTCCAAAATGGAAACAAACATTCCAGGTGTGTATGCAGCCGGCGACATTTGCACATATGAAGGAAAAGTAAAATTAATCGCTTGCGGATTCGGTGAAGCGCCAACAGCGGTCAACAACGCAAAATCATACATTGATCCAAGCGCAAAAGTACAACCGCTCCATTCTACATCGATGTTTGAATAAGAGAAAGAATAGGCTTCCCATAGTTATAGGGAAGCCCCTTTTTCTTCTTCCAAACATACTTGTTCTATTTCTCCAGGCATCTCTTTTTCTCTCACAGCAGCTTGCAATTGTTCAATTTCCTTTTCTAGCTTCTTTGTATAGTTCCTCATCTTAACAAGTTTCAATCCACCGACGAAAAAAACAATCAATGCTCCCAATATAACAGAACTTAAAATCACAATAACTAACGGTGTTTCAAAATAACCAACGATGTAATTTACCTCTACATTTTGGACATTGGCAATGGAAAATAACGCTACGAGCAACGCGAATATCAGTCCAAAGATAATGTTTCTTTGTCCCTTCACTATATAATCACCCCTCAACATTCTTCTGGTGTACCAGCATGTGTCGCTGTACGAAACGATGAACCGCATCCGCACGAAGCGATAGCATTCGGGTTATGAATCGTAAATCCGCCACCCATCGCCCCTTGTTCGTAATCAATCGTCGTTCCTTTTAATACAAGCGCGCTTTCTTTATCGACTAATATACGCAAACCGTCTTGTTCAAACTCATAATCCTCTTCACGCTTCTGATGCTCAAATCCCATCGCATAAGATAATCCGCTACATCCTCCACCATAAACACCGACACGAAAATAAACGTTTTCTTCTCCGCTTTCTTTCATCATCTGTTTCACTTGCTCCGCTGCTTTTTCTGTGAGTTCTACAATTTTTTCCATTTAACTTCACTCCTTTTTAATAATAGTATACACCTGTGCAAATCGTTTCTGCAGCACCGCGCATCAACACATCGCCATTTTCTTTCCACGTAATATACAAATCTCCACCAGCTAAATGAACAACCGTTTCTTCATCTCGCTTCGTTTTTCCATTTAGCACCGACGCCACAACCGCCGCACATGCTCCCGTGCCACACGCTTCGGTTACCCCTGATCCTCGCTCCCATACGCGAAAATGGAGCTCACGTTCATTCACCACTTCTACAAACTCGACATTCATTCCCTCTGGAAATCGCTCATCTTTTTCAACGATCGGTCCAAGCGTCGTTACCGGCGCCTCCTCAATACGATCAACATAAAACACCGCATGAGGATTCCCCATCGATACACCTGTCATATAATACGTATGCCCTGCAAAATCAATTCGTTCGTTAATGACGACATCGTTTTCTTTTCCGACCATCGGTATTTCTCCACGAGATAAACGAGGTTTTCCCATATTGATTTCCACACTATTGACCTTTCCGTCTTCCACAAAAACGCGAGCTTGAACAAGACCTGATAACGTTTCAATCATAAACTGTTCCTCTTGAACGATGCCATGCTCATATACATATTTCGCTACGCATCGCAACCCGTTGCCACAATTTTTCCCTTCCGATCCATCGCTATTAAAAATACGCATTTTCACCGATGCTACATCGGACGGGCAAATTAAAATAAGTCCATCTGATCCGATCCCTGTATGTACATTTGCCACTCGCTTTGCAATATACGATAATTCCTCTTCTGCTAAACGCTCTTTAAACATATTGACATAAATATAGCTATTCCCTAATCCATGCATTTTCGTGAACGAAAAACTTCTCATAGCTGTCCCTCCGCATACATGTTTAATAACACTATACATCGTTGCCATGAACGTGACAACTTTTTTACAAATATATAAAAAGTCACAGGCAATCCGAGAGACATATAGTATAATATAACTATCAATCATACAAGGCAGGGAACATAATGGATATTTTATATGATCGTACCGTCACATGTCTTGTTTGTAAACAAACATATACAACGAAAAAAATCCGTTCACGTTTCATTCGTCCCATTCGGCACGACACTGACTTTTGCTCATATTATGCGAGCGAGGAAGCGAATCCGCTTTTGTATTATGTACACGTTTGTCCACATTGCGGATTTGCGGCAACAGAAGAATTTTCAACGTATTTTCCACCACAAACGCTTGAGGCCATTCAACAAAACATTTGCGCCAATTGGCGTGGGAAAAATTACAGTGGGGCTCGTACATTTGCTGAGGCCATTGATACATACAAGCTCGGCATTTATTCCGCCACATTGAAAAAAGAAAAACATATTACGCTCGCTGGACTTTATATGCGTCTTGCCTGGTTATATCGTTCAAACCAACAAATCGAAGAAGAACGGCGATTTATGCGATTAGCACTCGAGCAATATATCGCTTCTTATGAGGCTGATGATTTTGTTCACACACATATGTCCGAAGTGCGCTTATTGTATTTAATCGGAGAATTGTATCGTAGGCTAGGAAAAGAAAAACAAGCGATCATTTATTTTTCGCGCGTGATCGCTAGAAAAAAAGAGACGATTGAAAAAGGAATTGTCAATATGGCTTACGACCGTTGGCAAGAAATTCGTGAAGAAAAAAAGGGGGCACAATAGCCCCCTAAAACATTGGATTTTCTTCAATATATTCATACACTCGCTCAACGAGCTGCTCTGCATCCTCTGCTGTAACAATATCCCCATTTACCATCGCAAATAACATATTGGCACATTTTCCACAGTATCCTAAACATCCGTATTCAACAATGTCTAAATTCGGATCTTTTTCAAGTTGCTCTAGCGCGCGTTGCGAACCATTTGCTAAATTACTTATACAAAATTCAACGATCGGTTTCAACAATGTATTCACCTCAATCTTAATATTATAACACTTTCACTAAAAATGATGTAATATTGACATAAGAAAAACATCTTAATTATTCATGTTTCTCGAAAAAATGTTGTTATTTTGTCACAATTTCGCTATACTTTTAGTGGTCGAATTTTATCAAAAGGGGAAAGCTTCCATGAGAAACCTCGTGCTACTTGGCGGCGGATACGGAAATATGCGCATCTTACTCCGCATCCTTCCGAATTTACCAGAACATATCCATATTACATTAATTGATCGTGTTCCATACCATTGTTTAAAAACAGAATATTATGCTTTAGCTGCTGGGACAATTAGTGACCAGCACATTCGTGTTCCATTCCCAGAACACCCTCGCCTATCTTACGTTTTTGGTGAGGTCAAAAAAATTGATTTACATCATGAAGTTGTTCATCTTCAAGACGGAACGTGTATTCCGTATGATGACTTAGTCATCGGATTAGGTTGTGAAGATAAATATCACGGTGTACCCGGTGCAGACATTTTTACTTATAGCATTCAAACAATTGATAAAGCAAGAGAAACGTATCAAAAACTAAGCAATCTCCCACCACATAGCATCGTCGGTGTCGTCGGTGCTGGGTTAAGCGGTGTAGAATTGGCAAGTGAATTAGTTGAAAGTCGTCCAGATTTACACGTTAAACTATTTGACCGCGGCACACGCATTTTATCTATGTTTCCAGAACGGCTAAGCCATTATGTAGAGCAATGGTTTCATTCGCATGGTGTAGAGCTCATTCGTCAATCAAATATTACAAAAGTTGAGGAACATACGTTGTATAATCATGACGAAGCAATCCATTGCGATGCGATTGTATGGACTGCCGGCATTCAACCGAATCGTGTCGTCCGCGAACTCGATGTGGAAAAAGACAGTCAAGGGCGTGTCGTATTAACACCTCGACATCATATTCCAAATATAGAAAATGTATATGTTGTTGGAGATTGCGCAAGCTTACCGCACGCTCCGAGCGCCCAACTTGCCGAAGGACAAGCAGAACAAATCGCTCAAGTATTACAAAAACGCTGGAAAGACGAAGAACCACCAAGCGAATTTCCGCCAATTAAGTTAAAAGGTATTTTAGGATCATTAGGCAAAAAACATGGCTTTGGCCTCGTTGCCGATCGCCCACTAACCGGACGGGTTCCGCGCCTACTAAAATCAGGCGTCTTATGGATGTACAAGTACCATAACGGATATTAATTGCCTACATTTTTCGTATAAACATATGCTGTTTTTTGTTTGACACTATGGTATGATAAGCATAGCATAACAAAATAATGATCTTCTCATGCCGAAAACACCTTAGATTTTATTAAGGTGTTTTCTTTATACACATAACCAGTAGAAAGGAGGGATAAGTGTTGGAAGCGGTTCTCCAGCAAGTTCTCACAAAGTTAAACGAACTTCAAGCAGAAATGAATAATATGAAACAGACAATGGCTACAAAACAAGATCTCGAAAACATGGCCACAAAAGAAGACCTCAAAGCCATGGCCACAAAACAAGACTTGAAAATGATCCAACAAGCTGTACTTGAAACGAATGAAATCGTCAAAAATATTGAAGCAAATCAGAAAAGACAAGAGCGTATTTTAGATGTACTTTCTAAACGTTCCATTGAACATGAAGCCCAAATTACTGATTTGCGTTGTGTAAAATGAATGAGGGCGAGTTACTTCGCCCTTTTTTCAATTGCTTCATAAATGTTTTTTAATTTCGGATTTCCTTCGTCAACAATCTCCCCATCAATGACAACGACAGGATAAAATAAGTCTTCGTCAATTACCCTTTGTGCCAATTGACGTTTTTCTTCATCTTCTGGCGGATGAAAAATATCGACATACACAAATTGAAATGAATCGTTCGGATATTTGCGCGAAACGGCAGCTTGAAGCCATTCATACGTATCCTTTGATGATGGTGCACCGACACAAGAAGCACAAATCATATCCGCCCCATACACACATATTTCAATCATATTTATTCTCTCCCCTGGAAAAAAGTTAAGTAACGTTGATAGATTTTTTTCATCATGATGATTATAATAAAATTAGTGAAAGGAGTCGATGAAAATGGCAGATCAAGATATTAAACAACAAGTACAAGAAGTATTAGATAAACTTCGTCCATTTTTACTTCGCGATGGCGGAGATTGTGAATTAGTCGATGTAGAAGACGGCGTTGTTAAACTTCGCCTTCTCGGTGCGTGCGGAAGCTGCCCAAGCTCAACGATCACATTGAAAGCTGGTATTGAGCGCGCATTACTTGAAGAAGTTCCTGGCGTTGTTGAAGTTGAACAAGTGTTTTAAAGAAAAAGGGGTGTACGAAATGTGCACCCCTTTTCATATGAAGAAAATCATTTATTTCTCTAACGCCATTTTATATACACAACTCCCCTTTGTTTCTACTGACAACATGCGAACATCACAATGTAGAAATGTTGCCACAAGCGCATCATATACTTCTTTCCCTCTCCCTTGTTCAGCAAAACAAAGAACAGTCGGACCAGCACCGCTTAGCGCTACCCCAAATGCTCCGTTCCGTTTCGCTACTGTACGCACATGGGGCAATTCAGGTACGAGACATTCACGATATGGTTGATGAAATAAGTCGGCATCCATCATCTCACCAACGAGCGACCAATGATTTGTAAACAATGCCGCCACAAGCACGTTACTAATTGCGCTTGCCTCGACGGCTTGCTCGCGCGTAAATGCGCTTGGAAGAACTGTGCGAGACTTTTTCGTTTCCAATTCATACGTCGGAATGACAGCAATTAAATCAACTGGAATGGAAGGAATGTGTACAATATGTGTACGGTCTTTCAAATGACTTCCAATGACTACTCCCCCATATAAAGAAGCACCGACATTGTCAGGATGACCTTCATATACGCTAGCTACGCGCATTTTTTCCTCTTGTGACAAATCAAGACGCCCAAGCTCATTTGCTAACTCAATGGCTGCTACAATCGCCGCTGCACTACTACCTAGCCCTCTCGTAAATGGGATATTACTTGATACAAACACGCGACACGGCGGCAACGCCACACCATACTGACGAGCTAGTTCATTTGCTACTTGATAAATTAAATTGCTTTCGCCTGTTGGAATACTTTTCACTTCACTTGTTTTCGGGACGAATTCCCACATTTCCGCACGGACAACTTCTAAAGTTAAATGCAACGATACAGCTAATCCGATCGAATCAAAGCCAGGTCCAAGGTTGGCTGTACTTCCTGGGACAACAATTTTTAACATCTCTCCATCGTTCATTGAAGGACAGCTCCTTGAATGTGCGCAAACACCGCTTCTTCATCATTTGGCAAGACGATCGGTTGAATATTCGTTGCGTCCATCGCTACATTTGGATCTTTCAATCCATTTCCAGTCAACACTGCAACAATTCGGCTTCCTTTTGCAATTTCGCCGCTCTCGACTTGTTTCATTACACCAGCAATCGACGCACATGAAGCAGGTTCTGCAAAAATTCCTTCTTCTCGTGCAAGTAGGCGGTACGCATCTAAAATTTGGGCATCTGTCACCTCATCAATTTTTCCTCCCGATTCGTTCGCAGCTTGAACAGCATATTCCCAGCTCGCGGGATTACCGATTCGAATTGCTGTTGCAATCGTTTCTGGATTTTCAATCACTTCGTTACGAACAATTGCTGCCGCTCCTTCTGCTTCAAACCCACGCATTTGCGGCAATGTTGTTCCATGCTTTTCATGAAATTGTTTAAACCCTTTCCAATATGCTGTAATATTCCCTGCATTTCCGACTGGAATAGCGAGAATATCAGGGGCTTGCCCGAGTTGCTCACAAATTTCAAACGCTGCTGTTTTTTGCCCTTCAATACGATACGGATTGACCGAATTGACAAGCGTCACCGGAGCCATTTCGCTTAAACGACGCACCATTTTTAATGCATGATCGAAATTTCCTTGAATCGCAACAATTTCTGCCCCATACATGACCGCTTGCGCCAACTTTCCGAGCGCAATTTTCCCGTCAGGAATGACGATAATGCAACGCATATTTGCTCGTGCAGCATACGCAGCAGCGGCGGCAGACGTGTTGCCTGTCGAAGCGCAAATAATTGTATCGCTTCCTTCTTCTTTTGCCTTCGCAACAGCCATGACCATCCCACGATCTTTAAAAGATCCTGTTGGGTTTGCTCCCTCTGCTTTAACGTATAATTCTACACCGAGTCTTTCCGACAAATGAATGAGCGGAATGAGCGGTGTATTCCCCTCATTTAACGATAACATCGGTGTTTTATCTGTCACCGGTAAATAGTCACGATAATGATGCAACAATCCCCTCCACATTACAACGCACCTTCCCCTTCTACTCGATACGAACTTTTCACTTCTTCGACAACTTCTAAATCGCGCAACTGTTGCAACACATCACGGTAATCTTTTAAAGATGCTTGATGCGTAACGAGAACAATTTCTGCCAAGTCTTTTTGTTTTAAAGGTAATTGTAAAATTTTCTCAAAACTTACTCCGCGCTCTGAAAAAAGTGATGTAATTTTCGCAAACGCTCCAACTTGATCTTTTACATGAATGCGTAAGAAATATTTCGAGTATATTTCGCTATCGTCTTTTAACTGCTTATCGTATTGTGGGGTAACTGCGCTTCTCCCATTTACCCCAAGGCGCATATTTTTCATTACAGCAACTAAGTCCGACACAACGGATGTTGCTGTCGGTAAGCTTCCTGCTCCCGGACCGTAAAACATCGTCTCTCCAACCGCTTCTCCGTAAACGTAAACGGCATTATACTCATCATTGACAGACGCAAGTGGATGTGTTTCTGGCAACAATGTCGGTTGCACACTCACTTCTACTTTCTCTCCATCTCTATGGGCAATACCAATTAGTTTCATCGTATAACCGAGTCGTTTGCTGTAATTTAAATCTTCTTCCGTAATTCCGGTAATCCCTTTGACGTATACATCTTGCAAATCAATGTTCATCGAAAAACCAAGACGAGCTAAAATCGCCATTTTTCTTGCTGCATCTAGTCCTTCTACATCTGATGTCGGATCCGCCTCAGCATAACCGAGCGCCTGCGCTTCCGCTAATACTTCTTCATATTTTTTATTAAATTTACTCATTTTTGTTAAAATATAGTTTGTCGTCCCGTTTACGATGCCCATCATTTTTGTAATTCGATCGGAAGCTAATCCGTCTACAAGGCTGCGTAAAATCGGAATTCCCCCCGCGACACTTGCTTCATAAAACAAATCGCAACCGTGCTCAGATGCAACAGCAAGCAACTCTGTTCCATATAGTGCCATTAAGTCTTTATTTGCCGTCACAACATGTTTTCCGTTCTTTAATGCCTGTAATATATATCGTCGCGTTTCTTCAATGCCTCCCATGACTTCAATGACAACATCGATGTCTGGGTCATGAATGACTTCTTCTACGTTTGTCGTTAATACTGCCTCTGGCAAAACGACATCTCTTTTTTTATCGCGATCACGCACAGCAACTTTTTTTATTTCAACAGGGCAACCAATTTGATGCATTAATTTATCTTGATGGTTTTTAATAATTTTCACAACTCCACTGCCAACCGTTCCTAATCCTAATAATCCAACTGACACGCTTTTTACCATCTTCCCCACCTCTTGTTTTTCTGTAATGAACATTTGTTTTTATATAGTAGACATTATAGAGGATCTCCATTTCTTTTACAATCCTTATTTTCATTATCGTACCATATGAAAACGTTTTATGTTTAAAAATTTTCTAAAAAAATAAAAAAAGAGCCTATTGGCTCTGCACAGGTGTATAAGGCTTCTTTCCTTCTAGCACGGCTATTACGTTGCGACAACATAGTTGCATCATCGCGTACCGCGTTTCTTTCGTCGCACTCCCGATATGCGGCAAAGCAACAACGTTCGGCAATTGTAACAGCGGATGATCCGAACGAATTGGCTCTTGTGCAAATACATCTAGCCCCGCACCAGCAATATGTCGGTTGATTAACGCATCATATAACGCCTCTTCGTCCACAACTGCCCCGCGTCCCGCGTTAATAAACATAGCTGATCGCTTCATTTTCATAAATGCTTCGCGGTTAAACAATTGATACGTTTCATTCGTTAACGGAGCTAAACAGACGACAAAGTCCGCTTGTTCAAGCAACTCATCAAACGAACAATACATCGCACCAAGTGTTCGTTCGGCTTCCATATTTCGTGAACGATTATAGTATAATACGCGCATATGAAATCCTTTTGCCCGATGCGCAACGGCTTGCCCGATTTTCCCCATACCGACAATTCCAATCGTTTTATGGTGAACATCCGTCCCTGCAAGTAAAAGCGGACTCCAACTTTTCCATTTTCCTTCTTTTATAAACTCGGCTGCTTCAATCAATCTTCTTGCCGTTGCTAACAGGAGAGCAAATGTTAAATCCGCTGTCGTTTCTGTCAATACATCAGGCGTATTGCAAACAATGATCCCTCGTTTTGTCGCTGCCTCTACGTCAATATTGTCGTAACCGACGGCCACATTCGCAACGACGCGAAGCTTCGGACTTTGTTTCAATAACTCCTCATCAATGCGATCAGACAACATCGTAATTAATGCTTCTGCTCGGCTTGCTTCTTGAAGTAGCACATCGCGCGGAACAACAAGATGCTCATGCGGCCACATGTTTACATCGTATTTGTCATATAACGGCGCAACGATATCATCTGGTAGTTTTCTTGTAATGAAAACATATGGTCTTCCCATATCCTCGACCCCTTTAGCACATTGTCATCCGCTTTATTGTATCATATTTATAACCAATCAAGACGAGGAATAGAAACAGTAGTTATATCATGAAAATGACGAAGTTTTTGTTCATATACGTCAGTCTCTTCAAATACTTGTCGTAATTGTTGCGCATAGCGTTGTCGCATATCACCTTCTGATCCATAGTAGTTTTCAATCGACTGAAAATAATGAAGCGGAAATAATAATCGGGCATAAATCATTCGCCAAGAAAAACGGCTAAGCGATTGCACATGTTCATACGTTTGTAAAAAACGCACAATCGTTTCATCTGATTGTTTCGTTAACCACTGCTTTCGAATCCATTCCGCAACATCGCGACTTGCGTGGTCAAACACCCAATCCGTTGGTATTTTCCCCATTTGCCATGTTTCGGGCGTAAATTGTTCATGACAAATCGTCGGCATATCGCCGCGCATCGGAGCTTCATCTAATTGCGTGTCCATCACATATTGAACCGCATTTTCGGCAACACCTAAATAGTAAGGAAATGTCTCAACAAATTGTTCATCTACCTCATTTTTTTCGGAAGACCTCGCTTGTAATTGCCAAAAATGTTCTAATTGATCGATTCGTTGTCCCCATAGTTCTCCCCATTTGCCAAATCGGCTTCGGGCGCAAACATCATACGGATATGTGCGCCCACGCTGATGAAATAATGCGAGTTGTTGCGCGATATCTCCTGTTTTCATTCGGTTTTCCACTTTCCACACACTCACTTGCATTCCTTGTAACATGCCAACAAAACGCCCTGTCCTCGTTGGAAGCAACGTGGCAATCGTTTCGTCACCTTGTGTTCGCATATACATTGCCATGTAATATAACTGCTGAATGTCGCTTTCTTTCTCATTCGTCGGTACCGCAACATATATGTCATTTCCACTTCGAACGAAAAAACGATCACCTATTTGCTCCATATGATCAACTCGAAAATAATAATCCATACACATCCCTCCTCCCCTTATGTATATGTTTCAAAAATACGTATAAACTTCATAAGAGAGAGGAAATGAACGCACGTTTCATAAAAAAGTCACATACATTGTAAAAAATAAAAAACGAAATAGGTGAAGTTGGATGGAGGAAAAGAAAATAGGAAAAATGGAACAAGTCGCACGACAATGGCTCGCTGATCGCGGGGTAACAATCGAACATATTGCTGAACTCGTTTATTATTTACAATCCAAATATCATCCAGACTTACAAATGGACGAATGTATTCATAACGTGAATCGCGTGATCGCTAAACGTGAAGTACAAAACGCACTATTTACCGGCATTCAGCTCGATATTTTAGCAGAGAAGGGTTTACTACAAGAGCCTCTCCAATCATTTATCGCAAAAGACGAAGGATTATATGGGGTAGATGAGATTTTAGCTCTTTCGATCGTCAACGTATACGGTTCTATCGGTTTTACGAACTACGGATATATCGATAAACAAAAACCGGGCATTTTACATCAATTAAATGATAAATCATCTGGTCAATGCCACACATTTTTAGATGATATCGTTGGAGCGATCGCTGCTGCTGCTTCAAGCCGTCTAGCACATCGCGCTGCCCATGTCGAATAAATGTTAAAAGGTGCCCAACTAGGCACCTTTTTATATGCGTTCGATCCATTCTTTTAACGAATCAACGACATACGTCGGTTGTCGATCATACGTTTGCAACATTTCTTTCGTCGTCACTCCTGTATGAACGAGAAGTGTATCGATCCCTGCATTCATTCCGGCCATAATATCGGTATCATAGTTATCCCCGATCATTAACGTTTCTTCTTTTGGAACACGAAGCACTTCAAGCGCTTGCTCCATAATAATTTTTTCTGGCTTACCGATAAAAATCGGCTTCGTTTGTGTCGACACAGCAACGACAGATGTAAGCGACCCGTTTCCTGGTAAAAGTCCGCGCTCCGTAGGAATCGCAATGTCCCCGTTTGTCGAAATAAACAGCGCCCCATTGCGAACAGCTAAACAAGCAATCGCTAATTTTTCGTAATTAATGCTACGATCAATCCCCATCACAACGACTTCCGCATCTTCATTTGCAAATGTAAATCCTTTTTCTTCAAGCGCACGACGAATACCGTCTTCTCCAATCACATAAACAGAGGCGTTCGGCTTCTTTTCATAAATGTAATTTGCCGTTGCTTGACTTGTTGTAAATACTTGCTCTTTCGTTGCAGGGA
This sequence comes from Anoxybacillus ayderensis, assembly GCF_000833605.1. Classification (GTDB taxonomy): domain Bacteria; phylum Bacillota; class Bacilli; order Bacillales; family Anoxybacillaceae; genus Anoxybacillus; species Anoxybacillus ayderensis. The sequence continues at coordinate 70,749 of NZ_JXTG01000007.1, read as the reverse complement.
TACCAAATTTCCGCAACTTTTCTGCCACTTGTTCCGGCGTGCGGGAAGAATTGTTTGTTACAAATAAATACGGAATGCCTTTTTCATGAAGGCGATGCACAAAAGCGCACGCTTCTTCAATTCGTTCTGTCCCACGATACATCGTACCGTCTAAATCAATTAAATATCCTTTATATGTTTTCACTTTTGCCACTCCTTTTGACAACTTGCACGTTCAAACTTTAACGCAAAACAGCCACACTTGTCAAAAAGAGCGCAACGAATGTCAACGATTGTTCATTTTTTTCGCTTAATATGGTAGCGACACGCATCATCACCGTCAGCTAAACACGTTTTCGGAACAATTTCAGCTTCATGAATGAGCGTTTCAAACAACTGTCGCTCACATTCACAAGCAATCGGATACGCTTGAGCTACTTCTGCAATCGGGCAGTTATGTTCAACTAACTCAAACGAATCATCGTCGTGTTGTACTAATTCCGACATATACCCATGCTCGTTTTGCACCGCAACAAGCTCTTTGATCTTTTCATCAAACGATTTATCGCCAAATTGTCGTTCATACAGCTTTTTCATCCGTTCTTGCCGATTTTGAAACAGCTCGGCTACCATTTGCTTTCCGCCCATCCGTTCTAAATCAGCTAAAAAATCGAGCATCGTTTGCTGATAGTGGCGCGGAAAACGTTGATGTCCTTTTACACTTAATTGATACACATTTGTCGGCCTTCCCATCGGTTGACGAACAAGCGTCGATTCAACAAGTTCTTCGCGCTCTAACGCGCTTAAATGACGGCGGACAGCCATCTCCGTAATTTGTAGTTGCTCCGCCATTTCACCGACTGTTAGCCGCTTTTGCACTTTTAGCATTTTTAAAATTTGCTCTTTCGTGGAAGAGGTTTTTTTTCGCATCACGTTTCACCCTCTTCCATTTTATACGATTTTCCCTATACACACAATTTTTAAACATTTTCATTTAAAAAAGCGGACACAGGCCCAAGTTCATGATGTAAATACGTGCGAATAGCAGTTGGAAAAGATTGAAGAACATGGCGATAGTTTTGCAATGCGTTCAATAATTCGTCATGTGGTACGTCGATGTATTGTTGAACAAGCTTTTTACGAAAATGAATGATTTGTTTTAATGCCTCTCCATCTTCATCCGAAAGAACACGTTCATCGACTAGAATGTCAATAATGTCCTCGTAACTTCCGGGATCGCGCATAATAAAGCCGTCAATCATCGCATTTCCAACGTCAATGATTGATTCAATAATGACATGCCCGATCCGTTCAAGCGCTAGCTTCTCAATTGGCGTATGAAACGGTTGTTGGACATAGGAGACAACTTCCTCCATATATTTCAATGTTTTTTCGATTTTTTGACGATCAACAAAATACATCATTCATCTTCCTTTCTGTTTTTTATTTTATTGTAGCATAGCGCTTTCTTTTACACAGCTAACAGAAATTTGTTAAGATGAAGAAGCAACGATACACGATATGGAGGGATACAATATGGAACGTTTCTTTTTATATGACGATACAGTAGATACAAAAACTCGATTTGTTAGCTTCACTGGCAAAAATAAACGGTTTGATTTAGCGATCGTCCAAACAGACCGTTTTTATGGCAAAGCGCTCGTACTCGATTTACAAAGCAATCGATATGCGATTATCGGTTCAGATGACTTGCAACAGCCTGGGTATATTGAACACATATATCACTTAAATGAAGAAGATGCAAACGAGTTGCGAAGCTTTTTACATGAAATCGTCGGTTAAGTGGTACGCTATGTAAAAAACGAAAGGAAGAATTCACATGACCGATGAAACGTATCATGATTTTTCAACTGTGGAAGCGATGAAAAATTTTCTCGTACCAGAAACGTTGCCCGAAGGTCCATACGGTTCCCCACGCGGCGAACATGAACCCGTTCAAAATAAAAGTACCCCATGGCGAAAAGGGCAGCGATATTACAGCGCATTCAATTACGAGTATAAATCGCTTCACCAAAACATTCCGCGCCAAGATCCAGGCGCACATCCCGTTCACGATGATCCGAGCGAAAATGACCAACAACCGTACTCATGAAAAATAGGTCAGACGTTCTGACCTATTTTTTCACTTTACGTAACACAAAATAAGCGCAACCAAAATTGCAATATTCAAACAAATATTCAGATAATGTACTTATTTTCGTATCATATGTCGCTTTTTGGTTATGGTCATCAAAAAAGCCACGAAGGCGAAGCTGATTATATCCCCAATCGCCAACAATGTAATCATATTTATTTAAAATATCCGTATAGCGCGCACGAAACGCTTCTTCGTTAAAGCCGTTGCGCACATTTTCTATAAGCTCGTAACATGTATTATGAATACAAATCATATGCCCTCACCTCTTCTTTCCATTTCTATCATAAAACATGTCTTTCTCCCAAGCAATCACCATTATAACGCTTTGAATAAAACGAATAATAAAAAAGAAGGGGGGGTTGTTTTGCGGAATACATGGTTACTGACAGGGATTAGTACAATCGCTTTATTATCTGGATGCGCAGGAATGAACGAATCCACATCTTTGTATGAAAAAAGCGGAACAACGATCAACGTTCGTTCACGAAACGATTTATATAACGAACATGGTGTCCGAAACGGAATGGATTCGAGATTAACAAATTTCGGTTACGTAAGACATCAAAAAAGCCCAATTCCGGGTGATACAACACAGTATGCGACAATACCTGTATTAAATCGCGAAAATGTCGCGGATTTAATTAGCAAACTGTGCACCCAACTTCCGAACGTTTATGATGTTGGGACGCTTGTCACAGACGATGCAGTGTTTGTCGTTTACAAAACAGACAGTACAAATCGGTTTGAAACAGCCGATCAAGTGAAAAAAACAGCTATTTCTGTCGTTCCACGTTATTATCACGTATACGTTTCAGACAATCCGCGCATGTTTCAAGATATTGAGCGATTCGGCCGTTTAGATGCAAATAGTCAAAATGTCGATCAAGTTTTACAACAAACGATTAAAGAAATGCTCAAGTCACCACAAGGTAGAAAAGTGAGCAGCGGAGAAAATGAAAACGGTGTGCAACGCGAAGAAATGAACATGATGCAATAACAAAAAAGGATGTCCCACATACATAAAAGGGACATCCTTAATGATATGTTTACTCATTCGCTTTTGCCGATTGTACTTGCTCATCAGCATGATAAGAAGAGCGAACGAGCGGACCAGACTCACAATGACTAAATCCTTTCGCTAACGCAATTTCTTTTAACTCCATGAACTCATGAGGATGGTAATATTTCTCCACCTTCAAATGTTTTTTTGTCGGTTGTAAATATTGCCCGATCGTCAAAATATTCACTCCGACTGCCCGTAAATCCTCCATTGCTTCTAAAATTTCTTCTTTTGTTTCACCAAGCCCGACCATTAAGCTTGATTTTGTAGGAATATTCGGTTGCATTTCTTTCGCACGGCGCAAAAATTCAAGTGAACGTTCATACGTTGCGCGCGCGCGAACGCGCGGAGTGAGGCGACGAACTGTTTCAATATTATGATTTAAAATGTCAGGACGAGCGTCCATTAACGTTTTTAAGTTTTCATATACACCACCCATATCAGACGGCAATACTTCAATCGTCGTCAACGGATTTTTCCGCCGGATGGCACGTACCGTTTCAGCAAATACAGCTGCACCCCCATCTTTTAAATCATCACGCGCAACAGCAGTCACAACAACATGTTTTAAATTCATTAAACGAACGGATTCAGCAACACGCTCTGGTTCTTGCCAATCTAGCTCCGTTGGCAATCCTGTTTTCACAGCGCAAAAACGGCAAGCGCGCGTACATACATCGCCTAAAATCATAAACGTCGCTGTGCGACGAACGGCCCAACATTCATGAATATTTGGACAACGCGCTTCTTCGCACACCGTATGCAATTGTTTTTCGCGCATCATTTTTTTCAAGCCTGTATAATGTTCATTCGTATTTAACTTTATTTTTAACCACTCTGGTTTGCGAAGGTGCTGTTCTTTTGTTGACATCATTTTCACGCTCCACTCGTTAATGTACATTACCCATTATACGAGTTATCGCCTTACAATACAAAACAGTTTGTTTTTCCAACATTTTTTATTTATGAAAACAGTCGATTACCTCAAACTAATGATATGAACATCGGAGAAAGGAGAAAGGATGCGTGAAAACATTATGGTGCATAATCATTTTTCTTTTCATTCCGTTCCAGTCATTCGCTGCTGCACCAAATGATTTGTATGATCAACGAATGGAACTTTATAAAAAAGCAGAAGCCATCTCGCTCATTCCGTGGTACTACTTCGCAGCCGTTGATCAATATGAGCGGAGCATTCGCCAAGCGCGTCGCGATTTACCAAAACCAACTGGAGTCATCGGCATTTACATTCCCCCTGAACGATGGGCTGGACCACTCAATCAAAATAAAGAAGATCAAAACCCATTTACAATTAGCCAATTTGGCGGCATAGGAATAGATGGAAATGGTGATGGTATTGCGGATCGAACAAACGACGAGGATGTATTATTTGCGTTCGCCCGCTTTTTGCGGTCATATGGCACAGATCATACGCATATTAAAATGGCGCTATGGGATTATTATGAGCGAAGCAAAACTGTCGATATCATTTTAGGAAAAGTAAAGCTATATAAACATTTTGGGACGCTACAACTCGATCAATACGCTTTTCCAATTCCAAGACGATTTGAATATAGTTATCGCAGTACGTGGGGAGATGCACGCGGATGGGGCGGAAGACGTATTCATGAAGGAACAGACATTTTTGCACATTATGGTACTCCTGTTCGCTCAACATGTTACGGCATCGTTGAATTAAAAGGGTGGAACAAATACGGAGGGTGGCGCATCGGCATTCGTGATATAAACAATACGTACCATTATTTTGCACACTTAAACGGATTTGCTAACGGCTTAGAGGAAGGAACGATTGTAGAGCCCGGCATGTTGATCGGTTCAGTCGGAAGTTCTGGTTACGGACCACCTGGCACATCGGGGAAATTTCCACCCCATCTTCACTACGGCATGTATAAAGATAACGGCTATACGGAATGGTCGTTTGACCCATATCCTTACTTAAAACAGTGGGAACGACAAGAACGCATGAAAAAAAGATGAGGCATATGCCCCATCTTTTTTATGATTGCCGACTTTTCTTTACTGCATGAGCGACGCTCGCAGCAAAACCTCCCCAAATAATTCCCATACCGACAAGCATCATAATAAGCGCACTTGTTTCCATTAGCTCGAAACCTCCTTATCTGTCGGAACGGAAAGTACTCCATCTTTCCAACGTTTTACTGAAAGAACAAAACCGAGAACGATAACAAGCGCCGCAACAGTCCATCCGTATTTAACGACGAATAACGTATCGTACCCGCCATAATTTTCTTTCACGTTTGTTTTAATGCTATCAAACATCATGTATCCTAAAACAATTGGTGTGACAACAGAGAGCGAAATTTTCCACCATGCGCCTACCATAATATCTGATACGCTATTTGCATGTGTTTGAAGGGCATTCAGTTCTTTTAACACCCATGCAATGACAACTACTTCAACTAATCCAACGAGCGCAACACCAAAGTTGTTAATGAAATAGTCAACAACATCTAAGAAATATAATCCGCCGTTTGAAGCGAATACTAATGCGATGAGTGCAGCTACTCCTCCACCGCCGAGAACTGCTTTCGTTCGAGATATACCAAACTTTTCTTGAATCGCTGAAACATACGTTTCTGAAATAGAAATAAGCGATGTCAGTCCTGCTAATGTTAATGAAAGGAAAAATAATACCCCGAAAAACTCATTGAATGCAGGGAATTGGTTAATAATTTGTGGGAAGACGACGAACGCTAATCCAACGCCACCTTTAACAACTTCGCTTACTTCTACGCCTTGTTGTTGTGCTAAAAAGCCAAGGACGCTAAATACGCCGATACCAGCTAATAGCTCGAATCCTGAGTTTGCAAAACCGGTAATAAATGCGTTATTCGTAATATCCGATTTTTTTGGCAAATAACTTGAATAAGTAATCATAATAGCGAATGCAATCGATAAGCTAAAGAAAATTTGGCTATATGCGGCAACCCACACTTTTCCGTTCATAATTTGATCCCAATTTGGTTTGAAAAATGCATTTAATCCTTCAATCGCTCCGTCTAACGTCACAGCGCGAATGACGATAATAAAGAAAAGAACGACAAGCGTTGGTAAGAAAATTTTATTTGCGACTTCAATTCCTTTCCGAACACCTTTATACAAAACGGCTAAGTTAATGATCCAAACGAGAAGAAGTGGAATGAAAACAGCTGGAACTAAACTTCCAAACGTACCCGGTGTTTCTGCTAATTTCAAATACTCACCGAATAAAAAGTCCCCTGTATTTTCTCCCCATTTTGATGTGAAAGCAAAATACGTATAAGACATCGCCCATGCAATAACGACGGAATAATACGTTGAAATAACGAATGAAATAAGGACTTGCCACCAACCAATCCATTCTGTTCCTTTGCTTAGACGGGCGAACGTTAATGGCGCTGAACCGCGATACTTATGTCCAAGCGCAAATTCCAATATAAGAATTGGAATACCTGCTGTTAATAATGCAAATAAATACGGGAGAAAAAATGCCCCTCCACCATTTTCATATGCGACAGCTGGAAACCTCCAAATGTTTCCCAATCCAATTGCCGAGCCAGCAGCTGCTAAAATAAAGCCAGCGCGTGTGCCCCATTGTTGACGACTCTCCATAATGAAATACCCTCCTCAGTGAGTTTTTGATTTTTTCATATCGTTACGCAATAAAAAGATGAGCACCTCCTCGTTCGATTATTTTAATTTTTCAGACTTTTTTTGTTTCATTTTAGTTTTAAGTATATCAACGGACAAGCTTTTTGTCAAAATAATATTTCAAAAAATAAAATTTTCAGAATTTTTTATTATTCAACTGGAATTTCAATTGACGTATTTCCTTCCCCACCTTGATTATAAAATTGTGGAACTTCCCCTTGAATAATTTGAATCGCTACAGGAATGTCGTTTTGAATCGTTGCCGTTTTTGTTGCAAATGGAATAATAATTTGCACGTTAACTTCAATATGGATTGCTATTTCTATTAAAGCATTATTTATGCCAAACGGACGTATATTTTTATTTACGTCCGAATGAACATCCCCAATGACGTAAAAACGAACCGGGATGCGCGGCCCTAAATTTCCTAACAATACGTTGTTCGTTGCTTGTCCGAGCGGGATATAATAGACGATTCCTTGTTCTTTTTCCGTTTCAATTTGAACATCTGGAAACTCAAGCGCCGATAGTTTTCCTTCTGATGCCGCTTTTAAATTTCGTTGGACACGATTTGTCGTTTTAGCTAATACTCGATTCACAACGGTAGCATTAAAATCTATCGCAGAAATTTTCCCATGCTCATCTTTTTCAATTTTGATAAAGTTTTCAACTCGAAAGTCGTCCTCAGCAATTTGTTGATTAATCGCATTATTGATCACTAAATTCGCTAAGCGGCGCGTTTCTTTTTCGGCGATCGCCATCAGCGTTGGTTCGATTCCTCTATTAATAAACCAAAGGCTCGCAACAGTCGAAATGATAAAAAAAACAAAGGTAATTAAAAAAATATAGCGGATGGGTAGCGGTTTTCTTCTTTTACGTAGTTGTTGATACAACAAAAATCCCCCCTCTCACGCTATATGTATGCGATCAAGCAGGGGATTATTATTTTATTTCATCAGGAGCAAGGCGTCTTTTCCTTTCATGCCACGTGAAATACCTAATTGTTCAGCAGCAAACGTAACAGACTCAAGCGGTGCTTCTAACAGTTGATCAATTGTCCGCACGCCTACCGCTCTTCCAGCTACAATGCCACGGTCGCGCAATTTTTCGTTTAACAAAGCGACATCTAACGCCCCACACATAATATATCCTTTATCATTAGCAACAGCTAACAACGTCGTTTTAGGCAACTGAACAGAAATGGCCGTAAACGGCTCCCCGTCAATCCATAACGGCTTTAATTCGATCATATATTCACGCTCCTTTCTTTTATTCAATGTATGAATAAAAGATCGAAGGGTGCCTATTGTTGATACATGTTTTTTAGCTTCCACGCAAGCACATCCCGCAACATTTCGGGCATGTAATATTGCTTTTTCGCACGATATATTTCAGGATATAAGTGTCCGAACGTAAACATATCAATTGTTGCGACCGCATACGTTTTTTGCTCATCAATTGGCTGATGGTGAATAAAAATGCGACGCACGTGTTCTTGACCGTCCGACATGGTCTCTTTCTCGATCGTGACGCCATCGTACACCATTTGTCCCATCACTTCGCCACGAAATCCAAATCCTCTCACCCGCAACTGTTTCATTTGTTCCGTTTCCGCTTGCAAAATGACTTCTTTTAATTCGCTTCCGCGCAAATATACTTTGCACGGATTAATTGGGTGCGGACAAATGCGATGAATATCTCCTTTCGTCACAACACCTTTTGGTAATGATGCAAGCAAAACACCCGCATTGACCATCGCTATATCACCTTCACACCATTCGTTTAACGCTTGCGCAAGAAGCGACGCAAATGGAGAAGGGGAAAACCAGTCCATATGTAACGGTTCGGGCAAATACACAATCGGTTGTGCCAATGCATTTGTTGCTTGCTCAATCATATGATTTAATTTTCGTTTTGTTTCAACGCATTCATGTTCGAACGTATCGGTATGTTGTACATATGCACGCGCATCTACTTTCCGATTGTTTTTATCGATCGTCAATGTTAAGCATCCAACGTAATGTGCAAACTTCCCTGCCCCACAAAGTAATGTTTCATTCACTCGTTTTCCATGTTCAAATACGTGATGTGTATGTCCACCTAAAATCGCAGTCAATTGTGGAAACATATGAGCCATTTTTTCATCATCATTTATCCCTAAATGAGACAATAAAACAATGGCATCCACTTTTTCTGAAAGCTCTTCAATGAGCTGAGCAACCGTATCAAACGGATCGGCAACACGCCATCCAAGCAGTTCATAAAACGTCTGAAACGGAACGGTCACCCCAATAAACGCAACGCGAACATGTCCAAACGTCATAATGATATACGGCTTCATCCAACGCGGACGCTCTCCGTTTTCATAAAAAACGTTCGCCACGATGACCGAAAACGTAGCGTTCGTGTACAACGTATCGAGCTGTTCATGACTAAGCGTAATTCCTTCATTATTCCCGATCGTTGCCGCATCGTATGCAGCATCGTTTAAAAGAATGACGTTTGCCTTTCCTGCTGACGCTTCAGTAAGGGGATGAAAACGATCAATAAAATCACCAATATCAAGTAAAACCGTATGCTCGCGATTTTGTTGATGCTTTTTTCTCACCGTTTGTAAATAGTGAACAACTTTTGGCCATCGCTCAAAATGGCTATGCACATCGTTTGTATGATAAATATGTATCGTCTCCCTCAACGCTTGCAACACACCTTTCTTTTTTTACAATCCAAGTCCTTGCATGATTAAACGAACACCAAGTAAAATAAGTACAATTCGCAATAACGTCACGACCGTTTTTCCTTTTAGTCGTCGATTAAGCCACGCCCCACCTTTCGCTCCAATCCATACGCCCGGAATAAGAGAAAGAGCAAACGTCCAAGCGACATTCCCCATAAAGACGTGCGTCATTGAACTAACAATAGACGATAAAAAGACGATAAACATCGATGTCGCAACGGCAACGTGAGGAGGAAACAAAAACAATAGCATCATCGCAGGTACCATAAGCGACCCACCACCGATCCCAAAAAATCCACCAACAAATCCGACAACAAACGCAATGAACGTAGCGCTAAACGGATGATATCCGTACGTCACTTCCTCCCCTTCATTCGTGACATATGTACGCACAACTGAAAACGTGCGCTTATTAGACGGAGATAAACGCGATTGGAACATAAGCAAAAATGAAACGGCAATGAGAAACAATCCGAAATAAAGTGAAAAATGATGCATATGTACATGTTGATTCACCCACGCGCCAAGCATCGCCCCTGGGCCACTACCGATGAAAAAAAATAAACCGCTTTTATAGTCAACCATCTTATGCTTCATATACGTTAAAGTTGATGACAATCCATTAAAAATAATGACAACAAGCGATGTCCCAACAGCCACTTGTGGTGAAATGGTCGGCAATACGTGCGCAACACTTAAAAAAAGAAGCGCGGGAACGATAATCACCCCTCCCCCTAAACCGACAAGGCTACCAATCGTTCCTGCTAAAAGACCGATGATTAAAAGAAATATATATTCCATTTTTGATCCCCCATTATGAAAACAAATCTAATTGTCGCGGTGCCAAATTTGTATACTCAATGCCTAACAACTGCAACAACTGTTTTGCATTATGAGCAGCATCTCCGCCTGAGTTGTTGTTAAATAGTACGTAAATGTGTTCACATTTTGTTTGTAACATACGAATATGTTGTGCCCACTCTTGTAACTCTTGCTCGTTGTAGCGGTATAAATAACGGACGGCACGCCAATTTTCGTCATCTCTTTTATTCCAGCCAGCGACATTGCGTCCGTGTAGACGAATGAGCGTTTTCTTTCGATCTGTTGGATGAAGAACAGTCGGTACTGATCCTTCCCCTGCTTGCGGTTCATCGCAAATGCTATGAATCCATTGCTCTTCCTCCATAAAACGCAACGTCTTTTCGTAAAACGAAGGGGAAAACCACGATTGATGACGAAATTCAAGCGCCACAGGAATATCTTTCATTCGCTCCCGACACCAACGCAAATAGTGAACATGCTCTTTTTTACAATCGAACCACGGCGGAAATTGAAACAACACCATCGCGAGCTTATTTCCTTGTTGAAACGGCTCAATCGATTGGAGAAATGCGGTAAACATCTCGTCTTTGTTTGCATATGGAATGTCGCCCCGTTGATGCCCCGTCATTCCTTGATACGCCTTCACGATAAATTGGAATGACGCAGGCGTTTCCGTCAACCATTTTTCAACGTTTTGACGCGGTTGAATGGCATAAAAATACGCATCAACTTCAACGGTTGGAAAGTGAGCCGCATATGCTTGTAACTTATCTTTTGACGCAAGCCGAGACGGATATAAACTGTCATGGTCGCCCCATCCCGTTAATCCGACATAAATCATATTCATCACCTACATTCATCTTACCACAACATACAAAAAAAGCCGATGATCTGCATGGCGCAGATCATCAGCTATTTGTTATCCAATACTACCTTCCATTTCGAATTTAATGAGACGGTTCATTTCAACCGCATATTCCATCGGCAGTTCTCTTGTAAACGGCTCGATAAAGCCCATCACGATCATTTCTGTCGCTTCTTGTTCGGAAATGCCGCGGCTCATTAAATAAAATAGTTGTTCTTCCGATACTTTCGATACTTTTGCTTCATGTTCAAGCGAAACGTTGTCGTTTAAAATTTCGTTATACGGAATCGTATCGGATGTCGATTGATTATCCATAATGAGCGTATCACACTCAATATTTGAACGAGAACCGTCCGCTTTTCGGCCGAAATGAACGATACCGCGATATGTGACTTTTCCGCCTTGTTTTGAAATGGATTTGGATACGATCGTTGATGACGTGTTTGGTGCTAAATGAATCATTTTCGCACCAGCATCTTGATGTTGCCCTTTGCCAGCAATCGCGATCGAAAGGGTCAATCCACGTGCACCTTCTCCTTTTAAAACGACCGCTGGATATTTCATCGTTAATTTCGACCCAATGTTTCCGTCGATCCATTCCATCGTTGCGTTTTCTTCACAAACCGCGCGCTTTGTCACAAGGTTAAAGACGTTGTTCGCCCAGTTTTGAATCGTCGTATAACGGCAATACGCTCCTTTTTTCACGATAATTTCAACGACTGCACTATGAAGCGAGTTTGTCGTATATACAGGCGCCGTACAGCCTTCGACGTAATGAACATGCGCCCCTTCATCGACGATAATTAACGTCCGTTCAAATTGTCCCATATTTTCAGAGTTAATACGGAAATACGCTTGCAACGGCGTATCAACTTTTACACCTTTTGGAACGTAAATAAATGAGCCACCCGACCAAACGGCTGAGTTTAGTGCCGCAAATTTATTATCTGTCGGCGGAACGACTTTTGCCCAATGCTCGCGGAACAAATCTTCATTTTCTTTTAACGCCGAGTCTGTATCTTTAAAAATGACCCCTAATTTCTCAAGATCTTCTTTCATGTTATGGTATACAACTTCCGATTCGTACTGTGCAGATACCCCTGCTAAATATTTTTGTTCCGCCTCTGGAATACCGAGCTTATCAAACGTTGCTTTAATTTCTTCTGGCACTTCATCCCATGAACGTCCAGATTTTTCTGATGGTTTAACGTAATACGTAATTTCATCAAAATCTAAACTCGATAAATCGCCACCCCATTGCGGCATGGGCATGCTGTAAAAAATATCTAACGCTTTCAAACGAAATTCAAGCATCCATTGTGGTTCATTTTTCATTCGCGAAATTTCTTCTACAATTTCGCGCGTTAATCCGCGCTCAGCGCGGAAAACAGATACGTCTTTATCGGCGAAACCGTACTTATATTCACCGATTTCTGGAATTTTTTTCGCCATTCCGTTCGCCTCCTTTTTTATGACTACCCTTGTTGCCCGTGCAACCCTTTCTCCATCGCTTTCCAAGCTAACGTTGCACATTTAATGCGTGCAGGAAATTTCGATACGCCTTGAAGCGCTTCAATATCTCCTAAATCGATTGAATCGTCATAATCTTTCCCTTGCATCATGTCGGAAAAAATCGTCGATAGCTTCAGCGCTTCTTCGATCGTTTTCCCTTTAATCGCCTCTGTCATCATCGATGCAGAGGACATCGAAATAGAACAACCTTCTCCTTCAAATTTTGCATCGACAATTTTTCCGTCTTCTACTTTTAACGTTAAATGAATACGATCGCCACACGTCGGGTTGTTCATATTTATATCGACGTGTTCCCCTTCTAATACCCCGCGATTTCGTGGGTTTTTATAATGATCCATAATCACTTGCCGATACAACGTATCTAAATGGCTATTAAAAGACATAGCTGAAATACTCCTTCGTTTTCTTTAATGCTGAAACGAGTGCGTCAATCTCTTCTTCTGTATTGTATAAATAAAAGCTTGCGCGTGCGGTTGCTGTCACGTTTAGCCATTTCATAAGCGGCTGCGCACAATGATGACCAGCACGAACAGCAATACCTTCCGCATCTAAAACCGTTGCTACATCATGCGGATGCACATCTTCAATATTGAATGTCACAAGGCCTGCCCGTTCTTTCGGACCGTAAATCGTTAATCCTTCAATCGTCGCGAGCTGTTCAAGCGCATATTGCGCCAAACGATGTTCGTGCTCAGCGATATGATCTAAACCGACTTGCTCAAGAAAATCAATCGCAGCTCCTAACCCGATGGCTCCAGCGATAATTGGTGTACCACCTTCAAACTTCCACGGAAGCTCTTTCCATGTTGACTCGTACAGACCGACAAAATCAATCATTTCCCCACCAAACTCAACAGGTTCCATTTGCTCAAGCAAACGTTTTTTGCCGTATAATACACCGATACCTGTCGGACCGCACATTTTATGACCTGAAAACGCATAAAAGTCACAATCGATGTCTTGCACGTTTACTTTCATGTGCGGTGTGCTTTGCGCTCCATCAACAACAACAACCGCACCGTGCTTATGAGCAATTCGGGCAATTTCTTTTACTGGGTTGATTGTACCGAGCACGTTGGATACGTGCATGACAGCTACAATTTTCGTATTCGGTGTCACCGTTTGTTCGACATCTTCTAATCGAATTGTGCCATCTGGTTGTAGCGGAATGTACTTTAACGTTGCCCCTGTTTGTTTCGCAACTTGTTGCCAAGGGATAATGTTGCTATGGTGTTCCATGTACGTAATAACGATTTCATCGCCTTCACGCACATGAGCTCGACCATAGCTTGCCGCCACTAAGTTAATCGCCGTTGTCGTCCCGCGTGTAAAAATAATTTCTTCCGTTGAGGCAGCACCGATGAAGCGGCGCACTTTGTCGCGCGCCCCTTCGTAGGCATCAGTCGCCTTTGTGCCAAGCGTATGCACACCGCGATGAACGTTCGAATTGTATTGGCGATAGTAATTGTCAATCGCTTCAATAACCGGCAACGGCTTTTGCGATGTTGCCGCGCTATCTAAATAAACGAGCGGTTTGCCATTGACTTGTTGATCTAAAATCGGGAATAGTTGACGAAGTTCTTTTACGTTCATCACTTAACTTTCCTTTCGATCACTTCAATTAATTGTTTTTTCACACGCTCAATTGGAATTTCATTAACAACTGGTGCTAAAAAGCCGTGAATAATTAATCGCTCTGCTTCCGTTTTCGGAATACCGCGGCTCATTAAATAGTATAATTGCGTTGGGTCCACGCGACCGACCGATGCCGCATGGCCTGCTGTCACGTCATCTTCGTCAATTAATAAAATCGGATTCGCATCTCCGCGTCCTTTTGGACTTAACATAAGTACACGCGATTCTTGTTCCGCATTCGATTTCGATGCCCCGTGCTCAATTTTACCAATGCCATTAAAAATCGATGTCGCTTCATCTTTAACAACGCCGTGTTTTAAAATGTATCCTTCTGTATGTTTTCCGTAATGAATGACGCTCGTCGTAAAGTTTTGCACTTGCTCACCGCGACTCACAACGACTGTCTTCGTATCGCCGACTGATCCATCACCGATTAAGCGGGTAATGTTTTCTGAAATCGTATTTCCGTCGTTCATTAAACCGAGCGCCCATTCGATGCGCGCATGACGCCCTGTCACACCGCGGCGGTTGACATAGACAGTCGTTCCCTTTGCCAAATTGTCTACCGCACCGAAAAACACTTGCGCATCATCTCGTGCAAACACTTCTGTAACGATGTTGACGATCGCTTCCGAACGTTCACATGTTGAAATGTAGTTTTCCACATACGTTACTTTACTGCCCACATCCGCAACAATAATGACGTGATTAAACAACGCTTCCGCTTTTTCATGCACGTACACCGCTTGCAACGGCACGTCAATTTGTACATGCTTCGGCACGTATACAAACACCCCGCTGTTTACAAGGGCAGCATGAAGCGCTGTCAAACGATGCTCATTTACTTTCACACCGTCCATAAAATATTTTTGCACAAGATCGCTATGCTCGCGAACAGCTGTCGCTAAATCAGTAAAAATGACGCCTTTTTCTTTCAACTCATCCGCAAGCGATACGTATGCACATGTATGGTCGCGTTGCACATATACGTTTTTTTGTTGTTCATCGATATCAATAAGCACTTTCACTTGCTCTGGCAACTCTTCTAAAGAAGAAAGCGGAGCGCTTTCAACGAGATGAGTAGAAAATTGTGTAAAGTTCCAACGATCGATTTTCGTTTTATCTGGCTTCGGTAAAGGAAGTTGTTCCGCTTGTGCAAGAGCTTGTAAGCGAACGTTTAAAAGCCAGTCCGGTTCTCCACGCCCTTCGGAAAAAGAGCGCACATACTGTTGGTCGAATGGTAGTTTCGTCTCAATCATCATAAATCCTCCTAACGCTTACGCTTCTTGCTCAACGACTTCATCTTCAATGCCTAGCTCTTTTTTAATCCAGTCATATCCTTCAGCTTCAAGACGTTGCGCCAATTCTGGACCGCCTGATTTCACGATGCGTCCTTGCATCATAACATGCACATAATCTGGTGTGATGTAGTTTAATAGGCGCTGATAGTGGGTAATAATTAAACAGCCAAATTCGCTGTTGCGCATCTCATTTACACCTTTTGCAACAACTTTTAATGCATCGATGTCAAGACCTGAGTCAATTTCGTCTAAAATTGCAATTTTCGGCTGCAACATCATTAATTGTAAAATTTCATTCCGCTTTTTTTCTCCACCTGAAAATCCTTCGTTTAAATAACGATGCGCCATATCTGGATTCATTTCTAAAAACGCCATTTTTTCATCTAATTGACGAATGAATTTCATTAATGAAATTTCATTTCCTTCTCCGCGACGTGCGTTAATGGCTGAACGAAGGAAGTCAGCGTTTGTCACACCACTAATTTCGCTCGGATATTGCATCGCTAAAAAAAGACCTGCGCGAGCACGTTCGTCTACTTCCATTTCTAATACGTCTTGCCCATCTAATGTAATGCTTCCTTTTGTCACTTCATATTTTGGATGGCCCATGATTGCGGCAGATAATGTCGACTTTCCCGTTCCGTTTGGTCCCATGATGGCATGAAACTCGCCACCTTTAATTTCAAGGTTGACCCCTCTTAAAATTTCTTTTCCATCAATTGCAACGTGAAGATCTTTAATCGTTAATGTTGCCATAAAAAAATACCTCCAGTTTCGCTTATGTTCATAAAAACGTAATTCTCATTTTATTCTCATTACAATTTTATAACAGATGAAAAGTATTAGCAACCTTATTGCAAGCATTTTGATACTTTTTTGTTTAGAAAGTTTGTTTACTTTATCACATATGTAAAAAAGGATAGGAGAGCCCTATCCTTTTAATGCGTGCGAGTAAATTCATCAATACATTGGCGAACGAGCGTGACTGCTTGGCTCATTGTCGTCCCGCCAGCTAACGCAGCAGCAACCGCACATGCTTCAAATATTTGTTCTTCTGTCGCTCCTTCATCGATGCATCCTTTCGTATGATAAATCGTACAATATTCATCTTGTTTAGCAACACTAATGCCTAATGCGATCAATTGCTTTTCTTTTTTCGACAACGCCCCTTGCGCAAAACACGCCTCTGTAAACGCATTAAACGTTTGCCCAACCTTCGGCATTTGTTGTGTAAACGTTCCTAGCCCTTGTTTATATTCGTGTAAAAATTGTTCCATCGACATAATCACTCCTCCTTCCTTTTTATCATGTGTCGTTTTCCGAAAAATATAAAAGGATGCCCGAATGGACATCCTTATTTTGTCGCTGGAATGACTGCACCGTTATACTTTTCTAAAATGAAGTCTTGAATGTCTTTTGATTGCAACACTTCAACGAGCGTTTGAATTTCTTTACGTGTTTCGTCACCTTTACGAACCGCAATAATGTTAACATATGGATTGTTTTCTGGTGACTCTACCGCAATTGGATCTTTCGCTGGGTCTAAGCCAGCATCTAACGCATAGTTAGCGTTAATTAATACCGCATCTCCCTCGTCATTTTTATATACTTGAGGAAGTAAACCGGCTTCGACATCTGCTTCAAACACTAAGTTTTTCGGATTTTCAACAATATCATCAACTGTCGCTTTCGTTTTATCAACACCATCTTTTAATTTAATTAAACCTTTTTCTTCAAGCATCGATAAAATGCGACCGTGGTCTGCAACAGAGTTGCTCATAATAATTTTTGCCCCGTTCGGTAGTTCTTCAAGGCTTTTATATTTTTTAGAGTATACGCCGATTGGTTCAATATGAATACCGCCAGCATTAACAAAATCATAACCATGTTCTTTCATTTGTGCTTCTAAGTAAGGAATGTGTTGGAAATAGTTTGCATCTAACTCTTTATCAGCTAACGCTTTATTCGGCAATACATAATCTTGGAACGTCACGATTTCTAATTCAATCCCTTTTTCTTTTAAAATCGGTTTTGCTTGTTCTAAAATTTCCGCATGTGGTACGTTTGATGCACCAACGACAAGTTTATTCGTTTTTTCTTCCGCACTTTCGCTTTTTCCGCAAGCAGCAAGCGCTAAAACAACAATTGCAGCAACAAGTAAAGAGATCCATTTTTTCATTTGTTTCTTCCTCCTTTTTATCGTTTATCTATTTTAGAAGTGACAAAGTCACCAATAAACTGAATAATAAAGACAATGACTAAAATGAGCACTGTTGCAACAAACGTAACATCGTTATTGTTGCGTTGGAACCCTTCTAAATACGCTAAATTTCCGAGCCCTCCAGCGCCAACAACTCCTGCCATCGCTGTATATCCGACGAGCGCAATCGCCGTCACTGTAATTCCAGATACAAGTGCTGGAAGCGCTTCTGGGAGGAGCACTTTCCAAATAATTGTCGATGTCGTCGCACCCATCGCTTTTGCTGCTTCAATGACACCTTTATCGATTTCACGAAGCGCAATTTCCACCATGCGCGCATAAAACGGTGCGGCACCGATAATGAGTGCTGGCAACGCAGCGTTTGCTCCAAGAATCGTGCCAACGACAAGTTTTGTAAACGGAATAAGCAAAATAATTAAAATAATAAACGGAATCGAGCGGAAAATGTTGACGAACGACGCAATGGCACCGTTAACGAGACGATTTTCCCATATGTTTCCCTTAGACGTTAAAAACAGCAATAAACCAAGTAAAATGCCAAGCACAAATGTTGCTATAACAGAGATAGCTGTCATATACAATGTTTCCATCGTCGCCGCCCATATTTTATCCCAAACGACGTTCGGGAATAGTTCATTCCACATTCGCCAACACCTCCGCTTCCACTTCTTGCTGGCGAATAAAAGCGAGCGCTCGCTCAACTTCTTCATTCGCACCGTCTAAATGAATGAACAACACTCCATATGAGCCATGATGCGTTTGTGAAATTTTGCCTTGTAAAATATTCACGTTTAAATCAAAATGGCGAATAAGTTGCGTGATGAGCGGTTGCTCAGCCGCTTCGCCGACGAATGTAAGTTGAACAACTTTGCCGTTTGGATATCGTTCAAGAAGATGCAACATCGCTTCTTTCGTTTCCTCCGGCTCCGTCACTTGTTGGACAAATCGTTTCGTAATCGGTTGCTGTGGCTTACGGAATACATGAAGCACTTCGCCCATTTCAACAATTTTTCCGTTTTCCATGACCGCTACGCGATCGCAAATTTTACGAATGACATGCATTTCGTGTGTAATTAACACGATCGTTAAATCGAGACGTTTATTAATATCGACGAGCAAATCTAAAATGGAGTCCGTCGTTTGTGGGTCAAGCGCTGACGTCGCTTCATCACATAGCAACACTTTCGGGTTGTTCGCTAACGCACGCGCAATGCCGACGCGCTGTTTTTGCCCTCCGCTCAATTGCGACGGGTATGCATTTTCTCTTCCTTGCAAGCCGACGAGTTGAATGAGCTCATCGACACGCTTCATCCGTTCCTCTTTCGGCACACCCGCAATTTCTAACGGGAAAGCAATATTTTCACACACCGTTCGCGACCAAAGTAAGTTGAAATGTTGGAAAATCATCCCGATTTGCTGACGAGCTTGTCGTAATTGTTTCCCACTAATTTTCCCCATATCTTTTCCATCGACAATGACTTCACCGCTTGTCGGCTTTTCTAGTCCATTTAACAATCGAATAAGCGAACTTTTTCCCGCTCCGCTATAACCGATGATGCCGAAAATTTCTCCTTCTGCAATATGCAAGTTTACATGATCGACCGCAGTCACATTTCCGCTTGCTGCTTTGTATACTTTCGTTACATTTGATAAAGTAATCACGTCGCTGTCACCTTCCTTCCATGAAAAAAGCCTTTCTGTTCAAGAGAACAGAAAGGCGTTATCGTCCATTCTGTCTCTTATCTCTCAAAGCAAACGCTTTGTGTGAATTGGCACCATTTCAGCAGCGCTGACGGTTGCCGGGTTTCATCGGGCACATCCCTCCACCTCTCTTGATAAGAGCGCTTTTAAACGCTTTATTCAGTTAACGTTTTAATGTATTCAAGAATGATGTTGAACTACGAATGTGAGTATATCATCGAAAAAAGGACGATGTCAATAAAAAATAATAAAAATTTTTTTAAAAAATAATAAAAATTTTTTTGATGTAAATAAGAAAACGTGCTAACTTTATATAGCTAGCACGTTACACCCGCGAATACATCGACCGAACGCCTGTCGCCGCTTCGATCGCTTGTTCTAAGTCTTCGATTAAATCATCCACATTTTCGATGCCGACCGATAAACGAATCATATCTTCTGTTACACCAGATGCTTGTAAATCTTCTGTGCTTAGTTGTTGATGCGTTGTGCTTGCCGGATGAATAATTAAACTTTTTGCATCGCCAACGTTTGCCACATGCGACCAAAGCTTCACATTGTTAATAAGTGCAGCTCCTGCTTCCCTTCCCCCTTGAATGCCAAAAACGACGACTGCTCCTGCCCCTTTTGGCATATATTTTTTCGCTAGCTCTTTCGCTGGATGGTTGTCATGTTCAGGATACAACACCCAACGGACAGCTGGATGATTATCTAAATATGCAACAATTTTTCTTGTGTTTTCAATATGTTCTTTCATGCGCACGTGCAACGTTTCAAGCCCTAAATTAAATTGAAAGGCGTTGAACGGGCTAATGGCTGGTCCTAAATCACGTAACAACTGCACACGTGCTTTCACAATATACGCTGCCGCTCCGATGTCTGCATAGATAAGGTTATGATAGCTCGGATCTGGTGTCGTAAACGCTGGAAACTTTGGCGAGTTCCAGTCAAACTTTCCACCGTCGACAATGATGCCTCCTAGCGTCGTCCCGTTGCCAAGCAACCATTTCGTCGCAGAATGAACGACAATGTCTGCTCCATGTTCAATCGGACGGCAAAGATACGGCGTCGCAAACGTATTATCGATAATGAGCGGGACACCTGCTTCGTGGGCAATGTTTGCAACCGCCTCAATATCTAACACATGCAAACTCGGATTGCCGATCGTTTCCGCAAAAATAGCTTTCGTTTTCGGTGTAATTGCAGCGCGGAAATTTTCTGGGTTAGCTGGATCGACAAAATGAGTTGTAATGCCGTATTTCGGTAACGTATTTGCAAACAAATTGTACGTCCCTCCATACAGCGTGGAAGCAGACACAATATCATCTCCTGCTTGAGCGACGTTTAAAATGGCCATCGTAATCGCCGCCATGCCGCTCGCCACTGCTAAAGCCCCTACACCACCTTCAAGCTTTGCTACTCGCTCTTCAAATACGGTCACCGTCGGATTATGAATGCGCGTGTAAATGTATCCTGCTTCTTTTAATGCAAATAAGTTTGCCGCATGCTCTGTGCTATCAAACAAATACGCATTTGACTGATAAATCGGTACCGCACGCGCTTTCGTTATCGGATCGGTTTGTAGTCCCCCGTGTACAGCAATCGTTTCAAATTTCATCATTTCTCCCCCTGAACGAATAATTGTTGAATATTTTGAATTTTAACACGATAAAAACTGCTCGTCAATGAACAAGATCGTACGGTTTAGCAAGAAAGAAAACTGACTCTAATAATAAAATGTGGCGAAACGATGCTGTGACGGACAATTCGTTTAAGCGAAGTTGTTGCTGAAGTTTTAACGATCCTTGTAGTAGTGACATAATGGCCTGTGCGGAACCACGAATCGATATGACCCGATCCTCGTTCGCTTTTTCAACGCGTTGAATTCCTTCTTTTGATATGCTTAATAAAATTTGCCCGCTTTCCCATTGCAATTGAATATATAAACCGTCATTTGGTAAAATTGGTGTTAACATATTCATACAACCGCCCCCGTCCCATGTATTGTCGTATTCATTGTTTCCATACGAAGACGGTGAGTTCCTTCTATAACTGCTCGACAAATGTCTTCCTTCCTCGTCAATTTCCCAAGAAATATGTCGAAAGCTGGCTTATTCAGCCAGCTTTCGCAACGTTTCATATACATGTGGAACGGAATGAAAGGCGTATATTTTTTTCACGAGTTTACCACGTTTAAAAATAAGTAAGCATGGAACGCTTTCAATATGCCATTCGATCGCTTTGTCAGGCACATAATTTAAGTCTTGACGCTCAAACGTGACAGTTGGCAATAACTGTTCAAGCACATCAACCATACGGCTTGCCACTTGGCATGTGCCACATAATGGCGTGTACATATAAACGACCTTCACAATCATCACACAACTTTCTACAAATATTGTGCGTGTACATCGATATTTGCGCTTAATAATACGACCGCAATATGATGTTTCGGAGCAGCTGCAACTTCACGATACATTTTATCAATATATAAATGCTCAGCTTCCGGAAACTCACGGCGAAGTTGGCGACGCAATTTTTCTCCCGCCTCATCAGAGTCAACTAAAATGTACACATCTTTATCATACAAAGCTTCGATTAATTCATCAAGTTTGGCGGTACCGAGCGTTCCGTTTGTGCATATAATTTCTACTGGCTCACTAATAATGCTCTCGATCTTTCTTTTATCTGACCGCCCCTCGACAATAATCACTTTTTCCACTTCAATGATCGCCATCGTCATCACCTTGCACATTCATTTATGTATATTATATTCGTTGTCGTTCACTTTTTCTCCTTTTATGAAATCGAAAAGGACAGCGATGCCACTGTCCTTAACACCAACCACCTTCTGTGTCGCAATCCACATATTTCGCATCTGGATGTTCAGTAACTGTCACCGTTTTCAAAATGCGCCCTTGTTGTTCTACATATCCGCTTTTCAGCTTGAATTCGTTCGTTTCCTGAGCAAACTCTCCAACACATTCGTTGTCATAAAACAGCTGAAAACTTCCATGCTTATTTAATTTCCCAACAACATCGTTTGTAATATCAATTGTTTTTTGTTTCAACAAAAAAGACACCCCTGTGTTGTAGGGTGCCCTGCGATTTGTTTTTTAGTCTTGATTAATCATTTGTTCGTATTGTTCAGCAGTTAGTAGGTTGTCTACTTCGCTCATATCGCTTGGCTCGATGACGATCATCCACGCTTTATCATACGGTGATTCATTCACGTACTCTGGATTATCGTTTAACTCTTCATTCACAGCTATCACTTTGCCACTGATCGGTGCATATAGTTCAGATACTGTTTTTACTGATTCAACACTACCAAATGGCTCGTTTGCTGTAAGTTGTGCGCCGACTTCTGGCAACTCAACAAATACGATATCGCCGAGTTCCGATTGGGCAAAATCTGTAATACCAATGCGAACCGTATCCCCCTCGACACGCACCCATTCATGTTCTTGTGAATAACGCAGCTCTTTTGGAATGCTCATCGTTGTCCCTCCAACACATTGTTTTCCTTTTCATCATACACGATTTTCGACACGATTTCACGACAATTTAAACATTTCATGATATTTTTGTTCGTCAAATCCGACAATGACTTGCTCTCCATTTGTGATGATTGGACGCTTAATTAACATGCCGTCCGATGACAACAATTGTAACATTTCTTCTTCTGTCATCGTCTTTAATTTGTCTTTTAATCCAAGTTCACGATACTTCATGCCGCTCGTATTAAAAAATTTTTTCAAATCAAGCCCACTTTTTTCATATAACGTCCGCAACTGCTCTTTTGACGGGGGCTGTTCTACAATATGTACAGCTTGTACGGAAATGTTGTTGTCATCTAGCCATTTTTTCGCCTTGCGACATGTGCCGCATTTTGGATACCAATAAAATGTCGTCATTTTCTCACCTCATCATCCTTATGTACAATAACAAAGCGAAAGTACCAGACGATGTGTCTGGTACTTCCATTATTACACAACATATCGCTCTGCTTCAATTAACGTTGCTGCCGCCTCACGTTTTTTCGCAATGACGTTGATTGGCGTATGGCGCGTTAATTTCCGCAACGCCGATAGCATCATGCGCAACATGTCCCCATGTTCCACAGCAACGATCGTTTCTTTCGCATGCGCTTCAATTTCGTTAAACGCCTCTTGGCAGAAAATTTGTGTATACAATACTTTTTGTTTATTTTTCTCAACCCCAGATTGCGCAATTGCTTTTTCCGTACGCAATAGTGCTGACTCCATCGCATACACGTTGCTGACAATATCTGCAATATTTACAAGCACTTCTTGTTCTTTTTCAAGTTTCGGACCGAATTTTTGAGCCGCTAATCCTGCGATCATTAAAGCAATTTTTTTCGCGTTGCGAACAAGATATTTTTCTTGTTCAAGCACGCCATCGCCTACTTCTTCAGGCATAAGCATCATTAACTCTTCTTGCAGTTGTTGTGCTTTTTGTAAAAGTGGCAATTCACCTTTCATCGCCTTACGCAAATACATACCTGGCACAAGGAGGCGGTTAATTTCGTTCGTTCCTTCGAAAATACGATTAATGCGCGAATCGCGATACATGCGCTCAATTTCGTATTCTTGCATGAAACCATAGCCACCGTGAATTTGTACGCCTTCATCTACGATGTGATCGAGCATTTCTGTCGCAAACACTTTATTTAACGAACATTCAATCGCATATTCGGCGATCGCTTTTGCCGTTTCTTTTCCATCTTTTGCTTGTTCATCTGTTAATTGTCCCATGCGCGCTTCAAATAAACCGACTGTGCGATAAACGGAACTTTCAGCTGCATACAATTTCGATGCCATTGTTGCTAATTTTTCTTGTGTTAACGAAAACTTCGAAATTGGCGTTTTAAACTGTTGACGTTGATTTGCATATTGAATCGTCACTTCAAGCGCACGTTTTGCTCCACCGACAGCACCAACACCGAGTTTATAACGACCGATATTCAAAATGTTAAACGCAATGACGTGACCTTTTCCAATTTCGCCAAGTACATTTTCTTTCGGAACGAGGGCATCTTGTAAAATTAATGTGCGCGTCGATGAGCTTTTAATGCCCATTTTCTTCTCTTCTGCGCCTGTCGATACGCCTGGGAATTCGCGCTCAACGATAAATGCTGTAAAGTGTTCACCGTCTACTTTTGCGTACACAACAAACACATCAGCAAATCCAGCGTTTGTAATCCATTGCTTTTCTCCATTTAAAATGTAATGCGTACCTTCCGCATTGAGTTTTGCTGTCGTTTTTGCACCGAGCGCATCCGAACCAGAACCTGGCTCAGTTAACGCATAAGCAGCAATTTTTTCGCCTGTCGCAAGCGCTGGTAAATATTTTTGTTTTTGCTCTT
Source organism: Anoxybacillus ayderensis (assembly GCF_000833605.1). GTDB lineage: Bacteria > Bacillota > Bacilli > Bacillales > Anoxybacillaceae > Anoxybacillus > Anoxybacillus ayderensis. The sequence goes on along the minus strand of NZ_JXTG01000007.1, from coordinate 45,676 downwards.
CTGTTCCGAACAAGACGATTGGAAGCGAACCGATTCCGACGTGCGCACCGTGCGAAATAGAGAAACCTCCAGCGCGCGCCATTTTTTCAGCAATTAATGCGGAGCTAATTTTATCTAAGCTCAAGCCGCCGTATTCTTCTGGCACATCTGCGCCGAGCAATCCAAGTTCGCCTGCTTGTTTTAAAAGAGCAACTGAGCGATCAAATTCATGATTTTCTAAATGCTCAAGTTGTGGCAACACTTCATTAACGACAAATTCTTCTGTCGTTTTCGCAATCATTTTTTGTTCATCTGTAAAATCTTCTGGTGTAAACACTTGATTTGGCGATATATCTTCAATTAAAAAGCTACCACCTTGCGCAATTTGTAATGCTTTTTCCATTGTTTATTCCCCCTCTTATAATAATTCAAATACGCCAGCAGCACCCATGCCGCCACCAATACACATCGTGACAATACCAAATTGTTCGTTGCGACGACGCATTTCATGTAAAAGTGTCAACGTTAACTTCGCTCCGGTGCAACCGAGCGGATGACCGAGAGCAATCGCTCCTCCGTTCACATTTACCTTTTCTTCATCTAATCCGAGTTCCCGAATGACTTGAATCGCTTGTGAGGCGAACGCTTCATTTAATTCAATTAAGCCAATGTCAGAAAGCTCAAGTCCCGCAAGCTTAAGCGCTTTTGGAATCGCCGCAATCGGACCGATGCCCATCACTTCTGGTGGAACACCTGCTACTGCAAACGAACGAAATTTACCGAGTGGTTGTAAACCGAGCGCTTTCGCTTTTTCGTGATCCATGACCATCACCGCAGCTGCGCCGTCACTCGTTTGCGAAGCGTTTCCCGCCGTTACTGTTCCGTTTACCGAAAAGGCAGGACGCAACTTCGCAAGCGTCTCCATATTTGTATCTGGGCGAACCCCTTCATCTTGACTAAATGTTATCTTTTTCTCTACTAATTTATTATTTTCAATATGACGGACAGTCACATCGACTGGTACAATTTCATCGACAAATTTTCCTTCTGCAATCGCTTTTGCTGCTCTTTGATGGCTACGAACGGCAAACGCATCTTGGTCTTCTCGCGTCACACCGTACTTCATCGCTACTTGCTCGGCAGTATGCCCCATCGACATGTAATACTCTGGCGCGTTTTCTGCAAGCTTCACGTTCGGACGTACGACATGGCCCATCATCGGAACCATGCTCATCGACTCAACCCCACCAGCAATAATTGTATCCGCGTGCCCGAGCATAATTCTTTCAGCAGCATATGCAATCGCTTGTAATCCAGATGAACAATAACGGTTAATCGTGATCGCTGGCACCGTATATGGCAAGCCAGCAAGCGCCCCAATGTTGCGCGCTATATTTAGCCCTTGTTCCGCTTCGGGCATAGCGCATCCGATAATGAGATCATCAATGTTTCCTTCATAGTTTCCTGCCCGTTTCAACGTTTCTTTGACAACGATCGCCCCTAAATCATCTGGTCGGACGTTAGCTAACGTCCCTTTTTTCGCTTTGCCGACAGGCGTACGCGCTCCGGCAACGATGACCGCTTCTTTCACGTCAATCCCCCCTTAGTTTCTTAACGGTTTCCCTTTCACAAGCATATGTTGCATGCGCGCTTGTGTTTTCGGCTCGCCGACAAGGCTTAAAAATGCTTCGCGCTCTAAATCAAGCAAATATTGTTCGTCCACTTCTGTTCCGTACGGTACGCTGCCACCAGCAATAACGTAAGCAAGTTTTTTCGCAATTTTTAAATCGTGCTCTGAGATGTAGCCGGAATGATACATTCCTTGCGCACCAAGCAACAACGTCGCATAGCCTGTTTCCCCGACAACCGGAATTTTTTTGCGCACCGGTGGTTTGTATCCGCTCTCATATAACGCTAACACCGCTTGTTTTGCGTCATGAATGAGATGATCGCCATTGATCGAAATGCCATCTTGTGCATTTAAGAAATTCAATTCACGCGCTTCCGCGGCAGATGTTGATACTTTCGCCATCGCAATGGTTTCAAACACTTTATTTGCAACTTTTTGTAGATCAAATTCCACACCGTTCGGCATGCCGCTCAAATGTTTAATATACAGCTCTTTATTTCCACCGCCACCCGGAATGAGACCGACACCGACTTCGACAAGTCCCATATACGTTTCAGCGGATGCTTGAATGCGTGAAGCTGGCAAGCAAATTTCCGTTCCGCCGCCAAGCGTCATCGCAAATGGCGCCACGACAACTGGTTTTGGGCTATATTTAATATTCATCATCGCTTGTTGGAATTGACGAACGACCATTTCAATTTCAAAATAGTTGTCATCTTGCGCTTCCATTAAAATCATCGCAAGGTTTGCACCGACGCAGAAGTTTTTTCCTTGATTTCCGATAACAAGTCCTTTATAGTTGCGGTCAACTTCTTCTAACGCATAGTTAATCATTTGAACAATATCAAAACCGATCGCATTGTTTGGTGAATGAAACTCAAGTAACGCCACATCGTCACCGAGGTCGATCAAGCTTGCACCACTATTTTTCTTAATGACCCCTTTTTGTTCTTTTAAGCGCTGAACATGGATGACTTTTTCGTTTTCTTCAACCGGTTTATATTGCCCACGGTCGTAATATGATACTCGGCCATGTTCGTGTTTATAAAACGTTTCATGTCCGCTCGCAAGCATATCTTCAACCCACGATGGTACTTGACGACCTTCGGCTTTCATTTTTTCAACAGACTGCTTCACGCCGATTGCATCCCACGTTTCAAAAGGACCGAGCTCCCAGCCAAAGCCCCATTTCATCGCACGGTCAATCGCTACGATGTCATCTGCAATTTCTCCAAGCAGCTCAGCCGAATATAATAACGTTGGACTTAAAATGTTCCAAAGCAATTGCCCTGCCCGATCGTTCGCATATACAAGCGCTTTCAATTTATTCGCTGTCCCTTTTGCCTGCTTGCTCATTTCAACAGACGGTGCCTTTAATTTTTTCGTCGGTTCATACTCAAGCGTTTCGTAATTTAATTCAAAAATGTCTTTTCCTTTCTTGTAGAAAAATCCTTGACCAGATTTGCTGCCAAGCCACCCCTTTTCCACCATTGTTTTCATAAAAGATGGAACAGTAAATACTTCTTTTTCTTCACCTTCTACTTTTTCAAACACATTGTTGGCCACATGAATAAACGTATCTAACCCAACAACATCAAGCGTGCGAAACGTTGCACTTTTTGGGCGGCCAATTAACGGACCTGTCACAGAATCGACTTCACCTACGCTATAGCCACCTTTCATCATTTCGCGCACAGTGACAAGCAAGCCGTACGTTCCGATCCGATTGGCAATAAAGTTTGGCGTATCTTTCGCAAGAACGACTCCTTTTCCGAGCACGTTTTCACCAAATTGTTTCATAAACGCAACAACCGATGGATCGGTATGCTTTGTCGGAATGACTTCTAGTAGTTTTAAATAGCGTGGCGGATTGAAAAAGTGCGTGCCTAAAAAATGCTTTTTAAAATCGTCCGAGCGTCCTTCCGCCATTGCTTCAATGGAAATGCCAGATGTGTTCGAGCTGACAATACTTCCTTGTTTTCTTACTTCATCCACTTTTTCAAACACACTTTTTTTCACATCAAGCCGCTCAACAACGACTTCAATAATCCAGTCACATTCTGCTAAACGGTGAAAATCGTCTTCAAAGTTACCGACTTCAATGAACGCTAAATTTTCTTTCGACATGAGCGGTGCTGGCTTTTGCTTCATTAAACGTTCGACCGCTTGATTGACAATGCGATTGCGTACTTGTTTATGTTCAAGCGTCCACCCTTTTGCTTTTTCTTCGGCTGTCAACTCTTTCGGTACGATGTCTAACAACAATGTCGGAATGCCGACGTTTGCTAAATGTGCCGCAATCCCCGATCCCATGACACCGGAACCGAGAACAGCTGCTTTTTTAATTCGCATTCTCCTTCCCCCTTATCCCGATTGAATGAATGGTCATTCATTTTTCCTTTATCTTAAATATAAATTATATTTCAAATTTTCGCAACAAATAAATGTAACGAATTTTGTCAACGATTTAGGAAATGATACGAAAGGAGGTGAATGGCGATGAAAATGAAAAAACACCCATCGAAAGCAGGTGTAAGTGCTGCAAGCGTAAAAGGAAATGCAGGACCAACAGTGGAACGTGATGGTGGCGGAAAAAAGACGAGCCAAAATCAACAATATGGAAAAGAAAATATGGGGAATGAATAAAGGTGGGATGCGCCCACCTTTATTTCTTTAATATCCCTTTTAACACAAATGCCACATTTGCTGGACGTTCCGCTAAACGACGCATAAAGTAGCCGTACCAATCGGTTCCGTATGGAACGTAGACGCGCATCGTATATCCTTCGCGCACTAATTGTTCTTGGCGCTCCGGGCGAATGCCGTATAACATTTGAAATTCAAATTGATCGTTTGGAATGTTATGTTCTTTCACGAGCTGTTTCGTATATTCGATAATCGCATCATCGTGTGTCGCAACAGCTGTGTAGTTGCCATTTAATAAATGCATTTTAATAATCTTTTTAAAGTTTTCATCTACATCTTTTTTATCTGGAAAAGCTACTTCTGGTGACTCTTTATACGCCCCTTTCACAAGGCGTAAATTTGGATGATACGCATTTAAATCTTCAATATCTTTTTCCGTGCGATACAAATATGCTTGCAATACCGTTCCGACATTGTCATACTCTTTTTTCAGCTGTTTAAAAATATCGATCGTTTTTTGGCAACGAGAATAGTCTTCCATATCAATTGTCACAAATACACCGTGGGCTTTTGCTTCATCTAAAATGCGACGCATATTTTTCATCACAAGCTCATCGGAAATGTCCAATCCCATCGATGTCATTTTTAGTGATAGTTGTGAATTTAATTTATTTTCACCAATCGCACGAATCGCCTCAATCGAATGGTTCGCCATTTCATTTGCTTCTTGTTCATTATCAACAAATTCCCCTAAGTAGTCGATCGTGACCGCTAGCCCTTTACGATTGAGTTCTTTAATCACGTCTACTGCACGTTCAATCGTTTCCCCCGCTACAAAACGCGACGCACCGAAACGAAGACCGTACCGCTTTGCCAATTTTGTTAACGTTTTATTTTTTGATAAAAATAAGAAAAAGTCGCGCATTAATTGTTCCATTGTTGTTTACCCCCTTTGCAAGCGCATCCACCCGTATTGTAACACGTTTTCAATCACTTGAATATGTTTTTGTCGAATAGTCGTATTTTTTGTCTACATACGTATAACTATACGGCACGTGGGCAATATACAGTCGAACATGATTTTACATGGAGGGATGATCATGCAACAACAAATGAACACACAACAACATGCGATGATGGCTCAACCACCTGAAATGATTTCAACGAAAGACGCCCTTTATTTAACGGATGCCTTATCATGGAATTTGCTTGCGATGAAAAAAGCTCATTTTTTTGCTTCTCAATGCCAAGATCAAGAAATTAAACAAGCGATTGAGCGCGTCGGACAAATGCATCAACGCCATTATCAACAATTGTTACATCAATTACAGCCATCCGCACACATGCAATAAGGAGGACATAACGATATGAAAGTGCAAAATACTGAAACACAAATTCCGAAAACACCACAAATGAACGATCGCGATTTTATTAATGATATGTTATCAACTGAAAAATATATGACGGATAGTTATTGTACATTTTTAAACGAAGCAAGCCATCAACATTTGTATGATGAAATTTTGCATATGTTTACCGAAACACAAAATTGCCAACGTGAATTGTACAACTTAATGTTTAAAAAAGGTTGGTACGCGCTTGAACAAGCAGACCAGCAAAAATTACAACAATCATATCAACAATTTCAAGGATACGCGAGCCAATTCCCATACAACAATATGATGCAGTAAGAAAAGCCGGCTGCTTAGGCAGTCGGTTTTTTTGTATAATAAGGATAAATTGTTTAGAAGCGAGGGATCATCGTGTTCCAGAAAAAACAAACCTACGAACTTGTTCCTGGAGATATTCTCCTACATCCTTTATACCGTCCAGACGGGCTATTATTCGTACAAAAACATAAAAAATTAAGTGAGTCAGTTATTGCACATATTAAAAAACAATTTCCAAAAGATTTTCCGTTTCTCGTCGTTTCATCCGAACAACAGCTTCACGATTTTATTCGTGAGAAGCAATATGAACATCATTCATTTTATGAAGCACTAAAACAAGTTGTCGATATACACCGTCAATATATCCAAATGCCTATTACTGTACAGTTATATGAACCATCATTGACAGAAGAAGAGGTAGAAACAACGTTTCTTGCTGAATTAAATCTTTTCTCTCCAACATGGGCACTAATCGAACAAACATTAGACTCTCCACGCCTTTTGCGACGTGCCAAACAAATTGATGAACAGCTAAATCGCATTGTGTTAAAAGACGAAACGATTTTACATTTATATCAGAAAATGCGCCAATATCACGATGTACTTGCGATCCATAGCTTAAACACAACTGCTATTTCATTAATGCTTGGGCTCGTTTTAGAGCTAAGAGATGAGGATATTATTGAACTTTGTCTCGCAACTTTGTTTGCTGACATCGGATTTACACAAATTCCAAAAGAACAATTTGTTAACTATTTAAACGAAGCGAAAACGAACGAGGAAATTATGCGCAATCATATTAAGTTATCTATTGAATTAATTACTTCCTCTGCATACGGTCGTCAAAAAAACATCATTTACGGCATACTTGATCACCACGAATGGTTTAATGGATGGGGTGTGCCAAATAAAAAAAGTGGCAACGACATCCATTTGTACGGACGTATAATCGCCATCGCACAATACTACGATGAACTTGTCGGCGGCTATATTGGCGAGAAAAGCTATACATCTTTTGAAGCGATAAACGAAGTATGGAATGAGCGCGGAAAAAAATTAGATCCTCACATTTTGCGTATTTTTTTAGATAAAACGGCTTTATATAAGGTTGGACAAGCTATTCAAATTCGTCCGTATGAGTGGGCTTCAATTATCGGATTTACAGATTATATTCACGATCCCCTCCGCCCTCTCGTCCAAAAGCGTGATGGAACAATCATTGATTTATCACGAAAACGTTAGGTCGCCCAACCATTGGACAAATGCCCTGCATACATTATCAGTGTAATGAAGAATGTATAGGGAGGGAATGCTCAATGTATGGTCGCAGACCGTTTTTCGGCTTTTTTGGTGCACCGTTTTTCGGAGGCTTTTTAGGTGGATTACTTGGTAGCGCATTAACGCCTTATCCGTTTTATCCACCACGCCCATATTACTACCCACCACGTCCATATCCGTTTTACCCATATGGCGGCGGATGGTACTATTAAGCATAAAAAGCTAAGGAGCACTAGCTCCCTAGCTTTTTTCTATGCTTGAAAAGAAAGGGCAACTTCATATGAAAACATTTCGTTTCCAAGCACATAGTCAGGACGATCTTTTGCTTTTTGCTCATGCGCTTTACGAAATGCCTCACTTTGCGTCCAAGCCTCGAACGATTGTTTGTTCTCCCACGTAGTGCATACACGTACTTCATCATAATCTTCAAGCCCTTGCGTCACATGCAATTCTAAACGAATAAACCCAGGTGATTGTTCGATACCTTTTCTTTCTTTAAATCGCTCAACAAGTTGTGAAGCATATCCTTTTTTTACACGAATCGCATTTGTAACAACGTACATGTGTCATCTCTCCCTTTTATTTTTTTGAAATTACGAATGGATCAGCAGTTACTTTTTTCCCTGCATACTCAACTGCATATACAACAGACTGCTCTTCATCTTTTTCCGAGATCATCGGAACTACAATGGTAGCTACTGTTCGGTCTTCACTTAACGTAATCGTTGCCGGTTGGACAACTTGCTCCTCCCCTTTATTAATCGCGACCGTTATTTTCATATTTGCTGCGTTTAATGAAGAAACAGGAATATCAAAATATAACGTAAGCGCACCGTTCGTTGCTTCTACATAATCTAGCTCAGCTACAGGAGGCGTAATTAAATCGTTATACACTTCGGATAAGTTGTTATATTCATTTGTCAAATCTGCCCGGAACGTATCCGATAGCTTTGATAATAATGCATTGACTGCATCAAGCACTTTTTTCGCTTCAGCGAGCTTCCCATCTTCGAGGTATTCATTCGCTTTTAATAGTTGCTCGTACACCTTCACATCATTTGCATATTTATCATAGAGCGCCTTACTTTTTGAAAATTCTTCTAAAAGCAGTTTTCGAACATTCGCTTCGGACACGTTGTTATATACACGAAGCTGACGATTTTGCACGTATACTTGCAACTGTTTATGCGCCGCTTCCAACGCATCCATATCTTCATCAACAATTGCTTGCTCCAAAGCCGTTCTCATCTTTTTAGATCCTTCAAATACAACAGACGCATTCAAATACGGAATGACTCGTTTAGCCATATACGTTTTATACGCACCATCTAACTCACTAACATATTTCTTTTTCTCTTTCCCAGCAGACTTTTGAACAGCTTGTTTCGCTTGTACATATAACTGATGGGCCTTTTTATACTCAGCTAAAACGGTCGCATGTGGCGGGATGCTCCCTGTTTTTTGAACATACGCTGTATACGTTGTATGGGCTTTTTTCATTTGCGCTTTCGCTTCATTGACGATGGTAGCCACATTCGTTTTCGCTTCTGAAACAATCGGTTGAAAAGAAAGAAGCAAACTGAACATGATAAAACCGATGACCGTCATATTTATAATTTTTTTCGTACTCATTGCCCCTCAAGTCTCCCTTCCTCATTTTTATCAACAATTACATGCGTAAATCGTTCACCGTTTAAATCGACATCAAACGCTTGCCCAAAACCAACAACGTAACGTCCCTCCATTGGAGTAAGTTGAAAAAGCGAAAAATCAATACTTCGCAATAAACGAATCATCGGTTTGCCGTGAATGTCCTCAAACTTAGCAAAAATATGATCATTTCCGTTGTTACCAATGTGCGTTGGCTTACACGTGAATCGAACGCGCTCTCGTGCAAACAAATTGGTTGATGTTGCTTCATCAGCAATCAACAATACAGAAACTCGCTCGTTACGTTCTATATATTGGAAATGTTCAGCCGTTCGGCTAATAAAAATGTAAAAATGACTTTCGTCTATCACAAAGGGGGCATAACTAATAAACGGCTCACCATGGTCATTTATTGTACTGATCATCATTGTTTTACATTGTTTCACAAATTGCACATAGCGCTCTCTTTTTTTCTCTTCCAATGTTTTCTCACCTTTTCTACGTTAAGCATGGAATGTGACACGTTTTTCGGATAGGAATAAAAAATGGCTTATCCCCTTCATAACGGATATCGACATCAATACCGAATATATCTTGAAACATTTGTTTGCAAATGACGCATTGTGTGCGATCATCATATTGAATCTTCCCGTCTTTCATTACAATCATTCGATCGCTGTATTGTGCTGCTTGATTAATGTCATGTAAAACCATAACGACTGTCATACCTAATTGGTCATTCAACATTTGAATGAGTTCCATCACTTCTAATTGATGGGAAATATCTAAATATGTTGTCGGTTCATCAAGCAACAACACTTCAGGCCGTTGTGCCAACGCCATCGCAATCCATGCACGTTGACGCTCTCCACCAGACAAAGAGTGTAAAAATCGGTATTCATACGATTGCAAATTTGTCATTTCTAATGCCCAACGAATCACTTTTTCATCTTCGTCGTTTAACGATTGAAACCAACCTTTATGAGGGTTTCGACCAAACTCGACAAGTTCTCGAACCGTCATATCCAATTGATGATTGTTCGTTTGAGGCAACATCGCCATTTTTTTAGCGATCGCCTTACGACTTAACGTATGAATTTCACTTCCATCTAGTAAAACGGTTCCACCGATTGGCTTTAACACATGTGAAAGGAGACGAAGGAGCGTCGATTTTCCTGAACCGTTCGGGCCAATCAAGCTGACAATTTCTCCTTTTTGAATGTCAATATGAACATCTTCAATTGAAAAATGCTCCGAGTGTTGATACGTAATATGTTTAGCCGAAAGCACGCACATTCCCCCTTTTATGGAGAATATATAAGAAAAACGGTCCACCTAAAAATGAAAGCAACAACCCGACTGGCAATTCAATCGGATCAAACCAACTGCGCGCAATCGTATCAGCAAACACAAGAAACACCCCGCCCCCTAGTGCTGATAACGGCAACACAAAACGATCATCGCTTCCAACAATAAGTCGAATCATGTGTGGAACGACAAGACCAATGAAACCAATTAATCCAGAAACACTGACCGCAATACCTGTTAAAAATGTACTAATGACAATTAAAAAGAATCGAGAACGTTCCACATGATGCCCTAACAGTTTCGCCATCTCATCTCCTAAATGGAGAATGCGAATGTGCCGAATAGCAAGAAGCGACAAAATCAATCCTGGGATGCTATAAAGCACTAACAATTTTGCCTGCTCCATCGTCGCCCCTGAAATGACGCCTGCCATCCAAGGAAGAACCGCTTGCACGCGATCGCTATACAACAACATAATCGCACTCATCGTTGCACCAATAATGGCGTTAATGGCAACACCGACTAAAATAATTCTTGCAATGGATGAACCACCTTGCCATGCTAAAGCGTAAATAAGCATCGCTGTGACAAATCCTCCGATAAACGCTGCAAGCGGCAACAAAATGATATATTGCGGCAGTACAATCGTAATAATGACTGCCATTAACGCCGCTCCTGACGATACACCGATAATACCAGGGTCAGCAAGTGGATTTTTCATTACCCCTTGCATAATCGTTCCCGAAACAGCTAAACACATGCCTACAATTAAGCCAACGATCGTTCTAGGCAATCGTAAGTCCCATACGATCGTATAAAACATCGAATCTTTTTCCCCTGTAAGCCCTTCCCAAACTTCATGCAATTGCAACTTTACACTTCCTGTAACGATCGAATATAAGCATACAAATACAATAGAGATGAGAAGAAAAACGAACGTCCATATTCTTCTTTTTGTATAAGGATGTTTTCTTTCCTGTGTGTCACTAACAGTCATGTTATCCCTCATCTATTACTTTTTCATTTTTGCCCGCACTTTTAATAACTCTTTATTCATATGATCTAATGCGTCTGTAATTTTCACTCCAGGGCTTGCGGCAAACAGTTCACTTGGTAAAAAGATGACGTTTTTATTTTTCACCGCTTTCAAGTTACGCCATGAACTTGTTGACATTAACTTAATCATTGCTTTTTTTGTTTCAGCATGGTTCGCATGTGTAATGATGAAAATTACATCTGGATTGCTCGCGATAATGCGTTCCGTACTTAAATTAGCGTATCCAGGATAGTCTTTCAGTTGCGAAAAGCTTGCTGCAATATTTTCTCCACCAGCTTTCGCTAATACATCACCGGAAAATGATGTCGGTAAAGCGACAAGGGAACTAGCCCCTGAACCGAATAAAATAACAGCACGCACTTTTGTTTTCGTTTTACTATATTTTTTTACTTTACTATCAATCTTTCCAACTAACACTTTCGCTTTTTGTGTTTTGTTAAACAATTTTCCTAGTAGCGTAATAGACGACTTAATATCATCCACGGAGCTACCAGAAGTGATAACGACTTTCAATCCCAATGATTGTGCTTTTTGAATATGCCCTAAAAAAGATGCCCCCGCAATCACTACATCCGGCTGTAAACTAACGATTTTTTCGAAGTTTGGTTGATGAATGTTTCCTACTTGCGGAACAGATTGTAAACTTGCATCCACAGGTGTAGCAGAAGTCGGTCGCCCTACGACTTGTACACCAAGCGCTTGAAGCGTATGTAAATCCCCCGGACTTAATACAACAACACGCTCGGGTGTACGATCAAACGTCACGGTTCGCCCGGCTAAATCTTTAATGGTTAACTCGGTCGATGCTTCAGCCGTCCCACCGTTGAAAGCAAACAATCCGACAAGCAAACATAAAGACAGGACATAAGAAAATAATTTCCTCATTTCCCTTTCTCCTTTCTAATGATTATCATTATCATTTACAAATAACATAATAATCGATATTGATAATCTTTGTCAATTAGTTTTTTTCGTATATAAAAAAGTTATAAACGGTAGAAACATACCCAAAATAAAAAACGACCGCCAACGCAGTCGTTTTCCTCTTTACTAAGTATGGAGACGGTGGGAGTAAAACCATATCATGTGAAACCTTGATATTTCAAAGTTTCAAAACCTCTGTTTCTTGCATTGTGCAAAATTTGTGCAAAATTATTTTCAGTGTACCAATCCATGCAAACAAGGCGGAGCGATCCGCCTTGTTTATCCAAAATAAGTGATGATTAAAACGATGACAAAGCACACCAACACTACCACATCACTCGGCTTCATCTTCTCTTCGACGCGATACGTTCCATACGTACCATCTACCTTCACCAGCTTTATTTCGCGGGGCGGTTCATCTTCATATGTGACTTCATCCAAGTCTAATAACAATTCCCCCTGTTTCCCGAAACTGTATAGGTCGCTGTCGTTCGGAAGGAATCTCCCCTTCTCGTCGCGCAGGCGGTTCGACACGTCGATTCGTGGACGACTGTAATAGTCGCGTTCCTGCAACATGTTCAGGAGCAACCGAAGCTTCTCCTCTTCTTGTGGCGTTAGCATTGACATCCTCAACTCCCCTTTTGTTTTCTGGGCATTGCTCCAGCCATAATTGATGGTCCAACAGCTCCCATGGAGGAGAGGGAAGAGGGACGTCTTTTTTCTGATATTGCTTTAACATTGCCTGAAATTCTTTTGTATGCGCTGCTGTAAAAAGAGCTGCTCGAATGATTTGATTTCGATCTAAACTCGTCGCGTAAAACAAAGCATCCACATAATCACGAAAAACAGGAGCATACCGCACTGTTGGACGATACACACTCATTTGGTTGACGTCACCGGCGCTTTTTCATTCGCAATAGCTTCAAGTATTTTTCGCCCCTCTGACGTCAAGTAGACGCCTTTCATTTGTAATAGTTGTTGAGCCAAATCTTTTGTCATTCGTCATTTCCCCTTTCAGTATTTTGACGTCTGTCCGACGTCTTGGTACATAATATGGACTAACAATTGAATTTATGCCATTAAAATTCTTGAATAAAGAAAATAAAATTCTTAAGAGGAGTATCAAAACCATTTATCGAAATGAAATAACAGGGGGGATTAATAGATGTTTCAATTAGAGAGTCGCATCGGAGAATGGCTTGAAAAGAGTGGATATCGAAAAGACTTTGTTGCTAAACAATTAGATATTGGTGTTCGTCAACTTGATAAATACATAAAAGGAGATAGCTTTCCATCTGTACCGCGTTTGTTTATGCTGGCGGAGTTATTCCGATGCACTACAGATGACTTGTACAGAAAAAAAGAACCTACTCAAAGCGAGTAGGCTTATATCTATTCTACGGATGTTTTAACTATGGTTTGGCTACATATGAAGCGAGAGCTTTTTGAACATCATAAATGCTTTTATCTTTTCTAAATTGTTTTGAAATAGTTGGTTCTATTGCACTTGAAATCCAAATTTTTAGTTCTGCATCAAGATCAAAATGCCCTGCTGTTTCTATACTAAAACGAGAGATACTTTTATAAGGAACAGAGAGATATTCGACTTTTTTACCAGTCATTCCTTGTTTATCGATTAATATAAGCCGTGTGTTTGTAAAAACAATAAGGTCTCTAACTAATTTGAAAGCTAGTTCAATTTTTTCGTTTTCTGCAATAATGACTTCTAATTCCTTTTCCACTTCATTAATATCTGCTTTAGTGGCATTACCCATTAATCCGTCTAATAGTCCCATCTTCTAACCTCCCTATTCATCGACAATCAATACCAGTTATTCGACAAGGAGATAAATTATTCCTTCTAATAAATAAAAAAATCCCCTGCCGAGTAGCAGGGGAAAAATCAAACGATCACAGCTGGATATCCTTTTTTCTTTAGTTCTTCTGCTAAACGTTCCGCATTTTTTCGATCACTGAACACCCCGACTTGGACGCGATACAATTTTCCGTCAGACGGTTTTTGTGTTGTCTGTGTTGAATTTTCTTTTTTCTTTAAGCCAAAGGCTTTAATAATACCTTGCACGTGGCCGTATATAATTTGTTGCAAGAACTGCTCCGATTTTAATTTGACAGCATCGTTGACATTGTCAATGAACAAGTTTTCTGTCAAAATGGCCGGCATTTTCGTTTCCCTCAAAACCGCATAGTTAGCTCGTTTCTTACCACGATCGTTAACATTACCAAGCGATTTCATGATTTCCGCATGAATGACATTTTGATATGCAATCGTTGCTGAGTTAGCGTTGGGGTGTACATACGATTCGAACCCCGTTCCTCCTCCAGCATTGATATGCACACTTAAAAAGAAATCTGCTCCTGTTTTATTTGCAATGGCTGCTCGTTCAGATAACTCAAGAAAACGGTCATCTGTGCGTGTGTAAAGTATTTCAACGCCTTCATACTCTTCAAGCATCTTACCGATATGTTTTACGATAGCAAGCGTCAGGTCTTTTTCCCTCAACCCATTCGCAATAGCACCGGGATCGTGTCCGCCATGGCCAGCATCCAGAACGATCTTCATTTCTTCTCCGCCTCCTTGCTTTTCCCTTTCAACACTTCCACCGCCTGTGTCAGCCGCTCTGGCACGGGTACACCCATACGTCCAGCATTTTCAAAAATACTCAACAATTCATTTGCCATATAAAAAACGATAGTCGCATCGCGGAACATATTTTTTGTTCCAAGTGCGCTATCGACCAAATGAGCCAGTGCAACCATGACAAAAATCATGACCTTCCTGACGATCCCTTTGAATCCGACCTTGCTGGATAAAGTTCCTTCTGTGTATCCCGCCACCATTCCAGTTCCGTAATCAATGATCACCATCCAAAATAATACGAGTAGCAGCCCTGTTGACTCGCCAAATAAATACCCAACCACAGCCCCCAGCGTGACCGCGACGGTCTTGTAAATGATATCGAATCGTTCCATATGTTTCACCTCAATAGCTATCAATGTAAAGATCGTAAGTCAGCTTCATCGTATTTGTGTTCGTTTTTGTGACCGGACTAGGCAAAAGGTTACGCGCACCGATAAAACCAATAGGTGAAATGGTAATAGTTCTTTTTGTCGTATCACCGTTCGACGGAGTAAGATGCCTAATCTCTAAAAACTGTTTATCGTGTTGGCTAAATACAATTGGAAAATAACTATAACTGTTTGAACCTGCAGGTGCAGGTGTATTCTTACTAAAATCCAATGTTGAACGGTCGAGAAAATAATTGTAGCCATTATACACACTCATAAAAAACATGTTTAATTCAGGTAAATAATGTGCTGGGTATATGAGATCTGTTGGTGAAATTGTTGTTGATGAAATCATTCTTACTTCCAAGGGACTAGACAAGTTACTTATATCATACCTTGCCACTTGAAATGGATATGATGATCCAGTGTTTGTTCGAGCACCAATATAAAATTCTTGCCCCGCAATACAGAAAAATTCTTTTGGATATCCAGAAAACGATCTAGTTGTTTGCGATGTTCCTGGAATATTTTTTGACATTCCATTTGTACCAAAACAAAATAAAGTATTAGCAGTAAATACATATATATCCCCATTCGATGCAATATCAAATACATCTATACTTGTTGTATTCAATACCGCATATACTGCTCCATTTGTTATTTCTTTTGTTTGTACATCGAAGTCATACATCAATATCGCGATCTTATTTGATGATGCTTCTCTAGCTGCAAAATATAACTTCCCGTTTTTAAAGCGAGCTAAAATATTATTTAAAAATACATATCCATTCGGGGCAGTAACTTGCACGGTTTTTTTACCTATCACCCCAAAAATTCCGTTAAGGAACGGATCATAATTCCAATATACACTTTGGAACGTTCCATTTGCTGCGTGCGTTGGCCAGTCATAGACAAGGTGAATGTGACCAGGCTCCACAAAACTTTCTGAAGAGTTTAGAGACCCTCTTTTCGTATCGCTACCTGAATATGTTGATTTCTTCCCTGCCCATCCAATCACGCGACCACGCATAATGATTTCATTTTCAGGATCTTCGGGACCGTCATAATCAGTCAAAATGATATTACTCATGGGAAACGATCCAAAATACCAAGGAACATCAAAAATGGTATTGTATTTAGATAAACTGTCCATAGGACCATTATATCTAGGTGAGGTATAACTTGTGTCGAGAGAATCTGCCAAAAAGGCAAACAAAGCCGCTTGTCGTTGTAGTTCCTCCATGATTTTCGAAATAAAGTTCTCACTCTCAATGCGTTCGACGATTTTTCCAGTCCATGCATCAAACAGCTCAACCGTATGCACGCCTCGCACCGTTTTAAAAGGCTTTTCTTTAACGATTTCTAGCACTTCCCCAGTCAAGAAGTTCTGTTTCTTCGCTTTGCTTTGTCGGATCATCTTCCCCCTCCTAGCCCATATTTGTAACAATTATTTCATGTGTTTCAATGTCTCTGTTCATGATCCTGTGATGTTGTTGCATCGATAGCAACATTGGATGATCAATGACAATATGAATAGCTTCGTTGGTTTGAATCGTTGTATACATCCCTTTGTTGAAACGATATATTTCCGCCACACTTGGACGTGGGATATCAGGTGCTAAACCACCTAACAAGTTTTGTGCATAAACGAACATTTGCAAACCGTCCTGGGGAATCTCGAGCGTCCCTGTATCTGTAAACATTTGCACTTCTAACATGCCTGTACCACTAGGCATTTGCGCAATGACAAACGGCAATCCGATCGTATGCCACCCCACAGGTAAATATTGCTTCATTTCTGGTCCGATGTTTGAACCGTTCATCATAATCTTTATCGTAAGCGTCAACGCTACTTTTGCCTGACAAATAAGTAAAAGTCCAATCTGTGCATTCGTACTACCGAAGTTCGTGACACTCATTTGCAGTGGAAACACAGGACCCGTTCCAATGGATTTTGATGAGCCAGATGTAGCATAAAGCAAATCAGGCTGTGCTGCTTGTACATCACTGCTAATACTGTCATTTGAAATGTCTCCCAGCCCTGGCTCTAAAAAACCCAGTTCTATTTCATTTCTCCACGGCTCTTGCGGGTAAACTTTCATGCGTAAAATTCGCGTTGTAACGTCTAGGCGTAAATCTTCGTTGAAAATCCGTACATCGTCCCCAAGATAGAACTTGTCCTCTTCAAGCCCTGTAATGGCTGAGAGGTCGAGAACACTAACTTGATAGCTGATTCTCGGAAACGCCATTTCTTTCAACATGTCCTCGGCATATCTCTTCAAGTTACCAGGCAGTATGAACCGTTCATCTTCAAGGATGTATTCTTTTCTATATTTCTGACGCGCTTCTGAAAGTGGAACGCCTTGCGAAACATACCAATCGTAATTTTCTACATAGTTTTTTCCATCGTTCACTTCTGCGATTGTCAGCCCGTTTTTCCCATACGGGATGATGACTGTAGCTTCAGGTGGGGTGATCGTCCGTTTTACGCTTTTGAGGTTTTTACGATACCTGAATGATGCACCACGATTGCTACCAATCCGCTTCACTAAGTTAATCATTCGATTCATGCTATCCCATTGGATTTCCAACCCTAGAATCTTGGCAACTTGTCGCACCAGCCATAACGCGGTTTTGCGGCTTTCCTTAAGACTGAATATTTCATCTTCATAGCCCGTTTCAATGATGCCAATTTTCCAGCCCGTACCGTTCAAAATTTTCTCCAATCCAGTTCTCAATTCCTCAGTGTTAATTTCAATCGCTGGAAAAACTCTATTGAGCAACTCAATGTACGCTAATTCCGCTGTGACAGCAAAATTAAATTGTCCATTTTCATCCATACCGTCCTCAATTTCTGTGACAATATAGCGCCGATTTTTATATACTAGTTGCCCATCGTATTGAATAAGTCTCGTTTTTGGATCATTGAACGGCATTTCGAAATATAAAATGGATTTGTCATTCAGGAAGTCATCTGTATAGATGTTCTTCGCGTTTTCGAGATACGCAGCAAGCCTCCTATCAAGCGTATATACCCGTATAATATCTCGATACACATTCGAGTGACGTCCTAGCGTCCGAACACCTCTTGCTTCTTCCCATATGGATATACCTATGCTTTTTAGTATCGGCGTTACCTGCTCGTTTTGTGTTTGCAACGTTGCGCGAATCATGAGAGTTTGAAAGTTTTGTACAGCATTCGGTAACGACTCTCCGTTGACCACCTCATACCATTCCACTCCGTCCGTCGATACCTCTACGATCACGGTTGTGCCTACTGGCGCTTCATAGTCAATTATCACTCGGCTTCCCGTTGCGTTTCGCACCATATCATTCGTAATCGTAGCAACCCATGTCCCGCTTGTTCGATACTTTGTTATCGTTGTATCTACGCCAGTGATAGAAAGATTGTCAATATACGCTTGATCGTCATGGCTGCTTACACTTCCGTCTTTGCTATACTGCCATTTAAACGTATATGTCCCCGATGCCAAATCTTTCGCAAAGTGTTTAAAACTTGTATTATTTCCGCTGTCTTTAAATTGTTCGACGCCGTTAATATAAAACCTTAAATAATCATAACCGCTCTCGCTACTAACTAAATAGTCAAATTCAATACGTCCGCCCTGTGGCAAATGAACTGTTATCTCCGTCGCGCTTGCTTGGCTGTCCCCTATATCTTTATTTGTATAAGAATATGATCCACTGGCCTTCCGCGCTGTCGTGCGCTGCCAGTCTCCTATGAATGTAAAATTCCGCTGTTCCCCTTCAAAATCATCTATAATCGTACCAATTCCACCAGTTTGATAGCTTTGAAGCATAAGACCGTTCGGACTTAAAACAAGGTTGTTGATCGTTCCTTGATTCCATTGCTGTCCTTGAAACAGCTTATTCATTTCAGATACAATCAAACGATCCTCCCTCCCTTCTTTCAAAAATATAAAAAGAACGTCATCCCTTTATGTTGCACTGATAATTGTTGCTCGGATTTTATCTGTCGTATTTTGAGCACAAAAATACAACTCTTTCCCATACTCAAGACGGAATTGCTGTCCAGGAGATAAAGGGATCCCTTTTGTGCTATCTACATCACTTTCACCGATGTAAATAGGTTCAACGTTTGCTGCGTCAGCAGTAATAATATATTCAACAATTCGCCCTTGTACAGAAGATAGAGGTATTACTAACTCACTTGTATTAGTGTTTGTCGCTGACTTCGCTATCGACTTCATGTTGTTCGGTGACACTTTTGTGATTTGTAGTATAGTCGGTTGTGCAATATTTACATTGATTGGTGTTACACTATCCACTAAGACAGTCGGTTTATTAACAATATCCACAGAACCAATTTTATTGTTACCTGATGGAAGCCCACTTGTAACATTGATATTCACTGGAGTCGTACTGTCAACACGAACCGTTGGGGTGTTCGCTATATCCACAGATCCAATTTTGTTCGTTCCAGACGGAATCGGTGAGATCAAGACACTTTTAAGTGCGTCGTTTTGCAACGCACTTGGTAGTTTCGCAATCAACGCTTTTAACAATCCGATGACCGTTTGCGCTGTAGCTGGATCCGACGTCGAGCCTAACGCTTCAATGTCAGCGTTCAACGCCTTCATGAACATGTGCCACTTGGCGCCGTCATAATACGACGAGGTTAATTTATTATCTAAATCAGTATTTAAACGTCCATTTTGTTGCGGCATGTGTCATTCCCCTTTACAAATATCGTTCTTGCCAAACAAGACGAATTCGAGCGCGCTGTCCATTTGCACTGCTATATGCAAATGTGTTTCCACCAGGGAAAAACGCACCGAATTCACCATCAATCATCGACAGAATATTATTTTCTGCAGTGTCATATGCCCCAGTTGTAGCAATATCCCGTTCCATGCTTTTCGTTGCTAAAAAGCTCTCTGTGTTGATTTCGATTGCTGAGTTAGGTGTTAGTACGCCGTTATGCAACAGATATTTGTCGTTGATCGTGATTTTTGGGTTTTGAATCTCCCCAAACACTGCTTGGATCATGAACGACGGATAGGTTTCTGCTGTACCATGGTTAGAAATATACTGCACGCTGTTAGAATCCATATCGAACGTTAATTCTCTAGTATCGATGGCATACCGAAACGGCTGACAACGGAAAACCAGTGTAAAGCTCGACAGTGTTTTGCGTACATCAATAGAAAACGAACCAGCTAACTTTCCAATATAATATACATCTGGTTCTTCACTAAGAATTAATTTACTCTCCTGACGAGTAAAAATGCGGGAAAGTTTTCTAATATCCTGTCTCCTTTTTTCTCTCGACTCGTGCGTTATAAGACAATCAATTTCAATTTCACGTGTCCCAAATTCTTTTGGAAACACGAGTGATCCATGACGCCCGGGAACATTTTCATAATTGTCCTCAAATGTCGGCAATGCTGGGTTGCGAAAACGTAAAACCTTAATATTCAATTCTTCCGAACGTATACCGTCAAACTGAAACCACATACTCATCGCAATCCCCTACTTCGTTTTGAGCGCTCGATTATCGTATACAATTCACGTGAAAGTTTTTCAATATCATTGTCGTTTCTAACAACCATATTTTCGATGATGATGGTCGGTCCTGCACTCGAAGCATCCGACATCACGTTACCAACGACGTTCGTTTCAACAACATGTTGAATCGTTGCTGGCTTTATACTTGGTAGAGCGATGTTGCCGATTTGTTGACCAGCTTTTGCTACCCGCTTCGCCATATCGGCAACGCTGTTTTCGGCTAGCTTTGCATCGTCTGTAATCCCAATCGCCAAACCTTGTGACAAATATCCTCCGTATTCCGCAAATAAACGGCTCGGGCTACGAATACCGAAAAAGTCTTTAATTTTATTGGTTAATCCAGAAAGCATCGACTTAACCTTTTCCCATAGCCAATCTGCCATGTTGCTCATACCGTTCCATATGCCACGAAGCAAATCTTTCCCGATTTCTACAAAGCTACTTGCCCAACTTCTTGCGGTGTTTTTGATACCTTCCCATATGTTGACTAACGTATCTCTTACACCGCCAAAGATATTAGAAATTGCGCTTCTTAAACTGTTGAATGTGTTTTGTACAGCAGAAGATAAACTGCTAACGATATTGCTAACGCTCGTTTTAACACCATTCCACACATTCGATAAAAATGAAGCGATTGCATTAAAAATAGTCGTTGCTGCTGTTTTCAACCCGTTCCATACTTCAAAAACAACCGTTTTAATTGTGTTCCAAATAGTCGTAAAAATCGTTTTGTATATGTTGAGTACAGTCGTAAAATACGCTTTTATCCCCTCAAAAATGGCTGTGGCCGCCGTTTTTAGTCCTTCCCAAACCGTTGTGATTACCGTTTTAATACCTTCCCATACGGTTGTAAAAATCGTTTTATAAATGTTGACAATCGTCGTAAAATACGTTTTCAGTCCATCCCAAACTACCACAGCTACTGCCTTTATCCCTTCCCATGTTGCCGATAGAAACGCTTTGATTTCGTCCCAGTTTTTATATAGCACAACACCGATAGCTACTAATCCAGCAATTGCCCCGATCGCAATACCGATCGGACCGGTGATGACAGCTATCGCACTTGAAAAGACTCCTGCCATTCCACCAGCGCTAGCCAACACGCTTGCCAATGCCCCAAACCCTTGCATAGCTGTTCCTACAATTGACAATACAACACCAATGGATGCAACAATCCCGAGCAAAACAGCTGAAATAGCCGCCCCGATTGCTATGAATTGCTTCATTCCGTCTGGAAAGCTATTAAAAGCATTGAATAAACCTTGCAGTGCCTCTGCAACTACACGAATAGCTGGGGCTAATGCATCGCCAATAGAAATTTGTGCCGTTTCAATAGCGCCCCCTAGTTCCTCAAGCGCACCTTTTAAATTGTTCTTCATTTTTTCTGCTGCTTCTTTCGATGCTCCGCTTGAGTTCTGAAGTGATTTCGTCAAGGAGTCTAATTTTTGTGGTCCAGCTTCAATCACGGTGAGCATTCCACTTGCTGCTTCCGTCCCGAAAATAGTGGAAAGCGCTGCAAGTTTTTGTGCATTGCTCATATTTTTTGTTTTCTCAGAAAGCTGGCCAATAATATCCCCGAAAGGTAGCATACGACCTTGTGCATCAGTCACTTGGATGCCTAGTGAAGCTAATGCCTCTCGCGCCTCTTTTGGTGGATCAGATAATCGAATGAGAGCCCCACGCAATGTTGTACCGGCCTGTTCTCCACGGATACCGTTATTCGCCATAATTTCTGTAGCTGCCGCAAGTTCTTCAAGCGAAATTCCTAATGTTTTTGCGATTGGAGCAGCATACTTGAACGTGTACTGCATATCTTGCACACCAGCTGCTGAATCATTTGCCGCTTGTGCTAGAACATCTGCTACTCTTGACGCCTCTCCTGCTTCAAGGCCGAATGCATTGAGTGCTGATGATACTGTGTCAGCAACTAAAGCCATATCTTCTCCCGATGCCTCTGCTGCTGCGATAATCCCTGGCATCGCCGCAAGAATTTGATTTGTGTTGTATCCCATCGCTCCCATAATCTCCATACCTTGTGCAACCTCGGTAGCTGACTTAGACGTCGATGAACCGAGATCAAGAGCAGCCTGTTTGAGCTTCTCTAATTCATTCGGCGTTGCCCCTGCAATCGCTCCAACTCGAGAAAGCTGTGCCTCAAAATCCATCGATTTTTTGACAGAAACACCTAATGCACCACTAATTGCTGCACTTGCTACACCGAATGAGGCAGCAATTTGCGCTCCAGACGATTGAAGGTTATTACCCACGTCTTGCAAGCGTTGGCCGGTCTCATTCAACTTGGTTTGTAGTTGTCCCCATGCTGTCGCTTGCTGTTCAATCGTTTGATTTAACTGTCGCAACTGTGCTTCGGTTTCTTTCATTTCCGCCGTCGCTTTGTTGTAGGCGATTAAGAGATCACTCGTTTCCTTCGCATCCGCACCTTTTGCCTTTACGCTTTCATCATATAGTCGCTTTAATTCTGACACTTTCGTTTTCTGTAATTCGAGCGTTTGCGCTAAACTGTTGGCTTTTGTACGCAATTGCTCAGACGTTGAACCAAAATTCTCGATACCAGCTGTTGCAGCACGAAATTCGGAATCAATCACTTTCAACTGCTGGTCAATTTTTTGCAAACTTTGCGTTACAGCTTGCTCTAACTTGTTAAAGCCGTCCGATTGCTTTTCAATCTCTTTATTTGTTTGTTGTAACTGTGCCTCTGTCTTTTTCATTTCTGCGACAGCTTTGTTGTAGGCGATAAGCAATTTCTCGGTTTCAGCTGCGTCTTTTCCTTTCGTTTGCGCACTTTCTTCATATCTGCGCTTTAACTCAGCGACTTTCGTCTCGTGTAACTGTAGCTTTTGTGTGAGGGATTCCGCTTTAATTTGTAGTCCTTCCAAACTATTCTCGAAATCCTTTACACCACCAGTAGCCGCTTTAAACTCCGCGTCAACGAGCCGTATTTTGCGATTGACAGCCTCAATGCTCGTCGTGAAATTTGCACTATCTAATCCAAGCGACACTCGCAACGTACCAACTTCCGCCATCGTTTCACCACCTTTACAACAACTGCTCAATCATCAGCCGTTCTTTTCGCGTCTCTTTTTCCTCCGCATAGTCTAGAAGTTCAAAATAAAAACCGATGTCCATCTCATCCACGAGGTACATCGGTATGCCGTTCTTAATATGCGTGAGGTAAAACTCTTTCACCGCGTCATATGGGTCCATTTCAGACCCCGTTACACGTTTGGGTCGCTCGTTTTCGCCACCCCAATAACTTTATTCATGCAATCCGAAATTGTTGGAATGAGGTGATCCGCCGCAATACCATCGTAAAATTCATCGACCGTAAATTGTCCGTTAAACAGTTCGACAATAAAAGCAATAATGGAATCTAGTGCCTCTACATCAATATTGTTAAAGTCATATTTTTTGCGCAGTTCTAACGCTCGACGAAACATACGTGCTTTGACAAACGGAACAGTAAATGTTTTCTCCTGACCATTGATTAATAATGTAACCTGCATGTTTATCCCTCCATGTTATGAAATTGAAAAAGAGAAAGGGCTTCCCCCTTTCCCTTTATGGCCTTTATGGCGTTGTTGTTTCCTGATACACGGCGCTGAACCAGTTTTGAATGACTGCTGGATCCACACCTTGGTCTTTTGTATTCACCGACGCTTTCCATGCTTCATCAAATTCCCGTTTTACAAATTTGCCTTTTAGTGTAGGCGTTTGAAATTCGATCTTATCCCCTTTTGTTTTATATTGCTCTTCCGGTAATTCGAATTTCCCTTTGTATAGCCACACATATTTCTGTCCCCCATTCGAAAGAGGAAGAACGAATCCAAGCGCAACATATGGGGCTGTATCACCACTTTTTTGAATAACGACACCATCATCGTTAATCGTTGCGCCTAACAAAAACGCCTGCATCTCTGTTGAAATGTCATCTACTCCAATTTCCACTTCAATTTCGCCAAGAGACGAAGCAACTTCAGCTGGTCCGTCATCCGCATACAACGTTTCTGTGTTTACCTTCGGGCTAATTTTTGCTTCAATTGCTTTCGCCAATCGTTTTGGCGTATCGTACTGAACACCAGTGAAATCATCTTTAATCAACTTAGCCACATATGGATGCTTTAAACCGATTACTGCCATCGTATTCCCTCCTAACAAATATAAGAAAATCGAATTGCTTTATGGTACGTTTTCGTTTCTTCCTCAAACAAATCAACTTCTGATGTGCGACGAAAACCTGCTGCTATCATTCTCTCTTTCACTTGCTGAACTATTGATGTGTAGTCGCCTTTTGACCACACATCGACTTGTATAAAATGAGCTGTTTGCTGTTCTTCATCGTCTGCATTTAGTGCTGAAAACTGGTTGTATTCAAAAAAGGTGATATAAGTCGTTGCTGTACCGCTGTACGTTTGAAACGCAACAGGAACACCAACATGTTTCAGTGTGTCGATGATCATCTTGTTTAAGCTCATAACCCCAACTCCCGCCGAATGACATCGGCCATTTCATCTTGCACACGATCGATGTTTTCCTCAAAAGCTGGTTGCAAAAAAGGATGAGGGTCTGCTTTCGGATATTTTCGCCCTTTTTTCTCTCCCGCTTTTCGACCGAATTCGACAAACAATCCATAAAAACGATCGCGATCTGGTCCGATATCTACTGTTCCATCTTCCTTGATATCAGAAATAACGATGTTTTCAGCAAGTTTTCCCGTGTCTCGTGGAGCTTTTTGTGAAGCCGCTTCCTGAACCACCTTTGCACCGGCCATAAGTGCTTCTTGTTTGACTTGCTCAGCTTCGTTCCCCAACGTCTCCAACTTCCGCAACAATTCTTGCACACCTTCTAATTTAAAACCCATCACATCACTTCCTTTGCCACAATCGTCATCGTGACATTACACTCATCATCATTAATGACAGACAAAATTTCAAACGTGCGTCCTTTATATTGAATACGCATATCGGGTGTAATCTCCGCTGTGTAGCGCACGACAAAACGAACTGTATTTTCGTTTTGCGTTGTCGCCGCTTCATAATATTCTCGCCCACGCAACGTTTTAATCGCTGCCCATAAATGATGCCTGTCTTGCCATTCTTGCGACAAAAAACCATTTTCACTTTGTTCTTCGGTTTGCTGCTGGATTGTAATGCGATGTTTAAATTGGTTAGTCAGTCGTCGCGCCATTTGTCATTGCCTCCTGCACAAAAAATGGCGTCAATGCATCAAAGGCTTTGCCCATTTCTTCTTCGCTCACCCGATATTCGTAGAAAATAGAAGCAACGATGAGCACTAAATGATCTGCTTCCGTTCCTGTTGCGTTTTTTACATACTTTTTGGCTGTTTCTAAATAGAAAGAGAGCATGGCGTCTTCCATGCTCCCATCGATTCGCAAATGTTCCTTTAACATGTCAACAGAGACTGCCATGCCTCTTCACCCGCTTACGCATTTAACTCAAGTTTAAAGACAGATGGCTCAAACGGACCATATACAAGCTGTCCATCATTCAAGTGCCAAATTTTAAAACCGACATGGTTTGTATCAGCGTATTTTTCAATTAATTTCGTTACTTCCATTGTTCCGATAACATCTTGAATGTAGAACGTTGAAAAATCACCAAAATACAAGCGCTGAATATTCGGTGTACCTGCATCCACGAAATCTGTCACATCAACCGGGAAACCGAGTAAGCGATAGCCGAAGCCACCTTCTAATCCGATATCTGGGCGCAAAAGTGGGAATCCATCTGCCGTTTTAATTGTTTCAATTGCCGTCAATGCAGCACGGTTAATCATCCAACGCGCGTTTTTAAGCATGGACGTTGGCAAACTGTTTTTAAGTTGCACAAACTTGTCGTAAATGTCCGTTGCTGTCGGTGTAAAAGCGACCGCTTTGCGAATCAACGCACCTGGATTGTCTGCACTATTGAAGAAAAACTCCGCTTCTTCACGTACGTAAGCTTTCTTCAATTCATCCACAACGATTCGTTCCACATTCATCTCGCTCATTGCAAGAAGCTTCTTTGTGACAAGCACAAGTGCATCCGTTTCCGTTGGATTCAAATAGTACTCATCAAACTCGATATCTGTCTCTGGAATCGGCTGATTCAATGCACGCTCTGTTTTCACACGGTTTGCTTTCGCTTTTTTAATTAAAATCGGAAAGCCTTGTGTCCCTTTTGTTTGTACAACCTTTCCGTATTTTCGTAACAAGTTTTCTTCTTGGGCATAGGCAATAATTTCTTTCGCTAACGACTCCGGAACAAGTACATTGCCGCCGTGCGTCTGAACTCCCATTGCCCGAGCTTCGCTTTCACTAATTTGTCCTACAAGATATCGGCAAAAAGCGTTGCGTGTTTTCATTTCATTTGTTTTTACTTGGACACGAGAGGAAAGAGATTGGTTAATTATATTTGTTAAACCAGCACGCTGTTCTTGTGTTAAGATAGAGCGCTTTTCTCCTTCGTCCTCATCTTGTTCTTCATCGGCTTCGTTCTCGTCATCTTCTCCCCCTTCATCATCACCGCTACTATCGTTATCAACTGTTTCATCAAACTCTGCGAGAGCCTCGTTTACCGCATCTAAATCAGCTGTTAATTCATCGACTTCTGCCTGTACTTCTTCCATCGAACGAGTTTCAGAACCTTTTTCTAATAAATCTTTAAGCTGTTTTAATCGTTTTTCCAATTGCGCTTTACGCCGTAATAAATACTTTTTCATCGTTTCAACGCCTCCTCAATTTGTTTAATTAGTTTTTGTCTTTCATAATGAAGTTCTCGCTGTTCTGTAAACCTGTCGCGCACATATGCCTCTGTATCCTCGTAAGCAGGAAGACTCACAATGCTAATTTCATAAAGCTTTACTTCTTGGATGGTTCGTTGGGCTGGGTCTACGTCCCAGTTCCATGAATCCCGAACGACTTGGAAGCCAAACGAACATTGATTGATATCGCCGCGTTGCATGGAAATCATTAAGTCTTTTGCCCAGATCGTATCTGGTGGCGTAACACGGAATTTCAACCCTTTCTCATCTTCTTCGAGCGTGAGTGTACCGCTTTTCGTCCGCCCTAAAACATAATCCCAATTGTGATTAAAGAGCGCACGGACATCCGCTTTTTCCTTTAATGATTTGGCGAATGCTCCTTTGGCAATCGTTTCTTGAAACATATCTCCAATCATGGTCGGAGAATCAAAAATGCTCGCATAGCCTTCAATGACTTGCGAGCTTCCTTCGGTTCCAGCGCGTATTTCAATGTTCGAGAGCGTAAAAATTCGCTTTTCTTTCTCATTCATGGCGTCTCACCTCCTTTAATCACCTTTTTTAACGTCGCCTCCAGATTATCGAGACCGATTAAGTCTTTTGAAATGTATAGTTTTTTCGCTTCTTCTTGCTCTAAACGATCAAATCCAAGCATTTCGCGCGCATCGTTCGGTGACGCAATGGACGTTCGCACCAAGTTGTAAGCAATGTCCGTTTTCGTTTTCATTGTCACATAATCTAACGGGTTAATCTTGAAGCGAATCCGGCGCCCGCCTTGAGGGAAAAATAACTTTGACAAGTGCTGTTCAAGGTTTTTTATAATCGGACGTAGTACAGTCGTATAAAGCATCATCATGAATTGCTCCATATCCGTCTTTTGCAATTCAAGCAAATGTTCCAAGTCCACGCCCAAAAATTTACCTAAGTCTTTTTTATACACCGAAAGATATTTAAGAATTTTCTCGTCATCCACTGGGCTTTGTAACGCTTCAATCTCATATCCTTTGCTAAGTGGAATTAGCTGAATTTTATTCCCTTGTCCAGTCTGTTCTAGCTTGTCAAGGATGGCCATAATCATTGCATTTTGCGCTTGGTTATTTGGTGCAATATGCGTATCCAATTTCAACAAATACGCAAGCAATCCACCTTTTCTATACTTGTCTGTTAAACTATTTTCCGCATTCATGACCCCTTCGAGCGTTTGGCGTGCTAAATCTAGCAATCCTACACCATCTAAATGATTCGTCCCAATATTTTTAACGTGAACAATCATTTCCGCAGGGATTTGAACGCCACCAACGCTGTAAATTTTGCTTCCGTCCTCTAACAATTCCGAGTAGACCCCATTTAATACGTGCCATTCATTTCCGTTTTTGAAAATGTAGACTTTTCCACGTATTAAGAGCGTGTTGACGATAAGTTTTTTCATTTCAAATTCAGTCAAATATTGATTTGGATTGCGCAAAATCCGTAACGTATATAGGTCATTAATGTCCTTTCCTGCCTCGTCCTCAATAAAAAAATCAGTGAGCGCAATTTGGTCACTGATTAATTTCATCAAATTATAAATGTCAGAAGATTGAAGAATGTTTTCGTCGGTCACATAACCACCGTAGTTCCAGTAAAAGTTGTTAAAGACATTGAATTTAGAGCGTTTAAACCATCCAGAAAGCCGCTGCCATAATCCCAACGTTCTCACCTCCTTCATCGCTTATCCTTCATCGCTTATAAAGCACTTCAATCATTGCCATATATTCTTCTTCGCTAACGTCCATCATCATATTCATCGTTTCCTTATGAGCTGTAAGCATGGCCACAAAACCATCAATTTTGTACTGACTTTGTTTTTTCGACGGTGCTTTGAGCCCTTGTGTGTTGATAAAAGCAACGACATTTTCCGTACAGTAGATCAATAATGGATTGTCGGTTTCGACGCGCCTCTCATACATTAAAATTTCTAAATCATCGAAAGGCGCATTGAGTGTAGAAGGATATTGCCGCACTTCTACACAATCAAAACCTTCCATTTCTAACTTTTCAACTAGCTTGACCGCATGCGCTGGGTCATAGTTAATTTGTTTAATATCGTACATTTGTGACTGTTCCTTAATGTACTCAAACACCATATCATAATCGATTGTTTTCCCTTCGCACAAAGTCACAAAACCACGCTCCACTAAATGGCGATAAGGGATGTTCTCCATCTTTTCACGAGCTTCTAGTCCTTCCGATGGAATGAAATACATTTGTTTTACTTTCAATTTTGCTTTTCCGCTGTCGTCCACAACAGGAAAGTTCAAGCTCACACACGTTAAGTCGGTTGTTTTTGATAAATCCAAGCCGACCACGCACGTCATACCCGTTAAATCACCTAGGTCGTTAACTAAACATCTTTCAACAATATCTCTTTCAAAATAAGTGCCACTGGAACGAACGAAAATGTTCAAATGTTTTGCTAAAAACTCGTCTTTTCGTTCGGCGGACACTTGCGCCTCTTTAAACTGATTCATCAAATAGTCTTTTTTCACCGAAATCCCGTAGTTTGGATTCACTTTTGCCCAAACTGTAGGATCATCCCATCGGTCGCCTTTATCTGGCTCATAAATGAGTACAAACCAAGAATCATCGTCAATCTCACCATTCAAAATCTTTTTGCAGTAATCATAAATTTGTAGACCGACAGACGTTGTACCTTTACCAGCTGTCGAAACGATCATCATTAATGGCTGTCTCCTTGCACCCATACCAGACTTTAACACATCATACATATCTGCATTTCCTTGCGCATGTACCTCGTCTAAAAGGACAAAATGAGGATTTTTCCCATCAAGTCCTTTCGTTTCTCTAGACAGTGGCTGCAATGTATTTTTAAACTTTTTGCCATTGACCGTAAAAGAGTAAACGATCGCATTCACGCCACCTTTTGGTCCCTTATAAATTTGTGTTCGCTGATTCAAGTCAGGACTGTTTTCAATCGTAATCGCTATTTTTTTCGCAGATATGTTCGCTTGCTCTTTATCTACCGCAGCAGTGTAGCATTCGGCACCAAACTCTCCATCTGCATATAACGCATAGGTTGCTGCACCAGCTGCAATCGTTGTTTTTTCATTTTTCCGCGGAACTTGAATATAGCTTGTACGAATCACTCGCACATCTTGACCGTTATCATCTTTCTTTTTCCAACCATAAATGTTTGTGAATGCAAACCGTTGCCAATCTTTTAACTCATAATGCCGCCCAGCGACTTCTCCTTCTGCATAAATACAAAACGTTTCCATGAAATCCATCGCACGATTAGCAGCGTCTAAATCAAGCCAAATGTCTTTTCGCTTCTTCCAACGTTCATAACGCTCAACAGCTTTCTGAACCGTTTGCGGATACTTCTTTTTGTTTCGCTTCACCTTCTTTACAAACTGGTCAGCATAATTCACACCACGCTCGATCATAAAACATCAGTCCCATTTATTCGCAAATGCTTGAAAAGCGTCTGTTGTGGCATTCGCCACTTCCCCAGTAATCTGTTTTTGCGTTTTTGGCGTCAATCCTAACTGTTCCAACAACTTGCTCATT
The DNA here is from genome assembly GCF_000833605.1 of Anoxybacillus ayderensis. Lineage (GTDB taxonomy): Bacteria > Bacillota > Bacilli > Bacillales > Anoxybacillaceae > Anoxybacillus > Anoxybacillus ayderensis. The sequence continues at coordinate 14,610 of NZ_JXTG01000007.1, read as the reverse complement.
TTCGTATTCCAATCGGCCGTTTGTTGAGCAAGTGGATGCTTCATCTCATTTGTTGCACCAGCTTTGTTTGTATGTGATTTTGTTGCAGGAAATCCTTCTTCTTGCCACTTTTCATACACTTGCGAATAAACCATGTAGGCATCTAAGTACAACTCTAGCAACGGCTCAAGTGACTTGTTGTAAGTGCCATTTTCCTTGAGTAGACCAACAATCCGCTCCCGTTCCTTTTTTCGTTTTTTCGTTAGTGCCGCTTTTATTTTTTTATCCAAATTTCACACCCCCTTTGAAAATTTCATTTTGGCGCACGTTTGAGGCCGGTCGCGGTCTTTTTCCCACAATCACCCAAAAATCAAGGGTAGGGGGGCTAAATGTAATAAATATACATTATATCAACAAAAGAAATACGGTCGTTCCTCCCACTTCCGACTTCCTTCTTCAACCTTCTTATGGCACGATTCGCAAAGCAAAATAAGATTGCTAGGGTCAAGTTTAAGAGAAGGATTTTCGCTAATCGGCACAATGTGATGAATGTGCGCCTGCCTCCCAAATACAAATCGTCCACATTCTTTGCAGCAACCTCCATCACGTTCATAGATGTATTCACGCATTCGCTGCCACTCCAGTGACCGATAGAACGGTTTATTTTTCGACTGGTGCTTTCGTTTAGGCTTATGTTCGTCGCAATACAAACCTCGAACAATGCGACGATTACAGCCGTTATAGTTGCAATATCGCATTATTTATCAGCTACTTTACTTTTAGTCGTTGCTTTGTTTTGTGCCGGTTTCTTCTCTGCCATCTCTTCTTTTCGCTCCATTACAACTCGCTTACTTTCTGAATCCCACTTTTGAATATGCGTAGCCGTTTCCCGGATGATTTGCATGTATATCAGCTCCTTTCATAAAATAAAAAGCACCCCGAAGGATGCTTTTAAAGAATTACTATATAGATACTACTGTGAATCTAGATATTTTTGGTGTTAATATTACATTTCTCAGCTCAATATCTTTTCCATATTCCATAGTGACAATACTAAATTGTTTGTTTATCATCATCGTAACTTCTTGAACTGCTTCATCAATATTTTGGGCTGAATGAGTTAATTTACCTAACAATTGATTATTATCGTTAAAAAACTCCACTTGATATTGTTTTGCCATAGTCTCTCCCTCCTTTCGCCAACTCAATACGACAAAAGGAGGCATATTCCTACACCGTTCGTTCGTCAAATCTCGACAAAAATAATAACCGCCACTCCATATGAAGTGGCGTCCCGCTTCAACCAAAGTCTTTCACGTTATCATCATAACACCTCTAAACGAAAACGTTGTGCCATCTTTGTGCCAAAATTGTGCCACGATTGTGCCATCATCCGCTTACCAGTATCGACTCCCCCGCTTCCTGTTCTTCGTAAACATCCGCTTGGCCATTTCATGCATTTCGTCTATCGGTTTGCTTCGAATAATGTTGGATACATCCACCGTCGTCAGCTTCCTGTTCCCGATCCGATAGCCTTTTTTGTTAAGTTCCTGCACTACTTTCGTGACGCTTTCCAGCTGCACATACAAATACACCGCTTCTTCTTCCATCGTTGTTGGTGTGTAGCTTTCAAGCATCTGAATGTATTCTTGCAAATATTCGATTCGCTTTTTCGCTTCCTCGACCAACATCTACTTTCCCTCCAATGACTTCACTTCAATTTACAGACTGATGCACTCGCCCAATGATGAAACCCCTTGATTTTTCTAGCTTCAAACCATTTTGCAAAACGAGTGCACACCATGATTTTTTATGTTGTACTAATAGCTAAAAAAGAAAAATCATATCTTATATTTCATCATCGCTTTGTCCATGGCATCTTGGTTGACGCCGATATACTTCAATGTAATGTGTGGACTCGAATGGTTAAACAGCTCTTGAAGCATGGCAACGTCTTTTGTTTGCTGGTAAAAATGATAGCCAAATGTCTTTCTCAACGTATGCGTACCCACTTCATCCAACGATACATATTCGGCCGCCTCACGAAGAATGCGATACGCCGTTGAACGGTCAATAGGACGGTTCCCGCCTTGTCGGCTTCGAAAAGCATATTCGCCGTCTTTGAGCGTTTTCGCGTACTCAATTAACTCTTTCCGTATCGCTGGCGGAATGCGGATTCGTTTTTCCTTTCTCGTTTTCTTTTCTCGAAGTTTCAAATGCGTTTGTAGCAAGTCTTCCTTCTTCAATTGCAATATGTCCGATATACGCAAACCTGTATTAATCCCAATGATGAACAAAATGTAATTTCGTTTGCTTCGTTGTAACAAGTATTTTTTCATTGCTGCAATCTTTTCAGTATCACGAATCGGTTGAACAAAGTTCATGGCTCGTCCCTCCTTCTTTTCCGATACACTTCGATTTCAAGAGCGAATGCCAGCTTGTAAAATGCCCTTGATTTTAAACGATAATAATGCCGATGACTCATCCCTAGCTCGTTGTAAACGGCGTAATCGAATACCTCTTCTCCATTCATATATCGCTGAATAATAATCGCTCGTTCCCAGTAATCGAGACGATTCACCGCCTCGATGATACGCTGAATGTACTCCGCTCTCTCCCGCTCGTAATCTGCGTTTCTAATGGCTATTTCTTCGGTTGAGGAGTGGAACTGATTTGTTTTTGTAGGAACGAGCGAGTAGTGTTGAGTCACCTTTGGCAGCTGGTCTAATTTCAATGTCAGCAAGAAAATGCGATATTTTTCGAGCGCCGCTTCTACCGCTTTTTTCGTCGCTTTTCGATCGATTTCAGGTAACATAAAATCCATCTTCCCAACCTCCGAAATAGTGATTATCGCTGTCGAAATGCCCCACCCTTGCCACGTCTATACACTGGGCGACAGACGCCCATTAACTCCTTAATATCTCGCTCCGTCAGCCGCTCTTTACCCCGTTTCTTTTTACGCGCTTTCTTCCGTTTGTTTTGACGTTCTTTATTGACTTTCATCCATTTTTTTAATTCTTGCTGGATTGTTCGCATGGTACCTCTCCCTTTCGTTTTTCTGGTAAAACAAAAGAGGACACCAATCATACAGAGATAGCTTTGCTACTCTGTACAATCAGTGTCCTCACGCTCTCGGTCTTGGACATATTTGGTTTTAATTCCATTATATCAAGCTGTCTGGTGATGTAAAAGCTTATCGATGTACGCAATTCCTTTTGCCGTAATATAAGTTTGTGGCTTGTTGATGATTTGATCGCCCATTTGAATCGGCTTTTCTTTGACCACAAAGTATCCGCGATCGATATATTTTTGATAAGGTGTATTGTCGTTCATCAGCAAGCCCATTTGCCGTAGCTTCTTGAAAAAGTTATTGCGACCGTATCCAAGAATTTTCGCAACCTCGCCAACCTTCTGATAATTTTCACCGCTAAGAAACCGATCATGTTGTTCAATTTTCGGCTGTGCTAACGCAAGTTTTTGCTCCAATGCTTGCTTTTCCCGTTGTTCTTCAATCCATCGCTCCGCTCGTTTAATCGGGTCTTCAATCATATATGACGGTGCATGTAGAACAAGCAACTGTTCTTTCATTCGCTTAAATTCTTGAATAAATTTCACCTTCATCTTCATCGCTTCTGGAGTGACGTAACTCATAGCAACTAAAGCGAATGCATCTTCTGTTAGCAAGTATTTACGATAAAACTGCTTGTTTTGAGGATGTTGGTAATGGGTCTGCGCAAAGTTGCTCAACCCCCATTCTCTTTCGCCAGCTTGATTAAGTTTGTCGAGTTGCACTTCGATATCTCGTAAAACGTCTGCATGTCGCTTTCCGAAACAATCCGCTACCGTTAAGCTATCCGTAACAGCGCGACCATTATCAATGAAAACTAGATTGCTCATTCTATTTTTCCTCCTTAAAAAGAAATATATTTTCTCCCTCTTTTCCTCTTTATTAAGGAGGGATGAATATGCATAAAAAATTTTTTCAAAAAGTAATTACCAAATTATTTTTAAATGAATATTTTTTTAATTTTTTCCTAATGGCCGTTCGGCCTCGGGTAATCAACTTAGACTTTATTAACCTTATTGGAATTCTCCTCGGATCAATTTGCTGATCCGAGGAGAAGCTTAATGTATAAAAGAATTTAAAACGGCAAATCATCTTCACGTGGCCATTTACTGCATGCGCCCCAGTTTTGTGGATCATTACGCCATCGCTCGGCTTCGATTTCTTCGTATTTGTCGTATAGAAAGTCAAAAAGCTGACGTAAAGATTCGCTCTCCGGCGATCCAAATGCACTTTCGGAAAAGCTGATGTAATCCTTTAGCTCCAATACATCGTCTTCAGAAATTGGCGGCAATGTAAGCAATATCATCACCCCAAGAACTCATAAATGTTTGTTTGCCCCTCTGGAACGACAAATAATGTCTGTTTCCGTTGAATGTGCAATTCTCCAGACGATACTTCTTGAAGCGCCTTGTCCGTCTTACAAATCGGACATTGCACAAGATGCTGTTCTTCAAAGTCTTGCGAAACTGCAAACATTACCTCGCAACTTTCACACTCATACACATGAACCGCAATTTTCACTTCAAAACAACTCGCTTTCCTCGTATTTTATCCGCGCGGTTTTTCCTTTTGCTGTTTCAATGATCGTATATCCATGTTCAACCGCTTCCGCTACTTTCGCTTTCCCTTGCACGCCGTCAACGACAATCACAAGCACCTTCCCTGGCACGACGGGGTGTGAAACGATCATATTATCTATATCAATCTGCAATTCTTGTGCTCTTTTGCTCACCGGAATCCCTCCGTTGTGGTATAATAAAGTTAGGCTGTCGGGAGGAATCCCGGCTTTTTTGTTTTATTCAATCACTTTCCATCCGCGTCGAAGTCGGCTTTGTAGCTCATACTTGCGCAACGGCTCATATACATAAACCGCATCGCGATTTTCCTTTCGATATAGCAAATACCATTTGGCTTTCCGCTTACGACGTTTCATTCAGCATTCACGTCCGAATGTAGCTTCTCAAGCGCAACTAAGTAAGCGTATTTAAATTTCAGCACTTCGCAATATACGATGGCATCGACCATTTCCTGTTGCAAATGCTCTAACCACCCCAAAAATGTGTAGTCGCTTGGATTGACGGTTTTGCCGTATTTTTCAATCCCCTTTTCCGTTTGTGTTTCGAGCAACTTTTGCACGTTGCGAAGTATTTGGTTTTTGTTAAGCTCATTCATCCAATGCTTCGCGTTCATCTCAATACCCACTTTCCTGGCGATGATGGTTGACTGCATTTTTGCGCATATACGCTGCCTCAACTTCATCCCAAGTAAATCCGAGCGTTTCCATTAATCCGACATAGAGATTGAACGTCCATTCCCATTGCTCTTTAATGTTCGCGAGCCTTGCTTGGTCGTATAACGCTAAAAATTGTGCATCGAGCGATATTTTTGTGATTGGGATAATTTCAACTGACGGTTTAACATGAATCTCGTTGCCAATCGACAAGAGAAAATGCAATACATCTGCGCCTTCTTCAAGAATTTTTGCTTTCGATGAAGGTCCTTTGTTGCTCCAAAACTTAAAGCATCGAGTTTCGTTTGCCAGCTCCCCGATCTCTACGAGTAAGGCAAGCAACTTAGAGTAAATTCTTCTGTCATCAGGTTGCCTTGGATGCTGCTTCTCAATCCGCTCATCCAGTTCCCGCTGCATGTCAAAAAGCTTGGATAAATCCATCATTTTGCTCCCCTTTTCTTTCTGTTTTGTGGCCAGCGCCAGTCAATGATTCGACGGTTATCTTCATCGTAATATTTTTTGCGTGGACGGCTTCGGTACGCCTCTAACTCTTCTGGTGTTAAGTAGCTAACCACAACTGGACCATGTAAAGACTTACGACTCATCGCAAATCCTCCAATCGTTTTTGTATTTCTTTTAGCGCCATTTGTTTATATTGAATCGGACAATGTTCATATCGCACGATAACGTATAACTGTCTAAGCGTTGCTTCTGACCAGTTCATTACGTTCCCCCTCCGCTCTTTCGTATTCCTGTTGAATCTCTTCTAACGTCAATTTCGATAGCGACCGTCCATCTGTTGCCACGAAAACGCCTTTTCGCCTTAGACGTTGAATCAATACATGTTTGAGTAAAAGCACATGTTTCACCTCCGAAAAAAGCGATCAAGTTTTGACAGCGAATATGATTTGCCGTTGATTTCAAGCGACACAAGGCGTTCTCTAGTAATCTCGTATCGCTCTAATACGTCACGCAACGCTGTTTCGGATGGAATACTGCCAGTGAAACCAACGATTCGCCCAACGTCGTTTCGATACTCTAACCGAATCCAAATCGGGTACGGCATAGCGCTCACCTAGTCATTGCGATATTTTTTCAGTCGCTCTTCTAGCTCGCGCCGCTTGCGTTCGAGCGCTTCTTGATCTGCGTCAGCTTTGTGTTCATATTGCGAATAGTCGGTATTCAACCAGTCTGGAACAATCTCCGTCCGAATGGCTTTTTTTCCATTCGTGCTAGAGCCATTCCGTTTTTTGGCTTGCTGTTCTTTGAATGCCTTTTGCGCTGCACGCACTTGTTCCACGGTTTGATAGCCCTTATCAGACCAGTCACGCAAAATGGTTTCAACGTATTTCCACGTCTTGACGCCATTTTCTACTGCAATTTTCATCGCTTCTAAAACAAGTGTTTCAGACGTGTCATCGATCCAAGTTGAAATCTTTTCGCTTATGTAGCCACCAATCGTGCCAAATCCGTTTTGTTCAAAGAAAGCGAATGGATTCTCGCGCACGCGTGCTTCTTCTTCTACTTCTTCTTTTTTCTCTGTAGTAATCTCTGTAGTATTCTCTGGTATTGGTCTGTTCAAATTGAGCACATCGAATGGCCATTTTGAACAGATGGACTGTTCATTTTGAGCAGATGGACTGTCGATTTCGTCAGTCGTCTGTTCATTTTGAGCAGTCGATGTGTCATTTTGAACAGTCGTTTGTTCATTCACTTTGTAGATCGGATTTTCAAGCTCAGCCAATTTGTCATAATTGATTCGATACCATTTCGTCTTGTCGATCTTTGAGCGATTGAAATTCCCTGCAATAATAAGCCCTTGCTTTTCAAGTTTTGTGATGATACGGCGAATCGTACTTTCCGACCAGAACGGAAATTGCTCTTGCCATTCCTCATATGTGTTGTATACCCACTTATGCCCTTCGTGTATGTGATTGCTGCGTTCAAGCCAGTAATGCAATTGCTGCAACACGATGCTTTCATTTAAGCCGATCATAGCCGCTAGTGACGGTAAAAGCACTAACGGCTCCTCGTTCAAAAGAAATTTTGTCGCCATGTATATCCCCTTCCTTGCTTTCCATATCATGTTCTGGCATAATGAACCTAGAAGTCTGAAATAAAAACCTGTATATCACCTTTTCCTAATCGGTCGGCTATTTCTAATGCGATTTGACGGCACTCGCTCGCCTTTTCCCTAGTTTTATCTGAACGTAGTGGGATGTAAATGACACATTGAGCGCGTGAATGAGTGCCGTATGGATCGTTTCGAAATAGCCGTTTTTCTTGGTTACGAATTCTACTTCAAATAGCATATTTACGCGCATGAAGCATACAATGTAGTGATGCTTCATAACCTCCCTTCTAGCAAGACAAAACATTCTTTTTCTCAAGCTGGCGCAACTTTGCAGACACAGATAATTCACTTCGCTCCAAGCGTGCAGCAAGCTCCGAAATATCGAAAATGTCTTTATGTTGCCATAGATAAAACTCTTCCTCTTCGGTCCACTTGCCTCTTTTTATGCGAGGGCTTTCTTTCGATAACAACACAGATAGCTGTTGCATTTGCTTGCCGATCGGACAACTTATGACACATACGCTTTGTGTACCGTTATGCCGTTCTTCACATCCTGCACACTTATCGAGCAATTGCAAGATTTGCAAACGAATTTGCTTTTTCTCTTCCCGCGTCATACCATCACCCTAGCAATCGTGATACAAAATCAATTTGAATGCCGCGCTTGCGCATATCAGCAACGATTTCAAACAGCTGCGCGCGACGTGCTTTCTTTTGCTCAATTACTTGCAGCTCATCTAACAAAAAACGCAACTCCGACATTTCGATTTTCGCTGTTTCATAGTCGCGGTTTTGAAGCGATTCCTGTATGTACTCGATGCACCGCGATGCTTTTTGCACTAAATCCGCTTCTTGTAAAAAGAGTGTATCTTGCATAACTTCTTCCTCCTCTGAAATGAATGGCTAGACGTCTTCGCAATGACCATTCATGTATTTTGGCGCGGCTCCCCTTTCGGATCGTCGCCAGCTCTCGCTCGGTCTAGTGTGCATACGCACCGATTGAAGTACAAGCTGATGGGCTGGGGGACACACCCATTTCCAGGCTGGGGAGATACCTGTTGCTTGTACTCCAATCGGCAAGCATGCGCTTGCCCTTCCTTTCGCAAATCGTTTATGTTAAAATGTGATTAGGTTCGGTTATTTATTGAGCGATGGCTAGTGTTGGCGCACTGGCCATTTTTCTTTTGTACCACTCTTGTTTTACTGTGAGTTCCAAGGCGAGTAGCAATGCTGGATCATTACGAAACTCGGCACATAACTTTCTCACTTCACTTGCTTTCATTAAACGGCTTGCTGAAATGACAAAATACATTACCACCACTCCTTTCGTGATTGTTCCAAGCGTTTGTTCATTTCCTTTTTCCATCCAAGCAACGCTTTGCCATATTCGCTGTTAAGCTGACCTTCCCGCGAGAGTCGTAAAAATTCACTTGTGTAAAAATGAATCGCTTCGACGTCCGTCATTTCCGCTAAATTCGGTAACTGAATCATTTGATTTTCCCCCTTTGTCATTTTCGAATAAATCCTTTCGTCTGCAATTTCGTACGATGCTTTTGCCACATTTTGAGCCACGAAAAACCGTAATCGACACATATAACCGCGACATATTGCGTGAGCGCTACAATCGCGTCAATCGCTTGCAAAATCGCTTCTTCCAAGTGCTGTTTGTCGTACTCCCTAATCGCCCGAGGATGATTCGCTACACATACACTTTCAATCGCTTGTAGCGCTTCAGTTAGTTCCTCTTTCGTTTTCATCGCCACGCTTGCACGGTGTAGATCGACCACCTCACCGTCCAGCTTCACTGGTCCCCATCCTGTGTATTCCGCCGCTGCCTCTAATGCCACCCACGGATTGTTATGCTTTTCGGTGAAATATTTCGATATGTTCGGTTGTACCCGATACCGTCCGTTTTCTTGCTGGGAAACCGCTTCGCGAGATTCATAGATTTCAAACGAAAGCTGTTGTTGTGTCATCCCTGTCGCCTGCCGCGCCGCTTTCACCGCATCGGCCGCTCTACCACGTTTCATTGTTTGTTCTCCCCCTTCTACCATCACCATTGAGAATGGCATGTTATAGTATCATTAGAACAGGCTCATTGAGCAATCGGTGTTTTTGTGTTTTTGTTGGTCTTTGTTTCTTTTCTCATGAATATGTCGCGGAAATACTTTTGCAAGAACTCTTCCATACGCGATGCGATGAAGCACCATCGCTCTCCTTTTTTCTCTGGGTAATACACAAATCCACCGTTTTCTAAATCAAGCATTTGCCGATAGCGCGGATGCAAAAGGATGTTCTCTTTGAGCCAATCCTCGCTATATCCTGTGCGTTCTTTGAGGTCTTGCATCGACCACCAAATTTTATCCAATTCGCTCTACCTCCTTGTAGGAATTTCCTCCCTTCATGTCGAATAATGGCGGTGAAGGGAGGGGATTATCATAATGGACATCAGCCATTTGTTTAAAGGGCAAAATTTAGAGTTGTCTTGTCCTAAGTGTTCTGAAAAAATCACATTTGACGCATCTAAAGCTTTTAAATCAAACAGTTCTATTTCTTGTTCAAGATGCGGCACAACCATCAAACTGGATAATCAGGACGCGATCAGAGACGTTGAAAAACAACTCGGGCGCTTAAAAGATCTTTTTAGTTAAGCCTTATCCTTAACGACAGTGGAGTAAAGAAGTTGAATAACTCTATCAAATTCCTCTTTGCTCCACCCTTTTTCTAAGGCGTACTCTGTGAGCATTATGGCATTTTGTAGTGTACTGTTGATTTGTTGCCAAGCGGGAATCGACTGAACATCGACTACAACTGTTTTCAGTTGTTTGTTTGTCATTCCACTCACCTCCTTTTTCGTAGAATGAGTGAATGTAGACTTATAAAAACTCACCACGTCTTCTAAGTTCGTACCTAATGAAGTCCATAAAGTCACTGTCACTTATTTTTTCTTGTTTCTTTATCTCTAAGAGCGTCTGAACCGCTTCAGATGTTCTTATCTTTCGTAACTCATACGACAACCGATCGTAAACTTTAACACCATCGCCTTTTTTCAATTGATCTAAAACTTGGCGAATGCGATCTGTTTTGTTTTGTTCAACATGCCGTTCGATGTTGTCAAAGCATTGCTCGCTCGTCATTCGCTTTCACCTCCTTTTATGTCGTGGGGATTGAGTTGTTGATGAGAAAAGACACAATGGAAAATTCCATTTCAATCCCCTCCTTGTAGGAATTTCCTCCTTCTTGTCGAATGACTACGTCAGGAAGGAGGTGAAAATGGTGGATATTCAACTAACTAAAGATGCTGATGCTTTGATTTGTCTTCTTTACAAACAATACTGCGCTAAACTAAAAGACGGTGTTCCGAAATCACAAGCTAAAATGTTTGGAAGTTCAGAAGACATCCATCAGACGATCGCACCTAAATGGTCTTTTGAAAATGTAGATGAAACGTGCCGTGAACTACACCGCGCTGGTCTAATCGAATGTCGTTATGGAGACGACATCGTTTGGTTTGTACAGCTCAGTGACCTCGGCGTCATCTACATGGAAAATCGCTTCAAAGAGGGTCTCAAAAGTGTGTTAGAGTATCTGAACAAAATTCGAAACGTCTTACCCATCTAATGTTTTTAAAAAGGATACGGTTTGTCTTTCACGTCTAGGAATCTCGCTTTGAGCTTTTCAAGTGGGGTTTCCCGAATATATTGTTCAGACAAGACCCACGCTGTCCCATAATGGTATTTCATTGGTTGCGGAAACTCTTTAATACCGACTGCTTTCATCCATTGAAGCTTCTCTTCAGGAAGCGAAGAATCAAGCACGTATTGTGCCAGTAAAGTGATCACACCTTTGTATGAAACAGCTGATGTTTCCTCGCAGCCGCTACGGATTTGATTTCTTAAGCGATATAGTTGCCTTTGACTGCACCCAAGCGTTTCGGCTAGCTCATGCGCTGGAAGAGTAAGAACGAGTTCTTCAAACTTACGGATGAGCTCTTGCTCTTTCTCTGACACTCCATTCACCTCCGTTCATGTCGTGGAGATTTTAAGGGATCAAATTCAACAACTGAATTAACATGTGCGCTGTCTCCTTATGGGGACGGCACTCTCTCCAACGTGCGGTTCTCAACTTCCCTAATCACGTTTTTGATCTTAGCCGCACCACGCTCATAAATTAAGCGATGTAGCATACGTTCAACTTCAGTTCCGTCTTTTTTCACTTTGCCATGCTCCCAAAGAGCTGCGGTCAACTCACTTACCGTCTTTGCATTGCTTAGAACGCTTTGAACCCATTTGTCAGATTCTTGTTCAACATACTGTTCGATGGTTTGAAGAATTTGCTTTTCATCCAAGCATTGCTCGCTCGTCATTCGCTTTCACCTCCTTTTATGTCGTGGGGATTGAGTTGTTGATGAGAAAAGACATAATAGAAAAATTCATTTCAATCCCCTCCTTGTAGGAATTTCCTCCTTCTTGTCGAATGGCTATGGCAGGAAGGAGGTGATAACAGTGAACAAAATGGATATCGAGCGAGAGCTAGATAAGTCGTTGGATCGGTTTACGCAAGAAATCAATTTCATCCTAGAAACTTCCGATTTTACGGAGAGCCAAAAAGAAAACTTGCTTTTGATGATGAAACATGTATTTTATACGTTCAGCGATTTTAAAAATGTGATTAAAAGGCTAGGGTAGTTATAGAAAGCTGGAAGTCGAATTTTACCTATTCGGCTTCTGGCACATCATGGGCATCTCGTTCATTTCTCGTACCAGCATGTCGTGCACATGATCCCATACTACTTCACGCACAATGTTACGATTCCATTTCGCGTCATTCGATTGTTGACGGACAAAGACGAGTGCTTCTCCGTAAGTAACAAAACTGTTTTTCACTTCTGCAAACTTAGATATAGCTACACGCTCAAACATTTGCTGCAAATCATCCATTGTACTTTGAGGCGCTTCATGCTTCATACAATTACTCACCTCCTTTCATGTCGTGGGGATTGAGTTGTCAAGGAGCTAGCTTTTGTTCACTATAAGTTAACTGGTTACCCAAAAAAATATTGTCTGGGCTAGTATCGAATACTTGTGCTATTTTCACAGCCAACTCATAGTTTAATCGCCGTTTTCCGTTCTCAATCATCCAGTAATACTCTTTAGAAATGCCGACTAAATCGGCAACTTGCTTACAACTAAGTCCTTTTTCAGTACGAATACTTTTTAATTTTTCCAAAATCAATCGTTTATCACCCCTCTTTGTTAACATCAAGTTAACTTTATTATAATTAACTTCCTGTTAACATTCAAGTATTTTTTTATAAAAAATTTCTATTTAGTTAACAAAAAACTTTCCCTCTTTATGTTATCTATTTGTTAACTTATAATTATTATGAACACAAGAAAGAGGTGTTTTATGTGTTAGGTGACCGTTTAAAAAGGCTAAGATTAGAAAAAAAACTCACCCAAGAAGAACTAGGGAAGAAAATAAATGTCACAAAAGTATCCATATCGGGATACGAGAACGGGAATCGAACACCTGATACTGAAACACTTCAAAAACTCGCCGACTTTTTCAACGTCACCACCGACTACCTACTCGGTCGTACCGACGATCCGAATCCGTCGGAAAGCGATGGCATTCCTGAAGAACTAAAAGACCCGTCACTTGGTCTGTTTTTTAAGGAACTGGCAGAGGCGCCGGAAGAACGGCGGGAACAGCTTTTGAAGATATGGGAAATTCTAAAGAGCGAAGGCGATCGGAATAATAAATAACAACAAACACAGTAAGAGAAGACACCAAAAACATAAAGAGGTTGGTGTCACCTAACCGAAGACGAAATCAGAGAGATTGTTCAACATTTCGAGTGGGTAATGCATAAAGCTGCACAAAAGAATAAGTCATCAGGAAAAGACACCGAGGAATAAATAGATAAGGTGTCTTTTTTATTTTGGAAGAGGGAGAGAAAAAATGAACAAATTCAGAGAAATTAAAGATTATCAATCGATTGTTAGGGGGCACAGTGAGCTCGAAATCCAGTAAAAAAATTTTTTATCAACATAATATATGAGGGAGGATTATCGATGAAATCTCCAAATTTATCTGTTGAGGATGTAAAAAAAATCCTTGAGTCCTGTCGAGATGCTATATCTGATTTAGAATTTTTAAATAAAGGTGGGCAAAAACAAGTTTTTAAATGCAAAATTAATAATAAATACTATACTCTCAAATTCTTGGAATTAACAGATTTAAAAGAACCAGGAGATGTAAATGATACTCAAGATATTCAATCAGAGATTTTAGCTCGAGCAACTAGGGAAATAGATATCATGCGAAAATGTAATACACCGACTCTTGTGAAATTAGGACCAATAGGAATGACTCTCGTAAACTACGACGAAAAAAAATTCCTTTATTTTTCAGAAGAATTTATAGAAGGACATGATTTGTTTCAAGTCTTAAGCAAAGGTCCCCTTTCTCAAAGCGAAGTCATACAACTTGGTGTGGACATCACTACGGCTATAGACCACCTATGGTCTATTGGAATGGTTCATCGTGATATTAAACCTAAGAACATAATGCGAAAGATTGATGGAACGTTTGTATTATTAGACACAGGAATTGCCTTTGATACTCAAGGAAAGGCTCTAACCCAGGCCTTCCATATTATTGGAACGAAAATCTACATGTCACCTGAACAGCTGGCAAATATTAAAACTTCTTTAGACTTTAGATCCGATCTCTATTTACTTGGGGTTGTATTGTATGAATCTTTGACAGGGAGGCATCCATTCTTTACCCCTCATATGAACTCTGTACAACTCGTTTCCAAAATATTAAACAACGAGTACATCCCACTATCTCAGTTATATAAAGGGGTACATCCTAAACTTGAAAGGTTAGTAAACAGACTACTATCTGTTCAACCACATTTAAGATATAGATCCTGCAAATCATTAATTCAGCAGTAACTATTCAGCCACCTCATAAAGTGAGCTGAATATTTTTTGGTTTTCCTGTCTATCATGTGAATACGGATAGACAAGGAGGTGAATCGCATGTTGACGGTACAACAAGCTGTATTTACGGTTGAGAGCTTAATCAGCAAAGTCCAACAACAAAAACAGCTCATTCATCAACTCATTCAAGAAAATGAACATTTGCGTCAAGAAAACAAACAGCTACGCAAAGAAAATGAACAACTGACATATCGCGTTCAAGAGCTGGAAGCACGCACGAAAAAAAACAGCTCTAATAGCCATTTGC
>NZ_JXTG01000006.1 GCF_000833605.1 Anoxybacillus ayderensis | reverse complement strand
CTTTTTATCTCGTTTTTCCGCTAATGTGTGATCGATGTCCTCCAACAACTGTTGAAGCAGTTGACCATATTCTTTTTGCATATGCCGAAACAAAGATTGTTCAATGTCTTTCAATGTGACTCCATTTGTGATATAATCCTGCATGGGCTCTACTCCTTTCTTTGGTTGTTTTTTCGCACTTACTACCTTACAGGAGGAGGGCCCATTTTTCATCTATTTTGCTTTCACATCCAACAGATTCCTAATTATACTGAATTAGGAATCTGCTTTCTTTTCTCCCACAAACATTTTACTCATACAAAAGATACGGGATAAAACTTTAGTCATGATGATTTTCCGAAACAACAGACAAATAAAAAGCCACAGCAAGATTGCAAAATTTGTCGAAAACATCTTTTTCCCCCCTTGATTTTGTTTTACAATTCGAATAAAGAGAGGGGTGATGCAAATGAACAGAAACCATTTTTTGAGTCCCTAAAAAATCTAAAATTTTATTTTCTGTGAAGATAAATGGTTTATGAACCGTTATTTTCATGCTTGGGGGGCGAGAAAAACTTCCTCATGGGTGTTTTATATGGTAATTATTTCAACGATAATTACTCAGCTACAGTTTATTAGATAGTGAGGCAACAAAAAAATGCAAACAGAATTCACACCAAAGGAAAGTAAATGTTTTTTTATAATATTTTTATTACTTTTATTGTTAATTAATTTTTGTAAATACTTCTTTTTAATAACAAGGCTCTGTTAAAGAACATTGTTGATATTTGAAACCCAACCAAGTTCTTGCTATAATTACAATTAGAACAAATGTTCGGGATCGTTAATGATGGACAAAGCGTTCAGTAACCTATTAAAATACATCGACAAGTTACCCCATACTAAAAAGGAACAAGTATATCAATGGGTAAAACGTTATGTTGACCCGACCTCTTCCGTTGGTGGTAGATTGATTAACGAAATGAGGGAAACTCGTTTTAAAGATGGTTTCGAGTGTCCCCATTGTACATCTGAACACGTTGTTCGATTCGGAAAAGTCAAGGGTCGTCAACGGTATCGTTGTAAAAGTTGCCTTAAAACCTTTACGGATACGACTAACACCGTTCTTTATCGCACCCGAAAAGGTGATGAATGGATTACATTTGTGGATTGTATGTTCAAAGGCTACTCCCTGCGTAAATCGGCTGAAATCGTAGGGGTTACTTGGGTTACACTTTTTTACTGGAGACATAAACTGCTATCCGCCTTAAAGCAAATGGATTTTGACCATTTTGAAGGTATCGTTGAAGTTGACGAGACCTATTTCTTGTACTCTCAAAAAGGGCAACGTGGCATTACAGAACGGAAGCCTCGAAAACGTGGAGGAAAATCCAAACACAGAGGAATCAGCCACGAACAAGTATGTGTTCTTGTTGCAAGAGACCGTACAAAAGCAACCGTCTCCAAAGTATCTTGTATGGGGCGTATTGTAAAAACCAAAATTGAAACTATCATTGGTACTAAACTATCGTCTGACAATGTGCTTGTTACAGATGCTTGGAGAGCATACAAAACCTATGCAAAAGAAAAAGGGTTAAAGCATTACCGAATCAAATCCGATGATGGAAAGCACGTTATAAAAGGCTTATATCACATTCAAAATGTCAACAGTTTTCATTCTCGGATGAAGAAGTGGATTGACCGTTTTAAAGGTGTGGCTACAAAATATCTTGATAATTACCTTGCTTGGTTCTTGTTTATAGATAGTCGCAGTAATGAAAGCACAAAACACAATATCAAAGAGTTCCTACTATCCTCATTTGTATTTGAAATGACCGATACTTATGATAGTTTACGTTTATCTAAATTCAGTGTGTAATTTATGAATAAAGTTTTCTTTTCCGACTAACTAAACAGATTACGAAGAAAAAGGGGGAAACATATGCCACAAGAAAAGTATTGTTTAGGATGTGAATTAGCAAACAAAAAACTACCAGTTTATGTTGTGTACGAAGATGAGTATGTGACTTGTATCTTAGACCACGCTCCCTTTAATGATGGACATACTTTGATACTACCAAAGAAACATTTTAAAGAAGTGGAAGAACTCAATGTGGATACAGCAAATGCAATTATGAAGGCATCTATACTTGTTTCAAAGGCTATTAAGTTATTGTATAAACCTGATGGTATTACAATTTGTCAAAATGGTGGTATTTTTAATGAATTAACCCATTATCATATGCATATTGTACCAAGATACGAAAATCAGTCTTTTGCAGATTTTTACTTAGAAGATGAGACAGAAAATGATAATAAAGTAAAAAATCTTAGGGACGTAATGTTAAAATTACAAGAGGCAATATACGCTGTTAAATAATAATCTGTATCAGCTAACGATGGCGTTATTTCAAGAAAAGAAGAACTTTCTTAACTCCGAAGTTCCTAAATTTTTGTGCTATATCAACATTAACCTTTAACACAGCCAATAACAAAAATACGCCAGTACGGTTGGAGTGAGCCTTTAAAAGTAGACATGTATAAATCGGGAAAAAGATGTCCATACAGAAGACAGGAAGGAGCCGATGAACATGTCGAAAAAACAAAGAACTTATAAAAGCTATTCTTCAGAATTGAAGCTGGAAGCCGTTCAAAGAGCCTTGGCGGGGGAGAGTGTAAAAGTCATTGCACATCATCTTGAGATTACAGATCCTGACTATATTTATAAATGGATAGATCAGTATGAAATGTACGGGGAAGTAGGACTAAAACGAAAAGTTAGAAATCATTCTGAAATGGACAAGGATTTCATCATACAAGAACTAGAGATGGAGAATGAAATTTTAAAAAAGTATCTGCAAATTCTGAAAAGGGAGGGAAAACAGCGAAATTCAAAGTAGTAGACGAGCTCAAAACAAAATATCCAGTCGTTAAAATATGTGAAAAACTACAGATTTCAAAATCTGGTTACTATAAATACTTGAAAACGAAGGGTAAGAAGAAAAAAGAATCTAAGAAAGACCAATCATTAAAAGAATATATCTCTTTGATTTTCCATGAACACAAAGGGAGATATGGATATCGCAAAATTCACGCAGTTTTAAACAATCAATATCAACTACCTGTAAGTGAAAAAGTGGTACGTCGACTAATGAGAGAATTAGGATTAAAATGTCAATCTCGCATGAAACGAAAACAGCCAGTCAAAGTGAAAAAAGCAACTTCCGCTGGATATATTTATGAAAACCTATTAAATAAGAAACTTTTCCACGACACGTTTAAATGAAAAATGGGTCACAGATGTCACAGAAATTGCCGTGGAAGATAAAAAACTATTTGTTTCTGCCGTTATGGATTTACACAACAATGAAATTATTGGGCATCAGATTTCATCAACACACGATGTTCAACTTGTGGAAGATTCCCTATTGTATGCATTAGAAATCAGACACATCAAGGATTCTTTAATTCTTCATTCAGATCAAGGAATGCCATATCGATCAACAAGATGGAAAACGCTGATGGATACATTTTCAATCACACCAAGTATGTCGAGAAAAGCGAATGCGCTTGATAACGCATGCATAGAAAGCTTTTTCTCCTACCTTAAAACAGAGATGGAACAGGACTTGCGACGTACGAAAAGTGTGGAAGAGGCAACACAGCTTATCCATGATTACATTCGCTATTACAACCACCAACGGATACAAGGTGTTCTTCGTTATCAGACACCGACTCAATATGCAAAGGCTAGTTAACAACGAGCACCAGTGGGCTATATTTCCTCCTTCTCGTCTTACCAACCTCTCCTCAGAACTCCGTGGGGCTGTCAAGTGCTCTCCTTGACAGTTTCACGGGGTTCTGAGACACTAGGAAAACGACGAGAAAAGGAAAGGAACCAGAGTTTTATCACTCTGATTCCTTCACGTTAACTGAATTTATACTGTCTACTTTTCGGATCGCAGTGCACAGGCACTCTTGTCATGGACATCACGCAACCGTTAGCTTATTAGGCGGTGTGAATATCGAAACGGGAGAATTTCACCGTATGGAAACCAATCAATGCAATGCACAGGCTTTTCTGCAATTTCTCCAATACACCTTCTTGGACCAGTATCCGGATAAACATGTCGTGATGGTCTTGGATAACGCAAAAATTCATCGCGCCAAAATTCTTCAGCCTTTTCTACATGAGCACGAAGAACGGTTGACTTTGATATTCTTACCCCCGTATTCACCGAATTTAAATTTGGTCGAACGGATTTGGGGATGGCTGAAAGAGAGCGTGATTGCCAATCGGTTTCATGCCAATCGAAAAGAGTTGCGGGAATCGATTGTTTCGTTCTTGGAGCATCTCACTCAATTTCCAGAAAAAGTGCTCCAACGCATTGGACAGATAGTTATGTCGGAAAATTAATCTGAATCTATATAGTTTTAAAATAAAAACCTTGAAAGGCATAAAGCCAATCAAGGTAATATAATTTATTAGAAGCCTTCTTTTTGTTCCACTGATACATTGTATCTCAAATTCACAAATTACTTTAAAAGAAAGTTATAAATGGTATTTTAGCAAATACAAAATCATATCTCTAAACTTGTTACCTATTCTCTTCATCATACTCCAAAAATAGGTCTTGTAAATCTCCATTAATTGGTTCATTATTATCGTTAATTGTCACTTTAAACTCAATATCCTCTTCTCCTATTGATACTACCCCATCTAACACCCCTAAAATATTAGATACAGCATCCACTTCTACTTGTTCGATTATTTTAAATAATATTTCTTTATTTTTATCTGATAGTTCTGAATAAAACATCAATGCTTCTTTCCAATAGGGGTCTGTAACTTCATTAATATCAGTATTATTGAATATATCTCGATAAAAATTACGATTTTCTTTTATAATTGACTGATGTAAAAGTTTAACAAACTCTTCTTTATTCATATATCTCATCTCCTTCTCATCTCTGGATACAATTGTTTATTTAATTCAATTAATTTTCGAAGTTGAGAATTAGGAATGTCTGGATATACTCTTCTTAACTCCATTATATCTCTTGCTAATAATTGTCTTGCACTCTCAATTCCTTTTGAACTTCTCGAAACTATTCCCCTAGGACCTTTTCTTGTATGTCCAGCTTTTGGTACTAATATTGCTGGTGCATTATTTGGATCATAATTTCGAATGAATTTTTTCATAATTGCTTTTTGTCCAACATGATGTGCATCTAACCCCGGTACACCTTTTATTTCTTTATATAATCCTACACCATACTTACTAAATTTACCTGTATTTTTAACAAGTTTAAATTTTCCTCCACCAACAAAACCAATAGCTGCCGCAGCTGCGACACCTATCCATCCTTTTCCTGCCTTGTACGCCTTATACCCTTCATACGCCGCCAATCCCGCATTAACGACCATCCACACAAAATGCCCATCCGGATCGACCATCATCACCGGGTTGTTGTTCGCATACGTATACCCGTTCTGTGTCAAGATGTCATCGGCATCGCCTGGGTCTGGGTTCATGGACAAGAACACGCCATGGGTTGGGTGGTAGTATCGGGCAATCAAGTAGTAGAGCCCGGTCTCTTCGTCATATTGGTATCCCGCGTAGCGATACGGGTTTTCGTCTGCCATCTCACCGGATTTTGAAAGAAGCCGGCCCCATGTGTCGTACTCGTAACGAGCGACCACGTTTCCTTGCGCATCGGTTAAGGCGATGACATCACCATGCGCGTTGTAGTGGTAGAAGTACGTCGCCCCGCCTTTTTTCATCGCCAACAGCTGGCCGTTTTCTCCGTATACATACGATTGTACCACATTTCCGCTCGCGTCGGTTTCATACAGAACGTTGAGACTGTCGCCTTGGTAGTGGTAGTTCGTCACCACGCCATTCACGGTCTTTTGAATACGGCGGCCGTCTTCATCGTATTGGTAGGTCACAAACGGCGTGCTTTCGCCTTTTCGAGTGATAGAGACAAGCTGATCGGCGGCGTTCCATTCATATCGATACTGGCTGTCTTCGATCCGATTGCCGTTCGCATCGTACGTGATCGTTTCCTCGCCGAAACGAACCAATTGATTCGCCGCATTATAACCGGCCGTGATCGTCGTGGATAGTCCGTCTTTCGTTTTCACGATTTGCTTGCGATTGCCGAATCCATCGTACATATACGCGATCGTCGTTCCATCCGGCCATTGCTCTTCCACTAGTTGATCGAGCGCATCGTAACGGTAAACAATCGCTTCTCCTGTTGGGGACTCGATTTTCGTCCGATTGCCGTTTTCGTCATAACGGTACGTTTCCGCCAATAACTCGGTTCCATCTGCCGTCCCCACTGACAGACTTTTCACCAAGCCGCGGTCATCATACGTGAAGGTAGCGCCCGCTCCATTTCCAGTCGTAAACGTGCGAACGTGTCCTCTCTCGTCATAATCAAAGCGATACGTATACGCTCCGTCTTGAACGATGGTATTTTGGTCCAAGGCGTTGTATTGGTACGTAACCGTTTGGCTAAACGATCCGTGCGAGAATAGGAACTGTTGCAATTTATCCGAGGTGGTCGGATACGTCCATTTTTGCAATCCCCCGCGGTCGGACTGTTCGATGACCCGATTCGCCGAGTCAAATTTTCTTGTCTTCGTCGTGCCATCCTTTACATATTGCACAGACAGTTCGTTTCCGTTTTTGTCGTAACGGAATTCGTAATACGGAACTCCATTGTAAGAAATCGTGTCGACCCGTTCCGTTCCGTCGTACGTCCATTGAATTGTATTTCCTTTCGGCAAGACGGTTTTCATTTTATTGCCGTTCGCATCATATTCATTGGTTGTCACATCGTTAAGCGGACCGACCGTTTTCAGAAGTTTTCCCGTCTTATCATAAGAATAGGTAAATCTTTGTGACGGACCGCTGCTCGTTTGAATGACTTTAGAAGTCATGTGACCGTTCCAGTCATAGTCATAGTTGACAGAAGTTCCGTTCGCCAATAGGAGTTGTTTTAAACGATTGGATGGGTCATACTTGTACTGTTTTTGATTTCCCTTCTCATCGTATTCGCTCAACAGATTTCCTACGGCATCATAGTTCTTTTTCGTGACATACCCGGCTTCATCTGTTTCTTCCTCCACATAGTTGCCATTGGCGTCATACTTGTTTTTCGTTACGACGTTACCTTCCATCAAGCGAATGGCGTCAAACCAGACCGTTCCTGTGTAGTTTCCGCGGAACATAGCGGATATGTCCACTTTGTCAATCGGCTTCGACGGATGGATCGAAATGGCCGCACGGTTCCAATCTTGCGT
This sequence comes from Anoxybacillus ayderensis, assembly GCF_000833605.1. GTDB lineage: Bacteria > Bacillota > Bacilli > Bacillales > Anoxybacillaceae > Anoxybacillus > Anoxybacillus ayderensis. The sequence continues at coordinate 104,966 of NZ_JXTG01000006.1, read as the reverse complement.
ACCGATCGGAAAATCAGCCGTATACGTTTGAGTCGTTCCGTCTACAAAATACACTTTCGCGGTAATGGAATAATCGCTTGCACTCACGGTACCATTGGCTTTGACATCCTGCGCTTTGGAAAGACCTGTGAGTGTCAGACGAAGCGGCGCATCGCTTGAAGTTTGCCCTACGATCACCGTCTGCTTATATTCACTAGCTGATTGTGTGGTGCTGGTTCTCGATATTTTGAGAGAGTAAGCCCCGTCGAACGACTCCGTATGATCGACGCTTCCGCCCGTTCCGCTCCAATTCGTCACGCTTCCTTCGAAGCTGCTGTTTAACACGGGATTATAGCTGGAAGAAACTTGGGCTTCCTCTAATTGAACATTATCAAACCATGCTTCCCCTGATGCGGTTGGTGATTGATGCTCGACCTCTAAATAGACGCGTACTTTCGCCACGTTCGAAGGAGTGGTAAACGTCACTTGCCGCTCTGTCCAAGGTCTTGTGCCTGCCAATTGACTATAACGATTGTCCGCCCAAGAAATTCGACGATTTTGGCTATCTAAAAATTCAACATTAAAGAACGCACTGGCTTTCGTTAAATTTGTTTTGATTTTTCCACTGAATGTGTATGTCACATTCGGTTTTACCGCAATTTCTTGCGTAGCGGCCACATAACCGGCTTCTGTACTAGGCGACGTCGAATTCACGGTGATTTTTAACGTCTTTCGTCCCGTCAACCCATTATAAACATTCGTATCTTCCTGTAACTGTCCGGAATCATACGAACGAAGCAGAGTCCAAGCGGTCGTTCCCTGTTCAAAGCCGTGATTAGAGAGTAAATTGGTCGCACTGCCCAATGCGTCACTTTCTTCAATTACATTTCCATAGGAATCGTACTTCGCTACAGAAGACGTTTTTCCCGATTGATCGGTTTCGGATACTGGATTTAAGCCATCATACGCGACCGTTGTCTTGTCTCCTTCTGTATCTGTCATGGAGATGACATCGTTATTTGGATTATACTGGTAGGTTTCAGTCCCATAGCGATCCTTCGCTGTTAACACATTTCCATTCGCATCGTACGTATATGATTCCGTCGGTGTAGTGGCCCCAACATCATTCGGATCGTATGATTCCTTTAAATTGTTGCCTTCATACAAATATTTCGTTGTAATATTTAAGCCGCCTACGTCATCCACAACCTCAATCGGATTACCCGCCTCGTTGAAAGTATATTGGGTTTGGCGGCCATTCGGCTTTTGTATGAGCAATCGCCGTTCCGTTGGATCATAGGTCAATGTGTATACATGGTCTTCGGAATCTCGTACTTGATGGAGCCTGTCACCATCGTACACGAACTGATTGACAACTGGCTGTTCCTCCGTATGTGTCGGCTCGAATACTTTTACTAGACGATCAATCTCATTGTATTCATATCTTGTCACTTCTCCGCCCGTCTGAGTCACCGTCGTTAACAAATCATTCGTGTAGCCATATGTCACCGTCCGATTCATCGGGCCTATGATTTTTTCGATCTTTCCGTCCGGACGATACTGAATGTCTAATTTTCTTCCCGATGCGTCCGTAATCGACGTAAGCTTTCCATTCGAATAACCGTACGTCGTTGCGTTCCCATGACCGTCGACAATTTTGGTTAACTTGCCATCGCTTTTATTAAAATACATTTTCGCTTGATCTTTCGACTTCACGATCCACTCAGTGGCGGTCTCGCTTAGCTCCAAATAAACACCGGTTGGCGCTTGATACGTTCCGTCGGCTCGTTTCATAAATATGTGAAGCGTCCCGTCTTCATCCGTAAATCGCGCTTCATTTCCTTGCGCGACGATGTTCATTTCCGCATCGCTGTGCCAGCCTTTTCCGAATAAACCGGTCCATGGAGACAAGCTATTGTAGGTTCTTGATAGAGCAAGTCCTGGCCCCCTACCTGAAATAGAAACATCTTGTTCATCTATCATGAGATTACCCGTAGCGGCATTGACGCTCCCATACGGCACATCGATGATCGACCAGTAATCTTCCTCCCCTAAATATTCAACCGCCTCAGGAATTTTGACCGTGAATGCCTGGCTCGAAAAGATGGTCTCACCGTCCGCATCATAGGCACTGAGACGGAACCAATAGCTCGTGCTCGTGGCGTATTTCGTTCCCATTTTCGCATACATTGGCGAAGGATCTCTCGGTAGTGTAAATTATCATTTTATCCCCGAATAAAATGATAATTTACAGTAATATATCCAAAAGAAAAACTTGAAAGAAAGGATGCCCTCGTGCGAAGGCATCCTTATTTTTTACTTCTTCAAGTTGTAGAACGTTTTTACTCCATCGTACACCGCTGTTTCGCCTAATTGGTCTTCAATGCGAAGCAATTGGTTGTATTTCGCCACGCGGTCTGTGCGTGAAGGAGCACCTGTTTTAATTTGACCCGCGTTTGTTGCGACCGCGATGTCAGCGATTGTGCTATCTTCTGTTTCACCAGAACGGTGAGAAATAACCGCTGTATAGCCTGCGCGTTTTGCCATTTCAATCGCTTCAAACGTTTCTGTTAACGTACCGATTTGGTTCACTTTAATTAAGATCGAGTTCCCTACACCTTGTTCAATACCTTGCGCTAATTTTTTCGTATTTGTTACGAATAAGTCGTCACCAACAAGTTGTACTTTTTTGCCAAGGCGCTCTGTTAATAACTTATGACCAGCCCAGTCGTTTTCATCTAAGCCGTCTTCGATCGAGATGATCGGATATTTGTTAACAAGCTCTTCATACCAAGCAACCATTTCTTCAGACGTTTTTACAACGCCTTCGCCTTCTAAATGGTATTTGCCTGTTTCTTTGTTGTAAAGTTCAGAAGAAGCAACGTCCATCGCAAGCATGACTTCTGTGCCTGGTTTGTATCCTGCTTTTTCGATCGCTTCAATAATTGTTTCAAGCGCTTCTTCATTTGATTTTAAGTTTGGTGCGAATCCACCTTCATCACCAACCGCTGTATTGTAACCTTTTGCTTTTAATACCGATTTTAAGCTATGGAAAATTTCCGCACCCATACGAAGCGCTTCACGGAAGTTTGGTGCGCCAACTGGCATAATCATAAATTCTTGAATGTCAACGTTGTTATCTGCATGCGCACCGCCATTTAAAATGTTCATCATTGGCACTGGCAACGTTTTTGCGTTAAATCCGCCTAAATATTGATATAAAGGAATACCTAAGTAATCGGCAGCTGCGCGCGCGACAGCCATCGATACGCCAAGGATGGCGTTCGCACCTAATTTTCCTTTATTTTCTGTACCATCTAAAGCGATTAATGCGCGGTCAATCGCTACTTGCTCTGTTACATCGTAGCTACCGATTAACGCTGGCGCGATCACTTCGTTTACGTTTTTCACCGCTTGTAATACCCCTTTTCCGAGGTAACGACCTTTGTCGCCATCGCGCAATTCAACAGCTTCGTATTCTCCTGTTGATGCTCCGCTTGGAACGAGCGCGCGTCCAAATGCACCAGATTCTGTGTATACTTCTACCTCTACTGTCGGATTACCGCGAGAGTCTAATACTTCACGAGCATAAATGTCAATAATTGTTGGCATCGTTCATCTCTCCTTTAGTTTATTTTTGAATTAACGTTTTTCCTGTCATTTCTTTTGGTTGTTGTAAGCCGAGTAAATCGAGCATCGTTGGCGCCAAGTCGCCTAAAATACCGTCTTGGCGAAGCGTAATGCCTTTTTTCGTGACGATGACCGGCACCGGATTTGTCGTGTGCGCCGTATTTGGGCTGCCATCTGGATTTAATACTTCATCTGCATTTCCGTGGTCTGCCGTAATGATCGCAATACCGCCTTTAGCGATGATTGCATCAACAACTTTTCCTAAACATTCGTCGACCGCTTCAACTGCTTTAATTGTCGGTTCTAACATTCCAGAGTGGCCAACCATATCAGGATTTGCGTAGTTTAAAATGATCGCATCGAATTTGTCCGCTTCAATTTCTTTTAATAGCGCTTCTGTCACTTCGTATGCGCTCATTTCTGGTTTTAAGTCGTATGTTGCCACTTTTGGCGAGTCAATTAAAATGCGCTCTTCGCCAGGAAACTTTTCTTCACGACCGCCGCTCATGAAGAAAGTAACATGTGGATATTTTTCCGTTTCTGCAATACGCAATTGCTTTAACCCGTTTTGTGATAATACTTCACCGAGCGTATTATCAAGGTTCGTTGGCTTAAATGCCACGTACCCTTTTACTGTTTCACTAAAGTGTGTTAAGCATACGAAAAACAAGTTTTTCGGATGTTTCGGTCCGCGATCAAATGAACGAAAATCATCGTTCGTAAACGTATTTGAAATTTGAATCGCACGGTCAGGACGGAAGTTGTAGAAAATGACCGCATCGTTATCTTGAATCGTCGCGACTGGTGATCCATCTTCACGAACGATAACAGATGGCAAGACGAATTCGTCATAAATGCCATTTGCGTAAGAATCATCGATGCACGCAAGCGGATCACGGTATGATGGACCTTCACCATATACCATCGCGCGATACGCTTTTTCTACGCGCTCCCAACGTTTGTCGCGGTCCATGGAATAATAACGACCAGATAGCGTAGCGATTTCGCCCACACCAATTTGTGCAATTTGTTCATTTAACTGTTGAATATACGTTTTCGCTGTTTGTGGACCGACGTCGCGTCCATCTAAAAAGCCGTGAATATACACATGTTTGACGCCTTCTTTTGCTGCTAGCTTCAAGAGGGCGAACAAATGATTAATATGGCTATGCACGCCGCCGTCTGAAAGAAGTCCGAAAATGTGCAAATTCGTTCCATTCTTTTTCACATGATCCATCGCTGCTAAAAACGTTTCGTTGCGCTCAAATTCGCCTTCACGAATGGCGATGTTGACGCGCGTTAAGCTTTGGTACACAATGCGACCGGCCCCGATATTTAAATGGCCAACTTCCGAGTTCCCCATTTGTCCTTCAGGAAGTCCAACCGCTTCACCGCACGCCGTTAACGTCGCATGTGGATATTCATTCCAATATCGATCAAAGTTTGGCTTTTTCGCTTGTGCAACCGCGTTACCAAACGTTTCTTCACGAAGAGCAAATCCGTCTAAAATAATTAATGCTACTGGTTTTTTGCTCATTTTCCTGCCTCCACGAGTTGTAAAAACGATTGTGGTTGTAAGCTTGCACCGCCAACGAGTGCACCGTCAATATGCTCTTCTGCTAAAAATGCACCGATATTTTCCGGTTTCACGCTACCACCGTATTGAATGCGCACCGCATCAGCAGCTTGTTGTGAAAATGCATTGGCAATCACTTGACGAATATAGCCGCATACGTTGTTTGCATCTTCCGCTGTAGACGATTTTCCTGTTCCAATCGCCCAAATTGGTTCGTAAGCAATAACGACTTGTTTCACTTGCTCTTCTGTTAAACCAGCAAGCGCTTTTTCAACTTGTGCGCCGACCACTTCGTTTGTACGATTGCTTTCCCGTTCTTCTAACGTCTCACCGCAACAAACGATCGGTACAAGTCCATGTTTAAATGCCGCAAGTACTTTTTTATTTACTGTTTCATCTGTTTCTGCAAACATTTCACGGCGCTCTGAATGACCGATGATGACATACTCTACACCGATATGTTTTAATGCAACAGGGCTAATCTCCCCTGTAAATGCGCCTTGATCTTCAAAATGCATATTTTGCGCACCAATTTTTACATTCGTTCCTTTTGCCGCTTCTACTAAATGAGCTAAAAAGAGCGCTGGAGCACATACAACCGTATCGACTTGTTCGTTTGAAGGAACGGCATGCTTCACTTCTTCAATAAATTGAAGCGCTTCTTGTAGCGTTTTATGCATTTTCCAGTTTCCTGCAATAATCGGCTTTCGCATCGCTTTTAACCCCTTTCTTACTTATCGTTCAACGCGACGACACCTGGAAGTTGTTTTCCTTCCATAAATTCAAGCGACGCACCGCCACCTGTTGAAATGTGATCCATTTTGTCTGCAAGTTCAAATTTCTCAACTGCCGCTGCCGAATCGCCGCCACCGATGACCGTATATGTACCTTCTGCATCAGCAAGCGCTTGAGCAACTGCTTTTGTCCCTTCCGCAAACGCATCCATTTCGAATACGCCCATCGGGCCGTTCCAAATGACAAGTTTTGATTTTAAAATGACGTCGCGGTACAATTCACGTGTTTTCGGACCGATATCAAGTCCTTCCCAGTCGCTTGGAATTTCATCGATGTTCACTACTTTTTTGTTTGCATCGTTTGAAAAATCGTCCGCAACGACTGCGTCAACAGGCATATAGAAGTTCACGCCTTTTTCTTTCGCCTTTTCCATAAAAGATTTTGCAAGTTCGATTTTATCTTCCTCTAATAATGATTTTCCGATTTCGTGGCCAAGCGCTTTGACAAACGTGTAAGCTAACCCGCCACCAATAATTAAATTGTCAACTTTGTCTAATAAGTTTTCGATTACCCCGATTTTATCTTTTACTTTCGCACCACCGATAATTGCGGTGAACGGACGATCTGGATTTGACAATGCTTTTCCTAATACTTCGATTTCTTTTTCCATTAAGAAGCCAGCCACAGCAGGTAAGTGATGAGCAATCCCTTCCGTTGATGCATGTGCACGGTGAGCGGCACCAAACGCATCGTTAACGTATACGTCAGCGAGTTCTGCAAATGCTTTCGCTAACTCTGGATCGTTTTTCTCTTCACCAGGATAGAAGCGAACGTTTTCAAGCAATAACACATCGCCTTCATTCATTTGTGCAATCGCAGCTTTCACCGCATCGCCATACGCTTCATCCGTTTTTACGACGCGCTTGCCAAGCAGTTCGCTCAAACGTTCTGCCACAGCATTTAAACGCATTTCTTCAACAACTTTCCCTTTCGGACGGCCGAGATGGCTTGCTAAAATGACTTTCGCTCCTTGCTCCATCAAATATTGAATGGTTGGAAGCGCGGCGCGAATACGCGTATCGTCAGTAACGACACCGTTTTGCATTGGCACGTTAAAGTCGACGCGACAAAAGACACGTTTCCCTTTCACATCAATGTCACGAACTGTTTTTTTGTTCATGGAAAGGCCTCCTTATTCGTGTGGTACATAGAAAGGGAGTGGGGATGATCCCCGCTCCCCTTCTCGGTATTTCCAACTATTTATTATAAACCGTTTTGGGCAAACAATCCAAAAAATTATAAGCCTTTTGACGCAATGTATGCAGCAAGGTCAACAACGCGGTGAGAGTATCCTGTTTCGTTATCGTACCAAGAAAGAACTTTCACCATGCGACCTTCCATAACCATTGTTGAAAGTGCATCGATTGTTGAAGAAGCTGTTGAGCCGTTGTAGTCACGAGAAACAAGTGGCTCTTCGCTGTAAGCAAGAATACCTTTTAATTCACCTTCTGCCGCCGCTTTTAATGCTGCATTTACTTCTTCAACTGTTACTTCTTTTTCGAGTTCAGCAACAAGGTCAACAACAGAAACGTTTGGTGTTGGTACGCGCATTGCCATACCGTTTAATTTTCCTTTTAATTCAGGCAATACAAGTGCTACGGCTTTCGCTGCACCTGTTGATGTTGGAATGATTGATTCCGCCGCTGCACGCGCACGACGCAAGTCTTTATGTGGTAAGTCAAGAATTTGTTGGTCGTTTGTATATGCGTGAACAGTTGTCATCATTCCGCGGATAATACCGAATTTTTCATGCAATACTTTTGCAAATGGCGCTAAGCAGTTTGTTGTACAAGATGCGTTTGAAATCACATGATGGTTTGCTGGGTCATATTTGTCTTGGTTTACGCCCATTACGATTGTAATGTCTTCATTTGTCGCTGGTGCAGAAATGATTACTTTTTTCGCACCTGCTTCTAAATGTTTCGCTGCATCTTCACGTTTTGTGAAGCGTCCTGTTGATTCAACAACGATGTCAACACCAAGATCGCCCCATCCTAAGTTTGCTGGGTCACGTTCTGCTTTTACGATAATTTCTTTTCCGTTTACAACGATGTTATTTCCGTTTACAGACACTTCTGCATCTAATGTGCCGTGAACAGAGTCATATTTTAAAAGATGTGCTAACGTTTTTGCATCTGTTAAGTCGTTTACTGCTACTACTTCAATTTCAGGATTTTTTAATGCTGCACGAAATACGTTGCGGCCGATACGACCAAAACCGTTAATACCAATTTTTACTGCCATCGTTTTTGTCCTCCTTTGGAATTGTAAGGATATATTTTAGAGGGATGAATCATCCCGTACTAACTGTTTTGCTGCACCTTCATCTGTAATTAAGATGCACTGATTCGCCTGTTTTATATACGCTTGAATTGCTTTTGCTTTCGAAGCTCCTCCTGCAACCGCGATCACGCAAGGAACGTGGCGTACATCTTCGAGCTGAATGCCAACTGTATTTACTTTATGCACGACGTCTCCGTGCTGATTAAAGTAATATCCAAACGCTTCCGCCACCGCTTCGTTTTGTTCAATTTTTTTCATTTCTTCTGGCGGCGTTTTTCTTCGTTCCGCCATCGTTTTCGCATCGCCAATTCCGTGAATGACGATCGTTGATGATTTAATTAATTCTAGTACTTCTCGAATCGCAGGTTCTTCAATAATCGATTGATACGTTTCAGCACTTAGCTGGTCAGGAACATGTAACAAACGATAATGCCCCATCGCTTTTTCAGCCATGCGCGCACAAATCGTGTTCGCTTGGTTTGTTACATCTTCTCCAAGCCCACCGCGTGCTGGAACGAATAACACATCGCGATATTTTAGGTCGGGTGTCATCATTTCAGCAACAGCAGCAAGGGTTGTTCCACCCGTCACCGCAACAATGTCATTCCCTTTTAGCGAATGTTTTATTCGTGAGACACAAGCTCTTCCCATTTCTCTTTTCACCCAAGGAGACTGGTCGCTATCACCAGCAACGACAATGACGTCTTCGACAGGAAGCTTCTTTTTTATTTTTCTTTCTAATTCTTTCAGCCCTAATACTTCTCGCATCATATCTTCTAGCTGTATGAGCACATCATTTCCTTCAGCTGTAATGCTCATGCCTGCAGCTGTAATATCAAGTAAATGTTGCTCTTTTAAAAACTGCACTTCCGAACGTAAAACGCGCTCGCTAATGCCTAAGTTGAGCGACAACGTTCGTCGTCCGATCGGCTGCATTAACCGAATGTGCTGCAAAATTTCATATCGCTTTTGCATAATCACGAGAAGATCAGGCAACAATTTTCGTTGAACATCAATCCATTGTCGCATGCTCTTTTCTTCCTTCTTTACTCTCTTTTTCTTTTGTAGGACGTTTTAAGTCCCACCATGACGTATTGTGTCCCACTTTGTGTAAAAAAATTCACCCCTGCTACAACTTCATTGTAACAGGAAGTGAAACATTGTTCAACTGCTTCATTTTTGTTGTAATCGCTTTCTTATGACATCTTTGTGAATGCGGCCATATGCAATCATCTCTCCATCGACTTCAATGACCGGAATGATGAGATGATACTGCTCAAGCAATTGTTCGTCTTTGTAAATATCGACTTCTTCCCATTCCACTTGTAACTCTCGAAGAATCGCTTTCGCCTCATCACAAAGACAGCAATTTTCTTTCGAATATACGATCACTTTCATGTTTTTCCCCTCTTACGCATATTGCTTTCGTTTCGAAGCTGGCGGAATGTGAAGCTGTTCGCGATATTTTGCAACCGTCCGCCGTGCAACACAAATATTGTAACGTTGTTCAAGTAAATCAGCAATGTTTTGATCAGAAAGAGGTTTTTGGCTATTTTCTTGTTTAATCAGTTCAGCAATTAAACTTTTTACTTTTTCTTGCGACGCATCATCCACACCACTAGTGAAAAAGCGACGCATTTCAATTAACCCATGAGGCGTTTGCATATATTTATTTTTTACTGCGCGACTAACTGTCGATTCATGCATGTTTAATGAAGCAGCAACATCACGCATCGTGAGCGGTTTCATATGGAGCGAACCTTTTTCAAAATAATCGCGTTGCTTATCGATTAACTCGAGCGTAATTTTCTCCATCGTCGTCGCTCGTTGAGTTAAACACCGCTGAATCCACTGAAACTGCTGCCTTTTTTCTTCGATATATTTTCGAACATGCGGATCGTCCGTCTGTACTTTCCGTTCATACGCTTCATTCCATACAACCGTTGGAATGATTTCTTCATTCATCGTCACCGTCCATGTTCCGTTATCGTATGAAACGATGACATCCGGTACAATGTACGTCATTTGCTCATCATTATATAAACTTCCTGGACGTGGATGAAGCGTGCGAATCAGTTCCCACACTCGTTGTAAATCGCTTAATTCCACACCTAGTTTCGCTTTTATTTCTTTCCACTTTTTATTGACAAACGGTTCAAAATACTCCGTGACAATGGTCTCCGCTAACTCATCCCTTTTTGGAAGACGAATGAGTTGTAAATATAAACAATGTGACAAATTTTCCGCTCCTACTCCCGCTGGATCAAGTGAACGTAACATATGCAGAGCATTTGACACAACCGTTTCTTCCAATTGAAGATGGCAAGCCGCCTCCGCAATCGTCGTATGCAAGTAACCCCATTCATCAAGCGAAGCAATTAAATAATCGAGCGCTTTTTTATGCTCATTCGATACACGCATACCGACAAGTTGGGCATGCAAATGGGAAGGAAGCGAATGTTTAAAAGCGCTTACATTTTCGATATAATCCATCCGATCTGTTTGCTCACGCCGCCTATGAATCGGCCGTTTTCGCTCGCGCAGCTCGATAAATGGATTTTCAAGCGCTTGTTCGTGTAAAAGCGATTGCAATTCTACTGTCGAATATTGCAACAATTCAATCGCTTGGACAAGCTCTTTTGTCAACGCAACTTTTAGTTCTTGTCTTTGCGTTAATTGCATCTCCATTCATGCCATCTCCCTTCATCCTCATTTTATCATCTCGATCAGAAAGAGACGATAAAAACATATTGGATGTTTTTTCTACTATGCATATGCATCGAAGGCATGTTATCATTCTTATAGAACAAGCGAGCAAGCCTCGCAACATTCATCTATTCGTCCGGTGCGGCACACCGGACTTTATTTTTGTAAACAAAAACCCTGCTTGCGACGCAAGCAGGGTTTCATAACGCCCTCGGCAGGATTCGAACCCACGCTAAGAGAACCGGAATCTCTCGTGCTATCCACTACACTACGAGGGCATAACGATAAATGCACTTACCATTATAGTGAAGAAGAAAAAAAAATGCAATAGCCATGACGTTTAAAATTTCGGAAAGCGGAAACGATGAAAGAAGGGATGATGAACAAAAAACGCGAATACATATAAGCAAAAGGGATTTCATTTGACCTTTATTGACCTTTTTTGTATGATAAAAGTACATAAAAAAAACGAATGATCGGAGGAGGAAGAGTATGAACTTAATTCCTACAGTTATTGAACAAACAAGCCGCGGGGAGCGCGCCTATGACATTTACTCCCGTTTATTAAAAGACCGCATTATTATTTTAGGAAGCCCGATTGACGATCATGTCGCCAACTCGATCGTTTCTCAGCTTTTATTTTTAGCAGCTGAAGATCCTGAGAAAGACATTTCTCTTTACATTAACAGCCCTGGTGGATCGATTACAGCAGGCATGGCAATTTACGATACGATGCAATTTATTAAACCAGACGTATCGACCATTTGTATCGGTATGGCGGCTTCTATGGGGGCGTTTTTACTTGCGGCAGGTGCCAAAGGAAAACGTTTCGCATTGCCAAATAGTGAAATTATGATTCATCAGCCGCTTGGTGGCGTGCAAGGTCAAGCGACAGAAATCGAAATTGCGGCAAAACGCATTTTATTCTTGCGCGATAAATTAAATCGTATTTTGTCTGAAAATACAGGGCAACCAATTGAAGTCATTGAGCGCGACACAGACCGCGACAACTTTATGACAGCAGAAAAAGCAAAAGAATACGGCTTAATTGACCGTGTATTGACACGCGTCGATGAAAAGTAAAACAAGGCGGCCATCCCGCCTTGTTTTTTTATGATTCTTGTTCAACATATTGAACGAGCTTGTTTAACGCCTCTTGTTCATCGGATCCATTCGCATAAATCGTAATGACCGCCCCTGTATGAATCGCTAAACTCATGACACCCATAATACTTTTCGCATTCACTTTTTTTCCATCTTTTTCGATATATACATCAGCTGAAAAGCGGTTCGCTTCTTGAACAAACAACGCGGCTGGACGCGCTTGCAGTCCTGTTTTTAAGCGTACTTCCACTTGTTTTTCTACCATTATGCATTCCTCCCATAGTTTACAAAGATTTATGAAAATCAATCGGCTGACCGGCGCGAAGCCGTTCCGCAATTTCATCTAATTTGCGCAGACGATGGTTAATGCCAGATTTACTAATTTTCCCCCCAGAAACCATTTCCCCGAGCTCTTTTAACGTTACATCTTGATATTCGATGCGCAATTTTGCAATTTCACGAAGTTTTTCAGGTAGTTGATCAAGGCCAATCGTTTCATCAATATAACGAATGTTTTCGACTTGACGTAACGCTGCGCCAATCGTTTTGTTTAAATTCGCTGTTTCGCAATTGACAAGACGATTGACAGAATTACGCATATCGCGCACGATGCGCACATCCTCAAATCGCAGTAACGCTTGATGTGCTCCGATAACGCTTAAAAACTCGGCAATTTTCTCCGCTTCTTTTAAATACGTAATAAATCCTTTTTTTCTTTCTAATGTGCGGGCATGTAAATGAAAAGCCGTGTTCATCAGTTCACAAAGCGATTCGTTATGCTCACGATACAATGAAAAGATTTCTAAATGATAAGACGATGTTTCCGGATTGTTGACGGATCCCCCTGCTAAAAAGGCACCACGCAAATACGAGCGCTTGCAACATTTTTTTTGCACAAGCTCTGGTGAAATGGAACGGACGAAAGAAAATCCTTCTTCCATAATTTTTAAATCTGACAATAACTCATGCGTCCCTTCTACCACGCGTACAATATACACGTTGTTTTTCTTCAGGCGCATCTTTTTACGAACAAGTAGTTCGACCGCTACGTCGTACCCTTTTTTTAATAACGTATAAATTCGCCTTGCAATCGCGGCATTTTCCGTTTGAATATTTAACAATAAACGGCGATTGGAAAACGAAATCGAACCGTTCATTCGAATTAAGGCGGACAATTCCGCTTTTAAACAACACGTTTTTACTTCGATATTCGTCAATTCTTTTTTTGTTTCCGATGCAAACGACAACAATCTCACCTCCTATGAATATGTGCCGTGCGAAGGAGGTGCAAGGAGCGAAACGAGCAACGCCGCTACTTTTTTTGTATCGTGACGCACCGTTCCATCTCGCTCATCGATGATCGCATCACAAATGACTTGTAAACCGAGCGCTTCTAACTTTGCCGTATCACAAACGACAGGCGCAGCCAATTCTTTTGCATATCGCTCCTTTGTTTCTGGCAAAATCGGCGCATCGTTTACAATGATTGCATCTAAAAATGCACACGCCATATGATCATACAGCGCTTTCACATGATCGCTCGCTGTATAGTTTAACGTTTCTCCCGCCTGAGTCATGACGTTGCATATATATACTTTTTTCGCTTTGGATTGACATACCTCTTCGCCAAGTTTAGGAACGAGTAAGTTCGGTAAAATGCTTGTGTACAAACTCCCTGGACCAATGACGATTAAATCAGCTGTTCGCAATTCGGCAATCGTTTCATCTAGCGGTTCAATGTTTGCCGGAGTTAAAAATACACGCTTTATTTTCTTTCCGGAATACGGAATTTTCGACTCACCTGATACAATTGTCCCGTCTTCCATTTCCGCATGCAACACAACGCTTTCATTTGCTGCCGGCAACACTTTTCCACGCACATTTAATACTTTTCCCATTTCACGAACCGCGCGCACGAAATCGCCAGTAATTGACGTCATGGCCGCTAAAATTAAGTTGCCGAGCGAATGACCTGATAACCCATTTCCGTTTTCAAAGCGATGTTGAAATAATTCAATAATTAGCGGCTCCACATCTGAAAGAGCAGCAAGCACATTTCGAATATCTCCAGGTGGAGGCATATCGAGTTCATCGCGCAATCTTCCTGAACTGCCACCGTCGTCTGCAACAGTCACGATCGCTGTTAAGTCAACATTATATTGCTTTAACCCGCGAAGCAATACAGGAAGCCCCGTTCCTCCACCAATCACAACGATTTTTTTCATTGGTGCGTATCCTTTCTTTTCGCAATATCTCGATGTGACACGTGCGTTGTATATTCGTCTGCAAAATAACGCCCGATATACTCCGCTAACGTAACAGACCGATGCTGTCCGCCTGTACATCCGATCGCAATTACCACTTGACTTTTCCCTTCTCGTTTATAGTGAGGGAGCATAAACGCCAGCAAATCTGTTATTTTTTCAATAAATTTTTGCGTTTCCGTCCATTTTAATACGTAAGATGATACTTCTTCATCTAATCCTGTTTTTGGGCGCATATGTTCAATATAATGCGGATTCGGTAAAAAACGAACATCAAAAACGAGATCGGCATCAATCGGTAGACCGTATTTAAACCCGAATGAAACAACATTGACAGAAAAAGTTGTCGTTGCTGGCGTTGCAAATGTTTGAACAATTTTTTCACGCAGCTCCCGCGGTTTTAAGTTAGACGTATCAATAATCATTTGTGCGCGCCCTTTTAATTCTTCAAGCAACTCGCGCTCCAACTTAATTCCTTCAAGCGGCAATCCGCTTGGCGCAAGGGGATGAGAACGGCGCGTTTCTTTATAACGGCTGACGAGCGTCGCATCGCTTGCATCTAAAAATAAAATTTGTGGAGTCACCCATGATGTTTCTGCTAAATCATCTAGCGCGGCAAAGAGACGGTCAAAAAAGTCACGGCTCCGCAAATCCATGACGAGTGCAATTTTATTCATTTTATTTCCTGATTCACGAATTAATTCAAGAAACTTCGGCAATAAGGTCGGCGGTAAATTATCGACACAAAAATAGCCTAAATCTTCAAAACTTTGGATAGCTACCGTTTTTCCTGCCCCTGACATACCGGTAATAATAACCATTTGAATGTGCGCTGAACCTGTGCTCATCTTTCTCTCCCCTTTCTTTAACTCGGATCCAGTCGGTAAGACAACAGCTCAAATTCCTCTGTATACGTAAACGTGCCGTACATGATTCCTGTTCCTTTAATAACATAATCAATAATATGGTAATCGCCCGGCGCCATTGGAAGCGTTGGAATGTGCTCAATTGGATGCCAAGCAAGTTCCCCTTCTTCACATTGTAATACGTTTTCACCATCAAAATGTTCCGCAAAAAATGTGAACATCATCCACTCCGAAACGACTTCTTCTCCTCGTTTCATGACAAATGTAAATACCCCTTTTAATTGCGGGTTTTTAATATAAATGCCTGTTTCCTCGCGATATTCGCGCACACAAGCTTCTCGTACTGATTCTCCTTGCTCCATTTTTCCACCCGGCGCCACCCACCAGCCACGCCGAGGCTTTTTCAACAATAGAACGTGTCCGTCTTTCACTAATACGCAGTTCGTTACTCGTTGCAACGTCCGTTCACCTCAATAATGAATATGTTTTTTTCATTATACTATTTCTTACAAACGGTCACAAAGTATAAATTTTGAAACGTTTTCATCACATAAAAAAGAAAGCACGGGACGAAAGCCCGTGCCAACAAGTGTATATAAAAAGGGGGTCAATTACTTACTTTTATCATACTCTTTTATTGTTTCAAGCGTGTTACAGTTCAATTAAAGCAACATTACGTTTTTATTACTTAATGTTAAGCTTTTCCTTTAGTTCTTCTACGTAATGTTGTGCGCTTTGTGCCGCAATACTTCCGTCTCCTGTTGCGGTAACAATTTGACGAAGCGACTTTTCACGAACATCCCCCGCTGCAAAAATGCCAGGCACTTTTGTTTCCATCAATTCGTTCGTTTCAATGTAGCCATTTTCATTCGTAATGCCGAGCGAAGCAAACGGCTTTGTTAATGGCACCATACCGATGTAAATAAACACTCCATCACATGGAAACTCACGCTCTTCCCCTGTTTGCGTATGAACGAGCGTCACGCTGCCGACACGACCATCTTTTTCGTTAATTTGCTTTACTGTATGATTCCAAATGAAATCAATTTTTTCATTTGCAAACGCGCGTTGCTGTAAAATTTTTTGTGCACGCAACTGGTCGCGGCGATGAACGATCGTCACTTTGCTTGCGAAGCGTGTTAAATATACGCCTTCTTCTACTGCCGAGTCTCCACCGCCAACGACGACAAGCTCTTTTCCTTTGAAAAACGCTCCGTCACATACTGCACAATATGAAACGCCGCGTCCCCCTAATTCTTTTTCACCAGGAACGCCAAGCTTTTTATACTCCGCTCCTGTCGCAATAATAATCGCACGCGCTTTATATTGTTGGTTGCTTGTTACAACCGTTTTATATTGTTCGCCATCAATCACTTCTTTCACATCGCCGTATGCATATTCAGCGCCGAATTTTTTCGCATGTTCAAACATTTTTGTCGCCAATTCCGGTCCAAGAATATGGTCATAACCTGGATAGTTTTCTACTTCTTCTGTATTTGCCATTTGACCACCAGGAACTCCGCGCTCAAGCATAAGCGTCGATAAATTCGCCCGCGATGTGTATACCGCTGCCGTCATTCCTGCCGGACCTGCACCGATAATAATGACATCATAAATTTTTTCTTGTGACACGTTTCTTCCACCCTTTCTGCATGCTTCTCCATTTTATCGTTTCCATATTTCTATCGTAATACAACAAAACAAAAGGGTCTATTAACTTGCTCATTCGTGCCACTTCTGTTTAATCACTTTCACATACTTTCCGATCGTTGCAACGGACACCCCATAACGTTCTGCCATCATTCGCTGCGTCACACGCTCACCACGATGTTTACGAAACATATATTCAAACGCCGCCGCCCACGCTTCGTGATTAGAAAACGAATCAATTTCCTTCATTGTCTCAACGAAGAAAGAAAACCAAGCAATATATAAAGGCTCATATTCAAAACCGTTATGTTGAACAAGTAACGTGACAATGCGGTGCGCATCTACCATAGGCTTTTGGCGGTCATGATCATATACGTAATCGCTCCACTGTTGTAAAAGCGGATGAGACCACGCTTGCTTTGGAAACGGACAATCGTCTGCTATAAACGATTTGCTAATTAAATATAGCGCATAAAATGAAGAAGCCACATCTTGCTTTTCAAATAAAGATTGAATATGTTCAATCGTCTGTTCACGATAGCGCCACGGCTCGCTTCCTTTTTTATCTGGATGAAGCGCAATTAATTTTTGCCACATCGACTCCGCTAACGTGCGATATCCCATATGATATGCAGCATATGCATACCAATAATAAAACGGTGCATCTCCTTCAAAGCCGCGCCGTTGCAATTGACGAAACCATTGAAACGCTAAATCATAGCGTCCGACAATCGCAAACGTCACTCCAAGCTTGTAACGATGCTCGAGTGAAATCGGATATACCCCTTGCAACGATTGGGTAAGTGAAAACAATCGCTCTTGCTCTTGTAAATAATACGAAAACACCGCATCGTTGCAAAGGGCATGCAAATTGCCTGGATTTTGTTGCAAAATGTATGCGATCGTTTGTCTTGCTTTTTCGACATTCCCTTGATAAAAATAAGCGAGCGCTAAATTGTTATAAGCAGCCCAATTTTCTGGATGTTGTTCAATCATTTCTTCAAACAAAGCAATCGCTTCCTGAAATTCACCTTTTTCAAGCAACGCGCGAGCTCGTTCTTGTTTCATTAACATCTCATCGTAATTGAGCCACTCATCGTCATCTTGTTCAATCGTTAAAATATCTAATAAATCGAGCGTATATTCCGCAAACTCCCCATCTGGCTCGCGTTCCATATACTGTTCAGCATACTTCGCCGCCTCGCCAAATAACCCTAAGTGGGCATAGTTGTTTGCTAAAAAATAAAAACATTCCGTTAAATGACTATCATGTTCAATAACGCGCAATAACCATTCGTTCGATTGCGCATATTCCCCCAATTCTGACAATACAATCGCCAATTGGCACGCAAATGTGCTTTGTTCTGGTTCAAGTTGCACCGCCCGTTGCAAATATGCTTTCGCTTTATGCAAATCCCGGCGACGATAACATGTTAATCCTTTATTAAAAAAGTACGTACCGTCTTGAATAAACGGAATGACTTTTCCGACACGTTTTTGCAAATGTTTTTCCATCGAACCCTCCATGTTGATTTCTTTCACCGAAAGAAAGTATACCACATTTTCGCTTCAGAACAACATGGATGGGGAAAAAAGGATCAGCGATGACGCTCCGCTAATACAGAAAGCACATCATCGAGCGATACGCGCTGCTCACGCAACAAAACGAGCAAATGATATAATAAATCGGCTACTTCCCATCGCAGTTCTTCTTTTGAACGATTTTTTGCTGCAATAATGACTTCTGCGGATTCTTCTCCAACTTTTTTTGCGATCTTATCAATTCCCTTTTCAAATAAATATGTTGTATACGATCCTTCTGGACGTTTCGCTTCACGCTCCGCAATGACCGATTCTAACACATTTAGCACCGCAAAACGATCTGGTTTAACAACAGGCTTTTCACCTTGCAACCGATGATGAAAACAAGAGTACTCTCCTGTGTGGCATGCCGGTCCTTTCGGCTCAACAAGAATAAGAAGCGCATCTGCATCACAGTCGTAGCGAATATCAACAACTTTTTGTACGTTTCCGGACGTTTCTCCTTTATGCCATAACTCTTGCCGCGAGCGGCTATAAAACCATGTTTCTTTCGTTTCTAACGTTTTTTGTAACGATTGCTCGTTCATATATGCTAATGTCAACACTTCTTTACTATGTGCATCTTGTACGATTGTCGGCACAAGCCCTTGCTCATTAAATCGAATATTCATCGAACGTTTACCCCCTTTTCGCGCACGTATTGTTTCACTTGCTGGACAGACGTTTCTTTATAATGAAAAATCGAAGCAGCTAATGCGGCATCTGCTTGAGCCGTTTGAAACACATCGACAAAATGTTGAGCGCACCCTGCCCCTCCCGATGCAATAACAGGGACGGATACCGCTTCACTTACTCGTTTCGTCAACGCCAAATCAAAGCCGTCTTTTCCGCCATCGCGATCCATGCTTGTTAATAAAATTTCTCCTGCTCCGCGTTTCACAGCTTCTTTCGCCCATGCCACGACTTCCCAATCCGTCGGACGTCGACCGCCGTGCGTATAAACACGCCACGATTGCATCGTTGGATCGTACTTTGCGTCAATCGCCACAACAATACATTGCGAACCAAAAAATTGTGCCCCTTCTGTAATAAGCTCTGGACGCAACAATGCCGATGTATTGACAGACACTTTGTCCGCACCCGCACGCAAAATCGTTTTCATATCTTCTAATGTGCGAATGCCGCCTCCGACAGTAAACGGGATCGCAAGCTGAGCAGCAACGCGCCGAACGACGTCTACCATCGTTTTTCGTCCTTCATGTGATGCGGAAATATCTAAAAACACAAGCTCGTCCGCCCCTTGTTCATCGTATATGCGCGCAAGCTCAACCGGATCGCCCGCATCGCGCAACGAAACAAATTGTACACCTTTTACGACGCGACCATCTTTCACATCTAAACAAGGGATAATACGTTTTGTAATCATTTCTCCACCGCCTTTAACGCCTCAGCGATGGTAAACTGATTTGTATATAACGCTTTGCCGACAATTGCTCCACATACTCCGTCGTTTTCGAATTGTTTTAAAGCGCGTAAATCATCAAGCGAGCGAATGCCTCCGGAGGCGATAACACGTTTGTTCGTTTCTTTCGCTAATCGAACGACCGCATCGATATTTGGCCCTGATAACATGCCGTCTGTCGCAATATCCGTAAAAATAAATGTTTCCGCTCCAGCTTCCGCAAGCTGTTTGCCAAGTTCAACCGCTTCGATCGTTGATGTATGCGTCCATCCTTCTGTCGCAACAAACCCATTTTTCGCATCAATGCCGATGACAATGCGCTCACCATATGTGCGAAGCATCGCTTTCACAAACGGAGGATTGGAAATGGCTGCGCTCCCTAAAATGACGCGCGCCACACCTTGCTCTAAATAATAGGCAACATCTTCTTCCGTGCGAATGCCACCACCAATTTGAACGTTTACTCCAAGCGTCTTTGATACTTCAACGACGAACGCATCGTTCACTCGTCTCCCTTCTTTTGCTCCATCTAAATCGACCATATGAATCCATGTCGCACCTTGCGAAACAAACGAACGAGCCATTTCAACCGGGGAATGTCCGTATACTGTTTCTTGATTGTAATCTCCTTGTATAAGACGAACGCACTTTCCGTTGCGCATATCGATCGCTGGATAAATGGTAAACATTAGCCCCTCTCCCTTTCTACAATCCTCGCATAGTTTTGCAATAGACGCATACCGAGCGTTCCGCTTTTCTCGGGATGAAATTGTGTACCAAATATTGTGCCACGTCCAACAACCGCAGGAACTTCCACATCATATTGGGCGCTAGCTAGCACAACCGTTGGTTCATTCGTTTGCACATAATACGAATGAACGAAATATACATGCCCTCGGTCAACACCATCAAAAAGGGGAGATGGTTGATGAAAAATGAGCTCATTCCATCCCATATGTGGCACTTTATACCGTTTTCCCTCTTTTGTCATACCGCTAAAACGAACGACGCGGCCTGGAAGCAACTTTAATCCAGCCGTCAAACCGTTTTCTTCGCTTTCTTCAAACAATAGTTGCATCCCTAAGCAAATGCCGAGAATCGGCTTTCCTTTTGCTACTTGTTCGTGAATAAATGAGTCTAGCTTCGTTTCCGTCAATATGTGCATCGCATCTTTAAATGATCCAACGCCCGGTAAAATGAAGCCATCTGCTTGGCGCAATTTATCTTGATCACTTTCAACAATATACGGCACGTTTAGCCGTTCTAACGCTTTACTGACGCTATATAAATTTCCCATTCCATAATCAATGATGCCGATCATTTACAACATCCCTTTCGTCGACGGTACCGATTTCACGCGCGGATCGATCATCGTTGCCTCATCGAGCGCACGAGCGAGCGCTTTAAATACTGCTTCAATCATATGGTGCGTATTGCGACCGTAATGGATGATGACATGTACATTCATTCGTGCTTCTAATGCGAGTTTCCATAAAAATTCGTGCACGAGCTCGACATCAAATGTCCCTACTTTTTCACTCGGAAACTGGCCGCGAAACTCAAGATGTGGACGATTGCTTACATCAATCACGACTTGGGCAAGCGCATCGTCCATCGGAACGAACGCATTTCCGTATCGTTTGATCCCTTTTTTATCACCGAGCGCTTCTCGAATCGCTTGCCCTAAACAAATGCCAATATCTTCTGTCGTATGATGATCGTCAATGTGCGTATCTCCTTTTGCGTGAACAGATAAATTAAAATGTCCATGTTTTGTAAACAAATCAAGCATATGTGTTAAAAACGGAACCCCTGTTTCCAACTCCGCCTTTCCTTCCCCATCAATCGTAAACGAAAGCTCAATTTGTGTTTCATTCGTCACTCGTTTAATTGTCGCTGTTCGCATCATTTTTCTCTCCTTTTCAATCGTTCCTCTACTGCTCGCGCATGTGCTTCAAGCCCTTCTAACCGCGCAAACGCTGCAATTTTTTCCACATGTTGTTTCCATGCTTGCTCGCTATAAAAAACGATGCTTGACTTTTTCATAAATGCGTCGACTGTTAGCCCAGAAGAAAAACGAGCGGTACCATTTGTCGGTAATACATGATTCGTTCCCGCAAAATAATCTCCAACCGGTTCAGAGCTGTACGGACCTAAAAATATCGCACCTGCATGTCGAATGTCACTTAATTGCTCAAACGGCTCGGCCGTCATAATTTCTAAATGTTCTGGCGCTAATTCGTTTACGACATCGATCGCTTGCTTCATCGTATCGGTCACATAAATGACACCGTAATCGCGAATTGCTTTTTGTGCGATGTTTTTTCGCGGGAGGGTAGCTAATTGCTTTTCGACTTCTTCTTCTACTTTTAACGCAAGCTGTAAAGACGGGGTAACAAATATGCTAACCGCTCGTTCATCATGTTCCGCCTGCGATAATAAATCCGCCGCAATTTCATTCGGCTTTGCCGTCTCATCCGCTAGCACAACAATTTCACTCGGTCCCGCAATCATATCAATGTCGACTTGGCCGAACACTTCCCTTTTCGCGAGTGCGACATAAATGTTTCCAGGTCCAAAAATTTTATCGACCGGCTCAATCGTCTCCGTGCCGTACGCTAATGCAGCAATCGCTTGAGCGCCACCAACTTTATATATTTCTTGAACGCCGAGCTCACATGCCGCAACAAGCACAGCAGCCGGCAACGTTCCACGCTCATTTGGCGGGGAAACGATGACGATACGCTTTACTCCAGCCACTTGCGCAGGAATGACATTCATCAGTACCGATGACGGATAAGCCGCTGTTCCGCCCGGCACATATAAACCGACCGCATCAAGCGGAGTTACTTTTTGTCCGAGAATCGTTCCATCTTCGCGCGTCATAAACCATGACGTCGCGCGTTGCCGCTCGTGATATTCGCGAATGTTTTGTGCCGCTTCGCGAATAATATGAACAATTTCTTCATCAATGAGCCAATACGCTTCTTCAATTTCTTCTTGCGTAACTGCTAGCGTATGAAGTGAAATGCCGTCAAACATTTCCGTATATTTTTTTAGCGCGGCATCTCCGTTATTTCGCACCTCATCAATCATTCGCTTCACCGCTTGTCTTTGCTCTTCCGTTCCGCTTTCAATCGTCCGCCGAAGCGAAACCGTCCCTTGTACACGTTCAATTCTCATTGCTCTCCCCCGCTTTCTCAATCGCATATGTTAAACGATCAACCATATGTTCAATCGCCCGATCTTGCATACGATAACTTACTGGATTGACAATAAAACGCGACGTTACATGAACAATTCGTTCAAGCTCAATGAGCCCATTTTCTTTTAATGTTCGCCCTGTCGAAACAATGTCGACGATTCGTTCCGCTAAACCAATGAGCGGTGCTAATTCAACAGAACCATTTAGTTTAATAATTTCCACTTGTTCCCCTTGTTCACGAAAATATGTCGATGCGATATTTGGATACTTTGTTGCGACTCTCGGGGCGATCGGATGAACGCGCGTGTTCGGTAGCCCTGCCACCGCCAAATAACAAGGGCTAATGCGCAAATCTAACATTTCATACACATCACGCTCTTCCTCAAGAAGCACATCTTTCCCAGCAATGCCGACATCGGCAACCCCGTGTTCCACATATGTCACTACGTCCATTGGCTTTGCTAAAATAAAGCGCAGCTGCTCGTTCGGCACGTCAATCATCAATTTTCGTGAATGTTCTAAATCATCAGGAATGTCATATCCGGCTCGTTTTAACAATACGAGCGCCTCCGTAAAAATACGTCCTTTTGGCATCGCAACCGTCAGCATCATTGTTCATCCTTTCCGCGCTTCCCTAATACGTACACGACATCATCAAACGATGCAGTAAATTGATCCATATTTTGAATACCTGCGATGTGCTGCAATACAACGTTTTCTCCTTTTCGCCTCATTTCCGCTGCTTTCGCATATGCCTCAGTGAAACGTTCTTGACTAAAAATAATGCACGTCGTTTTTTCTCCACGCTGTTGCTCCCCAATCGCTTCCATCAGACGATCGAGCCGCACGCTAAAACCAGTCGCAGGTGATGGACGATGAAATTTCGCTAGCAATTCATCGTATCGTCCACCATTTCCAAGTAAAAATCCAACGTTTTTGGCGTACACTTCAAAAAGAACACCAGTATAGTAGCTCATATGGCTCACTAAGCTCGTATCTAATTTCACCATATCGGTAACGCCATACTGGTCAACATACGTCCATAATTGTTCTAATTCATCAAGAGCGCGTCGCTCCGCTTCTGTCGTCGCATATGCTTTTCCTTCTGCAACGACTTCCTTTCCACCTCGTAATGTTAAAAGGCGTAAAAGGCGATCGCGATCAATCGAAGAAAGCGGCAATGACTTGACATGCTCTCGATAACCGACATAATTTTTTTCATATAAAAAGCGACGTAACGTTTCTACTCGTTGTTCTTGACGCAAAATATCAAAAAACAACGCATCAACGTAACCAATATGACCAATCGTTACCGTAAAATCACGTAGCCCTGCCCGCTTTAACGCAAAAATCATTAAACTAATGACTTCCGCATCGGCATACATCGTGCCGTCTCCGATGTATTCCACACCTACTTGCTCAAACTCTGCCGGTCGTCCTCCTTCCCGCTGTTGAGCGCGAAATACATTTGCTGCATACGCTAAACGGAGCGGGCAACCTTCCTCATACAGCTTCGATGCCGCTAAACGAGCGATGGGGGCAGTCATATCTGGACGCAATACGAGCGTATGTCCTTCACGATCAAGCAGCTTAAATAGTTGCTGATCTAAAATAGCCGATGCCTTTCCAACCGTTTCGTCATATTCTAACGTCGGCGTTTCAATAAACGAATATCCCCACGTTTCGATTTCTGCCATCATCGCTTCGCGCAACAGACGTTTTGTTTTATATACATCCGGCAACGTATCCCGCATGCCGAGCGGCTTCTCAAACATAAATACTCTCATTTTCGTCCCGTCCTTCTTTTACTTTAGTTCGCTAATATATTAGCAAAGTAAAGCTTGTTATTTGTAGTTTACTCCCCGTTTTTCGTTTCGTCAACTACAAACTCATTCGATGTTTTTCAACTTGAATCCTTTCTATTTAATAAAAAAACGCCTTAGCGTTCGCTAAGACGAATGATTTGCATCGGATTGCCGCCAACAAATGCGCCAGCTGGCACATCGCGATGTACGAGCGTACCTGCGGAAACAACGGCACGATCCCCGATCGTCACACCTGGCAAAATGGTTGTATTCGCTCCAATCATGACATCGTCGCCGATGATAACGTCTCCAAGCCGATACTCGTTCACTAAATATTCATGCGCTAAAATCGTCGTATTATAACCAATAATTGTGTTATTGCCAATGCGAATTTTTTCTGGGAACAAAATATCTGGCATCACCATGAACGCGAGCGCCGTATGTTCGCCAATTTCCATGCGTAAAAACGTGCGATACAACCAGTTTTTCAGCGGAAAAAAAGGAGTATACCGCCCGATGAAAATGATAATGACATTTTTCAATACTTTCCAAAACGAAACGGTTCGATATAGTTGCCATAAAGAGTTTGCCCCTTGTACAGCATGGCGTTCAGTTTTTCTCAACGCCAATCACCCCTAAAATACTTAACAAATCGCTCATTTTCTCAAGCATAAAATCCGGCTCGTATTTAGCTAAATGCTCGCGTCCTTTAATCGTCCAAGCCACCCCTGCCGTTTTTGTCCCCGCATGTTTTCCTGCTAAAATGTCATGGTGATTATCCCCGACCATTAACGTTTCTTCCGGCTTCGCTTGCAAACAAGCGAGCGCTTTTTCAATCGGTTCCGGATGCGGC
Organism: Anoxybacillus ayderensis; assembly: GCF_000833605.1. GTDB lineage: Bacteria > Bacillota > Bacilli > Bacillales > Anoxybacillaceae > Anoxybacillus > Anoxybacillus ayderensis. The sequence goes on along the minus strand of NZ_JXTG01000006.1, from coordinate 79,246 downwards.
TTCGCATGCTCAACGTCATCGAGCGTAATGATGCATTGGAAGAACGAGTCTAACTTTGTTAACTTCAATCCCATATTGACTGTATGACGAATTTTCGTCGTCACAATGCCGAGTTTAAACCCTTGTTCGTGTAACGTTTGTACCGTATCATATACCGTTTCATATTCTTTCACTAACGCATCATGATGGGCATGGTTAAACGCCCGATACGTTTCAATCATTTCATCGACGCGCTCTGGATTGATCGCTTCAAACGTATCACGTAATGGCGGACCAATAAAAGCAAGTACATCTTCGCGCGTATATTGATTTGGATAGTAATGGTTGAGCGTATGCAAAAATGATTCAATAATTAAGTCATTCGTATTAATAAGCGTTCCATCTAAGTCAAACAAAATCGTATTAATATTCATACGTTGCTTCCTTTCTTTTTCGATGTTCCATGCGATTCCAAATGAAACTGAGCGTAGCCGTCAATAAAATAGCTGTGACAAGCCGAATGATAAGAAGCGGCCAGACGGGAATACCAAGCGGCACAAACAATAGCGTATCTTCTACAACCGCATGGCACGCCACTAAAAATAAAAACGTTAACGTTAAATCTTTTTTAGACACCCCATCTTCTTTCACCGCTTGAATCATCACACCCGCACCATAAGCGAGCCCAAACAATAAACCTGCCGCCATCGTCAGCGATGCATTTTCACGAATGCCGAGTAAACGCGCAAACGGGGATAACCATTTCGAAAACGTATCCAGCCACTTTAATTCTTTTAACACTTGAATGGCAATCATCAACGGAATAATGATCAACGCAAGCTGTCCAATGCCGTATAACGCTTTTTCGATTCCTGTCCAAGCGATTTCCCCCCACGTATTCGGCGTGGTTGAAGCCTGCGGTACAAGTCCGTATTTCGCCATTTGTTGTCCGCCGTCCCATAAGACGTGAATGAGCCAAGCAGCACTAAACGCTAACCCGACGCGAACCACAACCGTCCACCAAACACGAACACCTACTTGCGCGGCAACGGCAGACTCAACGAGCATATTGTGCGAAAACGACAACATGACAGCCAAAATAAACACTTCTTTCACTGTCAAATCCATCGTTAACATCGCACCAATGCCAGCGTATAAATTTAAAAAATTGCCGAGCACTAAAACGAGTGCAGCATCCCCCGGTAAACCGATCCAACGCATTATCGGCGTCAACATGTTTGTCACCCAAGGCAAAACGGGGGAGTATTGTAGCAATGTCACAATGACGGTAATCGGAAAAATGACTTTTCCGAGCGTCCATGTCGTTTTCAATCCAACAAACAAACCCCTTTGAAACATGCCGCTCTCCCCCTTAATCGTTGTACCGCTCGTTTGCTAAGCCGCGCATGCGGCGCAAAACGATCATTCCAACCGCAAATGCAATAAGCAACAGTGAAATAAACTGCGCCATACGAATCGTTTCCGTCAACATTAAGCTATCTGTGCGCAATCCTTCAATGAAAAAGCGCCCGATTGAATACCAAATGATGTACGTGAAAAATAACTCTCCTCGCCTTAAATTTCTTCTCCGCAACGCAAGCAAAAGGAGAAAACCGAGCATGTTCCATAATGATTCATATAAAAATGTCGGATGATAATATTGCCCTTGTATGTACATTTGATTAATGATCCAATCTGGCAAATGTAAACTTTCTAAAAACGCACGCGACACCGGCCCACCGTGCGCCTCTTGATTCATAAAGTTGCCCCAACGTCCGATCGCCTGCCCTAAAATAATGCTCGGGGCTGCAATATCAGCTAATTTCCAAAACGACAATTTTCGCTTTTTCGCAAAAATGACACCTGTCACAATTGCACCAATTAAACCGCCATGAATGGCCAAGCCACCGTGCCAAATTTGCGGAATTTCACTTATATGTTTGGAATAGTAGTCCCATTGAAAAATAACGTAATACGCACGTGCGCATAAAATCGCAATCGGCACAGCAATTAATACAAGATCAACAAACGTTTCTTTTCGTATACCTAACCGCTCGCTTTCTCGCGTAGCTAGCCAAAGTCCAAGCAATACACCCGTCGCAATAATGACACCGTACCAGTAAATTGTAATTGGACCGAGCTGGAAAAAAACACGATCGAGCGGTTCAATATGCATGAACATTCCTACTCATCCTCTCATTCATAATCATGTTCCGCATCGCCAATCGCATCCGCCAGACGAGCAGAAAATTCTTCCGCCGCATTCACGCCCATCCGTTTTAGACGGAAATTCATCGCCGCCACTTCAATAATGACCGCTAAATTTCGTCCCGGGCGAACAGGGATCGTCAATTTCGTCACTTCCGTATCAATAATTTTTACCTTTTCTTCTTCAAGACCGAGACGATCATATTGTTTGTTTGGATCCCATAATTCTAAATCAATGATGAGCGAAATACGTTTATGCGGGCGCACCGCTCCTGCTCCAAATAGCGTCATGACGTTAATGATGCCAAGTCCGCGAATTTCAAGTAAATGTTCAATCAGTTCTGGTGCGCTACCAATCAATAAGTTTTCATCTTCTTGGCGAATTTCGACGCAATCATCTGCCACGAGGCGATGTCCGCGCTTCACGAGCTCAAGCGCCGTTTCACTCTTTCCGACACCGCTTTTCCCTGTAATGAGCACGCCGACACCGTACACATCGACGAGCACACCGTGCACAGCTGTCGTCGGTGCTAACTTACTTTCTAAATAGTTTGTCAGACGGCTAGCAAGCCGCGTCGTCTTCATCGTTGAACGCATCACCGGCACTTCTTTTTTCTCTGATGCTTCAATCAGTTCTTTTGGCACTTCTAATCCGCGTGAGACGATAATCGCAGGGGTAATATCGGTACATAACTTTTCCATGCGCAATCGCTTTTCTACAGGTGTTAATCGTTCAAAAAACGATAGTTCTGTCATGCCGAGCAATTGTACACGTTCCGCTGGATAATATGCAAAATAGCCGGCCATTTCAATGCCCGGACGAGATAAATCACTCGTTGTAATCGGGCGATGAATCCCTTCCGCCCCGCTTACAAGTTCAAATTGAAACTCATCAATTAAATCTTTTGTCCGCACTTTCGGCATATGAATCCCTCCTTCTTCCTTTTCTCATTGTAACACTTTCACGTAAAAATAAAAACGCTCACGCACGAAGCGGAACGTTTTACTTTTCTTTTCTCACTGACTCAATGATTAAGTGAAATAAAGAAATAGCAAGCGATGCAAATAATGCAGTACGAAAGCCGCCAATTTGAAACGAACTTCCCATGAGCCATGCTGTCATCGCTAATGTGATTGCGTTAATGACGAACAAAAACAATCCAAACGTCAATACAGTGACAGGAAGCGTTAGTAAAACAAGTAGCGGTCGAACGAACGTATTGAGAAAAGACAAAAGGACACTGGCAACGAGCGCTGCCCCAACGCCTGATAAATAAATGGAGTCAAAATATCCGGCTAGCGCCAGCAATAAAACAGCGTTGATTGCGATATGTGCAACCCATCTCATACAATGTTCTCCTCACTTGGAATAATTAACACTGCAAGCGCATATAAAATCGCAAACGGCATGACGCCGGTAATCAATAATAACGCGACAAACAATAAACGAACGACGGTTGCATCCATGTTCATGTAAGCTGCTAATCCGCTCAACACGCCCGCAACCATGCGATGATGACGAGGTCGCACAAGCTTTTTCATTCATATATCCCTCCCGCTTCCTGTATCACTTGTATACCTTTTATAACATTCCAAACAATGACAATCACATGTACAATGCCGCCAACAACGATCCCGATAAACGGAAGGCCGATCCATCCGTCTACTCCAACGATTGTGAATATAAAAAACAATCCAAACGCTATCATGACAATCGCAATAGGGATGAGATGAGACAATAATGATTTTTTCGCATGCTCTTTTACTCGTTCATGTTTCGTGACAAAATAAACGATAATCGGAAATAAAAACGGAGCAAAAAATACACTGAAATAACATAACGCCGCAAGCAATTTATTTCCTTCCATCCATATCTTCCCCTTTCCCTTTACTTATATATACGATTGATGGAAAAGAAAGTTTCGTAAAAAAACCGAGCGCATTATACGCTCGGTATACGTTGACGCATGCGTTCGCGGTCGCGTTGTAAAATCGGTAGTAAGTACCGTCCTGTATATGATTGCTCTATTTGTGCAACTTGTTCTGGCGTACCTGCCGCAACGATTTGTCCGCCGCCATCTCCACCTTCTGGTCCAAGGTCGATAATATAATCTGCCGTTTTAATGACGTCCAAGTTATGTTCGATGACGAGCACCGTATCCCCTTGTTCAACGAGCCGCTGTAAAACGTTTAATAAACGGGCAATATCATCAACATGCAAACCCGTTGTCGGTTCGTCTAAAATGTATAACGTTCTTCCTGTTGAACGGCGATGTAGCTCCGATGCTAACTTCACCCGCTGCGCCTCGCCTCCAGAAAGCGTCGTGGCCGGCTGCCCGAGTTGCATGTAGCCAAGCCCGACATCGTAAAGCGTTTGTAGCTTTCGTTTAATTTTCGGGATATTTTCGAAAAACGTCAACGCCTCTTCGACTGTCATATCAAGCACTTCCGCAATGTTTTTATCTTTATATTTCACTTCCAACGTTTCGCGGTTGTACCGTTTCCCGTGACATACTTCACACGGCACGTACACATCAGGCAAAAAGTGCATTTCAATTTTAATAATTCCATCCCCGCGGCACGCTTCACAACGACCGCCTTTTACATTGAAGCTAAACCGCCCTTTTTGATATCCGCGCATTTTCGCTTCGTTCGTCGTCGCAAATAAATCGCGAATATCATCGAAGACGCCTGTATATGTCGCAGGGTTCGAGCGCGGCGTCCGCCCGATTGGCGACTGATCAATGTCGATCACTTTATCTAAATAGTCGATGCCGCGAATGTCTGTATGTTCTCCCGGCTTCACTTTCGCATGATGTAATTTTTGCGCTAACGCTTTATGCAAAATTTCATTAATGAGCGTGCTTTTTCCTGAACCGGATACGCCTGTCACCGCAACAAACAGTCCGAGCGGAATGCGAACATCGACGTTTTTCAAATTGTTTTCTCGCGCCCCGATTACTTCAAGCCAACGACCGTCTGGCTTTCTCCGTTCAATCGGAAGCGGAATAAATTTTTTCCCTGATAAATATTGGCCCGTTAATGAATGCGAATCGTTCATTACTTCTTCCGGTGTTCCAGCGGCAACGACTTGTCCGCCGTGTGCTCCGGCTCCCGGCCCGATGTCAATTAAATAATCTGCCGCAAGCATCGTATCTTCATCGTGCTCAACGACAATGAGCGTGTTCCCTAAATCGCGCATGCTTTGCAATGTCGCAATTAATCGATCGTTATCGCGCTGATGAAGACCAATAGAAGGTTCGTCTAACACGTATAATACACCCGTTAAGCGCGAGCCAATTTGCGTCGCTAGTCGAATGCGTTGCGCTTCTCCTCCCGAAAGCGTTCCTGCAGCGCGATTTAACGTTAAATAATCGAGTCCGACGTTTTTTAAAAAACCGAGCCGTTCAACAATTTCACGTAAAATCAAATGGGCGATTTTTTGTTCTTTTTCCGTTAGGTGAAGCGTTTCAAAAAACGTTAACGCTTCGTTCACCGACATCGCTGTCACTTCGCCAATATGTTTGCCGCCAACGAACACAGCTAAACTTTCCTTTTTCAAACGGTTGCCATGACACGTCGGACACGGCTGTTCGGTCATATATTTTTCCATTTGCTCCCGTACGTAATCGGACGTCGTTTCACGATAACGGCGTTCAACGTTTCGCACGACCCCTTCAAATTCCACATACGTTTCACGCACATGACCGAAGTCGTTTTCATAACGAAAATATATTTTTTCGCCATTTGATCCGTACAATAAAAGGTCGAGCTGTTCTTTCGGCAACTGTTTTACAGGCACGTCCATATCGATGCCGTAATGTCGACATACCGTTTCTAACAATTGCGGATAATATTGCGAGCTTTGCGGTTCCCATGGAGCAAGCGCATGTTCACGAAGCGTCAGCTCTTTATTAGGAATGACTAAATCGAGATCGACTTCAAGCTTTGCCCCTAATCCGTCACATGATGGACATGCGCCGTACGGGCTGTTAAATGAAAATAGGCGCGGCTCTAGTTCGCCAATCGAAAAGCCGCAATGCGGACAAGCGTGATGTTCACTAAACAACAATTCTTCTTGTCCGATCACATCGACGAGCACTTTGCCTTCTGCAAGCTTTAACGCCGTTTCAAGCGAATCGGCAAGGCGTGGCTGAATACCTTCTTTCATCACAATGCGATCTACGACGACTTCAATACAATGTTTTTTATTTTTCTCAAGCACGATGTCTTCCGATACGTCACGCAATTCTCCGTCGACGCGAACGCGCACATACCCTTGTTTTTTTATTTCTTCTAACGTTTTCACATGCGTTCCTTTTCGTCCGGAAACGATAGGCGCTAATATTTGCATCTTCGTCCGCTCTGGATATTGCATAAGGCGGTCAACCATTTGTTCAATCGTTTGCGACGTAATTTCAATGCCATGCGTTGGACAAACAGGGCGACCGATGCGCGCAAACAGTAAACGTAAATAATCGTAAATTTCCGTCACCGTTCCGACCGTTGAACGCGGATTGCGGCTCGTCGTTTTTTGGTCAATGGAAATGGCAGGCGACAGCCCTTCAATCGAATCGACGTCTGGTTTGTCCATTTGCCCTAAAAATTGGCGGGCGTACGCCGATAACGACTCGACATAGCGCCGTTGTCCTTCCGCATAAATGGTGTCAAACGCAAGCGATGATTTTCCAGAGCCAGATAACCCCGTCAACACAACAAGTTTGTTGCGCGGAATGACGACATCAATATTTTTTAAATTGTGCGCACGCGCTCCTTTGACGACAATATGATCCATTCGTTACACCCCAGCTTTCAATTCTAAAATGAGATCGCGCAGCTCAGCAGCCCGTTCAAAATGAAGAGCTTTCGCTGCCTCTTTCATTTCTTGTTCCAGTTTGGCGATGAGCGCAATACGTTCTTCTTTCGATAAATGGCGAACGTCTTTTGTTTCATACGTTTCTTTTTCTTCCGCAGCAAACGTCGCACGAATGACATCTGGAATGTCTTTTTGAATCGTTTTTGGCACGATGCCATGCTTGCGATTGTACGCTTCTTGAATGGCGCGACGCCGCTTCGTTTCGTTTATCGCGATTTCCATCGATTTTGTGATCGTATCGGCATACATGATGACATGACCGTTTGCGTTGCGCGCTGCCCGTCCAATCGTTTGAATTAACGAACGCTCAGAGCGTAAAAATCCTTCTTTATCGGCATCTAAAATAGCAACGAGCGATACTTCTGGAATATCAAGCCCCTCACGCAATAAGTTAATGCCGACAAGCACATCGTATTTGCCTAATCGTAAATCGCGAATAATTTCAATTCGCTCTAACGTTTTAATTTCGGAATGCAAGTAAGCAACTTGAATGCCAATATCTTTTAAATAATCGGTTAAGTCTTCCGCCATCTTTTTCGTCAATGTCGTCACAAGCGTCCGTTCTTTGCGAGCGATGCGCTTTTGAATTTCATCAACTAAGTCGTCTATTTGCCCTGCGATCGGTCGCACATCAATCGTCGGATCTAACAACCCTGTCGGACGAATAATTTGCTCGACAACTTCTGGACAATGTTCCAACTCGTACGGACCCGGTGTGGCAGAAACGTAAATGACTTGATTTACTTTTTGCTCAAATTCTTCAAACGTGAGCGGACGGTTATCTAACGCTGACGGCAAGCGGAAGCCATGTTCGACAAGCACTTCTTTTCTCGCTTTATCGCCGTTATACATGCCACGAATTTGCGGCAATGTCACATGCGATTCATCAATGACAATTAAAAAGTCGTCAGGAAAATAATCTAATAATGTATAAGGCGTCGAACCAGGCGGTCGCAACGTTAAATGGCGCGAATAGTTTTCGATACCTGAACAAAAGCCCATTTCTTTCATCATTTCAATATCGTAGCGCGTCCGCTGTTCTAACCGTTGCGCTTCAAGCAATTTTCCTTGCTCGCGCAGTTCGCGAAGCCGCTCTTCTAGTTCTTTTTCAATATTTTCAATCGCCAGTTTCATTTTTTCTTCGCGCGTAACGAAGTGAGAGGCTGGAAAAATCGCCACATGTTCTCGTTCCGCCATCACATGTCCCGTCAACGCATCTACTTCGCGAATACGCTCAATTTCATCACCAAAAAATTCAATGCGAATACAATGTTCATCGCGAGAAGCTGGGAAAATTTCGACGACGTCTCCGCGCACCCGAAACGTCCCACGACGAAAATCAATATCGTTTCGTTCGTATTGAATGTCGACAAGCCGACGAAGCAAATGATCGCGCTCCATCTCCATACCGATGCGAAGCGAAACGACAAGTTCACGATATTCTTCCGGCGAACCTAAACCGTAAATGCATGAAACGCTTGCGATAATAATGACGTCGCGCCGTTCAAATAACGCAGACGTCGCGGAATGGCGCAATTTATCAATTTCATCGTTAATGCTCGCATCTTTTTCAATGTACGTATCCGTTTGCGGCACGTACGCTTCCGGCTGATAATAATCGTAGTAGCTAACAAAATATTCAACAGCGTTGTTCGGGAAAAACTGTTTAAACTCGCTATATAACTGACCCGCTAACGTTTTATTATGAGCGATGACTAACGTCGGTTTATTTACTTGTTGAATGACGTTTGAAATCGTAAACGTTTTTCCTGTTCCTGTTGCCCCAAGCAACGTTTGATGCTTTTTCCTTTGCTGAATTCCTTCGACAAGCTTCTCAATCGCTTTCGGCTGATCGCCACGCGGCTCATAAGCGGATACTAATTGAAATGTGCTCACAACGGTCCCTCCACTTCATTTCTACTTCGTATTGTACCATACAAATGAAACGAAAAGCGAAAAATACGAACAGATATTCTATGAAAAAACCTGCCCATTTGGACAGGTTTACGATTGTTTTTGTTTCTCGACCATTTGTTTTGCATATAAAAATCCGACAATGAGCGACGCCAAATCCGCAACAATTTCATACAACTGATCCGTATATCCTTTCACGTATGACGCCACTAACAAAGCGACAGTAAGCAACGTACCGACATAATGGTTATACGTAACCCGCGTAAACAAAATGACTAACAACGCCGGTACAATTAATGCTAACACAAACCACATAGCTATCCCTCATCTCTTACGAATAACAGTCCGAGTTCGTGATGTTCGCCTTCAAATAAAGCCGTTTGCGCAAAACGAACTTCCCCGCTTTCGTTTAGTACTTCTAGCTTACAAAACGCTCGATTTTGTTGCAACGCCGCGTAAAACTCATCTTCCGTTGCGACTGGTGTGCCGTTCACCTTTACAATCACTTCCCCGACTGAGAGCGCCATTTTATGCGCTGGCGTGTTCGGCAACACCCCTAAAATGACAAGTCCGCTCATTCGCTTCGTAAAATATGGCGGAAATTTTTGTTCATATAACTTCGCTGATAAAGCGATCCATTCTCTCCATAAAATAGCTACTACTGCAGCAACGATCGCGAGCGGCTTCACCCAGTAGCTACCGATCGCCAATAAACTGACGACACACGCTAACCAACCGATGCGTTTTGCCGTCCATTTCGCTAAATGGACAGGTAGTCCCGTTTGCACACGTTGTGAAAAACCAATTAAAAACGGAACGAGCACGAACGAATACGTATCGCCACCAGAAATAATTGGCCACCACGCCGCAAACGATTGCACGCCATCCCCCGGCACAGGGATGATCAACGGCACAAGCCAAAGCCGCTGAACGAACTGTTCACCGATGACAAGCCCTCGCTTACTCGTCACAAGACGAGGAGAACTTAACTCTGCTCCTTCCCGATGAACGAGCCACATTTCGATAAACAAAAGCAACCCGATCAGAAACGCGACAGCCGTCACATTCGTTTCTGTCATATGTGGGAAAAAACGCGCAAAAAACGGCTGCGCCCACTCTGTTTGCGCAAAAAAACTAACGGTAAATATGACGATGCTTCCGACATATGCAGCCGACAACAACCGAAGCTGCATAAACAAACTGCATACGATCGTCACCATTGCCCAAAAGACGAGCGTATCATTCGGGAGAACAACCCCAGCCCCAACAGTCACAAGCGAAAAAATGAGCGCGAACCAGCTACGCGAGCGAATCAGGGCACGCCACTCACGCGATGTTCGGTACACGCGCGTATGAAAATCTCGCCGTTCTCGTTGCACGCGACGCCAGCCAATAAACAATGCAAATATGACCGCATAATATAATAACGGTTGTAGCCAAAACGTTCCGAACGCTTTCAGCCATGCCAATCCCCATTCCATTTCCATCATCTCCATTTTTTCCGATCGTCTATTTTGTATTGTAACAAATTTCAAACGTTTATGGTTGACGAAAATTCACTTTCTTTGCCGAATGAACACTAGTTTTGTCAACGAACAAGGAATTTTATGAAAAGTGTCTAACTGTTTGTTCATATATGATCGGAAGGAGCGTGGAACGATGGAGTTAAAAACGAGCGCAGTAGCGAAGCGTCTTGGGGTGTCGACGAAAACGGTACAACGATGGGTGAAAAAATATAACATTCCTTGCACAAAAAATGAAGCAGGACATTATGTATTTACGAACGAAGCGATCGAACAATTAGAAAAATATAAATTTCTCGGCGTGGATGAAGAAGAAAAAGAACACATAGAACAACGGCTCGATGAACTTGAACGAAAAATAGAACAAAAAGCAGATGACGTCGTCTCTTTTCAATTGCTGCAACATCGACGCGAAATGGAAGAAATGCTCCAATATATCCAACAGCTCGAACAACGCATTGTTGAACTTGAACGGCAAAAACAAACCGAACCGATCATCGAACAACCAACAAAACAAAAACGACGCGGCATCATCAGCTTCTTTTTATAAAAACTCCCCCTGCCTATGAAGGCGAGGGGGAGTTTGTTTACTTTCCAATGAGTTGTAATGCTTTTTTCAATTGTTCGTCGTATCGTTCGTCGCGAACTGCTTCCATCACTTTTGTTTGCAACATATTCGCTGTTTGCTTATCAATTTTCCCTGTCGCTTGTAAACCGTTTGCTTTTTGGAACGCTTGAACGGCTTGTTCTGTTTGTTTGCTAAAGTAGCCATCTTCACGCCCTGGATCAAAACCGAGACCTTTTAACATTTGTTGCGCGCTTTTCACTTGTTCGTTATTCATGTCATATGCTAAAGGCTTACCGATTTGAAGCGGATGCGCATAGAAAAAGTCAGGCTGTTTCACTTTAACATCCGGTTCAATTCCTTTTTCATGAATCCAGTTTCCATTTGGCGTCAGCCACTTGTATAACGTTAATTTAATATGGCTTCCGTCATTCATTGGCAACGCTTGTTGAACTGTTCCTTTTCCAAACGTGTTTTCACCAACGAGCATATACCCGCCCGCTTCTTTTAACGCCGCCGCTAAAATTTCCGATGCTGACGCGCTTCCGTTATCAATCAAAACGACGATAGGATATTGTTTTTTCTTCGTCATATTTGAGAAGAAACGTTGTTTATCGCCGTCGCGCTCTTCAATTTGTACATACGGCTTATCTTTTGTCACAAGCTCTTTTAAAATATCTTCCACACTTTGTAAATAGCCGCCCGGATTGCCGCGTACATCAATGACCAGCCCTGAGATGCCTTTTTTCTCAAATTCCGCTAACTTCGTTTTAAAATCTTCCGCTGTTTTTTCCGCAAACGATGTAATTTCGATATAGCCGATTTGTTTGCCATTTACTTCTTTCATTGATGCATATACTGTTTCAATTGGAATTTCATCGCGCACGACTTCGATCGTCAATACGCCGCTTACTCCCGGTCGAACGACTTCTAAGCGAGCGATCGTTCCTTTTTTCCCGCGAATTTTCAATACCGCTTCATATAAATCAAGCCCTTCTAAACTTTCGCCATTCACTTTAATAATTTGATCGTTCGGACGAAGCCCGGCTTTTTCTGCCGGCGATCCTTTAAACGGAGCAACGATCGTCACTTTGCCGTCAATCATGCTTACTTCCGCTCCGATTCCTTCAAAAGAAGAATCGAGCGACTCGTTAAATCGTTCCGCTGTTTCTTTATCCATATAAACGGAATACGGATCTTTTAACGTCGCGATCATTCCTTGAATTGCCCCGTCGATGAGCTGTTTGTCATCGACATCATGAACGTATTTTTGTTTAATCATGCTGTATGCTTGTTCAATTTTTTGAAGCTCTTCATTCGCCGGCTTCTCCGTTGTCGTTGGGATATTGATCGTCATCGTTGACGTATCGGAAGAAAGCGACTGCATGCCGACATACGTCACTCCTGAACCGAACAACATCGATAAAGCCATGAGTGCTGCGATTGTTTTTTTGTTCATTGTTTGCCTCCTCACCCTTCGATACATGAAAGGCATCACACCGTGTGCGATGCCTGTTTATTTTCATTATATGAGTAGCTTGTACCGTTCATAACTATGATAAAGATGTATTTATTTTACACCGATCGCGCCATTTTCTCAACCAATACGTAAAAGCACAGCAAACGAGCTGTGCTTTAGAATGGAATATATTTTAGTGGGTCTACTGCATTTGATTTCGATGCGTTCCAAGGGCCGCGATGCAACTCAAAATGCAAGTGCGCACCGAACGAACGACCAGTGTTGCCCATATAGCCGATCATTTGTCCTTTGCTGACGTTTTGTCCTTCGCCAACAAGACGTGATTCTAAATGAGCATACACTGTCGTATATACTTGTCCATTAATATAGTGCATGATAAAAATAACGTTTCCGTAGCTTGATGAATAGTATGAGCGATACACGTAGCCATCAGCTGCCGCAACGACAGGAACGCTAGCACCGCGTTTACCGATGTCAATGCCGTAATGGAATTCACCCCAACGCGGCCCAAATGTCGATGTAATTGGACCGTTTGCTGGGCGCATGAACGCCCCATCTGACACAGGCGGCAAACTGCCCCCATCGCCTTCAGACGAACCGCGACTCGCTAATGCGCGTTTCCGTGCTTCTTCTTGCTCTTTTTGACGGCGAATCATTTCTTGCAATTGGCTTTTCATTGCCGCTTCTTGTTTTTCAAGCAACTCTTTTTCTTCTTCTAAAGCGAGTTGTTTTTCTTCTTCATGTTTTTGTTCTTCTTTTAACTGCGCCATTAATTTTTCTTTTGCCGCGATTTGTTCATTCAACGTCTGTTTTAATTGTTGAAGCTCCGTTAGCTGTTTTTGTAAGCTAACTAACTGATCGTTTAATTGTTGTTCTTTCGCTTCTTTTAACGCCTTATCTGCTTCTTGCTCTTTAATGATTTGACGATCTGCTTCAAAAATAGTCGCAACTGCGCTCATACGGTCAATAAAGTCGCTAAAACTTTTCGCCCCAAGTAAGACGTCTAAATAGCTCACGACACCGCCGCTTTCTTGCAATGAACGCGCGCGCTCTTTCAGCAACTCATTGCGCTGTTCAATGCGGGCAGCAACTTCTTCAATTTCTTTTTTCAGCGCAACAATTTGTTGCTTCGTTTCCTCAATGTTTTGTTGTTTCGCACGAATGTTGGCGCTCGTTTCTTCTACCGCTAAATCGAGCTTTTTAATTTCCGCATCCAGTTTTTTCTGTTCTGCTTTTAACCGTTCAATTTCTTGTTGCGACTGCTCTAACTTGCTTTCGAGCGATGATTGTTTTTGTTGCACGCTTTTAATTTCTTGCTTTTTTTGTTGAATGTCGCGATTTGTTACCGCATATGCAGGCGCAGCAACACTTGTAAACAGCATCACGACTGCCACGATCGTTCCCCATCTGTTTCGCACCGTAAACCCCTCTCTCTTTCTATACTTTTAAAAATCGTCTCACTGACATCATGCTTCCCCACATACCGATGCATGCTCCTAATAAGACGAGCACAGCTGCCAGCTGCCATGCAAACGGATAAAACGGGAGAAGTTGAAAAAATGTATCTTTCAACTTTGGATACAACAAGTCAAATACGTACGAGTAAGCGGAAAGAACGATAGCGATCGGAATGATCGAACCGAAAATGCCGAGCCATAGCCCTTCAAGGAAAAACGGCCAGCGAATAAATCCGTTTGTCGCGCCTACTAATCTCATAATCTCGATTTCGCGACGGCGGGCAAAAATCGTAATTTTAATGGTGTTCGAGATGAGAAACATCGCTGTAAATAACAACCCGATAATAAGCGCTAATCCGACATTGCGAATCGTTTTCGTTGCGGCAAATAGTTTTTCAATTTGCCCTTTTCCGTATTTCACTTTGCCGACAGATGGCAACGGTTCAATTTGCTTTGCAATTTTTTCTGTATCAAGCGGATTTTTCGCTTTTACGATAAATACATCGCTTAACGGGTTATCTTGTTCAAATAAGCGGAATGACTTTCCGTCTTCTCCGAAACTTTCAATCAACTTTTGCAATTCTTCGTCTTTCGATGAATACGTCACTTTTTCGACGCCAGAAAGAGCTTCTAACTTCGCTCTGAGCGCATCTTTATCTGCTTCTGTCGCACTTAAATCGACGTGCACACGAATTTCGACGTCGCGCTCAATTTGTTTCGTTATATGTTGAATGTTGAGCATAATGACAAGAAATACGCCAACAAGCAAAAGCGTTACCGTGACAGCACTAATGGACGCAAACGTCATCCAACCGTTTCGTCCGAGACTTTTTAAACTTTCACGAAAATGACGGCGAAGGGTGTTAAGTTTCATAGCCATATTCCCCCTTCACTTCATCGCGCGCAATTTTCCCGCGTTCAATCGCAATGACGCGCTTGCGAATCGTATTGACGATTTCACGGTTATGCGTTGCCATGACAATCGTTGTTCCGCGATCGTTAATGCGCTCGAAAATGTCCATGATTTCCCACGATGTATCCGGATCTAAATTTCCTGTCGGTTCGTCGGCAATGACAATCGACGGATTGTTGACGATCGAACGCGCAATCGACACGCGCTGCTGTTCTCCGCCCGATAATTCATCTGGATAAAAGCGCGCTTTATGTTTTAGCCGCACTAAGTCAAGCACTTCCATGACGCGCTTGCGAATGTTTTTTGGCGATTCTTCAATAACTTCCAAAGCAAACGCGACGTTTTCATATACGGTTAACTTGGGAAGAAGCTTAAAGTCTTGAAAGACGATTCCGATGTTTCGGCGAAGCAACGGCACTTTGCTGTCTTTTATATTCGCTAAGTTGACACCGTTAATCATAATTTTTCCGCTTGTCGGCTTTTCTTCGCGATACATCATTTTAATAAACGTCGATTTCCCAGCGCCGCTCGGACCGACGACATATACAAATTCTCCTTGCTTAATACGAACGGAAATTCCGTTTAATGCAATGACTCCGTTCGGATACGTTTTATATACATCTTGCATTTCAATCATAAGCAACCACCTAAGTATTCGATGTTTTTCTACATATTCCTGCAAAATTCTTACCTCGTCCATTATATCATCATTTCCGACAAAAAGGGGGCGAATTTTATTTACAGTTATATTTCAAGAGTGTTACAAACGAAAAGAGGATGCTCCCATTGGCATCCTCTTTATTTTTTCGCTGCTAACCATTCCGCTACTTTATCGACATCGTCGCCTTGGAGTAGACCACCTGGCATACCGCCGCGACCGTTTGCGATAATATCTTTAATTTCTTCTTGCGAAAATTTTCCACCTGCTTTATCAAGTGCAGGACCAACGCCACCTTCTAAGTTTTGTCCATGGCAGCTTGCACATGATTTTTTGTAAGCGGCTTCTGCGGCTGAAGCTGTATCCCCGCCACCGTTGGCTGGTTTCTCGCTCGCGCTATCCCCTCCGCCACAGGCAGCCAAAATGATCGCTGTGCCAGCAAATAAGCTAAGTAGCTTCTTCTTCATACGAAATCCCCCTTGTCAACATTTTCATACACTTCTATTATATCGCATCGTTTTTACGTTAGGCACGTTTAAATCCTTCGCCAAGCACTTCCGCTGCATCCATAACGACGACAAATGCAGACGGATCAATGGTTTTCACTAATTGTTTCAATTTTGTGAACTCGCTTTGTGCCACAACGCACATAAGCATCGTGCGCTCTTTTTCTGTATATCCACCGTATGCATGTAGTTTTGTCACACCGCGGTCAATTTTATGCAAAATCGCTTCCCGCACTTGTTCTTCTTTCGTTGTAATAATCATCGCCATTTTTGAATTGCCAAAACCAACTTGGACAAAGTCAATCGTTTTACTCGTTACAAATAACGCAATTAATGCATATAGCGCCCGTTCTAAATCGAACACAAACGCTGCGGTTAAAACGATTAAACCATCAATTAAAATGACGCACGTCCCTAACGATAAACCTGTATATTTATGAATAATTTGAGCAGCTAAATCTGTTCCACCTGTCGATGCGCGACCACGGAAAACGATGCCTAGTCCTACGCCGACGCCAATGCCGCCAAACAGTGCCCCAAGCAATGGATCGTGCGTTGCCGGTGCCACGTCATGTGTCAAATAAACGACAAACGGTAAAAAGGCGGTACCGACTAACGTTTTTACACCAAACTGCTTTCCAAGCAATAGCACACCTGCGATAAATAGCGGAATGTTAAGCGCCCATTGTACGTATGCTGGCTGCCAACCGAGCGTCGCATGTAAAATCGTACTGATGCCGCTTACCCCACCTGATGCAACACGATTCGGAAGTAAAAATAAATTGAACGCAACGGCCACAACAGCCGAGCCGACAAGAATGTATACGTATTCGAGCACTTTTTCAACAAATGGATTTGTTATGTTGCTTCTTTTTCGCATGCTTCTCACCTTCCCTCGTGAGTATAGCATGCCCGATATAGGAAGTAAATGACATCGAATTAACGCAATAATGATTTAATATAGTGAAGTTAATATACATCTCCTCGATTTCCAATAGCCTCGATGTAAATCATTTGCTCGTGGTGATCAATGCGGAAAAGAATGCGGTATGTGCCAACACGTAAACGGTACAAACCTTGGTGTCCTCTCATTTTTTTAATGTCTCCTTGAGGAGGAATGTAAAGCAATCCTTTTAACGCTATAGCGATCCGTTCTTGTACTTCTTTCTCCTGCTTAGCAAGAAATTTTACCGCTTCCTTACGGTAAATCAATTTGTAAGCCAAATTCACGTTTTGCATCACCACCAGTCACATATCCTTCATCTCCTTGTAACTGGCGTTTTTCTTCTTCTGTTAACAACGCTTCTTCTTCGCTTACTTCTTCCATTTCATCCCACCATTTATGATCTTTTTTTGCTTTTTGCAGTAAATGCAATAAAAATTCGTAGGCTAATTGTTGATCGGATTCGTTTAACTGTTCAATCATCTCATGGAGCAATTTTTTGTCTACTGCCATGTTACTCCCTCCTTTCGTTATGTCCAGATTATCACGCTCTTTTTTCAGGGGTCAATACACAAAAAGGTGCCCATGTCGGACACCTTATCCTTGTTTTAATTTCGAACGTAAATATGCGTCGATAAAGACGTCAATTTCTCCGTCCATGACCGCTTGCACATTTCCGACTTCGGTATTTGTCCGATGATCTTTTACAAGCGAGTACGGATGAAACACGTAAGAACGAATTTGGCTTCCCCAGCCAATTTCTTTTTGTTCGCCGCGAATTTCTGCGAGCTCCGCCTGTTGCTCCTCTAATTTCTTTTGATACAATTTCGCCTTTAACATATTCATCGCTTTTTCGCGGTTTTTAATTTGCGAACGCTCTGATTGGCATGTGACGACAATGCCTGTTGGAATATGTGTAATGCGTACAGCCGAATCTGTCGTATTGACGTGCTGACCGCCGGCACCGCTCGAACGATACGTATCGACTTTTATTTCATCTGGACGCACATCAATTTCAATGTTGTCATCAAATTCAGGTACAACTTCGCACGAAACGAACGACGTATGACGGCGACCAGAAGCATCAAACGGTGAAATGCGCACGAGGCGATGGACGCCTTTTTCCGCTTTTAAATATCCGTATGCATTATGCCCTTTAATTAACAACGTGACACTTTTAATTCCTGCTTCCTCACCCGGTAAATAATCGAGCGTTTCCACTTTGTATCCTTTTTTCTCCGCCCAGCGCGTATACATGCGCAACAACATCGACGCCCAATCTTGCGACTCTGTTCCACCTGCGCCAGGATGAAGTTCTAAAATGGCGTTATTTTTATCATACGGTTCATTTAACAACAATTGCAGTTCAAATTCACTAAAGTCTTTCGATAATTTTTTCGCCTCAGACACGAGCTCTTTTTGCAATTCTTCATCTGGCTCTTCTTTAACAAGCTCGTACGTCACTTCTAAATTTTCAAATCGCTCTTCAAGCGAACGAAACTCACCAACTAAATCTTTTAGTGCATTTGCTTCACTAATGACCGCTTGTGCAGCTTTTTGATCGTCCCAAAAATCAGAGGCAGCCATTTGTGCTTCTAGCTGTTCAATGCGCGCTTCTTTCGTTTCGAGGTCAAAGAGACCCCCTAATATCCGCTAATCGCTTAGCCATTTTCTCAAGCTCTTGCTTAATTTCTACTAAATCGATCATGTCATTCACCTCAACCATTATTGTATTCAAACGTCATCACGAACGCAACATAACGAAAGCGAGGGAAAAGTCCCTCACTTATCGTCCACAACAATGTTTATATTTTTTTCCGCTTCCGCACGGGCACGGATCATTCCGACCAACTTCCACCGCTTTTTTCACCGGCTTGCGCTTCACTTCTTCGCCTTCTTTCGGATGGACCGCCTCACCTTTTGCCACTTCTTGTCGCTCAAGGTTGTTTTCGATTTCCGCTTTCATGATGTAACGTGCGACTTCTTCTTCAATGGAAGCGATCATCGCTTCAAACATCGCATATCCTTCCATTTGATATTCACGCAACGGATCAATTTGACCGTACGCACGCAAATGAATACCTTGGCGCAGCTGTTCCATCGCATCAATGTGCTCCATCCATTTCATATCGACAGCACGCAAGACGATGACGCGCTCAAACTCGCGCATTTGCTCGGCTGGAATGCGGCTTTCTTTTTCGTCATAACGTGCGCGCACTTTATTCCAAATGAATTCAATCATTTCTTCCGGATCTTTACCGCGCAAGTCGTTAATCGTCACATCCCCTTCATAAAGAAGGTTCGCTTGCACATAATCAACAATTGCTTGCACGTTCCATTCTTCTGGCATTTCATCTTCTGGCGTGTGCATGCGCACGACGCGCTCGATGACCGATTGAATCATTTTTTCAACAATATCGCGCAAGTTTTCTGAATCAAGCACCTGGAAACGTTGACGATAAATAATTTCGCGTTGTTCACGCAATACGTCGTCGTACTGCAATAGTTGTTTACGTGCATCGAAGTTATTTCCTTCGACACGTTTTTGTGCCGACTCAACCGCCTTTGAAACGATTTTACTTTGAATTGGCTGTGAATCGTCCATACCTAAACGATCCATCATCGCCATCATATTTTCTGAACCGAAGCGACGCATCAGTTCATCTTCAAGCGACAAGTAAAATTGCGATACCCCCGGATCTCCTTGACGACCAGAACGACCGCGCAGCTGATTATCGATGCGGCGACTTTCGTGACGCTCTGTCCCGATGACCGCTAAACCGCCAAGCTCGCGCACACCTTCGCCAAGTTTAATGTCCGTTCCGCGTCCTGCCATGTTCGTCGCAATCGTTACCGCACCTTTTTGACCTGCTTGGGCGATAATTTCTGCCTCTTTCGCATGGTTTTTCGCATTTAATACGTTATGGCGAATGCCGCGCTTCGTTAACATGCTTGACAACAATTCAGACGTTTCAATCGACACCGTACCGACGAGGACAGGTTGTCCTTTCGCATGACGTTCCGCAATATCCTCGACAACTGCACGAAACTTTCCTTCCATCGTGCGATAAATTAAGTCTGGACGATCATCACGAATGACTGGTTTATTTGTCGGGATGACGACAACTTGCATATTGTAAATGTTGCGAAACTCTTCTTCTTCTGTTTTCGCTGTTCCCGTCATCCCCGCAAGCTTCTCGTACATACGGAAATAGTTTTGGAACGTAATCGTCGCCAGCGTCATCGATTCATTTTGAATCTCAAGCCCTTCTTTTGCTTCGATCGCTTGATGAAGCCCATCGCTATATCGGCGTCCGCGCATGAGGCGACCGGTAAACGGGTCAACGATGACGATTTTTCCGTCTTCAACGACATAATCGACGTCGCGCTGCATGACAACGTGCGCACGCAATGCTTGGTTAATATGATGGTTTAACGTCACATGTTTTAAATCGAATAAGTTATCGATTCCAAACGCGCGCTCTGCTTTGTTCATTCCTTCTTCCGTGAGCTGCACGCTTTTCGTTTTTTCATCGTACGTATAATCGACATCCCGTTTTAATGTGCGAACGAACGCATTCGCTTGAATGTACAATTTTGTAGACTTTTGCGCTGTACCTGAAATAATGAGCGGTGTACGCGCTTCATCAATTAAAATCGAGTCCACTTCGTCAATAATCGCATAATGAAGCGGACGTTGTACCATATGTTCTTTATATAACACCATGTTATCGCGCAAATAATCGAAACCGAATTCGTTATTCGTTCCGTACGTAATATCGGCGTTGTAAGCCGCTTGTTTTTCTTCGCGCGACATATTGCTTAAATTTAGTCCGACAGATAAGCCTAAAAACTGATACAATCTGCCCATTTCGTTCGCGTCGCGGCTAGCTAAGTACTCGTTTACCGTCACGACATGGACGCCTTTTCCTGTTAATGCATTTAAATAGACAGGCATCGTTGCGGTTAACGTTTTTCCTTCCCCAGTCTTCATTTCAGCGATGTTGCCTTCATGAAGCGCGATGCCTCCCATTAATTGCACTTTATACGGATACATGCCAAGCACGCGCTTTGCTGCTTCGCGAACAACCGCAAACGCTTCAACAAGCAAATCATCAAGCGTTTCTCCTTTTTCAAGACGAGCTTTAAATTGCTCTGTTTTTTGACGCAATTCGTCATCAGAAAGCTGCGCCATTTGCGGACCGAGCGCATCAATTTCATTCGCGATTTTTTCTAATCGCGCAATTTGTCGTTTATTCGGATCAAACACTTTTTTTAACATTCCAAGCATACAAAAACGCCCCTTGCTTATATAGTCGCTAATTACCATCATATCACTTACAAGAAAAGGTGACAACTCATACGGAAAAGGGGATGGGAAAAAAGAAAAAACCAGCTTCTTCGCTGGATTACACTTGCGATTGTAGTTGCTCGATAGAGGCTTCGACTCTGAGTAAGCGTTTGTTGAGGGCGTAAATTTCAAATCCTTTTTCGTCGATCTTTTTATAAATGTTTTGCAGTAATGTGCGCACATCGTCGGCTAGTTGAATTTCTAAACGTTGCACTGTTTCTTTTACGTCGCTTAGCTGTGTTTCAACATGCTCGAGACGTTTCTTGACATCGCACATCTCTTCCTCCAGGCGACTGATGCGCTCATTTGTTTCTTTCATTTCTTGTTCAAGCGCATCTAACCGACTTTCCATATTAGCAAACCGCTCGTCAATCTGCGCAAACCGTTTATCAATCTGGGCAAATCTTTCATCAATTTGCGCAAATCTTTCGTCGATCTGCGCAAAGCGCTCATCAATTTGCTTAAATCTCTCATCGATCTGGGCAAATCTTTCATCAATTTGCTTAAATCTCTCATCGATCTGGGCAAAGCGCTCATCAATTTGCGCAAATCTTTCGCGCACTTCTTGTTGAAATTGCAAAAAATGACTCTCAATACTCGTCAACTTCCCTAAAATTTCACGTAAGATTGCTTCCACCTTTTTTCACCCCCTTTCACATTATACCACCCTCTGTCTTATGTCGACAGAGGGCGGTAGGATTAGTTCGCTTCAATTAAGCCATATTTGCCGTCTTTTCGTTTGTAAACGACGTTTGTGCGGTTTGTTTCCGCATTAATAAAGACGTAAAAGTTATGGCCAAGCATATTCATTTGTAAAATCGCTTCTTCACTATCCATCGGTTTTAAGCTAAAACGCTTCGTACGTACAACTTCAAATTCTTCTTCCTCATGCTCTTCTGTTGCGACAGGAGCAGTTGTTGTAAGCGTCACACCGTTTACTTCTTTTTCACGCATTTTTCGATTCACTTTCGTTTTATGTTTACGAATTTGGCGTTCGAGTTTATCGACAACCAAATCGATTGCCGCATACATATCGTCGTGGCGCTCTTCCGCACGCAATACAATTTGTGGCATTGGGATCGTTACTTCAATTTTCGATTGTTTATCGTTATATACTTTTAAGTTAACGTGAACAGTAACTCCTTCCGTTGATTCAAAATAACGTTCTAACTTCCCAATTTTTTTCTCGACATATTCTCGAATCGCTTGTGTAACCTCGATGTTTTCTCCGCGAATGTTGTATTTCATACGCTGTTCCTCCTTTTATGAAAGGTTGATTACTTATTTCTACAATTCCCTACAAAACTCCTCCTCAATCGTCACATTTTTTGTGAAAAAATGATGAACAAAATGATGGATAATTATGCTATAATTTATAGATGATGAAAAAGCGTTCGTATTTTTCTGCTGAGGTGTGATCGCATGCGCAAAGTGCATATATTTGAAGCAAAAAGTGGCGATGTGCTCGCCGTCGATATTTACGGACCGAACGGTGCCGTTTTGCTTGCTAAAGGAGTCAAACTGACCGACTCATACATTCGCGGATTGCGCGAAAACGGCATTCGTCATATTTATATTCACGACATTTTTACATTTGACATTGAGGAAAAGCCAACGATTAGCCCGGTTGTACGACAACAAGCCGTAAAAAAAGTGTACGAAACGATGACGGAACTCATCGAAGAACAAAAAGCTGTTCAACGCGTATCTTCGCTAGATCTCGGGCAAGAATATCAAAAAATATTTAAAGAAATTTTAGACTACTTATTGAGCAGGGAAAACTTGCTCATTAACTTATCCGACCTTGTTATTTCAAAGGGATATTTTTTTCATCACTCGGTCAACGTCGCAACGATCGCAGGTGTCATCGGATTAGCGAAAGGTTATTCCTCGCAACAATTGCTCGATTTAGGTGTTGGGGCGCTTTTATTTGATATCGGCATGACGCAAATTCCGAGTGCACTTTGGGCGAAAAAAGGGCCTCTTAGCCCTGAGGAACGCCGAATTATATCACATCATACGGAATTTGGATTTGAACTATTGAAAAAGCAAAATAATATTTCACCATCTTCCGCTTACTGTGCCTTACAACATCATGAACGTTTTGACGGGAGCGGTTACCCGCACAAAGCAGCCGGCAAATACATTCACGAATTCGCGCGCATTATTGCGATCGCAGACGTGTTCGATGCGCTCACTTCACCGCGCGATCATCGCCAACAACATTCGCCACACGAAGCGGCCGAATATTTATGCGCAGCTGGCAACACGCTGTTTGATTACGAGCTCATTAAAACGTTTTTAAAATACGTCGCCATTTACCCGCTTGGCACAAACATTGTACTCAACACAGGATACCGAGGCGTCGTCTCAAACATTTTCCCAGAATATCCGCTTCGTCCTGTCGTTCGTATTTTACAAAACCCAAACGGTGAAACGCTAAAATCACCATTTGAAATCGACTTGCGAAAAGAAGTAAACGTCACCATTGTAGAAGCATTTTAAACAGCACCCGTTTTTGTGAATATGTTAATATATGACAAAGAGGAGAGCTGTCTGCCCTCCTCTTCTTATTGTTCAACATATGGACGAAGATGTTGCATCATGCTTACTTTCCACGCTTCAAACGCTGGCGCTACATATTTTTCAACAATTTGCTTCTTTGCGTTTGGATCGTGTAGTTTTCCGTCTAATTTCCACGCCTCTTCTACGACGGCGGAAAATCGTTGTAGCTCATTCAATAGTGCGACATCATCAGCGAAAAAATGTGCAAGCGATCGCTCATTTGTCTGTTCAATTTGACCGAACGCTGTAAAAATATCCGCAAGCACAACATCCCCTTGCGTACGCCCATAATTGGAAAAACTTTCAATTACGTAATGAAATCCTTCTTCAATTGTGTCCAATAGCGCTGCATAGTGACGAACGACCGTCAATTGTTCTGGAGTTAACTGAGTCATCATGATACCTACCTTCTTTTATCGTAAAACATGCCGTCGCTCGCTAACGAATCGTACAAGTCGTCATAACGATCGACCGCTTCTCTTGTTTGTTTAATTTGCTTTAAGTCTTGCTGGATTTGTTGTTTAAATTGCCGAAGAAGATTGTTTGTCTCACGATCTAACGCAAGCAACTGTTTCCCCATTTTCTTTTCTTCTTCCGTTAACGTTGCAGGCAGTTGCTTGAGAAGCTGTTCCCGCTTCTCAAGCATTTCCTCGATTTGTTCAATCACCGCATCACGTTTTTCTTTTTCAATCGGCTCGCGAAGCAATTCAACCATTGCCTTTGTTATGCCCAAAAGCTCCGAAACAACGCTCATTACACGTGACCGCCTTGCGCGTATTGACGTTGACGATTTAGTTGAATCACTTGCTTCCACGTATCACGGAACTCTTTGACATATCCTTCAACTTCTTCTAAAATCGCGATGTCGCTTTTAATATTTGCTTCAACTAAACGACGATACATATAGTCATACATCGTCATCATCGATTTGGCTACTTCATATTCCATATTGAGCGTCACCATCAACTCTTGAATAATTTTTTGCGCTTTTAATAAATTTGTATTGCGCGCTTCAATATCTTTCTCTTCGATCGCTTTCTTCGCTTGCGCAATAAACTTTAGGCAACCGTTATAAAGCATAAGCGTCAATTCCCCCGGTGACGCTGTTTGCACCGCATTTGTTTGATATGATTGATATGGGTTCATCTTTCAACCTCCTAATTATTGTGCTCCACCGCCAAAGGCATTCATGAGATACATACTTTGCGAGTTTGCACGTTGCACTGCTTTTTCCATCGCGGAAAACTGCTTCCAGTAGCGATCTTCTACTCGTTTTAGCCGATCTTCGGCCGCACTAATGCGCGTATCAATGTCAATAATACTTTTTCCAATGATATACTGATTCGTAGCTTTTAACGTATTTCCTGCTTTATCTTCAATACTTTTGATCGTCTTTTTAATTTCATCGCGAAGTTGGCGGACAATCCCTTTCGCATTTCCTTCACCGTTGTTGCTAAATAGACGATAAATCGCATCTGGATTTTCTTCAATTTTTTGTCTTAGTTTCGCTTCGTCAATAATTAACTTTCCGCCTTCTAAATAGTTTGGCGTCGTTGTAATGCCAATTTGTGCAAGTTGAGAAAATCCGTCCGCCACTCCATCCACTTTTCGATAAAGTGCTTGGCGCATGCTAGAGAGGGCGTTTGACAAAATCGAATCACCGCGCAAAATGCCGCTTTTCGCTTTTTCCTCCCACTTTTCCGCCTGCTTTTCCGTCAACTTCTCGCGCTGTTCATCTGTCAGCGGCTGATAATCGCGATAACGCGTTTCTTTTAGCTTTTTATTGATTTCATCAATCGTTTCATTATATTTATCGACAAACGATTTAATCGAGTTAAAAATCGCATCCGTATTTGTTGTTGATGAAATCGTTACCGTCCCGATATGCGTGTTTTTCAACGTATACGTCATACCGTTAATCGTAAACGTGTTCGACAGACGCTCTGTTTCAAGACCGTTAATTGTAAATTTGGCGTTTTGTCCATCCGTTTTTCCTGTTAGTTCAAAATTGTTTAGAGTAGCTGTAAAACCAAACGCTTGGAACAATTCTTGACCTTCAATAACTTGTATGGACGCCCCAATCCCTGTTTGTTTTTTGTTAATAACCACTTTTTTCGTAATATCGTCAAAAAATGAATTTATGCCCAGTTCTATATGTTGATTCATTTTATTGATAACTGACTGAATTGTATCATTGTTTGGATCCACACTTATTTCAACATTTTTTGTACCACCGTTAGGATCAGTTACAGCCAATTTAACTGTTAACGAACTAGTCAAATTAACAGGGGTAGCTCCCCCCACCAGAAAGGTGATATCTTTCAATTTCGCATTTGGATCAAAAGCCCCTACAGTTTGGATGGCGCTTTCAGACGTCCACCTTGCCGCTGTTGCAAGTTGTGTAATATTGCTAATCTCGACTGTTTGATTCGACGCGCTCGGCGTGCTGGTGGCGGTGACGACATTTTCATTCGAACTCGTCACTTTTTTCTGCAAAAACGTGCTTTGGCGCATGACGCCTTCGAAAATATGTTTATCTAATGCGTCTAATAACCGATTCATATCGCGATATGCGTCGCGTTGCCACTCAAGCAATTGCTTTTTTTGTTTTAATTTATCAATTGGCGCACGCTCGACTTTCATTAAATCCCGCACAATTTGATCGATATCCATTCCGCTTGCCAATCCACCAATTCGCATCATGCTCATAACTTACCACCTCCTAAATTTTTCGGTCAACAATCAACCCGACAAACTTCATCATCGCCGCATACATATCTAACAATTTTTTCGGCGGAATTTCGCGCACAACTTCCTTCGTTCGATCATCGATTAGTTGAATATAATACTCTTTTAAATCTTCATGCACATTAAACTTTAACGACGTATGGCTCGGCTGTAAAAATTCGTTCATCCCTTTGACGATTTCTTCAAGTTTTTCTTTTGAAATACGTTCTTCCTCTTGCTTGGCTGTCGCTTGCTGCACGGTCGCTTGCTCTTGTTTTGGCTGTTCGGCTGGACGCTCTGTCATTTTTTCATACATATATGTGGAAGAATGAGAAGAAGAAATTCGTTCAATCATCACTTTTCGCTCCTTTACATATACGTTCCTACTGTTTATATCGGATGGGGGAAGGGAAATTTAAAGGGGAAGAAGAAAAAACACCTCATCTATGCGATGGAGTTGCCTCCTTCGCACCGAAACTTTCATTGTGGGAGTTTGACGAGGTGCACAAGGATTGTTGTATGAATCTGAAACATCTTTAAAAACAGCTAAAATTCTAAAAACTTTTCGAAAAAACAAAAGGAGAAAAGAGCTCATTTTTCTCCTTTCGTCTCATTTTATAAAGTAGCCCATCACTTTCCTAACAGCCTATTTAACCGCCCAACAGCCTTTTCATATTCTTCATGTGCCGCTCGTTTATAAAAATGAACAGCTTTCTCGATTTGTCCAGTCACTTCGTAAAATACGCCAAGATTGTACGCTGCTAAAAAACTCCCCGTTCCGCGCACACGATCGTATTTCTCTGTTTCGCCAATTTCTAAGCAGCGGATAAAACATCGTTCAATTAACGGAAACAAGTGCGCATAACGATCCGTATGACAAAAAATCGCATCCATATAAAACAGTCCACACGCGAAGTGGAAATCCGGCGAATCATCTAATCTTTTTTGCTCTATTGCGATAACTTGCAATCCTTGTTCAAACGAACGGTTAACTGTCATCGTGTATAAATAGTCAATGACTAAACTATGACGATACCACGCATGGAGAGGAACAAGACGATAACTTTCCTCAAAATACTTCTCCGCCATGTTCAATTGCTGCAACAGCTTGTACTGCTTTCCTACTTGGTATAAAACATAATCATCGGTTGGGTGTTGTTTTAACTCTTGCAATAGTAAATTCAAGTTCCGTTCTGTTTTATTCGTGTGGACGTATCCATCATGGTACACTTCGACATTAACATTTTTGCGTGGAAACGGAGAATCGACTTGCTCATGAACTCTCCCGCTGTATGTTACCCCTTTAGGAAGCAACCGTGATAAGTAAGATTGGGCATATCGTCGCTCGCCGTTTTGATTGAACTCATCTATTCGTTTAATTCGTCCAACTACTCCCTCATTTGTTTCAATGAAATGTCTGATGATGCTCTTACAGTCGTTTACAATATATTCATCAGCGTCAAGCACAAGATTCCAATCGCACGTCGACTGCATGAGCGCATAGTTTCGCGCCGCTGAAAAGTCATTCACCCATTCAAAATCAAACACCTTCGCTCCAAACGAGTAAGCAATTTCTTTCGTCGCATCGGTAGAGCCTGTATCGACAATAACCATTTCATCAACAATACCTTTGACACTTTGCAGACAACGGCTAAGATGCCTCTCTTCATTTTTTACAATCATGACTAACGCTAGTGTTGTCAAGATTTCACCCCATAAAAATTAACCACAATCGCAGATTATTTGAATAATTTAATGGATTCAAAAATAATGCACTGAAAAGAGACGAACAGCTAATACTAAATAAGAACGGCTATTTTTATTAGAAAAAACGGTCCTATTTAACAAAAAAGAAAAGTATAATCTCATATTCGATTTGCTGCCTAAAATATCCAAAAAAATAATACATATATAGGAGCGACCAGTACGGAAGAAGGTTTTATGTCCTATATTATCTGTCAATTAGATAGAGATAACAATTCACTCAATGTTTTCTGCCAGTCACCATAAACGGGAATAACCTCTTTCTGAATTAAATTCAATGCCCCTAGATAATCTTTATTTGCAACAATGATTAATGATTGGTTTAACGATTCTTGTATTAATTCAAAACGATCTTTAGTTATATCAGAAAAGACACCTAAATTTATTTCACGGATAAATTGTTCTAGTTTATTTAAAGCGAATATAAAATCATTTATAACCAATTCAACATTCGCCGACGTCATATTATTTAGTTGTGATTCAACAAATCCCAAAGCTTCTAAACAAGTTTCTGATAATTCCAATATTCCTTGAGCCATTTGGTCTTTTTTACTTATACTTCCCTCTATATCATTTGAATTAGAAATCTCTGCAACTTTACTTGATTCAAGATTAATTTTTTTCATCCCTACTGAAGGAATTATAGGTTTTGAATAAATAGTATCTAAATCAACAACAATTTCTTCCCCTTCATCATTTAGTGTAAAGAAATAGTAAGAATATTCATCTCCCCATTTTTCCAATAGATTTCTTAATAAAATACCATCGCTTCCTAACATATTTTGATTAAATTCAAAAATTATTGTATCTACCTTATTATTTTCTATTAATTTCTGCATACCTAATAAAGCATGGTATTCTCCACCCTCAATATCTATTTTGATTATTTTGATAAATGGTAACTCTTCAACGTAATTATCTAAACACTCAGCTGGAACCATATTTTCTTTTATATGTTCGCTTCCGAAAAAATCAAAATAATTCTTATCATGTTTTTTTATCGAACCATTCCCTTTAAACGTTTCTGTTTCAAAAAAGGAGATAGTTTTATTTTGTGAATATACAGCCCTGTTTCGTATTTCAACCCTGTCATTAATATAATTTAATGAGATGTTTTCCTGAATCAAGTCACAGTTTTCGTTAGCCGCTTCATAGGCAATAACCTTTCCATTTGAACCGACTAAATAGCCCGCTAAAACAGTAAAGTATCCTAGGTTTGCACCTACATCAATAACTGTATCTCCTGGTTTAATATTTTTTAAGAAATATTTAGTTAAAGCAATTTCGTAAAATCCGTGTATTACAAGTTCAGGCATCAAACTTCTGTCATTTGAAGAGGCAATTAACTTCCCACCCCAGATAGGAGAAATTAACATTTTATTATTTCCGATATATACACCCCTCATAAAAAAACCCCACTTCCAATTAAAAAATTATATAAGACTAGAATAAATGTTTTCTAAACGTTCTCCAAAAACACTTAGTGAAAACTTTTGTTTTACTACCTCTAATGCCTTTTCCCTCATCTTATTCCTTAGCTCTTTATTTTTAATGAGTAATCGAATTGAAAATGAATAACTTGATCTTGTAAACCTCCTACTTTACTACAAATAGGTACACAGCCACTAGCCATTGCTTCCGTTACAGAATAACCAAACGGTTCTGTTCTTGATGGTTGTATAAATATATCATAGTTACCTAACTCAGAAATTAATCTTTCCCGTTCAATATAGCCATGAAACGTTACTGGTAATTTATTTTGTATAGAATAAGACAACAATTTTTCATACTCTGGACCGTTTCCAAAAATAGATAATTCATATTCATCGTTAAGATCTCTTAATTGCGCTTGGTATTATGTCAAGAAAATAGACACGTAAAATCGAGAAAAATTTTAAAGCCCTACTACTGCACTTCGTTTGGTGGCCTCTTGAGAAGGAGAACGGTTTGGTAACCCCTTCCCCTTCTCAAGAGGAAAGATGCCCCTTATATCGTGACTTGTGAAGAGAAGCGTTGCTGCTTTTTGCCTTGCTGATGCATCTTCTCATACTCCATTGGCGACATGTACCCGTTTGCTGAATGAATTCGTTGGGCATTATAAAAACATTCCAGGTATTCGAAAATTCGTTGTTTGGCTTCTTCTCTTGTTGTAAAGGTTTCGTGGAAAATGAGTTCCTTTTTAAGGATGCTGTGAAACAATTCGGCACATGCGTTGTCATAACAGTTTCCTTTTCGGCTCATGCTCGTCTGGATTCCGTATTGCCTCAACATGGCTTGATATTCATTCGATGCATACTGGCTCCCTTGATCCGAATGGTGAATCAGACCAGGTTAAGGATTTCGCTGATGGATGGCCCGGTGGAATGCTTTGATCACTAACTCCTTTGTCATGCGCTCGGAAAGATACCAGCCTACAATTTTACGAGAAAACAAATCCATGATGGATGCTAAATACAGCCAGCCTTCTTTCGTCCAAATATACGTGATATCCGCCACCCATACTTGATTCGGCTCATTGACTTCAAACTGCTGATTCAATAGGTTGGGATACACAGGCCAATGATGCTTCGAGTTCGTGGTTGCCTTATATTTTTTCTTTGTTTTTGAACGAATATCACCATCTTTCATGATTCTAGCGACCGTTTTTTGAGATACCTTAACCCCTTGTTTCTGAAGGATTTTTGTGATTTTTGGACTGCCATACGTTTCTCTTGACTCGATATGAATCTTTTTGATTTGCTTTTTCAATGCTTCCTGTCTTTTCTTTTGTTGACTTTCGGGTCGTTTGGCCCATGCATAGTATCCACTTCTTGAAACGCCTAAGACTTCACACATCTTCGCCACGCGAAACTCTTTTCTATGCGTATGAATGAATGTATAAATTACTTCTGGTTTTTGGCGAAGATGCTCATGGCCTTTTTTAAGATCGCGTTTTCCTCATCCAGATCCCGAATACGTTTTTGAAGTTCATGCTTTTCACGATCTTCCGGCTTGAGGTTTCCACTCCCGACAAAGCTATGCTTAGCACCTTTTTTATAATCTGCGACCCATTTATGAAGCGTTTTTGGCGAAATATCGAGTTGTTTTGCGGTTTGAGCGACCGCCTTTCCTTCCTCAATCACTAATTTTACTGCATGTATTTTGAATTCTTTATCAAAACGTCTTGTCATTATAGACACTCCCTATGATTGATGGATTTACTATACATTTCTCTATTCGTTGTGTCTATAATCTAGACTAACATCAGTGTTCCCAATCTTGTAATCCATATCCCCTATCTTATCAACAACAGATAACGAATGAATAAACCATTCATTCCCTTCTTTAATTACTTCAGACTCACATAAAAAGGTCTCAGAAAATGTACTCCCTCCTTCTACCCCATTGTTCTCCAACATAAACGTGATAATCCCTTTTTGCCCTTTCAAACTTATTTCTTTAACTTGGCAGCCATAAACGTTTGCTTTTACCCGAAGCTTTCTCCTAACATTATCCTCTAACTGGCTTTGAATCTCATCGAGGACACGTTGACGCATCTGATTGGAAAAATAAGCAGTTGATAAATCTTCGTATCCTTTTTCATAATCAAATGACCCTATACTTTCAAATGCAACCTTTATTTTATAAAATAAATCTTTTTCTATTTTTTCTTTAATGTTCCTTATCATAAACTCTTGCGCCTTCTCGCAATCCGACTCTCTATAAATATGAAATGCAGGATAGTGAGTATCCACGAACAAATTAAAACCTAAAGCTTGGGCTCTTATACAAAAGTGCCTATCCTCTCCCCAAAACGAAACATTTTTAATTTCATTGAAATTGACCCCTGCCTGTAACGCCCTTCTGCTGATCAACGTACACGCTCCAAGACCACCAACTTCATATATTCCGGGTTTCCTTAACATTTCTAAAAACTGTTGATGTCTTTCATGTATTTGCTCCTCAGTTAACCTTTCACCCCTTTTGTAATAATACTGACTATATTGATCAAACACCCAAACTTGCGGCAATTCTGGAAAATTCGGTTTCCATCTTGTCCAAAAAATATTGGAGACAATATCTTTTTCTGCTTCAATTAGCTTTTGTAACGTTTCTGGATGCAACACAATATCAGAGTCAATAAGAAAAAGATAGTCAAATTTTTTATCCAGAGCGAATTGAATAATAACATTTTTAAAGTGGGCGACTTTCCAAACTAAATTTTCATTCCAGTAATGGGTACTTTCATCACAAATATAACTCTGGGTGTCTGTACTATTTAGTATATAGGCTGTATTTTTTCTCCTCATAAAATCTGAGAGAATTTTTTTTGCATCTTGACTTTCGTTATCGTCTACAAATAGGTAGTGAACCTCAAGACCTTCTGTATTCATATACTCAAGGGATGTTAAAAATAACTGTAGGATTGATGCCTTTTGATGAATGGGACTACCGATTAGCACCCTCTTTTTCATTTTCATTACCTTCCCATATTTTATTTTTGAATAAAACACTTGTATTGTTCAAACTAATCTCTCTGTTTCAGTAACCATTCGCTGTCCGGATATAATTGTTTCGCTTGTTGAACGATTTTTCTTCTTTCTTCACTCATTCCACATATGCTCATTAGCTCGATCATGTATTTGTACAGACGAAAATCGTGATGACCGAAGCTAATCGCTAATAGACCGTACTGCATCGCTTCCATAATCTCATTTTTCATCGCCAACGCTTCCATCACATTGACAAACGCACCCGCATCCCAATCGTTCATATTATCGACTGAACGATATAGTTGGAGCGCTACATCCATAAATTCATAGCGATGAAGCAAGTGTGCGATTTGAATATGAACAGATGGGGCAAACCGATTTTTCAAAGCAAGAAATTGCTCAAACAGCTCGTACTCTTTTAGCTGAATCGTTCGTTCGAGTAAAAATAAGTAAAACATCGATTCAGGTGCTTGTTCATGCTCATTCAACATAAACAGCAAAAACTCTTTTTCCTTTTGATCGGAAACGAGATGAAGCAATAAGCGAACGACATCCAATTGATTTGTTTTGAATGCCAAAACTAATAAATCGTAAGAGTCTAAACCTCCCGAACGAACATACGTCTGTAAATCGGCCACAGAACTTTTCAATATTTTTTGTAAGGCGTCATCATAAGCATTTTGTAATATATTTACTTTAATTTCAAATCCGCGCTGAATCACATCATCACCTAGCTTTGCAACAAGCGATTTCATCACATTTTCTAAATGTAAAGCCGATGCGATGCGAGCAACTAGCGAGATCGCTAACAAATCGTTCGCCAACTGTTTGCTTTCAATAAATTGGATAATTTCCGTTTCACTATGAACACGAGCAAGCAATTGCAATACGTTGTAAAGCGCTTCGTAACTTTTTCGATTAAACGAAAGTGCACAAGAAAAGTGATATATTGCTTTTTGTAAATTTCCTTTATGTTTGTAAATTTGACCAAGCAACATATGCGGATCATACTCAACGTATTCAAACGTTTTAATGGTGTAAGGATACTTTTCTTTGTTTTCTAGCAAGTATTCGAGCTGCTTTAAAGCATCATCGTAACGATGTTGCAAGTAGTAAATTTCCCCGCGCAAAAACTGAAAGTCGGCTGTTTCGCTATATATATTCTCCACATCAGCAATCACTCGCAAAGCATCATCAAACCGCTGTAAATACTTCAAACATAAAATAATTTGCACAAGGCAATACGAAACCCAACTTAGACGAATATCTTTTTTATGTTGATACGCTTGAATAAATGCTTGCAGCGCTTGTTCGACTTCCCCTTTTGAAAGATGCTCGTTTCCTAAATTAAAATAATCGAAAGCAATGCTCTCCCCTGCCTCCATCTCACGCTCAATCAATTGCGCGTTTCGGTCATGTTTTTTCTTTTCTACCACCACATGCCGCATATAACCTGTATGATAAATCGTTAAAATACCTGTCTTAGCTTCAACATACTTCCCGCTCACATGCCGTAATTGTTCATGAATCGCACGATCGTAGCGCAAATATGGTACATTGCGATAAATGCGCGTGTGGCGATGTTGGAGTACTCGTTCACCGTACGCACCTACAAAGTTGTAAATACTCACGTCATAAGCTTCCACGCTATCATCAGTTTGTTTTAATTGCTGTATCATCTCTTGCAAGTTCGTACGTTCAACATACTCGTCGGCATCTAATACGAGAATCCATTCCCCTGTTGCATGTTGCTGGGCAAAGTTGCGCGCGTCAGCGAAATTATTCGTCCATTCAAAATCATATACTTTATTCGTATATTTCAACGCAATTTCTTTCGTTAAATCGGTTGAACCTGTATCGACAATAACAATTTCATCCACAACGCCATATACAGAGTCTAAACAACGTTGTAACACTTTTTCTTCATTCTTTACGATCATACATAACGATAAAAACGGCTTCATCGCTCTCTTCCTTCTTTCTTCATTTATGTATTCATCTACTGTTTATATCGGATAAAAAGGTGAAGATGTGAAGAGGAGGAGGAAAAAAGTATTGTCCATTTCCCTAATCTCAAATTTATACATTCAATTAGCTAGCGCCCAGCTTACATAATTCTCCGATATTTGAAAAGTCCAATAATGTTATTGCTTAATTAATATATTTGTATTAAAATAGGAACAAATGTTCTTATAGAGAGGGGAATAAGCATATGGAAATACTTCAACAATTATCTATTGAGGCGTTAAGCATGATTAGTGGAAAATTACTAGGGGATGCAAATATCAGTATAGAAAAAAATCGCCATCCACGATTTCGCTTCGCTCATTGTGCTAGCGATAAAGCATGGTGTTTTTATTGTTACGAACAATTAAACAAATATCTTCCTCTTTCAAAACCGAGATATCGAAAAATCCTAGACAATCGCATCAAAAACGGTTTTACTGAGCAATATTATACCCAATCGTTTAAATCAAGAGTGGTCTTTCAACTAAAAGAGTTATGGTATCCAAATGATCGCAAAACCATTCCATTTGAATTTTTAACATATTTATTTACACCTATTTGTTTAGCGTGGTGGTATCAGGATGATGGACACTTAAAAATCGAAAATAATCAAGTAAAAAAAGTTATTTTATCAACAGATGGATTTACAAAAGCTGAAAACGAAACATTAATTCAGCTAATAAGACGAAAATACAGCCTAAACTTTTCTTTAGACAAACAAAACAGACTTACTCTTTACGATAAACCGCAAATTTTTTATTTTATACGCTTAGTTAAACCATATGTGCACGAAAGTATGAAACGGAAAACCACTATTCCTTCCATTTCAAAAGAATTTACCAAAAAACGGACAACTATCTATTTACCAAACGTACTCCATATCACTCGACCTACTAAAGATATTCACGCAATGTTAGAACAACTTCCTGTTTTACACAACAAGTTATCGAATGAACATACGTACAAAAAATTGTTTGCAGAAAAATTCCCGGTATTGAAAATAAACAAAGCAACAGCCAAACCTTATCAAATTGAACTAACCAAAAAACATATGGAACAAATCCATGCTTGTAGGGAAACAACAGGTTTAACAGTCAGTCAAGTCGTGCATCTATGCGCTATTCATAGCACATAAAAAGAGACCTTAGCAAACCTAAGGCCTCTTTTTGATTCATTAGCGGAGCAATTGTAATACTCCTTGTGGTTGTTGGTTGGCTTGCCATGCCTCAACGTCTTTCGATCGTTGTGTAGACTATCTCTTCACCTTTCTAGCCGTTTGGCTAGCGAAGGGCTGGGCACTTCGGGAAATTCCCTACGGACTTCATCACCATAGCACTCGCCTTAGGTGGTATGTCCTAGTCGTTGAACCTTCTCCAGAGTTTCCTCACAGGAGCTTGGCTGCTGATTACCCATTGTAGCATCTTTCCTTTTTTCACGCCGTCACGCTTGCCGTTTCCAGCTTCGTTGTGGCAAGGAAAGCTTTAGGGCTTCCCAGCAATTCACCCAGTTATCCTCTTAGCCGTTTCCAGCTAAGACGCCCTTCCAATCAAATTACCGAAGTAACTGCAAAACTCCTTGTAGCATTTGATTGGATTGAGCCAACATTGCTTGTGCTGCTTGAGAGAGGATGTTGTTCTTAGTGAACTCCATCATTTCTTTCGCCATCGTGCGAACATTTGCTTTCGCAAATGACTAGACTATATCTTCACCCTCAGCTTTACCTGTTAGGGGCCGGGCACTTCGGATTCACCATGTCTCCCTTCATGGCTTCACCTACGGGTTTCATCGCCATAGCTCTCGCCTTAGGCGGTATACCCTAGTCGTTGAACCTTCTCCAGACTTTCGTCACAGGAGCTTGGCTGCTGGTTGCCCAATCCTTTGACTTTTCAAGCCATCACGCTTGCCGTTTCCAGCTTCGTTGTGGCGCCAAAGGCTCTAAGGGGTTTCCAGCAATTCACCCGGTCATACTCCTAACCGTTTCCAGTTAGGACGACTGTGCTTGTCACCGCTTATGCGGCTAAAGCATAATCGACGTCGCGAATACGAGACTCAGCTGCTGTTAAGTTTTCTGCAGAAGTAGACAAGTTGTTAATTGTGTACTCTAAGCGGTTTTGCAATGCACCAAGCTTAGAGCGCTCTTGTGATACTGCGTTAATTGCGCTGTCAATTTTAGAGATCGATTGGCTAGCTAGAGAGTTGTCCGCAACAGAGATGTTTGTTCCATCCAACGTTAATGCGGCAGAGCTCATTGTTGAGATTTGCAAGTTAATAATTTGTCCATCATTCGCTCCTACTTGGAACGTCGCATTTAAGGAACCGTCAAGCAAGTTCTTTGTGTTAAATTGTGTCGTCGTTGAAATACGGTCAATTTCAGAAATTAATTGGTTTAACTCTTTTTGAATTTGCTCGCGGTCAATCGTTGTATTTGTGTCGTTACCACCTTGTACCGCTAACTCGCGCATACGCTGAAGAATCGCGTGCGTTTCGTTTAACGCACCCTCAGCTGTTTGGATTAATGAAATCGCGTCTTGTGAGTTTTTCGCTGCCATTTCTAACCCGCGAATTTGTCCACGCATTTTCTCAGAGATCGCCAAACCTGCTGCGTCGTCGCCTGCACGGTTAATGCGAAGACCTGAAGACAATTTCTCCATATTTTTCGATGCATTTAACGTGCCCATTGTCAACTGACGATGCGTATTTAACGCCGCGATGTTGTGGTTAATTCTCATTTTATATTCCTCCTTGAATTTGTTTTCCCACATCCGTGTGGTTTAGCTAGCAAGAATGAAGTCGGCCGCCCTTCTTTCTTGCTCTCATGTTTATTATCGGCTCGTTTTTTCAAAGTTTAATAGGGTGATGAAAAAAATTTTATACTTTAATGTCCAGAAATTGCGAGAACGGTGATGGCTGCTGGATTTCTTTAATGACGCGCGCTGGGTCGTCTTTATGTTTATTGATGATCTCATTTAATGCTTGTTCGGCGATTTGTTTATTGTCCTGAACGATGCGCGCGATGACGCCAGGAACGTGAACGCCGCCGATGCTAACGCTCATTTTCTTCCCCTCCTTTCTTTAGCTGGTCGGATAGTTGTTGAAGCGAAGTGGCGGAGGCGAGAGATGCCGCGCTGTTTTCTTGTTGAATAGCGAGATATACTTCTTTCCGATGCACATCGATATGTTTCGGTGCATGGATGCCAAGCTTCACTTGTTCGCCATCGATGGCGAGAACGACGACTTCGATATCGTCGCCGATGTGGATCGCTTCTTTTATTTTGCGCGTTAATACAAGCATCGTTCTCGCCTCCTTATTTTGCTTCAACCATTTCTGGAAACAAGCGATGTTTCGTTTTATACGGTGTATTTGTTAAAATAACTTGCTTGCCGATTCGTTCGTGAACGTTAATGACGACGGGAGCTTGTAAGTTCGCGGTCGTATTTGTAAATGGCTCGGCGACCGTTAAAATGACGTATAGCGCCACGTCGTTTTCTGCTTGAATGTTTAATTGTTCGCACGTCGTATCATCGAGTTCGACTTCGTACGTTGGAAAATAAGAAAACGGCTCGATCATGACGAAAGCAACGTCTTTATTTTTTACCGACTGTAAAATCGTAAAAGGTGAGTCATGGATTGGCAGCAAGACAAACTGCTTTTCATGTTCAAAACCCGGTAGCCCGTTTTCAAATGAAACGATTGCCATGTCAGACAACTCGATCGTTCCGTGGTATTTCGTTTCGATGTTCATATTCATCCCTCATTTATACGCTCACATCGATGCGCAAGCTGTTGTGACGCGCTAAATCGATATGCACGACGTTCGGTTTATAGTCGATTTGTACAGGGCGCGGTTCGATATGAATGCGCGCTCCTAACGTTTGCCAATTCATCTCGATGCGCCCTTGTTCAAAGCCGATTTTTACGCTAAATGGGCGTGGAACTAGCCCGACGTTATAGTCGAAAGGTGGGCGCTCGCTATTCGTCTGCGCTTGCATCGCAAGCACGTCGCCGCCTTGTTCAATGCGCATTAATTCATCGCCTTGTATCGCTGTCGTTTCTAAATACGATAACCAAGCCGCATACCCTTCTTGCGCTGCTTCTTCTATGCGGCGGAAGATGTGCTTTAAATCGACGTCCGCACGCGCTTCCGTCTGGTCGATCGTTACGCGCGGAGGCGTCGCTTTCATCTCGACTTGTGGTTGCGGCTGCTCAAGCGACATGTCCGCTTGTGGCTGACGCATATGCATATATCCGCGTTCAATCGTAATCGACAGTTGCGGAAACACCGCTTGCATCGTCAGTTGCGGGATTCTCAACATTCATCATCCCCTTAACGTAAGAAATCAACGAGCGTCGGCTGAATGATGCGTGCCCCGACAGAGAGCGCGGCGCGATGCACACTTTCTTGCGACTTTAATTCTGTAATAATTTTTTCAATGTCCGCATCTTCGTTATCTGAAATCATTCGTTTGGCGATCAGCTGTTGTTCAGATAGGCGCTGCTCGACAAGTTCTAAACGGTTGACGCGCGCTCCTAACTCTGCCCGTTCGGCAAGGACGTCGTTTATATGTCCGTCTAATTGAGAAAGCAAATTGTCTAAACTCCCTGTTGGATTCGCTAATTCGTTTTCAATTTGCTGCAACGTATCGAACAATCCTTGGTTAAATACGTTGTTAGGCGTGACGTTAATTTTTAATTTAACTCCTTTTGCTACTTCAACCGTAAAATCGTCGTTGTTGTTATTAACTGTTGGCGGAGCACCGTCTGTCACAGGCGCTTGTTCAATGTTTGTCCCGTTAAAAATATATTTCCCTGCTACTTTCGTGTTAGCGACTTGAACTAAATCTTTTTTCAACTGCTCAATTTCTCGCGCAATCGCTTGACGGTCTTCTTGACCGAGCGTGCCGTTTTTCGCTTGTACGACAAGCTCACGAGCACGTTGCAAGACGTTTGTCGTATGACTAAGCGCCGATTCCGAATTTTCCATCCACGTATACGCTTCGGAAAGGTTGCGTTGAAACTGCTCGATTTCCGTTAAACTTGTACGATAATGCATTCCTTTCATCGCCACGACAGGATCTTCTGATGGACGATGAATTTTTTTCCCTGTCGCTAGCTGTTGCTGATACGTGCCAAGCTTATCGTAGCTTTTGCTGACGTTGCGCAGCGTATTATTCGCTAGCATCATTTGCGTGACGCGCATATGTTACTCACCTACCTTCCGACAAGACCCATGTTATTAATGATTTTGTCCAACATTTGGTCGATCATCGTAATCATGCGAGCAGAGGCGTTATAAGCATGCTGGAATTTCATCATATTCATCATTTCTTCATCGAGCGATACGGAGCTGACCGCCATGCGCCGTTCGTCAACTGATTGGCGAAGCGTTTCGCTATTTTGCGATAACCGTTTCGCTTCTTGGGCATTGACTGCCATTTGACCGATTAAGCTTTCGTAAAAGTTTTGGATCGTTGTTGTGTTTCCTGCGATATTCATCATTCCATTTTTTACTTCGGCTAACGCTTGCGCATTGCTTCCGTCACCAATTTGTCCTGATGCTGATGCGGCAATATTGTCAAGTGAATCTTTAATGATTTGTGCGATATCTAACGTTCCAGCTGGATCAGCTGGGTCATAGGTGAAAAATGGCTTAGTGGATGGAGAAGTCGCATTATTTTTTATTTCCGCCACACTCCATCCATTAGAATGCACCGTATTAAACTGATCAGCAAATGCTTTTGCCATGGCATTTAAATCTCCTAGCATTTCGGGATATAACCCTCTCGTCGTTGTACCTCCGTCTTCGCTGTAACCATAAGAATAAAGAAGAGCTCCTACTTTTCCGTTTTCTTTTAAGCGCTCAAATGTTGAAAATGATGCATCGCCAAGAGAAAAGCTAACAATTGGCCCCGTCTTAGCTACGTTATCTTGATATGTCACTTGAAATTCATTGACTTTCCCAAGTCGTCCATCAACAAGCGTGCCGATGACTGTGCTACCAGTTCGATCCACTAACTCTACCGTAAAACGTCCTTCCGCAATTTTTAATGCACTTCCGCCACTTGGCACAGGAGTTACTTTAACGTTCACATATTGCGACAACTCATCTAACAGCCGATTTCGTTCATCATATAAATCGTTCGGCAAATAACCATGCACTTCGACTTCGCTAATTTGTTTGTTTAAGTCATTTAACTGACGCGCCAATGAATTTACAGCTTTCACTGTTACGTCAAGCTCATTTTTTATATCATCACGAATCGACTTTAACGAGCTTGATAAGTAATGAAACGTTTCAGCGACCGCCATGCCGCGCTGACGGACGACGGAGCGCGCACCTGAGTTTGACGGATTGACGGCTAAATCTTGAAGCGACTGCCAAAAACGGTCAAGCGTCTTCGCAAGCCCTTCGTCTGACGGCTCGTTCATAATTTCTTCCATTTTATACAACGCTTCTGCGCGCGTATTCCAATAGCCGTATTTCATATTTTCGCCACGATATTGGACGTCTAAAAATTCTTCGCGCATTCGTTGCACGGTGCCGCCTTCCACACCTGTTCCCATTTGCCCTGGCACGACAGGACGGTTTTTCGACGCAAACGGATATGGCGGCGTTTGTTCAAAGTTTACCCGTTGGCGCGAGTAACCTGGCGTGTTGGCGTTTGCGATATTATGCCCCGTAACGTATAGCGCTTGTTGTTGGGCGGTCATCCCGCGCCGTACCGTTTCTAATCCATGAAATGTTGAAAGCACAAAAAAACCCCCTTACGTTTTTGCTTCAAACGACGACCGTGGCGGCAATTCATCCGTTCGCTTCGGGTCATACGTCACATCTTGTTCGTTCGGTATCATGAGATCAAGGGTAAAATGAATGAACTGAAGCGACTGTTGCAATAGTTGCATATTGAGCTCGTTTTGCTCTTTCAACCGTGCGATTGTTTCGCTTAAATCGCTTGCTAAGTGGAGAAGCTTTGTACGTTCCGTTTCTTCCAACTGTTCTGCGTAACAACGAACCGTTCGCTCTTCTTCAGGTAAATGTGAAAGAAGGCTCATTCGTTCGCTCTCGAGCTGGCGAATGGCCATGACATATTTTTGTTCTTTCGCCATCATTTGTTGCAACGCATGAATGTCGCCTTTTTTAATCGCTTCTGTTTTTTGTTGTGCCAGCTGCAACAGTCCACGGTGAAATGTCAGCAGCTTTTCCATAAGATCGATCATGTTCATTCGCTCCGTCATCGTTTATAATAGCGCAACACGCTTTCCGCAATGGCACGCGCATCGATCGCATACGTCCCTGCTTGCACTTCTGCTTTTAACCGCTCCATTTTTTCTAACCGTTCCGAAGAAAATTTCGCCGCTTCTTGCAATTCTTTCGCCGCGCTTGAAATTTCGACTTGATCTGTTTTTTTCGTCGCTTTTGTTGGTTTTTCAACGCGCGACGTCCGTTCATACGGATTGACGCTCATCGGCTGAATACGATTAATTTTCATCATCCCACCTCGCTTTTCCCGTTCTTCTTTCCTTATGATTATTATCGGCTAAAAGAAAAAAATGTTTAGTCGTCTCTCTCTGTAAAATATGTCGTTTGACGCTTCGCTTGTTTTTGTCGTTCCTCTTCTCGTTGAATTTTCGTCATTTCTTTCTGGATACCACCAATGCACTTTGAACATAGTCGCCCTTCACGTATCGTTGCTCCACACTTTTCGCACGGATAACCGAGGTTCGGAAAATGAACGAGCTGCAGGCGTCCTTTTTTAATCCATTTAACAATTAACGCTTCTTCTACTCCTGTGGCATCCACTACTTGTGGCATCGTTGCTGTTCGATTTTCCCGTTTTCGAATAAATGCGTACACTTTTTCAAACAATTTTTCTTCTTCTTTATAACATGCCTCGCACACATCTCGAAATTGCGTCTTCACAAACAAACTTCCACATTTTGGACAGTTATCTAACATGCTTTCCCCTCCCTTATGTGTAAATATTAATAATCAATCCTTGAATTTCACCGACGAGTCCAAGCAAATCAAGTCCCTTTTTTTCTTTTTCCAACACCGCATTTGTCAGCTCGACTAACTTTTGATCGACTTCTTTCACAAGCTTATAAATTTTCGTCCGTCCCCCGCGACTAAATCCGCGCTGTTCCTCGAGCTGCAAACTATTTTTCACTGCATCGTCTAAAAATTGCTTCACAAGCTTTTTATATTTTTTTAAATCTTCTACCGTTTGCGACTCAGCTAACCTTTTCCCTTGCGCTTCAATTTCTTGCGCCATCGTTTGAAAACGTTCAAATAACACGTCGCTTTTTTTCTTATGCATCACTTCCGTAAACGACACCGATTCCATCGGCGCATCGTCTTTTTTTTCGACACGATTCAACGACGCCCGCGATACTTTTTGCACTTCCATCATCGTTCACACCTTTTTTCTTTTTATTATGCCACACGTACAAAAAAAGGGCGAGGTCGCATCGACCTACCCTTTTACCCGTTAGCTTTTTAACAATTGCAAAATTCCTTGCGGCAGCTGGTTCGATTGCGCAAGCATCGCCTGTGCAGATTGGTTTAAAATGTTATTTTTCGTGAAGTTTGTCATCTCCATCGCCATATCTGTATCGCGAATACGCGACTCAGCAGACGTTAAGTTCTCATGCGCTGTTTTTAAGTTGTTGATCGTATGTTCAAAACGGTTTTGGTAAGCACCAAGTTTCCCACGTTCTACAGAAACCGTCTTAATCGCTTCGTCAATCGTTGTAATGGCACTTGGATTCGCTGTAGAAACATCTATACCATCAACACCTAATGTTCCTGCTGTCATATCTTCTATAGTTATCTCTACTTCTTCTCCCTCATTTGCACCAATTTGGAATTTAACATTGGCAAAATTACCATCTAGCAACTTAGTGCCATTAAACGTTGTGTTCTCCGCGATTCGATCAATTTCTTCAATTAACTGATCAATTTCATTTTGAATATGTTCGCGATCATCATCCGTATTCGTCCCATTCGCCGCTTGTACCGCTAACTCACGCATGCGTTGCAAAATACTATGAATAGAGCCGAGCGCCCCCTCCGCTGTTTGAATAAGCGAAATGGCATCTAATGCGTTGCGTTCTGCAACTTCTAATCCGCGAATTTGCGAGCGCATTTTTTCGGAAATGGCTAAACCTGCTGCATCGTCTGCTGCGCGGTTAATGCGTAAACCAGAGGAAAGTTTTTCTAAGTTTTTCGCTGTATTCGATTGGTTGACCGCTAAGTTACGATAAGCGTTTAATGCTTGAATGTTATGGTTGATTCTCATTTTTTTCTCTCCTTTACTCTGTCATAATAAATTGTTCATATGTCGCCGCTTTTTTTGCCACAACGTTTGTTGTCGGTTGTTTTTTTAGTGCCTCGTTCCATGCTGTCGCAATGTCTTTGGCGATCGTTAACACTTCTTGCATCATGGCTACGTCTTTTTTCATATTGGCATCAATAAGACGCTCGGCCATATAGTTGTATAGCGCATCTAATTGATGAGCGATAATGCCTGCGTCATAATTTAACCCAACACCTAGTCGTTGTAAAATATCGTTTGCTTTTTGCAATAGTTTGTTGGCATAAGAGTAGTCGCCTTTTTTTGTGCTTGCGATCGCTTCTTCTACACTT
The DNA here is from genome assembly GCF_000833605.1 of Anoxybacillus ayderensis. Classification (GTDB taxonomy): domain Bacteria; phylum Bacillota; class Bacilli; order Bacillales; family Anoxybacillaceae; genus Anoxybacillus; species Anoxybacillus ayderensis. The sequence continues at coordinate 34,694 of NZ_JXTG01000006.1, read as the reverse complement.
TCAATTAACCCTTCATAAAGTAGCGCTGTTAATTGTTGCGGCGTTTTTTTATACACCGCTTCTTCTGTTAAAAATTCCACGCGCTCACTCTCCTTTTATCGTTCACCTACTTTATTTATCGTCACGATTTTTCAATGTTTAATAGTTTCGTTCCATTTTTTCAATTAAAATTAAAATTTCTGCGATGACTGCGTACAGTTGTGGGGGAATCGTATCGCCAAGGTCAAGATCAAGTAAATGTTGTACGAGCGCGGCATCTTGTTCGACGGGCACTCCATTTTGTTTGGCGAGTTCGATAATTTTTTCTGCCACATAGCCGCGCCCGTGGGCGACGACGGTCGGCGCTTTATCTCCTTCTTCATAGCGAATGACCGCCGCCGACGGACCGTTTATTTCCCGTTTTCGTTTTTGGTTAAAGTACATCATATTGTAAAATCATATCCTTTCTCCGTCCATGTTGCCCGTTTCGGCTCATTCGTTTTTTCTTCTTTTTTCTCAAACGTCGTAAATTGTACGTGACCGACGCGGTAGCCGATGTCTTCCAACCTTTTTGTCGCCGTTTCGATGAGCGGACGCATGCGCTCTGCAAAATCTTCGCGATCGTTACGAAACGTCACAGAAATTGTTCGTTCGTTCGCACTTAACAGCACGCCGACATCGCCGAGCTTTTTCGTTTCAAGTAAAAAGTATAAGCTGCAGTTTTCCCAATCGACTCGTTTTCCGTCGTTTCGGGCATTGACATATACTTTCACATCTTTTACTTCCTTTTGTAGCAACAACGGGATCGTAAAAAAGAGCGTTTGCATCGCACTTCCTTGATCGTTTTTATTCAGCAGCTGTTGCCCGGTCATATTCGTCAACGCTTGTTCTGCTTGTTTCGCTGCTTCTCCACCTGTCTGTGCTAATTTCATTAAGAGTCCTTTCATCGTATCTTCCGTTTGTTCGCTTTCACCGTTAAACACGAGTGCATTCGCCATATCGGTTTCATGCATCAAGCCGAGGCGACGAATCGTTTGCAGCATATGACGCGCGGACGGCTCCGGTTGGACAACATCGTTCCATTGCGCGAGTAATGCTTGTTCTGGCGCTTGTTGTTTAAGAGACTGAGCGTCGACAAAATGCTTCACTTTCACATCGGACGGCTTAAATTGCATTTGTTCAAGCGTACTTTTTACTTGTTTTACGATTTTTTGCGCTTCTGTCATTTGCCCTTTCTCTAACAGCTTTTTCGCTTCTGCTAATTGCGAACTTGCTTGCAGTAATTTTTTCTCCATCGTCATATCGGCAAACAACATCGCATCGCTTTTTAAAATCGTTTGGTCGAGCTGTTTAATCGTCGTTTCTAGCAATTGTTTTGCTTGCGGTCGCGCCGCTTGCTTGTATTGAGTAATGAGATGATCAATCGCCTCTAAATTGCGCATCATATCACGCTTCGTTTGTTGGAACTGTTTCGTCGCTTCTGCCATCCGTTTCGTGACGGTTTGCACGATAATATCTTTTGATTGCAAGCCGAGCGCAGCTAACGATTCGTACGCCGCATCATCAGCTGTTGAGGTATTGTTTGGCAACAACGTCTGTTCAACTTGTTGAAGCGCTTGAACGACCGTTTGTCTTGCGGCCATTTCTCGCCCGTTTTCTGCAAGCTCATCAGCACGAGCAAACGCTTCATGAAGTGACGGTTCCATATGTTGAGCGAGTTGCGCACGCGCCACGTTTAGCGCTTCTTTCACATTTGGCTCCTTTTGTATCGTTTTCATCGCTTGAGCGATAGCAACACGTACATCATTCGTTACACGTTTTCCACTTTCTGTTATTACAAGGGCTGTGAATAGCTGTTGGCGTTGTTTGTCGAGCATTTGTGTAACTTGCTGAAGCGTTTGCGCCATATTTGGTTGTTTAGCAAGTGTCGCATCACCTTGAAGCTCACGAACCGCTTCTGCCAACGTCATTGTTTGTTGTTCAAGGCGATCGGCAATCATATTTGCACGATGGACATATTCAGGCACGAGCTGTTGTTCGATGGCACGTAACGTTTGCACGAGCTTTTGCTGTGCCTCTGCACCACGACCAACTGCTTCAAATAATTTTGCTTGATTTAATGCTTGAATGACTTTCTCTGCTTCGTTCGCTGGTAACGTACGAGCGACTTCTCTCACTTGCGGCTCGATTGCTCTCACATTTGGGGCACTTTCTGCTTGTTTCCGTACTTCAGCGACCTGCTTTAACTGTGTTTCTTTTGCCTCCAACGCCGTGGTTGGCGCATTCGTTCGGATCACTTCTTTCGCTGTCCGCACGACATCCGCAACCGCTTCTTCTTCCACCGTACGTAACGCCTGCACGAACTGCTGACGGGCTTCCACACTTCGTCCAGCCGTCTCCAGCTGTTTCGCCTGTTCGAGCGCACGAGCGACTTTCTCTGCTTCGTTCGCTGGTAACGCTCGAACGACTTCTCTCACTTGCGGCTCGATTGCTCTCACATTTGGGGCACTTTCCGCTTGCTTACGCACGTCAGTGACCTGCTTTAACTGCGATTCTTTCGCTTCTACTGCCGTTGCCGGCGCATTCGCTCGAACCACTTCTTTTGCTGTACGCACGACGTCCGCAACCGCTTCTTCTTCCACCGTACGTAACCCCTGCACCAACTGTTGTCGGGCTTCCACACTTCGTCCAACCGTCTCCAGCTGTTTCGCCTGCTCGAGCGCACGAGCGACTTTCTCTGCTTCGTTCGCTGGTAACGCTCGAACGACTTCTCTCACTTGCGGCTCCACTGCTTTCATCGTCGGCGCGCTTTCCGCTTGTTTCCGCACTTCAGTAACTTGCTTTAACTGCGATTCTTTCGCTTCTACTACCGTTGAAGGCGCATTCGCTCGAACCACTTCTTTTGCTGTCCGCACGACATCCGCAACCGCTTCTTCTTCCACCGTACGTAACGCTTGCACGAACTGCTGACGGGCTTCCACACTTCGTCCAACCGTCTCCAGCTGTTTCGCCTGCTCGAGCGCACGAGCGACTTTCTCTCCTTCATCCGCTGGTAACGTACGAGTGAGTTCTCTCACTTGGGGCTCCACTGCTTTCATCGTCGGCGCACTTTCTGCTTGCTTACGCACGTCAGTGACCTGCTTTAACTGCGATTCTTTCGCTTCTACTGCCGTTGTCGGCGCATTCGCTCGAACCACTTCTTTCGCTGTCCGCACGACATCCGCAACCGCTTCTTCTTCCACCGTACGTAACGCCTGCACGAACTGCTGACGAGCTTCCACACTTCGTCCAACCGTCTCCAACTGTTTCGCCTGTTCAAGCGCGCGAGCGACTTTCTCTGCTTGTTCTGTTGGCAACGTACGAACAACTTCGCGTACTTGGGCTTCCACCACTCTCACATTTGGGGCACTTTCTGCTTGCTTCCGCACCTCGACCACTTGTTTCAGCTGTGTTTCTTTGGCTTCCAACGGTGTGGACGTTGGCGCATTCGCTCGAACCACTTCTTTCGCTGTCCGCACGACGTCCGCAATCGCTTCTTCTTCCACCGTACGTAATGCTTGCACCAACTGCTGACGAGCTTCGACACTTCGTCCAACCGTCTCCAGCTGTTTCGCTTGGTCAAAAGCGCGAGCGAGCTTCTCTCCCTGTTCCACTGGCAATGCTCGAACGATTTCTCTCACTTGCGCCTCCACGGCTTTCACATTCGGATCGCTTTCTGCTTGTTTTCGTAAATCAACCACTTGTTTTAGCTGTGCTTCTTTTCTTTCTAACGGCAATGTTGACTTACTCGGTTGGTCTCCTACCGTACGCAATGCTTGAATAAGGTCGTTTTTTGCTTTTTCTCCTAATTGTTGTACACGTTCAACGGCTTCATATAGTTCCTTCGATTCGATGCGTGGTAAAACCGTTTCTTTCAGCTGACGAACCGCATCTTCGACATGGCGAGCGTTGCGAACGATGCGTTTCGCTTCATCGATGACTTGCTTTTGTGAAGGTGAGGCCGATTGTACCGGAACATCTTCGTTTTTCTCTACAGAAGCAAACGCTTCAAGCAATCTTTGTTTAGCACGAAGTGGTTGACCTGAGCGATACAACTGTTCTGCCTCTTGTAATGCTGGCCCGAGCGTTTGACGAACGACGTCGCTTCCTTTTGCTATAGCGATCGCTTTGGCGACAATCGGCTCGCGTTCAATTTGTTGACGAATGATTTGCAACTGTTTCTCTTGCGTCGTTGCCCGTTCTGTTTGTACGTCATTCGTTTTCTTTTCGTTCACTTCTGCCATAGCGACCGCTTGCATAATGCGGCTGCGGGCAAACGATTCATGACCTCTCTCTTTCATTACAGTCGCTTCACGAACAGCTTTCGCAATCTCCTCATGCCCGTTTTCTTCGGCAAACTGTTTCGTCCATTCGATGACGCGGTCTATATTTTTTTCTTGTTGTAACTGTGTACGTAATTCGCTAATCGTTTGCGACGGTTGTTTGGCGATTGGAGTAAATGAAAAATGTGCGTCAATGGCGCGCACGATATCATGTAGCGATGCACTTAACGGCTTGCCGTGGAGCGCCTCATGAACCGCTTGTAACTGCTTTACTGTCATATCAAGCTTTTTACTTGCGGCAATTTGAATCGTTTCTAACTTTTGTTCAACCGTTCCTTTCCCTTCTGCTAAAAATGTGCGCAATGCCTCTACCGTTTCGCGAGTGAGCGGCAGTTGCTTTTGAGCAACGATCGTTGCCGCTTGGCGAAGTTCAGGCGTTTCAAACGTTTCAAATGATGATGTGGAAGGAGGTGTCACAACCTTCCCTTCGACCACTTCTCCATTCCCACCTGTCACTTGCACTTTCACTCTCCCAGAAGGCGGCACGTCTCCTTCAAAACGAAACCGAATATCCACCCCTCGCAATTGCACGATCGCTTCTTTTTCACTTACTTGCTCTTTCACGACCGCTTCATACACATCTCCGGCTTTTAACGTCACAGTCGTTGACGATGAGGATGCCGAGCGATAATGTCCGTATCCGCGAATTTCCATAACGACCCATCTCCGTTCTCCAATATTCCTACTTTTTATATCGACCATCGTTGCGCACTTTTCAATGGGATTTTGTTCCCAACTATGAACGGATAAGAGTAAACGAACAAATATCGCGCGCACCTGCGTCATACAGAAGTTTTGCTGCTTCGTGCACCGTTGCGCCTGTCGTGTAAATATCATCCACAATCACAATGCGCTTTTCTGCCACATTTTCTCCGGTGAGACAAAACTTCCGTCCAGTGAAACGTTCACGTCTCGTTTTTTTCGATTGTTTTTCATCATCGATACGTCGCAAAGCAAAAATCATCGGCAATGGCAAAAGGGAAGCGATCGCCTCCGCTTGATTAAATCCGCGTTCAGCTAGTCGAGAAGGGCTAAGAGGAATGGGCACGAGGCATACATCGGAAGAAAAATGTTTAGAAAAAACGGCGCGAACATCGTGACGAAACGCTTCAATAAGTGCATAATCGCCGCGAAATTTAAAACGATTCATCACTTCTTTCATCCAATCATTGTACATATACACCGAGACATTTTGTTTTAAAACACTTTTTCGTTTTTCCCACGCGATGCAATCTTCACATACCGCCTGATCAATTAAACGGCTACATCGCTCACAACGATTCCCTTCTAAACGAATAAAACGAGCGCGGCAACGCGGGCAACAAACATCCTCTTGCCGAAGCGTCAAAAAGATCGAAAAAGACATTTTCGGCATCCAATCATCATGACAAATGACACATTTCATTCGTCAAGCAACCCTCGCTTTCGTGCTTCATCGTTCATACGTACAATATGGCGCTTTGCTTTAACCATTGCTTTCGTTTTTCCAAAATGAAAAAAGCGAATATCACCTGTCGGATATTGCGCACTTCGCCCGACTCGTCCAGCAATTTGTACGAGCGCACTTTCTGTAAAAATCGGTTGTTCTGCACCGAACACAGCGACGTCAATGTTTGGCACAGTCACCCCACGCTCTAAAATCGTCGTTGTGACGAGAATAGGAATGTGTCCGCGACGAAAAGCGAGCACTTTTTCTTTTCGTTTCGGATCTTCAGCATGCACCCCTTCAATGAGAGGATGAAATTGTTGTAAGTACGGGACCACTTGTTGTAAAAATTCGATGTGAGGGACGAATAAAAAGGCTTGCTTCTTTTGTGATAAACGTGCATGGAGCCATTGAATGACACATAGCGGTAAACGGTGGTGGCGCCACTTTTTTTGCCAATTGCCGCACCATTCGAATGTAGGGACAGGGAGCGGATGACGATGATAACGGGCTGGGATCATGACCGCTTTCCGTTTTCCACTTTTTACTTCATGTTGCCATTGCTCGTTTGGGGTTGCAGTTAAATAAATGAGTGAAGACGTCGGTTTTCGGGCACGTTCAACGGCGTACGAAAGCATCGGATCAACGCTATACGGAAACGCATCGACTTCATCAACAATCATGACATCGAACGCCCGATAATACCGAAGCAATTGATGCGTCGTTGCCACCGTCAATGAAGCAAGTTTGCCACGGTCTTGACTACCGCCATATAATGCCGCCATATCGACCGATGGAAATACGCTCGCCAAGCGCGGAGCTAGCTCTAACACGACATCTGTGCGCGGAGCGGCGATGCAAACGCGCTTTCCGTGCGACAGCGCCAGATCGATTCCCGCAAATAACACTTCCGTTTTTCCTGCACCACATACGGCCCAAACGAGCAATGAGTCGTTTCGATCAATCGCATGACAAACTTCGTCGGAAGCAAGTTGTTGAGCCGGGGATAGTTTACCGCTCCATTTTAGCGGTGAAGAAAAAGAGGTGGAGGGAATTGGACCAGTCCATATGACGAGCGGATTGCATTCGCTACATCGTCCCATCGTGACACATTTTCGACAATACGTACATATACGTCCACAACGAGCGCACGGAAAAGACGCAAAAAGTTGTTGATCTTCGTTGTCGCATCGCACACAGCGATACCCTTTTTTCGTTTTGACGATACTTTCTACAACTTGAACATACTTCTCATCATAAGGAAAAGAAAGTCCAGACTTTAGCAGCTGTTTGCCTGCCATATACAAACGAATCACCCCACTAAAAAAGAAGTGGACGAGTCGTCCACTTCTTCTATTCGCGCTAATCAAAAAAATTCCTGTTTATTTTTTATACCAACCGAATCCCATTGCCCCTTCACCTAAATGTGTGCCGATGACCGGACCGAAATAACTAAGGAAAAATTCAACGTGCGGGTATTGTTGTTCAAGCTTTTCTTTCCATGCACGCGCTTCTTCTTCACGATTCGCATGAATGATGACCGCACGCATCGGAACGCCGAGCATCGCATCTTCCGCAAATAGCTCTTCTATTCGGCTTAACGCTTTTTTACGTGTACGAATTTTTTCAAACGGCACGATCACTTTATCAACGAAATGTAAAATCGGTTTTACCTGCAGAAGGCTGCCGATAAACGCTTGTGCGCCACTTAATCGACCACCGCGCTGCAAATGCGATAAATCATCGACCATAAAATAAGCGCGCACCGATCGTTTCATTTCATCTAGCTGCGCAATAATCGCCTCTGGATGCATACCTGCTTGCGCCATTTCTGCCGCTTCCATCGCATAAAATCCTTGCATCATGCAGCTAATTTCCGAATCATATGCATACACGCGAATACCTTCAACCATTTGACCCGCGGAAACGGCTCCTTGATACGTTCCGCTAATGCCGCTTGATAAATGAATGGAAATGACCGCATCGTATTGTTTCGCAAGCTGTTCGAACGTTTCAACAAATAGTCCAATCGGCGGCTGTGATGTTGTCGGCAGTTGTTCGCTCGTTTTTACTTTGTCAAAAAAATCTTCTGCGCTTATATCGATTTCTTCTCGATACGTCTCGGTTCCAAAGACAACACTTAAAGGAATGATATGTATATTCAACTGTTCACGAATATGCTTCGGGATATATGCAGTACTATCTGTTAAAATCGCCGTTTTCATCGCCTATACCTTCCTTGTCCAAAATTTTTCCTACTTGCATTGTACTATATTATAACTATCCTTGCATTGAAAAAGGTTGTCGAATCGATTCGACAACCTTATTTCACTTCTACCCAGCCATTTTTAATCGCAACGACAACGGCTTGCGTTCGGTCGTTAACATTTAATTTTTGCAAAATATTACTTACATGGTTTTTCACCGTTTTTTCGCTAATAAATAGCGCATCGGCAATGCCTTTATTGCTTTTTCCGTCCGCCAACAACTGCAACACTTCGCATTCGCGGCGCGTCAATAAATGGTACGGTCGGCGTACGTCTTGCTTTTGCTTCTCTTGTCCCATCGATTCCCCTGCAACGAGGCGACGATATTCTTTCACAAGATTATGCGTCACTTTCGGATGCAAGTACGAACCGCCTTCTGCCACAACACGAACCGCTTCAATTAAGGCGTCTGCATCCATTTCTTTTAACAAATATCCCATCGCCCCCGTTTGCAACGCATGCATGACGTAACTTTCATCATCATGAATCGATAAAATGATCACTTTTGTATCCGGATACGCCTCAACGAGTTGACGCGTTGCCTCTACCCCATTGACATGTGGCATATTAATGTCCATGATGACGACATCTGGCTTATATTGCTCGACAAGCGCCAATACTTCGTCTCCATCGCTTCCTTCCGCGACGACTTCAAAATCTTGTTCAAAATCTAAAATGCGTTTAATTCCTTCTCGAAATAGTTTATGGTCGTCAATTAAAACGATGCGCGTTTTCATAGCTGTCGTTCCCCTTTCTCTTCCGTCTTACGGAGCGGAATGGTCATCGTCACAATCGTTCCGCGTCCAAGTTGTGAGTAAAGATGTAGTTTTCCTTCTAACCATTCGATGCGCTCACGCATGCCGATTAATCCGAATGCTTTATCTTTTTTTTCATTCGGATTAAATCCTTTGCCATCATCTTTCACGACGATCAGCAAACTATCTTTTTTTAGCTCCATTTTCACTTGAATCTCCTTTGCCTCCGCATGCTTTAACGCATTTTGCACCGCTTCTTGCACGAGGCGGAAAATAGCGACTTCAAAACGATCGGATAAGCGGCGTACTTCTCCTATGTATGTAAACGTAATCGTTTTTTTATGATATTCCTCGATCGTTTGTAAATATTTTTTTAACGTCGGAATTAAACCGAGGTCGTCAAGCGCCATTGGGCGTAAATCGTAAATAATGCGGCGCACTTCGTATAAAGCGGAACGCACCATTTTTTTTAAATCACGCATTTCACGAATCGCTTCCTCCGCACCGCGTTCACGGTAAATGCGTTCAATTAAATCGGAACGCATAATGACGTTCGCGAGCATTTGCGCAGGTCCATCATGAATTTCCCGCGACAATCGCTTCCGCTCTTCCTCTTGTGCCTCAATAATACGAAGTCCAAATTCTTGTTTTTCATTTGCGCCAGTAATAAACTCGCTCAGCTCGCGGAAATCTCCGTTCAAATAGTTTAGCACAACCGTCACTTGACCAATTAAATGATCGGCTCGCTCAATCGTTTCTTTCACAGAAGCAAGCCGTCTTTCTAACTCATCGCGACGTTGACGCAGCTGTTTTTCTTTCTCTTGCGCCATCGCTAATTCCATTTGTAAAGAATGCGCTTTCTCATACGCTTGGCGAATTTCATCTTCCGTATAGCGAGAGAAGTTTTTACTTACATCGGATAATCGTTGCCGAGCCAACCGCGCTTTCATTTCTAAGTGATCTGTTTGATCAATGACGCGTTTCACTTCTTCTTTTGTTTGTCGGAGTTCTTCAAGCAGTCGTTCGTGTTCCTTGCGTGACTGTTCGCTAATATGAAAAATTTCCGCTTTACTTTGGTCGACCGTTTCAATCATTTTTTTTACAATTCGGTCGAGCTCTTTTGCATTTATTTTTTTATTGGACATACACACCACCTAAAGGAAAAATGACCAAAAGTCAAGCGAAATGACTTTTCTGACTTTTATTTGAATATTCTTCTTGCTTTGAACATTGGGCATATCGTTTTATAATTTTTATTATAGCATGTTTCACCTATTTCTATCAGCATTTTTCGACAACAAACGCACAACATTCCAATAATCATTCGAGGTGATTACACGTTGTTAGAGACATACTATACGGTAAAAGGATATGGAGAGGCAGAAATCGTCATTGAAAAATCGCGCTTCATTTGTTACGTCGAACGCGCAACAACAGAAGAAGAAGCGATTCGCTTTATTCAACAAATTAAGAAAAAACATTGGGATGCGACGCATAACTGTTCGGCATATATGATCGGCGAACACGATCACATTCAAAAAGCAAACGATGATGGCGAGCCGAGCGGCACGGCAGGCGTTCCGATGCTTGAAGTATTGAAAAAGAAAAAGTTAAAAAACACCGTCGTCGTTGTGACACGATATTTTGGTGGCATTAAACTCGGCGCTGGTGGTCTTGTGCGCGCTTACGGAAAAGCGGTGACAGAAGGACTAAAAGCCGCAGGCATTGTCGAACGTAAACTGATGCGCATTATGCATACAACAATTGACTATACATGGCTTGGAAAAGTGGAAAATGAACTACGCGCCTCTATTTATGCAGTGAAAGACATTCATTATGCGGAACACGTCACGATCGACACATACGTCGAAGAAAAACAAAAAGACGATTTCCGCGCATGGATGACAGAACTGACAAACGGGAAAAGCACAATCACAGAGGGCGAGCATGTATACGTCGAGTTTGATGTCGCACAGTAAAAAAATTTTCGTTTACGACTGCATAAAAATTTTGTAAAATGATGATTGTTTACATGTCGATATTTGTTGAACTTTTGAAAAAAGGGGAACGACGATGCAAAATAGACGAGCATATATGAAAAAAAAGAAAAAACGAAAAAAAATATGGACATTTGTCCTACTCCCATTGCTTCTTCTTATCATCGGGGGAGGGGCATACGCCACGTTTCTTTTCAACAAAGCACAGTCCGTCATCCAACAGTCATTCGAACAAATTGATGGGCGCGAAAAATCAGAAAAGCGAATAAAAGAAGTGGATCCGAATTCCGATAACATTTCTGTTTTATTTATCGGCGTAGACGACAGCAACATTCGCCAAAAGAAAGGAATGGGAGCGGTACGTTCCGATGCGCTTATCCTTGCGACATTTAACGTGAAAGATAAAACGGTCAAATTGCTTAGCATCCCACGCGACTCTTACGTATACATTCCAATCGAGAAAAAATACGATAAAATTACACACGCCCATGCATACGGCGGAGTAAAAGCAACGGTCGAAACAGTTGAAGAATTGCTCGATATTCCAGTCGATTATTACGTCAAAATGAACTTTGAAGCGTTTGTTGATGTCGTTGACGAACTCGGTGGCATTGAGTTTGATGTCCCTTACGAACTTCGCGAAATGGATTCACACGATCGGAAAAATGCGATTCATTTGAAACCAGGCTTACAAACGTTAAACGGTGAAGAAGCGCTGGCGCTTGCGAGAACACGGAAATATGACAACGACATTGAGCGCGGCAAACGCCAACAAGAACTGATGAAAGCGATCTTCAAAAAAGCGATGAACGTAAAATCGCTCACAAAATTTGACGATGTGATGGAAGCGGTCGGGAAAAATATGACGACAAACTTAACGTTTGAGGAAATGAAAGGTTTCTTCGCTTATGCAACAAAAGGAACAGGCGCAAACATTGAAACGCTTCATCTCAAAGGAGAAGACGCACGCATTAGCGGCGTATATTATTACCGACTTGACGAAGCAACAGTAGACGAAATTAAACAAACGTTAAAAACACATCTTGACGTATCGTCTTATCAAGCACGAACAGAACAATTCGCGCAAGAACAATGAAGAGGGTGTCTCTCGAGACACCCTCTTTTATTGTTATGAAATTTTTCTCATGCCACGAACCATCTTCAGTAGCGGACGATAATCTTTTCCGACAAGACCAATTTTCTCGACAACAAGCTCAACGACAAGCAACACAAACGCAATGACGACTAACGCGCCAAACATCGTTGCTTTCGATAACACAACTGCCGCAACACCAAACATCGCTGCCATGCCATAAATAATTAACACCGTTTGACGATGACTGTATCCAAGACGTAGTAGACAATGATGCAAATGCGACTTATCTGGCGCTGATAACGGCTGTTTATTGACGATGCGTCTAACGATCGCAAACAGCGTATCTGAAATAGGCACCCCTAAAATTAAAATCGGGATAATTAACGAAAACACTGTAACGTTTTTAAAACCAAGAAGCGATAACACCGAAATCATATAGCCTAAAAATAATGCCCCTGTATCGCCCATAAAAATTTTCGCTGGATGGAAATTATATAAAAGAAAACCGAGCGTACTTCCGAGCAATAATAAACTCATCGCAAAAACAAACACATACGTATTGCCCATCGTCGCTGCCATTCCAGCAATCGTGACAAGGGCAATGGACGAGACGCCAGCAGCTAAACCATCTAAGCCGTCAATTAAGTTAATCGCATTTGTAATACCGATAATCCAAAGCATCGTAATCGGGATACTTAATAATCCAAACTCTAAATGACCACCAAATGGCAAGTTAATAAAATCGATACGAATGCCACCGTATACGACGACAATGGCGGCAACGATTTGACCGAGCAGCTTCCACTTTGGCGGCAACTCATATATATCATCAAGCACGCCCGTGAATACGATGATTGTCGCACCAATGACAATCGCTGTCGCATATGGGCTAGCTGGCTTCAATACAAAGTAACCGACGATAAAACTAATAAAAATCGCTAATCCACCTAAACGTGGCATAATTTTTTGGTGCACTTTCCGCTTGTTTGGCTTGTCCGTTGCACCAACTCGAAACGCCAACCATTTCACGACAGGCGTAATGAGCACAGCTAAAATAAAACAAAGAAACAAGGTGAAATAAACCATAGGAAACCTCCCTATTCGTTAGCATTCCCGATTTTTCAATCAATTATTGTTTAAAAAGTAACACTTTCTACCATCTCTTTTTACAAACCTATCAGACATTATACCATAAATTTTAAAATCGACAAATGGAAAATAGAAAACTAGAATTTTGTTACATTTTCGTCCTTTTTGTTGAAATGATTTGTTATAATGTGAGATAGATAGAAATGAGGGAGGAGAAAACGGTGAAAAAAAGAACGATTGTCATGATGTTGCTTGCAGCGATGTTAACCGTTTCTGCATCAAAAGCATTGGCAAATAGCGAACCTGTTTTGGCAAGCGTAGAATGGGTGCTAGCAAAAATAAATCCGCTAAATGAGCGCGTCACAAAGCTTGAACAGCGCGTTCAACAGCTTGAGCAAGAAGTCGCGAAATTGAAACAACAACTAGAGGCGGCGAAATAATGATGAAAAGCATTCGATGGATCGTAGTCGCTTTTAGCATGTTTCTTTTTATCCCAACATCCGTTCATGCCGCATCGTATCCGACACCGGTCAAGGTAAAACTATTGCCGACCGCAACGTTCCTTGCGACAGTAAATGGAAACTATCAACTCATTGATTTGAAAACGAAACAAGCGATCCCATTTACAAATCCGGTTGCCTTTTCGCAAACGAACGGAGCAGTCGTCGCAACGATCAATGGCGTTTCGTACACATCGACAAGCGGTTTTTTATTAGATGAAGTGACAAGAAACGACCAACATGACGTCACGATCGGCAGCATTCAACAAGCAAATGGAAAATCAGCACCTGTGAAATACCGCGGGTCGTTTGAAATTACACCAGGGCAAACGGCACCAAACTTATTTAATACGTTAGACATGGAAGACTATTTAAAAGGTGTTGTCCCTGGGGAAATGCCATCATCTTGGCATAAAGAAGCGTTAAAAGCACAAGCTGTCGCTGCACGCAGCTACGCATACGCTCAATTGAAAAAATCGTCGTTTTTACAAATGACGGTGGCCAGCCAAGTATACGGTGGAAAATCAAAAGAACAAGCGACATCCACCGCAGCAGTTAACGAAACAGCAGGTGTGTATGCAACATATCAAAATGAACCGATTGCCGCCTATTTCCATTCAAGTTCTGGTGGGAATACAGAAAATAGCGAAAATGTGTGGGGCGGCGCTGTTCCGTACATTCGCTCTGTTTCCGATCCGTACGATCGTCATGCGAGCAATCCACATTACGGATGGAACGGAAAAGTCGCAACAACTGTCGTATCATCAAAATTTAAACTAACAAACGAACAAGTCGTGTCGCTTCGTGTCACGCAAAAAACAAGTGCAGGAAGCGTACAACAAATGGAAGCGACTGTGTACAATCCTGCCACAGGGCAAAAACGGACCTTGCAAGTGCGACCTTCGTTTGTATCATCACCTGATGCGTTCCGTTCATTTTTTGGCGTTTCATTAAAAAGTATTGCCTTCGATGTCAAAGGAAATGCTAACGTAAAAGTAAAACTTGCGGACGGTTCAGAACAAACGGTCGATCATATTGTCGGCTACACACTTCAAACAAATAGCGGACAAACGATCATTTCAAACGGAAATGCTTCCATTCGTACAGAAAATGAAACGATTTACTACCCAACTGCGCCAACGGAATTTACATTCACAGGCGATGGATGGGGGCATCGACTTGGCATGAGCCAATGGGGTGCGCGCTCAATGGCGGAAAAAGGCTTTACGTACGATCAAATTTTAAAGTACTACTATAAAGGAATTGAAGTAAAAAAAATCAAATAGGCTGTGCACATGCACAGCCTATTTATTTTGCAACGCCCGATCCATAAATGTAGCAAAGTGAGCGCGCGTCGTCGGTTGTTCTGGATAAAAATAACCATTACTTCCTTCCGCAATCCCATGTTGAGAGATGATGCGAATTTCTAGCGCCCCTTCTGTTCCGTTTGTCACATCTTTATATCCTGCATATGGCGCTGACGTTGCTTGCAGGCGAAAAGCACGTTGAATAATCATCGCCATATGTTTTCGCTTCATGGACTCTTGAGGGGCAAAGCGATTGTTTGGGTACCCTCCGACAAAGCCAGCCTCATACGCCGTCATAATTTCGCGGGCAAACGGATGAGAATTTGGGACATCCGCAAAAATCGATGGCTTATTTGATAGCGGAAGTTGAAATGCCCTTACAAGCATCGCCGCTGCTTGCGCACGCGTAATCGCTTGATTCGGGGCGAATAAACCATTCCCCACGCCACCGACAATGTTTTGACGATATAAACGAGCGACCGGAACATACGCCCAATGACCGAGTGGAACGTCTTTAAACACTTGCGGCGATTCCGCAGCTGTTTTCATTTTCGTAAGCTGTTGTTCCAATTGTTTCATCTTTTCATCGATTTGATTTAAACGTCTATTCGTATCCGCTATTTGTTGCTCTGTCCACGGCGCTGTTGCAATTTCTTGCTCTTCACTTGCCCCTGCGTGTTCCTGCTCGCACGCTGTTAAGAACAACACGAAAACGATAGGAAGAATCCATTTTCGCACCATGCCACCTCCTCTATTGTGATGTATAGTATTTCACAATCCCTTGATAAATCGCTTCAGCATATATATTTTGATATTCCGGTGACGTTAATTTCGCACGATCTTCTGCGTTAGAAATAAATCCAAGTTCGACGAGCACGCTTGTCACACTATTGTTGCGCAACACATACAGGCCGCTATTTTTCACACCGCGATCAACCATATTCGCCATGCGGACAATCTCCTCTTGAATGTATTGTGCTAATTTTTTACTTTCCTCTCCGTTCGGATTCGTCGATGAATCGTAAAACACTTCTGCTCCTTTCGCACTTGTATTTGTCGCCGAATTTGTATGAATGCTAACAAACATTTCCGCGTAGCTGTTTTTCGCGATATTCACGCGATCTTGCAACGTCGGATAAACGTCCGTCTCTCGCGTCATAATAACGGTTGCGCCTGCTTTTTCAAGTTTTTCTTTTACGAATTTCGCCACTTCAAGCACAATCGTTTTTTCGTTCGCTCCTCCGCTTATTGCACCAGGATCTTTTCCACCGTGCCCCGCATCAACGACAATAATGCGTCCTTTCACAGGAGAACCTGCAATATTCCGCAATTTTAAATATGTTTTATGCACGTAAGCAAACTGACCGTTATAAGCAATTTTTGCCCAATAGCCGTTTATATCGTACACATCCACAACTTGTCCTTTTCGCAATGTTCCAACAAGCCCCCCTGTCGCTGATGGCGTTTGTCGAACATTGAGCGTCGAAATCGTCACCGTTCCTTGAATGTTCGTTTTTCCTTGTTCGATTAAGTCCGGCAACGGCAAACGGAACTGATCGTTAATCGTCCGAGCTAACAACGTCGCAAATTCAGCACGAGAAATGGCATCTTTCGGGAAAAATTGTCCATCCCGTCCGTTCGCTATGCCGTGATAATATAGACGATTGATGTGCGCAAGGGCCCAGTGACCTGTCGTATCTTTAAATACGGGGGCAGCCTCAACCGCAGCACCTTTGCTTGGAAGAGAAAAGGCGTTCACAAGAACGATGCTCATTTCAGCGCGGGAAAGACTGTCATTTGGACGAAAATTCGTCGTACCGTCCCCTCCCATAATACCAAGCTGTACCGCACGCGCAATCCAGCCACGCGCCCAATGATTGTTCGGAATATCTTGAAATGACAACGTTCCATCTTTCCACTCTGTCTGTCCGAGAGCGCTGACGATCATTTTCGCCGCTTCTGCCCGCGTCACCGATTGCGCTGGACGAAACTCCGATGTTTGCCCAACTTGATAACCGTTAATAATTTGCGCATGTGCTAAAAAGTCAATTTCATTTTTCGCCCAATGACCGTCTCCAACATCGACAAATCGTCCTTCTTGCTTTAATTCTGTATTTGCCCAACTATGTGTGGGGACAGAAAAAAAAGCAAGAAAAACGATCAAAAGACAATATACGTGACGTTTCCCCAGCATATTTCTCTCCCTTTCGACATTTTTCTATCATCAAGCATAACAAACAATCCTAACCTTTTCCATACCCAACAACGCATATTTTTCTTTTCGACACGTCTCTGTCTTTTTTCGACAAAAAACGACACTAAACGACAAATTTATACAACAAAGTTATTATTTTTGTAGTGATTTTTTTTAAAAAAAACGGCTATACTTACTTATGCGATAAGGTTTTGGTTGCTAAGTCAGCCTCCCCACCGATTTGGAAACGGTGGGGCTTTTTTTATGCTACTCTTGTCGAATATTGTCGAATGAGTGTCGAAACGCGCACAAGCATCGCGCACATTTGCGCTCTCGTCACAGGTTCATTCGGATGAAAATATGACGTTTTCGCAACGATCCCTCGTTCCGCTAACAACTGCACCGCTTTCCACATATCTTGTTGTGTTACATCTTGAAATGGATAAACAGAACGAATCGGCTCGTTTTCTAGTTGAAGCGCACGCATGAGAAGTAAAGCAAACTGTCCGCGCGTCAGTTGCTCATGTAACAACGCTTTTCCTTCCGTTCCTTTCACAATTCCCTTTTCCGCTGCCGTTGCTACTAACAGCGCATTCGTCGCTGTCAATGGCACATCGACAAAAGGAGACTGCAATATAGAAGGCGCCCCCCAACCGAACAGACGAGCAAGCATCACAATACTTTCTCGGCGCGTTAAAGGAGTATTTGGACGAAACGTCCTATCTTCATACCCACGTATCATTCCAAGTTGTTGTGCCTGTAAAATATCGCTATACGCCCAATATGTTTTCTTTACATCAGAAAACGGCGTTGGTCGAATGGGAACAGCACGAATATCGGAAGCGATCACTCGTTGTTGTTCATCTGTGATGACAACCGCCACATCTCCTTGTTGTTTCGCTAGATCAAACAAACGAAACGGCATCATCTCCTGATGAATAACGAACGAATGAACAAGTTTTCCATTGATAAAAAGGTGACCATTTTTCCCTACAAAACGCGAAGACAAGCCTAAAATATACGTACGATTTTTTTCAATGGGCTGTCCCGGCTGTAAGTTCATCCAGTCAATGCTTGATGGATTCGATAACGCGATCGCTTGTTGCCATTGAATGATTCCATATCCTGTGTACATATCATATCCGCGCCAATATACATCTTTCGCCGTCTTCCATATACGGTTGCGAAGTTGAAATGCATCTTCTTCTCGGTACATCGCGCGCAATACAGCCAATAGTGCGGAGACGTGCGGAGCAGCCATCGACGTACCACGCATCGCCCGATAACCTGATGGATATGTGCTTATTAGAAAATCTCCAGGGGCGCTTACTTCTACGTCCCAACCATAATTCGAAATAGAAAGGGGCATTTGTTGTCGATCAACCGCTGCTACCGTAATGACTCCGGGGTAGCTGGCAGGATAAATATTTGTGGTGGGCATATGGCTATTGCCAGCCGCCGCCACCACATGCACACCACGTTTGACAGCTTCTTCGATGATCGATTTTAACACTTCCGTTTCTCCTTGGCCGGCTAAGCTTAAATTAATAATCGAAGCACCGTGCTCAAGCGCGTATTTGACCCCTTTTGCAATTTCAAAGTCACCGCCGACTCCGTAACGGTCTAACACTTTAATCGGCAAAATATCTACGGGCGCATCCCCAATCAGTCCTGCTATTCCTTTGCCGTTATTGACGCTAGCGGCTAAAATGCCTGTCACATGCGTCCCATGCCCAAACGTATCATCCGCATATCGCTTGTTTTCCGCATAATCAACGCTAACACTATATAGCACATGATCGTTCAAATCTTCATGTTGTACGACACCTGAATCGATGACCGCAACAAGGACATGATTCACACCTTTTAATTCGACGATGCGCGGACGATTCGTCCAATTTGGCGCCGTAACATATAGATGAATCGTTGAAGAAGGACGGGGGATGAGAACATCAAGACGAGGAAGTTCACCTTCGTTTTCCCCTAACGTCGTCCCTTTTTCATCTTTCACCTGTATACGCCATGGTCCTTCGATATGATCGACTGTGACAGAAAGGCGAGATAATGTTTCTTCTCCAAGCGCGATGACGATATGTTCACCGAAAAACGCCTCTCCGTCATACACTTCTTCTTGTCCATCAACAATCATCGTTTTTCCAATTATCCGGTTGACCGATGTAAGCGAAGGCATGTGCCAATCAATAAGCGGCAAAGACCATTGCTCTGAAAATAACGGGTCATTGACAGCTGCTCGCTTCATATCATTTTTCTCCATTTTTAAAACAAACGGTAAACGAGAAATGTGTTCTCGTTCTTCTTCTGTGACCACCACTTTCGCAAACGATCCAACCGTATCTACGACGTATGATTGAATAGTGGAGAAATTGGACGGATGCCGCACTTGTACGATCCATTCCTCTTTTTCATCTGCTTGAATGACAGAAGGAAATAAAAAGAAAACAACACATAGCCATAACCACCTGCTCACACTTGCCACCTCCTACGTACTTCCATTGTATCGCGTCCACTTCGACATGAATAGACAAAAACGACACTTGTATAAAAGTAGTCATTTAACTAAAAAATAAAAGTTTTTTAACATTTTATGAATTTTGTTATCATTTCATAGATTCATAATCAAGTAGAAATAAAAGACGTCCACACGGGCGTCTTTTTTTACTTCAAATTCCAAAATACGTGACAAAAGGAAGTCCTATGGTATAATACCATGGGAAGGAGTGATTACGTTGTTAAAAAAAATCGTTGGATATGCACTCGTTGCCCTCATGATCTTTTCATCTATGCCAACAGCTACCGAGGCAACAAGCATTCGGCCTATGCATATCCCAATTACAGCAAACGGAAAGACAATACAAACAGATACTTCGCCGATTATGGTGAACAATCGCGTTCTTGTGCCATTTCGGGCGATTTCTCAATCGATGGGGGCCAATATTTTTTGGAACGCCAATACAAAACAAGTGACCGTTCAAAAAAATAAAAAAGTGATTTTTCTTACCGTCCAATCAACAACGGCGACAATCAACGATCAAACGGTCACGCTTGATTCCCCTCCAATCATTTATCGAGGACGCACATTCGTTCCTGTTCGCTTTGTCGCTGAAGCGCTTGACGCGAACGTGCAATGGACTGGAAAAGAGGTGCGCATCTCTTGGTCAACCCTCCAGACAAGTGCTGGAGCAGTGTACGTGAATCAAACGAAAGTTACAAACAACACCATGACGGATGGGGTATATACATATGTTCCATTAAAAAAATTGTTAACAGCGATCGATGTCAATGTTGATTGGATTGAAACAGAGGAAACGATGATCGTTCGCTTATCCCGTGGCCAAATGTCAATTACGGCAGGAAAAAAACAATTAATCGTTGACGATCATGAAATTGTCGCACCGCTTGCACCAATTCGACTAAACGATGAATGGTACGTATCCGCTTCATGGGTCATGACTGTTTTTGGCGCACAAATGACTCGAAACGGAAATAACGATTTATTTTTCTCGATTCCTCGAACGACGTTTCGCAGTCCGTTACTGCCAATCGCCGAAACTTCAATTGCTGTCCCACAGCACGTGACAACACCAAAAATGGCTGATGACCGTCGTCTATTAATAAGCGACAACCCAGAAGTGTTAACACCTGTTTCTGTGCCAAATCAGCAAGCGACGTTAGCACTTGATCACGTGCAAGGACAACAAGGAACGATGGACCATCGCGTATTTGGCTGGCACGTCAACAACTTAGGCACTCGCGCCACTGTCGCCATTATTGTTGACAATCGTTCTTCTAACGACATCATTGTCACGAATATAAAAGGAACATCCCGAACAAGTCCAAACAGTTGGGGACATTACGATGTCGGTTTACCACTGGCTGAAACGGTGCTACGACAAGCGCTCACAACCGCACCAACGGTGAAAGTGAAAGCAGGAACGGGCGCAGTCATTCAAGCGTTTGATGTGTCAAACAACCAACTGCTCGGATTTTTATATGACTTCACCATTCAGCAAGAAAACAACGGTACAGGAAACTATCGCATTCGCACAGTCGTCACAAGCTCGTCAGCGAATTTCTCAACGATTTCTCCTACGCTCGCACCGCTTGATTCTTATGCGACTCATCCGCGCGGCGTATGGAAAGGAACAACGTTAGAAGCCACGTTGCCGACATATACGATCGATAACGAACCAGTCGCCTACAGCATATCAAACGGAAAAACAGATCATCTTCTTTCCGTTGCCAATGCATTAAGCGACCCGACCGAAACGGTGCACAATCCCGGTCATTACGGCTTAACGTACCGTCTATCGCTTCCGATTCAAAATGAAACGGGGGAAATACAAACGGTTCGCCTCCGTTTTAGCGCCCGCGGCGGGTCATATTGTGGGGCTGTAAAAGTAAACGGTGTCGTCTATGTCATCCCGCCGCTTCAGCCATTTACACAATCCGCATCTGTCGACTATATCGTCTTTTCAAATCAAGACATGATCTCGCTTGAATTTATGCATGCAGGCGGAGCTGCACTGCCACTTGGGGTTGAAGTTTCGACGGTGAAGTAAATATGTATAAATATAGGGAAGGTCTCCTATACGGAAACCTTCCTTTGCCTATATCAAAATTTCCTTTCACTGGACTCTTCATTTACCATTAAAGGAATCATATATATCCAGTTGATCATCCCCCCATTTTTCCGCCACTCTTTTCTATAAAAAAATGTGATGAAACGGTGAGGTCGTTTTCCAACTTATCCATATTTTATTCCAAAGAAGGGAGATCAATTATGAACAACCATGTA
Organism: Anoxybacillus ayderensis; assembly: GCF_000833605.1. GTDB lineage: Bacteria > Bacillota > Bacilli > Bacillales > Anoxybacillaceae > Anoxybacillus > Anoxybacillus ayderensis. The sequence goes on along the minus strand of NZ_JXTG01000006.1, from coordinate 12,886 downwards.
GAACTAAATGAACACAAATGAGTAGATATATGGGGGAGGGTTTGCTGGACCTTCATTGATAACGTTCTTAACACAGGAATTGACTTTATAATTGTAAACCTTGCACCGAAGAAAATGACAGGCAAGGAAGCAAGAAACGTGCTGATGGACATGTCAATGAGGATGAACTAGGAGTTGTAATTGGGGACGTTTCACCTCCCCCATGCTTCGAGTCATTCTTTGTTATGTAAAGGTTCTTTCATACATGTATATATGGTTATAAAAAGGAGAACCTCGTTACTTTTTGGGTTCCCCTCTCACAACAAAGGAATATATCCATTGTGAAACTGTTTCTCCTCTATCTGTAGTAAACAATACGACATGAATTCTAACATGTAATCTCTCTTCGCTTTGTCAATATTCAACATGCGTGCTTTGTAGTCATGTTCAGAGATCAAACCGATTTTCCATTGTTTTTCGTAATAGTCTTGCTCTGACAACATTTGTTGATACACATCGTATGCATCTTCGTATTTCGCATATGAACGATCAAATTCATCATATCGTTTTGCTAAAAACCTTTCTACATTTTTCGCTACCGCATTCAATTGTGCCTCTGACATTTTCACATACTGTTCCATCTGCTGCTTTTCGATTTGGTTGGCTGCCTGCCCTTTTTTGTCATTTGCTAATTTTAAGTTTTCTTGCTTTTTTAAGTAAAGGAAAGAACGGTAAACGAGACTTTTCACATCTTTTGGAGTTTCTATTTTACGCAAAAAAGAACTAGGGATAGATTGAAACGTCACTGGCTGTGCCTGCGGAACATTTAAATCTATCTTTAGTTGAAACTCTAACATTACTCTTTCTTTTTGAACATGTTCTAGCTCCTTCTTCTTATTTTTCCATTCTCGTTGCTTTTTCCTCAACTCGTCTTTACTCACCTCTCCTATTTCGACCATTGCTTCTACTCGCTTCATATCTTCAGCTAAAAATTGAATCTCTTTTTGTAAATAAGCGATTTGTTCATCGTATGACAAAACGGAAATATAATTTTTCGCAAGTTGATAGCGAATAAACTCCTTTGCTTCTTGTTCATCAATTTTTGTTATATTTTGGCTACTTTCTAATTCTTTTATTAGCGATGCTAACTGCTTCTTCTTTTCCTGTATATCTTTTTGCAAAGCCTTTAACTGCTCTTGAGAGGCTTGGTAGTTTTGCTGAATGATTATATTAAGCGATTGGTTAATAGCTATTTGAATAGCAATTTGTTGATCAATCACTTGTTTTTCTTCTTCAGTTGCTTGCTCATAGTTTGGATATAGTGTCAAAAAATACTCTCTCGTCGTTGGTAACAATTTTAACGGCTCTAATGTCGGTTCCTTTAGCTCATTTAGACTTTCACGAACGGCTTCTTTTTGCGCATTTAGCATTGCCCATTTATACGTATAAACGAGAATATCGTTTGATTGATTCACACCTTCGTATAAAACATCATCCAATGTCAATTGTCTTGGACTTACTTCACTTGCCCTTACATGCATAGGGTAAAGAACAAATATGAGTAAAATAAAACTTAGCTTCATCCTCAACTAACTTCTCCCCTAACTAAGCAATATCGTACTAAAAACAAAAGCGTTCCAAATGACATGATAAATAATTGAAGTGTATAATGACTGCGTTAATCGATAAAGTATGACAGTAATTACCCCCATAATCGCTCCATTTACAGGATAACCAAAGTGTGCTAGACCAAATAAAATAGACGATATAATAAGCCCCACATAAAAATGATACTTTTTCTCTAGAAAACGATGAAGAACACCACGGAACAAAAGTTCTTCTTTAATTGGCGATAAAAGGATAACAGCTAACCCCATCAGAACGAAATCGAGAGTACTTTGTGCTCCTTGTAGTCCCATTACTTTCTCTTGTGCTTCCGGATTTTCAAATCCAATTATACGGAATGAAAGAAATTGCACCGTAAATGTTACAAAAATCGCCAGTATGATATACAAATACGTTTTTCCTTCATAAATTGCTTTTTTGTCAAAACCTCCTTTAAGAAAAGCACGAACTTTTTTAAATAAAAAGAGGGCAACAACAAACATAAGCGCATCAAAAAGAAGTCCCATATACCCTTCAAATATATTCATAATTCCTTCATTGTTTGTTACACCACCGATAATGCCTAAAATAAAGCCGACTGCAAAAGACATTCCAAAAAACGAAAGAAAAAATAAAATCATCGTTTTCCAAGACAACACATCTTCTCTTCCTTCTATGACTGTTGTTTGTTCTTGCTCTTTTTGCAGTAATTCACTCATGTTTCCACTCCTATTCTTTCAAATTTATCTTTTCTAAAAGATAATGTAGAATTTTTTTCGAATCTGTAACAACAAATGCTTCTGCTTGCATTCCAACTTTAATCTTCGCCTTTTTCCCTTTATAACTTTGTAAGCTTTCATTTGGAACTGTTGCTTCCACGATATAGTAGCTTATCCCATCCTCTGGATTAACCGTTGAATCTGTGCTTATTCGCACAATTCTTCCCTCGACCTCTCCATATTCTCGATATGGGAGAGCAGCAAAATGATAGCTTACTTTAGCACCTATTTTAGTTTTGCTTATATCTTTATTCGATACATAAATAATCATCTTGTATTGAGACTGTCGATCTGGAATGACTGTTAAAATCGGATCATTTGGGTGAATAATATCTCCCTCATTTACGTCCTTTATAATATTAACGACTCCATTAATCGGTGCAATAATGCGATAGTTTCGAAGTTGAACTTCAATGTCTTTTTTCTTTCCTTCAAGATCTTTCACTAGCTTTTCCTGTTGCTTTATCGCTTCATTAATCTCTACTAATTTATCTGTCTTAAATTTTGCTAATGAGATTTCCTCCAGCTCCTGCTGCAAAGAAATTTCTTGATATAGCGATTTCGTTTTCTGCTGCAAGTCTTTTTTTAATGATTGAATACCTTGTAACTGTGGCTCGATTGTACTCGCCTTTTGCAATTTTTGTAATTGAATAGTGAGTTCATTCAACTTCTGCTTATTCCTCTCTATATCTAACCGAACCGATTGTAATTTCCCATTCATATAATTTTCCAACTCTAATTTAGCCATTTCATACTCTATTTTGCTTTGCTCAATCTTACTCTTTGGAACATATTGCTCTCCTAAAAAGATCAATCTGTCATACTCATCTTTCTTTTGCTGTACTGTTTTTTGCAGTTTAAGAACAGTATTTTGAAAGTCCATATATTGATTTGCATAAACAGACGTTGCATTCGTAAAGTAATTTTTATTTTCTAAATAACACTTTTCAAGTAATTGCAGATCACGGACAGTATCACTTAAGCGTGCGATTTCTTTATATAACGATTGGATCGTAAGCTCTTGCTCTTTTTGTGTGGCAAACAGCACTTGTTCTTTTTCTTTCGTTTCGTTTTGCGAACGATTCACATCTTGTTTTTCTTTCATTAATCTAAGACGAATTTGTTTCAATTCACCACTTAACTTTTCATAGTCTACTGCGTACTTCATGTATGCTTCATAATAGTCATTATCGTTTTTCGCAAACAAGTTTTTATGTTGCTCAACACTTTTTTTAAACGTGCGCAGTTGCTCTAACTCTTCTTGAGCTTCTTGGAGCTGTTGCTCAATGGTTTGTTTTTGAACGTCAAGTTCGCTTGCATCTAGCTCAAGCAATACCTCCCCCTTGTGTACTTTTTCCCCTTGAACGTAGTTCACACGTTCCACTTTTGCAGATACAGGTGTTTGGATCGTACTAACGTTTTCGTTTGGTCGAACAACTGCTTTCCCTTTTGCTACAATGTCCATTTCACCGAAATAAGCCCAGATAATAAACGAGACAACAAACAAACATAACAAAGAAATAAAAACAGGAACAAACGGATGTGGTTTTGCTTCTAGCAATTCTCTGCTATCCGTTAACTCATTCATTTCTCGTATATAAGCGTTCATGTTTAACACCCTTTACATTGTTGCAATTGGACTTGGTTCACTCGGGATTTGATTTTTCCATAGTTCATAGTACTTCCCTTTCATGTTCATTAGTTCATCATGTGTCCCTGTTTCAATAATTACCCCATGCTCCATCACATAAATTTTGTCGCATCTCATAATTGTACTTAAGCGATGGGCGATAATAATAGTCGTTATCTCACTGCAATATTCATAAATCGTTTCAGATATCGCTTTTTCTGTTGTCGAATCAAGATTGCTCGTCGCTTCGTCCATTATTAAAATATCAGGCTTTCTTAAAATCGCTCTTGCGATCGCTAGACGCTGTTTTTGTCCGCCAGATAAATTAGACGCGTTTTCCTCAAGCATCGTTTGATAACGTAACGGCAGTTGATTAATAAATTCATGGGCATGACACGCTTTCGCTGCAGCAATAATTTCCTCTAACGAAACTTCTTGCTCCACGCCTAAACATAAATTTTCTTGAATCGTCCCGCTAAAGAAAAAGTTTTCTTGTGGAATGTACGCAATTTTTCGTCTTAATCTTTCTAAGTCCATATCCTTAATATTGATATCATTAATTAAAATATCTCCTTTTTCATAGTCATAAAACCGCATAAGCAGCTTCACAAGCGTCGTCTTTCCCGAACCGCTCTCGCCGACGAGTGCTATTTTTTCACCTTGACGGATATGAAGGTTAATATTTTTCAATACGACATCTCTTGTCCCATAGCGAAATTGTAAATCTCTCATAACAATGTCGCCTTTTAAACTTTCCACTTTTATTTTTTTCTCTTCATTGTTTGATTTTTCGATTTCTAAATCTAAAATTTCCCCTAATCGATCTGCCGCAACAACAGCTGATTGAATCATCGGCTGTAAGTTAATTAAATTTTGAATCGGTTCAAGAAAATAAGCTAATAAAGCGTTATAGGCAATCAGTTGCCCGACCGTCATGTTTCCTTTTAGCACTTCATTTGCCCCGACCCAAAGAATGATGATTCCTCCGACAAGTTGCAAATATGTTTTTAATGATGATTGGAAATTGTTCATCATCCCATGCGAAAATACAGTCTTTAGAAACGAAATAAACTTTTGCTCTGTTTTAAACTTCGCTTCTTCTTCCGCATTATACGCCTTTACCGTTTCAATTCCATTCATTGACTCTACAATATAAGATGTTAACTCCGCATTTTTCTCCATTTCTTTTCTATTAATCGTTTCAAACGGTTTACGGAACGCCCATACAATCAACGCATATAACGGAACTAACAACACTGTAACACCGAACAGAAACGAATTTTGTGCATACAAAATCGCTCCGCCGATGATGACCATGAACGTATCAATCATAATCGTCAACGTTGCTCCGGAAATCGCATCTCGAACCTTTGAAGCGTCCATTAACCTCGAAATGATTTCCCCTACTTTTCTCGTATTGAAAAAACTCATCGGCAATGATAAAACGTGATGGTAGTATCCTAAAACGAGTCCAAGATCTAACTTTTGGCTTAAGTAAATTAAAAGATATGTACGAAATGCGTTCAACAATACTTTAAATGTATATAAAACGATCATGCCTATTGATAAAATATGTAGCGTCTTTTCCAGGTTTTCCGATAAAATATCATCAATCAAAAACTGAAAATAAAATGAACCAACAACCCCGAGTATCGTAAATAAAACACTCGCTAAAAAAATTTGCAGAAGAATGCCTTTTTGCGGCTTTAACATCCCAATGAAACGCTCAAATAATCCTTTCGTTTCGTCTCTTTTTTCAAATGTCGAAGCTGGCACGAGCAATACAAGAATCCCCGTCCATATTTGAAAAAACTCCTCAGGCGACATTTTCTTTAACCCTTCGGCCGGATCGGCAATAACAATTTCTTTGTTTGTAATTTTATGAATGACAACGTAATGAAGTAGACTTTGATTCACAATAACATGCGCAATCGCTGGCAATGGAAAAGGTTGAAAAAGGCTTTCTTGATTACCGCGAACCCCTTTTGCCGTAAATCCGAGCTGCTCGGCCGCTTTAATTAAACCGTATAAGTTCGTCCCTTGCTTATCCGTACCAGCAACTTCTCTTATTTTCGATATCGGCACTTTTAAACCGTACTGTTTGCATACCGTAGCCAAACAAGCCGGACCGCAGTCTTTTATATCGTGTTGTTTGATGCAGTAGTATTTATGGAAAAAGGAAAGCATAGTGACTACACCTCAAAAAGTTAGAAAATGAAAGAAGAACTATTTATGTTTGAACATTTATAAAATCACATACCGTCCCTCTTTATTATCTTTACTGTTTCAAATGCCAAAAATCCAAAAACTATCAATCCTATTACTATCATGAATGTGTTTTGCACTTCATTCGATTCATCAACTATTCCTTCTGGAAGCAGCCCATCAATACACAACAACGAGAACACAAAAAATTCAAAAACAAAAAAAGGGATATAAATCTTTTTTTTGCTCAAGTAATAAAAATAAGCGATTAAACAAAACATAAAATAATTCGCAAACGCCAATGGATCCCAGATCCTTAGAACAATAACCAAAGCACCTAACAGGAGATTAATAAAAATGATGGTCATAACAAAAATGTGCATATTCCCTTTCAACGATAACTCCCCCTTCTATGTCTATACACGTCGCCGCACTTCTAATACTTCCTTTGGATAACATCACCTGTACCCGCAATAAGTTGCAATAAAGTGTAACAAAGTGCACTAGTTTAACAACCAGTGCACCTCACATTATTATCTAAATTTAATTGCCTTTCCTACCGTATATCCTGCAAACGCAGTTCCTGATAAGCCAGCTAACGCAATTACACCAACAGGAACTGTTACAGGAGCGCTAGAAATTGCAAGCATGGTTGCTCCAAAGTATGCTACTCCTTCTAATACCTGTCCCCATTTAACTTTAACCCCTCCATCCACCAGAATCATTTCCTCGAAAGTTAGCTCATTGAATCCAATTGACACATTTAGTAACATATCTTCTCTCATCCTTTCCTATAAAAATTTAAAAATTAGTATATATAAAATTCCCCTCGCTCTGTTTTAATAACTCGAAACGGAGCGTATCAGGAATTTTAAACAGAGTAATTTCTAAATCGATATCATAAATGCAATTTTTTTAGAACACAATTGATGTATTACATTTAATCTATATAAATTCAGATTGAAAAATCGACATAAGCAAGACCGTTTAAGTTGACTGGAAGAACGGTCAAAACGGTTTGCATATGTCGGAAAAACCAATCTGTATTCATGTATATAAGCCACAGTTTTATTTTACATCCAATTGTCCGCTACTCCTGTTACATATCAGCCTATATTAAAATGAATACAGAAAGATATGAAAAACTTTGTTGCAACTTATATAAACAATTCATATTTTAGAAGGATTAATACCAATATATACATCAATAACAGGTGGCTCTCCCTTAAAAAAGCTTGTATCGTTTATATATACATTATAAGCTGTTGTAATGGGTTGCAATTTATTTCGACTGATGAATCCAATCAATTGATTATATACATCTTGTAATCCAATAGGATCACCAATATATCTTGTGCTAATGGCATGAACAAGATGGAAAACATCTTTGAAGACATATCCTTTTGGTAATTCTATCTTCTTATCGATTGGAATCAATATCTCCATGTCAAACACATTTTCATTTCCTACTGATTCAACATTAAATGTTGTAGTTATTAGAGGTCCTTCCTTATTTACATTCATTCCCTCAAGTAGCTTTATCATTTTAGTAAGCACTTCATTAAACTGAGATTGCTTAATTTTCCCTCTGTAAGAAACAACATTACCGAATATAATTTCTTGGTTCGTTAATATCTCGAGCATATACCGATCCCTCTTTCCAAATATAGAAACATTGCATTAGTTCTACGTATACAATAAATAGAATATAAAAAACTGTAAAGTACTAATTTTTTTAGTACCTTGACCCTTTATGTGAAATAAAAGTAAAATTTTCAAAAAACATATTGAATTCAATTGATAAGTCATGCTATGATGAAAATGTCCTTTTTTTACTTTTATATCCAAAGGAAGTGATCATATTCGAAAGTGGGTGGCATACTCGTTAGATTGGATTGGCTTATATTTATTGCATCGCCAAAAAAGCCAGCAGTCGCAATTTACGCGTTATGATCGATCACTTCTTGAACAGGCAGGATATCGTGTATCCGACACCTGATATACCAGATGTCCACTTTGAGCATATACATAGACAAATGAATTATGAAATTTGCCGCTTTTCATTTCAAAGTCCGATGAAATCTGGAAATGAAATAAATGACCGAGTTCAAGGAAATGTTTACTCCCACTCTTCCCGCTCTCCTGTTCACATTGTTGTTGTCCATGGTTGGAGAATGGATCAATGGGAGAAAATCAACCAATTATTCTTAAATCCCTTTGACAAATCAGGATTTCATATGTGGCAAATAATGCTTCCTTTCCATTTTGACAGAGCTCATTCCACATATAGCGGGGAATATATGATTAGCGCAAATATAGAGCGCTCTGTTTTTTCGGTTAGGCAAGCTGTCACGGAAATTCGCGCACTTATTCGCTGGATTAAACTGAACAAAGGTGGAAACGTCATCTTGGTCGGGGTAAGTTTAGGAGGGCTAATGGCAAATCTAGTCGCTACCGCGGATGAATATGCTGATGCGGTTATTTCTATTATGTATGCCAATAGCTTATCTTATGCCGTGTGGCATACACCGATTGGGAAATACATTAAGCAGGTCTTGCAAAACAATGGAATTACTTATGATATGCTGAAAGAATATTGGGAAATTCTCGAACCAATTTCCCAAAAACCGAAGATCGATCGAAATCGTATTTTATTCATTGCCGGACGATATGACCAATACGTCCATTTTGAAGATGCCTTAGCATTACAACAAGCATGGGACATCCCAAATTTCCTTCCTTATCATTGCGGACATGCTGGCATTATTTTTCACCGCAAAAAAATTGCTAAGGATGTGTTAACCTTTATCCACTCATTATTATCGAGGAGTGTATAATTTTGCTTGTATTATTCGTACTATTATGGCTTGGTGGAGCGATTGTTTTACTTATAGACTATAAAAATTCAGCCTCAAAATGGGCAAGCGCTGTCGCTTTCGTCGGTGGTTTCGGTGGATTATCTGTTGTCATCGAAGAAAATATGATGCCGTACTCCGCTTCCTCTACCGTTGTAAAGCTCATCGTAGATTTATTATCATTCATTTGCCATTATGTAACACCTTATGCGTTTCTTATGTTTTCGATTACATATTCTGGACTTATTTCACCGAATCGTCAAAAGCGATTTGCATATATCCTTTCCGTGCCGATTTTGTTTATGGCCATCAATTATCCAATATATCCAACTTATATTGTTCCTTATCATATCGCATTATGGTGGGTCGCTCCGTATATTGTGTTTGGGGTGTTTTCTCTTGTATTTTCTTATATGAAAGAAACACACCCCATATTAAAAAGAAATCGTTTCTTTACAAATCTTATTTTTATTCCTCCAATCTTATTTGCATTAATAACAAATTATATTTTACGTGCTTTCGGCGATCACGATAGTTGGCGCTATAACAAGGATATGATTATTATTTCTTTTAGCTTTTTTATTGTTTCCTTATTCAAATATGGGATATTGCATATTCGTTTGAACATTCATCGTCTATATTGGAAGCAATCGATGCAATCTATATTTATTGGAACAGCAATGCTTAACCATAAATTAAAAAATGACATAAGTAAACTTCAATTGTTTTGCCGTCGGATGGAACAATACGCCAACGAGCAACATGATAATGAATTGCTTTCAAACATTCAAAATATACAGGAGGTTGTTCAACATTTACAAGCTACACTGTCCAAATTTCAATCAAAAATCACCTTTCGTTCGTCCGAGAAGAAACGTGAAAACATGGAAGAAGTTATGGAGGAGAGCATTTCATCAATTCGTCACATGCTTAATCAAATTCAAATCGAAACGAATTATGACTCGACTATTATCCTTTATTGTGATAAGCAACAATTCAAAGAAGTATTTGTGAATATGATATTAAATGCAATCGAAGCGATGCCAAATGGGGGAGCCATTAGAATCCATTTTCAAGAAAGCTTTCGCTATCATATCATACAAATTTCTGATACAGGAACAGGCATAGACAAACAAACGTTGCCACATATTTTTGAACCGTTTTTCACGACGAAACGAAACAAAAGTCAAAACTATGGAATTGGACTAGCGTATTGTTGCTATGTCGTTCAGCAGCATGGTGGGTTTATTGACGTAGAGAGTACAAAATGTGGTACAACATTTTCACTTAAATTCCCAAAGTGCTCTTTTTTGAAGTAAATGGAGGAACAAAGATGAGTAACATTCACGTATTGCTTGTCGAAGATGATCAAGATTGGATTCAAATTATTTCAGAAGAATTGAATCGTTATCAAGGCATTGAGATTATCGGTGTAGCGACTTGTAGTGAAGAGGCATTGACAGTCATTCATAAAAAAAATGTTGACGTTGTGTTGATGGATATTTTTTTAGAAGATGACTGTGACGGCATCCAATTAACTGCTCAACTATTAGAAATGAAAAAAGAGATAAAAGTCATTATGCTCACTTCTTCAGATGAAGATGCGATCATTTTCCAGGCTTACATGGCAGGAGCAATCGACTATGTCATCAAATCAGAATTTTACGAAATCATAGACGCTATTCGTGCTGCGTATAAAAATCGCTCTCCTATACGTCCAACGATTGCACATAAAATAAGAAAAGAATTTTGCAAGTTAAAAAAAAGGGAACAAATAACATGTCCCCTGACAAAAACAGAAATTGCTATTTTAAAACTGATCGACCAAGGATATACCCAACAAGAAATCGCTAATCATTTAGTGATATCTGTGCAAACAGTGAAAAACCACGTAAGTCGGATTTTAAAAAAGCTAAGTGCGAAGAACGGCAAGCATGCTGTATCTAAAGCGAAAGAAATGGGATTTCTTTAGTGCATAGCTGGTCGATGTATTGGCAAAACATCACTTTTTTCCTTTCTATCACGACTGATTTGATAGATCGCTCACTGTGTTGAGTTATCGATCTACAGTCGTCCGTCCTCTAAAAAGATCAATAATCTATATACATCCAAATTGACATTTTAACCCCTGGTTTACGCAGTACACCCGATGCGGCGTAACACCTCATCTGGATGCTGTAAGACATGTTGTTCAAACCGAGCAATCGACTGGGCAATATCGTTTTGATCTTTATGCAAAATGTTAGCGATGACTTCATCTTTCAGCCACTTCCATAACCGTTCAATCGGATTCAAATGAGGCGAATACGGTGGGAGAAAAATAAAATGAAAGGCATCGCCTTCTTCGCTTTGAAGGAAGGCTTGCACCATGTTGGCATGATGAATACGCGCATTGTCCAACACAAGCACGATGAATCGGTCGGAATATTTCTCTTTCAACAGGCGCAAAAAGTCGAGGAACGTTTCAGCATTGGCGGATGATGCGCGATGAAACACGACATCGCCTTGTTGCACGTCGACGGCACCAAAAATGGACACGTGGGCGTGGTGACCGTAGCTTGGTACTTGTTTTTGACTCCCTACTTCTGCCCATGTCGTACGAAGCGCTTGATAGGCACGAACACGCGTCTCATCGACATGAAGCAAAACGATTTCTTCCGTGATTCGTTTTTTTATAAACTCGAGTTCTTTTTCAAAGGCTGCTTGAAGCACTGGATCGCCTTTGACAAGCTTATCAGTCGGGCGTGTCCATGACAAGCGAAGACGATGCAACAACTTCCGAATACCTTCCCGTGACATCGAAACTCCATAGGTTTGTTGGATGTAAGATTGTAATATACGTGTGTTCCATGACGAAGAAATGCCCCAGCCGACATCCACAGGAGTGGTGGTTCATACCAGTTGTCTGCTCTCCTGTTGTTGTTCTTCCGTCAGAAATGGAACGCGACCAGGTGGCAAGCGACGATCGAGTAAATGATCGAGCCCACCTTCATTAAAGCGGGCGACGTAGAGGGAAACCGATTGGCGGCATAGATGAACCATTTTTGCGACATCTTTGCCGAGAAACCCTTCCATGACGAGGCGAACGGCAGTCACCCGAACACAAAGCGAAGCATCTTTGATTTTTCGTTCTTGTTTCCGAAGTTTTCGAGGTGTCCAACCGTGATCATTTGTAATTTTCAGACGTTTCATATCATTTCCGCTCCTTTTATACATGGGTATTTAGGAGCAGTATAACCATGGAAAAAGGTGTTCATACAGAAGTCATCATCTTAAATTGCATGTATATAGACTAACATCAAACATTCCTCATATCTCAATCTCCCTAACAAAAAATACGTTCATTCGTGGATTATTTCTTCATTTCCTTTCGTGCATGGTAATTTAGGAGAAGCATAGTCTCGAAATGCTCGTACATAAATTACTGTTTTAAAGTGTATGTACGGTCACCTATTATTAAGGTTCATCACCAAATTTTGTGATTTAGTGACAAAAAAGAGAAAGCACTGACGAGATCCTGGCAATAATGTTAGTGGTGAAATAAACATCAAGGAGGTCTCGTAAGTGCTTTCTATACCGCTAGGATTGCCAGAATTTAAAGTGATTAAACAAGAACTTCTTTCCTATGGTTATGCGATTCATGTAGAGAAAACAGAGACACAGGAACGTTGCCCTCATTGTGGGGTTGCCACTTCCTGTGTCCACGACAGACGGACAAGAAAAGTACGAGATTTGGCGATTTTCCATCAACCCGTGTACTTGTTCGTGAAGGTAAAGCGCTATCGGTGCTGGAATTGTTCCCAAGTGTTTTCCGCCTCTTTGGAATCGATTCA